>CAWGJL010000036.1:0-142265 GCA_963822765.1 uncultured Actinomycetes bacterium | reverse complement strand
CGCCGTGCTCACCTTCCGCCACGGCATCGGCGGGCAACTGCTCGGTGACGCGCTTGACGCGGGCGCGACGCCGCTGACGTTTGAGGAAGGAACCGGCGCGGTCGCGAGCGCTCCGCTGGTCAACCTGGTCCTCGTGCACCCGTACCGCTCACCTGACACGTTCTTGCTTGTCGGGCTGGTCAGCAAGACCGCGCTCAAGCGGGCGGGCGCGGTGCTGGCCGCGAAACCGGATCAGGACCAATGATCACGACACGGGATCTGACCAAGCGCTTCGGCAACGTCGAGGCGGTCCGCGAGGTCAGCCTGGACGTCCGCGAGGGCGACAGGTACGGTCTCCTCGGACCGAACGGAAGCGGCAAGTCCACTCTCGTTCGCATGCTGCTCGGCCTGGTGTACGCGACGAGTGGCGAGATCTCCGTACTCGGGCACCGGGTCCCGAACCAGGCGAGTCGTGTCCTCCCCGAGATCGGCGCGCTGATCGAAGACCCAGCGGCGTATCCGCATCTGTCCGGGCGCGGCAACCTGCGGCTGCTCGACGCGGCGGGACCGCCGGAGAGCGCCGCACCCGGCGGCGCCGCGTGGACGACGCCCTGGAACAGGTCGGCCTGGCGGGGATCGACCGGCGGCCGGTCCGCGCCTACTCGCTCGGCATGCGCCAGCGGCTGGGCCTGGCCGCCGCGCTGGTGCGCCGCCCACGGCTCCTCATCCTCGACGAGCCGACCAACGGCCTCGACCCGCGTGGCATCAGGGACATTCGTGACCTGCTGGTCGGCTTGAACGATGAAGGCGTGACGGTCTTCCTCTCCAGCCACCTGCTGCCTGAGGTGTCCGCGCTGTGCACCAGGATCGGCGTGCTCGACTCCGGCAGGCTGGTACTGCAAGATCAGCTCGAGTCCCTGGAGAAGCCGACCGGCCACGTCCTTATCTCGACCGATGATCCGGAACGGGCAGTCGCAACTCTGGACGGCCTCGTCGAACACCGGGACGGGCCGGACCTGGTAGTCCGCGCTCCTGATCCGGCGGAGCTGAACGCCCGCCTCGTACGCGCCGGCGTGCGCGTCCGGTCCCTTGTCGTACGGCGGCGCAGCCTGGAGGAGATCGTGCTTGACGTGACCGGGACTGGCTCAGACCAGTTCGGCGTGCCCGCTTCCCCTGGCCTCCGCAAGGACCGGATATCGTGATCGCTGTCGAGTTGTTCAAGCTTGTCCGGCGCGTGCGGACCTGGTTCTCGGTCGGGCTGATGTGCGCGCTGCCGCTGGTCGTCGCCATCTTCATCGCGGTCACGCACCTCTCACCGCCGCCGGGGCAGGGCAGCGCGTTCCTTTCCGGGTGCTCGACAACGGGCAGCTTTACCCGGCTGCGGCGCTGGCCCTCGTGCTGCCGGTGTTCCTGCCGGTCGCTGTGGCGGTGGTAGCCGGCGACTCGATCGCGGGCGAGGCTTCCGCGGGTACCCTGCGCTACCTGCTGGCCCGGCCAGTGGGGCGGACCCGGCTGCTGGTAGCCAAGCTCATCTCGGTCACCACGTTCACACTGGTAGCCGTCATCGCCATCACGGTCACCTCGTACGCGACTGGGGTGCTCATCCTCGGACCGTCGCGCGCGTCCGCCGTCGGCACCGGCGGGCTCTCCGGTTCGATCGCGCCAGGCGGCAACGGCTTGCCCACGGCCGGGTTGCAGGCCGGCGCGGCCATCACGTCGCTGTCCGGTGCGCCGCTGACCACCCTTGAGCTCGTCGAGCGCGTCCTCGGGGCGATGGCGTTCATCACCGTCTCGATGCTCGGCGTGGCCGCCATCGCGATCTTCCTGTCCACATTCACAGACTCCGCGCTCGGCGCCGCGCTGGGGGCGTTGGCGGCGCTGGTCGCCAGCGAGGTGCTCGTCACGCTGAACGCGGCGAGCGCGGTGCAGCCGTTCCTGCCGACCCGGTACTGGCTGGCGTGGATCGACTTTTTCCGGCAGCCCATCCTCTGGCGGGACATCCAGCGCGGGTTCGCCATCCAGGCGGTGTACGTGGTCGTGTTCCTCGCGGCCGCCTGGGCTAACTTCGCGACCAGGGACATAACAACCTGAGCGTCACCGGCCGGCGGACTGCAAGGTCGCGCAGTCGCCGGGGGGCGGGGCTGTGAGGCGGTTGCTGGCCAGCGCGCGGAGGACAAGGCCGACGACGAGCGGCGCGGTGGGCAGCTGGCTGTGCTGGATTTCCGCCCCCGGGCAGACGGACTGGAGCGGCACGTCCACCGCGCCGGGCAGCCGCGCCGAGTCCGGCGGCTGCACCGTCTGGTCATCGGTGCTCCACAGTGACAGCCAGGGAGGCCGCACCTGCGAGGACCGCTGCAACTCGGTCAGCAGCGCGCTGCCGGGGGCTAGCTGCTGACAGGCGACCGGGCACTCCGCCGGGTCGAACCCGGTGCCCACAGCCGCGATGCGCGCACCGTGCAGCGGGGACCCCAGGGTGATGATCTTGCCTGTCCTGGGGGCGCCGCCGTAGTCGACGTACCAGAGCCACGCCACGACGCCGCCCGCCGAGTAGCCGATCACGGTAACTGGTCCTGACCCCGCGCCGATGGCCCGGTTTACGTACCCGTCCAGTACACGGGCCTGCACCGTCAGGTCGCCGGTGCCGTCGCCCGTCAGCGCCACCACGGTCGCGGTCCGCCCGCTAGCCCGGATCCGTGCGGCCAGCTCGTCCAGCGACGTGGCCGACCCGCCGTACCCGGGAACGAGGAGCACCACACCCGGCCGCCCGGGTATCGCTTCCGGCGCCCCTCCCGATGCCAGCGCCCCAATGACGACGGCGGCCACGGCAACGACAAGAGCAAGGGCACCAAGGAGGATCCTGCGCCGCGGGCTCAGCCCGGTCCACCAGCGGAAGGGGGGATTCACATATCCCATGATGCGTCCCGCAGCCCGCCCGGAGCACGGGGCCGAAGGCGCCGACGGTGTGCGGGTCGGCTATGACGGGTGCCCGGGATCGTGCGGTTCCTGGTCCGTACCGGGGGGCGGGCCGGAAGCAGGCGGGCGGGCGCCGGGTTCGTCCGCGTCCTGCCGGGCCGTGCGGGGAGGTTGCCGGGTTGCTGGTGGCGAGGCGGGGCGGGCGGCTCCGGCGGGGTTGTGCTCGTTCTTCTCGCTGCGGTTCGCGATAGAAGGCAAGGCGGCGGGATGGGGTGTCCTGCGGAGCCGCAGGGCCAGCATGGCGGCCGACAGGAGGAAGAGCGCGCCCGTCACCGCGAGCCAGTGCCACAGGAACGGGTCCGGGGACAAGGTGGTCGAGGCGTGGTACTGCGTGCCCCGCCGGAGGATCAGCGGGAACCATATGAGAAGCAGCAGGCCAGACAGCCCGGCGGGCACCCGCAGGTAGTTGATCCACGGGACAGCGGGCAGGCGGGTGGGCGGTGCCTGATCGCCGCCGGCGCGGATCTGTCGGCGAGGGAGTACAGCGGCATCAGCAGCAGGTCGTGGCCAACGACCGCGCCGAGGAACCAGACCGCGACGGCGAGCGGATGGGACTTCACCAGCTGGGCGGCAGCGTAGCCTGCCAGGGCGAAGCAGCCGAGCAGGGCGAGCAGGTGAAGGGGATTGGCGCCGTACCAGCGCGCAAGGCGTTTCATGTCAGCTTCCGAACGTCAGGCGGGTGACCCATTTGGTGTTGTGGACGCCGGGGGCGGCCGGGATGATTACCCGGGCCGGATAGCCGTGGTCGGGGGAGAGATCAGAGCCGTTGACGTGTAGCGCGAGCAGCGAGCTGGGGTCCATGATCTGCGCGGGCGACAGGACGGCTAGCCGGAAGGAGCCGTTGTGCTCCAGGGACTCGACCAGGAGCCTCGCTGGCCGGTCCGCGCCGGCGAGCCGAGCGAGATCGCGGAGCCGCACCCCCGTCCAGGACTGGCCGCCGGTGGACCAGCCCTCGACGCAGTTGATGGACAGCCGGGCGGTGTGCTGCGGCATGGCGAGCAGCTCGGCCCTGGTCAGGCTGACCGGCGTGCCGGGGGCGGCACCTGTGCGGCTGAGGGTGAGCCGCCAGCTCGCACCGGTCTCGGCGGCCTTGATGCCCGCCTGGGCGGCGGTCACGTTGATCTGGAAATCAAGGGGTCCGCTGCCGGTGTCCTGTCCGTGCGGCGCGAGCACGGCGGTGCGGCGCAGCGGGCCGCCGATGGACTGGCCCGCCGACAGGACCAGCATCAGCAGTGACCCGGCGCCGGCGAAGGCCAGCGCGCCGCGGCGCGAGATTGTCGGCCCGGCGGGCGCCGGGCTGACCAGGCCCCCGGCGTCGGGCGGTTCCGGACGTGTGTGAGCGGTGTCGGTGCGCAGTTCCCGAAGCAGCCCGCCGCGGCGCAGCGCCCTGATCACCGTGGGGGTCTTCAGGCCCGTGTGGACCACCAGAGCAGCCACGAAGACCCACGCACCGTAGAAGTGCAGCCGGTAAAACGAACCCGGGAACACGTACCACTGCTGGACGTTGACGATCCCGGTGACGAACTCGAACACGACCCCGCCCACCAGCAAGAACAGCGACAGCCGTTCCAGGGCGTGGGCGGGGTTGCGGACCGGGGGCCACTCGAACAGCTTCGGCAGCACCGACCACAGCTTGGCCAGCAGGATCGGGACGAGCATCAGCCCCAAGGTGACGTGTACGCCCTGGTTGAGCCGGTAGAGCCAGGCCGGGTGGGTCGGCCAGGAGAACAGGTAGAAACCGAGCCAGCCCTTGCCTGGCGTCTGATCGTTGAGGTAGCTCAGGTCGGGATTGTAGGCCGCGTAGGACAGCAGGCCGGTCGCGAACAGCACCAAGATCCCGGCCAGCAGGACCAGGCCCAGGACTGAGGTCAGCCACGGGCCGCGGATCGGGCTGCGCCAGAAGGACCGGCGGAACGGGCCCGGCAGTTCGTCGGGCCGCGGCAGCCGGTCCAGCCACTGCCTGGCGCGCCACCCGGCAGCCCGAGACGACGAGACGAGGCCGCGCCGGAGCCGGTCCAGCCGCTGCGCGGCACGCCGCACCAGCGACCTCAGGACTGAGCGGCGCCTGGACCTCCGGGCGTTCGTCATGCAGGACCTCCTGGTCTGCCGGGCACACGCGGCGGGGCCGGCGAGATCATGCTCTGTGCTCCGTTGATCGCGCGGATCGTCGCGGCGCAGGAGCCGCGACCAGCGGGAAGCCACACCGAGACCGGCCGTTCACGGGCGACAGCGACGGGGCCGTAGGGGTCCGGTGGCGCGCCAGCCAGCGGCATCTGCGGGCACAGGCGGTAGTAGCGCGACAGGTCCGCGGGAAAACCCCGCAGATCCCCGGTCATCTCGGTGATGATCGCGGTGAACCGCTGGGTGGAGACCGCGCGCGCCACGCTGGCGGTGAAGATCGTCTTGGCGGCCCGGTCCGAGGCGCCCAGGACGTCGGCCGCCGCGACCTGGTTCTCGACCTCGGGTAGCCCCGCCATGAGGGCGAGACCCGGGTTGCCGGGGATCGCGACCGTGCCGCCCAGCACCTCCAGGCCAGCGGCCAGGCGCAGGCCCGCGGCGCGGTCCGCGCCGGTCGGGATCGCGTGGCCCGGGCGGAAACCCGCCACCAGCACAGCCAGCTGAGCGATCACCAGCCCCGCGGCCGCACCGGCGGCCCACCGCCTAGCTTGCCCTCGCCGCGTGACCGCGTCCTGAGCCTCACCGGGCCTGCCGGTCCGGATGCCCGGCTGGCCTCCGGGCCGGGGGGCCATCGCCAGCCCGGCCAGCAACGCCACCACCAGGTAGGCGGGCAGCATGTCGTTGACGTTGCCGCCGATCTGCACCCGCGCCGCGTAGCCCTCCGCCACCAGCGCCGCGCACCCGGCGAGCAGTACCAGCGCTATGCGCCGCGTCCCGAGCGCCGCGGCGCAGATGGCAATGCCGAGCGTGGGCAGCAGGTAACCGGTCCAGAACCGGGTCTCAGCGGCGGTATTGAGCGCGTGCTGGCCCATCTGCTCGAAAACGTAGTACAGGTACCATCCGTGGCTGGTCAGCCCCAGCACGAGCGTGCTGCCCGCGAGAACCGCGCCGTAGGTCAGCGCGGCGGGAACGGCGAGCCTGCGGCGGGGCCCGGCTGCCAGTGCGGCGAGGACAGCCACGCCTTCCGCGAGCGCGCTCTGCTTGGTGAGGAACGCGGCCCCGAGCAGCAAGCCGGCCGCCACCGCGCCCCGGGTTCGGCTGGCCCACCGCGCGGCGTACAGGGCGGTGACGCTCAGGGCCAGGAACAGCGAATCGACCCGGGCGACGTCGAACCAGGTACGGGCGTCGAAGTAGGTACCGGCCAGCAGGCCGGCGGCGGCCATCCCGGCGGCGGCGCTGCCGGTCTCCCGCTGGACCAGGCGGCCCAGCACCGCGAAGCAGGCCAGCGACGAGACCAGTGACACCAGCCGCAGGGGCAGGTACGACTGGCCGAGCACGCCGGCTGCCGCCGCGGAGACCGCGAAGTAGAGCGGCGGGTAGCCGTCCGGCACGTAGCCGGCGGAGGGCGCCGCGTACAGCGGCTGCCCGGCGAGTATCCGGTGGACCTCAATAAGGGAGTTGCTCTCGAGTACCTCCAGGACGAGGGGGTAGGTCAGCCGGGTCAGCGCGACCGCGACGTAAGTACCGATCGCCGCCAGCCCGAGCAGCGCGGCAAGGATCCGCAGCGCCCGCGGCCCGTCCGGCCGGTGCGCCAGCCGGGCGAGCGCGGGCGGGACCTTGCTTGCCGGGCCACTATGAGCATCTGCCACCGCGGCAGCCGCTGCCTCGTGCCCGGTGTGGAGATCCGGACTAGCCCAGGGGATCACGCTGTGTATTACACGCGCCGGGCAGAGGCACTGACAAACCCGCCCAGCGGGGCTAGTCTGCCCCATATGTCCCGTTTTGTCGGTCTGCGGACGTAGGTGCTTGGGGCCGAGCGGAACGTCGGAAGCGACCCTCACTCGCCGCCCGCCTGACGCTGACCAGGCAATCTACCACCACGCGCCAAGTGTGCAGAGCCGTCGCGGCCGGCCGCCTGCGACACAGGTGCAGCCGCTCACCAGCGGATATTACAAATCAGGGATAACGGGCCGCCGCGGCTGCTCACGGGCAGGCGGGCAGCCTCAACTCGAAACGGCAGCCGTCCCCGGTATTCAGGACGCGGACGCTACCCTGGTGGGCTCCGATGATGCCGCGGACGATCGCGAGGCCAAGCCCGGCTCCGCTGTCGGGCGCGGGGCTGCGGGCATCGGTACCCCGCCAGGCCAGGTCGAAAATTCGCGGCAGGTCGGCCTCCGGAATGCCGCCGCAGCCATCGGCGACCGTCAGCACCGCGTCTTCGCCCTCCGGCCTCGCCTCCACGTGCACGCAGCCTCCGGGCGGGGTGTACCTGATGGCGTTGGTCAGCAGGTTAGTGAGCGCGCGGGACAGCTCGCGCGGGTCGGCGCGGACAACGATGCGCCCGGTCGCCCTGCCGTCCAGCCGGACGCCGCGCTCCCGCGCCAGCGCCTCCGTACTCGCGAGCACATCGCTGACCAGGTCATCAAGCGTGATCAGGACCGGGGACAAGTGCAACGTGCCCGAATGAATGCGCGACAGTTCAAACAAGTCGTCGACCATGGTGGTCAGCCGCTCGGCCTCTGCCCTGATCTGCTTGTGATAGCGAGGCGGGTCCGCCGCCAGGCCGTCCTCGAGCGCCTCGGCCATCGCGCGAAGCCCGGCAAGCGGGGTGCGCAGGTCATGCGAGACCCAGGCCACAAGCTGCCGCCGTGCCTGCTCGAGCGCGCGTTCCCGCGCACGGGACCTCGCGAGCTTCACGCTGGTGTCCGCGAGTTCCCTGGACAAGGCCGCGAACTCCGCCGCAAGCGGCTGAGCTGGCGGCCGGAACTGGCCTGCCTCGTCGCCGATCGACCGCGCGGCCTGCCGCAGCGCCATGCTCCCCGACTCGACGCGGCGACCGAGCAGCCAGCTGACCGCGGACGCCACGATGCCGGCGACGACGCACACCATCACCACGACGCCGAGATCGTGCCCGGACAGGAACATCGCCTCGGCGGTGCCGAGCGTGCCCGCCACGATCGCGATGACAGGCACGATGCCGCCGGCCTGGATGGAAAGCCGGAGCGAGGCCCGGCCCAGCAACCGGATGGCGCCCATTCCCGCCAGGCCCACGGCGCCTGTGCAGCCCGCCGCGATCAGGACGATCTGAATCCGGTCGTTCATCACGGGCTCGCCTCCCAGCGGTAGCCGACTCCCCAGACCGTCTGAAGCTGGGTCGGCGAGGCAGGATCCTGCTCAACCTTGTCCCGCAGCCGGCGCACGTACACGGTAATGATCGACAGGTCACCGAAAGACCAGCCCCACACCTGCTCAAGCAACTCGGCCCGGGAGAACGCCCGGCCTGGGTGGGTGACGAGGAAGGCGAGCAGGTCAAACTCGCGCACCGTCATGTCGAGTTCGCGGCCGTCACTACGCACCCGCCGGGCGGCCAGGTCGACCTCCAGCCGCCCTGAGCGCACCGGCTGCGCCACGACCGCGGCCGTGTTACCCGCATGGGCACGGCGCAGGACGGCCTGCACCCGCAGGGTAAGCTCCCTCGGGCTGAACGGCTTGGTCACGTAGTCGTCGGCGCCGCCCTCAAGCCCCCGCACGCGGTCGCTCTCCTCGCCGAGCGCGGTCAGCATGATCACGGGCAGCGGCCCCTGCGGGTCCCGCCCCTCGCGCAACTGCCGGCAAACCTCCAGGCCGCCGACCCCCGGGAGCATCAGGTCGAGCACCACCAGGTCGGGCCGCCACGTCGCGGCAACCTCCAGCGCGCTCTGGCCGTCCAGCGTGTGCCTCGGCTCCAGGCCAGCGTGGCGCAGGTAGTCTACGACGACCTCCGCCACCGTCAGGTCGTCCTCGACAATAAGAATGCGCCCTTCCACCGTCCGAGTCTAAGGGACGTCCTGGGGTCGATATGAGCGGTCAAGTGCCCATTCAGGCATTACCGAGAGGGTTTCCCCGGATTGTAATATCCGACGACGAATGGCATGGCCGCAAATTTGCGTACCGTCGTGAGCTTGAGTTTCTCTGTTTTGTAAGGCCATGCTGCCGACGTTGGCCTGCCCCCCGTAATAACGTCGCAGCCGTGATCGTAGACGTGATCTTGCCGTGCCTGAACGAGGCGCCGGCATTGCCCTGGATTCTTGAGCGGATGCCCGCTGGCTTCCGCCCGATCGTCGTCGACAACTGCTCCACCGACGGGTCGGGCGAGCTGGCGAGTTCGCTGGGCGCGACGGTGGTGCCTGAGCCGGTCCGAGGGTTCGGTGCAGCCGCCCACGCCGGCCTGCTCGCGGCGGCCAGCGACGTGGTGTGCTTCTGCGACTGTGACGGCAGCCTCGACCCGCGCCAGCTCTCCCTCGTGACCGGGCCGCTGGAGGCCGGCCAGGCCGACCTGGTCCTGGGCCGCCGCCGCACGCATCAGCGCGACGCCTGGCCGCTGCCGGCCCGGCTGGCTAACTGGGAACTGGCCCGGCGGGTCCGACGACGCACCGGACTGAGCATCCGTGACCTGGGGCCGATGCGCGCGGCGGGCCGGGAGGCCCTGCTCGGCCTGGAACTCGCAGACCGGAGGTTCGGGTACCCGCTTGAGATGGTCATGACGGCGGCGGCGGCCGGCTGGCGGGTATCCGAGGTCGAGGTGACCTACCTGCCCCGCATCGGGAAGTCCAAGGTGACCGGTACCGTGCGAGGCTGCGTGCGGACCGTTCAGGACATGAGCGAGGTGCTCGCCCGGTGACCGCCTCGGCGGAGGGGCCGGATACCACCCTGCTCGTCATCGCGAAGCAGCCGGTGCCCGGCCGGGTCAAGACGCGCCTCGTGCCGCCGTTCACCCACAAGCAGGCTGCTGCGCTCGCCGAAGCCGCGCTCGCCGACACGCTCCACATCACGCTGATGGCCCCGGCCCGGAGGCGGCTCCTTGTCCTCGACGGCAAGCCGGGCGCCTGGCTACCACACGGGTTCGACATCGTGCCGCAGTGCGGGGGCACGCTCGACGAGCGCCTCGCCGACGCCTTCGCCGCCGTTCACGGCCCGGCACTACTGATCGGTATGGATACCCCGCAGATCACCCCCGACCTGCTGACCGTGGACTGGCAGGCTGCCGACGCGGTGTTCGGCCCGGCCGCCGACGGCGGGTTCTGGGCACTTGGCCTGCGGGTACCGGATCCGGCCCTGCTGCGCGGCGTCCCCATGTCAACCCAGAGCACCGGCGCTATCCAGCGTGCCAGGCTACTCACGGCCGGGCTGCGCGTCGTCGACCTGCCCCTCCTACGCGACGTGGACACGGCAGTGGATGCGGTGGCAGTGGCACGCCAGGCACCGCGGAGCCGTTTCGCCGCACGGACGCGGGAATTCGCAGCGATCGTGCGCCCGGCATGCGGCGTGACGGGGGACGGCACCCTCGGGGAGACCGCATGAGGGCAGGCGCGATCGCCTTGTACGAAGAGGCGCTGGACGGGCAGGCCGCGCCGCTGATCTTGCGGACCGCCGACGGCCGCGCGTTGCCGCTGCAGGTCTCCCGGTGGTGCGGGCGGCCCGATGGCGCTGACGAGGAACTGCTCAGGCTGTGCCTCGGACCGGTCCTCGACGTGGGCTGTGGCCCCGGCCGACTGACCATAGCGCTGACCGAGCGGGGTATCCCGGCGCTTGGCGTCGACATCTCGCGTGCCGCCGTGGCCCGGGTGCGCCAGGCCGGGGCGTCCGCCCTGCACCGCTCGGTGTTCGATCCGCTGCCCGGCCAGGGCCGGTGGGCGACTGTACTCCTCGCCGACGGCAACATCGGCATCGGCGGCATACCCGCCGGGCTCCTGCACCGCTGCGCGCAGCTGCTAGTGCCCGGCGGCAGGATGCTGATCGAGGCCGACCCCGGCGACATCGACGAACGGATGACCGCCTGGCTCGAACACCCGGACGGGCGCCGCGGCCCGGTTTTCCCCTGGGCCCGCATGGGCACCGTCGCCTTGCTGCGCGCCGCCGCCGATACCGGACTGAACGTCACGGGGCAGTGGCGGCATGCGGACCGCGCGTTCGTCTGCGTGGCCACGCGGACGGCCTCCGAGAGACCAGGGTGAAAGACATCCCAGGAGCTGAAACGTCAAGCCGCGACGGAAGATTGACCGCCCGCGCGCCGGCCGCCGCCGCTTCGAGGCGCACCTCGCTGGCACCACCAGCGCGTCGAGCGGGATGCCGTTGACCGCGATGGCACGCCGCTCGGCGTGCCCAGCGGGGCTGGTCCCGAAGCGGTCGGGCAGCCGCTCCCAGTCCGCCGTCTCGAGGACGGCGGCAGGACGCTGCCAGAAATGCCGGCCGAGCTTGGTGGATTCCTCCAGGACCACGAACTTGCAGGCCCACGTCGTGGCCGAGATTGATATACGCGGCTCCGAGGTCGTGCAGGACGCCGGCGAGATGGCGGTAGTCCGCCTAGCCGGTCGTGCACGGCTCGGCGGGCGGTTTACCAGGCCGCTACCAGGTCGGCTGGGGTGAAGGCGGCGTCTACGTGCGTGGTGGATGTTCCGGAGCGGGAGACAGCGATGAGCGGGACCGGGTCGGCGGTGACCCGGTCCCGGTGGCGCTGGAGCGCTACGAGGTCGTGGGCGTCGAACTGGCCCGTCTCCAGCCACTTGACTGAGCCGAGGAACAGCAACTGCTGGGCGACAGGTTCCCGGTCAGCGCCGACGATGTCGATCTCGACGTCGTTGCTGCGCGTCCAGTAACCGCCGATCACTGGCGCGGCGGGGATGTCCTGGGCGGGCAGCAGGCGCGCGAGCGCTTCGCGGACCAGCGGCTCGACGGTACGCCCACGCCAGTCAGTCCAGCTCCGCTCGATCCGGGCCAGTGTCAGGTCCGAGCGCATCCGGTCCACCTCGGCGAGGTGCGGGCCGAGGAAGGCGAGCCAGAACCGCAGGTAGGAATCGGTGATCCGGTACCGGCGCTCCTTCGACGGGGAAAGGCTGACCGGCAGTTCCCCTGCCACGACGCCTTTGCTGATCAGAAGGTCAGCAGCGCGGGTCAGGGTGGAATGGGCGATGCCCCCGGCGGCACGGGCGATGTTGGTGAAGGTCCGTTCTCCGCTGCCGATCGCGGCCAGGACCATCCGTGCCTGTGCCTGGTCCGGGAACTCCGCCGCGAGCGAGAGCTGGGCGGAAACCACGAGCGGGCTCACCGGGTTGGCCAGCTCTCGTGCCAGGAAGGACCGCGTGTCCTCGCCGTGCCGCCACCGGGCGCAGATGATCGGCAGGCCCCCGGTGACCAGGGCAGCGTCGAAAGCCTCGGCTGCGGATAGCCCGGCCATCGCCGCGACATCAGCCGGATTCAGCGGTCCTACCTTCAGCTGCGTGCCACGCTGGTGGAACGGACGGCCATAGGAGGTGAGCGCCTCCATCATCGACAGGTCAGACCCCACCAGGATGAGCAGCACCGGCTTGCGGGACAGCTCCCGGTCCCATGAGCGCTGCAGGACGCTCTCGAACGCCCCGTCGGGATCCATCAGGTAGGGAAGTTCATCCAGGACGACGATGCTCGGCCCGTCGTCGGGGAGCACTCCCGCCAGCTGGCGGAGCGCCGCGGCCCAGTTCCCCGGCACCGCCTCCCCGAACACCTGCGCATCGCGCAGCCCCGAGATGCGCACCGCCTCGCCGAACTCTCGCAGCGGCTCGCCGCCGAACCCGATCTCAGCGGTATAGAACACGCTCGGCACCCGCTGCTGCTCGATGAACTCCTCAACGAGCGCGGACTTGCCGATCCGCCGGCGCCCCCGGACAATGACACACCTGCCGGGCCGGGCAGAGCCGGCCAGTTCCCGGACCTCAGCGAGCATCCCGTCAAGCCGAGCCAGCTCGCGCCGCCGTCCCACGAAGCCTGCCATAACTGCCCTTTAAGACTAGTATCATGGATACTTCTTTACGCGATACTATCTTGATTGGAAGTATTCACCAGCCAAGTATTGCTCGCCAGTGAGAGTCCCCGCTGCACGGACACCTCCGGTAAGGGGTCATCCGGCGGCGCAGTCTCCGTCTGCGGACCCGTTGAGTCCCTCGAACGCGACCAGGCCGTGCATCCCGATGTCGGCATGTCCCCATCTCGGCCCGCCGTGACGTCCACGCCCAGGCCGGCAACGCGCGTACGAGGTTCCGCCGTCAGCGTGCTCCCGCGAATTCACGGCCACCACCCCGCCGCATGCGACCCGGATGACAGGCCGGTTCCAGCCCGGCAGGTCATTCACGCCGGACCCGGAATCCCTCGCCAGCTGGTGCAGGCCGTCGAAGTAGACCCGCTGCATCCAGGCCCCAGCCCAGTCGCCCCCGTTCAGCACGACCGTCTCGATGCCTTGCTGGTCCCGGTCCCAGGAAAAGCACAAGGACCGCAGGACAGTGCGGATCGGCGTGTTCGCATCGATGACGGCCGCGGGATCGTCCAGGCGGACGGCCTGGCTGCCGTGATATCCGCACCTGAACTCGAGGGTCAGCCCGTTGTCCTGGCGGACCTGGACGGTGCGCGCGGTCTTGTCGACCAGGCCGCATCGCGGGCAGACCGGGCGGACGCGCAACTGGTGCACGGAGGGACTGAGTAGCGGCTCGAACACCGATGGGCGGGACAGGATGTCCGCCAGGCCGTACCTGAAGTGGGGCTGGGCCTGGATCTGACTGTAGCGGCGGAACCGGAAACCTACCTCGGCCTGCTGTGCTGCCCAGGCGGCAAGCCGCCTGACCGGCTCGGTGTTGGCTTCGGCCGCGCTGTGGCCGCCGTCGGTGGCATGGGACAGGCACAGGCTGTACTCGATGCCATCGATGACAGTGGTCCGTGCGGGGGCGCCAGAAAGGTACTTAGTTCGATTTTAGGGCTATGATAAATTTATCTCTCGAATTTATGAACAGGGAGATGCTGTGACTAAGCCGGGCAAGCCCGAGGACGTAGAAGAACAATTGCCTGAGTGGCTGCGGTAGACGAAGATGGTAAAGAATCGAGCGGCCTATCAGCGCGGCTACAACAAGGCCTGGAAGCAGGCTCGGCGTGATCGCCTCATCGAGATGTTGGGCGGCAAGTGCGCGCGCTGCGGAGCCACCGAGGACTTGGAGTTCGATCACATTGATCCGTCGACCAAGGTCTTTGCCGTCATGGCTGGGCTGTCCAGGGCGTGGGATGCTCTGGTTGAGGAAGCCTCGAAGTGCCAGTTGCTATGCAAACCTTGCCACGTCGCCAAGGGTGCCGAGGACAGGCCCGAACTGAAACACGGCACCCACCATGTCTACTGGTATTGGAACTGCCGGTGCGATCCGTGCAAGGCAGCGAACGCTCGCAAGAGCGCAGACCTTCGGGCTAAGAAGCTGGCTCGAAAGTTCGGTCTACCGGACGGTGGCTCTGGGGGGAGACTCGAACTCCCAACCAACCGGTTAACAGCCGGTTGCTCTGCCGATTGAGCTACCCCAGATTGAATTTTCCGTGGGTTTTCGGTGACTGGAGCCACTTCGTACCCTACGGCAACGCGCTGACCTGCATAGTTTCCCTCGTCAGGGCCTCTAGGCCGGAAACCTGCCGGTTAACAGCCGGACGCTCTGCCGATTGAGCTACGCGGGATCGACCCGGATAAGGGTAGCGCACTCTGAGCGGGCATGTGACGCCCGGCGCGTGAGCCACCTCCCGTTCACCTCACGCTCATCACGATGAGTACCCTCGTCCTAGCGGGGAAGGTCATGTAGTCACAGAACGAACCTGCGTGAAAGGGGTGCCAGATGCGAACGCGCATAACGTTCCTGGCGGGATTCGCGGTCGGTTTCCTGGCCGGAGCACGGGCCGGCCGCGAGCGCTACGAGCAGATCGTGAAGCTCAGCCGGAAGGCGGCCGAACACCCGGCCGTGCGGCAGGCCACCCGGGCCGCCGGAGCCAAGGCCACCGAGCTGTCCAAGACCGCCGGGCAGAAGGCCGCCGAGCGCATGCCGAAGCTGGCCGAGACGGCCCGCAGCAGCGCGAGCAAGGTGCGGATCCCGGGCCGGAAGTCCGCCGACGACGGCGGCTCAACGGCGAACGGCACCCGTCCGGTCGACTAACCGGCGGCCGCCTCAGTCCAGGTACTCCCGCAGCATCTGCGCGCGGCTGGGGTGGCGGAGCTTGGCCAGGGTCTTGGACTCGATCTGCCGGATCCGCTCCCTGGTCACGCCGAACTCCCGGCCGACTTCCTCCAGCGTCCGCGGATGCCCGTCGGTGAGGCCGAACCGCAGCTGGATGATCCGCTGCTCACGCTCGGCTAGCCGATCCAGGACCCGCTCCAGCTGGTCCTGCAACATGATGAACGCCGCGGCCTCCATGGGCACCACGGCGTCCGCGTCTTCGATGAAGTCCCCGAGGTCGGACTCTTCCTCGCCGATCGGGGACTGCAGCGACACCGGCTCCTGGGCGATCCGCTGGATCTCTGCGACCCGCTCCGGCTCCAGCCCCATCTCCGCGGCGATCTCGCAGGCACTGGCCTCCCGGCCCAGCTCCTGATGCAGCTGCCGCTGCACGCGGGCCAGCTTGTTGATCGTCTCGACCATGTGCACCGGTACCCGGATGGTCCGCGCCTGGTCGGCGATGGCCCGGGTGATGGCCTGCCGGATCCACCACGTGGCGTAGGTGGAGAACTTGTACCCGCGGGTGTAGTCGAACTTCTCCACGGCCCGGATCAGGCCCAGGTTCCCCTCCTGGATGAGGTCGAGGAACACCAGCCCGCGGCCGATATAACGCTTGGCGATCGACACCACGAGCCGCAGGTTCGCCTCGATCAGCCGCTGTTTGGCCTTGACCCCCTCCCCGGCGAGCAGCTCCAGGTCGCCGTGGATGGCGCCCAGCATCGGGATGCCGCCGCCCAGCTTCTCCTCGGCGAACAGGCCCGCCTCGATGGACTTGGCCAGTTCCACCTCGGCCTCGGCGGTCAGCAGCGGTACCCGGCCGATTTCCCGCAGGTAGATCCGCACCAGGTCGCTGGTGGCAACCCGCCTGCTGGCGTCGGCCCCCTTCTCGGCCAGCCGGATGTCGGCTTCGGTATCGTCCTGGAGCGGCACGTCGAGCACATCAACGCCCTCGTCCGCGAGCGCATGCACCGCCGCGTCGATCGCCTCCGGCGGGAGGTCGGCGCGATCAAGCGCCACCATGACGTCAGCCATGGTCAGGGAACCCCGTTCCCGCCCTAGCGCCACGAGATCGGTCAGCTGATCCGCTGGTGATGGTCCGTTCGTCAGCACCGTGAGGGTCACGGGACCAGTCTGCGTCACGAACCCATGGTTACGGGGGACCTAATTTTGTCACCGTTGCGCTACTAATCAATACGATCCGCAACCGTATAATCACGCCGCACCGCGGACTCAGCCGCCCGCGGCCCGGTCGATCAACGCACGGCGGCGGGTTTCCAAGGCAATGAGATCCCCGTACAGCCGGTTGTACTTGGCCTGTTCTTCCAGGGGATTCATGCGCTGCAGCCGGGATTTGACCACCGCGATCTCGCGGCTGACGGCTAGTTCGCCAATCCGGGCCAGCGTGGTGTCGGCGTACTTGGCGTCCGGCTCCCAGGTGATGACCGGCGGCTCGACCGCGAGCCCGGTCACGAAGGCCTGGGCGCGCTCGTTCGGCGCCTCTTCGCGCAGCCGGGCGGCCCACTGTTTGACGCTGCCGCCGCCCGCTGTCGTGCCGCCGCACGCGGCGATCAGCGTGAACACCGCCCGGTGCACCGGCACGGTGAACGCGTCGGCGCCGAGGGCGTCGAACTCCGGCCCGCACAACCCGGGCCGCTGCACGGCGAGCTGGAGCGCCTGCCGTTCCAGCTGGACCACCGGATCACTGGGGTCGTAGGGGCTTTCTTCTTTTTTGCCGAACGGTCCGTGGTGCCCGTTCCCGGCCCCCTTCTCCTGCGCCTGGGCCGGGCTTGGTGCGCCTCGCTGCCTGCCCGCGGTCCTGGAGTCCTTCGCGGCCCTGGTGTCCCCCGCGTGGGTGCGCACCCGGGCCATCACGAACTCCTCGTCCATCAGGCCGAGCCAGCGGTCCAGGTTGACCGCGTACCGGCCGCGCAGGCCCTTGTCCTTGATCTTGGCCAGGATCGGCGCGGCCTCGTCCAGCGCGGCGAGCTGACCCTCGGTGGTGTTCAGGTCGTGGTGCGCGAGCACGCCCTTGATCGCGAACTCGAACAGCGGGACCCGGCGGGCGATCAGGTCGCGCACGGCCGCGTCGCCGTGGGCCAGCCGTACGTCACAGGGGTCCAGGCCGTCGGGCTGCACGGTGACGAAGGTCTGGGTGACGAACTTCTCCTCCATGCCGAACGCGCGCAGCGCCGCCCGCTGCCCGGCCGCGTCGCCGTCGAAGGTGAAGATCACCTCGCCCGTGGCCCCGTCGGTGTCCATGATGAGGCGGCGCAGCACCTTGATGTGATCCTCGCCGAAGGAGGTGCCGCTGGTCGCCACCGCGGTGGGTACCCCGGCCAGGTGGCAGGCCATCACGTCGGTGTAGCCCTCCACGATGACCGCCTGCCGGCGCTGGGCGATCTCCCGCTTGGCCAGGTCTGCCCCGTACAGCACGGTGCTCTTGCGGAACAGGGAGGTCTCCGGGGTGTTCAGGTACTTGGGCCCGTCATCGTCGGGGTCGAGCTTGCGCGCGCCGAACGCGATGACGTCCCCGGACAGGTCCCGGATGGGCCACATCAGCCGCCCGCGGAACCAGTCCCGCGCGCCGCGGCTACCCTCCCGGGACAAGCCCGCGGCGATCAGCTCCGCGTCGGTGAAGCCGCGTCCGCGCAGGTGGCGGGTCAGGTCCTCCCACGCCTTCGGCGAGTAGCCGACGCCGAACCGTTCCGCGTCCTTGGACTCGAAGCCGCGCTCGGACAAGAACTTCCGCGCGTGCTCCGCCTGCGGCTGCTGCAGTTGTTCCGCGTAGAACTCGGCCGCGAGCCGGTGCGCGTCGATCAGCCGGCGCCGCTGGCTCTGCTCCTGGCCCGGCACGTACCCGCCCTGCTCGTAACGCAGCTCGATGCCGGCCCGGCCCGCGAGCCGCTCGACGGCCTCGATGAAGCTGAGCCCGTCGATCTTCTGCACGAACTTGATCGCGTCGCCGCCCTCGGCGCAGCTGAAGCAGTTCCCGGTGAGGATGTTCTCCTCCAGCGTGAAGGCGTGACCTTCGTCGACCGTGGCGCAGAAGACTTCTTCCACCCGATCAGTCGGCGCGACCTCGCGGACGACCCAGCCCTTTCGCCCATAGGCCTTGGCGGAGGCGTTGAATCGGAGCCGGTGCTTGTCCAGGAGGAAGAACTCAGGCGTGAGATCGGAGTCGACGAGGACAATCCTGAACAGCGAGCTTGGCTCCCTGCCCTCAAACCCGATCCGTACTTGCTCAGTGATCCCGAAGGTTCCGATCCCCAGGCGCGTGCATACCAACCGGACATACTCAAGCTCATCACGCTTGGCCGAATTGAGCATGACCGTACCTGTCGCTGAGACACATCCGTCTGCAGCGAAGTAACCCGCCAGCCAGCCGTACAGATACGAGACCGACTCGTCCAAGGGAGGAAGTTCTTTGAAGAACCGTGGCAGATGATGAATGAGCATCTGACGGCCGTGCTGAGTCATCATGCTCACCGGGAACCACTTGAGGAGCTCGACGTCCTTGACGGCATCAAGTTGCGCCATCGAACCCGTACCGTTCCGGGTACCGTCCCCGAAGGTCACCCCGTGGGCAATGCCGAATGGCGAGGGTGTTGTTTGCTTGACTCTCGTCCTGGAAAACTTCGAAACGAGCCTGTGGCCTGGACGAAGGTCGCTCGTGACGACTTCGCGGTCGGACTTTTGCGTCCTGCCCGACCGGACGAACCAGCGGTGCTCCGCGGTTGCGAAAATGTGCTTGCTGATGCCGTTGCGGGTTAGCGTCAGCCGCATCAAGGGCTGAACCCCGAAAGAACGGAAGGGCGCCTCGATCCAGTCTCCGTGCTTACCCAGGATGCGGTGCGTGCCGCCGGCCAGTTCGCGGATAGGCTTCACACCCTCCCAGGTCAGGACCCGCGTCTCCCCCGCCAGGCAGTAAAACAACCCCCGGGCCGGGGTGACGTTGAACGAGGGGGTCTTCTCGTCGTGGAACGGGCACAGGCCCTTGAGCGAGCCGCCGCCTGCGTTCTTGAGCTGCAGGTACTCCCCGACCACCTCGTCGATAGGGGATCGCTCGCGAACTGCCGCGATGTCCTCGTCGCGGATCCGCCCAGCCATCGCCCACCTCCGCCGGCCCGTTCGGGTGCCGCGGGTCTCCCGTCGCCCCGGGTATCCCGTCGCGGCGAGTCTAGTCCGCCCGCGCGCGGCTCGCGGGGATAGACGCGGCTAGCCTAGGTTCGTGGGCGAGCTGCTCGTATTGTGGGACGTCGACTACACGCTGCTGACCGCGGGCGGGCTCGGCAACAGCTTGTACGAGGCGGTATTCAAGGACCTGTTCGGACGTGATCTGACCGCGATCGCGCCCAAGGCGGGGCGCACCGACCGGGCCATCCTGCTGGACACCCTCGCGCTGGCCGGGGTGGACTCGCCGGCCGCCTACGTGGATGACTTCATGGTCTTGCTCGGGCGCCGGGCGGCCGCGATGGACGGCGGAGCGCGGGCCTACGTGCGCGCGCTGCCCGGCGCTTCTGCCGCCATTCTCGCGCTGGCCGCCGCCGGGGTGCGCCAGTCCGTGCTCACGGGCAACGTCCGGCCGCTCGCGGCGGTCAAGCTGGCCGCGGCCGCGGCTGGGCGAGCACCTCGACCTGGACGTAGGCGCGTACGGTGACGTGCACGAGGTCCGGGCCGAGCTGGTCACGGTGGCCAGGCGGGCGGCCCGGGCGGCGTACGGGACGGATTTCGGCGGCCGGTCGACGGTGCTGATCGGCGACACGCCGCTTGATGTGGCCGCCGCGCTGGACACCGGCGCCCGCGCGGTGGGCGTGGCCACGGGCAGCTTCGCTGCTGCTGAGCTCGCCGCCGCGGGCGCGCATGCCGTCCTGCCCGACCTGACCGACACCTCGCTCGTGCTCGCTGCCGTCACCGGCCAGCCTTGACCGAGCGGCGCGCTCGACCCGGACAGCCCGGCGAGCACGGCCGTGGCCAGCCATCCCAGCCGTGGACCTTGAGCACCCGGGCGACCTGGAGGGCGGTCGCGCACGGATGCCACCGGACGTGCTCCCAGCCGTACCTCAGAGATTGATGCCCGTCCACGGCGGCAGCGTTGTCGCGGTCCTTGTCCCGCCACTGGTCCTCCGGCCCGTGGCCGAGCCGCCCGTCCAGCTCGACTACGACCCCGTACGGCTGGTACAGGCGATCCCGGCGCCCTTTGCGGCCGTCGGGCCCAGTGAATGGCGCCTGCCGGACCGGCTCGGGCAGCCCGTGCGCCCGTTCCACGTCGCGGTCGTAGCGATACTCCAGTACTGAGTGGTCTCCGCAGGCCGCGGCAGCAATGAGCTCATACAGGTCAGCCCGCCAGCGCAGCTTCGGCCGCTGGCGCATCGCCGCGCGCAGCCTGCTCTCGTCGGTCAGGTCCCGCGCGAACGCGCGAGTCACCCACCCGCACACGTCATCGAAGCTGCTGGCCGCCTGCGTCAGGTCAAGCACCGTCTCCTCGATGCTGGTCCGCGGCGGGTTGCTGTCCCGCTGTACCGCCTCCATCGCACGCCCCGACCGGTGGATGGCGACACCATCTGCGACGCGGACGCGGCGCTGACGGGGAACGGTCACATGAATCGCCTGGACCGGCTTGTCACTGAGGCGCTGAAGCTCGGCTGCGGTTTCGTGACTGAGCATCGCGCCTGGTCCCGCCGCGAGGACCGCCGCCCACAGCAACGCGCTGCGGCCTGGCCCTCCAGTGAACGTCGCGTAGACGCCGGGATGCAGCTGCTGCCAACGGCCGCTGCTGACCCTGAACTTGATCCTGCCGGCGGACAATCCCGACTTCAGGGCCTGCGAGCGCGAGACGACTCCGCCCTGATGCCTGGCGAGGTCGCGGAGCGTGTAAGGAAGCTCACTGGCCACGCTGCACAGTGTGACGCTCAGCACCGACATTTCCGGCATCCGAAAAAGATCGTGGAAGATTTGGCTTACGTGGTCGATCTGGGCAACTGGGGTTGCCCAAATGCTCCACGGAAGCCGGATATTCCACGCAAATGGGACGTGTGGGGTCAACGAGGACGGTGGGACGAGCATCGACGGTGGCGCGGAGTACGGTTAGGTAGCTGAGATGAGTCAGGGGCGCGTGGGGTCAGCGGGCTGGGTGGGTGGTCACGTAGGCGTCGGGGCAGGAAGCGAAGGGTGAGAGCGGGCCGCGGCTAGGGCGGACGGGCGGACTGGGCGGACTGGGCGGACTGGGCGGACTGGGCGGACTGGGCGGACTGGGCGGACTGGGCGGCTGGGCGGACTGGGCGGACCTGGGCGGACTGGGCGGCTGGGCGGCAGCGGGCCGGCGAGTGGGGTTAGAGGTCGGGGAGGGGGATTTCGGGGTTGGTTAGGCGGGTGGGGTTTACTTGGCGGGCGGAGCGGATGAGGGACTGGATGTCGTCGTTGACGTCCCAGACGTTGACGTTCATTCCGGCGATGACCGTGCCGCGGAGGAGCCAGAACGCGATGAACTCGCCGGAGTCGCGGTCGCCGCGGTAGACGACCTGGTCGTAGCCGCCGGGTGAGGGCAGGCCCGCGCACTCCATGCCGAGCTCGTACTGGTCGCTGTAGAAGTACGGCACGGGGTCGTACACCACGGGCTTGCCGAGCATGGACCGGGCGGCGGCCGGGCCGCCGTTCAGGGCGTTGGCCCAGTGCTCGACGCGGACCTGCCGGCCGAGCAGCGGGTTGAACGAGTTCGCGACGTCGCCGGCGGCGAAGATGTTCTCATCGGAGGTGCGCAGGAATTCGTCGGTCAGCACGCCATTGTCGACTTCCAGCCCCGCGGCCTTGGCCAGCTGGTCGTTGGGGGCCGCGCCGATGCCGACCACGAGCAGGTCGGCGGGGACTTCGGCGCCCGCGGAGGTGATGACCAGGCCCGGGCGGAACTCGGCGGCCCGCTCGCCGAAGCGGAAGTCGACGTCGTGCGCGCGGTGCAGGGCGGTGAAGACCTCGCCCAGCTCGGGGCCGAGCTGGTCGTGCAGCGCGCCGGGCTGGGGCTCCAGGACGGTGACCGGGCAGCCGTAGGACCGGGCGGCGGCGGTGGTCTCCAGGCCGATCCAGCCAGCCCCGGCCACCACCACCCGCGGGGTGGCCTGGAACGCGGCGCGCAGCCGCTCCGAGTCGGCCGTGGTGCGCAGGTAGCGCACCTCATCCCGGTCGGAGCCGGGGAAGTTCAGCCGCCGCGGCGACGCGCCGGTGCACAGGAGGAGCTTGTCGTAGTGAACGGTGCTGCCGTCGGCGGTGGTCACGGCGGAGGCGGCGCGGTCGATGCCGGTCACGGTCACGCCCATCCGCAGGTCGACGTCGTGCTCGGCGTACCATTCCGCCGGGTGCACGAAGACCGAGTCAAGCTCGTCGTTGCCGAGCAGGTAACCCTTGGACAGCGGCGGGCGCTCGTAGGGGCGTTCGGGCTCGGCGCCCAGCAACACGATCTGTCCGTCGAAGCCCTCGTCACGCAGCGTCTCGGCGGCCTTAGCCCCGGCCAGGCTGGCACCAGCGATCACAAAGGTTGGCATGCGCCAAGATTAGGGCTCGCACAGACGGTGGTGCCAGGCGATCGCCGAGGTGTCGGTGAGACTGGCGATCTGGTCGATGACCACGCGGCGGCGCGCCGTGTCGGTCTGCGCTGCGTGCCAGGCCGGGCGCAGCAGCGGATCCAGGGTGCCCGGTGCGCCGCGCTCGACCGCGTAGGCCAGCTCGGCCAGCAGTTCGCGTTCCCGGGCCTGGGCCGCGATCACCCCGGCGCGGGTCATCACGTAGTGCGCGGTGATCCCCTTGAGCAGGGCGCATTCCAGCCGCTGCTGGCGCGGCACGATGAGGTCCGCGGCGTACCGGGTGAGCGGGCGGGGGTGGGCGGCGAGGGTGGCGTCCTGGGCGGCGATGCAGAAGCGGCCGATCAGCTCGCTGGTCACGTTCTTCAGCGCGGCGGCGCTGTCCGGGCCGCCGTCGTAGGAGGCGGGCCACACGTCCAGGGCGAGGAGCGCGTCAAGCACATTGGTGAGTTCGGCCAGGGAGACGTCTTCGCCGAGATACGTGGTGGCTGTGGTGTGTGATACCACGGCCCGTTCGGCCGAAGAATTGAGGTTTTTAAAGGTGATCAGGCCGGCCGCGAAGCCGTCTTCCAGGTCATGGACCGAGTAGGCCACGTCGTCGGCCCAGTCCATGACCTGGGCCTCCAGGCAGCGGCGGGGCCCGGCTGGCGCGCCCTGGCGGATCCAGCCGAAGACCGCGGCGTCCTCGGCGTAGACGCCGAACTTGGTGCCGGGGCCCTGCCCTGGCGGGGGGGCCAGGGGGGTCTGGGGGGCCAGGGGGGTACGGGGGGGCGGGGAGCCACCCCGTGATCGGGGGGATCCGGGGGGTCGCCCCCCCGGGCCAGCACGGTACCAGGGGTACTTGAGGGTGGCGTCCAGGGTGGCCCGGGTCAGGTTCAGGCCCGCGCTTTGGACCTTCGGCTCCAGCCGGGTCAGCAGGCGCAGCGACTGGGCGTTGCCCTCGAACCCGCCCGCGTCGGCGGCCAGGTCGTTGAGGGCGGTCTCGCCGTTGTGACCGAACGGGCTGTGGCCGATGTCGTGCGCGAGGCAGGCGGCGTCGACCAGGTCGGGGTCGCAGCCGATCTCGCGGCCGAGTTCCCGCCCGATCTGCGCGCACTCCAGGGAGTGGGTGAGCCTGGTGCGGGGGAAGTCGGCCGAGCCGGCCGTCACGACCTGGGTCTTGGCCGCCAGCCGGCGCAGCGCGGCGCTGTGCAGGACACGGGCCCGGTCCCGTTCGAAATCGCTGCGCCCGGCCCGCTTGGGCGGCTCTGCCACCCAGCGGGCCGTGGCGCTTGCGTCGTACCCCGTCATTACCTGCTGTCGGAGCCGCCGCCGGCCAGTGCGGCGCGGCCTGCCTCCAGGCGGGCGATCGGGACCCGGAACGGCGAGCAGGACACGTAGTCCAGGCCGACCTGGTGGAAGAAGTGCACCGAGTCCGGGTCGCCGCCGTGCTCGCCGCAGACGCCGAGGTGCAGGTCCGGCCGGGCGGCCCGGCCTTCCTTGACCGCGATGTCGACCAGCCGGCCGACGCCGTCCCGGTCGATCGTCTCGAACGGCGAGACGCCGAAGATGCCCAGCTCGATGTACCTGCTGAAGAACGCGCCCTCCACGTCGTCACGCGAGAAGCCCCAGGTCATCTGGGTCAGGTCGTTCGTGCCGAAGGAGAAGAACTCCGCGCTGCCGGCGATCGGGCCCGCGTTCAGCGCCGCCCGCGGCACCTCGATCATGGTGCCGATCAGCGTGTGCACGTGGGTGCCGGTTTCTTCCTCGACGTCCTTGAGGACCTTCTCGGCCCGCTCGCGGCTGATCTCCATCTCCTGCACGGTCGCGGTGAGCGGGATCATGACCTCCGGCTGCGGGTCCTTGCCCGCCTGCTTGAGCTGCGCGGCGGCGTGCGCGATCGCGCGGACCTGCATGTCGGTCAGGCCCGGGATGACCAGGCCGAGCCGGACGCCGCGCAGGCCGAGCATGGGGTTCTGCTCGTGCAGCCGGCGGACCGCGGCCAGCAGTTCCTTGTCCTTCTCAGTCGCGCTATCGCCGGCCAGCGCGATCTTCACGGACAGGTCCGTGAGGTCGGGGAGGAACTCGTGCAGCGGCGGGTCGATCAGCCGGATGGTCACCGGCAGGCCGTCCATGGCGTCCAGGATCTCGACGAAGTCGCCGCGCTGGAGCGGCTCGAGCGCGTCGAGCGCGCGCTGGCGGTCGTCGTCGGTGCTGGCCAGGACCAGGTCCTCGATCAGCTGGCGGCGCTCGCCGAGGAACATGTGCTCGGTGCGGACCAGGCCGACGCCGCCCGCGCCGAACCGGCGGGCCCGGGCGCAGTCGGGGCCGTTGTCGGCGTTGGCGTGCACGCCGAGGCGGCGCTTGTGGTCGGCGTGGACCATGATCGAGTGCACGGCCCGGATCAGGTCGTCGGCCTCGGCGGCGTGCGGGTGCAGCTCGCCCTCGAAGTAGCGCACGACCTCGGAGGAGACGACCGGGATCTCGCCCAGGTAGACGACACCGCTGGTGCCGTCGATGGAGATCACGTCGCCCTCGCTGACCGTGATGTCGCCGGGGGCGGTGAACTTGCGGGCCTTGGTGTCCACGGTGAGCTCGTCGGCGCCGCACACGCAGGTCTTGCCCATGCCGCGGGCGACCACGGCCGCGTGGCTGGTCTTACCGCCGCGGCTGGTCAAGATGCCCTGGGCGGCGATCATGCCGTGCAGGTCGTCCGGGTTGGTCTCGCGCCGGACCAGGATGACCTTCTCGCCGTTGCTCGCCCATTCGACGGCGCGGGCCGAGTCGAAGACGGCCTTGCCGACCGCCGCGCCCGGGGACGCGCTCACTCCGGTGGCGATCTTGGTGATCTCACCGCTGGTGTCGAACCGGGGGAACATCAGCCGGGCCAGTTCCTCGCCTGACACCCGGCGCAGCGCCTCGTCCTCATCGATCAGGCCCTGGTCGACGAGCTGCATGGCGATGCGGAAGGCGGCCGCGGCGGTGCGCTTGCCGACCCGGGTCTGCAGCATCCACAGCTTGCCGCGCTCGACGGTGAACTCGATGTCGCACAGGTCGCGGTAGTGGTTCTCCAGCGTCCGCATGATCTGCATGAGCTCGTCGAACACCGGCTTGTTGATGTCCTCGAGGTCCTGCAGCGGGACGGTGTTCCTGATGCCCGCGACGACGTCCTCGCCCTGGGCGTTCTGCAGGTAGTCACCGTAGACGCCCTGCGCGCCGGTGCCCGGGTCACGGGTGAAGGCCACACCGGTGCCCGAGTCCATGCCGAGGTTGCCGAACACCATCGTGACCACGTTCACCGCGGTACCCAGGTCGGCGGGGATGCGCTCCTGGCGGCGGTACAGGATCGCGCGGTCGGCGTTCCAGGAGTCGAACACGGCCTTGATGGCTAGCTCCATCTGTTCCCGCGGGTCCTGCGGGAAGTCCCGGCCGGTCTGCGCCTTGATGATGCCCTTGAACGTCTCGACCAGGCCCTGCAGATCGTTCGCGTCCAGGTCCAGATCGTTGCGGACGCCCTTGGCCTGCTTGGCGGCGTCAATGGCGTGCTCGAAGTGCTCGCCCTCGATGTCGAGCACGGTCTTGCCGAACATCTGGAGCAGACGCCGGTAGGAGTCCCAGGCGAAGCGCTCATTGCCGGCCTGCTTGGCCAGGCCCTGCACCGACTCGTCGGACAGGCCGATGTTCAGGACGGTCTCCATCATGCCCGGCATGGAGAACTTGGCCCCGGACCGGACGCTGACCAGCAGCGGGTCCGCGGGGTCGCCGAGCTTGCGGCCCATGGCGCTTTCGAGCTTGGTCAGGTGGTCCTGGATTTCGGTGTCCAGGCCTTCGGGAGTCGTGCCGTGCTGAAGGTAGTAACGGCACGCCTCGGTAGTAATCACGAATCCGGGCGGCACCGGCAGCCCCAGGTTGGTCATCTCGGCCAGGTTGGCCCCTTTACCACCCAGCAGATCCTTTAGGTCCTTGTTGCCCTCGGTGAAGTCATAAACGAGCTTCGGCACTTCCTGCTCCTCGTCCTGCTCTTCGCAGTGCGCGACGTCGTGTATTCGCTCTGGACTCTACCGTCCTTCGTTTACGGCCGGGGCACGCAACCAGAGCGCGGTGGCGACGTCTCTGATATGTGAAAGCCAACGTCACGGAGGTCAGTCCGCTGCCACCAGAACCGGGGCCGCCGCCGCGGCGTACTGGCGCGGCCGAAGCGGTGACCGCGTTGTACGAGGCGCACGCGCTCGGGCTGATCAGGCTGGCGGTGGTCATGCTCGGTGACCGGCCCGCCGCCGAGGACGTGGTGCAGGAGGCGTTCTGCGGACTGTACCGGCGCTGGCACGCGCTGTCGGAGGAGGCCAACGCGCTGGCCTACGTGCGCTCCAGCGTGATCAACGGATGCCGCACGGCGCTGCGCCGGCGGGTCAGGAGCTTACCCTGTGCTGTGGTCCAATGCATCGGGCAGCGTGCTCATCGGCGTGATTCCGGACAGCGGCGGCGGGCGGGTCAGCGTGATCAGCGGGAACAAGTTCACGCCGCTACACGCGACGGTGGCCTCGGAGCCATCGCTGTCCGGCGCCTGGTGAAATGGGGACATGAGCGAGACGACGGTCGGGCTGCTGCATCCTGGTGAGATGGGGGCCGCGGTCGGGCAGTGCCTGACCGCGGCGGGTCACCGGGTGCTGTGGGTGCCGGAGGGACGCAGCGCGGCCAGCGCGGCGCGAGCGGCGGCGGCCGGGCTGACCGTCGCCTCCGGGGGGCTGGCGGGCCTGACCCGGGAGGCCGACGTCATCGTGTCGGTGTGCCCGCCGCATGCGGCTCTCGGCGTGGCGCGGGAGGTCGCGGCGCTGGGGGTGGCCCGGGAGGGGGCGGCGCTGGGGGTGGCCCGGGAGGGGGCGGGGTCCGGCGGGGTTTACGTCGACGCCAATGCGGTCTCGCCGGATACCGCGCGGGAGATCGCCGCGATCGTGGCGGCCGGCGGGGGCAGCTACGTGGACGGCGGGATCATCGGCTCTCCCCCGGTGGCGCCTGGTTTCATCCGGCTCTACCTGTCCGGGGCGCGGGCCGGGGAAGTGCAGCGGCTGTTCGCGGGCGGCGCGGTCGACGCGCGGGTGATCGGCGGTGACGGCTTGGCGGACGCCGACGGCCCCGTTGGCCGCGATGGCCTGCTTGGCGGCGATGGCCTGCTTGGCGGCGGCTTGTTCGCGGCGTCGGCGGTGAAGATGGCCTACGCGTCGTGGACCAAGGGCAGCGCGGCGCTGCTGCTGGCGGCCCGGGCGCTGGCCCGGGCCGAAGGCGTCGAGGACTCGCTGCTGGCCGAGTGGGGCGCTTCCCAGCCGGCCCTGACCGAGTGGTCGGCCCGGGCCGCCGGGTCCGCGGCGGCCAAGGGCTGGCGCTGGGTGGCGGAGATGGAGGAAATCGCCGCGGCCATGGCCGCGGCGGGCCTGCCGGACGGCTTCCACCTGGCCGCGGCCGAGATCTACCGCCGCGCGCAGGAAGCTCCGGGTTACGGGGCGCGCGGGGGTTAGCAGGGGCCTAGGCGGTCGGTTAGGTAGGACTCGACCTGGGCGATGGCGACGCGTTCTTGGAGCATGGTGTCGCGATCGCGGACGGTGACGGCTTGGTCGTTCAGCGTGTCGAAGTCGACGGTGACGCAGAACGGGGTGCCGATCTCGTCCTGGCGGCGGTAGCGGCGGCCGATCGCGCTGGCGTCGTCGAAGTCGGTGTTCCAGTGCTTGCGCAGCGCCGCGGCCAGGTCGCGGGCCTTGGGCGACAGGTCGGCGTTGCGCGACAGCGGGAGGACCGCGACCTTGACCGGCGCGAGCCTGCGGTCCAGGCGCAGCACGGTCCGCTTCTCCAGGTTGCCCTTGGCGTCCGGCGCCTCGTCCTCGGCGTACGCGTCGAGCAGGAACACCAGCGCGCCGCGGTCGACGCCGGCCGCGGGCTCGATCACGTAGGGGATGACCCGCTCCCCCGACTCCTGGTCCAGGTAGGACAGGTCCTGGCCGGACGCCTCCTGGTGGGTGGTCAGGTCGTAGTCGGTGCGGTTGGCGATGCCCTCGAGCTCGCCCCACTCGGCGCCCGCGAAGTCAAACTTGTACTCGATGTCGACCGTGCGCTTGGAGTAGTGCGACAGCTTCTCCTTCGGGTGCTCGTACAGCCGGAGGTTCTCCTCGCGGATGCCGAGGTCGGTGTACCAGGCCAGGCGGGTGTCGATCCAGGTCTGGTGCCACTCCTCGTCGGTCCCGGGGGCGACGAAGAACTCCATCTCCATCTGCTCGAACTCGCGGGTCCGGAAGATGAAGTTGCCCGGGGTGATCTCGTTGCGGAACGACTTGCCGATCTGCCCGATGCCGAACGGGATCTTCTTGCGCGAGGTCTGCAGCACGTTCTTGAAGTTGATGAAGATGCCCTGCGCGGTCTCCGGGCGCAGGTAGGCCAGCCCGGATTCGTCCTCCACCGGGCCCAGGTGCGTACGCAGCAGCCCGTTGAACATCCGCGGCTCGGTGAAGGTGCCGCGGTTGCCGCAGTTCGGGCACGTGAGCTCCTCCAGGCCGCCGACCGGCGGGTGGCCGTGCCGCTCCTCGTAGGCCTCGATGAGGTGATCGGCCCGGTACCGCTTGTGGCAGAACGAGCACTCGGTGAGCGGGTCGACGAACTCGGTGACGTGCCCGCTCGCCTCCCACACCTCACGGGCCAGGATCACCGAGGAGTCCAGGCCGACGATGTCGTCGCGCTCGGTTACCATCGTCCGCCACCACTGGCGCTTGATGTTGTTCTTCAGCTCCACGCCGAGCGGTCCGTAGTCCCAGGAGGCTCGCAGGCCCCCGTAGATCTCGCTGGACGGGTAGACGAATCCCCGTCGTTTGCTCAGGCTGACAATGGCGTCGAGGCGGTCACTGCGCAAGGCCATCTGTGGTCTCCATCCGGCTGGCGGTCGGTGGGCGCGACGGGCGCGATCCCCGTGGTGATCCGGGTTCGGGGGCGACTGCGGCCGCCTCCATGTCCGGAGGCCCCTAGCTTAGGATCACCAGCGGACGATCGCGAACTGGATTCGCCCGGTGCGGATCGGTGACCGCGGGTCACCCTCGGGCCACCGGGCTGTTCACCAGGTCCGAGTCGATGTTCATCGAGATCCCGCCCACGGTCACCACCCGCGGTCCGGCGTACTGCTTGGCCCGGGCCGAAGCCGACCATACCGCGGGGGTCATGTAGGGCGATCCGGTCAGGTTGACCGCGTTGTCCCACAGCGCGAACCAGATGGCCTGCGGCCTGGCGAGCGGGTGGCCGCCGACGCTGCTCGTGTTCTGCAGGTTGATCACGCCCGAGCCCGCGCTGGAGTACACCCCGGACACGTAACCGCTGGCCTGCACCTTACGGTCCCAGGCGCCCAGGAAGGTGAGCACCGCGGTCACGCAGCTGGACTTCTTCTCGTTGTAGGCCTCCATGTCGAAGTAGATCGGCGAGCCCGGGCCCAGGCCGAACGAGGCCGCGTCACTGACCGCCTGAATGGCGGCCTGCTGTCCCTGCTGGGCCGCCTGGCTCGGGTTGATCTCGTCGCTGAAGCTATTGCAGGGTGCCTGCAGCCCGACGAAGGTCGGCATCAGGGACCAGCCCATGGCCTCGGCGGACTGGACCCAGGTCTTGGACAGGTTGCCGTAACCGCAGCCCATCTCCTGGCCGCCGATGTAGATCGCGGCGACGGCGTACCTGGCCCGCCAGGCCTTCATGGTCCGCAGCGACGGGGCGCCGCAGGTGTCAAAGCCGGCCAGGGCACCGGCTGGCGGCGCGGGCGGCGGCGTGGAGGAGGGCACCGGGTTGGGCGGCTGCGTCGGCAGGCCCGTGCCGGTCGGCGCGGGCGTGGGCCAGGACGGCGGGATCCAGGAGGGCGGCGCCGGGTTCGTCGGCCAGGGAGCCGGCGTGGGCGTGCCCCCCGACGGCTGCTGAACCGTGTTCGGCGCGGTGGTACTGGTCGGGGCCGACTGCTGAGTGATCCGGCGCACGCCCGCCAGGACCTGCATGATCTCATCGGCGCTGGTCCCGTACGTGGCGGTGATGGCCGGGGCGCTGTCGGGCATGGCTACGGAAAGCTCGCGCAGCTGGGCGTTCTGCATGATCGTGCCCGGCGCGGCGGGCATGTCGGGGCCCGCGCGCTTGGCTCCCACCGCGGCCCGCAGGTCGGTCCGGACCGGGGTCGACCGTGGTCCCGGCGTGGCCGGGCCGCCGATGCTGATCGTGTCGGCGTGGCCGACGACGTGCGCCGGGCAGTTCGGGTTGGGACCGGGGGTGCCGAGATAAACGGCGTTTGCGTCGTACCGGACGCACCGGCGGGGATCCTTGCTGAGCGAGTACACCGGCCAGGCGGCCGGGACCCGGATCGCGTAACCGCGGTACTCGACGGTTTTCATGGCCGGCGCCGTGACCTTAGCGGCCGTCTTATTGGTGATGGGCTGGATGGCGGCGGTCAGGCGAACGCCGGAGATATCGCGCTGATGCCCGACTCCCGTTGCGATTCCCCCGAACGCGCACCCGACCATGACAGCCACTGCGGCGCGACGCATTAATCCCCCTGAATGAACCCCGTAACCAATGATTGGTAAATCCCCCACGGGCACATCAAGGATCGTTTCGCCCCACGAGTTCGGTCCTTGCGCACCGGCAGGCTGTAATGTTCCCCGTATCCGGTGAGTTACTCACAGTGAATCTGTTCGGTTGCAAAAACCGCCGCCCGCGCCGGGATGCGCGCCGGATCCGCCAGCAGGAATTCGGTAGAAGCGAAACTGCGTTCGGCCGAGAAATTTTTCCGGCGGCGCCGGGGAACGTTACGTGACCTATTGATAAAGGACGGCTCCCGTTAGGAGCTAAACGGCTAATTTTCGCACGCCCGTTTGAGGATCACCCGGCCCGCGGGGGCACCCTGTGTGCTTATGGGAGCTATGGGCGGGGATCCGGCGGGACGGGAACGGGGTTGGGCTGAGCTCCGCCGTACCGGCGGTCGCGGCTGGCGTAGATCTCGCACGCGTGCCACAGGTGGCGCCGGTCGAAGTCGGGCCAGAGGGTATCGAGGAAAACCAGTTCGGCGTAGGCGGACTGCCAGAGCAGGAAGTTGGACAGGCGCTGCTCCCCGGACGACCTGACGAAAAGGTCGACGTCCGGCATCCCCGGCTCGTAGAGATAGCGAGCGAACACCTTTTCGGTAACCTTATCCGCGCGGAGTTTTCCGGCCGCGACATCGGCCGCGATCGCGGCGGCGGCGTCGGCGATCTCCGCCCGGCCGCCGTAGTTGACGCAGAACTGCAAGGTCAGGACGGTATTCCCGGCGGAGAGCTGCTCGGCGTACTCCAGTTCGCTGATCACGCTGCGCCAGAGCCGGGGCCGGCGGCCAGCCCAGCGGATGCGGACGCCCATGTCGTTCAGCAGGTCGCGGCGGCGGTGAATGACGTCGCGGTTAAAGCCCATCAGGAAGCGCACCTCGTCGGGCGAGCGCCGCCAGTTCTCGGTCGAGAAGGCGTAGGCGGACAGGTACGGAATACCGAGCTCGATCGCCCCCATGATCACGTCGAGCAGCGAGGACTCGCCCTCCTTGTGACCTTCGGTCCTGGGCAGCCCGCGCTTTTTCGCCCACCGGCCGTCGCCGTCCATGACCAGGGCCACGTGCCGGGGAACCAGGTCGGGCGGGATGTCCGGCGCCTTGACCCCGCTCGGATGCGGATCGGGCGGGCGGACGCCGGCGGGACGGGATGGGCGACGCCGCCGGGCCTTCGAGTTGCCCTCATTCATCGGGATCGCGGCCTGGAGAAACCGGCCTTTAGGCCGGGGTTGAGACACCGCCTCACCTCCCCCGAAATGTCGGCGGTATCCGATAGTGTGTTCGCATGTCGCGGTACCGGCTGCTCCCAACATCCGAACCTCAACTGCTTGCCTCCTTAGCCGGACGTGAGTAGCTGGAATCCCTCATCTGAGGACGAGGGAGGATGTCAAGCTCCACGTGACGCAGTGAACGGATCGATTGCTCCAGGTGCCATTGAAGGTAGGCGGCGACCAGCCCGCTGCACTCGGCCCGGTGCCGTCGCTCGCTGCGGTCGGCGCGGTCCCAGTCGCCTTGCAGCAGGGCGAGCATCAGGCCCACGGTGCCCGCCGCGGGCGCGGCCGCGCCGGGCGGGCGGCAGGACGCGCACACCATGCCGCCGGCCGCGACGGCGAAGGCCGGCAGCCGCACCTCACCGTCGGGCGCACTGGCCCCGGGGCGGGCCCGGCCGCTGGCCGACGCGCCGCAGCGGGCGCACTCCTCCAGGGCGGGCGCGTAGCCGGCCACCGCCAGCGAGCGCAGCAGGAAGGCGTCCAGGACCAGTCGGGAGTCGTGCTCGGCCTCAGCCAGGGACCGCAGCCCGCCGATGAGCAGCAACAGCTGGCGCAGGGCGGGTTCCTTCTCCACCGGGGTGAACCGCTCGGCGGTCTCCAGCATGGCCACGCCCGCCGTGTAGCGGGGGTAGTCCGCGGCCAGCGGCTCGCCGTAGGGCCGGATGACCTCGGCCTGGGTGATCACGTCCAGCGAGCGGCCCGGGTGCAGCATAAGGTCGACGTGCGTGAACGGCTCGAGCCGGGCGCCGAACCGCGACTTGGTGCGGCGGACGCCCTTGGCCACCGCGCGGACCCGGCCGGTAGTCCGGCCCAGGACGGTGATGATCCGGTCGGCCTCGCCCAGCTTCTGAGTCCGCAGCACGATCCCGTCGTCCCGGTAAGGCAGCACCTGCCTATTCTCCCGCATGGTGCGGACAAAGGGACGCTTCGCCGGGCCGTAGGCTGCCGTCATGCGTACGCCGGTCTGCGAAATGCTCGGAATCGAGGAGCCCATCGTCCAGGCCCCGGTCGGCTCGGCGGCGGTGCCGCGGCTCGCCGCGGCGGTGTCGGAGGCGGGCGCGCTCGGCATGCTGGCGCTGACCTGGACCGCTGACGTGGCCGGCATCGTCGGCCAGACCGCGGCGCTGACGGAACGGCCGTTCGGCGGCAACCTGGTGCTGCAGTGGGATCAGCACCGCCGCCTGGACCAGGCGCTCGAGGCGGGGCTGCGGATCGTCTCGCTCACCTGGGGAGATCCCGCGCCCTACGTCGACCAGATCCACCAGGCGGGCGCGCTGGTCCTGCACACGGTGGGCAGCGCGGCCGAGGCGCGGCGGGCGGCCGAGGCCGGGGTCGACGTGATCGTGGCCCAGGGCTGGGAGGCGGGCGGGCACGTGTGGGGCGGCATCGCGACGCTGCCCCTGGTCCCGGCGGTGGTCGACGCGGTGGCGCCGGTACCGGTGATCGCGGCGGGCGGGATCGGCGACGCGCGCGGCGTGGCCGCCGTGCTGGCCCTGGGCGCGCAGGCGGCGTGGCTGGGCACCCGGTTCCTGCTGGCCCAGGAGGCTCCGGTGCACGAGGACTACCGGCGCCGGCTCATCGGCGCGGCGGAAACCGACGCGCAGTGGTACGCAGACCTGTTCGAGGTCGGCTGGCCGGACGCGCCGCACCGGGCCCTGCGCAACTCGACCGCGCGCGCCTGGGAGGCGGCGGGCCGCCCCCGGCCGGGCGGCCGGCCGGCCGAGGGCGAGCGGATCGCGCTACAGGCCGACGGCCGGCCGGTCGTTCGTTATTCTTCCGCGCTGCCGCTGGACGGGATGACCGGCGACATCGAGGCGCTCTCGATGTGGGCGGGCCAGAGCGTGGCGCTGGCCAGGCGCATCCAGCCCGCCGCCGACATCGTGGCCGAGCTGGTCAGGCCCGCCGGGAGCGGTTGACCGCGGACAGCACGGCGCGCATCGACGCGCTGGCCGTGTTGGTGTCGACGCCGACACCCCAGTAGACCTGGCCGCCGATCTCGCACTCCACGTACGAGGCAGCCTGGGCGTCGGTGCCCTGGGTGAGCGCGTGCTCGGTGTAGTCGAGCACCCGCGCCTCGATGCCGATGGTGGCCAGCGCGTCGCAGAACGCGGAGATCGGGCCGTTGCCGATGCCCTCGACCAGCTGCGCCTGCCCGTCGGCGGAGATCTCCGCGGTGAGCGCGTGCTTGGACTCCACGACCGAGGAGCTCTGGTGGTCGAGCAGGCCCAGCGGCCCTTCGGCCAGGTACTCGGTGGCGAAGATGTCCCACATCTGGGCCGCGGTCACCTCGCCGCCCTCGATGTCGGTGTGCGACTGGATGACCCGGGAGAACTCGATCTGCAGCCGGCGGGGCAGGTCCAGCCGGTGCTCGGCCTTCATCAGGTAGGCCACGCCGCCCTTGCCCGACTGCGAGTTGACCCTGATCACGGCCTCGTAGCTGCGGCCGACGTCGTGCGGGTCGATGGCCAGGTACGGCACCGCCCACGGGTAGGAGGCGAACGGGACCCCGGCCTGGGCGGCGTCGGCCTCGAGCGCCTCGAAGCCCTTCTTGATCGCGTCCTGGTGCGAGCCGGAGAACGCGGTGTAGACCAGGTCACCGGCGTAGGGGTGGCGCGGGTGGACCGGGAGCTGGTTGCAGTACTCCACCGTGCGACGGATCTCGTCGATGTCGGAGAAGTCGATCATCGGGTCGATGCCCTGGCTGAACAGGTTCAGCCCGAGGGTGACCAGGCAGACGTTGCCGGTCCGCTCGCCGTTGCCGAACAGGCACCCCTCGATCCGGTCGGCGCCGGCCAGCACGGCCAGTTCCGCGTCGGCGACGGCGGTGCCGCGATCGTTGTGGGTGTGGACCGACACGCAGACCGAGTTGCGGCGGGGCAGGTTCCGGCTCATCCACTCGATCTGGTCGGCGTAGACGTTCGGGGTGGACCGCTCGACCGTGCACGGCAGGTTGAGGATGATCTCCCGGTCCGGCTCGGGCTGCCAGACGTCCATGACGCCCGCGCAGACGTCAAGGGCGAAGTCGAGCTCGGTGTCCATGAAGATCTCCGGCGAGTACTCGTAGCCGAAGTCGGTGCCGTCCAGGTAGTGCCTCGGCGTACTTCATGACGTGCCGGGTGCCCTCGACGGCCAGTGCCTTGCACTCCTCCCGGTCGATCCGGAACACCACCCGGCGGAAGATCGGCGCGGTCGCGTTGTACAGGTGCACGGTGGCCATGCGCGCGCCGACCAGCGACTGGACCGAGCGCTCGATCAGGTCCTCGCGGGCCTGGGTGAGGACCGAGATCCGGATGTCGTCGGGAACCCGGTCGCCTTCGATCAGCTCGCGGACGAAGTCGAAGTCGGTCTGGCTGGCGGACGGGAACCCGACCTCGATCTCCTTGTAGCCCATCCGCACCAGCAGGTCGAACATCTTGTGCTTGCGGGCCGGGCTCATCGGGTCGATCAGGGCCTGGTTGCCGTCCCGCAGGTCGGTGGACAGCCAGCGCGGCGCGCGGGTCACGGACCGGCCGGGCCAGCGGCGGTCCGGGAGGTCGACCGGCTGGAACGGGGTGTAACGCTGGCACGGCATGCCGCTGGGCTGCTGCTGCGGGGGCGTGACGCGATGGTACGGATAATCGGATTGCATGATCTGCTGCTCCAAAGGCGAGATTGGCATGGCCAGCGCACGCGCCAATACCCCGCGGCGAGGGAGCCGGCCTATCGGCCCCCGCCGCGGCCGCTAAGCAGGAGCAGCTCGCACAACATCGAGGCCCACCCTACCAGCCCGGACGAGACGGGGATGCGACGAGGGGGTAGCGGGGAGAATATTCAGTGGCGTGGATGAGGCCGGGCCGGGTTTGCTGTGAGGATGCGGATCAAGCAAGTTGACCTGGCGGACGCGGACACGATCCGCGCCTGTTTCGAGGTGTTCCTGGCCGCCCAGCGGGCGGACGAACCCGACGGGCCGTTCTTCACCGAGCGGCCGTTCCGCGGCTGGCTGACCACAGGGTGGGGCGGCAACCCGCGCGAGGTATGGCTGGCCGAGGGCATAGCGGAGGGCACGGTCGCAGGCTGGTACCTGCTGGAGCTGCCCGACCTGGAGAACCTCGACCAGACCGAGCTGACGCTAGTGGTTCATCCGGCGCAGCGGCGGCGCGGAATCGGCAGGGCGCTGCTGAAGCACGCGGCGACGCGGGCGGCCGAGCACGGGCGTTCGGTGCTCACCGCGCCCACCCGCCTGGGCGGCGACGGCGAGGCCTTCGCCCGCGCCGCGGGCGCGGGGCAAGGTCTGGTGGACGTGCAGCGGGTGATGGACATCCGCGCGACCGGAGACGACGAGCTGGCCCGGTTGCGCGCGAGCGCCGAAGAAAAGGCCTCGGACTATTCGCTGGTGTCCTGGACCGGGCTGGTGCCCGAGGAGTTCATCGAGCAGGCGGCGGGGCTATTCGCCGCGCTCAACGACGCCCCGCACGACCCGGAGACCGCGCCCGCGGTCTGGGACGCAGAGCGGGTCCGCGAGCGCGTCAACGACCTGCGCCCGCTCTACGGGCTGCGGATCTACTCGATAGCGGCGCGGCACGACGCCACCGGGGAACTGGCCGCCCTGACCGAGGTCGCGGTGGATCCGGCCGATCCGGGCTGGGGGCACCAGATGCTGACCGGCGTGACCAGGGCGCACCGCGGGCACCGGCTCGGCCTGCTGGTCAAGGTGGCCATGGCGGAGTGGCTCCAGACGGCTGAGCCGGAGCTGGAACGGATCGACACCTGGAACGCCCAGTCCAACGAGTACATGATCGCGGTCAACGAGGCGCTCGGTTACACCGTCCTCGGTCGGCCGGCCAGCTGGTGGAAGCTGGACGTGGCGACGGTGCAGGGGGATGGGGAGGTGGGTGGGGAGCAGGAGCTGGCCGGCCGGAGCGGGGTGGCCGGGACGCACTAGCCGGTCGTGGTCGGACTGCTCACGGCCGGCTCGCCGCGGGCGGCTGATTGCTCGGTGGCGGCGATACTGGTCGAGCGGCTCGGCGGCGCGAGCTCCGGCGTGCCCGCCAGCTTTCGGATCGCATGAATAAGCGCGCCCGGGTCGAAGGGCATCGTCAGGTAGGCGTCAGCGCTCACCTGCTTGTCCAGTGTCCGGTCGTCCTGGGCACGGCCGGTTATCAGCACGACTTTGATGTGTGAGGTGTCTGGGCTCGCGCGCAGCCGGATCGCGGTCTCCCAGCCATCCGCGCGCGACGTCATCACGTCAAGTGTGATGACGTCCGGCGCGATCGCCGATACTCGGTCCAGGCAGTCCTGCCCGCTGGCCGCCATCGCCACGTCAAATCCGCCGAGCTCGGCGACGTGGCCGCACTGGCGATGGCGCAAAACGGCCTGTCTCAGTTGCTGGAACAGCAGGGCCAGTATGCCCAGGCACTCGAACATGAGAAGGAGGTGCTACGACTGCGCCGTAATCTCGGTGATCGCGCCGAGATCGCACACTCAGAGCAAACGATCGGCTCCATCTATGCGCGGCTCGGGCAACACGACGCAGCGCTGCGGCACTGCCGCCGCGCGTTGGATCTTAGCCGGGAGACCGGCAGGCTCCTAATGACCGCGGACACCCTTGAAATTCTCGGCCGAATTCACCTCGGCCTCGGCGATCATAACCAAGCGAGGACCTGCTATCTGCAGGCCCTCGCCATCTACCGAGAGATCGGCGGCGACTCGAACGAGGCCGTCATCCTCATCGGGCTCGGCGATGCTCAACTACGCGGCGGCGATAGCACGGCCGCCGGGGACAGCTGGCAACAAGCCTTGACCCTCCTTGAGGGCCTGCCTAACGGCGACGATCAGCCGGTCAGAGCCCGGCTCGCTCAGCTCGGCTAGCCGCGGCCGGCCGACTGCTCGGTGGTGGCGATCACGCCGATGGTCTGCGCGTGGGTCATGCCCAGGTCCATGCCGATGGCCAGGACGGCCTGCCGTTCGCCGTCGGTCAGCGGCCCGTCGGCCATGCCGATCCGGATCACGTCGGTCAGATACCACTCCCGGGCCTGGACGGTGAGCTGCGCTCCCACCTGGTTCAGCGCCGGCCGGATGGCCTCGAACGGCTGGGTGAGGTCGGCGTTCAGCTGGGCCTCGTCGTAGCCGTGCAGCCCGGCGCCCCTGACCGCCTCGATGGCGCGCTGGCGGGCGCCCGGGCTGTTCGGGTCGCCGGATCGCAGCATGGCCGAGGCGGCGGCGCGCATGCCCGAGGGCAGCGCGGCCTGCATCTGCGCGGTGGTCGGCTGGCCGATTGCGTCCGTCACGTAACGGGTGCGGCAGGTCGTGCACTGGACGTGCTCGCCGACCGCGTTCAGCGGGATGACCGGCAGGAAGAACAGCGTGAACCACCGGCGGCCGGCCCGGTGCCGGTACTGCCGGTCCCCGCCGCAGCGCCGGCAGTGGAAGGTGCCCTGCGCGATCGTCCGGTAGAACACGCGCAGGCCGAAGATGATCAGCACGGTCGGTCCCTTCTGGCCGCAGTAGGCACCATCATGCCGGGGCGGGTGACGAGCCGGGGCGGGTTTGGGCGAAGGGAGCGGATTTGGGCGGCGCCGCGCCCGGTCAGTCGTAGAAGCCGAGACGGCGGAGCTGCTTGGGGTTGCGCTGCCAGTCCTTGGCGATCTTGACCCGCAGGTCGAGGTAGACCCGGGTGCCCAGGAGCGCCTCGATCTGGTGGCGGGCCCGGCTCCCGACGTCCTTGAGCCGCGCTCCCCCGGCGCCGATGACGATGCCCTTCTGGCTCGGCCGCTCCACGTACAGCTCGGCGTACACGTCGGTCAGGTCGTCCCGGCCGGGGTGCGGGCCCATCTCCTCGACCACGACCGCGATCGAGTGCGGCAGCTCGTCCCGGACACCGTCCAGCGCCGCCTCCCTGATCAGCTCGGCGACCATGATCTGTTCCGGCTCGTCGGTCAGCTCGCCGTCGGGGTAGAGCGGCGGGCCTTCTGGCAGGTGCGCGACGAGCACGTCGGCCAGCACGTCGAGCTGGAAGCCGGTCACGGCCGAGACCGGGACCACATCCGCCCAGTCACCGAGCTCGGTGACCGCCATCAACTGCTCGGCGACCCGCTCCGGCGGCACCGCGTCGACCTTGGTCACCACCACCACGACCGGGGTCTTGCGGACGTTCTCCAGCTCGCGGGCGAAGAACCGGTCACCCGGGCCGACCGGGTCGCCGGCCGGGATGCAGAACCCGATCACGTCGACCTCGGCCAGGGTCGACCGGACCAGGCTGTCCAGGTGCTCGCCGAGCAGCGTCCGCGGCTTGTGCAGGCCGGGGGTATCCACCAGGACCAGCTGCGCGTCCGGGCGGTGCACGATACCCCGGATCACCCGCCTGGTGGTCTGCGGCCGGTCGCTGGTGATCGCGACCTTCGCCCCGACCAGCGCGTTGGTGAGCGTCGACTTGCCGACGTTGGGGCGGCCGGCGAGGCAGGCGAAACCCGAGCGGAAGTCGTTCACCACTCAATTGTCGTGCATGTTCTGGCCGGTGAAACCACGGACCGTTCGGCATAGAAAGAAAAGGGGTGCGGATCAGACCGTGAGTACGGCGCGGACGGTACCGTCCGGGGCGGCGTGGAAGACGGTCGCGTCCGGGCCGAGGTCGCGCACCACGGCCAGGTCACCCGGGTCCAGCTCGGCGTCGCTGACCAGGGCGGCGGCCTCCAGCTTCTGCGCGCCGCTGGAGACGGCCATGGCCACGGCCAGGCGCAGGGCGGACAGCCGCAGCGACGGCAGGGCCACGGCGGCGGCGGTGTAGGTACGCCCGGTCTCGTCGCGGACGGCCGCGCCCTCGGATGCCGCTACCCGCGCCCGCGAGGACCGCGCCAAGGTGATGATCTTGAGGTCTTCTGTACTTATCTGGGGGGGCGACCCCCCCAGACCCCCTCGGCCAAGAGTATTCACCCGTCAGAGTCTAAGGGCCCGGTCAGGTTACTCGTCGCTCTCCCGCTGGACCAGGACCGTGCCGATCTTGTTGCGGCGCCCGGAGCCGGGCTCAGCGGTCAGGCGCAGGCCGTTGACGACCGCGGTGGATCCCGCGATGGGGACGCGGCCGAGCGCGTGGGCCAGCAGCCCGGCCACCGTCTCCACGTCCTCGGCCGCGTCGATGTGGACGCCGAACAGCTCCTCGAGCTCAGGCACGGCCAGCCGGGCGGTCACCCGGGCCGAATCGGCCGACAGCCAGGTGACCGGCGGCTGTTCGTTGTCGTACTCGTCGGTGATCTCGCCGACGATCTCCTCCAGGAGGTCCTCGATGGTGACCAGCCCCGCGGTCCCGCCGTACTCGTCGATCACGATCACCATGTGATTGCGCTGCGCCTGCATCTGGCGCAGCAGCTCATCGACCGGCTTGCTGTCCGGCACGTAGCTGGCCGAGCGCATGACGGTGGCGACCTTCTCGGTGGGTTCGGCCCCCGGATGCTCGTGGCTCCAGGCCACGATGTCCTTCAGGTACGCGATGCCGACCACGTCGTCCTCGTTCTCGCCGACCACCGGGATCCGCGAGAAGCCGCTGCGCAGGGCCAGGGAGAGGGCCTGCTCGACGCTCTTGTCGCTCTCGATGAACACCATGTCGGTGCGCGGCACCATGACTTCCCTGGCGATCGTGTCGCCGAGCTCGAAGACCGAGCGGACCATCTCGCGCTCGCCCGGCTCGATGCCGGTCCGGCGTTCGAGGTAGTCGACAAGACCGCGCAGTTCCGACCGGGCCATCGGTCCGCCCGACTCGTCGCCGGGCTCGCCGCCGTCGGCAGGCATGGGCCGCCGCTTCGGCGGCAGCGTGTTGCCCGCCGCCACCAGCAGCCGGGGCACCGGGCCCAGGGCCCGGGTCAGCGGGTAGAGGAACCGGGCGGCGCGGGTGGCGGTGCGTTCGGTGCGGGGGCCGGCTCGGCCGAGCTGCGGGCGCACGCCGGTCAGCACGTAGTGCATCAGGACCACCACGCCGGCCGCGGCCAGCACCGCGCGCCAGTCGTCGCTGAGCCAGTGCACGAAGGCGGCCGTGACCAGGACCGCGGCCAGGCACTCGAGGATGGCGCGGAGCAGCAGCAGGACGCTCATGTAGCTGGGCAGGTCGGCGGAGACCGTCTGCAGGATGCCTTTGTGCTCGGGGCGTTCGGCCACCCCGGTGGCGGCGACCAGGGTGAGCGCGGCCTCCGCGTTGGCGCACCAGCCCGCCGCGAGGGCCAGCACGGCCGCCGCGACCAGCAGCCACCCGGGGGGTGACATCACATGGTCCCTTCTCGCTCCTTCTTAGTTTCTCGCCAGGCGTTGAGGATCTGATCCTGCGTGCCGAACATGACGGCGTGCTCCTCGGGCTCGGCGTGGTCATAGCCGAGCAGGTGCAAGATCCCGTGCACGGTGAGCAGCTCGAGCTCGTCCTGGGCGGAGTGACCAGCCTTCTCCGCCTGCTCCGTGGCGACCTGCGGGCACAGCACCACGTCGCCGAGCAGACCCGGTTCGTCGCCTGGCTCGGGGTCGCCCGCGCGGTTGCCGCCCAGGTGCGGCGGCCGGAGTTCGTCCATCGGGAAGGCCAGGACGTCGGTCGGGCCCGGCTCGCCCATCCAGCGCTCGTGCAGCTCGGTCATGGTCCGCTCGTCCACCAGCAGCACGGACAGCTCGGCCAGCGGGTGGATGCGCATCTGGTCCAGGGTGAACCGGGCCACGGCAGCGAGCCCGACCTCGTCGACGGCGACGCCCGACTCGTTGGCGATATCGATGCTCATCTGCCCTGCCCCGTCTCAGCTGCCTTTTCGCCTGGGCTGCCGTCCCGTTGCGCCCAGCTGACGCTCCTGGGCATCGTAGCGCTCGTACGCGTCGACGATCTTGCCTACGAGGCGGTGCCGGACCACGTCGTGACTGGTCAGCCGGGCGAAGTGGATGTCCTCGATGCCGTCCAGGATGCCCTGGACCACGCGCAGGCCGCTGACCTGGCCGGCCGGGAGGTCGACCTGGGTCACGTCGCCGGTCACTACCACCTGCGACCCGAAGCCCAGCCGGGTGAGGAACATCTTCATCTGCTCGGCCGAGGTGTTCTGCGCCTCGTCCAAGATGATGAACGAGTCGTTTAGCGTGTTGTGGGTGAGCAGGAAGTCCTCGGTCGTGTAGAGCGAGTCTTCCGCTGCTACCGCGATGCAGACCGCCTCCGCGGTGCCGGCCGGCTCGATGCTGTCGATGTAGCGCATCGGGCGCCCGCCGCCGCCTGCGGCGTTGTAGGCGTCGCGCTTCCGGGTCAGGCGGAAAGGCTCGACGCCTTCCGGGAGCCGGATGTCGACGATGTAGGCGTCGTGGCGGTGAGGAACGGGCCTGCCGTTCACGAGCCCGGCGGCGCGGCCTTCGGCGGGACGGGTGCGGTGATAGGCAATCCCGCCCAGCGATCGGACCAGGGAGATCACGTCATCGCGCAGACGCGGCGAAGTCGTCGAGTACTGGACGCGGCAGGTCCGGTTCCGCTGGGTGACCGGGCCGCCGTCGGTGTCGAGCAGGCCCTGCAGGACGGCCAGCCGGACCTTGTGCGAGTTGTACAGGTAGAGGTCGGGCACGAACTTGGTCGTCGATCGGGTGCCGTGCAACCCGAGCTGGCGCGCTGCGCCGGTCACCGGGTTCTCGACAAGGGTGGTGGTGTCCCACGGCGACGTCAGCTGGTTCAGCTGGTAGTTGGGTCCGTACCTGTGCCGTACTTCGATGCCCGGGAGAAGCCGCTTCAGCTCCCAGGCCAGCTCTGGGTCCCCAGTGGCGAAGCTGGGCGTGCTGGTCCCGGTCAGGCAGCCGTCGCCGAGCAGCAGCCCTAGCGCGTAGGGGTCCATCGGGACTTCCCGGTACGGGAAGCGTACGGGCGCGCTGTGCAGCGGAAGCTCGTAGCGGTGGTAGTGGTTGGCGCGCAGGTTGCCGATCATCTCGCGGGTGGTCAGGACCCGGAGCGGCTTGCCGCGGCGGCGGTCGTCGCGGGTGGCCACGGCCCACAGGTGATCACCCGAGGCCAGCGTGGTGGCGCCGTCCTGGGCGGTGACCCGGTAGATGTCCTTCTCGCCCTGCGGGTACACGCCGATGACCAGGGTGGGTTTGCCGTCGGATCCGATGATCAGGTCGCCGACGGTCAGCGTGCCGATCGGGCGGAAGCCGTCAGGGGTGAGGACCGGTGTGGCAACAGGTTGCGCACGGCCGCGCATGTACGCCAGGGGGGCGATCTCGATGGTGCCGGCGGTCATCAGGCGGGGGATGGAGTCGGGGTCGAGCATGTCGTGCAGCGCGTCGTAGAGCGGGCGCAGGTAGGGGTCGATCTTCTCGTACAGGGTGCCGGGCAGGAAGCCCAGGCGCTCCCCCGCCTCGACCGCGGGCCGGGTCAAGATGATCCGGTTGACCTCCTTGGCCTGCAGGGCCTTGACCGCCTTGGCCATGGCCAGGTAGGTCTTCCCGGTGCCGGCCGGGCCGATGGCGAACACGATCGTGTGCTTGTCGATGGCGTCCGCGTAGCGCTTCTGATTCAGCGTCTTGGGCCTGATGGTCCGGCCGCGGGCGGACAGGATGCCGACGGTCAGCACGTCGGCCGGGCGCACGCCGCGCTCGGCGCGCAGCATGGCCGCGGTCCGCTCCACCGCGTCGGCGGTCAGGTCGGTGCCCTTGCGCAGCAGCTCGAGGAGCTCGTTGAACAGGTCGCTGACCAGCGCGGTCTCCGCGGGAGTGCCGGTCGCGGTGATCTCGTTGCCGCGGACGTGGATATCGGCGTTGAACTCACGCTCGATCACGTGCAGGAGTTCGTCACCGGATCCGAGCAGGCTGACCATGGAATGGTCGGCCGGGATCACGATCTTCACCTGAGATCGCGGTTCGCCCTTACCGCCGGCCCGCGGCTCGCGCTCGGCTTCACCCGGGGCTGATTCACCCGGCCGGCCATTGCCGCTGGGACCGCTCTTGCCGCGCGGGTCGTTGTTTGAAGTGCGCGGGCCGTCGTTTCGGATATCTGTCAATTCGTCGTCAATTCGACGCTCTCCAAGGTCCGGAGGGCCACCCCCCGAGGGGTCGTTCGCTCCATGTTATCCGGCCCGGCTATCCAGGGGGCCAGGTAAGGGAACGTCCGCCGAGCACGTGGGCGTGGACATGCGGCACGGCCTGGCCCGCCTGCGGGCCGGTGTTGAACACCACCCGGTAGCCCTCTTCGCTGACCCCCTCGGCCACCGCCACCTGGTGAGCCTGGGTAATGACCTCGTGCAGCAGTCCGGCGTCGGCGGCCGCCAGGGCGGCGACGTCGGGGTGGTGCTCCTTCGGGATGACGAGCACGTGCGTCGGCGCCTGCGGGTCGATGTCGCGGAACGCCAGCACCCGGGCGGTATCCAGGACGCGCGTCGCGGGCACCGTCTCGGCGGCGATTGCACAGAACAGGCATTCAGGCACACCAAGATCCTACGCGCGGCACCGGGCGACTCAATTGTCACGGGAGGGCACAGGTATCGGCTCCTCGCCATGCCGGGATAAGGACCCGCTGTCAACAATATGGTTATCGCCGCTGATACTCGTGAGTAACCGGATGACCTTCTGTTGTTATCGTGCCGATCCCCGCAAGTGCTGCCGTTGGCCGCGCACTACGGATATTCTTATTTTTCCCGCAATCGGACGGTGATCGCCGGGGGCGTGTCCCGAAAGCCAGCGTGACGCCGTCCGTTTGCTCCATGGTTGCCTGTTTCCCCAGGTAGACGCTTTACCTGGGCCGGATGGCGGCCGGGAGAGTAGGGCAGCGGACACCTCAGATGGGTGGGATATCAGGATGAGCGACCGGCGATCGGTCCGGTGCGCTGCCACCGTGCCGCGGAGGCGCTGGCTTGGTGAGTGAACCTGAGGACGGGGACGCGCGTCCAACCCATGTGACCGAAACCCTGATGGCCGGCGGCGCCATCATGCCTGGCGCCTTCGTGGCGCCGGCTGCGACGCGCATGGGGTGGAGCGCGGACCGCGCGGTCACCGAGCTGTATTCGCAGCACTACCGGCCGCTCGTACGGCTCGCCGCGTTGCTGGTACGTGATACGCCGACCGCCGAGGAAGTGGTCCAGGACGCGTTCATGGCCATGCACGGCGGGTGGCAGCGGCTGAGAGACGCGGAGAACGCGCTGGCCTACCTGCGGCAGGCGGTGGTGAACCGCTCCCGGTCGGTGCTGCGGCACCGGACCGTGGTGGACAAGAACCTGCAGAAGGCACCGCCCGACATGCCGAGCGCCGAGCACGGCGCGCTGGCCCAGCTCGAACGGTCGGCCGTGGTGAACGCGCTGCGCAAGCTGCCGGAGCGGCAACGCGAGGCGATCGTGCTGAGGTACTACGCTGACTTCTCGGAGGCCGAGATCGCGACCGCGATGAGCATCAGCCGTGGCGCGGTCAAGAGTCATACCGCGCGTGGCATGGCCGCGCTGCGCGCGGAGCTGGAGCGGGAATCATGGTGAGATCCGGGCGCGGCTTCGACGGCGGGCAAGGGCAGGATTTCGCCGACTTCTTGCGCCGCGAACTTCACGCTGCCGCGGATCAGGTAGAGCCGGGCTCGGATGGCCTGGAGCGGATCCGGGACAAGATCCGGTCTCGTCCGGCGCACGCCAGCCAGCCCCGGTGGATGCTGGGCGTCTGGCTGGGCGTGGCGGGCGTGGCGGCGGGACTGATCAGGCGCCTGGGTTTTCGCGTCCCGGAGCGGCAGGGTCCCCGGCGGCAGGCACCCCAGCGGCGGCCCCCGCAGCGGCCCAGGGACTGGCGCGAGGCCATGCTCAGGCCGGCCTTCGCCGTCGGCGCGGCGGTATTCGCGGTCGGCGTGGTCCTGTCGGTCGTGCCGGCTACGCGCCAGGGGTTGGTAAATGTCGGCGACGCCATTGGCTCGGCCTTCAACAGCAGCAGTTCCGCGAGCGGGACTCCCCCCGCCACGGAGGGCCAGAGCACGAGCCTGCTGACGCCCTCGGCACCGGGCGGTGTGCCGTCCAGTAATGCCGCGGCGGCCGGGCCGCCCTCGCGGAGCGCCTGCCCGTCGCCGTCCGGGCATTCGTCCGCGACGCCGGCCACGAGCGACTCGCCGAGCGGCACGACCGCGACCACCACGGCGCCCGCCACGTCCTCGAGAGGCAGAACAAGCAGCGGCGGCACCGCGAGTACCAGCTCTGGTCCGTCCGGCAGCGCGAGCGTCAGCCCGAGCGCGAGCGACACTCCAAGCGCCAGCCCCGGCGGCTCGCCGTCGGTGACCCCCACGACGTCATCCAGCGCGAGCACGGGCGCCAGCCCGAGTTCGACCGGATCGGCCAAGAAGAGCGCCCGGCCGACGCCGAGCCCGAGCTGCACGAGCCCGGCACCGGGGCACGACCAGGTGTCCACGGCGGCCGCCAAATCGTCGTCCAAGCCCACGCAAAGCGCCTCGTCATCGGCGAGCGCGAAGCCGAGTAACAAGGCCAGCGCGCCAGCCGGCGGGCCTTCGGATTCGGCCAGCGCGGCGTCGGCGACGGGCAGCACGAGCGAAGCCCCGCGGGGCGGCACATCGTCCGAGTCGGCGCCGGCGTCTTCGTCGTCTCCGGGGGCCTGAGCGACCTTACCTGCGCTTACTCCGCGCTTTTACCAGCGGCCGGAGCGGCTGAGCAGGACGGCGGCGGCCACGGTGCCGGCCGTCGAGGTCCGCAGCACGGTGGGACCCAGGCTGCAGGGGGTGGCGCCGGCCATGCGGAAGGCCGCGTTCTCCTCGTCGGTGATCCCGCCCTCGGGTCCGACGATCACCACCAGGTCACCGGACTCCGGCGGGCTGAGGTGGCCGAGGCTCTGGGCAGCACCGGGCTCGAGCACGATCGCGCACGCCGCCCTGGTGATCACCTGGACCACGCCCGCCACCGACACGGGCTCGGTCACTTCGGGTATCCAGGCGCGGCGGGACTGCTTGGCCGCCTCCCGGGCGGTCACGCGCCACCGGGCCAGCGAACGGGCCCCGCGTTCGGCCCGCCAGACCGGCACGCAGCGGGCCGCGGCCCAGGGCATGATGCGGTCGACGCCAACCTCGGTCATCTCCTCCACGGCCAGTTCCCCGCGGTCCCCCTTGGGAATGGCCTGGACGACGGTCATCAGGGGCTCCGGCCTGGGCACCTCCCGCCGGGCCCGGACCGCCAGCTCGAGCCCGCGGCCGGACTGGGCGGTGACCACGCACTCGGCGACCAGGCCCGCGCCATCGCCGATGTCGGCCCGCTCGCCAGGCTGCAGCCGGCGGACCGCGGCCGCGTGCCGGCCTTCGGCGCCGGACAGGAGAATGACGTCACGCTGGAGTTCGGCGTGGTCGGCAAGGAAGACCGGCGGCTGCGGCACTATCGGCCCCCGGGAGCGTTATGCAATACCGATTCGCGAGTGCGGGCCTTGCGGCCTGCGCGAGCGATCGGTGCAGGTGAGCGGGCGGGAACCACAGCAGGTTCTTTGCATAACGCGAACCTCTTCAGAAGACAACACCGCTCAGCGGCCGTTGAACGCGTCGCGCAGCCTCGAGAAGAAACCCTGCTGACCCGGCGCGAACCGGCCGGGCGGCGATTCCTCGCCGCGCAGCTTGGACAGCTCGCGCAGCAGCTTTTCCTGCTCCGGATCGAGCTTGGTCGGCGTCTCGACCGTCACGTGGATGACCAGGTCGCCGCGGCCGTTGCCGTTCAGGTGCTTGACCCCCTGGCCGTAGAGCGGGATCACCTGCCCGGCCTGGGTACCGGGCCGGATGTCGATGTCAGCGGGCCCGTCCAGGCTCTCCACCGACAGCGTGGCGCCCAGGGCCGCGGCCACCATCGGGATCGTCACCGTGCAGTGCAGGTCATCGCCCTGCCGCTCGAAGATCGCGTGCGGGCGCTGCACGATCTCCAGGAACAGGTCACCGGGCGGTCCGCCGCCCGGGCCGACCTCGCCCTCGCCGGCCAGCTGGATATGCGTGCCGTCCTCGACGCCGGCCGGGATCCGGACCTTGATCGTGCGGCGGGTCCGGACCCGGCCGTCGCCGTCGCACTCCGGGCAGGGCCGGACCAGCACGGTCCCGTATCCCCCGCAGCCCGGGCACACCCGGGCCATCATTACCTGGCCGATGAAGGAGCGGGTCACCTGGCTGACCTCGCCGCGCCCGCCGCAGATGTCACACGTCTGCGGGTGGGTCCCCGGCGCGGTGCCCTCGCCCGAGCAGGTCGGGCAGACCACGGCCGTGTCCACGGTGAGCTCGCGGGTGGCGCCGAACGAGCATTCGGCCAGGTCGAGCTCCATCCTGATCGTGGCGTTGCGGCCACGCTGCGCGCGGCTACGCGGGCCGCGGGCGGCCTGCCCGCCCGCGCCGCCGAAGAACTGGTCGAGCAGGTCGCTCAGCGGCGAGAACCCGGGCCCGAACGGGCCCGCCCCGGCCCCGCTGCCCGCGCTGGCGAACGGGTCCACGCCCATGTCGTACATCCGGCGCTTCTCGGTGTCCGACAGCACCTCGTAGGCCTGGGTGATCTCCTTGAACCGCTCCTGAGTCTCAGGGTCGGGGTTCACATCAGGGTGAAGCTCGCGCGCCAGCCGCCGGTACGCCCGCTTAACCTCGTCCTGCGTCGCCTCACGGCGGATCTTGAGCAGGGAGTAATAGTCCGCCACTAGGACTCCATCAGAATCTGGCCGACGTAACGTGCCACCGCGCGCACCGCGCCCATCGTTCCCGGGTAATCCATCCTGGTCGGCCCGAGCACGCCGAGCTTGGCCAGCGGCTGGGCCGGGTTCCCGTACCCCGTGGAGACCACTGATGTTGCCTCCAGACCCGCGACCTGGTTCTCCGAGCCGATGGTCACGGTCAAGATCGTCGCGGGCTCGGTCGCGTCGCCCAGCAAGCGCATCAACACTACCTGCTCTTCCAGGGCTTCGAGCACATCCCGCAGCCCCCTGCTGAAGTCCTGCGCGGCGAGGTTCCCGGTACCGGCGAAGACAATCTTCTCCTCGTTCCGCTCGATCAGGCTGGCCAGCAGGACCGAGAACACCGCGTTCGCGTTCGCGCGCTCCTCGACCGGGATCCGGTCGGACAGGTCGGTGACCATGGCGGCCGCGTCGGCCAGCTTGTGCCCGCCCAGGCAGGCGTTCAGGACCGCGCGGACGTGCGACACCGAGGCGTCGTCCCAGGGCCTCGGGACATCGACGGTGCACTGCTCGACCCGGCCGGTGTCGGTGATGAGCACCAGCAGCAGCTTGGTCGGGGTGAGCGGGACGAGCTCGATGTGCCGGATCGCGGACCTGGTGAGCGACGGGTACTGCACCACGGCCACCTGGCGGGTCAGCTGGACCAGCAGCCGGACCGTGCGCATGACCACGTCGTCGAGGCTGTACGCGCCGGCCAGGAACGTCTCGATGGCCCGCCGCTCGGCCGCGGACAGCGGCTTGACGTTGGACAGCCGGTCGACGAAGAGGCGGTAGCCCTTGTCGGTCGGGATCCGGCCCGCGCTGGTGTGCGGCTGGGCGATGAAGCCCAGCTCCTCCAGCACCGCCATGTCGTTGCGGATCGTCGCCGGGGACACGTCGAAATGATGCCGGTCGACCAGCGTCTTGGAACCCACCGGCTCAGTGGTGGACACGTAGTCCTCGACGATCGCCCGCAACACTGTAAGTTTGCGCTCGTCAAGCACGCGTTCACCTCCTTGGCACTCAAAAGCCCTGAGTGCTAAGTCTAGTGCGTCCAGTAAGTTCCCGGCGCGTTCCCGGCGCGGCGAGCTGACGCCGCGATCATACCCAGGAAGGCTAAAACTCGTGAGGAGCAGGCAATACGGTTCAGACGTGCTGGCTAACGGACAGTCCGGGCGATTGGGACGGCGCCGGGCTCCGCGCGAGGTCCCGGAGCTCGAGGCCGAGCGCGGCCTGGTGGTGGAGGACTCCGAGGGCCGGTTCTGCGGGGCGGTGGTCGGCTACGAGAAGGGCGCGGTGACGCTCGAAGACCGGCACGGCAAGCGGCGGGTGTTCCCGCTCGCACCCGGGGCGTTCCTGCTGGACGGACAGCCGGTGACGCTGGTACCGCCCGTGGCGGGGCCGGGCCCGGCCCGGCCTTCTCGGACAGCCTCCGGGTCGGTGGCGGCGCCGGCCAGTCGCGCCAAGGTGGCCCGGGCGAGCCGGATCTACGTCGAGGGCAAGCACGACGCCGAGCTGGTGGAGAAGATCTGGGGCGATGACCTGCGGGACGTGGGGGTCGTGGTCGAGTACCTGGAAGGCATCGACGACCTGCCGGCGATCGTGACCACGTTCTCCCCCGCGCCCGGCCGCCGCCTGGGCGTGCTGGTAGACCACTTGGTGGCAGGGTCCAAGGAGAGCCGGATCGCGGCCAGCGTGCGATCGCCTGACGTGCTGATCGTGGGACATCCGTACATCGACATCTGGGCCGCGGTCCGGCCCGGCGCGGTCGGCATCACACGCTGGCCGGAGGTTCCGCGCGGCCAGCCGTGGAAGGAGGGCGTGCTGAGCGCGCTCGGCTGGCCGCCGGAGGTACCTGCCGCCTGGCAGCGGATCCTGCGCTCGGTCACCAGCTACGCCGACCTGGAGCCCGAGTTGCTGGGCCGGGTGGAGGAGCTGATCGATTTCGTGACCATGCCGGGGAACGAATAGCGTGAGGACAGCAGCAGATTTACGTGAGGTCCGATGACGAGCAAGCCGGCACAACCCGGGCCCGGCCCGCGGTCCGTCAGGGGCCAGCGTGGCGGCCCGGGCCTGCCTGGCGGCCCGAGCCTGCCTGGCGGCCCGAGCCTGCCTGGCGGCCCGAGCCTGAGTCCCCGGATCCCGCTGGCTGAGGCGCAGCCGGCCATGTTCGGCTACCTGGCCGCGATCTTCCTCGGCCCGCTCATCCCGCTGGTCATGTACCTGATCGGGCGGCGCAGGTCGCCGTTCCGGCGGTTCCACGCGGCCACCGCCCTGAACCTGTCGCTCACCGGGCTGCTGTACGCGTTCTGCTGCCTGATCCTGGCCGGCCTGCTCCTGCTGGACAGCATCACCGTGGCGCTGGTCGTGGCGATCCCGGTCGCCTTGGTCATCTGGCTGACGGTACTGAAGTACATGATCCGCGGGATCGGCGCGGCGAACCGGGGCGAACGGTACGAGGTACCCGCCTGGATCTGCGCGCAGATCGCCAAGTGAGGCTAAGTCGGTGAGCATGCGGGTGGCGGCGTCGGCCAGCAGGCGGCCGCGGCGGGTCAGCACGATCCGGCCGGCCGCGTAGGCGTCGGGGCGGGCCAGCCCCTCGGCCACCACGGCCGGCGCGTTCGCTCGCCCGGCCGGGCTCAGCACCTCGACCGGGCAGCCGTCGGCCAGCCGGATCGCCAGCATGACCTGCTCCAGCTGCTGCTCCGCCCCGGTCAGGATCTCCCGGGCCTGGCCGGGACTGACTCCGGCGCCGATCCTGGTGCCATAGGCGGCCGGGTGCCGCACGTTCCACCACCGGGTCCCGCCGACGTGGCTGTGCGCCCCGGGCCCGATGCCCCACCAGTCACCGCCGGTCCAGTAGAGCATGTTGTGCGCGCACCGGGACGGCGCGCCGCGGGCCCAGTTGGAGATCTCGTACCAGCTCAGGCCGGCCGCGGTGAGCGCCTCGTCGGCGATGAGGTAGCGGTCGGCGAGCACGTCGTCGTCGGGGGCGGGCAGCTCGCCGCGCCGCACGCGCGCGGCCAGCCGCGTGCCCGGCTCCACGGTGAGCGCGTACGCGGACACGTGATCGGGCCCGGCCGCGACGGCGGCGTCCAGCGAGCACCGCCAGTCCGCGTCGGTCTCCCCCGGCGTCCCGTAGATCAGGTCCAGGCTCACGTGCTCGAACCCGGCGGCCCGGGCCCATTCCGCGCAGCGGGCGGGCCGCCCGGGCTGGTGCACCCGATCCAGCACCGCCAGCACGCCGGGGACCGCGCTCTGCATCCCGAATGAGATGCGGGTCACGCCCTGGGCGCGCAGCTCGCCCAGGGTGGCCTGGTCGACGCTCTCCGGGTTGGCCTCGGTGGTCACCTCGGCCCCGGGAGCCAGGCCGAATTCGGCGTCGATGGCCCGCAGGATGTGACCGAAGGCCGCCGGGGGCATCAGGGTCGGCGTCCCGCCGCCGAAGAACACCGTGCGCACCGGCACGTCCGCGCCCGGTTCAGTTCCGGTCAGCACCTTGCGGGCGAACCCGATCTCGGCCAGCGCCAGGCGAGGGTAGCTGTCCAGGGAAACCGCCGCCGAGCCGGGCGCACCCCCGAGTTCGGTGGCGGTGTAGGTGTTGAAGTCGCAGTAGCCGCAGCGTGTGGCGCAGAACGGCACGTGCACGTAGATCCCGAACGGCCGCTCGCCCAGGCCCTGGTACGCGCTGTGCGGCAGGTTTCCGTCGGCGGGGACGGGCTCACCGTCGGGCAGGGCACCAGGCATGTCAGTCACGCTACCTTCTGACGGGCACGCTACCTGCCTGGCGGGAGAGGTCAGCGAACCCGGATGGAGCACCCATGCCTGTTTGGCGTTCCGCGCGCTTAGACTGGAAGAGTCGCGGGCACGTTAGTCAGGTCGCGTGAACGGGAGGCGTCGGTGACAGATAGCCAGTCGCAATGGCCGGCCCAGTACCCCAGGTACAGCCCGCCTGACGGGACTGAGGTGCCGCCGGACGGCTACCAGGTCCCCGCCGCTGGCTACCAGGTCCCGCCGGGCGCTTACCAGATCCCGGGCGCGTACCCGGTCCCGCCAGGCGGTTATCCGGCCCCGCCGGGAGGTTATCCGGTCCAGTATCCCGGCCAGCCCGGCGGTTATCCTGCTCAGCAGGCCGGCTACCAGATGAGGGCGCAGGCCTCCATGCGCGCGTCCTCGGCGGACCGGGAACGTGCCGTCGACGTGCTCAAGGCCGGGTTCGCCGAGGGCCGGCTGAGCCAGGACGAGTACAACGACCGGATGGGGCGGGCGTACGCCGCCCGCACCTACGGGGAGCTGGCCACGCTGACGGCCGACCTGCCGGCCGGGGCGTCGCCCATGCCCGCCTGGCCTGTCCCCGCGTACCAGCCGCCGCCCAGCGGCACGAACTCGATGGCCATCGCGTCGATGGTGCTGGGCGTGGCCGAGTTCTTCACCGCCGGGCTCACCGCCATCCCCGCCGTCGTCTGCGGTCACATCGCCCGGCGGCAGATGAAGCTGACCTCGCAACGCGGCGACGGGCTGGCCACCAGCGGCCTGGTGCTCGGCTACATGGCGATCATCTTCTGGTCGGTGCTGATCGCGGCCTCGCTGGTCGGAGTCGCGATCTCGATCGCGCACAACGGGCAGGTCTACCCGGGTCCTCCTCAGCCCTGAGCCGAGCCGGGACGGAACGCGCTGACCAGTTCACGACCGCGAGCGCCGCGCCGAAGACAAGATTGGCACTTCTGACGCGCGCCGAACGTCTTACACTCAGTTAGAAGCGTCCGCAGGAGGCTCACGTGGCATACGGTCCAGCTCAGGCATTCCCGCCGCAGCCGCCCGCGCCCGAAGGCTTCGGAGCTTTTGGGGGGTTCGGGGTCGGAAGCGCAGGCGTCAACCCGACCTGGCTCGCGTCCAGCGCGGACCGCGAACGGGCCGTGGGCGTGCTGCGGGCCGGCTTCACCGAGGGGCGGCTGACCCAGGACGAACTCGACGACCGGGTCGCGCGCGCCTACGCGGCGCGCACCTACGGACAGCTCTGGGAGCTGACCTCCGACCTGCCGGTCGGGGCCCTGCCCTATCCGCAGTTCCCGCACGGGCAGGCCGTCATGGTCGCGCCGGAGGCCGCCGCGCCCAGCCACTGGAAGCCGGCCGCGGCGCTGATCGTCACCGCGCTGATCATCTTCACCCTGGCCGCGCTGATCACCGCGGTCATCACCGCGCACACCCAGGGTGTGATCTATCAGAGCCCGGGATTCCAGCACGCCAACCTGACCCCGTACTACCAGCAAATCGGGGTGTCGCCGATCGTGACCCACGCGTTCCCGGCGATCAGTCCCGGCGGCTGAGACCACGCTCCGTTCGGCCAAAAATCATTTCTGCTTACGGTCGCCAGGCTGGGTCGAGAGAGCCGCCACGAAGGCCTCCTGCGGGACGTCGACCCGGCCGATGGTCTTCATCCGCTTCTTGCCTTCCTTCTGCCGCTCCAGCAGCTTGCGCTTGCGGGTGATGTCGCCGCCGTAGCACTTGGCCAGCACGTCCTTGCGCAGCGCGCGGATGTTCTCCCGGGCGATGATGCGCGCGCCGACGGCCGCCTGGATCGGCACCTCGTACTGCTGGCGCGGGATCAGCTCCTTCAGCTTCGCGGTCATGGACAGGCCGTACTCGCGGGCCTCGTCGGCGTGCACGATCTGGCTGAACGCGTCCACCGGCTGGCCCTGCAGCAAGATATCGACCTTGACCAGGTTGGACTCCTGCTCGCCGTCGGGCTCGTAGTCGAGCGAGGCGTAGCCGCGGGTCCGGGACTTGAGCTGGTCGAAGAAGTCGAAGATGATCTCCGCGAGCGGCAGCGTGTAGCGGATCTCCACCCGGTCCGCGGACAGGTAGTCCATGCCGATCAGGGCGCCGCGCCGGCTCTGGCACAGTTCCATGATCGTCCCGATGAACTCGGCGGGCGAGATGACCGTGGCCCGCACGACCGGCTCGAAGACCTTGTCGACCTTGCCCCTCTGCCGGGCTCGGAGCCGCCTGGGAAGTCGCTGGGGTTGGTCACCCGCAGCTCCTGGCCGGTGTCCATGACGACGCGGTAGACGGCGTTCGGGGCGGTAGAGATGAGCGACAGGTCGAACTCCCGCTCCAGCCGCTCGCGGACGATCTCCATGTGCAGCAGGCCGAGGAACCCGCAGCGGAAGCCGAACCCGAGCGCGTCGCTGGTCTCGGGCTCGTAGACCAGCGCGGCGTCGTTCAGGCGGAGCTTGTCCAGCGCGTCGCGCAGGTCCGGGTAGTCGTCGCCGTCCACCGGGTACAGGCCGGAGAAGACCATCGGCTTGGGGTGGGAGTACCCGGCCAGCGCCTCCTTCGCGGGGTGGGCCGCGCTGGTCACGGTGTCGCCGACGCGGGCCTGGCGCACGTCCTTGACCCCGGTGATCAGGTAGCCGACCTCGCCCGCGGCCAGGCCCTCGGACGGGATGGGCTCCGGCGAGATGACCCCCACCTCGAGGGTCTCGTGCACCGCGCGGGTGGACATCATCAGCGAACGCTCGCGTTTGGTGATCCTGCCGTCCATGACCCGGACGTAGGTAACCACGCCGCGGTAGGTGTCGTAGATCGAGTCGAAGATGAGCGCACGCGCAGGGGCGTCCGGGTCGCCCTTGCGGGGCCGGGACGAGCCTGACGATCTCGTGCAGCAGGTGCTCGACGCCCTCGCCGGTCTTGGCGGAAACCCGCAGGATCTCGCTGGGGTCGACACCGATGATGTTTGCGAGTTCGGCGGCGTAGCGGTCGGGCTGCGCGGCGGGCAGGTCGATCTTGTTCAGCACCGGGATGATCTTGAGGTCGTCGGCCAGCGCCAGGTACAGGTTGGCCAGCGTCTGCGCCTCGATGCCCTGGGCCGCGTCGACAAGCAGCACCGCGCCCTCGCAGGCGGCCAGGCTGCGGGAGACCTCGTAGGTGAAGTCCACGTGGCCCGGGGTATCGATGAGGTTGAGGACGTAGTGCGTATCACCGCTCTGGAAGGGCAGCCGGACGGCCTGGCTCTTGATCGTGATGCCGCGCTCGCGCTCGATGTCCATCCGGTCCAGGTACTGCGCGCGCATCTGGCGCCCCTCGACCACGCCGGTGAGCTGGAGCATCCGGTCGGCCAGGGTCGACTTGCCGTGATCGATGTGGGCGATGATGCAGAAGTTCCTGATCACCGCCTGGTCGGTGTGAGCCGGAGCCGGGCGCGGGTTACTGGCCGGGCGGGTAGCGCCGGCCGGGCTGGCAGGACTAGTAGGTGACACACATGTCCGTTTCGGGTGACTCGCCGCTGGGTTCACTCTCGGGCGGCCTGGGATTCCATGATTCCATGCCGGGCGTGCTGCCCCCGCCGTCCGGCCGCTGGTTTGAGCGCTGGTTTGAGTGTAGGGCCTCGGCTCGGATAAGCTTCGTCGTCGCGTCACCTCCCAGCTCACCTTGAAGGACTCCCACGCGTGGCCAACATAAAGTCTCAGATCAAGCGCAACAAGCAGAACGAGAAGGCGCGCCTGCGGAACAAGGCCGTCAAGTCGTCGCTGCGCACGTCCGTCCGCAAGTTCCGCGAGGCCGCGGACGGGGGGAACGCGGCGGAGGCCGAGACCGCGCTGCGCGCGGCATGCCGGCAGCTGGACAAGGCCGCCAGCAAGGGCGTGATCCACAAGAACCAGGCCGCGAACCGCAAGTCCGCGATCGCCAAGCGCCTCGCCGAACTCCAGCAAGCCTAGAGCTCATCCCGGGGCCGGGCCGCCAGCCCGGCCTGTCTTGCTGATGGCGGCAGCGTAGCCGCCCGGGACGTTTGCGGCACGTCGAGTTCGGCTACGGCGTGTCGAGTTCGGCCCAAACGGCCTTGCCCGCGCATACCCGGCGCAATCCCCAGCGATCAGCTAGGGAATCCACCACGAGGAACCCGAAACCTGACTCATCGTCATCGGCCAGGCTGTCCATCTGCCGCCAACTCGGGTCGCCGTCCTGGATCTCCACGCGCAGCCGGGTACCCGTGCTGGCGAGTTCCAGCCCTATGGCGCCGGTGTCCCTGGCGTGCCGCACGGCGTTCGTGACCAGCTCGGATACGAGCAGGACAGCGGCCTCCTCCAGCTGGCCGAGGTGCCAGGCGGCCAGCGCGTCGCGGGTAACCTGCCGTGCCAGCCGTACCGTGGACGCGTCGGATGGCAGCGCCAGCCGCAGAACCCGCGCGGTTCCCTCTGGCCCGTCAGGGCGCACGTAGTAGCCGCGAAATCCACCGTCGTCAGCCGTCATAGCCTCAAAGCCTCAACCTCGTTGTCCGCCGGCGTCCCGGAAATGCTGCCGGGCCTCCCGGCCCTACTGCTCACGGCGGATGCGATAGCGGGCGCTGCGGCCCGGCACGCGGCTTACCTCGCTATGGGCGCGGCCCAAGGAGCGGTTCTCGCGCGTGCTTCCCCGTACTCCCCGTTCCTGCAGAGTTTCGGGCATTTAGCTCAGCGAGAACCGAGGAAGTACTCAGTGCGTGCTGTTAGCTTTCAGATCGCTGGCTGACCGTTTGCTGATCGATTCCTGAGGAGTGTGGCCGGACGCTAGACGCCGGCCGCGCCGGAGCGGGCTGCCACGATGCGACGCACAGCTCGTTCCAGCGCGTAGTCCGCGCTGCTCGTCTCCCCCTTGACCTGCGCGTCGGCTTCGGCCACGGCGTGCAGCGCACGGGCCACGCCGCCCGGCGGCCAGCCGCGTACCTGCTGGCGGACCCGGTCGATCTTCCATGGCGGGGCGCCGACCTCGGCCGCCAGGGCCGCGGCGTTCTGGTTCCGGGGGGCGGATCCGACCCGGCCGAGCAGCCGGACTCCTTGCGCGAGCGCGCTGCAGATCAGCACCGGTGAGACGCCGGTGTCCAGGGCCCAGCGCAGTTGCTCCAGGGCCCGGGCCAGCTGTCCCTCGACCGCGAGGTCGGCCACGGTGAACCCGGTCGCCTCGGCCCGGCCCCGGTAGTAGGTGGCCACCAGGGCCTCGTCTACCTGGCCCGCGCCGTCCGCGGCGAGTTGCTCGCACGCGGCGGCGAGTTCGCGCAGGTCCGAGCCGACCGCGTCGAGCAGGGCGCGGGCGGCGGCATCGTCGGCCCGCTGGCCCGCCCGGCGGAACTCGTGACGCACGAAATCGAGCCGTTCGGCGAACCGGGTGACCTTGGGGCACTCGATGACCTGCGCTCCCGTGGCCTTCACCCCGGCCAGCAGGTCCTTGCCCTTGGCCCCGCCCGCGTGGGTCAAGATCAGCGTCGCGTCCGGAGCGGGGCTGGCCGCGTACCGGGTCAGCTCGGCGGCGACCTCCTTGACCGCGTTCTGCGCGGCCCGGATCACGACCACGCTGCCGCCGCCGAACAGCGACGGCGAGGTCAGCAGGTCCAGTTCGCCGGGACTCAGCGCGGCGGCGTCCAGATCGTGAACGTCCCCCGCCTCGCTGGCGGCGATCAGGTCGCGGATGGTGCGGTCGATGAGGAATTCTTCCTCGCCGACCACGATCGTGACGGGCGCCGTCTGTACGGCGGAGGTGCGCGCGGCCATGACGGCAGCATGCCATGCCGGCGGCGAGGGCGCCGAATTATGCGCTGACGGGCTTACGCGGTGACGGGCTTACGCGGTGACGGGCTCGCCGCCGAGCCAGACGCGGCGCGGCGCCAGGCCGAACGACCACATGAACGCGCCCTCGTGATCGGCGTCCCACAGCACCATGTCGGCGAGCCTGCCGCGCACCATCGCGCCCCGGTCGGGGGCGCGCAGCGCGTGCGCGCCGCCGATGGTGGCGGCGCGGAGCGCCTCGTCGACGCTCATCCCGAGGTAGGACACGGCCAGCGAGATGACCAGCGCCATCGAGGTGATGCCGTTGCGGCCCGGGGTGTGGTCCGAGGCCAGCGCGACAGTGACGCCCTTGTCGAGCATGGCCCGGACCGGCGGGCGGGCGGTGTTCTGGATGGCCGTGCCGGGGCACACCACCGCGGCCACGCCCGCCCGGGCCAGCGCGGCCACGTCGTCGTCGTTGGCCTCGTGCAGCATGTCGGCCGACGCGCAGCCCAGCTCGGCGGCCAGCAGCGCGGCGCCGGTGTGCGAGTCCCCGCAGGCGTGCACCCGGGGCACCAGGCCGGACCGGCGGCCGGCGGACAGGATCCAGCGCGCCTCGTCCTCGGTGAACCCGTCCTTCTCGCAGAACACGTCCACGCTGTCCGCGCCGACCGCCGAGGCGTCAGCGCACCAGGAGCTCACCGCGTCGATGTAGTCGGCGCGGCGGCCGAAGTACTCGGGCGGGACGGCGTGGGCGGCCAGGAACGTGATGTGCACCCGCGGCATGCCCGGCTCGCCCTCGAGCCCGCGCAGCATGCGGACGTCGGCCAGTTCGCCGTCCCGGGTCAGGTGGTAACCGGTCTTGGCCTCGATGGTGGTGGTCCCGGACCGCAGCCACCGGCCCATCCGCTCCCGCACCCCGTTGCACAACGTCCACGGGTCGGTGCCCCGGGTCACGGTCACGGTGGAGGACACGCCGCCGCCGGCCCGGTCGATCTCCGCGGTCGACGTGCCGTTGGAGCGCATGGCGAGCTCGGCCCAGCGGTTGCCGGCGTACACCGGGTGGGTGTGGGCGTCGATCAGGCCCGGCGTGACCAGGCCGCCGCCCAGGTTCTCCATGTGGTCGATGTCCACGATGTCGTCGATGACCCCGGGAATGCGCTGCGGCAGCTCGGCGGCGGGCCCGACCCAGGCGATCCGGTCGCCGTTCGTGACCACGGCGGCATTGCTCAGGATCTCAGAACCGGTCCACAGGCGGCCGATGTTGGTCAGCAAGCGAACAGTCACCGGCGGTCCCCCCCGGGACCGGTGATCTCACGTGCCATGAACGATCACCTGCCATGCCTTGCGCCCGCTGGACTTGCCGGCGGGCACTGGATGAGCGTCGCTTGCGCACCGCACGATGTTGGCCCGTGTTGGTTACGCGGGCCGCGCGGTCCGGTCGCCAACGTGCCAATCCAGATACGGTATTGCACCGCTACCACCGCAGACAAGCCTTTCCCGGAAATGCCTAGCTTTATCGCCCGGCCCGGTTGGGGCACCTTAGCAGACGAGAAAATGCCAGCCAAATGTGACCACTATCACGTTGCGGTCCGGACACAAACGTCTGTCTATGGCGTCGCCGGGGTCAGCGCGGCTGCTTCCAGCTGCGCGGCCAGCCCGGGCGGGACTCGCGCGTCGAGCAGCGTACCGTCCGCCACGTGCTCGGCGTGCAGCACCTCGCCGTCGGCGTGGGCGCGGGCCACCAGGTCGCCGCGGCCGTACGGCACGACCACCCGGACCTGGGTGTCCAGCCGGGGCAGCGCGGCCTCGATGACGTCCCGCAGGGTGGCCAGGCCGGCACCGGTCTTGGCCGAGACGCTGATGCTGCCCGGTTCGCGGGCGCCGAGGGCCTGCAGCACGACCGGGTCGGCGGCGTCGATCTTGTTGACCACCACGAGCTCGGGCACGTCCGCCGCGCCGATCTCGGCCAGCACGCCGCGGACCGCGGCGATCTGCGCCTCCGGCTCGGGGTCCGAGCCGTCCACCACGTGCACGATGAGGTCCGCCTCGGCGGTCTCCTCCAGGGTGGAGCGGAACGCCTCGACCAGCTGGTGGGGCAGGTGGCGGACGAACCCGACCGTGTCGGTCAGCGTGAAGGCACGACCGGACGGGGTAAGCGCCCGCCGCACCGCGGGGTCCAGGGTGGCGAACAGCGCGTCCTCGACCAGGACCCCGGCGCCGGTGAGCGCGTTGAGCAGGCTCGACTTGCCCGCGTTGGTGTAGCCGGCGATGACCACGGACGGCACGTCACGGCGGGTCCGGCGGCCGCGCTGGACCTTCCGGCCGGTCGACATCCCGGAGATGTCCTTCTTCAGCCGGGCGATCCGGGCCCGGAGCCGCCGCCGGTCGGTTTCCAGCTTGGTCTCGCCCGGACCGCGGGTCCCGATCCCGCCGCCGCCGGCCACCCGGCCGCCGGCCTGGCGGGACAGCGACTCGCCCCAGCCGCGTAGCCGGGGCAGCATGTACTGCAGCTGGGCCAGCTCGACCTGGGCCTTGCCCTCGCGGCTGCGGGCGTGCTGGGCGAAGATGTCCAGGATCAGCGCGGTCCGGTCGATGACCTTGACGTGGACCACGCCCTCCAGCCGGCGCAGCTGGCTCGGGGTGAGCTCGCCGTCGCAGATCACCGTGTCGGCGCCCACCGCGGCCACGATGTCGGCCAGCTCGCGGGCCTTGCCCGAGCCGATGTAGGTCGCGGTGTCGACCCGGCCGCGCCGCTGGATCAGGGCGTCGAGCACCTCGGACCCGGCGGTTTCGGCCAGGCGGCTGAGCTCGCGCATCGAGTTCTCGGCGCTGGCCAGGCTGCCTTCGGCCCAGACCCCGATCAGGACGACCCGCTCCAGCCGCAGCGCGCGGTATTCGACCTCGCTGATGTCCTGCAGCTCGGTGGACAGCCCGGCTACCCGCCGCAGCGCGTGCCGCTCCTCCAGGTCCATGTCCCCGGGCTGATCTGGTGCGTCCGGCTGCTCGTTAAAGACCGTGCTCATCGTCCTCCGTTGCTCGTCCCCCGAATAGTCCCACGCCCCGCGGGGGATTTCATTTCATTAACGCCAGGGCCGGCTCATATCTGCCCGGCGGCTTGCGGGGACCGCCGTCGTTTTCTGCCGAACGGGCCGTGGTGCGCCCGGCCGGTCAACCTTTTGGCGTTCCGGGGTGTATTGGAAACATGGCGAACCTGGAAGCCGGGAGTTCCGTGCCGCCCGCCGTGCCGCATCCGGACGAGAGCTACGTGGAAGAGTTGTTCCGCGCGCGCTACCTGGAGATGGTCCGGCTGGCGGGCCTGCTCGGCGCCGACGACCCGGAGGACATCGCGCAGGAGGCGTTCACCCGGCTGATGAACAAGGAGCCGGGCCTGGGCGACGCGCAGGCCGCGCTCGGATACCTACGGGCGATCGTGGTCAACCTGACCCGGAACCGGCACCGGCACCTGCGCGTCGTGCGGCGGAGCATGCCGGCGGTCGCCGCCTCGCAGTCGCGCGAACCGGCGGCCCTCACGTACGAGGAGCACCGCGAGGTCATCGCTGCTCTGGCCGCGCTGCCCGGCCGGCGGCGCGAGGCCATCGTGCTGCGGTACTGGCTGGACCTACCGGAACGCGAGATCGCCGCCGCGATGGGCATCTCACCGGGAACGGTCAAGTCACACATGAGCCGCGGGCTGGCCGCGCTCGCCCACGCCCTGCAAGCCGCGGAGGACAAGCCATGAGCATGCTCGAGGACCGGGTGCGCGCCGCGCTGACCGCGCGCGCGGAGGAGTTCTCGGCCCAGCCGGACGCCTGGGCGCGGATCCGGGCCAGGAGCCGGGCGGGCGGCAGGCGCCGGGCCAGGATGCGCTGGTCGCGGACGAGCCGGTTCCTGATCCCGGCCGCGGCCGCGGCGGCGGTGGTCGCCATCGTGGTCGCCGCGGTGGGCCTGAGCGACGTCTTCGGCCGGGCGGGAAGCGCGGGGAGAACCGGGGGCGGGACCAGCCCCAAGCCCACCTCGACGGCCAGCCCGGGTGCGATCCAGTCGCCGGCCGGCCCTTACTCGCCCAGCGGGCCCGCGTCGGAGATGCTGCAAGCCGACCGGCCGGTCAGCGCGGTCATCGGCCTGCCCGTCCCGCGGGCGGCGGGAAACGCCAACCAGGCCATCGGCTACTTCTGGATCGGCTACGCCAGCTCTGACGTCTGGTTCGACCAGGTCAGCCTGGGCCCCCAGTTCTGCAACGACACGGTGAACGTGACCAACGGGCAGTCGTCGGGTTTCTGCTGGCCGCTGCCCCGGCTGGGCGCGGGCCACCTGGCCAGCGTCACCGGGAACGAGAGCGTCGGCACCGGCCAGACGATCCTGCTGGGCGCCGCCGCGGCGCAGGTGAGCTCCGTGGCCGCGGTGCTGCCCGACGGCCGGAGCTTCCCGGGCGTGGTCAAGACCGGGCGCGGCTTCCCGGCCAAGGCGTGGACGGTGGGCTACCCGCCGGCCAGGGGCGTCCGGCTGGTGTTCCGGGACGCCGCGGGCGCCGAGATGGCCACGCTGGGCACCGCCGCGCCGCTCGGGCCGCCGCAGATCGCGCAGCCGCGCGGCGGCGGCATCACGGTGTTCCGGTACCCCGCGGGCCTGGAAACCCAGGCCGGCGCCGTGACGGCCTACCTTATTGACGGGCGGGTCGGATTCTGGTCGCGGACCTGGGGCGGGTACATCGCACCGGTACCCGCCGCCAGCGGGCCGGCCGCCAACGGGCTGATCCTGCCCTTCGGGCTGTCCCAGACCCGCCAGCATCCATCCGCCCCGCCCAAGCTGCTGGAGGCGTTCGGCTACGCGAGCGGTGACGTGACGCGGGTGGTGCTGCACCTGCCCGGCGGCAGGCAGGCGACCGGCTCGACCGTCGCGGCCTGGCCGGGCAGCGGAGTCCGGCTGTGGTCCATCAGCCTGCCCGCCCACCTCGACTACCTGGACCGCTCGTTCACCGTGACCGCTTATGACGCCGCCGGTCACGTCGTCGCGACGGACACCCTCGGAACGATCGGGTAGCCGACGCGTTCCTAGCCCGGCCGGGCTGCGGCGGGGGCGGCTAGCTGGCGGAAGGCGGCCTCGGTGGCCGAGCCGGGCGCGGCGCAGTAGACGATCAGGCGCTGCCCGGTGCCGGCGATGTGCAGGACCTGGCACTCGAACTCCAGCGGGCCGGCCCGCGGGTGGTCGATGAACTTGAGCATCGGGCTGGAGACGGCCAGGCAGTTCGGGGCGCGCGGGTTCACCGTGCTGGCGGGGGCGCGAGACGAGGGGCTCGGCCTGGCAGCCGAGCGGCAGCTGCGGGCAGACGGTGCGGACGCTCGGTTCGTCTCGCTTGACGTCACCCGGGACGCGTCGGTGCGGGCGGCCGCCGTCTGGATCGAGCGGGAGTACGGCCGGCTGGACATCCTGGTCAACAACGCGGGCATCGCCCGGGGCAACCTGGCGAGCGAGACCGACCTGGACACCATGCGCGAGGTGTACGAGGTCAACGTGTTCGGAGTGATCCGGGTAACCAACGCGATGCTGCCGCTGTTGCGGCGCGCCCGGGCCGCGCGGATCGTCAACGTGTCCAGCGAGGTCGGGTCGATCACCTCGATGACCGATCCGGACAGCCCGCTGGCCCAGATGCCGATGGCGAGCCTGGCCTACCCCTCGTCCAAGTCCGCGCTCAACATGATCACCGCGATATACGCCAAGGAACTACGGGATACGCCGATCAAGATCAACGCGGCCAACCCGGGGTACACGAAGACCGATCTCAACCACAACAGCGGATTCCGTTCGGTAACAGCGGATTCCGTTCGGTCGCGGAGGGGGCGGAAGCCAGCGTGCACCTGGCCACCTTGGGCGCGGACGGCCCGAGCGGCATCCTGTGGGGTCACCTGTGGTCCGCCGACGGCCTCGCCGACGCCTACGCCGCTTGCCGTGGTGACGCTTGTCCCTTTGCGGCTTTCTTGGCTGCGGCTGCGTCGTCGTACCCGCGGCGTGGGCCCCGGGAGGTCTCGCCTCGGCCGGGGACCGCTCGGCCCGCGGCGTTTTCATGATCGCGAAGACTTTTACGTGCTATTCCGTATAAAAGCCTTCGCGATCATGGTCGGTGCGGCAGGGGCTCGATACGGAGTGTGGCGTGAGGGTTGGGTGTTGCTGCTGGTGTGAGCGGCTGGGTCAGGGGGGCGGGGTGCAGGCGTCGAGGGTGGCGTGGGCGGCGGCGCGGCCTGCTTCGAGGGCGGCTCGGAGGAGGGTGCCGTCGGTGGCCAAGCGGCTGACCGCGGGTGAGCCGAGGGCGGGGCGGATAGAGAGCACCGCGGGATGGATAGCAGAGGCGGAAGTGGCTGCTGGGGTGGCTTCGTAGTCGGCGAGGAGTTGGTCGTCGGCAGCCCGGCGGGACTCGCGCGCCAGGAAGGCCGCGCGCAGGGCGGGGGTCTCGCGGCGCAGGGTGGTACGGGCGAGCCAGCGGGTCGAGCGCGAGGGGCGGAACGGGCGGTCGCTGGCGGGGGGCGGGCCGATGCGGCGGTCGCTCGCGGGGGGCGGCGCGACGGGGCGGTCGCTGGGGGCAGGCGGGGCGACGGGGTGGGGGCGGGAGCGGAGGATCAGGAGGTGGGTGGCGCCCTGGGTTAGGGCGGTGCGGTAGGGGACGGATTCGGAGACGCCTGCGTCGTAGAAGCGGCGGCCGGCGAATTCCACGGGCGGGCCGGCCAGCAGGGGCAGGGCGGCGCTGGCCCGCAGGGCCAGGCGCAGCTCGGCCGGGGTGCTGATGAGCGGGCGCAGGTCGGTGGACTGGCCGGTGGCCGCGTCGGTGGCCAGCGGGTGGAACTCGACCGGGCTGGCCAGTACGGCGGCGAAGTCCATCGGGAACGTGGTCTGGTACAGGTCCTCGATCAGCGCGCGGACGTCGGCCACCGGCCGGCCGCGCAGCAGCGCGGTGCGGCGGATCAGCGTCTTGGCATAGGCGGGTTCGGCCCAGCCGAGCAGGCCGGCCGGCCGGCTCAGCAGCCAGGCGCCGGTGATCGCGCCAGCCGAGGCGCCGTAGACGGCGTCGAAGGCCGGGACCAGGCCGAGTTCGTCCAGCGTGAGAGCCATGCCCGCGGAGATGACGCCACGCATGCCACCACCCTCGATGACCAGCGCGATCCGCAGGCCGTCGTCCCGCGCCCCCGGCCGGCTCCCGGTGCGGCGGCGGGCGGCCAGGGCCCGCAGCACCTCGTGCGGCGCCACGCCGGCGAGCGGCCGCTCCGACTCGGTCTCCACCGTGGCAGCCTAAGCGGAGGGCCGGCCGCCGCGGCTGACCGGGTGGGCGGACCAGCGCCGACGCGGGCCGGGCAGGCCGCGGTGTCCGGCTTCGCGGCGGCGAGATACTTTCCGGTGGGGGCGAAGGAAGAGAGGGCAGCTATGCCTACCGTTACTGTTCCCCGCGCGAACCTGACCACCGAGGAGGTGGTCTCGGCGCTGCGCGACGGCCTTGGTGACAACTACAACGTGCTGCCGGGAAAGGCCATCGGCCGGACCATGTACCAGAAGGAGCACGACGGCCAGCCGAACAACATCGTGGTCGGCACCGGCGAGAACCGGATGGTCAAGGCGCAGGTCACGATCACCCCGCGGGGCAGCCAGACCGAGCTGCGGATCAATGCCGGCGGCCTGTCCTGGGACTGGATCATGAACAGCTTCGGCGTCGCCCAGAAGGTCAAGAAGGTCCTGGAGAGCTCGCCGACTCTGTCAGCGGGCTAGCCGACCCAGCTCGGCGGGCAGGTCGCCGTCGTAGACGACGGTGAGGCGGTGGGTGGCGCGGGTCAGCGCCACGTACAGGTCGTGCCCGCCCGCCGGGGACTGGGCCAAGATCCCGGCCGGGTCGACCAGCACCACCCGGTCGAACTCCAGGCCCTTGGACTGGCCCACGCTGAGCAGGGCGACCGGCGCGTCGAGCACCTCGGGCCGGTCGCCGGGCACCGCCACAGGCAGCGCCCCGGCCAGCTCGGCGATCCGCGCGGTGGGCGCGATCACGGCGAGACGGCCAGCATCGGCCATCTCGGCGAGCTCTTCCGCTACTACGCGCGGGACGAGGGACAGGCCGCGGACGGCGCGCGGCGGGACGCCCTCCTCGCGGACGGACTCGGGGGGCTGCTCGCCGGGCGCGACCGAGGCCAGCACGTCGGCGGCCACGGCCATGATCTCGGCCGGGGTGCGGTAGTTGACGGTCAGGAATTCCTCGTGCCAGCGGCCCTTGACGTAGGGATCGAGCATCTGCGCCCAGGACCGGGCGCCGGCCGCGCTCCCCCGCTGGGCGACGTCGCCGACCACGGTCAGCGACCGGGTGGGGATGCGCCGCATCACCATCCGCCAGGCCATCGCGGACAGCTCCTGCGCCTCGTCCACGATCACGTGGCCGTAGGCCCAGGAGGGATCGGCCCAGGCGCGTTCGGCGGTGGTGAGCTGCTGGCCGGGGTCACGGTTCCAGTCGGCCAGGGTCGACGCGTCCACGATCCCGGTCTCGGCCACGCCAGTGATCTCCAGCACTTCCCGGGCGTAACGCTCCTCGGCACGGCGCTCGCGCTCGGCGGCCCGGCGCCGCCGCTTGGCCGCGGAGTCGTCGGCGCCGAGCAGCTGGGCGGCTTCGTCCAGCAACGGCACGTCCGCCACGGTCCACGCGTCGGGGGCACCGGGCCGGAGCACCACGCTCCGTTCGGCCGAAGAAAGATCCGGGGCGGCGGAGCGGAGGGCACCTTCCTCGGCCAGCAGCCCGGCGACCAGCCGTTGCGGGGTCAGGAACGGCCACAGGCCGTCCAGCGCGGCGCGGACCGGGGCCTCGTCCCACAGCCGGGCACGGGTGTAGGGCAGGTCATCGGGGTCCAGGGCACGGCCCAGGGCGGCGGACTCGGCGGCGGCGAGCGCGCCGAGGACCTCGGTGATGAACAGCCTGCGGGCCACGTTGTGCGGCCTGCGCTGCCCGCGGGCCCGGTCGCGGGCGCGCAGGACGACCTCCCGGGGCACGGTCATCGGCACGCCGTCGGCGGTGACGGCCAGGTCGCCGCGCGGGACCCGCTGGCGGTCGCGGACCGCCCGGCGCAGCACGTTCACCATCTTGGCGTCGCCCTTGATCTGGGCCGCGGCCGGGTCGTCGTCGGGCGCGGCGCTGACCCCGGGGAACAGCTCGGCCATCGAGGTGAGCACCACGTCGGTCTCGCCCAGGGACGGCAGGACCTGGCTGATGTAGCGCAGGAAGGTGGCGTTCGGCCCGATGACCAGGACACCGCGGCGCTCGAGGGTCCGCCGGTGGGTGTAGAGCAGGTAGGCGGCGCGGTGCAGGGCCGCGACCGTCTTGCCGGTGCCCGGGCCGCCCTGCACGACCAGCACGCCCTGCAGGCCAGCCCGGATCACCCGGTCCTGCTCGGCCTGGATGGTGGCGACCACGTCGGTCATCCGGCCGGTGCGCCCGGCGGTGATGCTGGCGATCAGCATGGCCTCGCCGGACAGGGACTGGCGGTCGGACTCGGACAGCCGGTCCAGGTCGAAGACCTCGTCGTCGACCCCGGTGACGGTGCGGTCCCTGGTGTAGATGTGGCGGCGGCGGACCAGGCCGCTCGGGTCCCTGGGGGTGGCGGCGTAGAACGGGTGCGCGGCGGGCGCGCGCCAGTCGATCAGGCGCGGCTCGTGCTCGTCGTCGCGCAGGCCGATCCGGCCGATGTACAAGGTGACCGGGTCCTGCGCGTCGGGCTGGCCGGGCTCGTGGCCGTCGGTACGGCCGAACACCAGGCCGCGCTCGACCGCGTTCAGCTGGGCCAGGCGCCTGCTCTGCTCGGTCGCGGTGAAGTCGCGCTCCAGCCGGGCCTGGAACGTCCCGCCCGCGCCGCCGCTGCCGAGGGTCTGGGTCAGCGCCTGCCCGGCCCGCTCGCGCGCCTGATCGAGCAGGTGATAGAGCATGTCGACATAGGCTTGCTCCTGTCCGACGGCGTCCGCGGGACCCGCGGCGACGGAATTGGCGTGGCGAGACGTCATATTCGGTGATATACTTTCTTTAGTTGTGTGCTGACGGGGTAGGCGCTCATTGCCGGGATAGGCAAGTTTAGCAGCTTTCGCGATATACGCGAGTTCTGAGCTGCGGCGCGAGAATACTTATGGCACGCCGATAACCACGCCGAAAGGCTTCATGCTATTCCCCGTTAATGGCGTGCATTAGCGCGCGGTCGCTTGGTCGTGCTGGACGGCGGCCAGGTCGACGGAGTCCCGCAGCCGGGCCGCGAACGCGGCCACCGTCTGGTCGGCGTCGTAGCGGGCCCGGTTGAATCGCCGGTCGATGACGCGCCGGACCCGGCGCCGGACCCGGCGCCGCCGCCAGGCTGAGCAGAGCGCTTAAGAGATTTCATGCTTTTGCCGCGACGGGATTAAGCCACGTGGTGCCGGAGAACTTCGCGAAGTCGGTGTCGGTTGAGACCACGGTGAGGCCATGCTCGCGGGCGAGCGCGGCCAGGTGGGCATCCGGCACGAGATTGCCTGTCGGATGACAAGCCTGAACGATCTCTGCGAGCATCTGCCGATGCCGCGCTCCCGGTACCGGAATCCAGGCGGCCGGCCGGGACAGCCAGTCTTCGACGCGCTGCCAGGCATCCGCCGACGTGGCCGGCGGGGAGTACATGCGCGGATTGGTGACAAGCCGGAGATAGGCCAGCAGGGTGGGCCAGGGCAGGCCGACAGATCGGGGCACTCCGGCGGTCTGCTCGTCGAGCCAGTCGCGGGCAGCGTCGTGGTGCTCAGAACTCTCGTCGGTGGAATAGACAAGAACGTTCGCGTCGACCAGGTACATCAGCGATAGTCCTCACCCTCGGCGACGGCCAGCAGCTCGCCGACGTTGTCGATGCTGCCGGCCAGCCGACGGCCCAGTGCCAGCGGCTGCGTCCGCCTGACCTCGCGTGCGACGTCCGCATCGTTTTCAAGCTGGTTCAGGCCCGCGCGAACGACCTCATTGAGTGCCTCCTTGAAGCTCTCCCCATGCTGGCTCCGGTGCTGTTCCAGCCGAACGGCAAGATCATCGTCCAACGTGACCGTGGTCCTCATGGCATCAGATCATAACGATGATGATGCGTTGATGCCATAGATGATGCCAAGGACCGGCGCCGGAGGGCGCGGCGCCCGATGATCAGCCGCGCGCGCCTGGCGAACTCACCGTTTCGTTCAGCCACAGTGCCAGGTGCTCCGGGGCCAGCACCCGGTTCACCACGCCGAGCAGGTCGGCGCCCAGTACGTCCAGGTCGACCTGCTCGCGCAGCTGGACTGAGAACTGCGCCACGACGCGCTCGGCGTCGTAGCGGGCCCGGTCGAAGTGCCGGTCGACCGCCGCCTGGACCCGGCGGCGCAGCGGGTTGAACAGCGCGGCCGCGGCCAGCACCGCGACCGCGATGCCGACGCTCCCGCGGACCGGCAGCACCCTGGTCAGCAGGGCGACGCACCCGAGGTAGACACCAACCACCAGTCCGGTCACCAGGGCATAGGACACGGTCCGGGAGATGATCTTGTCGATCGCGTACAGCCGGTGCTTCAAGATGGCGATCCCGATGGCCGCCGGGAGCGCCAGCCCGATCCCGACGATCACTCCCGCGTCGAACACCAGCTGCCCGGCCTTGCTCACGCCGGTCAGCGGCAGCAGCGCGGCCAGCAGGCTCAAGCTCACGACCGCGGCGTAGGCGAACCACTTGAGCTGCAGCCGCTCTTCGCCGGCTGAGTGCCGGTACCTGGCGAATACGCTCGCCGCCGCCAGCAGCAGGCACATCCATCCCAGGGCCCAGGCGCCGTTGCTGACCGGACTGCCCCGTGATATGCGGACCCAGCCGGGGATGCCGGCCGGGTTGCGCAGCGCCGGGCAGCCCGCCCACTACGAGCGGGCCGGGATCGAACCAGGTGAGCAGCAGGTAGACGAGGCTCAGTACCGCGGCCAGCCAGCCCACCGCCTGCCACCGTGCGGTGAGTGGCCGGCCGTTCGGGAACAACAGCAGCAGGAATGTCAGCAGGCCGCCAGGGAACAGTAGCGTCAAAGACCAGCCGACGAACCATGCCGCCCACACCCCCGCGGCAGGCCGAGCCGACCCGGCCAGTGCATGCAGCGCATACTGCCCGGTCAGCGCGCGAACCCCCACCGCCAGGCCGATGCCCAGCAGCAGCCAGCCGATGGGGCTGGCTGGCCGGCGAGAGGCCAGTACCGTGCCGACGATCGCGTACGCGACCAGGAACCGGTCGGGACCGAAATCGGCGGACAAGCTGAGCAGGTCCCGGTTGCCAACGGCCAGGACCCACGCCGCGGCGAAAGCGGCCACGCTCACCGCACCGGTCACCCAGGCGGCCGCGGCCAGGAATGGCCTGATCCTGGCCTGATCACCAGTGGCCGCGGTCATCGCCTGCCCTCGAACCGCTGGCGCCATCGGCTCTCCTTCCCCGGGTCAGCTGAGTCGAAGGTATTCCGGGGCCGTTCCGGAATCGTTACGGGAACCGCGGTTCGCCGCGGCGGCTAGCCCGGCGCCCCCCGCTGGGGCAGCACAGGAGCCCTGCCTAGGATGTAGGGCACGAGCTGGCAGGCGCATCAAAGGGTTCGGGAGGAGCTTAGACATGCCGGGAACCGAAGGCGTGCAGATCACCGGGCCGTCGGGCGATCGCTACGACGAGATCCTGACTCCGCGGGCCATCGAGCTGATCGCCGCGCTGCACGCCGAGCTCGGGCCCCGGCGGTTCGAGGCGCTGGCCGCGCGGCGCCGCCGCCAGGCCGAGCTGTCCCGCGGCGCGATGCTCGACTTCCTGCCCGAGACGGCCGACATCCGGGAGGACCCGGCGTGGCGGGTCGCGGCGCCCGCGCCCGGGCTGGTCGACCGCCGGGTCGAGATCACCGGGCCGACCGACAAGAAGATGACGATCAACGCGCTGAACTCCGGGGCCAACGTGTGGCTGGCCGACTTCGAGGACGCCAACACCCCGCTGTGGGACAACATGATCACCGGGCAGCTCAACCTGAAGGACGCGCTGGACCGGACGATCGACTTCCGCTCGGCCGAGGGCAAGGACTACGCGCTGCGCCCGGACGACGAGCTGGCCACGATCGTGGTCCGGCCGCGCGGCTGGCACCTGGACGAGAAGCACATCGGTGTCGACGGGGAGCGCGCGTCCGCCAGCCTGGTCGACTTCGCGCTGTACATGGCGGCCTGCGCGCAGCGCCAGCTGGACAAGGGCAAGGGCCCCTACTTCTACCTGGCCAAGAACGAGAGCCACCTGGAGGCGCGGCTCTGGAACGACGCGTTCCTGCTCGCGCAGGACTTCCTGGCCATCCCGCGCGGCACGATCCGGGCCACGGTGCTGATCGAGACCATCCCGGCCGCGTTCGAGATGGACGAGATCCTCTACGAGCTGCGCGAGCACTCGGCCGGGCTGAACGCGGGCCGCTGGGACTACCTGTTCAGCATGATCAAGAAGTTCCGCACCCGGGGCCAGGAGTTCGTCCTGCCCGAGCGCAACTCGGTCACGATGACCGCGCCGTTCATGCGCGCCTACACCGAGCTGCTGGTCAAGACCTGCCACCGGCGCGGCGCGCACGCGATGGGCGGGATGGCCGCGTTCATCCCCAGCCGGCGGGACCCCGAGGTCAACGAGAAGGCGCTGGCCAAGGTGCGCGAGGACAAGACCCGCGAGTCGGGCGACGGCTTCGACGGGTCCTGGGTGGCGCACCCGGACCTGGTGCCGCTGTGCAAGGAGGTCTTCGACAGCGTGCTCGGCACCAACCCGAACCAGCTGGCCAAGACCCGCGAGGACGTGCACGTCACCGCGGCGGACCTGCTCGCGGTGAGCAAGACGCCCGGCGTGATCACCGAGGCCGGGCTGCGCAACGACATCAGCGTGGCGCTGCAGTACCTGGCCGCCTGGCTGGGCGGCAACGGCGCGGTCGGCATCTTCAACCTGATGGAGGACGCGGCCACGGCGGAGATCTCCCGGTCCCAGGTCTGGCAGTGGATCCACAACGATGTCGCGCTGGACGACGGGCCGGTGGTGACCAGGGAGCTGGTCGAGCAGCTCATCGACGAGGAGCTGACCAAGATCCGCGCCGCGTCCGGGGAGGATTTCGACGCGGACCGCTACGGGCAGGCCGTCGCGCTGTTCTCCGAGGTGGCCCTGGCCGACACGTTCGCCGACTTCCTGACCATCCCCGCCTACGAGCGCATGCCGTAGCGGGTTGCTGGCCACGCGCACGGGAAAGGGAGAGAATCAGCACAGGTCTTCGCGGGTGAGGTGGTTACCGATGACGACGAGCACCGAGGCGCTGGTACCGCGGCTGCGGGAGATCTGCGGCGCGGGCAACGTCATCACCGACCCGCTGGAGCTGCGCACCTACGAGTGCGACGGGCTGACCTCGCATCGGTCGGTGCCCGCGCTGGTCGTGCTGCCGGCGGCGGCGGCCGAGGTGGCCGCGGTGGTGGCCGCGTGCGCGGCGGCCGGGGTCCCGTTCGTGGCCCGGGGCAGCGGCACGGGGCTGTCCGGCGGCGCGCTGCCGCGCGAGGACGGCGTGCTGATCGTGATGTCCCGGATGCGTTCGGTCATCGAGATCGACCCGGTGAGCAGGCGGGCGGTGGTCGAACCGGGCGTCACGAACCTGTCGGTGAGCAAGGCGGCGGCGCCGTTCGGGCTGTTCTACGCGCCCGACCCGTCCAGCCAGGTGGTCTGCTCGGTCGGCGGCAACGTGGCGGAGAACTCCGGCGGCGCGCACTGCCTCAAGCACGGATTCACCGTGCACCACGTGACCGGGCTGGAGATCGTCACGCCCGCGGGTGAGCTGACGTGGCTGGGCGACGGGACCGGGGTCGCGTCCGGATATGACCTGGTCGGCGCGTTCACCGGCTCCGAGGGCACGCTCGGCATCGTGACCAAGATCGCGGTCAAGCTGATGCCGCTGCCCGAGGTGGTGCACACGTTGCTGGCCGCATACGCCACCACGGCCGAGGGCGGCCGCGCGGTGTCCGACGTGATCGCGGCCGGGATCGTGCCCGCGGCGATCGAGATGATGGACGCGCTGGCCATCGAGGCCGCCGAGGCCGCCGTGCAATGCAACTACCCGGCCGGCGCCGGGGCCGTGCTCATCATCGAGCTGGACGGCCCGGCCGCCGAGGTCGAGGCGGAGCTGTCCGTGGTGCGGGCGATCTGCGAGGCGGCGGGCGCGACCGAGATCCGGGCGGCCGACGACCCGGCGGAGCGCGCCCTGATCTGGGCCGGCCGCAAGTCCGCGTTCGCGGCGGTGGGCCGGATCAGTCCGTCGTTCATCGTGCAGGACGGCGTGGTGCCGCGGACGTCGCTGGGCGCGGTGCTGGCCAAGATCGCGGCGTTGTCGGCGTCCTCCGGGATCCGGGTCGCGAACGTGTTCCACGCCGGGGACGGGAACCTGCACCCGCTGGTGCTCTACGACGACGCGGTGCCGGGCCAGGAGGCCGCGGCCGAGGAGGTGTCCGGCGCGATCCTGGACGCGTGCATCGAGGCGGGCGGCTCGATCACCGGCGAGCACGGCGTGGGCGTGGACAAGTCCCGGTACATGCCCAAGATGTTCAGCTCGGCCGACCTGGACACCATGCAGCTGGTCCGGTGCGCGTTCGACCCGGCCAGCCTGTGCAACCCGGGCAAGATCTTCCCCACGCCCCGGCTGTGCGGTGAGGTGCCGGGCAAGCGCCGGGTGCCACACCCCGCCGTGGCGGCCGGGCAGGCAGAGATCTTTTGATGGATACCGAACGGACCGTGGTACCCGCCATCCGGGACGCGCTGTTCGCGGCGTGTCCGGTGGTGCGGGCGGCCTCGCCCGAAGCCGATGCGATCGCGGGCGTGGTGCCGTCGTTCGTCGCGTTCCCGGCGTCTACTGAGGAGGCGTCGGCGCTGCTGCGGGCCGCCGCAGCGTTCGGCCTGGCCGTCGTGCCGCGGGGCGCCGGGACCGGAATGGGCTGGGGCCCGCCGCCGTCGGCCTGCGACCTGGTCATCGACCTGCAGGCCATGGACCAGGTCATCGAGCACGCGGCCGGCGACCTGGTGGCGCGGGTACAGGCGGGCGCGACCACCGGGCAGCTGGCCGCGGTGCTGGCCGCGGCGGGCCAGGAACTGGCCCTGGACGTCCCGGCGGACGCGACGGTGGGCGGCGTGGTGGCGACCGGGACGACCGGGCCGCGGCGGTTCCGGTACGGGGCGCCGCGGGACCTGCTGATCGGGATCACCGTCGTCCGGGCCGACGGGGTGGTGGCGCACTCGGGCGGCAAGGTGGTCAAGAACGTGGCCGGCTACGACCTGGGCAAGCTGTTCTCCGGGTCGCAGGGCACGCTGGGCCTGATCACCGAGGCGACGTTCCGGCTGCATCCGCGGCCGGCCGCGGTGGCCTGGGTCACCGGGGACTACGGGCCGGCCGCGCTCGCGGACGCGGCCGCGGCGGTGGCCGCGGCGGCCGGTTCCGCGCTCGTGCCGTCGGCGGTGGAGCTGGCCTGGTCGGCCGGGTTCCTGCGGATGGGCGTGCTGCTGGAGGGCACGTCGTCCGGGGTGGCTGAACGGGCCGGCCGGATGGCCGAGCTGATCGCGTCGGCGGGCGGCACGCCGGTCGTGGCCCGGTCCGAGGCGCCGCTGCGGTGGTGGGACATGGTGCCAGCGGCGGGCGCGCCCGCCGTCGTGGTCCGGGTGTCGTTCTGGCTCAGCCGGCTGGCCGGCGTGCTCGAGGCGCTGGCCGCGGCGGGCGCGAGCGCGGGCGTGGCGCCGGTGGTGAGCGGCGCGGCCGGGGCGGGCGTGCTGTACGCCTGCCTGGACCCGGGTGTCGCCGACGAGGACGCCACCCGGTTCGTCCTGGTGCTGCGGGACGCGCTGGCGGCACCGGCCGGCTCCGGGCCCCGCGGTTCGGTGGCGGTGCTGGCCGCGCCGCCGGCGGTGACGAGGGCCGCCGGGGCGTTCGGTCCGGTGCCGGGCGCCGCGCTGATGCGCGCGGTCAAGGACCAGTTCGATCCCGGCCACCGGATGTTCCCTGGCCGCCTAGGGGGCAGCTGATGGACGAGACCGAACGCCTGCGCGGCGTGATCAAGGACTGCGTGCACTGCGGGTTCTGCCTGCCGGCCTGCCCCACGTACCAGCTGTGGGCCGAGGAGATGGACTCGCCGCGGGGCCGGATCTACCTGGTGAACCAGATCCTGGAGGGCGCCGAGCTGACCCCGGCGGCGGGCGAGCACTTCGACCGGTGCCTGGGCTGCATGGCGTGCATGACCGCCTGCCCGTCCGGCGTGCAGTACGACCAGCTCATCGAGGCGGCCCGGGCGTGGACCGAGGAGGCGCGGTCCGAGCCCGCGCCTGTGGCTGCCGGCGCTGGCCTTAGCGGCGGCCGGGTGGCCCGGGCGCGGGACCGGGCGGTGCGGGCGGCGATCTTCTCGCTGTTCCCGTATCCGCGGCGGCTGCGCGCGGTGACCGGACCGCTTCGCGGGATGCAGCGGACCGGGCTGGACCGGCGGCTGGCGCGCAGCAGCCTGCCGGGGCGGCTCTCCCCCACTGTGGGCGCGGCGCTGCGCCTTGCCCTCCGGCGCGGGCTGGCTCCGCCGGCCTCGGCCGGGGTGCGGCTGCCGGAGCGGGTAGGGGCCCGGGGGCCGCGGCGCGCGGTGGTCGGCATGCTCACCGGGTGCGTCCAGTCGGTGTTCTTCCCGCAGGTGAACGCGGCGACCGCGCGGGTCCTGGCCATCGAGGGGTGCGACGTGATCATCCCCCGCGGCCAGGGCTGCTGCGGGGCGCTGTCACTGCACTCGGGCCGGGAGGCCGAGGCGGTGGCCTTCGCCCGGCAGACGATCGAGACGTTCGAGCGGGCCGGGGTGGACGCGATCGTGGTCAACTCGGCCGGCTGCGGCTCGGCCATGAAGGAGTACGAGCGGCTGCTCAGCCGGGACGGGCAGGACCTGGGCTGGGCCGGGCGGGCCGCCGCGCTGAGCGCCCGGGTCCGGGACCTGTCCGAGTTCCTGGTCGAGCTCGGCGCGGTCGCGCCGCGCCATCCGCTGCCGGTCACCGCCGCCTACCACGACGCCTGCCACCTGGCGCACGCCCAGCGGATCACCCGGCAGCCGCGTGAGCTGCTTGGCGCGATCCCCGAACTGCGCCTGGTCGAACTGCCCGACGCCGGGACCTGCTGCGGTTCGGCCGGGGTGTACAACCTGCTGCAGCCCGAGGCGGCCGGCGAACTCGGCGCGCGCAAGGCCCAGGCGGTGCTGGACGCGGGCGCGCCGCTGCTCATCTCGGCCAACCCGGGCTGCACCCTGCAGATCGCGGCCGCGCTGGCGGACCGCGGCAAGCACGTCGCGGTCGCGCACACGGCCGAGATCCTGGACGCCTCGCTGCGCGGCCTGCCGCTGGCCGGGCTGGCCACGGCTGACGACGGGTGAGAGACTCGGATCGTGGATGGTGACGCAAGCAAGCCAAGCCAGCAGTTCCGCGCGGCCTGGCAGGCCACCGCGGACGCCATGAGCGAGTGGTCGCGGCGGGTATCGCAAGCCACTCACGAGGCGCTGGACAAGATCGAGCCCGCGGTCCGGGCCGCGGCGGAGGCCGGGCGTTCGGCGATGACCGGGGAGTGGCGTAACTGTCGCTGCCAGTGCCGCACGGCGCACCCGGCTGACGCGGACGTGTGTGACGGCCGGGCGGTCATGACCCGGAGCATCGGCGGGACGGATGTCTCGCTGTGCGCACCCTGCGCGGTGGCTCAGGGTGTCGCGGAGATGAAGCTCTAGCAGCGGACGGCCGGCCTCTCCCGGACCTCGGGAGGAGAGACCGGCCGCTCACCGGAGTTGCTAGCTGCCGGTGCTGCTGCTCGCCGGCGCTCCTGGCCTGCTCTGCCCGTTCTTCATGTTCGGGCAGTTGTGCGTGGCCTTACTCGAGCTGGATGGCGAGGGACTTGCCGTGGCAGACGCGGCCTTGGCCGCCGTTGTTCCCGTGGTCGATGAGGTTGTCGACGTCGTCGACGATGTCGTAGACGACGGGGAGGAATGGCTGGTCGCGGCGCTGGCGACAGCGATGCTGCCGCCAAACCCCACGCCGAGCGCACCCGCTCCGACGGCAGTGCCGATCATGATCTTGCCTAGTCTGGACTTCAACGTGTCCGCCTCCTCGCGGTCGGGTGATGGTCCTAGCGCACAGGACACCCGCGCGGGCTGCGGCCGCACTGCAGCGATACTCTGCCTGCGGTATGAAGCCGGCCTCCTGGACGACTCCTGGGGCTGCTGAGGTCAGCGGGCGGGAAGACTCACGGTGAAGACCTCCTGGCTGGCCTGAGTGGCGAGCGAGCCGATGCCGGTCACCGCGTTGCCGGACGGAGCCAGCGCGCTGATCCGGTAGCTGCCGCCGGTCTGGGACCCGGTCAGGCCGCCGATCGGGGCCGGCGTCCACGAGGTCCCGCTGGCCGAGGTCCACGCGGCGACCTGCTGCTGGCCGGGCTGGCCGAACTGGCCCGCGGCGGTGAAGCCGCCGGAGCTCGCGGTCAGCGCGGTGAACGTGGTGCCGGGTCCCGGCGAGCTGATCGGCACCTGCTGCCAGCTGCTGCCGCCGTTGACCGACAGCTCGGCGAGCGGCACGGTGCCGGTCCGGGTGTAGGCCTGGCCGAGCGCGGCCACGCGGTCCCCGCTGATCGCGATCTGCTGCAGCACCCCGGACGAGGCCCCGGCCGGCGCGGGCAGGACGATGGTCTTCCAGGTGCGGCCGTCGGTCGTGGTCCAGACGGCCGGCTGGCCGTTGTGCGATCCGACCGACACGAAGCCGTTCGCGTCGGCGGCGACCGCGAGCACCTGGCTGGAACCGGTCGCGAGGTTCACGTCGTGCGCGCGGGTCCAGAAGGTCAGGTCCGGCGACCACCACACGTCGGCCACGCAGCTGCCGCCCGGCGCGACCAGCTTGCCCACGATGACGTAGCCGTGCGGCCCCGCGGCGGCCGCGACGGCGCCCACGCCGGCCAGGTCAGCGGTGATCGAGCCGGGGCCGGCGGCCTGATGCCAGGTCGCGCCGTCGGCTGAGGTCATGATGACCGGGCCGGGCGCGCCGACGGCGAGCCAGCCGGACAGCCCGTGGGTCACCCCGGTGAGGGCCTCCAGGCCGGGGGCGGCGGAGACCTGCGAGAGCGACGTGGCCAGGGCCCACGATCCGCCCGAGGCCTTGCGCCACACGGCCGGGTAGCCTTCGGTGCTGCCCACCGCGATCTGCTGCCCGCCCGCGACGGCCAGGCCGTTGACCGACAGCTCGGGGATGGCGCCGCCCGCGAGGCCGGCCAGCGAGACCGGGCGCACGCTGCCGGCGGCGTTCGCCATCAGGAACACCGGCTGCTGGCTGACCTTGCTGGGCGAGGTGTACCCGACGGCCACGATGGTGCCGGCCGAGGCGACCGTCGCGCCGACCACGGACTGGGTGTCCGCGTTGCCCAGGGATCCGGTCTGCTGCCAGGTCCCGCCGGGACCGGTGCTGGTGAAGGCCACGAGCTGGCCAGCGACGCTGGCCCCGGCGACGACGAACCCGAAGTTACTGCCCTTGACCAGTCCGGGATTCCAGCCCGCGGACGCGCCGATGGTGCCCGCGTACTGCCACGCCGTTCCGTTCGGCGAAAAATAGGCCACCCCGTCGGGGGCGCCGTCCGCCGACCGGCCAGGCCGCACGGCGAGCAGGCCGGATCCGTCGGAGCCGAGGCCGGTGATCGCGGCGCCCGCCCCGTGGTCGGCCGGGACCGTCACCCGGGTCCAGGCCGAACCGCCGTCGGTGCTCAGCCACACCCCCGCGTAGGTAGCGCCATCCCTGGTGACCTGGCCCGACATCACCGTGGCGGTGCCGCGCGCGGTGATGTAGGCGATGTCCTGCACGGTCTCGCCGGGTCCGGCCAGCCCGAGCTGCGCGGCCGTCTTCCGCTGCCAGGTCACCCCGTCGCGGGAGGTCCAGATCACGGCCTGGGTGGCGTGGTTCCCGTCGGCCGCCACGCCCGCGGCCAGGAACCCGCCGGACGTGCTGTTCAGCACCCACATGGCGTCGCCGGTCAGCATCGGGGTGATGCCCTTGGTAGACGCGAGCGTCCAGGCCTGGCCGTTCGGGCTGGTCCAGATGGCTTGCGGGCCGACGGCCAGCCAGCCGCCGGGACCGCCGGCCAGCCGGGCGGCCGGGTAGCCGAGCGGGGCCTGGACCTTTTGGCCGCCCGCCGCGTACACCGGGGCCAGGCGCCAGGAGGCGCCGCCGTTGGCGGAGACGAAGAACTGCTGGCGGACCACGCCGTCGCTGGTCTGGGAGCCCATCGTGACGATGGTGTTCCCGGAGGCCACGATGCGGTTGATGGTCTGGAAGACGCCGCGCTGCTGCTGCCCGGGGTACATGGCGATGGTCAGCGCCGACTGCGGCGCGGTGCCCTGGTTCGGGACCTGGTCCGGCTGCTGGCTCGAGGACAGCTGGCCGAGCTTCGGGCCGTGCCCGGTGAGCAGGGCCAGGGCCAGCACGGCCACCGCGACCAGGACGATGACCGGCACCACGATGGTGGCCGTGCGCCTGCTGACCCGGCCGCGGCGGGTGCGCGGACGCCAGGTCCCGGGGAGTTCGGGCTCCAGGAGCAGGGTCTCGATCCCGCCGGACCGGGGCGGGCCTTCCTCGTCATCCGCCCAGAGCGGGGGCGCGTCGCGGGGGGCGCGCCAGGTGTCGTAGCCGACCCGGTCCTGTTGCTCGTCTCGCTCGTCTGCTCGTCTGCTCGTCCTGCTCGTCCTGCGGCTCGGTCAGCACGCTGGCGTGCGGTTCGGTGCGCGGCGCGGTGCGCATCTCGGGCCAGGCTTCGTCGCGGGGCTCTGGCCGGGCCGCGGGCCTGACGCCGGACCTTGCTGCGGGCCCTGCCGCGGGCCTTGCTGCGGGCCGGGGCTCGGCGAAGACCGGCGCGCTGAGCGGGACTCGCATGTTGCCGGGCCACGCGCCGTTCGACAGCTCGGGCGGGAGAGAGTCCGGCCGGACGTGGCGGCCCGCGGGTTGCCGTTGCGGGGACCAGTTCGGGGACCGCGGCGGCGGGATGAGCGGCCGTGCTTGCTGGGGCGGCCGTGCTGACCGCGGCGGCCAGGCCGGCTGCGGCGGCTGGTGTCCCGCGGCTGCCGGGTGCTGGTCCTGGCGATCTTGCTGGTCCTGGCGGTCTTGCTCGTCCTGCTGGTCCGGCCCGTCTTGCTGGTCTTGCTGGTCTTGCTGGTCTTGCTGGTCTTGCCGGTCCCAGGGGATCTCCGACTCGTTCCACAGGCGCTGCGAGGTCTGCCACGGGGACAGGCCGACCGGGGCTCTCCGTGACCCGGGTCCGGGGCGCCGCGGCGGCAGGCCCGGACCGCCGGGGCGTCCGCGCAGCGCCCGGGTCGGGCTGACTACCGGCTCGGCGGCCCGGATGGGGCGCCGGAAAGGGCCGGGGCCCGCGGCGTCCGCGGGGTTCGCGCTGCCCGCGGGGTCCGCGGGGTTCGCGTTGCTCGCGCTGCTCGCGGCGGGCCGGACGGGCTTTTCGCTGGCTGGGGCGGGTGACTCGGCGTCCGGCTCGGGGTCGTCCAGGCCCTCGTACCAGGAGATGGGAGATTCACCCGGTGCGGGCGCGGGCGACGCGAACCACTCGCCGGTGAGGTCTTGTCCGGCGTCTTCTTCCGCGCCGGCGATCTGCGGACTGTCCGCCAGGCTGGCCGGGGAGCGCAGGAACCAGCCCGCCGGAGGGGACACGCCGGGCAGGTCATCGTCGTCGCTGGGCGGCTCCGCTTCCGCTGGCGTGACATCGAGCCGCTCCGCATCCGGGTGAGCGGTGTGCGGCGCGATCAGGCCGGGCGGCACCGACCAGGGCTGCACGACCTGGTCCGGCCCGGCCAGGCCAGAGGTGCCCGCATGCTGCGGTTCTTCAGCCGATCCGGGTTCTTGATGACGATTCTCACTCGAGCGATCACTTTCTGTGCTCATCACAAGCCCCAGTTCAGCCAAGTTTCGGACGAGATGTCACGGTCCTCGCCGATCCCTACCAATTCGTACGGGTCGTCCCGCGTTTCGATGTTACCCATTGAGAGCGAGAGTGTACAGAGGGCTATTTTTTGGACCTGCCGGGACCATTTATCGCGATGCAGGTGATGTCGGGAAACGTTCCCTGCGGCCGGATTAGCGCGGGTCGGGCCCGGGCTTGGTCTCCTGGGCCTGGATGAGGCCGTAGCCGATGGCCTGGGCCGTGGTCAGGGACCGGCGGCGGCGCGCGTCCTCACGGATCTGGTCCGCCTCGCGCCCGGTGACTTCGGCCAGCCGGAAGTAGAGCGTGTCGAGCATGCGGGTCATCTGCTCCTGGCGGGAGGTGACCGCGGTGACGGTGCCGCCGAACTCGAGCCTGGGTTCGGTCAGGGTGAAGATGGCGTTCGGGTAACCGGTCCGCTGCCCGCAGGACGCGAGCACGCCCAGCGCGGGTCCGCTGATCTCGCCGCTCACGCACCCGTGCACCGGGACGCGCAGGACGTCCAGGATTCCCATCATGGTTAGAGCGGCGGCCAGTTCAGCACGCAGGTTCTGCAGTTCCAGCCGGATCGGCTGGTCCCCCTCGGCGTCCAGGGTGAGCAGCTGGGCCGAGAGCCGCGAGGCGGCCTGGTCATCGAGCGGGCCGGAAGCTAGCACGATCCGCTTCTTCAGCAGCCGCTCGTACAGGCTGGCCTGCCAGTCAGCGAGCGGGTCGAGCCAGACCCGGACCGGTGCGGCCGGGGCCGGCTCGGGCCGGGCCGGCGGCGGGGTGGACGGCCAGCCGGGGGTGAACGGGGTCCCGGGAGTGAGCGGGGTGCCGGGCCAGCCGGGCTCCCCCGGCCGCGGCGGGATTCCTGGCAGGTGCGCGCGCATCGCGTCGTGCGTCATTGGCTGGTTCCTTCCGCTTCTGCGGGGCGGTCGAGTTTCCAGGTGATCTGGCCGCCGACGGCGGCCGCGTAGCGCTCGAGCGTGGAGGCGCGCACGTCGGCCGTGCCGGACTCGAGCCGGGCCACCGCGGACTGGGAGGTGCCCATCCGCGCGGCCACCTCGGTCTGGGACAGGCCGGCCGCCTGCCGCTGCCCGGCCAGCTCCCGGACCAGGCGGCCGCGGTCTTCGGCCATCCGGGCCGCCTGCTCGTCCGCCCGGCGCAGCGCCATCTCGCGGAAGCCCGGCATGACCGGCAGCGACCCGGCTTCCAGCCCGGCCGCTAGCTCGGCCGGCGCCGGCTCGCCCGGTGCCGGTTCCTCCTGCGCGCTATTCATACCGTTAAGGGTATCTCATATTCGAGATACCGGCTGTGCCGTGAGGTGAGGACAGCACTGGCACGCTCAGTTGGTGAGTCTGTGGCCTGGTGGAGCGTTCCGGTGCTGAGCCGTAACGGTCCCGGAACGGTGTGGGCGTAGCGTGCGGTTCGTGGGTGAGGTACAGCCAGCGCCCAGGCCAGTTGCCTTTGATCGGCGGCAGGGCATCCAGATGAGAGGCCGGACGCCCCGGTGCGTCGCGGCAGGATCGGTTGCGCTGCTGGGCGGCGGGCTGGCGCTGGCCTACGTGGACCGGCAACTGGTGCCCGCCAGCCTGACTGGCTGGACCGTCTCCAACATCTCCGGGCAGGTCGTGAACATGGCCGTCCCGGTGACGGGCTTTGTCCTTGCGTCCAGGCGGCCGGAGAATCGGATTGGCTGGCTGTTCCTGGTGGCAGGGCTGGCGCTGGGCCTGAGTGGCTTCTCGAACCAGTACGCGCTGCACGCACTGGTCGCGGACCGGGGCTCCCTGCCCGCGGGCCCGGTGTTTGCCTGGCTATCCAACTGGATCTGGATAATCGCAGTCGCTGCGCTTGCCTTCTTGTTCTTGCTCTTTCCGACCGGGCGGCTGCGCTCACGGCGGTGGCGCCCGGCCGCGTGGTTTGCAGGCGGCGCGTTCGCGCTCGCCACGGTATCGTCGCTGGTCGCCGCCAGCACCGATTGTGGACGCACCCGTTCACCTTGTCCAGCCCGGGGAGCCTGGCCGGTCTGACCGCGTTGCTCCTTTTGATGGCTAACTTCCTGGTCAGTGCCGGGCTGCTGGTCAGCGTGGTGGCGGTCGTGGTCAGGTTCGCTAAGTCATCAGGTGAGGAGCGGCTGCAGCTGAAGTGGTGCGCAGCGGCCGCGCTGGTGCTGGCCCTCGTATTTGTCGCATCGATCTGGGTGAACTCGGCGGCTCGTGAATGTGCTGCAGAGCCTGGCGTTCTTGTGCCTGTGGACAGCCATCGCCACCGCGGTTCTGAAGTACCGGCTGTATGAGATCGACCGGATCATCAGCCGGACGCTCGCCTACGCGATCGTCACCGGCCTGCTGGTCGGGCTGTATGCGGGCCTAGTCCTGCTGGCCACGCACGTGCTGTCGTTTTCCTCCCCGGTGGCGGTGGCCGCCGCCACGCTGGCCGCCGCGGCACTGTTCAGCCCGGTGCGGCGCCGGGTGCAGCGGGTGGTAGACCGGCGGTTCAACCGAGCCCGCTATGACGCCGACACAACAGTGGCGTTGTTCGCAGCCCACTTGAAGGACGCCGTAGACCTAGATTCGGTCCAAGATGACCTGGCCAGTGTCGTGCAGCGGGCTCTGGAACCCGCCCATGTCTCGGTGTGGATTGGCCAGCGCGATTGAGGCTGGCTTCCGCCGCCTCTCTATCCGAGCGTGAGCATCGACTCGGTGACCTCGCCGACCGCCGCATCGGGGATCGCAGTGGCGGCCTCCTTGAGGACGAGCAGCCGTGCCCCGGGGATCTCGCGCGCGATCGCCTCGCCGTTGCCGACGGGGAAGAACCGGTTGCGGCGGCCGTGGATGACGAGCGCGGGGACTTCGATCTCGGGCAGGCGCTCGCGCCAGCGGGGTTTGCAGTCGAGACTGGAAAACACCAGGCCCATCTGGTTGGTCATCTGGACCGGGGGTGCAGTGCCGGGCGTGCGGTCCCAGATGCGCGCAGCGATTGCGCGCGCGGCGACGGGGTCGTCGCCGAGGATCTCCGCGCCGACGGCGGCGAACTCCGCAACCGCCTCGCGGTCGGTCCAATCGGGCATCGGACGCGCGAACAGCCGGCTCATCGTCGCCTGGTCATGGTCGGGGAGGTCATCGTCGGGCGGGCCAGGGGCAACCGCGCGGGTGCCGACCAGGGTGAGCGCCGAGAACGCGCCCGGATGGTCGAGCACGGCCACCTGGGCGACCATCCCGCCGACGCCGATCCCCGCGAGGTGCGCAGGCCCCCCGCCGAGCGCGTCAGCAAGGGCCGCCGCGTCGGCGGCGAGGTCGCGCAGGGTGTAGGCGGGCGCCGCCGGATCCGTCGTCGTCGACTCCCCGCTATCGCGCAGGTCGTAGCGCACCACACGGCGCCCGCCGGCGGCGAGGCGCTCGCAGAGCGCGTCGGGCCAGGAGAGCATCGTCGTCCCGCCCGCGAGCAGGACGAGTGGCGCGTCGTCGTCACCGAACGACTCGATGCCCAAAGCGACCTCGTTGGCGTTGACAGTGGTCATCGGATCACCGTGCTAGAGCATCTGCGCGGCGAGGACGCGGTGCTGGTGGTCGACGAGACCGGCGACGTGAAGAAGGCACCCACACCGTCGCCGTCCAGCGCCAGTACACCGGCACCGCCGGGAGGATCTAGGACCGACATTTCCGGCATCCGGAAAAGATCGTGGTGGATTGGGCTTACGTGGTCGATCTGGGCAACTGGAGTTGCCCAAATACTCCGGAACCGGATACTCCACGCAAATGGGACGTGTGGGGTTAGCGGGGGCGGTGAGGGCAAGAGGCGAAGCGGGTGCGGGGTCGGTGGGGCGCGGTGGCTTGTGAAATTATTCACGAAGCGTTTCCGCGGAAACGTCGAATGCGTGGCTGGCCTTGCTGATCCGGTGGCGTGGCGGTCTGGGCGGCGCGGCGGTTGGGGTGGCGTGGCTCGCTAGTCTTTGATTATGGAGGCCGCCGGCGTGCGTAACCGAGCAGCGAGGTGGACTCGCGGGCTGCTGGCCTGCGGGCTGGCTGCCGGGCCGGTCTTTGTCACGACGTTCCTGGTCGAGGGCGCGATCCGGGAGCGGTACCGGCCGTTGCGCCATCCGGTCAGCTCGCTGGCGCTCGGGTCGCGCGGCCGGATTCAGACCGTGAACTTCGCCGTGGCGGGGACGCTGGTCCTCGCCGGCGCCGCCGGCCTGGAGCGCGCCGGTGACCCCGCGCTCAGCACGCGGGCGGGACGGGCCCTGATCGCCGCGGCGGGGGCTGGCCTCATCGGCGCAGCCGTCTTCGCTACCGATCCGGTCAGCGGCTATCCGCCAGGGACTCCCGACGCGCTCACCCAGCCCAGCCGTACCGGCGAGCTGCACAACCTCGCCGCAGTCCCGGTGTTCCTCGGGCTGCCCGCCGCCGCGTTCGCCTGCGGCTGGCGGTCCTTCCGGACCGGTCATCGCCGGTTCGGCTGGTACTGCGCCGCGACCGCGACGACCATGCTGGCCACCACCGTGCTGTCCAGCGCCGGCTTTGGTCAGTCACCCCGGCTGGTCAATCTGGCCGGGTTGTTCCAGCGAGCCAGCATCGTGACCGGCTTCGGCTGGCTCACGGCGCTATCCGCGCAAGCGCTCACCCGGGGGCGTGCCGCCGCAAGCGGCAGGTAACGAGCAGGAAATCCGGGCCTTGCGCTGCGCCGCTGGCACCTGCTGCTCGCAGGCCGGCTCGCCGGAGCTGGCGGGTGGTGGCTGCGCGGCGTCGGCGCGGTCAGCGACCCGGAGCTGCGGGAACAGCGGAGACTACCCCGCCGATCCCGTCGTCACGGTTCCCGACGGGGTATTCCGGGTTACGCCGGATTTGCCTGTACGCCGTTCCGGCGCTATCGTCAGTGTCCTGATGAACTTATCAGGGGCTGATGACTTATGCCAACGCTGCTGGGCGAGGGGTTCCGCGGCCCGGACGGCCGGGTCGGGTACCTACTTCGCCAGGCTCAGCACACGCTGCGCACGGCCATGTATGCGCCGCTGGCCGAGATCGGGATCACCGCGGCGCAGTACTCGGTGCTGAGCGTGGCCGATGCCGAACCAGGCTGTCGGGTGCCGAGCTAGCCCGGGACACCATGCTCACCCCGCAGAGCGTGAACGCGATCGTGGTTCACCTGGAGCGCGCCGGCCTGGTCGAGCGGCGCGCGGACGCCAGGGACCAGCGGCTGCGGCGGATCTACGTCTCGCAGTCCGGCCGCCATGCTGGCCGTCGCCCGCCTGCCGTCCGGGCGGTGGAAGAACGGATGGTGGCGTCCATGACGGCGGCCGAGCAAGCCACGTTCCGCCACCAGCTCACCGATGCGCGCTCGCACTCGATACCGGCCACAACGCCACCCAACCAGAGGATTCGTGATAAGGAACGCGCCGAACGCGATAGTTATTCTCGCAGCGCCAGACCCATGGCTGCTCCCCTGCTGTTCCTCCCGTGCCGCCTGCTCCCCTAGGACGTCGGCCTCACCTGGTGGGGAACTCCCTCGGCGGCTGGATAGCCACGGAACTGGCCAAGATCCCGCCCCTGCCGGTCGCTGACCCTGCTGTCACCGGCCGGCCTGTGGCGAGACCGCACCCCCTGGTACTGCATGGTGAGCCTGCGGCTGTCCCGCTGGCTGGCCAGGCACGCCCGGCCAGCGCTGGCCACGATCATGGCCACCCGCCCCGGCCGCGCTCTCGTGCTCGGCCAGGTCCTCGCCCATCCCACCCGGCTGACTCCCGCGCAGGCCCGCTCGATAGTGGAGGCGGTAGGAACCTGCCCGGGTTTCGACGCCACGCTGAAGGCCACCGCCCGCCGCCGGATTCACGGCGTCCAGCAGGTCGCGGCTCCCGTCACGGTGGCCTTCGGCTCCCGTGATCTCGTGCTGCTCAAGCACCAGTCACGCCATCTCGGCGAACTGCCGCCAGACACCCGGTCCGGCAGCCTACCTGGCTGCGGTCACGTGCCCGTGACCGACGACCCCGCCCGGGTCACGGACCTGATCATCACGTCCGCCGCATGGGCGGTGGCAGGAGCCGGCGCGGGTAACCTCTGGACGGTTGACCCGGCGTTTCAAGAGCAACTTCAGGAGAGGGCGAATATATGAGCATCACCAGACCGGAGATCGATTTCCCCGGCGGCGAGCCGCCGGCCGAACTGCAGATCACCGACATCTGGGAAGGAGAAGGCGACCCAGCAGGCCCGGGCGACCTGGTCACGGTGCACTACGTCGGGGTCGCGTATTCCACCGGGGAGGAATTCGACGCGAGCTGGAACAGGGGTGATCCGCTGGAGTTCCGCCTCGGCACCGGGCAGGTCATCGCCGGCTGGGACCAGGGCGTGGCGGGCATGAAGGTCGGCGGACGCCGTCAGCTGATCATCCCGCCGGACCTGGCCTACGGAGACCGGGGCGCCGGGCGGCAGATCGCGCCGGGCGAGACGCTGATCTTCGTATGCGACCTGGTTTCGATCTGAGCGGGAGAGCTCAGGCAGCGGGGCCGGGCGGCCAGTCGCCGGGGGGAAGCGGCGAGGACCGAGGGAACCGGCGGCGGGAGGTTCGAGGTGTCCTGACCGGGCTCCGGGACCGGGACCGGCCAGCAGGATTCGGCCCAGACGGTGCGGCCGGGGTGGGCGTCGGCGTAGCCCCAGCGGTTGGTGCAGGCGGCGACCATGGCCAGGCCCCGGCCGCCCTCGGCCATCAGGTCACCGGACCCGGCGGCCGGGAGGGACGGGCCGCCCTCATCGGTGACCGCGATCCGGGCCACGCCGGGGCGCGGCAGGTCGACCTGGACGATGAACACGCCGCCGTTCCCCGAACCGGTGTGCGCGATGGCGTTCGCGCATAGTTCGGAGACGCAGGTCATGAGCGCCTCGCGGGCCGGGCAGCCGAGCAGCAGCCCGGCCACGAACCGGCGCGCTTCGGGCACGGACGCGGGCGTGCCGCGGAACGTACGGGCCCAGGGACGCGCCGATCGGCCGGGACCTGTGGACCCGAAGGAACCCACGTGCAGCACCGGGTAGGCACCAGTCACGGCAGGTCACCTCCTGACATCTGACTCCTACCCGGTGGTACGCGCAACCCGACAAACAGGTTCAACCGGACGTTCTTACGAACTCCGGCAACCCGGGCAGGCAACTGCCGGGCGACCGGAAATAGCTGGTCCGATCGATGTTTCGCACCTTTTGCCCCTTCCGTGTCAGCCGGGTTCTGACGGACACTATGGGAACGGAGCACTCTTAAAGGAGGCGGACATGGCCGTCGAGGGCACGCGGGGGCTCAAGCGTTCACTGGGGATCTGGGCGGCGATCGGCCTGTCGGTCGCGCTGATGGCGCCGAGCATGGCCGCGAACATCAACCCGCAGGGAGGCGCGACCTACGCGGGCCGCGCGGTGCCGCTGACGTTCCTCATCGCGGCGGTCGGCGTGCTGCTGGTGGCCTACTCCTTCGTCCGGCTCACTCAGTACTTCCACCACTCGGGGTCGGCCTACGCGTTCGTCGGCGCGACGCTCGGCCCGCGGGCCGGGGTGGTCGCGGGCTGGGGCATGCTCGGCACCTACACGTTCTACGCGGTGGTCACCGCGAGCGCGGCCGGCATCTTCGGCACCGCGTTCCTGCAGGAGATCGGCGCCTGGCATAACCCGCCGACCTGGGCACCGTGGGTCCTGGTCGCGGTGGTGCTGGCGCTGGTGCTGTGGCTCGCGGTCATCCCGCTGCGGCGGGGCGCGGGCGTGCTGCTGTCGGTCGAGGGCACCACGGTCGCGCTGATCCTGATCGTCACCGCGGTGGTGCTGGTCCGGCTGCTGGCCGGGAACGCGCCGGGACACGAGACCTTCACCTGGAGCGTGTTCTCGGTGGCACCGGGAACGAACACCAACGACCTGTTCCTGGGCGTGGTGTTCGGCTTCCTGTCGTTCGCCGGATTCGAGGCGGCGGCCACCCTCGGCGAGGAGGCCAACCGCCCGACCCGTGACATCCCGCGCGCGATCTTCGGCGTCGCGGTGTTCGGCGGCGTCTACTTCACGATCGTGACGGCGGTCGAGATGATGGGCTTCGGCACCAGCGCGGCCGGGGTCAAGAACTTCGTCAATGCTCCGTCGCTGCTCGGTGCCCTGGGCTCGTCCTACGTCGGTAACTGGGTCGGGGACGTGATCACGCTCGGCACCGCGGTCAGCGCCTTCGGCTGCTGCCTGGCCTCCACCGTCGGGGCGGCGCGGCTGATGTACGCGCTGTCCCGGGACGCGCGCGGGGAGCGCGGGCTCGGCGCGCCCTCGCGCTGGGGTACCCCGGCCAACGCCACCCTGGTGATCGTGGCCATGTCGGCCGTGATCATCCTCATCTACGCGACGGCCTTCCATGCCACCGCCTTCGACAGCTTCCTGTGGTCGGGCACCATCGGCACGCTGATCCTGCTGGTCGTGTACGTGCTGGCCTCGGTCGGCTGCATCATGCTGGTGTTCGTCCGGCAGAAGCTCAGGGTGCCGACGTGGCAGATCGTGATCCCGATCGCGGGCCTGGTCGTGCTCGGCTACACGCTGTACCGGAACGTGTGGCCGTACCCGACCGGCGACGGCCGGTGGTTCCCCATCACGGCGGGTGTCTGGCTGGCGGTCGCGATCGTGGCCGTGGTCTTCGCGCCTGGCACCGCGCGCAAGCTCGGGGCCGCGCTGGCCGCCCGCGAGGGCATCAAGGCCCCGGACGGGACCGCCGCGAGGTGCCCGCCCGGGTCGAGACGACATAGTGGCAGAACTGCTGGGCTGCGTCGCGGAGCAGCCGCTGGTCGACCATCACTGTCACGGGGTGCTGGTCCGCGACGCGGACGAGGCCACGCTGGAGTCGATGCTGAACGAGGGCGCCGCCGTCGGGCGTGGCGGCTCGATGTTCGACTCGCAGGCCGGGTTCGCGTTCCGCCGGCTGTGCCCGCCCGTCCTCGGCCTGCCGCCGCACGCCGAACTCCCCGACTACGTCTTCCGCCGCGCCGAGCTCGGCGCCACCGAGGTGAGCAAGCGGTTCCTGGTCGCGGCCGGGATGTCCGCGCTGTGCGTGGACACCGGGTACACCCCGGAGCCGATCACCTCCCCGGCCGAGCTCGGCGGGCTGGCGGGCGCGACCGCGCACGAGATCGTCCGGCTCGAGCGGGTGGCCGAGGACGTGGTCGCGGCCGGGATCGGCGCGGCCGGCTTCGCCGACGCGGTGCGCTCCGCGCTCGCCACCCGCACCGCGTCCGCGGTCGGGGTCAAGTCGATCGCCGCGTACCGGACCGGGCTGGACCTGGATCCCGAGCGGCCGTCCGACGCCGAGGTGACGGCGGCCGCCGGACGCTGGCTGGCCGCCCGGACCACCCAGACGGGCCCGCCCCGGGTCGCGGACCAGACGCTGCAGCGGTTCCTCATCTGGTGCGGCGTGGACCTGGGGCTGCCGGTCCAGTTCCACGTGGGCTACGGGGACAGCGACGTCGACCTGGACCGCTGCAACCCGCTGCTGCTCACCCCGCTGCTGCGGGCCACCAGCCGGCCGGGCACCCCGGTCATGCTGCTGCACAACTACCCCTACCACCGCGAGGCCGGCTACCTGGCCCAGGTCTTCCCGCACGTGTACATCGACGCGGGCCTGGCCACCCACAACCTGGGCCGGCGCGCTCCCGCGCTGCTCGCCGAGGCGCTGGAGCTCGCGCCGTTCGGCAAGTTCTTGTACTCCTCGGACGCGTTCGGGCTGCCGGAGCTCTATTACCTGGCGGCGGTCCTGTTCCGGACCGCGCTGTCCGCCTTTCTGGAGGCCGGCGTGCAGGAAGACCATTTTTCCGAACGGACCGTGGTGCGTCTGACCCGGATGCTCTGCGCCGACAACGCCAAGCGCGTGCTACCAACTCGCCAGCCAGATGTAATGAGTGCTTTGTCAACGTCGGCCAGACGCAGGAGTACTCCGGGCAGACCATGGCCCTAGACACCAGCAGCGTCGGACACGGCTCCTAAGTCAAGCTACCGGCATCGACAGCGCCGGTGGCGGGTCCGGTCATGGTCACGGCGCCCCCCCGGCACTTTCTTCGAGTCATCCATCCAAGCTATATCCAAGCCTAGTACCTTATCGATAGCCTACACCGTGCCCGGCCACGACATCACGTGCCTGCTCTTCCGGGCGCTGCTCGTCGAGCCTGAACTGCTGCCGCGGCTGCTCGTCGCGCGCCTGCGCGCTGGACCGGAGTTCAAGGAGATGCGGGCCGGCGGACCGCGTGAGGCGCAGCGCCTCGGCGAGCAGGGATTCCGCGGGCTGGCTGGCGTCGAGCCAGCGGATGCGGGGGTCGCGGCGGAACCAGGACTCCTGGCGGCGGGCGAACCTCCGGGTGGCCTTGACCGTCTCGTCGCGGGCCTGGTCCAGGGTCAGCTCGCCGTCCAGGTGGCGGAGCATCTGCTGGTAGCCCAGGGCGCGGCTGGCGGTCTTGCCGTCCCGCAGCCCGCGGCGGACGAGGTCCTTCACCTCGGTCTCGAAGCCCGCCTGCCACATGCGGTCGACCCGGGCGGCGATCCGCTGGTCGAGTTCGGGGCGGGGCAGGGCGAGGCCGACCTGGATGGCGGGGCGGACCTGCTCGAAGGTGGGCATGCTGGCGGTGAACGGGCGGCCGGTCAGCTCGATCACCTCCAGGGCCCGGACGATCCGGCGGCCGTTGCTGGGCAAGATGGCGGCGGCCGCGGCCGGGTCGAGCCCGGCCAGCCGGGCGTGCAGCTCGGCCGCGCCCAGATCGGCGAGCTCGGACTCGAGGCGGACGCGGGTACCGTGGTCCGTTCGGGGAAAATCGAGATCGTCGAGAGCGGCACGGACGTACAGGCCTGAGCCACCTACGAGCACCGGGATCCGGCCGCGGGCGATGATGTCGTCGGTCGCGGCGCGGGCCAGTTTCTGGTAGTCGGCCACGTTCGCGGTCCTGGTCACCGGCCAGATGTCGAGCAGGTGGTGCGGCACGCCCTGCCAGGCGGTCTCGGGCTCCTTGGCCGTGCCGATGTCCATGCCCTGGTAGAGCTGCATCGAGTCGGCGTTCACGATCTCGCCGCGCAGCGCGCGGGCCAGCGCGATGGCCAGCCCGGACTTGCCGGTGGCGGTCGCCCCGACGACCGCGATGACGTGCGTGCCCATGCCGGTCAGGGTTCCCGGCGCCAGCTGGCCACGACGTAGCTCACCTCGAAGGGAGCGCCGCGGTAGCGCAGCTCGGCGGCGAAGGCGTCACGGCTCTGTTCATCGGCGGCCGCGCCGGCCAGGACCTGCCAGGCGGCGCGGCCGGCGATTTCCAGCGGGCGGTCCTCGCGGGGGTCGAGCGCGGCGAGCGCGGCCGGGTCCGCGGCGGCCAGGGCCGCGGCCACCTGGTCGTCGTAGCGGTCGGCTTCGGAGTCGGCGGCGTGCGGGGCGGCGCGGGCCCGGCGGGCGGGCCCGTCGCCCATGGCCAGCAGCGCGACCCGGGGCGCGAGCGCGGCCAGCTTCTCCCCCAGCTGCAGGCACTCGGCGGGCGGCGCGTCCGAGGCGATCCCCCACCAGGCGGCCTTCCTGCGCGGCGTGCTCGGAGAGCAGCCACTTGCCGATGGTCAGGGAGAGCGGGAGCTGCCGGGCGTCCGGCCCGGCCCGGCCGACGGTGAACGGGATGCCGAAGTCGTGCAGGCGGCCCGGGGTGTGCGGCGGGAACTCGGCCGTGCGTTCGGCGCCGCCCGCGACCACCAGGAGGTCGGCGGGCTCGGCGAGCAGGGCGGCGACGGCGTCCCGGCATGCCGCCCGCAGCCGGCTGAGCTCCGGGTCGGCGGCACCGGGCGCGCCGGTGGCTTCGGGGATCAGGAGCGGCGGATGCGGGCAGACGGCGGCCGCGATCAGCATCCCGGCAGGCTCATGGTCAGCGGTTCCCGGTTATCGGTGCTTGGTTATCCGGCGGCGGTAGGCGATGCCGCCGAGACCCGCCACGATAGCCGCTCCGCCGAGCACCGCGAGCCCGGCGTCCTGGAATCCGGCCGTGCCGCCGCCGCCGGTGACCGGCGCGCCGTCAGGGACCGGGCTGGGCGACGGGCTCGGCGACGGGCTGGCGAGGCTCCGGGCTCGCGCTCGCGATGCCGACGGGCTGACGCTCGTGCTGACGCTCGTGGACGCTCTCGGACGCTCGCGCTCGTGCTCACGCTCGCTGGCCGATGCCGTTGCGCGATGCCGCCGCTGGCGGTGCCGGTCGCGGTGGACGCTGGCGCCGGCCGAGGGGATGAAGGTCGACGGCGGCGGCGTGGAGGCGGGGCTCGAGGTACAGGCCGAGAGCGCGACGCAGGCGAGCATGGTGGTCAGGCCCCAGCCGACGGCGGTCCGCCGGACCCGATGCGACGTCCACGCGATGGCGGTGCGCGCTCTCATCGAACCTCCTCATGTTCTCGGCAATGACCATTTCCCGGTCCCTGGCCCGAGAAACGAAGAAAACGCCGGCGAGCTTAACGTTAAACCCAGGCGGTGACGCAAACGGGCAATGGCGCGCTCACCACCGGAATATTAGGCTAGGTAGGCAGAACACCCCGGAGGGAGGCCGCATTGGGGGGTCCGAGGTGGCCCCGGATCGCCGGGTTCCGCGTCGTCGCCTCGTGGCCGGAGGGCGGATACGCCCGCCCGCCCAGAGCGATCAGTCCCTGGGCCCAGCTGGCCGGGGTCCTCGGGGTCCTGCTCATCCTGGCCGGGACCGGTGCCGTCGGTGTCGTGTTCTTGTCCCAGCGGCACGCGCCGCAGCCCTCCGCCGGGGCGGCGGGAGCCATCGCGCCGGGTGGCCACGGACCCTCGCTGCGGCGTTCGGTACCGGTGTCCGTCGATATCCCGTCCATCGGCGTGACCTCGAGGCTTTTGCACCTGGGACTCAACGCCGACGGCACGATCCAGGTCCCGTCGCTGGTCACGAGCGCGGGCGAGGCCGCGTGGTACAAATACTCGGCGACGCCGGGCCAGATCGGGGCGTCGGTTATCGAGGGTCATGTCGACAGCTATCAGGGCCCCGCGGTCTTCTACCGCCTCGGGGCACTGCGTCCCGGAGACCACATCGACGTGCGGCTCGCCGACGGGGTCACGGCCATTTTCCGGGTCACCGGCGTGCGCGAGTACGCCAAATCCAATTTCCCCGCGAAAGCCATTTACGGTGCGACCGACTATGCCGCGCTGCGGCTGATAACGTGCGGTGGCGTTTTCGACTATGCGACCGGGCATTACCTCAGTTCCACTGTTGTATTCGCGTCCCTGACCACGTACCGGCCGGCCTGACTTACCCTGCGGCGGCCCGCGGGCTGGGCTATGATCTGGCGCAGGCCAGAGCGGTAGCGTTCGCGGGAGAGGGGCTGGTCCATGAGGTCAGGCATGCTCGCCGGGGTCGTCCTCGCGGCTTTGGTGACGGTCACCGCGCCGGCCGCGGCGGCGCACGCGGCAGGTACGCCGACCGGGAACGACGTGTCGTACCCGCAATGCGGCCAGGCGCTTCCCTCGGGCCAGGCGTTCGGCGTCGTGGCGGTGAACGCGGGCGTGGCCAACACGACCAACCCCTGCCTGTCCGCGGAAATCATCTGGGCCCAGGCTTCGTCGGGCGCGACCAGCCAGCCGCGGGTCTCGCTGTACGCCAACACGGCCAACCCGGGCAATCACGGGGTCACCGACTGGCCGGCCACCAATAACAATCCCCTGGGCGGCAAGCCGGTCAGCGACCCCTACGGCACCTGCACGGGCGCGAACAATCCGGCGTGCGCCTGGCAGTACGGATGGAACCTGGCCGAACTGGACGCGCAAACCCGCGGCGTGCCGAACCCCGGCCGCTACCGGTGGTGGCTGGACATCGAGACGATCAACTCGTGGGAGTCCAAGACCGCGAACAACCGCGCCGACGTCGAAGGCATGGTCTCCTACCTGCGGCGCATCGGCGCCAACGTCGGCATCTACTCCACGCCCAAGCAATGGGATCCGCTGATGGGCACCGTCCCCGCGACCAGCCCGCTTTACCGCCTGCCGGACTGGATCCCGGGCGCCACCACGCTGTCACGGGCCAAGAAGAACTGCGGCCTGGCCCCGCTGACCGGCGGGGGAACCGTGACCGTGGTCCAGTGGAGTACCAAACCGGTGAACCGAGACCTGGCCTGCCGTCCTGCGTCGCCCAAGAAGGCCGGCGCGCGGTAGCCGAGCGCGGGCCAAGATGGACGGTATGGACGTCCACGGGTCCGCGGACGGGCGGTTCGGCCCGGTGCGCGACGGTTTCACCGAGGTGGTGCGTGCGCAGCCGGGCACCGGGCTGCTCGCCCCTGTGACTCAGGCGTCCGTCGCGGCCTGCTGGAGCAGGCGCCACAGGGCCTCGACGTCGGGGCGTTCGGTGCGTTCGGCTCCGATCGAGACGCGGACCGACCAGGTGCCGTCCAGCAGGGCCGGGGTGACCAGGGCCGCGCCCGACCGGTTGACCGAGTCCGCCCAGGCCAGGGTGTGCGCGTTCAGTGCGTCGGCGTCCAGCACGGCGCCGGTGTCCGAGACCAGGCCCGCGGGCTCGTGCCGGAGCACGACGGTCTGCAGGGCGACCGGGGCCAGGATCCGCCAGCCGGGCGCGGACGAGACCTGCTCGGCGAGCCAGCGGGCGTGCTCCAGGTCCCGGCGCAGCCGGGCCCGGATGGCCTCCACGCCATCCAGGCGCAGGTGAAACCAGAGCTTGAGGGCGCGGAACCGCCGGCCGAGCGGGATGCCCCAGTCCTTGTACTGGGTCACCTCGCCGTCGACGGCCGACCGGAGATAGGACGGGTTGGTCGACATGACCCGGATCAGGTGGGCCGGGTCGGCCACGTAGAGCAGCGCGCAGTCCAGCACCGTGCCCAGCCACTTGTGCGGGTTCCAGGCCAGCGAGTCCGCGCCATCCACGCCGTCGATCAGCCAGCGCATCTCCGGGAGCAGCAGCGCCGAGCCCGCCATCGCCGCGTCCACGTGCACCCACATCCCGTACTGGCGGGCCAGCGGGACGATCTGCGCGAGCGGGTCCACGGCCGTGGTGCCGGTCGTGCCGACGTTGACCACCACGGCCGCCGGGCGCAGGCCCTGGGCCACGTCCTCCGCAAGGATTCTGGCTAGCGCGTGCGGGTCCATGGCGTACGTGACCGGATCGACATCGGCGAACCGCAGGTTCTCGCGGCCGAAGCCGGCCAGGGCGACCGCCTTGGCGATCGAGGAGTGCGCGTGCTCGGTGGTGTACACGGTCAGCGGCGCGCGCTCGGCCTGCAGCCCGCCGCGGGCCTCGGAGTAGTTCGTGGCGCGCTCGCGCGCGGCCAGCAGGGCGACCAGGCACGCGCTGGAAGCGGTGTCCTGGATGACGCCGCGCCACGACTCGGGCAGCGCGGTCAGCTCGCGCAGCCACTCCACCACGACCTCCTCGACCTCGGTCAGCGCGGGAGCGGACTGCCAGGTGATGCCGAGCGCGCCGATCCCCGAGGTGGCCAGGTCGCCAAGCACCGAAGCGAGGGACGCGTTGGAGGGGAACCAGCCGAAGTAGCGCGGATGCTGGACCTGGGTCACGCCCGGGACGACGATGTCGCCGAGGTCGGCCAGCACCCGGCCGAACGGCTCGGCTTCCTCCGGGGCCCGGCCCGGCAGCTTGGCCGCCACCTCACCGGGCCCGACCTGCGCCTGAACCGGCAGCTGCGGGATCCGGGCCCGGTAGTCGGCAATCCAGTCGATCAGCTCATGGCCAGCGGCCCGGAATTCCTCAGGCCCCATATCGCACCTTCCCGTCACGTCGCCCGGCGCGCAGCCTACCGGAGCTGCTGGAGACCTGGCGGGTAGGCATGCAGCCGCTCGGGTCCCTGCTCGGTGACCAGGAGCAGTTCTCCGGTCTGGACGCCGGCTCGCCCGTCGCGGGTGACGACGTTGGGCTGCACGACCACGGTCATCCCGGCCGCCAGCGTGAAGTCGGGCGCGGATACCGGCCGGCCGGGGCCGGCACCACCGGCGGGAGGTAGCCGCCGCCGAAGCCGTGGACCAGGTCGTCGATCGCGGTGAAGCCGGCCTGCCCGATGACGGCCGCGGCTTCGGCCAGCTCGCGGGCCGTGGTGCCGGGGACCAGGTGCCGCGCTATCGCGTCGAACGCGGCGTCCGCGACGGCGTGCAGCTCGCGGTACAGCGCGGTCGGGGGCGCCCCGACGGTGAACGTGCGCAGGACCTGCCCGGCGTATTCCGGCGCGGCCGCGGCGCTGATCTCGCAGCTGGCGACGTCGCGCGGGCGGATCACCCGGCCGGTCGGCCACTGGGCCGGCCCGGCGCAGGCGCCGGCTCGTCCATGGCGGGCTCGTCCATGGCGGGCTCGTCCATGGCGGTCAGGCCGAGGTAGTGGATGTGGTGCAACCCGCCCTGGGCGGTATAGGCCTGTTCGGTGCGGGCGAGCACCTCGTAGTCGGTCGCCCCGGGACGCAGCGCGTCCGCGAGCGCCGCGATGGCGGCATCGCTGAGCGCCGCGCCGCGCCGCAGGGCGGCCAGCTCCTCCCCCGACTTGACCAGCCGCAGCCCGGTACAGGCCGGGTTGAGGTCGACCACGTCGGGCACCTGCCCGGCCAGGAGCCGGTACTGATCGAACGGCAGCGCCCCGGCCACGCCGATCCTGGCGGGCAGCCTGCCCCGCGCCGCGATCAGGTCCAGCGCGGTCGCCACCGCCCGCGGGCCAGCCGATTCGACCCGGGTCACGGAAAGGCGGCGGGCCTGCGGAACGTGGTTGAAGAACGAGACCAGGAGCACATCGTCTTCCGGCGCGGGCGCCACGACCAGCAGCGCCTCCCGGGTGACCGGCCACCCGGTCAGCCACGAAACCGCGCTCCCGGACCGGTTCGCGCCGTACACGAGCCCGTATGACGCTCCGCTGCGCTCCAGTTCCCGGCCGAACGCGGCCCGGCGCCGGCGCATCTCGGCCGCGGAGAACTCCAGTGCCTGGCCGGGTGACATAGCTGAGGGTATCCGGGTTGACGGGGCGAGCGGGCTAGGACGATGCTGGCGGCTGTGGCCGGGACGGGTGATCATGTGCCGCGCAACCGCGCGGCCTGGGACCAGTGGGCGGCGGAGTACGCCGAGCCCGGCCTGCGGGGCTGGGCTCAGCCCGAGCCCGCCTGGGGCATCTGGCAGATCCCCGAGGCGCGGACGGGCGTGCTGCCCGCGGACCTGGCGGGCCGGGACACGATCGAGCTGGGCTGCGGGACCGGGTACGTGTCGGCGTGGCTGGCCCGCCGCGGCGCGCGGCCGGTGGGCCTGGACAACTCCGCGGCGCAGCTGGCCACCGCCCGCCAGCTGCAGGACCGGTTCGGGCTGCGGTACCCGCTGATTCACGCCAGCGCCGAGCAGGCGCCGCTGGCCGACGCCCGCTTCGACCTGGCCATCTCGGAGTACGGCGCGAGCATCTGGTGCGATCCGTACGCCTGGATCCCCGAGGCGGCCCGGCTGCTGCGCCCCGGCGGGCAGCTGATCTTCCTGGTGAACTCGGCGCTGCTCATGCTCGCCGTCCCCGACGAGGACGACCAGCCGGCGACCGACCGGCTGCGGCGGCCCTACTTCGGCATGCACCGGTTCGAGTGGCCGGACGATGAGTCGGTGGAGTTCCACCTGGGCCACGGCGAGATGATCCGGCTGCTGCGCGGCTGCGGCCTGGAGGTCGAGGACCTGCTGGAGCTCCAGCCCGACCCGGACGCGACCACCCGGTACCCGTTCGTCACCCTGGACTGGGCACGGCAATGGCCATCCGAAGAAGTCTGGAAGGCCCGCAAGCCCCGGTGAATCCGCAGCCGCCGGGAGCGCGCTTCCCGGCGGGAGATTTGCACCTTTTGCGGCTTTCTTGCCCGGTGCAAGGCGTCTCGTTTTCGGGTCGATGGGCCGTTGTACCTGCTCTTACAGGCACGATGCGCCATCGACACGGAAAACTCGCCAGAGGGCGGGCGGCGGCTGGTGCGGAAGGGGCGGGCGGGGGTGGGCGCTAGCCGAGGGATTGGCCTTGCTGCTCTAGGGCTTCTTGGAGGAGACGCAGGGCCTTCGGGCCGACGCCGTGGAGATTCTTCAGCTCTGCGACCGGGACGTCGGCTAGTTGGCTGAGGTGGGTGTATCCGGCGGCGGTCAGGGCGCGGGTGGCCGGGGCGCCGATGTTACGGGGCAGGGTCTGGTCTGCGGCTGCCATGGGGGTAGAGGGTACCTGGGTCAGCTGGCGCGGAGGCCCTGGGCGGCCAGGGCGGTCTCGATGTCGGTGCGGTGGTTGTCGGCGTGCCGGATGGCGATCTGGGCGAAGCGACGGATCCGGCCGTCGGCGGCGGCGAGCTGGCCGGCGGACAGGGACGCGACGACCGGCCCGGGCGGGGATCCCCGTCCAGCGGCGCGGCGCGCCACTGCGCCTCGCTGCAGCCGCTGGCGAAGGCGATCAGCCGGTCCCGGGCCGCCTCGATGTCGGCGGCGTAGGCCGCCGCGTCCCGCTCGTCTTCGGTCACGATCGTCACCCTACAGATCGGGTCCGTCGAAGGACAGCAGGTAGACGCGGCGCTCCAGCTTGCCGATCATGGCGTACACGTGCCACAGGCAGTCGCCGAGCATCATGTCGTAGGCGGCCTGGCCGTAGCGCTTTATATACCTGGCCCGGTCGCGCTGCAGGCGCGAGGCGTGCAGGAGTTTCCGGCTGGCGCTGTGCTGGTGTTCCTCGACCCACTCGCTCCATTCCGAGCCGATCAGCAGCCGCTCGCGGATCCGCAGTCCGGCCGCGGCGATGGCGGCCTCGGACCGGGCGGGATCGGCGCTCTCCGGCACCACGCCCATGGTGGCCCACAGCCACGCGGCCTCGCGGGGTTCCAGCAGCCCGGAGCCGAACATCTGGTAGACGAGCACGTGACCGCCCGGCCGGAGCACCCGGCGGAACTCCGCGTACGCCCGCGGCAGGTCCCGGACGTGGACCAGGACGTCGCGGCACCAAACCAGGTCCGCCGTGCCCGGGCCGGCCGGGATGTCCTCGGCCGTGCCGAGCTCGAAGACCGGCCCGTCCGGGCCGGCCGCGGCGCGGGCCACCTCGATGTGCCGGGGCACCGGGTCGATGCCGGTGACGCGGAAGCCGAACCGCTGGTGCAGGGTCAGGGCCTGACGGCCCTCGCCGCAGCCCACGTCGAGGGCGACGGCGCCCGGCGCCAGGCCCAGACGGGCGACGAGATCGTAGAGCAGATCCGGGCCGCGCGGATCCAGGCTCTGGTCGAGGGCGGCGGAGAATTCCTCCTCGATCTGCGGATAGGCGTCGTAGGCCTGCTCAAGAGACCAGGGCACGGGTAGTCCTCCTCGCGGTGGGCGAGTCAGCGGTTGAGGAACTGGCTTACCAGGGCGGGCGGCGCGCAGGCCAGCCAGCCGTCGGTCACCGCCTCCCGCAGCGCGGGCGCGGAGACCTTCGGCAGCTGGATCAGCACCGCGGAGTACCCGTCGAAGTGGGAGATGGTGAAGAACGCCTCGGGATGGGTGGCGAGCACGGCCTCCTTCTCGCCCAGGTCCGCCACGCGGACGGCCAGGATGGGTCCGTCCGGCGGAGTCTGCTCGCCGAACCGCCGCAGATCCGCCTTGCTGAACGGGCGTTCCCAGGCGAAGGCCTTGCGCGCGACGAACCAGGTCCGGTTGCCGTGCCGCTCGCTTTCGGTCACGTCGGGCAGCGCCAGGGCCAGTTCGGCCGCGTCGTCTATAGTCGCCACACTCGTACGGTAACCGCCGGAACTTACTAGGAGCGGATCAGCATGGCGTCAACCGCGCTGCTTGTCATGGACGTCCAGCAGCCGTGGCGCCCGCGGACGGCGACATCATCGTCACCAAGCGCCGGGTCTCCGCGTTCGCCGGCAGCGACCTGGAGGTGGTGCTGCGCGCCGCGGGCACCGACCACCTGGTGCTGACCGGCATCGCCACCAGCGGCGTGGTGCTCTCGATCCTGCGCCAGGCCGCCGACCTGGACTACCGGCTCACCGTCCTGGCCGACGGGTGCCTGGACGCCGACCCGCGAGGTGCACCGGGTCCTGACGGACAAGGTGTATCCCCCGGCAGGCCGGCGTCCTGAGCATCGCCGAGTGGACGCAGAGCCTGGCTAAGCCTGCGGCTGGCTGATGTTGACCAGCCACGGGACGCCGAACTGGTCGGTGCACATGCCGAACTCGTCGCCCCAGGACTGCTTGGCCAGCGGCATAGTGACGGTGCCGCTGGCGGAAAGCTTCTCCCAGTAGCCGTGCAGGGCGTCGTCGTCGCCGGACAGGCTCACCGCGAACCCGGCCGGGGGCTGGTACGGCATCTCGCTGGTGACGTCGGCAGCCATGATCGTGTACCCCGCGGCCGTCTCGAGCTGGCCGTGCATGATCCGGTCGGCGTCGGGCGAGCCCTGGTTGCCGAAGTCGGCGAACGTGCTGAGGGTGAGCTCGCCGCCGAACACGCTGGTGTAGAACTCCAGCGCCTGCCGGGCGTTGCCGTTGAAGTTGAGGTACGGGTTCAGTCGTGAAGTCATGATGGTCTCCGAGTCTTCCGTCACGAGTGACTAACGTTAGCAAGTTCTAACTCTTATGTCATTCGATCCCGGCGGCGGACGGCTAGGGCGGTCAGGGCGCCGAGGAAGGACAGGGCCGCCGACAGGGCCAGGGCCGGGCGGTAGCCGCTGGTGACGGCGGTGGCGGAGGCCAGGCTGCCGTGGGCGTTGAAGACGGTGGTGGCGACCGCGATGCCGAACACCGCGCCGAACTGCTGCATGGTGTTCAGCACACCCGCCGCCTTGCCGAGCGAGGACGGGCTGACCGCGTTCAGGCCCGCGGCCGAGACGCACGGCAGCGCCATCGAGATGCCGACGCCGGCGATCAGGAGCGGGGCGACATAGGCGCCGTAGCCCGCGGAGCGGGCGGCCAGGTACACGATCCAGGCGAAGCCGGCCGCCTGCATGAGCAGGCCCGGGACGATCAGCGGGCGAGCGCCGATCTTGTCCGAGACCAGGCCCGCGACCGGCGCGATGACCATCGGCGTGGCGGTCCAGGGCAGGAAGCGCAACCCGGTGCCCAGCGGCGAATCCCCGAGCGCGAACTGGAAGTACTGGCTGGTGAGGAACGCCGCCGAGTAGATCGCCGCGGCCATCAGGAACTGGGTGGCGACCGCCGCGGAGAAGCTGCGCGAGCGGAACAGCCCGAGCGGGATCATCGGCTCGGCGGTGCGCCGCTCCCAGGCCAGGAAGGCGGCGAGCGCGGCCAGGCCCGCGACCAGCCCGGCCAGGGACTGGGCACTCCCCCAGCCGTCCTGGCCTGCCTGGACCAGGCCCCAGGTCAGGGCGCCGACGCCGGCCGCGACCAGGACCAGCGCGGGCAGGTCGAGGCGGGACGCGGGGCCCCGGCTGTCGGGCAGGCGCAGCCAGGATCCGGCCAGCGCGGCCAGCCCCACCGGCACGTTGACCCAGAAGATCCAGTGCCAGTCCAGGCCCTGGGTCACCGCGCCGCCGATCAGCGGGCCGCTGGCAACGGCCAGTCCGGCCACGCCGCCCCAGATGCCGATCACGGCGCCGCGCCGCTCGGCCGGGAAGGCCGAGGTCAGCAGGGTCAGGCCGAGGGGCATGATGATGGCGGCGCCGACGCCCTCGACGGCGCGGCAGGCGATCAGCGCCCCGACGTCCGGGGCCAGCGCGCAGGCGGCCGAAGCCACCGTGAACACGCACAGCCCAAGCAGGTACATGCGGCGCCGCCCGATCCGGTCGCCGAGCGCGGCGGCGGTGATGATGCCGGCCCCGAAGGCCAGCACGTAGGCGTTGACCGTCCACTGCAAGGTGCCGACGTTCCCGCCCAGGTCGCGGTGGATGGAGGGCAGCGCGGTCACCACGACCAGGGTGTCCAGCGCCACCATGAAGTAGGCCGCCGAGGTGAGCAGCACGGTCAGGACCCGGCCCGAGGAACTGGGAGCTGACCGCTGAGCCCGCGCGGCGGCGACGTCGATTGTGTTCGTCATGCTCAGGTAGACCCGGGCTGGCCGACAAAAAGGTCGGCTGCACAGCGACCCGTTTGGGGCGCGGACGGTGTTTACTTGGAGCATGGTCACGGATCTGATCGACCGGGCGCAGGCCGGGGACGGGCAGGCCTTCCGCGAGCTGGTCGAGCCCTACCAGCGCGAGCTCGAGGTGCACTGCTACCGGATCCTGGGGTCGGCGCAGGACGCGCAGGACGCGATGCAGGAGACGCTGCTCGCGGCCTGGCGGGGCCTGAGCGGCTTCGAGCAGCGCAGCTCGCTGCGCACCTGGCTGTACCGGATCGCCACCACCCGCAGCCTGAACGCGCTGCGGTCGGCTAGCCGGCGCCCGCCCATGGACTGGCCCAGCCCGGACGTCGAGCCGCCCGAGCCCACCCGGCTGGGCGAGGTGTCCTGGCTCGAGCCGTATCCTGACCTGCTGCTGGCCGAACTGCCCGACGACACGCCGGGCCCGCAGGCACGCTACGAGGCCCGGGAGGCGATCTCGCTGGCGTTCGTCACCGCGCTGCAGCTGCTGCCGCCGCGGCAGCGCGCGGCCCTGATCCTGCGCGACGTGCTGGGCTTCGCGACCGCCGAGGCCGCGAAGATCCTGCAGGCCAGCGAGCAGTCGGTGGCCAGCGCGGTCAAGCGCGCCCGGGCCACCCTGGCCCGCGAGCTGCCCGGCGAGCAGCAGCCCCCGCCGCCGCACTCAGCCGTCGAGCAACGGCTGGTGGCCAGGCTGACCCGGGCGTTCGAGGCGGCGGACGTGGACGCCATCGTGGCCCTGCTGACCGAGGACGCGTGGCTGCGGATGCCGCCGGTGCCGCTGGAATACCAGGGCTGCGAGCTGGCCGGGCGGTTCTTTACCCTGGCCTTCCGGAGCGCGCGCCGGTTCCGGCTGGTCCCCACCCGGGCCAACGGCCAGCCCGCCTTCGGCACGTACGTGTACGACCGGCACGCCCCGGTGCTGCACGCCAACGGGCTGATCGTGCTGACCCTGGCCGGCGACCGGATCAGCACGATCACCCGGTTCGACGCTAGTGTGCTGCCCCGCTTCGGGCTGCCCCGGTCACTTCCGGGGTGACGAGCGGGCTCGGCCCCTCGGCCAGCGCCCGGGCCCGGGACGGGCCGAGCAGCGCGGGGATGACCGCGGCGAGCGCCACCACGGCCGCGGCCAGCACGCGAACCTAGCCCTGCATGAACGCGCCGCGAGGCGTAGCTGCCGTTGGCGGTGAAACCGCGGCCAGACCGCACCCCGAACAGCCCGCCGACTCCCGCATCGTTTGTTCGGCCGCCGCCACCCCGGAGTCGGCGAGCGGCACCGAGCCGACCGCGGCGTTGGCCAGGGTCGGGAACACGAACGAATGCCGATACCGGCCACGATGAACGGGCCGATCAGCGAGGGGTAGCCGACACCGGCCCTGACGGTCAGCGCCAGCCAACCCAACCCGCCGCCCATCAGCGCCACCCCCGTCATGAACGGGCGGTTGCCGATCTTGTCCGAGCCGATGCCGCCCAGCGGAGCGAAGATCATCGGCATCATGGTGAACACCAGCATGCGGACGCCCGAGGCGAGCGGGGAGTAGCCCATGCCGACCTGGAGCATCTGCGCGATCCAGAACACCGAGCCGATAGCGCGAACGAGAACGGGAAGGCCACCCCGCCCGCCGAGGAGAACGCGCCCGCGAGTATTCCAGCGGCATCATCGGCACCGGGCCCGGCGCTCCCAGAACACGAACCCGGCGATCAGGGCCGCACCCGCGAGCAGGCCCCGATCACCTCCCCGCTCCCCCATCCGACGACGGGGCCCGGACCGGCGCCCAGACCAGGCGAGCAGCCCGAGGTGATCAGCGGCAGGCCGGCCAGGTCCAGCCGCGGGCGCGGGCCCCGGCTCTCGGTGAGCATGAACGCCGAGGCCACCGCGGCCCCCACGCCGACCGGGACGTTGATCCAGAAGATCCACTGCCAGCCGATGCCCTGGATGATCGCGCCGCCCAGCAGCGGGCCAGCGCGACCCCCAGCCCGGTGATGCCGCCCCAGATGCCGATCGCGGTGCCCCGCTTCTCCAGCGGGAACGCCTCGCTGATCAGTGAGCGAGAGCGGCAGCACGACGCGGCGCCGGCGCCCTGCACCGCCCGCGAGGCGATCAGCGCGCCCGCGCTGCCCGCGTGGCGCAGGCGATGGACGCCGCGTGAACAGCGCCAGCCCGGCGATGTAGACCCGCTTGCGCCCGAACCGGTCGCCCAGCGCGGCGGCGGTGAGCATCAGCGAGGCGAACGCGAGATTGTAGGCGTTGATCGTCCATTCCAGGTCGGACAGGCTCGCCCCAGATGCGCAGCAGGCAGGCGTCGAACGACCACCACTCGAGCGATACGAACCCACCACCCAATCACTCCCTCCCCCCCACCCCCATCTTCACCACTTTCAGCCCTTTGATCGCTTGTCCGTCACCCTGCTGATCCGGGTTCCAGTGCAAATCACGGGCAAACTCACTGGGCACCGGACCGATGAGTTCTGGTCGCGGGCCGGATCTGTATGTCTGTGCAGGAAAGCGAGGAGTTCGAGCGGCTGACCGGCCCGTTCCGGGATGAGTTGCTGGCCTACTGCTACCGGATGCTCGGCTCGGTGCAGGACGCAGAGGACCAGCTGCAGGAGACGCTGCTGCGCGCCTGGCGCGGGTACGGCGGATTCGAGGGCCGTTCGTCCGTGCGGACCTGGCTGTACCGGATCGCGACCAACGTGTGCCTGCGGGCGCTGGAGACCCGCGGCCGGCGGCCGCTGCCGTCCGGGCTGGGCGGCCCGGCCGAGGACCCGGACGCGCCGCTGGCCGCCGCCCGGCCGGAGGTCCCGTGGCTGCAGCCCATTCCCGACGTTCGGTTCGGGTCGGTTCCGGCCGACCCGGCCGCGGTGGTGGTCGCGCGGACCAGCATGCGGCTGGCGCTGATCGCGGCCCTGCAGTACCTGCCGCCGCGCCAGCGCGCGGTGCTGATCCTGCGGGAGGTGCTTGGCTGGCGGGCCGCCGAGGTCGCCGGGCTGCTCGGCACCTCGGTCCCGGCGGTGAACAGCGCCCTGCAACGGGCCCGCGAGCACCTGGCGGCGGCCCAGCCGGCCGAGGACGAGATCGCCGAGCCGGACACTGCCGCCGAGCGGGACCTGGTCGGCCGGTACGCCGCGGCGTTCGAGAACGCCGACATGACCGGGCTGGTCGCGCTGCTGCGCGAGGACGCCGTGCTCGAGATGCCGCCGCTGCCTGGCTGGTTCCGGGGCCGCGACGCGGTGGCGCGGTTCCTCGGCACCCGGGTCATGCGGTTGCCGTGCGCGGGGCGGGACGGTCCGCCGCGCCCGCCTGGCGAGTTCTTGATGGTGCCCGCCGCCGCCAACGGGCAGCCCGCGCTCGCGGCCTACCAGCGCGATCCGGCCGGCGTGTACCGGGCGCACGCCATCCAGGTGCTGACGGTCAGCGGGGCGGGGCTGGCCCGGATCGTCTCGTTCAACGACCCGCGGCTGTTCGAGGTGTTCGGGCTGCCGGAAACCACGGACCGTTCGGCATAAATGAAAAAGGGACGGCGGGCGGCGGTCCGTGCGGTGGTGCCGGAGTACGGTCTATGGGCGTGGACACGATCGAGGAATTCCGGATCGATATTCCGCAGGCGGACCTGGATGACCTGCGGGACCGGCTGGCCCGGACGCGGTGGCCGGACCAGCTGCCCGGGGTCGGCTGGGACTACGGCATCGCGCTTGACGACGTGCGGGAGCTGGCCGAGTACTGGCGCACCGGGTACGACTGGCGGGTGCACGAGCGGCAGCTGAACTCGTTCCCGCAGTTCACCACGGAGATCGACGGACAGCGGGTGCACTTCCTGCACGTGCGTTCGGGCGTGCCCGGCGCGCTGCCGCTGATCATGACGCACGGCTGGCCCGGCTCGGTCGTGGAGTTCATGGAGATCATCGGGCCGCTGACCGATCCCGGGGCGCACGGCGGAGATCCGGATGACGCGTTTGACCTGGTCGTTCCGTCGATTCCGGGGTTCGGTTTCTCCGGGCCGACGCGGTCGCCGGGCTGGAACGTGCCGCGCGTGGCCCGGGCCTGGGACGAGCTGATGCGGCGGCTTGGCTACGAGCGGTACGGCGCGCAGGGCGGAGACTGGGGTTCGGGGATCTCCCGTGAGCTCGGGATCCTGTTCCCTGAGCAGCTCATCGGCGTGCACCTGAACACGCTCTCGCCCTACTTTTCCGGGGACCTTGACGAGCTGGACGCCCAGGACCGGGCGCGGGTGGAGCGGCTGCGGCAGTTCCGGCGGACCGGGAGCGGGTACGGGGCGATCCAGGCCACCCGGCCGCAGACGGTGGGCTACGGGCTGACCGACTCCCCGGCCGGGCAGCTGGCCTGGATCGCGGAGAAGTTCGGCGAGTGGACCGACGGCGGGCTTGGCGCGGTGGACCGGGATCAGATGCTGACCAACATCACGGTGTACTGGCTGACCAGGACGGCGGGATCGTCGGCGCGGCTGTACTACGAGGCGGCGCGGTCCTTGTCGCGGGCGCCGGTGCCCTCGACCGTGCCCACCGGGGTGGCGGTGTTCCCGGCGGAGATCGCGCCGCCGGTCCGGCGGCTGGCCGAGCAGTCCAACCACATCGTGCACTGGTCGGAGTTCGACCGCGGCGGCCATTTCGCGGCCATGGAGGAACCCGGCGTGCTCATCGAGGACGTGCGGGAGTTCTTCCGGCGGTTCCGGTCCGCCTGAGGTGATCACCGCGCGAGAGCTCAACCGGGCCACGCTGGGGCGGCAGCTCCTGCTGGAGCGCGCGCCGATCAGCGTCACCGACGGCGTGCGGCGGGTGGTGGCGCTGCAGGCCCAGCAGCCGGCCTCGGCCTACCTCGCGCTGTGGAACCGGCTGGCCGGTTTCGACCCGGCCGAGCTCGACGATGCCTTCGCGAGCCGCCAGGTGGTCCGGGCGCAGCTCATGCGGGTCACGATGCACGCGGTGCACGCCGAGGACCATCAGCGTGTTCCGTGAGGCGATGGACCCGACGCTGCGGGCGTCCCGGCTGGGCGATCCCCGCTTCACGGCGTCCGGGCTGACCGTGGGGGATGGCGTTGACCTGGCGGGCGGCCTGCTGGACTTCGCCGGCCAGCCGCGGACCGGACCGGAATGCGAAGCCTGGCTGGCCGAGCGGCTGGGCGCGCCGATGCCGCCGCTGGCGTGGCGGATGCTGCGGCAGTACGCGCCGCTATGGCACGTGCCGGCCGGCGGCCCGTGGCTGTTCGGCTCCCGGGCCTATGTCGCGGCCCGGCCCCGGCCGGTGCTGGCCGATCCGGACGTCTCGGGTCTGGCGTTGCAGACCCTGATCCGGCGCTACCTGGAGGGCTTCGGCCCGGCGTCGATCGCCGACATGGCGCAGTTCGCGATGGTCCAGCGGTCCCGGGCCAAGGCGGCGGTACAGGCGCTCGGCGGCTCGCTCGGCCAGCTGGAAGGTCCGGACGGCACGGTCCTCTACGACGTGCCCGGTGCCTTGCTCCCCGACGGGGACACACCGGCGCCGCCTCGGCTGATGGCCATGTGGGACAGCATCCTGCTGGCCTACGCCGACCGCACGCGGTTCATGCCGCCCGGGTACCGCAGCATCGTGACCCGGACGAACGGCGACGTGCTGCCCACCTTGCTGGTCGACGGGTACGTGGCGGGCGTGTGGCGAGCGGTGCCGGACGGGATCGAGGCGACCGCGTTCCATCCGCTGCCTGGCTCGGTATGGGAGGGGCTCGCGGCCGAAGCGCGGGCGCTGGTGCCGTTGCTGGCCGATCGCGAACCGGAGGTGTACGGCCGCTACCACCACTGGTGGGCCAAGCTGGCCGGCGCCGACCTGCCCGGTGCGCAGACCCGGCTGCTGCCCGGTGCGTGCTAGAGTTCTCGACTGAACATTCGGTCGGTTTCTGGGTGGTGCTTGCTGGATGCAGGTGAGCGTGCGGCGCGGCCGGCCCGGCCACGACCTGGAGTCGGTGCTGCGCGGCGCGGTCAAGGTGTTCAACGAGCGCGGCTACGACGGGACCAGCATGGAGGACCTGTCCCGCGAGCTGGGCATCACCAAGTCCGCGATCTACCACCACGTGACGGGCAAGGAAGAACTGCTCCGGCTGGCCGTGGACCGGGCGCTGGACGGGCTGTTCGCGGTGCTGGACGAGATCTCGGCCATGGAGGCGCCGGCCATCACGCGGCTGGAGGAACTCGCCCGGCGCAGCGTGCTGCTGCTGGTGGCCGAGCTGCCCTTCGTCACGCTGCTGCTGCGGGTCCGGGGAAACACGTCGGCCGAGCGCCGGGCGCTCGCGCGGCGGCGTTCGTTCGACGCGGCCGTCGCGGATCTGGTCACGCAGGCCCGGGACGAGGGTGACCTGCGGCCCGACCTGGATCCGGCGTTGGCCGCGCGGCTGCTCTACGGGGTGATCAACTCGGTGGTGGAGTGGTACCGGCCGCGCGGCGGACGACCCGGTGAGCTGGCGGACAGTATCGTGGCGGTGGCGTTCGACGGGCTCCGAAGGCGGCGGTATGGCGACTGAGCTGGTTTTGCTCGGGACGGCGGGTGCGCCGCTGCCGGTGGCCGGGCGCGGCGGGATCTCCTCGGTCGTCGTCGTCGACGGGCGGGTGTTCGTGGTCGATTGCGGGCGCGGGTGCCCGTCGGCGTTCGTCTCCGCGGGGCTGGATTTCACTCGCCTGGAAGCGGTGTTCCTGACCCACCTGCACGTCGACCACCTCGGTGACCTGCCGGGCATGATCTTGTACCCGTGGGGGGTGCGCGGCTCGGTGCCGCCGCTGCGGGTGTACGGGCCGTCGCGGCCGGCGGAGCTGCCGGAGGGTGACGCCGTGTTCCACCGGGTGACCACGATCGACCCGGAGCTGCCCGCCCCCGGCACGGCCGACCTGGTCGAGCACATCCTGGCCGCCTTCGCTTACCACCTGAACGTCATGCCGCTGGACGCCCGCATGCCCGACGCGGGGTCGCTGGTGCGGGGCTTCGACCTTTCGGTGGCGCCGGGGCCGGTCCCGGCGGTCGTCTTCTCCGATGACGCCGTCCGGGTCACGGCGGTGGCGGTCATGCACGGCCGGGCGGTCCCGGCGCTGGCCTACCGGTTCGACACCGCGGACGGCTCGGTGGTGTTCTCCGGCGACACCGCCGTTAACGACAACCTGATCGCCCTGGCCCAGGGAGCCGACATCCTGGTACACCAGGTGGCCGACCTGGACTACCTGCGGCGGCACGGCACGGACGAGGCCGAGCTGGCGCGGATGGCCGCGCTGCACACCGACGTCAGCGAGGTGGGAGGGGTGGCCGAACGGGCCCGGGTACATGAGCTCATCCTCAGCCACTACCTGCCCGCCGACCCGGAAGCCGTTCAGGCTTGGATTATTGAGGTGCCCTGGACCTTGATGTTTATCGAGGCTAGCGGAGAAGTGGCCGGGCCGTTCACCACTGAACCGTTGGTGATGCTGAACTTGCTGCCGTGACACGGGCAGTTGATGGTGCCGCCGGACACGGTGCCGACGAGGCACCCTAGATGGGTGCAGACGGCCGTGAACGCGTCGAAGGTGCCGGCGTGCGGCTGGGTGATCACGATCTTCTTGTCGGCCAGGATCTTGCCGCCGCCGACCGGGATATCGGAGGTGCTGGCCAGGACGTCGCCCGGGCTCCCGTTCCCGTTCCCGTTCCCGTTCGCGTTCTCGCCTCCGGTGGCGGCCGGGCTGTTCTGGGCGGGCGGGGCGCCCGCGAGTCCGCCGTTGTTGGCATTGTAGGTAGCGCATCCGGCCAACGCGGCGACGCACGTAGCTCCGGCGCCGGCCAGCACGGCTCGGCGGCTTGACGTTGAGGCGTCGGGCCCGGTCATGAAGTGTCTCCTCAGCTCTCCTCGGCGGGTCATGCCGAGAGTCGATTTAGCGGTGGATGCCGAAGGTCGAGAAGAACCAGTAGGCCGAGCTGAACCAGATCGCGATCAGGATGAGGAACACCACGGCGCCCGCCACCGGAAGCACCCAGCCGGGCACTCCGCGCTTGGGCAGGATCAGCATCTTGACCGTGAACGCGCCGAAGAACGCGCAGCCCAGTATCGAGTGGATCAGGACCCGGGTGCTGTAGGTCTGGAAGCCGAGCCCGTAGAGGCAGTTGATCGCGACCGGGACGGCCAGCAGGAACGCGATCCGGCCCGACCACCGGTGCGCCCGGCCGATCCACGACGGCGCGGAAACGCGCGGGATCTTGCCGTACATGACCAGGGCCGAGATCACCTGGACGATCGCGAAAATGGTGGCGCCGGTGGCCAGCCACGATTTCGCGTAGCCCGCGCTGGTGAACCCGGCGAGGCTGACCGCGATGCCGGTCGGGTGGTGCAGCCGCCCGTAGATGCCGAGGGTGAGCGCGACCAGCCCGCCGATCAGGCTGGGCACGATCAGCTTGGCGATGCCCAGGGACGTGTCCTCCGGTGCGGGCGATACGTCAGATTGTGCGGTCATATCGGTCTCCCAGTCGTGTCGAAGCTTGCCGGGTTCAGAATCCGCTGCCGCTGACGCCGCTGATCAAGGTAGCGATGATGGCCACGCCGTCGTCATCGGCGGTGCCAGTCGCCGGGTCGAGGGGCGGAGCCGGGGTCACCTGCGGGTTCGCGGAGTCGGGGTTCGCTATCGCCGAGCCCACCTGGTAGCCGTTCGGCAGGACGATCCAGCCGAACTTGACCTTGACGCCGTGCACCATCGCGACGGACTCGTACAGACCCGACCGATGGCCGTGCAGGGTGGGCGCGGAGAACGTGTACTGATGACCGTCGGCCATGACGTAGCCGGCCGCCTTCGCGCTGCGGTAATTGAGCGTGATGTGCGCGCCGTCCTGGGCGGCCAGGTCCAGCTTTCCGCCCTTCACGGTGCCGTTGAACCAGTGCCCGACCTTGTGGCCGTCGCAGACGTAGGCGACCGCCTTGTTCCCGTGAACCGAGACCGCCACGGCCGCGCCCTCGCCACCCTTGCCGCTCCCGCCCCCGCCTCCGCCGCCTCCGCCTCCGCCGCCGCTCTCGCCACCCTCGCTGACCTGGGCGGCGTAGTCGGCATCAGGCGGAACGGTCCCGGACACCGCGGGTGCGGTCGTCGGTATCGACGAGGGCGAAGCCGTGGGCGTTGACGTAGCCGCGGATGACGCCGGCGGCGGCAGCGTCACGACGGCCCCGGACGAGGCGGGCGCGGGCAGCGTGACGGTGGTGCCGGCGCTGGCGGGCGACGTGGCCGCATACGGGTTGACCGGTGCCGCGCTAGAGGTCTGCAGCGTGCTGGCGACCAGGACGGCCACGCCCAGCGCGGCGCCGCCCAGCAGCGTGATGACGGGCGTCGAGGGTTTCATGTCACGCAGTACGCCTTCCGGTGGCTCTCGGGTTCAATCGGGCCCGAAGTTTGTTGTTTCTGCCGTTCGGAGGGGTCCGGGGCGGCGCTGATACGGCCGCCCACCTTGGTTGCGGCGACGTGGCTGAACCCTAAGGGCATCGGCTCGCGTACCGCTGCCCGAATCTGGCCACACTGCGATCACGATCGGGAGACTTCCATGCACACCAGCAAGCACTTCGGCCGCAGGGCGGGCTCTTGCTGCACCGGCTTCAGAGTCCGGGGCGCGTCCTTACTGGTCGAAGTCCAGGACGACGCGGTCGGCGGCGGGATGCGACTGGCAGGCCAGGGCGTATCCGGCGGCCACGTCGGCGGGCTCGAGGGCGTAGTTCGCGTCCATCCGCACCTTGCCCTCGATGACCTTGGCCCGGCAGGTGCCGCAGACGCCGTTCTTGCACGCGAAGGGGGCGTCGGCCCGGTAGCGCAGGGTCGCGTCCAGGATCGAGGCGCCGTCCTCGGGCAGCACGAAGGTCTGCGAGCGCCCGTCGAGCAGGACGGTGACCTCGGCGCCCGTTTCGGGTTCGGCTTGGTTTTCGGCGGCGCGCCGGGGCCCGGCTGCCCGCGGCGGGCGGCGGGCCCACGAAGAACAGCTCGCGGTGGACGTGCTGGTCATCGGCACCGTAGGCGAGCAGCACCTCACGGGCGACGTCGGTCATCGGCAGCGGGCCGCACAGGAACCACTCGTCGACGTCGTCGGGCAGGATCAGGTGGTCCAGGATGCGCCCGAGCCGGTCGGCGTCCAGCCGGCCGGAGAGGATCTCGACGTCGAGGGGTTCCTCGTCGAGCACGTGGATCAGCTGGAACCGGTCCGGGTAGCGGTTCTTCAGGTCCTCGAGGTCCTCCAGGAACATGATGCCCAGGGTGGTGCGGTTGACGTAGACCAGGACCGCGCTGCTCTCGGGTTCGACCTCCAGGGCGGTGCTGAGGATGGACAGCACCGGCGTGATGCCCGAGCCGGCCGCGATGGCTCCGTATCGTTTGCGCTGACCCGGCTGCAGGGCGGTGGAGAAGCTGCCGGTCGGCGTCATGATGTCCAGCACGTCGCCAGGCCGGAGTCGTTCGGCTACATAACTAGAGAAGATGCCGTCCGGGATCCGCTTGACGCCGATGCGCAACCGTTGATCGCCCGTGGCCGGGGCGCAGATGGAGTAGTTGCGGCGCACGTCGTCACCGACGACCGGCGACCGGATCGACACGTGCTGCCCGGCCTGGAAGCGGAACTGGTCGCGCAGCTCCGGCGGGACGTCGAAGGTGATGGCCACCGCGTCGTCGGTGAGCCGCTCGATGCACGCCACGCGGAGCGGGTGGAACACCGAGTGCCGGCGCGGCGCGGCCTGCGTGCCGGTCATCACAGCGCTTTGAAGGAGTCGAAGGGCTCGGCGCAGGACCGGCAGGTCCACAGCGCCTTGCAGGGAGTCGAGCCGAAGTGGCTGACCTCCCGGGTGTCGGGCGAGCCGCAGTGCGGGCAGCGGACCGAGAACGCCAGCTGCACCGGGCCGCCGGCGGCGTGCGCGGCGGGTCCGGGCGGCGCGATCCCGTACTCGCGCAGCTTGCGCCGCCCGGCTTCGGTCATCCAGTCGGTCGTCCACGCCGGGGCCAGTACGGTGCGGATGCGGACCTGGTCCGCGCCGGCCCTTTGCAGGGCATCGCGGACGTCATCGGCGATGACCGCCATGGCCGGGCAGCCGGTATAGGTGGGGGTGAGGTCGACCTCCACGGTTCCGTCGCCGGCTTGCCGCAGATCCCGGATCACGCCCAGGTCGCCGAGGGTCAGGACGGGGAGTTCGGGATCGGGCACGGACCGGGCCACGGCCAGCAACGTGGCGCGGGCCTCGGTCGTGGCCGGGTCGTTCACCATGTCGCTCCCGGGTGGGAGCGGTGCAGGTGCTGCATCTCGGACAGCAGGTGACCGAGGTGCTCGGTGTGCAGCCCGTCGCGGCCGCCACGGGAGCGCCAGCGCGGCTCGGGCTTATCGAGTGTCGCTTCGCTCAGCACCGAGGTCACATAGTGCTCCCAGGCCGGGCGGAGCGTCGCGGGGTCCGCGGCGATTCCCGGCAGCTGGCTCGCGGGGTCGAAGAGTTCCTCGGTGTACGGCCAGACCTGGTCGAGTCCGGCCTGCATGCGCGCGTGGGACAGGTCGGTGCCGTCACCGAGGCGCAGCACCCACTGGACGGCGTGGTCGCGGTGGTAGGCCACTTCCTTGACTGCCTTGCCGGCCAGCCCGGCGAGCGTGGCGTCGCCGCTGCCGAGCAGGGCGGTGTAGAGCTCGTACTGATAGGCGGAGAAGACCAGTTGCCGGGCGATCGTGACGGCGAAGTCGCCGTTCGGGATCTCGACCAGCTGCACATTGCGGAAGTCCCGGTCGTCCCGCAGGTAGGCCAGGTCGTCCTCGTCACGGCCGGCTTGTTCGATCTCGCCGGCGTAGCTGAGCAAGGTGCGCGCTTGACCGAGCAGGTCGAGCGCGATGTTGGCCAGGGCCACGTCCTCCTCGATCTGCGGCGCGTGCGCCACCCACTCGCCGAGCCGCTGGGCCAGGATCAGCGCGTCGTCCCCCAGCGCCAGCGCGTAGGCGGCCAGCGGCGGCAGCGTCCGGACGCCGCTCATAGCTGCTTGGCTCCCTCGGGCACGTCGTAGAAGGTCGGATGCCGGTACACCTTGTCCTGCGCGGGGTCGAAGAACGGGTCCTTCTCGTCCGGGCTGTTCGCCATGATCGCGGACGAGGGCACCACCCAGATCGACACGCCCTCGCCGCGCCGGGTATAGACGTCCCGCGCATTGCGCAGGGCCATGGCGGCATCCGGGGCGTGCAGGCTGCCGACGTGCTGGTGGGCCAGGCCGCGCCGGGGCCGGACGAACACCTCCCAGAGCGGCCAGCCGCGCTTGCCGGAGTCGTTGGCCTTCGGTCATGATGCGCGTGCCTCTTGCCTGCTGCGCCTGCTGCTGCTTGTCCGCGTAGGCCTGGGCCGCTTCGCGGACCCATTCGCCGTCGTCGTGGGCCTGGCGGCGGCGGCGCAGGCGCTCGGCGTTGCACGGGCCGTCGCCGCGGATGACGCGCGCGAACTCATCCCAGTCGATGGCGCCGAAGTCGTAGTGGCCGCGTTCGGCGTTCCAGCGCAGGTCGTCGTCGGGGAGGCTCAGGCCGAGGACCTCGGCCTGCGGGGCGGTCATGTCGACGAAGCGCTGGCGCAGCTCGTCGTTGCTGAACCGCTTGATGCCCCAGGCGGTCGACTGGGCCGAGTGCGATGACTCCTCATCGGGCGGGCCGAACATCATCAGCGACGGCCACCAGTACCGGTTCACCGCGTCCTGGGCCATCGCCTTCTGGCCGGGTGTTCCGTGCGAGAGGGTGTGCAGGATATCGAACCCCTGGCGCTGGTGGAACGACTCCTCTTTGCAGATGCGGACCATGGCCCGGGCGTAGGGACCGTAGGAGCAGCGGCACAGCGGGACCTGGTTCATGATCGCCGCGCCGTCGACCAGCCAGCCGATCGCGCCGACGTCGGCCCAGTTGAGAGTCGGGTAGTTGAAGATGCTGGAGTATTTCTGCCGGCCATCGTGGAGCCGGTCGAGGAGCTCCTCACGATCGATGCCGAGCGTCTCGGTGGCGGAGTAGAGGTAGAGCCCGTGACCCGCCTCGTCCTGGACCTTCGCGATCAGGATGGCCTTGCGGCGCAGGCTGGGCGCCCGGGTGATCCAGTTGCCCTCGGGCTGCATGCCGATGATCTCGGAATGAGCGTGCTGGGCGATCTGCCTGATGAGCGTCTTGCGGTACGCGTCCGGCATCCAGTCACGGGGCTCGATGCGCTGGTCGGCCTCGATGAGCTGGTCGAAGCGCTGCTGGGCGTCCTGGTCTTGCGGGCCGCCCGGGCTGCCTGCGGTGCCGGGGTCGTAGTTGCCGTACACGGCGCCTCCCGTCTCTCACTGCGCAGGTTACTCTTTACCGAACGTTCGGTCAATAAATTCGCGTACCGCTGCCCGAATCTGGCCACACTGCGATCACGATCGGGAGACTTCCATGCACACCAGCAAGCACTTCGGCCGCAGGGCGGGCTCTTGCTGCACCGGCTTCGGAGTCCGGGGCGCGTCCTTACTGGTCGAAGTCCAGGACGACGCGGTCGGCGGCGGGATGCGACTGGCAGGCCAGGGCGTATCCGGCGGCCACGTCGGCGGGCTCGAGGGCGTAGTTCGCGTCCATCCGCACCTTGCCCTCGATGACCTTGGCCCGGCAGGTGCCGCAGACGCCGTTCTTGCACGCGAAGGGGGCGTCGGCCCGGTAGCGCAGGGTCGCGTCCAGGATCGAGGCGCCGTCCTCGGGCAGCACGAAGGTCTGCGAGCGCCCGTCGAGCAGGACGGTGACCTCGGCGCCCGTTTCGGGTTCGGCTTGGTTTTCGGCGGGCGCCGGGGCCCGGCTGCCCGCGGCGGGCGGCGGGCCCACGAAGAACAGCTCGCGGTGGACGTGCTGGTCATCGGCGCCGTAGGCGAGCAGCACCTCACGGGCTACGTCGGTCATGGGCAGCGGGCCGCACAGGAACCACTCGTCGACGTCGTCGGGCAGGATCAGGTGGTCCAGGATGCGCCCGAGCCGGTCGGCGTCCAGCCGGCCGGAGAGGATCTCGACGTCGAGGGGTTCCTCGTCGAGCACGTGGATCAGCTGGAACCGGTCCGGGTAGCGGTTCTTCAGGTCCTCGAGGTCCTCCAGGAACATGATGCCCAGGGTGGTGCGGTTGACGTAGACCAGGACCGCGCTGCTCTCGGGCTCGACCTCCAGGGCGGTGCTGAGGATGGACAGCACCGGCGTGATGCCCGAGCCGGCCGCGATGGCTCCGTACCGTTTGCGCTGACCCGGTTGCAGGGCGGTGGAGAAGCTCCCGGTCGGCGTCATGATGTCCAGCACGTCACCAGGCCGGAGTCGTTCGGCTACATAACTAGAGAAGATGCCGTCCGGGATCCGCTTGACGCCGATGCGCAACCGTTGATCTCCCGTGGCCGGGGCGCAGATGGAGTAGTTGCGGCGCACGTCGTCACCGACGACCGGCGACCGGATCGACACGTGCTGCCCGGCCTGGAAGCGGAACTGGTCGCGCAGCTCCGGCGGGACGTCGAAGGTGATGGCGACCGCGTCGTCGGTGAGCCGCTCGATGCACGCCACGCGGAGCGGGTGGAACACCGAGTGCCGGCGCGGCGCGGCCTGCGTGCCGGTCATCACAGCGCTTTGAAGGAGTCGAAGGGCTCGGCGCAGGAGCGGCAGGTCCACAGCGCCTTGCAGGGAGTGGAGCCGAAGTGGCTGACCTCCCGGGTGTCGGGCGAGCCGCAGTGCGGGCACCGGACCGAGAACGCCAGCTGCACCGGCCCGCCGGCGGCGTGCGCGGCGGGTCCGGGCGGCGCGATCCCGTATTCGCGCAGCTTGCGCCGCCCGGCTTCGGTCATCCAGTCGGTCGTCCACGCCGGGGCCAGTACGGTGCGGATGCGGACCTGGTCCGCGCCGGCCCTGTGCAGGGCATCGCGGACGTCATCGGCGATGACCGCCATGGCCGGGCAGCCGGTATAGGTGGGGGTGAGGTCGACCTCCACGCTTCCGTCGGCGGCTTGCCGCAGATCCCGGATCACGCCCAGGTCGCCGAGGGTCAGGACGGGGAGTTCGGGATCGGGCACGGACCGGGCCACGGCCAGCAACGTGGCGCGGGCCTCGGTCGTGGCCAGGTCGTTCACCATGTCGCTCCCGGGTGGGTGCGGTGCAGGTGCTGCATCTCGGACAGCAGGTGACCGAGGTGCTCGGTGTGCAGCCCGTCGCGGCCGCCACGGGAGCGCCAGCGCGGCTCGGGCTTATCGAGCGTCGCTTCGCTCAGCACCGAGGTCACATAGTGCTCCCAGGCCGGGCGGAGCGTCGCGGGGTCCGCGGCGATTCCCGGCAACTGGCTCGCGGGGTCGAAGAGTTCCTCGGTGTACGGCCAGACCTGGTCGAGTCCGGCCTGCATGCGCGCGTGGGACAGGTCGGTGCCGTCGCCGAGGCGCAGCACCCACTGGACGGCATGGTCGCGGTGGTAGGCCACTTCCTTGACCGCCTTGCCGGCCAGCCCGGCGAGCGTGGCGTCGCCGCTGCCGAGCAGGGCGGTATAGAGCTCGTACTGATAGGCGGAGAACACCAGTTGCCGGGCGATCGTGACGGCGAAGTCGCCGTTCGGGATCTCGACCAGCTGCACATTGCGGAAGTCCCGGTCGTCCCGCAGGTAGGCCAGGTCGTCCTCGTCACGGCCGGCTTGTTCGATCTCGCCGGCGTAGCTGAGCAAGGTACGCGCTTGACCGAGCAGGTCGAGCGCGATGTTGGCCAGGGCCAGGTCCTCCTCGATCTGCGGCGCGTGCGCCACCCACTCGCCGAGCCGCTGGGCCAGGATGAGCGCGTCGTCCCCCAGCGCCAGCGCGTAGGCGGCCAGCGGCGGCAGCGTCCGGACGCCGCTCATAGCTGCTTGGCTCCCTCGGGCATGTCGTAGAAGGTCGGATGCCGGTACACCTTGTCCTGCGCGGGGTCGAAGAACGGGTCCTTCTCGTCCGGGCTGTTCGCCATGATCGCCGACGAGGGCACCACCCAGATCGAAACGCCCTCGCCGCGCCGGGTATAGACGTCCCGCGCATTGCGCAGGGCCATGGCGGCGTCCGGGGCGTGCAGGCTGCCGACGTGCTGGTGGGCCAGGCCGCGCCGGGGCCGGACGAACACCTCCCAGAGCGGCCAGCCGCGCTTGCCGGAGTCGTGGCCTTCGGTCATGATGCGCGTGCCTCTTGCCTTGCTGCTTGCCTTGCTGCTTGCTTGTCCGCGTAGGCCTGGGCCGCTTCGCGGACCCATTCGCCGTCGTCGTGGGCCTGGCGGCGGCGGCGCAGGCGCTCGGCGTTGCACGGGCCGTCGCCGCGGATGACGCGCGCGAACTCATCCCAGTCGATGGCGCCGAAGTCGTAGTGGCCGCGTTCGGCGTTCCAGCGCAGGTCGTCGTCGGGGAGGCTCAGGCCGAGGACCTCGGCCTGCGGGGCGGTCATGTCGACAAAGCGCTGGCGCAGCTCGTCGTTGCTGAACCGCTTGATACCCCAGGCGGTCGACTGGGCCGAGTGCGATGACTCCTCATCGGGCGGCCCGAACATCATCAGCGACGGCCACCAGTACCGGTTCACCGCGTCCTGGGCCATCGCCTTCTGGCCGGGTGTTCCGTGCGAGAGGGTGTGCAGGATATCGAATCCCTGACGCTGGTGGAACGACTCCTCTTTGCAGATGCGGACCATGGCCCGGGCGTAGGGACCGTAGGAGCAGCGGCACAGCGGGACCTGGTTCATGATCGCCGCGCCGTCGACCAGCCAGCCGATCGCGCCGACGTCGGCCCAGTTGAGAGTCGGGTAGTTGAAGATGCTGGAGTATTTCTGCCGGCCATCGTGGAGCCGGTCGAGAAGCTCCTCACGATCGATGCCGAGCGTCTCGGCGGCGGAGTAGAGGTAGAGCCCGTGACCCGCCTCGTCCTGGACCTTCGCGATCAGGATGGCCTTGCGGCGCAGGCTGGGCGCCCGGGTGATCCAGTTGCCCTCGGGCTGCATGCCGATGATCTCGGAATGAGCGTGCTGGGCGATCTGCCTGATGAGCGTCTTGCGGTACGCGTCCGGCATCCAGTCACGGGGCTCGATGCGCTGGTCGGCCTCGATGAGCTGGTCGAAGCGCTGCTGGGCGTCCTGGTCGTGCGGGCCGTCCGGGCTGCCTGCGGTGCCGGGGTCGTAGTTGCCGTACACGGCGCCTCCCGTCTCTCACTGCGCAGGTTACTCTTTACCGAACGTTCGGTCAATAAATCGACGGTCTCCGGGGTCGAGTAGCGGGTGCTCTGGCGGCCTAGGCCGCCGATACGGTGGTGGCCATGGCCGTTCGTATGCCCACGGCGGCACTGGGCGCCGGGGGGCCGGTGGTCTCCGGTTCGGGCTGGCACTGACCTTGTTCTCGTCAGGGACTGGTGAGCTCGGCCAGCTCGGCGTAGAGCCGGGCAATCGCTGCCCAGTCGGTGTCCTCGGGCCGGGCGGCACGGGCGTGGCAGGCGATCGATCTGCGCCTGGATCCCGGTACGGCCTGGCTGCTCCCCGCCCGGGATGGAGGCCAGAATGCGGAGCGCTTCCTCGATGGCGGCGCGGTTCCACTGGTCGCGGTCCTGCTCGGCCAGCGGCACCGGCATGCCGGAGTCGTCGGTTCGCACGGCCCGGCGCGAGTCCTGTAGCAGCATGAGCGTCAGCAGGCCCATCGTCTCCGGCTCGCCGGGCATCAGGCGCCAGCAGCCTGGTCAGCCGGATGGCCTCAGCGGACAGCTCCGGGCGGACCAGGTCGGGCCCGCGAGATGCGGTATAGCCCTCGTTGAACAGCAGGTACAGGACCGCGAGGACGCCGGTCAGGCGTTCGGGCAGCAGGCTGGCCGGGGGTATCCGGTACGGTATCCGGGCCTTGTGGATCTTCCGTTTCGCGCGGACCAGCCGCTGGGCCATGGCTGGCTCGGAGACCAGGAACGCCCGGGCGATCTCCGCCGTGGTCAGCCCGGCCAGCGTGCGCAGCGTGAGAGCGACCCTCGCCTCCAGGGCGGCGGTGTCCTGGTTCAAGACGATCGAGATCCGGCCGTTCGCGGACGGACCGTGGCTGAGCGAGCAGGCGTCCGCCTTCGGGCGCTGGGAGGACGGAGCCGCCCGGCCTTACCTGCTGGCCGTCTGGACGTCCGCCACCGCAGCGGTGCCGTCCGGTGATCGGGCGGTAACGCGGGAGGCCGAAGCCTGGCGGCAGGACCTGCAGGCACGCGGCCTGCATGTCCTGGGCGGGGTGCTGGAAGGCGTCGACACGGCCACGACGCTCCGCGTCCGCGACGGGAAGACGCTGCTCGGCGACGGGCCGTTCGTCAAGACCGGGGACTTCATCGCCGGCATCGACGTCGTCAGCTGCGCTGGCGGCCAGCAGGCCATCCAGCTCGCGGCCGCGCACCCGGCCGCCCGCCACCACGCGATCGAGGTGCGCTCGTTCCAGAGCGGATGACCTCTTGCGTCGCTCAGCGTCGCTGGCGGATTCGCGGGGTTCAGCCGATCGCTGGCAGCAGCTCCAGCTCGCTCGCCCGGCGCAGGTCCTTCGGCCGGCCTACGGCGCGCCGCATCCGGATCAGGTCCGCGCGGTCCAGGTAGCGGATTACCAGCCCGTCTGCCGCCGCTACCTGGCAGCGGGCCAGGAACGCCGCGATCGGAAGGTCACCCCAGGGCAGGGCGGGGGTGCAGCAGTCCCCGCTGGCCAGTGCCGAGCGGAACATCACCTTGTCCAGGGTGAATGCGGCCGGTTCGCACGGCACAGGCCTGCCCTCATCGTCAGCCAGGCTCGCTTCGGCCGCTGCGAACGCGGCGGCCAGGGCTGGCGCCTGCCCGTGATCACCATCCCACAAGGTCAAGGTCCCCGGTCAGCTCACGAGAGCCGTGCATGATGCCAGCAACCTGGCCCATGACCGCCACCACCGCGCCATGCTCATGCAGGGTACGCAGCAGCGGCAGCGGGTTGAAGCCGATCGCGTCATCGGTGGCAGCGGTCCCGGTGACGTCGTCAGCATCGTCATGACTAAGCCCGTGCCGTTCCCGGCCGGCGGTCGCCTCGCCCAGACGGCGCACAGCCTCTTCCAGCCACCTGATCGGCTGGCGCCCGGCATCACCTTCCAGCATCCGTCCATTCTCCCGTCCATTTCCCGGTGACCGGTCCTCGGGCGGCTCCCCCCAGGCTGAACTGACTCGGTGATTCCGTAGGGAGCGTTTGGAGCGATCGCTAGGCCTTCTCCGGGAACTCCTGTCCCGCCCGCATCCCCGTCACCAGCTGGCCCGTCTGCGGTGACCCGCGCAACGACATGATTGCCGCAATCACGCGCACCCGGCGGCATGGTTGCCGCAATCACGTCGTTACCGCCGCCTCCGGCTCCCGCCGCCGGCCGGTTCCCCCGCAACAGCCGCACCACGGCCCGCTGCCGCCACCGCCCGCGATCGCGAATCACAGGTCCCTACGCGGGCTGCCGCGATTCACGCGATCTCGGGGCCTGAGGCGCCGCCAGCAGCCCCACCCCGGGAGAGCCGCGCCCATGTCTTATGCATGGGCTGGAGAAGGCGCGTAGCTTGCTTCCAGCGCGGAATGGACGGGCGCCGCGGCGAGGCCGGGAGCAGGGAGCGGGCGAGGTCAGGGAAGCTGGCGGCGGACGAGCCAGCGGGGTTTGCCGCCGCGCCGGCCCGCGGTCTGGCGGACGCGGCTGAATCCGTGTGCCTCGAAGAGCTGGACGGTACCTACGTAACCGCTGGTCTGGTCGATGCGGTCACGGCCAGGGTCGACTGGGTAACCTTCCAGCGCGGTCGCGCCCATCGCGTGGGCGTGCTCGACTGCGCCATCCAGCAGATGGTGCATGAGCCCGCGGCGCCGGAACGCCGGTCGCACCACGAAGCAGACCACGGACCACGCGTCCTCGTCCTGGACATGCGGGATCGTCCGGGAGTTGACCAGGGCGCGGTAGGTGGACTTCGGCGCGACCGAGCACCATCCGGCGATCTGGTCATCGACGTAGGCAAGGACGCCGGGGCCCGGGTCGCTCTGGCACAGCGCGCGCATGTGCGCGACACGGCCGGGCATGTCGAGGCTGGAGTTACGGTACGCGATACAGACGCATCCGCGGGCGCCTGGCTTGCGCGGCACCATGAACGACGCGAAGTCATCCCATCGCCCGGTGGCCGGCAGCACCTCGATTCCCATGCGCCGAGGATAGGTCTCTGGTCCGCGGCCGGGTGTTCTCGCGGTGGCCGGCTCCTTCCTATATCTGGCGCTTGTGGAACTGGCCTTCCTTGACGATGGCCATCAGCTTGTCCGGATGCTGCAGCAGGGCGATGTCGGCCAGCGGGTCGCCGTCGACGACGAGCAGGTCCGCCCGCTTGCCGGGTTCTATGGTTCCCGTCTCGGCCGCGATTCCGAGTAGTTCGGCGTTGGTCTTAGTCGTGGCGATCAAGGTCTCATGGGTTCCGAGCACCGGTGCCTTGATGGCAAGTTCACGGGCCTTGTACCGGGCCAGCGGTCCGAGCAGGTCAGAGCCGGATCCGATCCGCACGCCTGCCGCGCGAGCCCGGCGCAGCCCGTCTAGTCCTTGGCCGAGCACCAGGTCGAGCTTGGCCAGCTGCGCAGCCGTCAGGCCGCGCTCGCGGCCCTGCTCGTGCAGCTTCTCGTACGTGACGAACGTCGGCACCAGGAAAGTCCCCTTCGCCGCCATGAGCTTTGCTGTGGCCTCATCAAGGAAGTTTCCGTGTTCGATCGACCGCACGCCCGCCTGGACGGCGTTGCGGATCGCCGCGGGCGTGTAGGCGTGCGCAAGCACATAAGTACCCGCCGCTTCGGCCTCGGCGACGGCGGCACGCAGCTCGTCGGGCTGGTACTGCGAAGACTCAAGCTGGTCGGTCGGCGATGCCACGCCGCCGCCCGCCATGACCTTGATCGCGTCGGCACCCTGGCGCAGCTGGGTACGCACGGCGCGGCGGACCTGGTCAACACCGTCGGCGATATTCGGCACCATCCCGATCTCCGCGCCGCAGCCGCAGCCCGCATAATTCTCGGCCCTGGTCCTGAAGTCACCATGGCCGCCGCTCTGGCTCAACGGGTGCCCGCTGACGAACATCCTCGGTCCGGGGATCAGGCCGCGATCGACCGCCTCCTTCATGCCCCAGTCGGCACCGCCCGCATCCCGGACGGTGGTGAAGCCCTGATCCAGCGTCTGGCTGATCATCGTCGCGGCCGCGTAGGCCAGCAAGCTGGCCGGATAGTCCCGGCGTTGCGCGGCGAGGTCCACCTCAACCGCGCAGACATGGACATGGGCGTCGATCAGCCCCGGAATCACCGTCCGGCCGCCACACTCGACGACCTCACCCCCGGCCGCGGCGGCCGAGCGCGCGCTGGTCAGCACGTCCTTGATGACGGCGCCTTCCACGATCACGGTGGCGTCGTAAACCGGATCCGCGCCCGTGCAGGACAGGACGGTGGCGTGACGGAAGCTGATCATAGGGCTCTCCTCAACTCCAGTAGGGCCGCTGGCGGCGTTACTGTGCTGGCTGCAGGGGCGGCATGGTTGTATTCTCCCTGGATGCTGCCCTGGTCAGAGGTGATCGACCCGGTTGCTGATCAGAACGGATTCGCCGGCGAGCGGTTCTCCTATTGCAACAGCGGGTACGTCATGCTCGCGCTGATCGCCGAGTAGCCGCATTCCAGGCAGGCGCGTTCCCACTCGTGCGCGAAAAACCCGAAGGGCATCCGTGCATTGTTCGCCCGCACGCCGTCGACCGTCAAACGATAAGCAGTAGCCCGATGGCGGGGCGTGGGCTGTATCGGTTAACGTGTGGCCGGGTCCGGTGGCGTCTGGCCTGGCGCCGGACGTGCCGTATCGGAGCGAGCAGATGACTGATCAGCCGAGGCAGTACGCATTCCCGCACGCTGGCGCGGAGGAGCGCCGCCGGCTGGAGCTGTTCGCGGAGCGTCTGGACCCGCTCACGGTACGCAGGATCACGGCTCTCGGCCTGGCGCCGGGCGCACGGTGCCTGGAAGTCGGCGGCGGGCGCGGCTCAATTGCGCGCTGGTTGTGCGAGTATGTCGGCCCGGCTGGCCGGGTGACGGCGACGGACCTGGAGACCGGCTTCCTGGCCGAGCTATCGCTGCCGAACCTTGAGGTTCTCCGTCACGACGTGACCAGCGACGAGTTCCCAGACAGGTCCTTTGACCTGGTGCACGTGCGCGCTGTGCTCATGCACATCCCGGACCGGATGCGCGTGCTGCGGCGGATGGTCTCCTGGCTGGCACCCGGCGGCTGGCTGCTGGCGGAGGATTGCGATTTCGGCATGTGGCTGGGCGATTTCGATCCGGTCTGGGCCGCGCATCCTGGTGCCTGGCACGAGGCATTCCCGAACGGGTCGCTGGCGCAAGGCAGGGCGGTTCTCCGGCAGATCCGCCAGCTGGGGCTGGAGGATACCGGCGCCGACGCCGAGCTCGACATCGTGCAGCCGGGAACCGCGCTATCGGAGTTCTACCGGCTCAGCATCGCCGCCATGGCCGGGCCGCTGATCTCCTCGGGAGTGATGACCGCTGCCGAAGAAGCCCAGGCTCGAGGCCAGGCTCGACGAACCGGACTTCCTGGGCTGCGGCTTCGCGTTCATCGGCGCCTGGGGACGCCGCCCGGCTGAGCCGAGGCAAACGGGAACGTAGTAAAGCCGAGCGGTCCCGGCGCGGCAAGCTCCGACGAGATGCTTCGCTTAGGGCTCGGGGCTGGCCGGGCCCTTGCCAGGGTGGGGGGCCGGGTCGCTGGCGGTGCGGACGACGGCGATCACGCCGAGCAGCGCGGTGAGCGGGACGACCAGGGCGATGAAGTCCGCTGCGGTGAGGTTGCCCAGGGCGTCGAGGGCCCCGGCGAAGCCGATGACCAGGATGGCGACGACGACCAGGCCCCAGCCGTGCAGGAACAGGCGCAGCGGGAAGGGCGACGCGGCCGGGGTCATGTCGGGCACGGCGGTGACGGACTTCGTCTCGCGCCGCTCGGTGAGGCCTTCGCGGACCCGGACGTGGAGCATGAGGCCGCCGGGCCGGTCGGCGATGAGGAGGAGCTCGTCGGGGTGGGTCGGGTCGGGCGCCTGGGAGACCGAGCCGCCACCCGCGGCCCAGGTCACCGCCGTCCCGACGGCGATCGGGCGGACGCGGTAGCGGACCTGCTCGCCGACGACAACCGTCTCCGGACCCTCGATGACCAGTTTCGCGGGCCGGGCGGTCGCGGTTCCCCGGCCGCCGTTTCCGCCGTTTCCGCCGTTTCCGGCGTGGCCTCCCTGAGCGCCGTGGGCCTTCTGGCCGGCCTGGGCCTCCCGGGCTCCGACCGTTTCCAGGGTCTCCTGGACCCCGGCGAGGGCCGTCTCGGGACCCGCGTGACCGTTGAGCTGCTGCTCTGCCGCGGCCGGCTCCCTGGTCAGGATGAACTGGCGTCGGACCAGCAACTCGGCGAGCCGGAGCTGGCGGGCGTGCACGCTCCAGGCCATGGCCACCACCGCCCCGCCGAGTCCCGCGGCCCCGAGCCCGAGCAAGGCGGCGATGACGGGCTGGCTGGCACCAGCGGTAGCAGCAGCGGCGGCGAGCATGTCGTCTCCCTGATCGGACCGGTCGCGGCCTGGCGAGGCTCCCGGTCTCAGCGGTGCGTAGGTCCGGGCCGGTGGCGGCCGGGAGGCTCGTCAGCCTGAATAAATCGTGCTGCTATTAAAACATACAATCGAAGCAGACTGGAAACCCCGAGTGCGTAATCGAAACGAGCTAGCACCGAGGAGGCGGTCGGCTCGGTCGCGCCCGGTGGCCCGGGCGCGGCCCCCGTGAGCCGGCTACCGGCCCGCCTGAACGAGCCGGGCGGGTCCGGTGCTTACCCGCGAGCGGCCGCGACCGCGGCCCAGTGCTGTTCCAGGTGCGGCACGAGGTCCATCGGCCGCTCCTCCGGGAAGAAGAGCCGGGCACCGTCGACCGTGACCACGCGGGTAGTGCCCGGGATGGTGTCCCGCAGCCAGTAGGCCCAGGAGACGTCGAAGAACGCGTCGCCGGTACCCCACACCACGAGCGTGGGTACGGTGAGCTCGCGGAGCTGCGGCATGACGGCCTGCAGGTCGCCGACCTCCAGCGAGACCAGCAGCCGCTCGAACTGGCGGGCCCGCTCGATGGTGCCGAAGCAGGGCTGCAGGTAGGAACGGATCACGTCGCGGTCGATCTGGTCCAGGTGCTCGTACCCCGAGGCGAACGAGATCTTGGCGGCGGCCTCGAGGTTGGCGAACATCGCGACGGCGGACGGCGCGAGGTTGCCCGCGGCGGCGAGTTCGACCATCGGCTTGAAGGCCTCCGGCGGCAGGTTGTCGACGGTGTCGCAGTTGGTGAGGGTGAGCGTGGCCAGCCGGTGCGGATGGCGGGCGGCGAAGATCTGGGCGATGGCGCCGCCGGTGTCGTTGGCCACGAGATCCACCGCGGTGAGCCCGAGCACGTCGCAGAAGTCCTCCAGGCTCGCCGCCAGCGCGGCCAGGGATAGGTCCTGCTCGGCGGTCACCGGGCTCTGGCCGTGCAGCGGGAGGTCGATCGCAATGCAGCGACGCTGACCGCTCAGCGCATCCATGACATGCCGCCACAGGTAGGCGTTGGTGGCGATGCCGTGTACGAACAGCGCCGTAGGCCCGGCGCCGAGATCGAGGTAGCTGATCTCACCGAAGCGGGTGGCGGCGGTGTGCCGGTGGGCGTTGAGCTCGGATAGCTGCATTACGCTCGCCTTTCTAGAAGATGCATGATTGTTACTAGACCGACTGTCGGTTTATACTAAACGGACCGACAGTCGGTCTGTCAATAGTTTTGGGTCGGGACGAGGAGCGCGATGGACGGACCGGACGCTGCCGATCAGCTGGGTGCGGCAGGCCGCGGGAATCCCGGGGAGCGGCCGAACCGGAATGTGACGCGCGGGGAAGCCACGCGTGGGCAGCTGGTGGCGATCGCGACGCGGATGTTCGCCGAGCGGGGCTACGAGGACACCTCGATCGAGGCGGTCCTCCGGGAGGCCGGGGTCAGCCGGGGCTCGCTGTACCACCACTTCGCGAGCAAGGAGGCCCTGTTCGAGGCGGTCGCCGAGGAGGTCGAGACCAGCGTCGGGGCGCAGACGATGGCCGCCGCGAGCGGATCGGCCGGCCCGGTGGAGGCGCTGCGGGCCGGGTTCCTGGCCTGGATCCGGCTGGCGGGCGATCCGGTGGTGCGGCGGATCCTGCTGATCGACGGGCCCTCGGTACTCGGCTGGGAGCGCTGGCGGGCCATGGAGGAACACCACGCGCTCGGGCTGATCCGGGCGGTGCTACAGCTCATCGCGGACGAAGGGAAGCTGCGGCCGGAGTCGGTGGCAACGCTGGGCAACATTCTGCTCGCGTCGGTCAACGAGGTCGCGCTGCTGGTCGCCCGGTCGGACGACCGGGAGGCGGCGATGCGCGACGGCACCGACGCCATTGACGAGCTGCTGCGACGGCTATTTGCCTAGCGCCATACTGGCCTTAACTGACAAAATTCGTAAATTACTAATTTTCGGACATTTAGCGGCGCACACTAATCGGCCAAATTGGCCGTTAGCTTGTTATTCGTCACTATGCCGTCGCTTAGACGATCGGTGGCCTACGATGTCTGCGTACCGGTCCGCCAGCTTCCCGTCGTCTCCGGTCAGCCTGTTGCAGCGCCAGAGAGCAGTAGAGAGGAAGCGTCCTTGATCCTGAATGAGGCCGAAGCGGTACTCGACCCCGTTGCGGACATCGAGGGCTTCCTGCTCGGCTGCCTAGTCGACGCATCTACCGGAATGATCTTGGCCTCACGGAAAGACCAAGGCGATATCAGCCTGCCCACCGCGGCGGCGGGAGCAGCCGATATCGCCAATGTGCTTTCGCTGCTGGCGGGCGAGCTACCGATGGACGGCCTTGAGGACGTCATGGTGACCTTCCGGAGCCAGCTGTACGTCATCCGCCTGATGTCCGAGGACCTGGATCCGAATATCCTGCTGCTGGTCATCCTGGACCGGGCGCGCGCCAATCTGGCCATGGCCCGCCGGGAGATCCGCAACTTCTGCGTGAACTTCGCCGCATGAGCCAGGTCCCAGGGCTGCGACGCGCCCGGCAACTGACCGCCTCGGTCTTGCCGACCAGGGCGGCGGACGCCTACCCGAGCCTGGCCGCCGGCCTGCGCAAGCTGGGCACCGCGGGCAGCACCGGCATGCTGCCCTTTTCCGGTAGCGGCGACGGGGCGATCTACTTCCGGGACGGCAAGGTCATCTACGCCGAATCGGACCGGACCCCGGGACCAGCCGCCAGTGCCTACAAGGCGTATGCCGACGGCCTTCCGCCGTTAGGCCGATTATGGCGGTCCGGGCCGTTACCGAGCCAATTATCGACGCGGCGCTCGAATTGTTCACGGCCCAGGCCCGGCACGCCAAATTCCGGTCGGCCCGGCTTCCGGACGCGGGACTGGTCTCGGGCATCGAGGTGGAAACCCTGCTGGCCGAGATCGGCCGGCGGCAGCGGCTGATGAAACAACTATCGGCCGTGCTCACGCCCGACACGGTCATTTCACGTAATCCTCACCCGCGCTCGGATTCGGTCCGCATATCGGCCGGGCAATGGGCGTTGCTGATCCGGGTCACGCACGGTTCCACGCCCCGGAACGTGGCCTGGGACCTGGGCCGCAGCGTCTTCTGCACCGTGACCGACGCTTACCGGCTGCTCGTACTGCGGCTGCTGCTGGCGGCGGGCCAGGTTCCCGAGCACGGCCTGGCGGTCATGTCGTTCGTCCGAGCCGCCTCCCTCAAGAAAGGGGACACCATGCCTGTCATCAACGCCAGGACCGCCGCAGAGGACACCCTCTAATGCCGGCCCTGCGTAAGGGCAGCCCGTCCGTCGAGGACAAGGTCCGGGCGGAGCTTGCGCTGATCAGGACCCAGGTCCCCGGGGTACGGGGCAGCCTGGCCGCGACCAGCGACGGCCTGGTCTTCGCCCACGACGTGGCCGATGTCGAGCCGTCCCAGATCGCGGCGATCTCGGCCGCCACCCTGGCGCTGGCCAGCCGGGCCACCGTGACCACGGGCTGCGGGACCTTCCATGAGGCGGTGGCCCGCGGCAGCGACGGGTACCTGGCGGTCTACGCGGCGGGCGACAGCGCGATCGTGGCGGTCGTGGGCACGAGCAGCCTCAACGTCGGGATGCTGCAGTACCGGGCGCGCGAGATCATCGACCGGATCGCGGCGTATTCGACGCAGATCGGAGCATGGGCCGCGCCTGCCCGGCCGAGCACCAGGGCCGCCACCGCGACGCCGGCCAAGACCCGCGGGGCCGACGGACCAGCCCTGCCGCGCCGACGACCCGCGGCGTCCTAGGTTCTGCGGAGCCCTTCCAGGACGCGGCGCAGCAGGTCCTGCGGCGCGGCGGCGACCTCAAAGCTCGCGGGCATCCCGTCCGCAAGGCTGACCTCAGCCGCCATGACGGGCGGCGCCGACAGCATCGGTCCGGGGCGCGCGCGGCGGGGCAGCGCGGCTTGCGGCGGGTTGGGCCCGGGCCATTCCGTGGGCGGGCTGGCCGGAGCCGCCGGCAGCGATCCGGCGGAGGTGGCCTCGGGATGTCGCTCGGCGCGCTCGGCGGCGGGAAGTACCTCGACCTGGACGTCGCCGCGGCCGGCAATACCGAGGTGATCCGGGCCAAGATGCGGACCATGGAGTCGCTGCGGCTGGACGACGCGATCGAGGACATCCTGATCACGCTCAACAAGCAGTACCACCTCATCCGGCTGCTCAAGAACTCCCGCAACGAGCAGGGCTTGTTCCTCTACCTCGTGCTCGAGCGGTCCAAGGCCAACCTGGCGCTGGCGCGGCACAGCCTCAAGCGGATCGAGTCCGAGCTGACCATCTGAGGGCCACCGGAAGGGAATGAACCTGGGCTTTCACTGCCCTCTAGGGCGTGTTGCGGAACTTTCGCGCTGGCGAGTCCGGTCAGCGGCCGCGTCGGGTGCTGGCCGCGGGTTGCGGGTCTTTGATGGCCGCGCGAGGCTGGGGATGGCTGGTTGCTGGTGTTCGCGGGGGTGCGGGGCCGGCCTGGCGCGGCGGGAGATCGTGTTCCGGGCATGCCTGGCTGGCCGTGTGACGTGCGGGCTGTGGATAACGCCGGCTGGGTTGCGGGTCTGGGAAGGCTGGGGAGCCGCCGGTGCAGCAGCATCAGGTTGCTGACGGTCGCGGCGAGGGTGAGCTCGGCCTGGACGAGGGGCAGGCCGCGCATGGAGAACCGGCGCAGCCCGATCGTGTCTTTGAGGAAGCTGAAGCCGCCTTCGGACAGCGGCGCGCGGCGGCGGTAGATGTCGCGGCCCTGCCGGGTCGACATGTTGTGGGCCATCTGGTCGCGGGGGTCCTGGTGCCGGCAGGCGGGAGTGTGCGGGCCGCTGCTTCCGGCCGGCTCCCAGGAGCCGGGGCTGATCAGCCGGTCCGGGCCCTGGGCCGCGCAGTTCTTCTCGCTGAAGTACCCGCTGTCATAGACGACGGTGCCGATGCGGGACCAGGCCGGGGGGCGCCCGCCGGCCCGGTGCCCGGCGGCGATGACCTGCTGCGCGGCGGTGATGCCGGCCAGGGTGGGCTCGACCTGGGCGGCGTCGTTGACGTCCTGGGTGGCGCGGGCGGCCAGGACCAGCCCGTCATCGGCCCTGGGGAGCTGGCAGTTATAGGCCTGCACGGTGCCGTTGCGGGTGCAGTGCATCGCGCGCGAATCCGGGTCGGTGATGTTGCGCACCGGCTGCGGCGGCTTCTTGCCGCGTCTCCTCTTCCCCTTCCCGGTCCCCGCGCCGCCCGGCGGGTCCGGGCCGGCTGCGGCTTGCGCGGCCCGGGCCCTTGCGGCCTTCCGGGCGGCGGCCAGCCGCTCCCGGGCGCGCCGCACCGCCGCGGCCTGCTCCGGCGGGACGGGCCGCGCGCCGGGCACGCCGCGGCCGGCGGAGGCCGCGACCCGCTGGCCGTAGACGTCGCACCTGGCCTGCTGCGCGGCGGTGGCCTGCTCCAGCACGATCTGCGCGACCGTGACCGCCACCTCCTCCGGTACCCGGCCCGGCGGCGCCTGCCCGGCCCGCGCCTTCGCCAGGTACGCTTCCGCCTGCTGGCGGCGCGCCGCGTCCTCCGCCTCCCGCGCGGCCTGCAGGTCCGCCAGGGCGGCCGCGATCCGCTCCGCCCGGGACGCCCCGCCCCACCCGGCCGGCAGCACCGCCGGGCCGCACAGCCCCAGCCCCGGCAGCACCCCCCCGGCACAGCAGGGACAGCCGTCGCCCCCGGCGCCGGCGGCCTCGCCGTGGCCGTGGCCCTCGCAGCCGCACTCGCCGTCCGCGGCGGCGGCCTCCTGCAGCACCTGGCGGGACAGCTTCCGCAGCCCCGCCAGGGTCCGGTTGGCCTCCTTGGACGCGTCCGCCCAGATCTTGGAGCCATCCACCGAGATCACCCGCAGCCGGCCCAGCCCCGCCACCGCGCACACATACAGCACCTGCGTGAACAGGTCCTCCAGCGGCCCGTCCTCCCCCCCGGTGCGCTGCCGGAACCGGCACAGCGTCGAATGATCCGGGAACTGGTTCCCCGAGGCGATCCGGAACGCCGCATCCACCCGGGTCCGGTCCTCGATCTGGCGGGAGGACCGCTCCCCGCACGACATCGCGTACATCACCAGCGTCACCAGCATCCGCGGGTCATACCCCGGCCGGCCCTTGCCCGGGCTCGTGCCGGCCTCCACGGCCGAGATATCCAGCTGCCCGGCAACATCAATCAGGAACCAGACGAAATGGTCCCTAGGCACCCACTCCTGCATATCCAGGGGCAAAAACATCGGCTTCTCCCGGTTCACCGGGAGGTACCTGCGGCTCATAAACCCCATCCTGCCAGGCAAAACACCCAGCATACTTTTGCAACACGCCCTCTAGCGTGGTGAATCCCGGGGTTCATTCTGGTGGGGATCAGGTTCGTGGCGCGGATCAGGTTTCCGGTACGGATCGGGGTCCTGGCGCGGATCGGGGTCCTGGGGTCAGGACATCCGGTCGAGGATCTGGCGGACCAGGTCCATCGAGGTATGCGGGTGCAGGAAGGCGAACCGGGCCACGGTCTCGCCCTCCCAGGCAGACGGCGGGATGAACGCGACCTGGTCGGTCAGCAGCTGGGCGGCCCAGCGGTTGTACTGAGCCGCATCCCAGCCGCGGCGGCGGAACAAGACGACCCCGAGCTCGGGCTCGCGGATCAGCTCTAGGTGATCCCGGGCCCGGATCTCGGCCGCGGTCTGGCGGGCCAGCTCGATCGCCGCCTCGATGGCCGCCGTGTACGCGTCCACCCCGTACACGGCCAGCGAGAACCACAGCGGCAGGCCCCTGGCCCGCCGGGTCAGGTGGTAGGCGTAGTCGGTCGGGTTCCACTCCCCCGGCGTGTCGTGGATAACGTCCAGATACGACGCGTCCTGCTTGTGCACCGAGCGGGCCACCGAGGGGTTCCGGTACAGCAGGGCCGCGCAGTCAAACGGCGCGAACAGCCACTTGTGCGGGTCCACGATGAACGAGTCGGCGTGCTCGATGCCTTCGTATCGGGGGCGCACGCTCGGCGCGAACAGGCCGGCGCCGCCGTAGGCGCCGTCCACGTGGAACCACAGGCCGTACTCGCGCGCGACCTCGGCCGCGCCCGCCAGGTCGTCGATGATCCCCGCGTTGGTGGTCCCGGACGTGGCCACCACCGCGGCCAGCGAGCGGGGATCGCCGTCGGCGGCGATGGCGGCGCGCAGCCCCGCGCCGGTCAGCCGGTGATCATCGGCCCGCACGATGAGCGGATCCATCTCGCAGATCCGCAGCGTGTTGGTGATCGAGGAATGCGCGTCCTCCCCGACCGCGACGCGCCAGCGCCGGCCCGCCGCGGCGGAGCCCGCCTTGCGCTTGGCCGTCTCGCGCGCCACCACCAGGGCCGACAGGTTCCCGGCCGAACCCCCGGACACGAAGCAGCCGCCAGCGCCCTCCGGCATTCCGGCCCGGTCGGCGATCAGCCGCAGCACCTGGTTCTCGGCGTGGATGGCCCCGGCCGCCTCCAGCCACGAGATGCCCTGGATCGACGCGCACGAGATCAGCATGTCGAACAGCAGCGACGCCTTGGTCGGCGCGGCCGGGATGAAGCCGAGGAACCGCGGGCTGTCCGCCGAGATGACGGCGGGCGCGATGACCGACGTGTACACGCCGAGCACCTGGTCGGGGTTGTGCGGCTCGGGACCGAGCAGCCCCTTCACCGCGGCTTCCAGTTCGGCCGGGTCGCGCGAGCCCTGGTCCAGCGGAACCGGGTTCAGCCGCAGCCGGTTCTCCGCGTAGGCGAGCACCGACCTGATCATCGATTCCGTCGTCGGATCCACACTGTGCATGGGCGCACCGTAGAGGCTCGGGACACGGGATCGCAAGGGTCAACGGACGGCGCGCGGTGAGTCCTGTGGGACGGTAGTGGCGGGATCGCGGGGGGTCAGGGCGTCCGCGCGATCCAGCAGGGGCTGGCAGCGCAAGCGGCTGGCGATGTCGCGGGCCTCGGCGATGGCCGCCGCGGCGGCCGCGGCGTTACCGGCGGTCCCGGCGTCACCGGCGGACCCGGCGTTACCGGCCGGCCCGGCGTCACGGGCGGCGGCGGCGGACCCGGCGGCGATCAGGTACTCGGCGTGGTCGAGCAGGCCGTGGGCGAGATGGTAGGGAGTGGACTGCTCGCGCAGGCTGGCGATCGCGGTGGCGAAGGAGGCCGCGGCGGTCGCGTCGCCGTCGGCTGCGGCGCAGCCGGGCGCGGGCCAGGTCGCGTTCGGCCCGGAGCATGGGGGCCAGGTACCCGGGCTGGTAGGAGTCGAGAAGGGCGAGCAGATCCCGAACGGCCGCGGTGTCGGCTAGCTCGTGCGCGCAGCGCGCGGCCAGCGGCCACGCCCAGCGCGGGGCCACGGAGCTGATCCCAGATGCCTCGGCGAGAGCGAGGATCGCCCGTGCGTGGCGCAGGGCATCGGCCGGCTGACGGCGGGCAGCGGCGGCGAAGGCCTCCAGAAGGCTGGTCAGGGCCTGGTCCTGGGGATCTTCGCTCGACCGGTAGTGCTGCAGGGCGGTGCGCATGGCCTCGGCCGTCCCGATGTCGCCACGCAGAGCCGCCAGCCAGCCGCGCTCGCAGATAACGTCCTCCATGTCCGCCAGCCCGTCGGAGTCCACGGCCTGGGTAATTTCGGCCTCGGCGGCGTCCCAGTTACCGGTCTGGAGCAGGGCCTCGGCGATGTTCATGATCGCCGCGGCCAGGTGACGCCGTTGCCCGGTGCGGCGCAGGTGCCCGGCGGCGGTCCGCGCGGCATCAGCCGCGGCGGCGGGATCGCTGGGCATCAGAGTGTCGGCCAGGTTGAGCAGCGCACGCCCTACGGTGAGGTTGTCGCCGGCCTGGGCGGCGAGCCGCGCGCTCTCGCGGAAGTAGGAGATCGCCTGCGGCCGCCGCTCGGCCAGGAGGTGGTAAAGCCCCCGGGTCACCAGCAGTTCGGCGAGCTGGCCGGGGCCGACGCCCAGCGCCTGGCCCAGCATAAGCGACTCGGCGCTGAGCCGGTCGCCGTCCGGTGAGCCGACGAACACCTCGAGCGCCGCCAGCCGATTCATGGCCGACACGGTGTCGGTGTCGGGCCGTTCCCGCAGGACTTCCACGGCAGCGGTGAGCTGCTCGCGGGCCTCGGCGTGACGGCCCCAGGCGCTCAGGGCCCGGCCGGCGAGAGCCTGGACCCGCGCGGCGGCCCGGTCCTGACCGCGCCGGAGGTAATGTCCGCGGGCGTGCTCCGCGTACTCGACGGCCACCGGATAGCTGGCGTGGCCGAGAGCGGCTTGCGCGGCGCGCTCCCACAACCCGGCCACCGCCCCGTCGGCCGCCTCGGCCGGGCTCAGCTCGGCGGCGGCGGCGTAGCTGGCTGCGGCCTGGGCGGGAGCGCCGGTGCGCTCGGCGCGTTCGGCGGCGCGGGTCAACGCGGTTACGGCCTGACCGCGGAGCTCGGAGGCGTCGGGGTCGTCGGGGACGGCGTGCAGCGCGTCCAGGTAGTGCCGGGCGATCACGTCGGTGACCTCTTCGCCGTCGCCGGGGAAGGCCGCGCGCAGGTGGGCGGCCACGGCCAGGTGCCGGGCCTTGCGGTCGCGGCGGGACAGCGTGTCGTAGGCGACCTGCCGCAGCATCTCCTGGGCGAACTGATAGCTGCCCCGCTCCGGCGACAGCGGGTCGGCGGACACGCTCAGCACCTCGCGGCGGACCAGGTCGGCGAGCGTGTCCCGTACCCACGGCTCGTCCTGCCCGGACACCGCGATCAGCGCCTCGGCCGGGAACGTGGTGCCCAGCACGGCGGCGTCCGCGACCAGCCGCCGGGCGCCGGGGTCCAGGGCGTCGAGCCGGGCGGCAAGCAGCGCGTGCAGGCTGTCCGGCACGGCCAGCTCGCCGACGTCGCCGGTCAGCCGGTACACCCCTTCGACCGGCTGGACCACGTCCCGGTCGATCAGCGAGCGGACGGTCTCCACCGCGAACAGCGGGATGCCCTGAGCCTGGCGGGTGATCTTGGATCGCGCCGCCTCCGGCATGCCCGGCACCAGGGCGTCGACCAGCAGGTCCATGGACGCCGCGTCCAGCGGGTCCAGGGTCAGCGTGCTGCGGTTACGGCCCGCGCCGAAGCCCGGCCGGGCCTGGCCCAGCTCCGGGCGGGCGAAGACCAGCACGTACACCGGCAGGTCCCGCACCCAGTCGATCAGGTGGTCCAGGAAGTCCAGCAGGCCCGTATCGGCGTACTGGGCGTCCTCGACCAGCAGGATCACCGGGTTCTCGGCCGCGAGCCGCTCGAAAAACAGGCGCCAGCCGGCGAACAGCTCCTCCCGGGACAGCGCCTCACCACCGTCCCCGGCGAACGACACGCCGAGGAGCCGGCCGAGCCGCAGGCCGGCGTAGGCGTGTTCGGCCGGGTCGGGCACGAACCGGTCCAGGGCCGCGGCCAGCTTGACCGCGGCGGCCTCGGGCGGGTCCTCCTCGGCGATGCCCAGCCGCTGGCGGACGATCTGGGCCAGCGCCCAGAACGCCACCCCTTCCCCGTAGGACAGGCACCGGCCGCGATGCCACCACACGTCGGCGGCCAGGCCGTCGGCGTACTTCTCGAACTCCCAGCCCAGCCGGGACTTGCCGACCCCGGCCGGGCCGGACACCAGCACCAGCCGCGGCACCCGCCGGTCGGCGGTCGCGTGGAACAGGTCCTTGATCGTGCGCAGCTCGGCGTCCCGGCCGGTCAGCGGCGCCTCCAGGCCGTCGACCCGCTGCGACCCGCCCACCGCCGACAGGACCCGGACCGCGCGCCACAGCCGCTGCGGCTCGGCCTTGCCCTTCAGCGTGTGCTCACCGGCGTCGGCGAACGCGATCGCGCTGCCGGTCAGCCGCTGGGTCGGCACGTCGACCAGCACCGAACCCGGCCGGGCGGCGGCCTGCACCCTCGACGCGGTGTTCACCGCGTCGCCGGCCACCATGCCCTCACCGATCGCGCCCAGGTTCACCGCCACCTCGCCGGTCACCACCCCGGCCCGGGCGGCCAGGCCGGGCAGCCCCGACTCGGCGCCTAGTTCGGCCACCGCGGCCACCAGGTCCAGCGCGGCCCGGACGGCGCGCTCCGCGTCGCCTTCGGTCGCTACCGGGGTGCCCCACACGGCCATGACCGCGTCCCCGATGAACTTCTCCACCACCCCGCCGTAGCGGCTGATCACCGTGCGCGCCACCGTGAAGTACTGCGACAGCAGCTCGCGGACCGCCTCGGGATCTCGCGACTCGGACAGCGGGGTGAACCCCACCACGTCGCAGAACAGCACCGAGCACACGCGTCGTTCGGCAGCCGACTCGCGGACTGGCTGGGCAGGCGGCATGGCCGCGGCCGGGGCGGGCGCGGCCTCGACCAGGGTGGCACCGCAGTAACGGCAGAAACGCTTGCCTGGCGTCAGCGGCTTGCCGCACGAGGGACACCCGCCGACCGGAGCGCCGCAGTCCCCGCAGAACAGATCGCCGTCGTCCAATGGCGCCCCGCACCGCCCGCACCCCACCCGGCTTCTCCCGCCCTCCGCACATCAAAGTGGTCAAGCCCATCCGTAACCGCAATTGTAGGTACGCCGGTCCACAGTGCGAAGCCCCACGGGATCGGGCTGAGCTGGCCGGGGGCGGGCACCATGGACCGTTCGGCATAAAAATTAATGGAGCGGGGCGGAAGTGGCGCCACCCACGGTCATCCGTCAGGATGGGGCTTGCCCGCGGTAATGGAGGGACGATCGTGACAGTGCCTATTTCCGGCTCACCGGCGCATCCGCTCGACCCGCTGACCGCGGAGGAGATCCGGCAGGCGGCCGCGATCCTGCGCCGCGACCGCGGGGTCGGCGCGGGCTGGCGGTTCGCGTCGATCGAGCTCAGGGAACCGGTCAAGGGAGCGCTGGAGACGGCCCGGCGCGAGGCGATCGTGGTGTGCTGGGACCGCTCGGACGGGCAGGCCCACCGGGCGGTGGTGTCGCTCGCCGACGACGCGGTGGCGAGCTGGGAGGACCTGCCCGGCCAGCAGCCGAACATGACCGTCGACGAGTGGCACGAGTGCGACCAGATGCTGCGAGCCCACCCGGCGCTGGTGCAGGCGCTGGCCCGGCGCGGGATCACCGACATGTCGCTGGTCCTCACCGACATGTGGGCCTACGGCGCGGCGCTGGTCCCCGAGCGGTACCGCGGCCTGCGGATCGGCTGGTCAGACGTGTGGTACCGGGACAGCCCGGACAGCAATCCGTATGCGCACCACGTGACCGGGCTGCACCCGGTGGTCGACCTGAACCGGATGGAGCTGCTGGAGATCGAGGACGTTTCTTCCGGCGAGGGGCAGCCCGCGGTGACCGGTGAATACGCGCCGGCGCTGCTCGGGCGGCCGCTGCGGGAGGTGGCGCCGCTGGAGGTCAGCCAGCCTGACGGGGCCGGGTTCACGCTGGACGGACGGCTGCTTGAGTGGCAGAACTGGCGGCTGCGGCTGGGGTTCAACTACCGCGAGGGCCTGGTGCTGCACCAGGTGGGGTTCGATGACGACGGGCGGCTGCGGCCGGTGGCGCACCGGATGTCGTTCGCGGAGATGTTCGTGCCGTACCGGGACGCGAGCGCCGACCACTACCGGCGGACGGCGTTCGACATCGGCGAGTGGGGCCTGGGCTTCATGACCACGTTGCTGGAACTCGGCTGCGACTGCCTGGGCGAGATCGCCTACCTGGACGCGGTGGTGCACGACTCGGCCGGGGAGCCCCGGACGATACGTAACGCGATCTGCGTGCATGAGGAGGACAGCGGCGTGCTGTGGAAGCACGTCGACGAGCGGACCGGCGCGCAGGTGCGGCGGCAGCGGCGGCTGGTGGTCTCGTTCCACGTCACCGTGGCCAACTACGAGTACCTGGTGTACTGGCGCTTCTACCAGGACGGCTCGATCGAGTGCGAGGTGCGGGCGACCGGGATCGTGGTGACCTCGCACGCGTCGGGCACGGTCTTGAACGGGACCGTCGTGGACCAGGGGACGTACGCGCCGTTCCACCAGCACTTCATCGTGGCGCGGCTGGACCTGGACGTGGACGGGCCAGCCAATACCGTCCACGCGGTCTCCTCGGAAGCGGCCGGGGACGACCCGTGGGGGCTGGGGCTGGTGGTGCGGGAGACGCCGCTGCGGACCGAGTCGGAGGGCAAGCAGGACTACGACTGGGCGTCGCAGCGGGCCTGGAAGGTGGTCAGTTCGGACGCGCGCAACGGGCTCGGCTCGGCGACCGGGTACAAGCTGGTGCCGGGCGGGGCGTTCCCGCCGCTGCTCTCGCCGTCCGCGCCCGCGTTCCAGCGGGCCGAGGTCATCGGGCACACGCTGTGGGTCACGCCGTACCATCCGGACGAGCGGTGGCCGTGCGGGGACTTCCCGAACCTTTCGCTACGCGACGACGGGCTGCCGGCGTGGACGGCGGCGGACCGGCCGATCGAGAACACCGACGTGGTGCTCTGGTACGTGTTCGGCATCCACCACATCACCCGGCCGGAGGACTGGCCGGTGATGCCGACCGATGCGGTGTCGTTCTGGCTGAAGCCGTTCGGCTTCTTCGACCGCAATCCGGCCTTGGACGTGCCGCCCGCCCCGCACTGCTCGAGCTAACTAGAGCTCGTCCTTGTCGGGGGGGCCGAAGTACTTGTCGTCTTCCTCGACCCGGGCGACGTCCTCGGCGGCCCGCTCCCGGATCTCCTCGAGGTGCTCGTCGGCGTAGTTGGTGCGGAGCAGGCTGGGCGGCTCGTCCTCGCCGACTGTCCCGCAGGAACTGACCCAGGAAAAGAAACCCATGACCTCGACTCCTTCGGCGGTGGTGATCCTGATGCTAGATCTACCCGATAACGGATGGCACGATTGAGGGGAGGCGGATGCGGAGGGTGTCGTGCGGGTTGAGGTGAGCACCGAGGCGGCGGAGTTCGTCCGCGGACAGGGCGGTCAGTTGTGGGTGTGGGCCGCCCGGCCGCATGTGTGCTGCTGGGGGACGCCGGCCTATATGTACGCGGCCACGACGCCGCCCCGGGATCCGGACGGGTTCATCCCGGCGCACACCGGCGGCCTGGAGGTCTGGTACCGCATCCCGGGCGACCGGCGGCCGGACGTGCTTGAGGTCGAGGTGCGCGGCAAGCGTCGGCCGCACGTCGAGGCGTACTGGGACGGCTGCATCTACGCTCTGTGATTTACGGGATGATGCTGGGCGAGCCGCCGAATTTGGCCGAGAGGTGATAGGTGGCGAACGCCAGCGCCAGGCCAGCGACCAGTGAACCGCACAGTAGCCCCCAGCGCGTGGGCCGGGCCGCCAGCAGGTAACCGCCGTCTTTAGGGTGGGGCTAGATGCACCCCGGCGCTCAGGGATGCGGATGCGGCCGGGGTGCGGTTTGCCAGGCGCCGGCGGCGGCGATGGCCGCCACGGTCAAGGCGGTGGCCGGGTCGGGCCACCACCAGCCCAGGGTGCGGTACAGCACCAGGGCGGTGAGCGAGAACAGGCTGGTGGCTGCGCCGACGCCGCTCAGGGTGCCATCGCCTTGTAGGGCGCGGCTGGCCATCCGGGCGCCGAGACGTCGTTTGGCGTAGGCCAGGGGGGTGAGGACGGCCAGCGAGAGGGCCGCGGCGATCAGGGTCAGGTTCGAGGTGCCGGGCCGGGACCCGGCGGCCAGCGCGGCGGCGGACGGGACCAGGATCCCGGCACTGGCAGCGGCCAAGGCGACGGCTACCACGATGGCGGCGCGGGTTTCCGCGACTCGTGACCGGTCGGGCTGGCGCCGCTCGACGGCGAACCGCCAGATCAAGGTGGCCGATCCGGTGACGTCGGCGAGTACCCCGAGCCCGATCGCCAGCACGCTCAGGCTGTGGGCGCGCAGCCCGGTGATCACCGACACCGTGCCGGACAGCAGGCCGAAGGCGACCGAGATCCAGACCAGGCGCAGCGCGGCCGTGAGATGCCCGGCCCGGGCCTGGCTGGGGGCGGGCGGATGGTTACCGGGCATGTAACCCATAATGTAGCCATTACGATTACGACAACCTGGACCAGGCTTCGGCCCACGTGCCCGCCGACATCATCACCCGCGCGGCCGCCGAGCTCGGCGAGACGCGGGTTCTGTGGCGGGACATCTAGGGTTTCACTCGGTTCCGGCTGGCGCATCTGGTCCAAACCATTGCTTATGACGACGGC
>CAWGJL010000035.1:0-18661 GCA_963822765.1 uncultured Actinomycetes bacterium | reverse complement strand
AAGACGTTGTGGCCGTTGGCGGCCACCGTGCCGTTCAGCACGTTGGTGACGAACAGCACGGCCTGGTTGCCCAGGTCCAGGCTGCCCATGTCCCACGGGCCGTTGATCCCGTCGCCGGTGAACGTCTCCCGGACGTGGCCCCACTTGTCCAGCACGATCAGGCAGCCCGAGCCGGAGACGTTGCCGCCCTTGGTGGGCAGCGAGCCGACGATGACCCAGCCGCTGCGCAGCACGGTCAGGGCGGTGGTCAGGCCGACGCCGCCGGGGCAGCCCGGCAGGTTGCGGTTGACCTTGGCGAACACCCACTGGTGGCCGGACGGGGTGACCTCCACGATCGTGGTGCCCGTGCCCTGTACGTTGGCCTTGTCGTTGAAGTTGCTGATCAGGACGTTGCCCCGGAACAGGTCGCCGGTGGTGCGCGGGACGACGAAGGTCCCGTAGGGGTTGACGTCTCCGTTGCCCGGCACCGTGGACGCGATCACCGAGGTCCGGTGCAGCGGTCCGACAAAGGCCGGGAACCCGCTCGCGCTGGCGCTCCCGGCCACGCCGGCCAGCAGGCCGGCCGCAGTAGTGACGATCGCGGCCAGGCCAGCCGCGTAGCGTCTTGTGAGTTTCATATCTATAGTGCTCCCTTTCCGGTGGAACATGGTCCTCCACCCATGTGCACGTCACAGGGAGCGAGATGGTTCGGTGCACGCCGAAGGGGCCAGTGCCGAGGCGGCCGTGGAAAGGACACGGCTGTCTTTCCCGCCCGCCGCGGGCACTGGCCTTCACCCTGTCAACGGCCCGGCCGCGCGGCCGGCTCAACGGCCGGGCCGCGCGTAATCGGCCGGTAACAACTTCTGCATCGCCTCAGCGGCCGGGCGCCCTGGTCACGGCGACCGTGACCCGCCCATCGCCGGCAGGCTGGGGCTCGCCGCCGACCTGGCCGGCCGGGCGCAGGTCCAGGCTCACGGCCAGGGTCTCCTCGGTCACGAACCCGGCGTGGGCGCGGACCGCGTCGGCCAGCGCGCCGTCGGCCCCGACGACCAGGCGGATCCGGTCCGACACCGACAGGCCCGCGTCCCGGCGCGCCTGCTGCACGACCCGGACCACGTCCCGGGCCGCGCCCTCGGCGGCGAGCTCCGGGGTCACCCGCGTGTCCAGCGCGATCAGGCCCGCGTTACCTGGCAGGGCCGACGTAAGTCCGCGTCGGTGGCGGCCAGCCGCAGCTCGTACTCGCCGGGCTCCAGGTCGATCCCGGCCGCGGTAACGCGGTCCCCGGCCCGCGTCCACTCGCCGGCCTTGACCGCCCGGATGACCTGCTGCACCCGGGCGCCGAGCCGGGGCCCGAGCACCCGCGGGTTGACGGCCAGCTCGAACGTGCCCAGGCTGGTCACCTCCTGCGACAGCTCGACGGTCTTGACGTTGACCTCGTCCGCGATCAGGTCGGTGAACGGGGCCAGCGACGCGGCCTCGGGGTGGGCGATGACCAGCGACGCCAGCGGCAGCCGGACCCGGAGCTTGCGCGCCTTGCGCAGGCCCAGCGCGGTGCTGCACACCGCGCGGACCAGGTCCATGGCCGCGGCCAGGTCCGGGTCGCCGGCCAGTCCCGCACGTCGGGCCAGTCGGTCAGGTGCACGCTGGGCTCGCCGGTCAGCCCGCGCCAGATCGCCTCGGTGGTCAGCGGCAGCAGCGGCGCGGCGGCCCGGCAGACCGTCTCGAGCACGGTCCACAGGGTGTCGAGCGCGCCGGCCTCGCCGGCCCAGAACCGGCTGCGCGACCGGCGGATGTACCAGTTGGTCAGCACCTCCAGGTGCTCGCGCAGCAGCTGGCAGGCGCCGGCCACGTCGTAGGCGTCGAGCAGCTGCGTCAGCTCGGTCACCATGGTCCCGGTCTTGGCCAGGATGTAGCGGTCGAGCACGTGCTCGCTGCTCGTACTGCGCCGCGCCGTATACCCTTCGGCGTTCGCGTACAGGGCGAAGAAGTAGTAGCTGTTCCACAGGGGCAAGATGGCCTGCCGGACCGCGTCCCTGATGCCCTGCTCGGTCACGATCAGGTTGCCGCCGCGCAGGATCGGGCTGGCCATCAGGAACCAGCGCATGGCGTCCGAGCCGTCGCGGTCGAAGACCTCGTTCACGTCCGGGTAGTTGCGCAGGCTCTTGGACATCTTCGCGCCGTCGTTGCCGAGCACGATGCCGTGGCTGATGCAGCTGCGGAAGGCCGGCCGGTCGAACAGCGCGGTGGCCAGCACGTGCAGGGTGTAGAACCAGCCGCGGGTCTGGCCGATGTACTCCACGATGAAGTCGCCCGGGTAGTGCCCGTCGAACCACTCGCGGTTCTCGAACGGGTAGTGCACCTGGGCGAACGGCATCGACCCCGACTCGAACCAGCAGTCAAGCACCTCCGGCACCCGGCGCATCACCGACCGGCCGGTGGGGTCGTCCGGGTTGGGCCGGGTCAGTTCGTCGATGCCCGGCCGGTGCAGGTCGGCGGGGCGGACCCCGAAGTCCCGTGCCAGCTCGTCCAGCGACCCGTACACGTCGGTGCGCGGGTAGGCCGGGTCGTCGCTCTGCCAGACCGGGATCGGCGAGCCCCAGAACCGGTTCCGGCTGATCGACCAGTCCCGCGCGTTGGCCAGCCACTTGCCGAACTGCCCGTCCTTCACGTGCCCCGGCACCCAGGTGATCTCCTGGTTCAGCTCCACCATCCGGTCCCGGAACTGGGTCACCGCGACGAACCAGCTCGACACCGCCTTGTAGATCAGCGGGTTGCGGCAGCGCCAGCAGTGCGGGTAGGAGTGCGTGTAGGTTTCCTTGCGCACCAGGCTGCCCTGGGCCCGCAGCTTGGCGGCGATCCCGTCGTTCGCGTCGAAGACGTGCTGGCCTTCGAAGTCGGGCACCACGGCGGTGAACCGCCCCTGGTCGTCCACCGTGAGCACGGTCGGGATCCCGGCCGCGTTGCAGACCAGGGCGTCGGCCTCGCCGTAGGCGGGGGCCATGTGCACCACGCCGGTGCCGTCCTCGGTGGTCACGTCGTCGGACACGATGACCCGGAACGCGTTCTCGGTGCCGGCCAGGTACGGCAGCAGCGGCTCGTACCGCCGCCCGGCCAGCTCGGCGCCGGTCAGCGTGCCGACCACGGCGGCGTTCTCCAGCTCCCGCTCGTAGGCCGCCTGCCGGTCCCGGGCCAGGATGTAGCGCTCGCCGTCCTTCTCGACCACCACGTAGCTGATGTCCGCGCCGACCGCGCAGGCCAGGTTGGACGGCAGCGTCCACGGCGTGGTGGTCCAGGCCAGCAGCCACTCCCCGGTCTCCAGCTTGAACCGGACCGTGACCGAGGGGTCCTGCCGTTCGGCGTAGGTGTCGTCGTCCATCCGCAGCTCGTGGTTGGACAGCGGGGTCTCGCACCGCCAGCAGTAGGGCAGCACCTTGAACCCCTGGTAGACCAGGCCCTTGTCCCACAGCTGCTTGAACGCCCACATGACGCTCTCCATGTAGGACACGTCCAGCGTCTTGTAGTCGTGCTCGAAGTCGACCCAGCGCGCCTGGCGGGTGACGTAATCCTGCCAGTCGCGGGTGTAGCGCAGCACCGACTCCCGGCAGGCCTGGTTGAACTTCTCGATGCCCATCTGAAGGATCTCGGCCTTGCCGGAGATGCCGAGCAGCCGTTCCGCCTCGACCTCGGCGGGCAGCCCGTGGCAGTCCCAGCCGAACCGGCGCTCGACCCGGTGGCCCTGCATGGCGCGGAACCTGGGCACCAGGTCCTTCACGTACCCGGTGAGCAGGTGGCCGTAGTGCGGCAGCCCGTTGGCGAACGGCGGCCCGTCGTAGAACACGAACTCACGGTCCTGCGGGCGCTGCCGGACCGACGCGCCGAAGGTGTCCTGGGCCCGCCAGTGCTCAAGCACGGCCCGCTCGAGCGCGGGGAAGTTCGGCTGGGCGGGTACGTCGGTGTTCCCGGCCCGTGGATAGACGCTCATTGGGTGGTCCCTCGCGGTGCGGCGTGCCTGTTCCGCGAGGACGACGCGCCCGCTTCGGTGCGGGCGTACCGCGGTACCACCTCGCTTGCCGCCGGCGTCCGCGCCGTTTCCGGCGACTTCCGCTGGCGACCGCTCGTCAGCCGGCTGTGACGGGCCGGACCCGCCCGGTTCTACTCGGGCCGTAGCCCTTTCTTCCGGGGGCTCCCCGGTGATGGCCGGATCGTCGCCTTGGTGCTTCAAGCCTAGCCGCTGCGCCGGTATTCCGCGCCGCCATATCGGGCTGCGCCAATCCGCGCCCGGATCGCCTGGCTTGTCGTTAGGATCCCGTTCGGACGGGGATCGGGGGATTTCGTCATCCACGGGAGGACAGATGGCGGCGAACGGCAGCTTCCGGCCGCACGACGGCCGGACGTCCGTGCCGGGCACAACCGTCGGCCGGCCGCCCTGGGAGGCCCCGCCCCTGGACCCCGCCTCGTCCGGCACGAGCCCGCTGCCGCCCGGCCCGCCCCCGCGCCCGGCCCGCCCGGCCCGCCCGGCCCGCCGGACCTGGTGGATCGTCCCGTTCGGCGGCAGCGCGCTGGCGGTGATCGCGGTCGCCGCGATCGTCATCACGCTCCAGCACGCGTTCACTCCCGCCCCGCGTGCGCATTCCTCGGCCAGCGCGAGCGCCCCGGCGCCGCTGATGCCGGCCGAGATGTTCCCCGGCACGATGCTCGCCGCCATGACCCAGGACATCAATTCACGGAACGAGGCGGCGTTCTTGCGCCTGGCCTCGCCGCGCGCCAGGCGGGCCATGAAGACCTGGTGGGACAACCTGAACGCGATCGGCTTCACCGCCGGCGCGGTCATCCCGACGGCGAGCAACGACACGGTACGCATCGACAGCCACGGCGACGGCAGCGCCGTCGTCCTGGCCGGGGCGCACAGTCCGCTGGACCCGAGCTATCAGGGCAAGCCGGGCGTGCCGCTGGAGCGCTACCGGATCGGCCTGCACTTCGCCAGCCCGACCGCGACCGGGCAGATCACCTCGTGGCAGCCGCTCGACTCCGACCCGTGGGACCAGCCGTCCGGGCTCTACGTCCGCACCAGCACCGACGTGGTGGTCGCGGGACCGAAGAGCGACAGCGGGGTGGTCGACGAGACCGTGGCGCTCGCGCAGGCCGCGGCGGTCTACGACATCGGGCTGGTGCGCCAGGCCAACCCGAACGACCTGCTCCAGGAGGGCTTCGTGGTGTTCGTCTCCGGCGACGCCGCGGTCCGCGCCGGCTGGTTCGCCGCCGACCCGCAGCCCAAGGGGTGGCCGCGGGCCTGGAACGGCAACCGCACGTTCGAGCTGCCCGGTCCCGGCACGAGCCCGGACGACTACACCAGCGCGCCCGGCGGCATCGCGGATGACACCACCGGCGGCGCCCGGGTCGTCGTCACCCCGTACCAGCAGGACGGCGAGACCCAGCAGCAGGAGCTCATGGGCCTGGAGCGCGACTTCATGATCGACATCCTGGCCGCCCACGACCAGCAACTGCTCAACGGCCCGGCCACCGGGCCCACCCCGGACGCCTGGACCATCGAGGGCCTCGGCCTGGCCACCGAGGCGCTGTACGCGGGCAACACCAACCCGGCGCCGGGCCGCTACAGCTTCGGCCCGCTGCCCGGCTTCCTGCGCAAGCTGCCGGCCGGCTTCAAGACCGGCAAGCTGCCCGACGCCCAGGAGCTGACCGGCCGTCACGGCCAGCAGTGGAACGACGTGGCCGCGAGCGTCTACGAGTACATCGAGCAGAAGTACGGCATCAACCAGATGTTCGCCTCGGCCGTCTTGATGTGGACCCAGTTCGCCACGCCGCTCGGCAACGTCGAGGACGTGCCGAAGTCGAACGCCAAGACCCTGTACTTCTTCACCGCCAAGACCGTCGAGACCGGCTGGCGCGCCTGGCTGAAGCGGATCTAGCCCGAGTTAAGCGCGCAGGGCGTACACCCGGTGATCGAGGCTGCCGAAGTACACCGCGTCGCCGGCCACCAGGATCTGCGAGCGGACCTGGCCGCCGGTCCGGTAGCTCCACGACACGGTGTTGGCCGTCGCGTCGATCGCGTAGAGATGCCCGTCGTCGCTGCCGGCGTAGAGCGTCGGGCCGGCGTGGAGCGTCGGTCCGGCGTAGGCCAGACCCGATTGCACCGGGCCGCCCACGCGATGGCGCCAGATCTGGTCGCCGTTGTCCGTTTCCACCGCGTACACGGACGACCCGGCCGACCCGGCGTAGATGGTCCCGACGCCGTCGGACACGGGGGTGCCGCTGATCGCGCCCCCCGCCGGGAACGTCCACAGCTGCTCGGCCTTCTGACCGGGGGCCGAGGGACCGTCCACCTTGTCCAGGTCGCCCCGTTCATTCCCGACGTAGACGGCGTCCAGGGAATCGATGACCGGCCCGGTCCTGACCGCGCCGCCGGTGCCGAACTTCCAGCCGAAGCTGCCGCTCAGGGCGTCGAGCGCATAGACGTGGCCGTCGTCGCTGCCGACGTAGATGAAGTCGTTGAAGGTCACGCTGGCGGGCTTGGGCCGCGCCCTCGAGCGCACCTGGCCGCCCGTGCGGTAGTGCCACCTGACGTGCCCGGTGCCGGCCTCGAGCGCGTAGACGTAGTGGTCGTCGCTGCCCACGTAGACCAGGCTGTTCGCCACCGCCGGCTGGCAGTTCACCGGGCCGCCGGTCGGGTACGTCCAGGCCGGCTCGCTGGATCCGATGGTCCACGCGTAGACCCGGCCGTCGATGCTGCCGGCGAACAGCGTGCCGCCGCTGACCGTGACCGCGGCCTGCACCGCGGCGCGGGCCGGGTACGTTGTGACCGGCCGCCCGGTCGCGGCCTCGAAGGCATAGACGCCGGCGGCACCGCCGATGTAGACCACCCCGCCGGCGATCGCGGCACCGGAGGAGACCGGTCCGCCGGTGTCGCGGGCCCACCGCAGCCGGCCCGGCGGGGCGGCGGCGGGTTTTCCGCCCCCGGAGCGGGTCAGCGTCCAGACGACGGCACCCAGCCCGGCGGCCGGCACCACGGCCAGCCCGGCCAGCGCCCGGCGGCGGCTGACCGCACGCGGCAGCGGCCCGCCCCGCTCGAGGCCGCTCCGCTCGAGGCCGCTCCGCTCGGGGCCGGGTCGCGCAGGCGCCGGGGGCAGCGTGCCCAGCCCGTACCGGCGCCCGGCGCCGCTGGTGGGCTCGCCGGCCGGCTCCCGCGCCGGGGCCACGCCGTCCGGGCCGGCCTGGTGCGCGGCGATCACCGCCGCCACCTGGGCGGGCCAGAACGACGCCGAGCCGTAGCCCTCCTCACCCGGCTGCGGCGCGCGGGCCTGGCAGGCGCGCAGGATCTGCGGCAGGTCCGGCCGGTCCGCCGGGTCCTTGGCCAGGCAGGCGGCGATCAGGCCGCGCAGGTCCCCGGGGACGGCGTCCAGGTCGGGCGCGGCGCGCACCACGCGGTCCAGCACGGCGGGCGGTTCGCCGGCCCCGAACGGCGGGCTTCCCGCGGCGGCGAAGCACAGCGTGCTGCCCAGCGCGAACACGTCGCTGGCCGGGCCCATCGGGCGGCCCCGGGCCTGCTCGGGTGACATGTACGACGGGGTGCCGAACGTGACGCCGGTGGCGGTCAGCGCGGTACCGTCCAGCGCCCGGGCCACCCCGAAGTCGATGACCCGGGGGCCGTCCGCGGCCAGCAGGACGTTCGTCGGCTTCAGGTCGCGGTGGACCAGGCCGCGGGCGTGCACGGCGGCCAGCGCCTCGGCCAGGCCGGCCGCCAGCCGCCACCCGGCGGGCTCGGGCAGCGGACCGTACCTGCCGACCGCGTCGAGCAGCGAGGGGCCGGGCACGTAGCTGGTCGCCAGCCACGGCGGGGAATCGTCCGGCCCGGCGTCGATCACCTGCGCCGTGTACAGGCCGTTGACCGCGCGGGCCGCGGCGACCTCGAGCGCGAACCGCTGCACGAACTCGGGGTCGGCGGCGAACTCGGGATGGCAGATCTTCACCGCCACCGCCCGCCCGGCGGGGGAGTAGCCCAGGAAGACCCGGCCCATCCCGCCCGCGCCGAGCCGGGCCCGCAGCCGGAACTGCCCGGCCACCCGCGGATCGCCCGGCTGCAGCGGCTCCATCACTGGGCTGCCACCGCGTACACGTGCTGGTCCCCGCGGCCGAAGTACACGACGCCGCCCGCGACCACCAGGTTGGTGACGACCGCGTTGGCGGCGGTGCCCGGCGCGGCCCGGTAGCCCCACAGGTGGTTACCGGTGCTGGCCTGCCAGGCGTCGAGCACCCCGTTGTTGCTGCCGGAGTAGACGACCGCGCCCGCCGTGGCCACCGGGAACACCCCGCCGGCCACCGGGGCCTGCCACAGCCGCGCTCCGGTGGCGGCGTTCCGCGCGGCCAGGTAGCCGGTGTTCTGGCTGTTCCCGTCCCCGACGAAGAGCACCCCGCCGGCGCTGGCCAGCCAGCTGGCGTCATCCCCGGCGGCCAGCGGCTGCTGCCAGAGCTCGTGGCCGGTGCCGGCGCGCAGCGCGTACAGGACCGGGGGCTGGCCGGCGCTGCAGACGTAGCGAGACGCCGTCCGAGACCAGCGGCGAGGCGTTCCCGCCGAACTTCAGGTTCGGGCCGTGGACCCGCCACCGCCGGGCGCCGGAGGCCGCGTCGTACGCATAGACCTCGCCGTTGCCGGTCGCCGCGTAGACGGTGCCGCCGGCGGCCGCGAGCCCGCCGTTGATGTCCAGGTTCTCCCCGAACTCGGCGGTCCACAGCAGGGTCCCGGCGGCCGCGCTGAATGCGGTGACGCCCCCGGTGGTGTCGCTCTTGGCCGCGTAGCCGCAGAACACCCGGCCGCCGTCGGCCACCAGCCCGAGGACGCCGGCGGCCCCCGTGCTGCCGGACGGCACGCTCCACAGCTGCTTCCCGGTGGCGTGGTCGAGCCCGAGGACGCCGCCGTCGTCCGGGTCCGCGATGACCAGCGCGCCGTCCGCCAGCACCAGCTGGCCGTTGTTGGTGGTCGGGGTGGCGCGCCACCAGACCTGCTTGCCGGTGGCGGCGTTCAGTGCGTATACGGCGTGCTGCGCGCTGCCCGCGTAGACCACCCCGCCGGCCACGGTGAGGTACCGCACCGGGCTGCTGACCTTGGCCCGCCAGATCGCGGTGCCGGGCTTGGCCGCGGCGGGCCGCGCACCGGTGAGCCGCCCGCTGGCGGCGGCGTGCCCGGTGCCGGGCCCGATGGTCTCCCACAGGGCCACCGCTACCCCGCCGGCCGCCGCCCCGGCCAGCGCCGCCAGCACCCGCCGCCGCTCCAGCACCAGCGTGCCCGCACCCGCACCCGGACCCGGGCCCGGGTTCGTATCGGGCTCCGGCGCGCGCGGCCCCGATCCGGATCGTGGCCGGGGAGTGCGGGCCGGGGTCCCGCGGGCCGGGGTCCCGCGGCGCCAGGGCCAGCCCGGCCTGGTGGTCGCGGATGAGCTGCGCGACGTGAGCGGGCCAGAACGTGGCCGGGGAGTCTTCGGGCGGCACGACGTCCATCAGCGCCGCGGACAGCTCGGCCGGCGTCGCCCGCTGCGCCAGGTCCTTGGCCATGCACGCCGCGATCAGCTCGCGCAGCCGCGCCGGCAGCGGCGTCAGGTCCGGCTCGGTGTGCACGATCCGGTACAGCATGACGGCCGGGTGCCCCGCCCCGAACGGGGGCGTGCCGGTGGCGGCGAAGTACAGCACGCCGCCGAGGGAGAACACGTCGCTGGCCGGGCCGGCCGGCTGGCCCTGGGCCTGCTCGGGTGACATGAACGACGGGGTGCCGAGCAGGCTCTCGGCCGAGGTCAGCACGGTGCCGTCCAGCGCGCGGGCGATGCCGAAGTCGATCACCCGCGGGCCGTCGTCGGCCAGCAGCACGTTGCCCGGCTTCAGGTCCCGGTGCACCAGCCCGCAGTCGTGGATGACCCGCAGCGCCTCGGCCAGCCCGGCGGCCAGCTTCAGCACGGCGTCCTCCGGCAGCGGCCCAGCCGCTGTTACCACGTCCTGCAGCGACGGGCCGGCCACGTACGCGATGGCCAGCCAGGGCGGGTCGTCGTCCGGCCCGGCGTCGACCACCGGGGCGGCGTAGGAGCCGTTGACCGCCTGCGCCGCGGCGACCTCGCGCCGGAACCGGTCCACGAACGCGGCGTCCCGGGCCAGATGCGGGTGGACGACCTTCACCGCGACCGCGCGGCCGCCCGGTGAGTGCCCGAGGAACACCCGGCCCATCCCGCCGGAACCCAGCCGGGCATGCAGGCGGAACTCTCCGACCATGCGCGGATCATCCGCGGTCAGCGGAAGCATCAGCCTCCCCGTGACGCCCTCAGCCCCCGAACGGATATCGCCCCATTGTGCCGCCGGATGTCCGGGCCAGCGGTCAAAACGGGCAATCCGCCCGGCTGCGCGGCGCGGGTACCACGGCCCGTTCGGCAGAAATTCAGACCTAAGCCGGTACGGCGAGCCAGGCGTCGATGCCGGCCGCCAGGCGCGCCCGGACCGGCTCAGGCGCGGCCGACGAGGCCACCGACATGCGGGCCAGGCCGGCCAGTTCGGCGTCGGTGAACCCGTGCACGTGCCGGGCGATCTCGTACTGGGCGGTCAGCCGCGGGCCGAACAGCAGCGGGTCGTCGGCGCCGAGCGCGACCGGCACGCCCGCCTCGACCAGGGTCCGCAGCGGGACCTGGGCCGGGGCCGGCGCGACGCCCAGCGCGACGTTGGAGGAGGGGCAGACCTCGCAGGTGACCGCCTCGGCGGCCAGCCGTTTGACCAGCGCCGGGTCCTCGGCCGCGCGGACGCCGTGGCCGATCCGGTCGGCGTGCAGGTCGTCCAGGCACGCGGCCACGCTGGCCGGGCCGACCAGCTCGCCGCCGTGCGGGACCAGGAGCAGGCCGGCCTGCTCGGCGATGCGGAACGCCCGGGCGAACTCGTGCGGGGGACCGCGGCGCTCGTCGTTGGACAGGCCGAAGCCGGTCACGCCGCGGCCCGCGTACTGGCCGGCCAGCCGGGCCAGCGTCCTGGCCTCGAGCGGATGCTTGGTGCGGTTGGCCGCCACGATGACGCCGATCCCGACGCCGGTGACCCGCGACGCCGCCGCCGCCGCGTCGAGCACGAGTTCCAGGGTGGCCGTGATCCCGCCGAACCGCGCGGCGTAGCCGTCCGGGTCGACCTGGACCTCCAGCCAGCCCGAGCCCTCGGCCCGCTCGTCCTCGGCGATCTCGGCCACCAGCCGCCGCAGGTCGGCCGGGGTCCGCAGCACCGAACGGGCCATGTCGTACAGCCGCTGGAACCGGAACCAGCCGCGCTCGTCGACCCCGCTCAGCTGCGGCGGCCACTCGTCGGTCAGCGCCGTCGGCAGCCTGATGCCGTGCCGCCCGGCCAGCTCGATCAGCGTCGCGTGCCGCATGGCCCCGGTCAGGTGCAGATGCAGGTGCGCCTTGGGGAGTGCACTGAGCGGCCGCGCGGCGGCTTGTCCGACGCGCGCGCTCCGGCAGGCACTGTGCGGCCGGGACATCCCGTCAGTGTGCCTCCGCTAGCGGGCGTCCGCGAGCAGCTTGGCCATCCGGGTGATGCCCTCTTCGAGGTCGGCATCGCCCAGCGCGCAGGAAAGCCGGAAATATCCGGGCGTCCCGAACGCCTCGCCGGGGACCACGGCCACCTCGGCCTCGTCCAGGATGAGGCCGGCCAGCTCCGCCGAGCTCTGCGCCCGGCGGCCGGCGATCTCCTTCCCGAGCAGGCCCTTGACGCTGGGATAGCAGTAGAACGCGCCCTGCGGCCCGGGACAGAGCACGCCAGGGATCTCGTTCAGCATCCGGGTCATGGTCTGCCGGCGCCGGTCGAACGCCGCCCGCATGACCGCCACCGCGGACAGGTCTCCGGACACGGCGGCCAGCGCCGCCGCCTGGGCCACGTTGCACACGTTGGACGTCGCGTGGCTCTGCAGGTTGGCCGCGGCGCCGATCACGTCCTTGGGGCCGATCATCCAGCCGACCCGCCAGCCGGTCATCGCGTAGGTCTTGGCCACGCCGTTCAGCACCACGCAGGTGTCGGCGATGCGCGGGGCCTGGACCGGGATCGAGGAGAAGACCGCGTCGCCGTAGACCAGGTGCTCGTAGATCTCGTCGGTGACGACCCACAAGCCGTGCTCGGCGGCCCACTCGCCGATCGCGGCGACCTGGTCCGGCGGGTAGACCGCCCCGGTCGGGTTGGACGGCGACACGAAGAGCAGGATCTTGGTCCGCTCGGTGCGCGCCGCCTCCAGGTCCGCCACCGTGGCCAGGTAGCCGGAGCGCTCGTCGGTCAGCACCGGCCGCAGCACGCCGCCCGCCAGCGCGATGGCCTCGGGGTAGGTCGTCCAGTAGGGGGCGGGCACCAGGACCTCGTCGCCCGGGTCGAGCAGGGTGGCGAACGTCTGGTACACGGCCTGCTTGCCGCCGTTGGTCACCAGCACCTGACCGGGTTCCACCTGGTAGCCGGAGTCCCGCGCAGTCTTGGCCGCGATCGCCTCGCGGAGCTCGGGCAGCCCGGCGGCTGGGGTGTACTTGTGGAAACGCGGCTGTTCGCACGCCCGCTGGGCCGCCTCGACGATGTAACCGGGGGTCGGGAAGTCCGGCTCCCCGGCGCCGAAGCCGATGACCGGGCGGCCGGCCGCCTTCAGCGCCTTGGCCTTGGCGTCTACGGCCAGCGTGGCGGATTCGGAGATGGCGGCGACGCGCGCGGAGACTCTGGTTGGCATGGGCTCCATTGTGGCACCCGGCGGCGGGTGCCCCGCCGCGATATTTCCGGCCGGGCCAGATAACCGGGCGGGCCGGGCGCTGCCCCGCGCGGCCTCGCGGTTCGACGCGGGGGCCTATTGGACGTACACTGCTTGGACCGGCAGCCGAGCTGTCGTTTGCGGCAGCATGCCCGAGTGCGATTTATGTCTGCCGTGAAGCAGTATGGTGCTAGACAGCAGGTTGTGCTTGACGGCAGTGCTGCACGGTTGTAAGTGCACTGTTGCGAGGAGCAAAGGGCAGTAGCTCAATTGGCCAGAGTCCCGGTCTCCAAAACCGGTGGTTGGGGGTTCGAGTCCCTCCTGCCCTGCGAGTACGGTCCGGCCAAACCGTCTTGCCGGCGAACCAATAGGTGAGGATATGGCGACTCAGACACGCGGCGAGGCCGCGGAGAAACGGAGCGGATCCGGGCGTGCCGCTAAGCGCGCGAACCGGACCACCCCCGCTCTGTTCTTCCGGCAGATGGTCGCCGAGCTCCGCAAGGTGATCTGGCCTACCCGCAAGGAGCTCGTCACCTACACGGTGGTGTGCCTGGTCTTCGTGCTCTTCATGGTGGTCGTCGTCACAACCCTGGACTACGGGTTCACCAAGCTGGTGTTCGAGGTGTTCGGCTAGGCGGTTCCTGGGCCTGCGGGGGACCGGGATAAACCCGCGCGAGCTGAGCCTGGGCCGCTGGCCGGTGGCCACCGCCGAGCACGACGCCATGATCACGCCGTTGGTCATGGCAATGAGGAAAGAGAGAGAGTAAACGTGTCCGAGATCCAGCTGGATTCCGCGGCCGTGGGCACGGGAGATCCGGACGCGGAAACCGGGAAGGCCGATGAGGTGAGCGACTACAGCGAAGAAGCTGACGGGTTCGATCCCGCCGGCCCCTCTGACGACGTCGCCGAGCCGGCCGAGGACGGTCTTGACGCCGCCGAGGACAGTGCCGCCGAGGACAGTGCCGCCGAGGACAGTGCCGCCGAGGACAGTGCCGCCGAGGACAGTGCCGACGCGGCCGAGGACGATGCTGACGCGGCCGAGGACGATACCGAGGACAGCGCGCCGGACGCCCAGGAAGAGTTCATGCGCGAGATGCGCATGCTGCCGGGTGACTGGTACGTGGTGCACTCCTACGCCGGTTACGAGAACCGGGTGAAGACCAACCTGGAGAGCCGGATCCAGTCGCTCAACATGGAGGATTACATCTTCCAGATCGAGGTCCCGGTGCACATGGTGACCGAGATCAAGGGCGGCAAGCGCCAGCAGGTCTCGGAGAAGGTCCTGCCCGGCTACATCCTGGTCCGGATGGACCTGACCGACGAGTCGTGGGCCGTGGTGCGCAACACCCCCGGCGTGACCGGCTTCGTCGGCCTGTCCAGCCGCCCCTCGCCGCTGCAGCTGAGCGAGGTGGCCTCCCTGCTGGCGCCGGAGCCCGAGCCCAGCGCGAAGCAGGCCGAGGCGGCGCGCACCTCCACCCCGGACTTCGAGGTCGGCGAGTCGGTTACCGTGATGGACGGGCCGTTCGCCACCCTGCCCGCCACGGTGAACGAAATCAACCCGGACACCCAGAAGCTCAAGGTGCTGGTGTCGATCTTCGGCCGCGAGACGCCCGTCGAGCTGTCGTTCGACCAGGTAACCAAGATCTAAGTGAGGAACTAGTCCCATGCCGCCAAGAAGGAAGAGGCTGTCCGCCGTCGTCAAGGTGCAGCTGCCGGCCGGCCAGGCCACTCCGGCCCCCCCGGTCGGTACCGCGCTGGGCCCGCACGGCGTGAACATCATGGATTTCGTCAAGCAGTACAACGCGGCGACGGAAAGCCAGCGAGGCAACATCATCCCGGTCGAGATCTCCATCTACGAGGACCGGAGCTTTACCTTCATCACCAAGACCCCGCCCGCCCCCGAGCTGATCAAGAAGGCCGCGGGCGTGGACAAGGGCAGCGCGGAGCCGCACAAGACCAAGGTCGGCAGCATCACCACCGCCCAGGTCCGCGACATCGCGAACACCAAGATGCCGGACCTGAACGCCACCACGATCGAGGCGGCCGAGAAGATCATCGCCGGCACCGCCCGCTCGATGGGCATCAAGGTCGAGGGCTGACCGTCCGGAACAACCAGCCACCGCTGCTGGTTGTACTGAATACGATTTCTAATGTGGCAGGGTCTCGCGCGGCCCGCTGACCACGACCTCCACCACATTCCAGGAGACAAGTAATGAAGCGCAGCAAGGCCTACCGCCAGGCCAGTGAGCAGATCGACCGCGCCCGGCTGTACAGCCCCGCGGAGGCGGTCACCATCGCCAAGGCGAACCAGGTCACCAAGTTCGATCCCACCGTCGAGGTGGCCATGCGGCTCGGCGTCGACCCGCGCAAGCAGGACCAGATGGTCCGCGGCACGGTCAACCTGCCGAACGGCACCGGCAAGACGGCCCGCGTGCTCGTGTTCGCCACCGGCGACCGGGCCGAGGAGGCCCGTGCGGCCGGCGCCGACTACGTAGGCTCGGACGACCTGATCGAGCGCATCCAGGGCGGCTTCCTGGACTTCGACGCGGTCGTTGCCACCCCCGACCTGATGGGCAAGGTCGGCCGCATCGGCCGGGTGCTCGGCCCCCGCGGCCTGATGCCCAACCCGAAGACCGGCACCGTGACGCCGGACGTGGGCCGGGCCGTGACCGACATCAAGGGCGGCAAGATCGCCTTCCGGGTGGACAAGAACGGCAACCTGCACTTCGTCATCGGCAAGGCCTCGTTTACCCCGGTGGCGCTGCTGGAGAACTACAGCGCCGCCCTGGACGAGGTGGTCAGGCTCAAGCCCGCCGCGGCCAAGGGCCGGTACCTGAAGAAGGTCACCTTCACCACCTCGATGGGCCCCGGCATCCCGGTCGACCCCAACCAGACCCGCAACCTCACCGCCGAATTCGCCCAGACCCCAGCCTGACCCCGAGCGCACCCGAAACGGCGGGCCCCAGTGCGGGTGCCCGCCGTTTCGCTGCTCCCGGCCCCCGGTCAGCCGGACGCCCCCGCCTGGGTTTACCGCTGGCCGCTGCAGTACCACCAGTCACGTGGGCACCGTGACCCAGGCCCCCGACCATGATCGCGAAGACTTTTCTGTGCTATGTCGCAATGCCACTTAGCCTATTTTGATCATGCTGCGTTGCTGGTCGGTGCGGGGCTGGTGAGCCTGATCGTGGGCGCCCGGTCGTGCCTGGTGCCGGTGTCGCCGGGTCTTTTCACCCGGTAGGAGTTGTGGCGGCCTCGCTTGATGACGCGGGGGTAGGTCCGGTGCCGGCGGCGGTTGAGGTTCTTTGCCGCGGTGAGGTCGGTCATGATCCGGGCCAGGAGACGGTGCTGGTGCTCAGGGGGGGAAAGCCGGGCCGGCGGCCTGGCGGCGGATGATGCGGACGGTCCTTTTGAACTTGACCTGGTCCGGGTCGATGCTGGCCGCAGTGGCGGCTTTGCAGGTCAGGGCGCTGATCGCGTAGTGGGTCAGCAGGTAGCCCCAGATTTCCTGCCGGACCATGTCCGGTGCCTGCGATCGCAGGATCTTCCCGGGTCCGCGCAGGTAGGTCTTCAGTTGCTGGTTGCCCGTCTCATGTTCCCACCGCTGGTGGTAGGCCTGCGCCAGCGTCCCGGCCGGGGCCTGCTGCGGGTCGGTGATGGTGGTGATCAAGGTGATCAGATCGCCGTTCCCGTTCCCGTCGCGATCCGGTACCTGGTACTCGATCACCCGGACGTACCGGGCCGTGTCCTCATCCAGGTCCTCGCCGCGGCGGCCAGCCTCGATCAGCGGCTGCCGCGCCCGGTCCTTATTGATCTTCGGGAGGATCAGCACCGACCGGTACGACCCGTCGGGCAGCAGTTCCAGCACCGGCAGCCGTGTCCAGGGCGACTTGACCCGCCACAGCAGCGCGGCCCCGGTATCAGCCGCCGTGCACCAGTCCTTCCAGTTATAAAATTTCCGGTCCGCGATCAGCAGCCAGTCCTGTTCCAGATCCGGGTACAGCGTGCGGGCCAGCGACTGCTCCCCGGCGCCCTTGCCCGTGCTCCCGCCGATCGCCGCGGCGACCACCGCGTGCGAGCCGCACTCGCTGACGGTCACCACCCGCGCCCTGGGGAACGCCGCCCTATCCTGCCCGCCCGCAGCCGGGTCCCCGAACGCGGCGATGTTCCCCGGCGTATCCGGGACGTCCCACTCGAATCCGTCGATAGACATCAGCCGCCACGGCCCCAGGAACGCCCCCAGCGTGTCCTCCTCCGCGACCGGCGCCGCCACCTGCGAGAACAGTTCCTTCAGCGGCTCGGAGCCCAGCCGCTGCCGGGCCTGGGTGATCCCGCCCGAGGTCGGCACCTCCCAGGCATCCTCCCAGCAGCCCCACGACCGCAGCGTCTCAGTCAGCCGGGCGGCGACCTCCTCGTAATCGTCATCAGCGAACAACGCCAGCGCCATCACGAAATAGGTCATCACATGCGGCGGCAGCTTCCCCCCGGCCCGCCTCGCGCCCCTGCCCGCCACCTCGATCGCGTCATCGACCGCATCTCGCGGCACCCAGGACGCCAGCACGCCCAGGGACACCCAGTCGGTCAGCCGGTCGCCGCCCACCACGCCAGTCTGCGTCATGAACCGTGATCATGCCGGATCAGCAGGCACGACACCGGGCAACAACATCCAGCGCAAACAAGATCAACTTAGGCTAAGTGGCATTGTGCTATGCCGTATAAAAGTCTTCGCGATCATGAAACTCTCGCTCCCGGGTTCTGATTAATGCCTCTAAAGGGCAGTTGGCCCGGGCCATGCGGCACCTGCCGGCAGTCGCGGCACCCGCCGGCAGTCGCGGCAGTCGCGGCTCAGCCGCCCGCACCGGGCGACCGCGGCCGGTCCGGTCCCGCAGGCCACCGCAGTGCATATCAGAAACACCAGGGCCCTTTCGCAAACCAGCGTGTTATTGCGAGACGTGCCCTTAGCCCCGTTTTCGGGGGGCAAACCTTTCGCGATCATGGAAATCCCCCGTTTTTGCAACCTCGCAACCACCGCATACACTGGGAACGCCGAAGACCGCTGGATGCCGTCGCTCGCGACGGCCGAAGGCTCCGGATCCGTTCCGGACATCCCGCGCAGGTGAACTGAGCCGTACCGGCCCAGCCCGCGAACAGCGGCTGGCCCGATGCCGCCCCGTGCGCCTCGCGCCGGGGCGTTTTCCGTGTCTCCGGCTTTGCGCAAAGACGTTAAAGACGTAACGACGCATACCGAGAGGAGGCACATGCCTAACGCCGAAAAGGTAGCCGCGGTCGCCGAGCTCACCGACCGGTTCAAGGACTCGTCCGGCGCGGTGCTGACCGAGTACCGCGGGCTGACCGTGGCCCAGCTCGCCGAGCTGCGCAGGTCGCTCGGGGGGAACGCCACGTTCGCCGTGGTCAAGAACACGCTGACCAAGATCGCGGTCACCGAGGCCGGGCTGTCCGACCAGCTGGCGCCGATGCTGGCCGGCCCGTCCGCGATCGCGTTCGTCGACGGCGACGTGGTTGAGGCCGCGAAGGGCCTGCGCGACTTCGCCAAGGCGAACCCGCTGCTGGTCATCAAGGGCGGGGTGCTCGACGGCAAGGCGATCTCCCCCGCGGAGATCATCAAGCTGGCCGACCTGGAGCCGCGGGACGTGCTGCTGGCCAAGCTGGCTGGCGCCATGAAGGCGTCGCTGGCCGGCGCCGCCGCCACGTTCAACGCGCTGCCGGTCCAGATGGCCCAGCTCGCCGAGGCGCTGCGCGCCAAGCTCGAAGCCGCCGAAGCCGCCGAAGGCGGCCCCGCGGCGACCCCAGCCGCCGAAGCCGCAGAAGCCGAAGCCGCAGAAGCCGAAGCCCCGGACTCAGAAGCCCCGGACTCAGCGGCCCCGGCCGCCGAGGCCGCGGCTGACGAAGCCTGATCCCCACGTACCTGAGAGAAGAGAA
>CAWGJL010000034.1:0-93582 GCA_963822765.1 uncultured Actinomycetes bacterium | reverse complement strand
CTCGCGGTGCATGGGAGATCCTCGGCCCGCGATCCGAAGCGAATGAACCCCGGGTTTCACCTCGCTAGAGCGTGGTGAACCCCGGGGTTCACTACGTTGCGCCGGGACGAGCGCCGGGGACGAGCGCGGGCGGCGGCGGCTTAGGGGTGGGCGGCGGCTGGGGGGCCCCCCAGGTTGGCGGCGACGGCTTAGGGCTCGGCGGCGGCTAGGTTGGCGTGCTGCTGGCGCAGTTCGCGCTTGAGGATCTTGCCGCTGGGGTTCTTGGGCAGCGCGTCGGCCAGGACGACGTACTTCGGGCGCTTGTAGCCGGCCAGGCGCGGTCTCGACGTGCGCTCTGACGTCCTCGGCGGTGACGGTCGACGCCGGCCTTGGGCACGACGACGGCGACGACGGCCTCGATCCAGTGCGGGTGGCGACGCCGAACACCGCGACCTCGGCGACGCCGTCGAGTTCGTAGATCGCCTCCTCGACCTCGCGGCTGGCGACGTTCTCACCGCCGGTCTTGATCATGTCCTTCTTGCGGTCGACGACGGAGAGGTAGCCGTCCTCGGTCATGATGCCCAGGTCGCCGGAGTGGAACCAGCCGCCGCGGAACGCCTCGGCGGTCTTCTCCTCGTCGTTGTAGTAGCCCGAGCGTCGGCGTGCGGGCTGCGGTGCACGATCTCGCCGACTTCGCCCGGCGGGACGCGGCTCGTCGTCGTCGTCGACGACGCTGGTCTCGACGTTCAGCGCGGCGCGGCCGGCCGAGCCGGCCTGGTCGAGCTGCTCGTGCGGGCGCAGGATGGTGGCCAGCGGCGCCATCTCGGTCTGGCCGTAGAAGTTCCACAGCCGCACGTCGGGCAGGCGCCGCTGCAGCTCGCGCAGCACCTCCACCGGCATCGGCGAGGCGCCGTAGTAGCCCTTGCGCAGGCTGGACAGGTCGCGTGGTGTCGAAGTCGGGGTGGCGCAGCAGCGAGATCCACACCGTCGGCGGGCAGAACAGCTTGGTGACCCGCTCCCGGTCGATGGTGGCCAGCAGCGCCGCCGGGTCGGGACCGGGCAGGATGATGCTCGTCGCGCCGAGGTAGACGTCGACGCAGAAGAAGCAGTCCAGCTGGGCGCAGTGGTACATCGGCAGCGCGTGCACCTCGATGTCGTCGGCGCTCATCCCGCCGTCGAGGACGCAGCTGACGTACTGGCTGATCAGCGAGCGCGAGGACAGCATCACGCCCTTGGGGCGCGACTCGGTGCCCGAGGTGTACATGAGCCGCAGCGGGTCGTCGTCGGCGATCGGGACATCCGGCATCGTGTCGTCGCCGGACTGCCACCAGGGGTCGACATCCTCCCAGCCCGCGGCCGGGGCCGCCCCGATCCAGCCCGCGGACCCCGCCCTCGGTTCCGGCCGCGGCCAGCGCCTGGCCGGCGGTGCCGGCCAGGGCGGCCTCGGCGACCAGGCCGCAGGCCCCGCGAGTGGCGCAGGATGAAGGCGATCTCCTCGGCGCCGAGCATGAAGTTGACCGGCACCAGGACCACGCCGAGCCGGGCGGTGGCGAAGGCGAGCAGCACGTACTGCCAGCAGTTATGGCTGAGCAGGGCCAGCCGGTCGCCCTTGGCCAGGCCGCGGCCGGCCAGGGCGTGCGCGGTCCGGTTGACGGCGGCGTCGAACTCGGCGTAGCTGACCCGCAGGTCGCCCGCGACGACGGCCAGCTTGTCCGGGTACCGGGCGGCGCTGCGGTGGAGCAGGTCGCCCACCGAGTGCTGGCGGGCGCGGGCGACGGGCGCGGCGGTGTGCGGGCTGAACATCGCGTCCATGAGGCAGCGGGCCTTCCGGGCGTAGGTAGGGTCAGGCTACAAAAAGCCGGCCCACGGGAGGCGCGGGACGCGGCCTCGGGCGGAGGCTGGCGATGGCGGGCGGATGCTCAGCTGGGGTGGCGGTGGTGTCGGGGGCGGCGGGTTCGGGCGGCTGTCGCGGCGGCGCTGGCGGCGCACGGGCCGGATGGGATCATCCTCGGGCGGCGGGCGACGTGCTGCGGGTCGCCGCCAGGAGCTCAGCGGGGATCGAGCGGCGGCCAGCGGGGAGGTCAGCTGGGTGCGGGCCGACGTTAGCGACCCGGTGGCAGGTGGCGGACGCCGCCGAGGTGATCCGGGAGCGTATCCGGTGGTCGACGTGTGGTGAACAACGCCGGGGGTTCGGCTCGGCGGCGGGCGCGGACCTGGGTGAGCTGGCTTCCGTGTGGCTAGAGGCGTACCAGACAAACGTGGTCAGCACGCAGTACCGCCAGTTCACGTCCGCGCTCCCCGCAACCCACCCCTCACCACGCTAACCCCTCACCTCTCCCCTCTAGACCGAAGTTGCCGTAGCTCTCCGTAGGCGCCGCCTCCTGAACTGCCGTTTCGGCAAGATCCGGACACAGGTGTAGTCAGAATATTTGCGTGTCGCTGCCGGGTCATCAATGGCATACCGCTACGATCTGGCTATGGCGGGAAATGGCGGGAAGGTTCACGTAGTCAGAGTCTCCAAGACCGGGTATGTGGACAAGCAAGGCCGCCGCAAGGACTACTCCTCGGCCTACCTGCGCCGCACCTACCGCGAGGCGGGCAAGGTCAAGAACGAGACGTGGCCAACCTGTCCGCGCTGCCGGACCACGTCATCGACCTGATCGACGCCGGCTGAAAGGCCAGCAGCTGGTTCCCGCCAGCAACGCGGTCACTATCACCCGGTCGCTGCCGCACGGCCACGTCGCCGCCGTGCACGCCATGGCCGCCGAGCTGGGGCTGCCCGCGCTGCTGGGCCGGCGGGCCGGCCGCGGGACCTGGCCCTGGCGCTGATCATCTCCCGCGTCGTGGCCCCGGGCTCCAAGCTGTCCACCCTGACCTGGTGGGCCGACACGACCCTGGGCGCCGACCTCGGCGTCGCGGATGCGTCCACCGATGACATCTACGCGGCGATGGACTGGCTGGCCAGGCAGGACGCGATCGAGGCCGGGCTGGCCCGTCGGCACCTGGCCCCGGACGCGAACCCGGCGCGGATGGCGCTGTTCGACCTGTCCAGCTCGTGGCTGGAGGGCTCGCACTGCCCGCTGGCCGCCCGCGGCTACTCCCGGGACGGCAAGAAAGGCCTGCAGATCGAGTACGGGCTGCTCACCGACACCGAAGGCCGCCCGGTCGCGGTCCGGGTGTTCCCCGGCAACACCGGCGATCCCGCCGCCTTCACCCAGATCGTCCAGGTGGTGCGGGACAAGTTCGCGCTGGCCAAGATGGTCATGGTGGCGACCGGGGCATGATCACCAGCGCCCGGATCCCGCGTCTGAATCAGCTGGAAGACGGGACCCACCAGCCGGACCCCTACGGCTGATCACCGCGCTGCGCGCCCCGGCCATCAAGAAGCTGATGGCCGACGGCGGCCCGCTCCAGCTCAGCCTCTTCGACGAGCAGGACCTGGCCGAGATCACCAGCCCGGATTTCCCCGGCGAGCGGCTGGTCGCCTGCCGCAACCCGGTGCTGGCCGCCGACCGCGCCCGCAAGCGCGAGGACCTGCTGGCCGCCACCGAGAAACTGCTCGCCCCCATCACCGCCCGCGTGGCCGCCGGACGGCTGCCGGTGCCGGGCAGATCGGGGTCGAGGTCGGCAAAGTGATCAGCAAGTACAAGACCGGCAAGCACTTCGCCGTGGCGATCACCGATGACAGCCTGGCCGTGGCCCGCAAGCAGGACCAGATCGACGCCGAAGCCGCCCTGGACGGGTTCTACGTGCTGCGCACCCCTGTCCCCGTCAGCGAACTGGACGCCTCCGCCGTGGTCACCGCCTACAAGAACCTCAAATATGTCGAGCGGGACTTCCGCCACATCAAAGCCGACGACCTGGACCTGCGGCCGGTCTTCCACCGGCTGGAGGAACGCGTCCCGGCCCACGTGCTGATCTGCATGCTCGCCTGCTACCTGACCTGGCACCTGCGCCGCGCCCTGGCCCCGCTGACCTTCACCGACCAGAACCCGCCCGTCCCCGGCAACCCGGTCGCCCCGGCCCGCCGCTCCGCAGCCGCCCAGGCCAAGGCCTCATACCAGCACGACCCAGCCGGCAGCCTCTACAGCTTCCGGCCTGCTCGAGCACCTGGCCACCCTGACCCGCAACCAGGTCCGGTACACCGGCACCCAGGTCACCATCCCGATGCTCACCGAGCCAACCAGCACCCAGCGGCAGGCCTTCCACCTTCTCGGCGCTGCGATCCCGCTCACCTTGAAGTAGTCAGAGCACAACCCCGCCGACCCGGCAAAAGACCAGGTCAGGACCAAAATCGCCTACCGAACTGGCCGTAACTTCGGTCTAACCAGGTGAAAGCCCAGGTTCACTCGTTCCAGCCGGGTTCTAGCCAGGTGAAGGGCCAGGTTCACCTGGTTTGGCGGTCGGCTGATCTTCAGGGTCCGGTCAGATGAGCGGCCGGGTCTTGGCGTGGATGCGGGACAGCAGGGCCGGGCGGGCGGTGACCAGGGAGGGGCCGTACCAGGTCAGGTCGCGGCCTTCGACCAGGGCGACGCGGCGGGCGGGGAACATCTCGGGGCCGTCGGTGACGCTGAAGGCGTACGGCTCGTCGGGCAGGACGATCAGGTCGGGGTCCCGGGCTTGCAGGTCGGACAGGTCGACGCGGGGGTAGCGGCCGGGGTGATCGGCGTAGACGTTGTGCAGGCCGAGGCGGGCGGCCAGGTCGCCGGTGAACGTGCCCGAGCCGACCACCATCCAGGGGTCACGCCAGACCGGGATGGCGGCGCGGATCGGGGGGCCGGGGACGGGTTCGGCCCAGACCTGTTCGGCCTGGGCGAGCCACGGGGGTTCGCGCCAGCCCAGGGCCTGGCTGAACATGCGGCGCAGGGACGACACCGCCTCGTCCAGGTCGCGGATCACCGTGACCCAGACTCCGATCCCGGCCGCGCGCAGGCGTTCCACGTCGACGCGGCGGTTCTCCTCCTGGTTGGCCAGCACCAGGTCGGGCTCGAGGGCCCGGATCGCGGCCAGGTCGGGGTTCTTGGTGCCGCGGACGCGGGCCACGTCGAGGTCCGCGGGGTGGGTGCACCAGGTGGTGGCGCCGACCAGCGCGCTGGGGCGGGTCACCGCCACCGACTCGGTCAGGGACGGGACCAGGGAGACCACGCGCCGGGCCGGGCGGGTCAGCGGGACCGGGTGACCGAGATCATCGCGGGGCGCCGTCAGGCCGGCGGGATGGCCGGGATGGTCCCGGGGTGCGGCCGGCTTGACGGGAGGGCCGGAATCATCGCGCGGCGGCTGCGGCCGGGTCATGTCCTGACGTTACCCGGAGCGGCCGGCGTGGTCAGCTCTGCGCCTGGTAGTCGTAGAAGCCGCGGCCGGACTTGCGGCCCAGCAGGCCGGCGTCGGTCATGCGGCGCAGCAGCGGGGGCGCGGCGTACAGGGGCTCCTTGTACTCCTCGTACATGGAGTCCGCGACCGCCTTGAGCGTGTCCAGGCCGATCAGGTCGGCCAGCCGGAGCGGGCCCATCGGGTGCGCGCAGCCCAGGGTCATGCCCAGGTCGATGTCCTCGGCGGTGGCGTAGCCGGCGTCGAGCATCCGGATGGCGGCCAGCAGGAACGGCACCAGCAGCGCGTTGACCACGAACCCGGACCGGTCGGGCGCCTTGATCACGGTCTTGCCCAGGGTCTTGGTGACCAGGTCGGTGACGCGCTGGACGGCCTGCGGGCCGGTGAGCACGGACGGGATCACCTCGACCAGGCGCTGCACCGGCACCGGGTTGAAGAAGTGCAGGCCGACGACCCGCTCGGGGCGCTTGGTGGCCTGGGCGACCTGGATGACGGGGATCGAGGAGGTGTTGGTGGCCAGGATCACGTCGGGGTCGGCGGCGACCCGGTCGAGCTCGGCGAACAGGACGGCCTTGACCGCCGGGTTCTCGGTGGCGGCCTCGATGATCAGCTCGCGGTCGGCCAGTTCGGCCAGGTCGGTGGTGACCCGGATCCGGGCCAGCGCGGCGTCGCGGTCCTCCGCGTCGAGCTTCCCGGCCCGCACCGCGCGGGCCAGCGAGGCCTCGATCCGGGCGCGCCCGGAGGCGGCGGCCGCGTCGTCGATCTCGCGGACGACGACGTCCAGGCCGCCGCGGGCGCAAACCTCGGCGATGCCCGAACCCATCAGCCCGCAGCCCGCGACGCCGACCCGGGTGATTTCGCGCATGGAGGAGCCTTTCTCTAGACGTTGCGGCGGTACTGACCGCCGACCTCGAAGAATGCCTCGGTGATCTGCTGCAGACTGCACACCCGCGCCGCGTCCATCAAGACCGCGAACACGTTACCGCCGGATCGCGCCGCTTCCTTCAGCTCGGCCAGGGCCGCGTGAGCTTGGTCGCGGTGGCGTTCGGTGAAGTCGCGGACGCGTTCCAGCTGGGACTTCTTTTCCTCCTCGGTGGCCCGGGCCAGTTCGGCCGGGGCGGCCACGGCGCCGGCCGGGTTGCGGAACGTGTTGACCCCGATCAGCGGCAGCGTGCCGTCGTGCTTGCGCTGCTCGTACAGCATGGACTCGTCCTGGATCCGGCCCCGCTGGTAGCCGGTCTCCATCGCGCCAAGCACCCCGCCGCGCGCGCTGATCGCCTCGAACTCGGCCAGCACCGCCTCTTCCACCAGGTCGGTGAGCTCATCGACGATGAACGAGCCCTGCAGCGGGTTCTCGTTCATGGCCAGGCCCCACTCGCGGTTGATGATCAGCTGGATGGCCAGCGCCCGGCGCACCGACTCCTCGCCGGGGGTGGTGACGGCCTCGTCGTAGGCGTTGGTATGCAGGCTGTTGCAGTTGTCGTAGATCGCGCACAGCGCCTGCAAGGTGGTACGGATGTCGTTGAACGCCATCTCCTGGGCGTGCAGCGACCGGCCCGAGGTCTGCACGTGGTACTTGAGCTTCTGCGACCGCTCGTTCGCGCCGTAGCGCTCGCGCATGGCCACGGCCCAGATCCGCCGGGCCACCCGGCCGATCACGGTGTACTCCGGGTCCATGCCGTTGGAGAAGAAGAACGACAGGTTCGGCGCGAAGTCGTCGATGGCCATGCCGCGGGCCAGGTAGGCCTCCACGTAGGTGAACCCGTTGGCCAGGGTGAAGGCGAGCTGGCTGATCGGGTTCGCGCCGGCCTCGGCGATGTGGTACCCGGAGATCGACACCGAGTAGAAGTTGCGGACCTGGTTGGCGATGAACCACTCCTGGATGTCGGCCATCATCCGCAAGCTGAACTCGGTGGAGAAGATGCAGGTGTTCTGGCCCTGGTCCTCCTTGAGGATGTCGGCCTGCACGGTCCCCCGCACCCGCTGCAGGACCTCGGCCGCGGACAGGCCCTGCGCGGCGCCCTGGTCGATGGCGGTGTTGAGGAAGTAGGCCAGGATGGTCGGGGCGGGCCCGTTGATCGTCATCGACACCGACGTGGCCGGCGCGGTCAGGTCGAACCCGTCGTACAGCGCCTTCATGTCCTCCAGGGTGGCGATCGACACCCCGGACGTGCCGACCTTGCCGTAGACGTCCGGGCTCTCCCCCGGATCCCGGCCGTACAGGGTCACCGAGTCGAACGCGGTGGACAGCCGGGTGGCGGGGTTCCCGGCGGACAGCAGCTTGAACCGGCGGTTGGTGCGGAACGGGTCACCCTCCCCGGCGAACATCCGGGCCGGGTCCTCGCCCTCCCGCTTGAACGGGAACACCCCGGCGGTGAACGGGAAATACCCCGGCAGGTTCTCCTCGCGCAGGAAGCGCAGCAGGTCCCCGTGGTCGGCGTAGCGCGGCAGCGCCACCCGCGGGACGGCCGTCCCGGACAGCGATTCGCGGGTGCGCCCGGAGTACGCCTCGACGACCGCGGGCCAGCCGGCGATCAGGCCGGCGCTGTCCGCCCCGGCCTCGCGCTGAGCGTGGTCCAGAAGTTGAGCCACGGACCGTTCGGCATAAATGTCTTGTGAGAGCTCAGCCTGGACGGCGGCGAGCCGTTGCACCCGGCGCACCGCCTGCGCCTGCCTGGTCGTTTCCTCGTGATAGCCGCGGACGGTCCCGGCGATCTCGGCCAGGTACCCGGTCCTGGCGGGCGGGATGACCGTGGCCACGTCGGTGGAGGTGCGGCCGGCGGCGGCGGGCAGCACGCCCTCGGCCAGGTTCAGGCCGCGGGCGGCGAGCAGGCCGGCCAGGTGCTGGTAGAGGCCGGTGACGCCGTTGTCGTTGAACGTGGCCGCGCTGGTCCCGAAGACCGGCATGTCGTGTGGTTTGGCGCCGAAGGCGGACCGGTTGCGGATGAGCTGGCGGGACACGTCGCGCAGCGCGTCGGCGGCGCCGCGGCGCTCGAACTTGTTGATCGCCACCACGTCGGCGAAGTCGAGCATGTCGATCTTTTCCAGCTGGGAGGGGGCGCCGAACTCCGGGGTCATCACGTACAGGGACACGTCGGCCAGCGGGACGACGGCCGCGTCGCCCTGCCCGATCCCCGGTGTCTCCAGGATGACCAGGTCGTAGCCGGCGGCCTTGGCGGCGTCGATGATGGCGTCGAGGTGCTCGGGGAGTTCGCGGGCGCCGCGGGTGGCCAGCGAGCGGAAGAACACGTGCTCGCTGTCCAGGGCGTTCATCCGGATCCGGTCGCCGAGCAGGGCGCCGCCGCCGCGGCGGCGGGTCGGGTCGACCGCGAGCACCGCGACCCGGAGCTTGTCCTGCTGGTCGGTGCGCAGGCGGCGGATCAGTTCGTCGGTCAGCGAGGACTTGCCGGAGCCGCCGGTGCCGGTGATGCCGAGGACCGGGATTTGCCGGGTTCTGGCCGCTTGCGACAGAGCGGCCTTATCGGTTTCGGGGAGGCGGCCGGCTTGCAGGCAGGTGATGGTGCGGGCCAGCGCGCGGCGGTCGCCGGCCAGGGTTGCTTCGAGCGGCGGAGGTTCGGCGGCGAGGTCGACGTCGCATTCCTGGATCAGCTCGTTGATCATGCCGGGCAGGCCGAGGCGCTGGCCGTCCTCGGGTGCGAAGATCCGCACGCCGGCCTGGGCCAGGCGCGCGATCTCCTCGGGGACGATGACGCCTCCGCCGCCGCCGTAGACCCGGACGTGCCCGGCGCCCTTCTGGGTCAGCAGCTGGGCCAGGTACTCGAAGTACTCGACGTGGCCGCCCTGGTAGGAGCTGATCGCCACGGCCTGGGCGTCCTCGTCCAGGACCGCGTCCACCACCTCGCGGACCGACCGGTCGTGCCCGAGGTGGATGACCTCCGCGCCCTGGGCCTGCAGGATCCGCCGCATGATGTTGATCGCGGCGTCGTGCCCGTCGAACAGCGCGGCCGCGGTGACGAACCGCACCGGGTGCGCCGGGACGTGCAGGTCGCTGGGCTGCGCCATGATGGACCTCGGGTACTTAGACGACCAATATTTGGAAGCTAAAGTATTGAGTGGGTTGTGTCAAGGCGGAGCGGCGGCGGCGGGGCGTACGGTGGGTGAGTGGCCGATCCCGACCCGTTTGATCCGATTGCCGAAGCGCACCGCCAGTGGAGCGTCCGGTGGCCCGAGCACGCCGATCACATGGCGGCCGTCACCTCGGTCATGCGGGTCCAGCAGCTGCTGCTGGCCCGGATCGAGGCCACCCTGCAGCCCTACGGCCTGACCTTCGCCGCGTACGAGGCGCTCCGGCTGCTGGCCTTCACCCGGAGCGGGTCGATGCCGATGGGCAGGATGGGCGAGCGGCTGATGGTCCACCCGGCCTCGGTCACCAACGCGATCCGCAGGCTGGAGCAGCGCGGGCTGGTCGAGCGGCACACCTCGGCGCGGGACCGGCGCGTGGTCCTGGCCACCATCACCGACGCGGGGCTGGCCGTGGCCCGCGACGCGACCGCGGCGCTCAACCAGGCGGACTTCGGCCTGGCCGCCCTGACCGGCGACGAGACGGCTCAGCTCACGTCGGTGCTGCGGCACGTCCGGGCGGCGGTGGGCGATATTACGGACGCGCCGGTGCGAACCGGATCGGCAGGGTCTTGAACGAGTAGAACAGCAGGCCCGGGTTCCGCTCGACTTCTTGGCCGGGGTCGAGGCGGAGGTCGTCGAGGCGGGCCAGCAGGCGTTCGAACGCGGTGATCAGCTCCTGGCGGGCCAGCGGCGCGCCGACGCAGGCGTGCGGGCCCTGGCCGAACGACATGTGGCGCGTGACGTGCTCGCGGGTGACGTCGAAGGCGTCGGGATCTGTGAATGCGCCCGGGTCGCGGTTGGCGGCGCCGTAGCGGACGTGCAGGATGGCGCCTGCGGGGATGTTTACGCCGTGGAGCTCGACGTCCCGGGTGGCCTTGCGGAACAGGCCCTGGACCGGGGCGAGCATGCGGAGCGACTCCTCGGCGAAGGTCTTGATCTTTCTCGGATCGGCTTTTAGCTGCGTTGCTTGCCCGGGGTTCTGGGTGAGCAGCCACATGGCCGAGGTGATCGCGTCGGCGGTGGTGATGTAGCCGCCGGTGATGAGCTGCTGCAGGAGGTTCTGCAGCTCGGGCATGGACAGCGGGCGTTCTCCTTGTCGTTCCTCCTCTTCCGACGCCGCGACCAGGGCGGAGATCAGGTCGCTGGTCGGGTTTTGGCGGCGGTCCTGGAACACGTCCGCGAGGTAGTGCTGGGCCTCGGCCTCGATGTCGGCGTATCTGATCGTCGCGTCCTCGTCGGTGAGCAGGCCCTGGGCGGGCGCGAGCATGGCGTCGGCCCAGCGCCGGAACGTGCCGATCTCGCTGGCGGCCAGGCCGAGCTGCTCGCTGATCACGATGCCGGGCAGCGGGAACGCGAACTCCTGGACGAACTCTGCGCTTTCGCCTTCGCTGAAGGCGTCGATGAGCTGGTCGCAGATGCGCTGCACGTCGGGGACCATCTGGCGGACGCGGGTCGGGGAGAAGACCTTGTTCAGCAGGCGGCGGTAGCGGGTGTGTTCTGGCGGGTCGGACTGGTGCAGGGTCGGGACGTGCGGCCAGCCCTTCTCGGCGAGGCGCTGCTGGAACAGGGCGCCGAGTTTTCTGGCTTGCTCGCCGGATAGTTCTTCCAGGTCCAGGGTGTTGGAGTAGGTACCGGGGTCGCGCAGGATCGCGCGCAGGTCCTCGTAGCGGGTCAGGACGTAGAAGCCGGTGCCGGGCATGCGTCGTACCGGGTGGTGGGTGCGCAGCTGGTCGTAGTAGCCGAACGGGTCGGCCTGGACGGCGGGATCCAGCAGCGGTTCCTCGGTCATGATCTGGCCCCTTTTGGTCACAGGCCGGACTCGATGGGCAGGACGCCGTGCTTGGCGGCCCTGACGAGGGCGGCGTGATCGGCTTCGGTCTGGTCGGCGTACAGCCGGGCGAACCGCGCCATCGCGGTGTCGAGACGGTCAGAGGAGCCCGCGTACCCGACGATCATCGACGCGCCGCTGGTCCGGGCGTGGCCCTTGGCCAGCAGGTGGCCGGTGACGGCCGCGTAGTCGGCCAGGGCCGCGGCGTCGATGGAGTCCAGGGCCACGCTGCCCTTCATGTTCCGGAACTGGCGCACGTAGTACTGCCGCCCGTCGACCGTGGTCCAGCCCAGCAGCGGATCGCTGACCGTCTGCAGGGCCTGCTGGTACTCCACGACCCGCTGGCCCTGGTGTGTGTGCCAGGCCCCCTCGCCGTGCACGTAGCGGGCGAAAACTGACCGGCGGGCCTGCTTGAGCTGAAGGAACAGCACGTCATCGGGGCTGCTGCCCTCGAGCAGCGCGACGTAGGCGCGCAGCCCGACGCTGCCCACGCCCACCACCTTGTGGGCGATGTCGATCAGGGTGTACCCGCCCAGGGCCCGCCGCCAGTGCGGGGCCAGCGTGCCCAGGTACTCATCGAGACCGCGGGCGATCTGGTCCGCCTCGGCGTAGTTGATCCTGGTCACCAGCGGCGGATCCTCCACGATGCGGCGCTGCCCGTCGCGCTCGCTGGTGAACCTGGGCAGCGCCCGGTCGCTGGTTCTTCTGCGGGCGCGCGCCGCGGCGCGCTTGATCTCGGCGCGCAGCGACTTCCCGGCCGTGCGGTGCTGCAGCCGGTCGACGTCCAGCCGCTGGTAGGACCGGGCCAGCAGCGGCGTGTCGGCCAGCGCGCGGACCTCGGCGCGGTACCCGGCCACGCACTGCCGCACCGCCATCTCGCAGCCGGCCTCGCCGGCGCCGTTCTGCCGGCCCGCGACCCAGATGCTGGCCACCAGCCGGCGCAGGTCCCACTCCCAGCCGCCGGGGTGCGCCTCGTCGAAGTCGTTCAGGTCGATGACCAGGTCCCGCTGCGGCGAGGCGTAGAAGCCGAAGTTGCCCAGGTGCGCGTCGCCGCAGATCACCGGGGTGATGCCGGTGGACGGCAGCCCGGCCACGTCGGCGGCCATCACGACCGCCGCGCCGCGCAGGAAGCCGTACGGCGTGGCGGCCATCCGGCCCACCCGCACCGGGACCAGCCAGTCCAGCCGGCCCTGATGGGACTCGATGATCAGCTGCACCGGATCGGGCCGGCCTGCCGGGGCGGACCAGTCCCCCAGCGAGCGGCGCGGCACCTGGCGGCGAAGTTCGCGGCCCATCTTGTACCGGTCCTGCCGGGAGGTGGATCGCTGCCGGAGTGAGGTGAACGCCTCGCTGTCCGCCGAGGCCAGGACGACATGCTCGTGTAGCCAGGTCACCGTGATCTCCGGAGGATTCCTTCCCGGCCGTCAGGCCGGGGAGGAATCTGGTGCCCCGCGAAGCGAGGCAGCAGAACCAGCGGGCAGCGCGCGCGGCGCGCCTCCCGAATTCTTACGATCCTGTGTTCGATAATACAAGGGTGAGGACAGCCTACCGGTGCCGGGCATACCCCGGCCAGGCGCAGCAACAGATGCTGAACCGCACCTTCGGCTGCATCCGCGTGGTGTGGAACAAAACCCTGGCCGCCCGCCAAGCCCGCTGGCAGGCCGAGCGGGCGAGTACCTCCTACGCCCAGACCAACGCCGCGCTGACCCTCATGAAGAAGGACCCCAGCCTGGTGTTCCTCAGCGAGGTCTCCTCGGTGCCGCTGCAGCAGGTGCTCCGCCACCAGCACCGGGCGTTCACGGGGCTCTTCGCGCAGCGCGCCCGCTACCCGCGGTTCAAGTCCCGCCGCGGCCGACAGTGCGCCCACTACACCCGGAGCGCCTTCACGATGCGCGGCGGGGAGCTGCGGCTGGCCAAGACGCCCGGCCCGCTGCGGTTCACCTGGTCCTGGCCGGCCGTGGACGTGGCCGCGCTGGACCCGACGACGGTTGTCGTGTCCCGGGAGCCGGACGGCCGCTGGTACGTGACCTTCGCCGTCGATACCAGCGCCCCCGAGCCGCTGCCCGAGACCGGGCACGTCGTCGGCGTCGACCTGGGCGTGACGGACTTCGCGGTGACCAGCGAGGGGGACAAGATCGCCAACCCGCGGCACCTGGCACGCAAGCCCGCAACCTGGGCCGCTACCAGCGGCGCCTGGCCCGCTGCCAGAAAGGCTCCGCGAACCGCGCCAAGGCCACGATGAAGGTAGCCCGCGCCACTTTTCACAGGTTGCGCCACTGGCGGCCGTCGCGCTGGACGAGGTGGGTGGCTTCCTGGGGTCCCCAGGTGGCGGCGTGGTAGAGCGGGATCGGGTCCTCGGCCTGCTCCCAGTAGGCCAGCAGGGGGTCGACGATGCGCCAGGACCTGGCCACCTCGTCGGCGCGGATGAACAACGTGGCGTCGCCGATCAGCGCGTCGAGGATGACCCGCTCGTAGGCGTCGTCCCGCGATTCGCCGTAGCCCTGGGAGTAGGAGAAGTCCATCGACGCCTTGCGGAGCCGGAACTCGTGGCCCGGCACCTTGGCGCCGAACCGCAGGCTGATGCCCTCGTTCGGCTGGACCCGGGCCACCAGCGCATCCGGGGCCAGGGTCGTGGCCTCGGCCGGGAACAGCGGGAGGTGGGGCGGGCGGCGGAACTCCATGACGAGTTCGGTGGTGCGGCGCGGCAGGCGCTTACCGGTCCGCACGTACACCGGGACGTCGGTCCACCGCCAGTTGTCGATGTGCAGCCGCAGCGCCACGAACGTCTCGGTGGCGGACAGCGGGTCGACGCCCTCTTCCTCCCGGTAGGACACGATCAGGTCCTCCCGGGTCCCGCCCCGGGTGTACTGGCCGCGGACCGCGTCGCGGGCGATGACGTCCGGTTCGGTCATCGGCCTGATCGCGCGGAGCAGCTTGACCTTCTCGTCGCGGATGGCCTCGGGATGGAAGGAGGTCGGCGGCTCCATCAGGAACAGCGACAGCACCTGCAGGACGTGATTCTGGACGATGTCGCGGACCGCGCCGGTGCTGTCGTAGAACCCGCCGCGCGAGCCCACGCCGAGCGTCTCGGCCACCGTGATCTGCACGTTGTCGACCCAGGTCCGGTTCCAGATCGGCTCGAAGATCGAGTTCGCGAAGCGCAGGGCCAGGAGGTTCTGCACGGTGTCCTTGGCCAGGTAATGATCGATGCGGAAGATCTGCGACTCGCTGAACGACGCGCTGATGTCGGCGTACAGGCTGCGGGCGCTGGGCTCATCCCAGCCGAAGGGCTTCTCGATCACCAGCCGCGGCCAGTCCCCCGCCGCGCTGACGTTCAGCGACGAGCGGCCCAGCTGGACGGCGATCGTGCCGAACAGGCGCGGCGGCGTGGCCAGGTAGAAGACGTGCTGGCCTTTGGTGCCGAGCGCGTGGTCGCAGTCGGCGAGGACATCGGCCAGGCGCTGGTAGGTGTCCGGGTCGTCGTAGCCGCCGCTGACGTAGCGGAAGGTGGCCTTGCTGGTCTCGGCCGCCTGGCACTTGTCCGCCCACTCCGCGTCGGTCATGGCCGTGCGGGCCACGCCGACCAGAGCGAACTCGGGCCGGAGCCGGTGGTTGGCGGCGAGCTGGCGGATGGCCGGCAGGAGCTTGCGCTCGGTCAGGTCACCGGACGCGCCGAAGATGACCAGCGTGCAGGGCGGGGCGCGACGCGCCGCGTCATCGTGCGCCGTTTCGTTCATCGCTCCATCATCTAACTCATTAATCCGAGGTGAAAGCCCTTGAGGCGAAGGGTTACTGGAGTCTGTGTCTGGGAGTTACACTCCCGTTGGCGGATTTGCCGCCGGAGGGCCTGACCTCGGGAGGACCTGGTATGAGCTCGGGAGGACCGCCCGGTAACGAGGACGAGGCGCTCGGCATCGTCGAGGCCGGCGAGGCGATCGGCATTCCCACCGCGACCTTGCTGCTGCAGGGAATCGGCATGACACTGGCCCAGCCGCGGAGCGTCGCGCGGGAGACGCGCCGGCTGGCCGGGGACACGCTGCGCATCCTGGCCGGGAAGTCCGACCGCGCGCCCGCCAAGGGCGACCGGCGCTTCGCCGACCCGGCGTGGGTGCAGAACCCGGCGTTCCGGCGGCTGTGCCAGGAATACCTGAGCCTGTGCGAATCGGCCGGGAACCTGGTCGACGACCTCGACGGCGGCCTTGGTGGCGGCCCTGATGGCGGTCGGCGGAGCTGGCAGGACGCCGAGCGGGCCCGGTTCGTGGCCAACATCGTGATGAGCGCGGCCGCGCCGACCAACTTCTTCTTGAGTAATCCGGCGGCGCTCAAGCGGGCGTTCGACACCGGGGGCGTAAGCGTGGCCCGGGGCGCGCGCCAGTGGTGGCGCGACCTGCGCTCGAACGGCGGCATGCCGTCGCAGACGGACCGGGGAGCGTTCGAGGTGGGGACCGACCTGGCGGTCACGCCGGGCGCGGTCGTCGACCGCGACGAGCTCGCCGAGGTCATCCAGTACACGCCGTCGACGGGCACGGTGCGGCGGCAGCCGGTGCTGATCATCCCGCCGCCGATCGGCCGCTACTACTTCCTGGACCTGCGGCCGGGCCGCAGTTTCGTGGAGTACGCGGTGAGCCGCGGCCTGCAGGTGTTCCTGATCAGCTGGCGCAACCCGTCCGCGGCCCAGGGCGGGCTGGGCATGGATGAGTACGCGGCCCGGATCCGGTCGGCGATGGACGTGGTCAGCGAGATCTGCGATTCGCCGGAGCTGAGCACGATCGGGTTCTGCGCGGGCGGGATCTTGATGTCGACGGTTCTGTCGGCTGAGGCCGGCTCTGCTGCGGGGCGGGTGCGGGCGGCTTCGTTCGCGGTGACGCTGCTGGACTTCGATTCGCGGGCCGCGCTGGGCGCGTTCTCGGCGCCGCGCCTGCTGGAGCTGGCCCAGAAGCGGTCGAGCCGGGCCGGGGTCATCACCGGGCGGCAGCTGGGCACCGTGTTCTCCTGGATGCGGCCCGACGACCTGGTGTTCAACTACTGGGTCAGCAACTACCTGATGGGCGACCCGCTGCCGGTGTTCGACATCCTGGCCTGGAACGCGGACAGCACGAACCTGCCCGCGCGGCTGCACGGCGAGTTCCTGGACATCTTCAAGCACAACACGCTGTGCCGGCCGGGCGGGGTTTCGGTGCTGGGCAGCGGGGTGGACCTGAGCCGGATCACCATCCCGACGTTCGTGACCGGCGCGATCACCGACCACCTGACGCCGTGGAAGGGCTGCTACCGGACGACCGAGCTGGTGGGCGGGCCGTCGACGTTCGTGCTGAGCAACGCGGGGCACATCGCCAGCCTGGTCAACCCGCCCGGCAACCCGAAGGCGACGTACTACATCGACGGCGAGACCGGGGCCGGGCCGGACGCGTGGTTCAAGTCGGCGACCAAGCAGCCCGGGACGTGGTGGCAGGTGTGGGCGGACTGGACGATCTCGCGCTCCGGGGATGAGATGCCTGTACCTGGGCACCTTGGGAGCAGCACGCATCCAGTGCTCGAGCCGGCGCCCGGTGGGTATGTGCGGGACCGGGTTCGGTTAGGTCTGTTACTTGCGGGCCTGGATCAGGGATTGGTAGTCCCGGCCGGATGGCACGTCCCGGACGAGGTCGAGCAGTGCGTCGTGGATGTGGCCGTTGCTGGCCAGGACGGTGCCGTTCCCGGTCAGGGCGTCGTGGCCGGCCAGGTCCGAGACGCGGCCCCCGGCTTCGGTCACGATGAGCGGGATCGGCGCGATGTCCTCATAATCCATGGGCAGGCCGGCGATGATCAGGGCGTCGATCTGGCCGGAGGCGACGGCCAGCATGCCCTTGACGTCCGGGAGCAGGAGGACCTCCCGGTGCAGCCGGACGAGCAGTTCCTCCGACCAGGTGGCCGGGTTGACCGCCTCCGCCCACGCGCCGCGCGGGTGATCTCGACGGCGGCGGTGAGCAGTTCGTCGGGTACGTCCATGGTCAAGGACTCTGCCATGGATGCCGGTTAAGGCTGGGGCTTGGCTTCGGGGGTTTCGGGGGTTGCGGCGAAGCCGGTGGAGACGCGGCTTAGCTTGGCCAGCTCGAGGCGGAAGCGGCGCGGGCCGAGGGTGCGGTACGCGTCGGCGAGGCCGAGGTGGGAGCGGGCCGCCATCTCGTACAAGACGATCATCGCCACCCCGTTGACGTGCGCGCGGGCCCGGTCGCGGCGGGGATCGAGCCGGCGGACGGCCTTGGTCGCCGACCGGATCAGCCGCTTGCGGGCGTCGGTCCGGATCCGCTCGGCGAGCAGCGGCTCCTTTTCGGTGCTCAGGAAGAAGATCTTGGCCACCGGCCCGGAGCTGTCGATCTCGGCCAGCAGCTGCCCGGCCACGTCGATCAGCGCGTCCGGGGTGTCGGCGGCGGCCAGCAGCCGCTCGACCATGGCAATCCATTTCTGCGCGAAATCCTGAACGATCTCCTCGAGCAACTGCTCCCGTGAGGAGAAGTGATAATAGAACGTCGCAGGCGTCATTCCCGCGCGCTCCACGATGTCGGCTACGGTAATAAATTCCCATGGCTCGAGCGAGAACAGCTCCACGGCCGCGTCGATCAGGTAGTGCCTGCGAGACGGCCGGTTCGCCGGTTTCCGCGCGGTGGCGTCGACCGTCATAATATGTATCCTAACGGACCGCCTACGAGGAAAAACGTGACTCCCGGACAAGACAAGCGCCCTGCGCACCGGCCTTCCCGGCGCAAGGAGATCATCGAAGCCGCGACCAAGACGTTCTCCCGCGACGGGTACGTGGAAGCCAGGATCGAGGACATCGCCCGGGCCGCGGGGGTCGCGCCGACGGCGATCTACTATCACTTCGGCGGCAAAGAGGAGCTTTTCACGCAGGCGCTGCGGGCCGCCATGGCCGGGTTCAGCGAGAAGATTTTCCTGGCCCGCCCGGATTTTGACACGCCTAATGTCGACGGCCTGCGCAAGGTGCTCGCCGCGGGCTGGGAGTTCTGGAGCACGCACCCGGACGAGGCGCGGCTGGTGGCGCGCTACTCCGAAGGCCCCACGCCGCACGCCCTGGAGTTGCGCCAGGAATGGGAGGAGCGGCACCTGCAGCGGGCCTACGACTACTTCCCGGCCGTCCGGTCCTCGCGCAGCACGCGCAAGGCCCGTGAGCAGCACGCGGCGCACAGCATGGCCATCCGGGTCATGCTCGACGTCATCCTCACCACTCAGGCGACGGTCCTGGAGGGCCCGATCAGCCGGGTGGCCCGCGGGCCGCTGGTGGGCGCGGTCGAGGAGATGTGCGTCTCGCTGATCATGTCGCTGGCTGAGCGCTGACCGCTACGAAGGCGTGGGCGGCGGCCAGGCGGGCGCCGGGCACCCGTGAGGGCGAGCAGGAGACGTAGTCCAGGCGGAGCCGCTCGCACAGTTCGATCGAGGCGGGATCGCCGCCGTGCTCGCCGCAGATGCCGAGCTTGATCGCCGGGTTCACGCGCCGGGCGGCGGCGACGGCCGTCTTGAGCAGCTCGCCGACGCCGTCCGGGTCGAGGCTGGCGAACGGGCTGACCGGCAGCAGCTGGCGCTCCACGTACGCGGTGAGCAGCTGTGCCTCCACGTCGTCGCGAGAGAACCCGTAGGTGAGCTGGGTCAGGTCGTTGGTCCCGAAGGACATGAACTGCGCGATCTGGGCCAGCTGGCCGGCGATCAGCGCGGCGCGCGGCGTCTCCACCATCGTGCCCACGGTGTACGGCACGGTCACTCCGGTGCTCGCCTGCACCTCGGCGGCGGCGCGGTGGATGCTCTGCACCGCCGAGGCCAGCTCCCCGGCCAGGGCCACCAGCGGCACCATCACCTCCAGCTGGGGCTCGACCCCGGTGGCGGCGACGTCGACCCACGCGCTGAACAGCGCCCGGGCCTGCGCCGGGTAGAGCTCGGTGCGCAGCAGGGCCAGCCGGACGCCGCGCAGCCCCAGCATCGGGTTCACTTCGTGCGCCGACTCCCCCAGGAACTCGTGCAGCGGCGCGTCCAGCAGCCGCACGGTCACCGGCCGGTTGCCGGTCACGGCGAGCAGGTCGAGGAAGTCCTCCTTCTGGGCCGCGGCCAGCTCGACCAGGGCCGCGGCCTCCTCGGCGGGATCGGTGGCGAGCAGGTACCGCCGGACCAGCGGCAGCCGCTCGCCCAGGAACTGATGCTCGGTGCGGCACAGGCCCACGCCCTCCGCGCCGTACTGGATGGCCAGCGCGGCGTCCCGGCCGTTGTCCGCGTTGGTCCTGACCCCGAGCCGCCTTACCTGGTCGGCCCGGCGCAGCAGCGCTTCGAGGTCGCCGCCGGGCCGCGGCGGGACGACGTGCACCGCGCCCGCGTAGATGGTCCCGCTGCTGCCATCGACCGAGATCAGGTCGCCTTCGGCCAGCGCCTGGCCGGCGCTGGTCACGGTCCCGGCGCCCCGGTCGATCCGCAGCGCGGTGGCGCCGCAGACCGCGGGCCGCCCGAGACCCCGGGCCACTACCGCCGCGTGCGCGGCCAGCCCGCCGCGCACGGTGACGATCGCCTTGGCGGCGAGCATCCCCGGCAGGTCGCCCGGCGAGGTCTCCTCGGCCACGAGGATGACCGGATCGCTCTTCTCGCTCCAGTCGACGGCCTGCTCGCTGCTCAGCGCGATCCGCCCGACGGCGGCGCCGGCCGCGGCGGGCAGGCCGCGGGCGAACTCGGCCTCGTCGCCGGTCAGCTGGAGCTGAGGATGCAGGAGCGTCTCGATGTCGAGTGCGGAGATGGAGGCGACCGCGGTCACGTCGTCGATGATGCCGGCCTCGGCGAGATCGACGGCCAGGCGGATCGCGGTGCGCGGGGCCGGGCGCTCGACCTTGCGCGCGGCGAGCAGGGCGAGCTCGGCGTCGCGGATCTCGAACTCGACCTGGGCCGCGGCGCCCAGGTGCAGCTCCAGGGTGCGCAGCGCGGAGGCCAGCAGGTCCCGGCCGCCGGGCAGGTTGTCCAGCGGCTCGCCGGGCCGGCTGTCCGCCGTGCCGCGGCGGATGCTGCGGCGGAACGTGCCGGTGGGCGCGAACGCGCCGGTGGCCGGGTCACGGCTCTCGGCCACCCCGTGCCCGCACCGCTCCGGCGGCCCGACCCGGATGGCCTGGACGTGCAGGGCGAGCAGCAGGTCGTCGGGCAGGCCCTGGCCGCGGCGCTGGCGGCGGGCGCGCGGGGAGGCCCAGCGGCGCAGCGTGGCCTGGGCCGCCTGGGCCAGCTGCCCGGCCGGGTCGTCCGGGTACGGGCAGCCCGCGGCGGCGCTCAGGGCCAGGAACGCCGCCGCGCGTTCGGCGTGGCTGGGCGCGTCGTACTCGGCGTCGGCGAAGTCATCGCCGGGGATGCCCGCGCCGTGCTCGCCGACGTAGCGGATGGCCGCGGCGAACACGTCGTAGACGGCCTGCGAGCTGCCGACGATCTCGTCCAGCGCCGGCGCCGACGCGGCGGTGATGCCCAGGCCCGGCAGGTCGGCGGGGACCCCGGCGCCGACCGGGGTGCTGGCCAGCAGCCGGATCAGGACCGGATGCTCCGGGTCGCCGAACCGCCGGCCCGCGACCTGCGCCAGCAGGTCGATCGCGGCCTGCGCCACCTCCGGCCGGGCCAGCAACGTGGCGTGCGAGACCGGGACGGTCAGGCCGGGCACGATCGGCAGGCCCAGCGCGACCAGCCGGTCCAGCTCCACCCCGTGGACGCCCAGCTCGGTCGCGTCCAGGCCCCGCCCGCGGCCCTGGCCGTAGGGTACGAAGATCGTCGAGATCGCTTCGGTACCCGTCATGTCGTCTCCGTCTGCTTGGTTTCTCGCCCGGTCAGCCGGCGATGGTGCGGTCGGTGCTCCAGTACGGAGCGCGCATCGCCTTCTTGTCCGGCTTGCCCATCGCGTTGTAGATCAGCTCGGTCCGGAACTCGTACGCGCGGGGCACCTTGTACGGCGCGAGGCGCTCCCGGCACCAGGCCTCCAGCCCGGCCGCGTCGGGCGGGTCGCCGGCCGGCACCACCAGGGCGAGCAGGCTCTCCCCCAGGTCGGGATGGGGGACGCCGATCACCGCGACCTCGGTCACGGCCGGGTGGGTGATGAGCACCTTCTCGCTCTCGGCCGGGTAGAGGTTCACCCCGCCGGAGACCACCATGTCGGCGATCCGGTCGGTGATGTACACGTAGCCGTCCTGGTCCACGTAGCCGACGTCGCCGAGGGTGAACACCCCCGGGGCGACGTAGGCCTTCCTGGTCTTCTCCGGGTCGGCGTGGTACCGCGGCCCGCGGCCCTCCGGCGCCCGGAAGCCGAGCACGCCCACCTCGCCCGCGCTTAGCTCGAGGCCGTCTTCGCCGGTCACCACGACCTCGTACGGCGCGCGGGGGCGCCCCACCGACCCGCGGTGCGCCAGCCATTCGGTCGAGTCGATCCGGCACAGGGTGCCGCTCTCGCTGCCGCCGTAGGACTCGGTCAGGATCGGCCCGAACCAGTTGATCATGGCCAGTTTGGTGTCAGCCGGGCAGGCCGATCCGGTCTGGCTGACCATCCGCAGGCTGGACACGTCGTACCGGTCGCGTACCTCGGCGGGCAGCGCGAGCAGCCGCTGGAAGTGGGTGGGGACCATGACCGAGGAGGTGACGCCGTGCTCGGCGATCAGGCGCAGGATGGTCTCGGCGTCGAACCGGCCCAAGATGATGACCGGCTGGCCGGCCAGCAGGTGCCGCACCGAGGTGAGTGGCGCGTTGTGCTGCAGCGGCCCGACCACCAGGTGCGGGCCCGGCGGGAAGCCCGACTCCGCGGTGATGGCGGCGACGTACTCCGCCGCGGTGCGGGGCAGGGTCACCGTCCAGCGCACCTCTGCCCCGCGGGCCCGGCCCGTGGTCCCCGAGGTGTAGACCAGCGGCGGACGGGGCGGCCGCTGCCCGGCGTCCGGCGGCACCGGCGGCGCGGCCGCCAGCCAGCCGGCCCACGGCAGCACGCCGTCCGGCGCGTGGGCGCCGTCCGGTTCCTTGGCCCCGTGGGTGACGATGGTGCGCAGCCCGGCCTGCGCGGCGGCCTCGCGGACCGCGGGCAGGCTGGCCGGGCCGGCGATCGCGCAGACGACGCCGGCGTCGGTGTACTGGTCGGCGAGCTCGGCGGCGCGCAGCTGGCGGGAGGTCGCGACCGTGCCGACGCCCACGGTGAGCGCCGCGGCGTGCGCTTCCAGGGTCGGGATGGCGTTCTCGCCGATCACCGAGACCCGGTTGGCGGATCCGGGCGCCGCAGCGAGCAGCGCTCCCGCCGCGTGGTTCAGGTCGGCCGCGACCTGCGCCCAGGTACGCGTCCCGGAATCATCGGCCAGCGCCAGGCCGTCCGGCTCGGCATCGGCCCGGGCGCGAATCGCAGCGGTCACGGGGCTCCTTCGATCGGGCTGTTCGTATCGTCGGAGGAAACTGGTCTCTGAGTCAAGAAACCCTCAGCCGGAGGCCACCGACGAAGACTGGAATTCCTCGCCGCGGGCCACGAAGTACCGGTGCATGCTGCGCCCGGACCGGGGGTAGGGCTGGATCGCCTCGCGGAACGCGGCGATGTGCGGCTGCTTGAAGTGCTCGACGAGGTCATCCTGGCCGACCCACCGCTCGAAGACCACCACCCGGCCCGGGTGCTCCGGGTCGGCGGAGACCGTGTAGTCCAGGCAGCCGGGCTCGTCGCGGCTGGCCGCGGCGCACACACCGAAGTGGTGCAGCACCTGGTCACGGTGCGGCCCGTAATCCATCCAGCCCGCGATGATGAACTCCTCGGTGTTGAACTCATCTGGCATGACTGTTCCTTTGTAACTAGGGAATCGCTAAAGTAACCGCAGTATTGCGCGACAGACGCAACATGACCAGGCTTACCGGAAACCAGCGCCGCGCGGAGGTACCGTGACCGACCTCAACTGGATCATCGACACCGTTCCGAGCACGAGATACCCCGTGTACACGCGGCTCAACGCCAATGACGTGATGGCGGATCCGATCAGCCCGCTCGGCGCGAGCCTGGTATGGATTCCCGAGGTCCTGCCCGCCTGGGCGGTCGGTAACGTACGGCTGCGGTACTTCACGCCCCAGGAGATGTCGCCCGATCCGTATCCGCCGGTGGCGGGCTTCTTCTACGGCTACCTGTACGTCGACCAGACGTATGTGCGGATCACCGGGATCCGGGCCGGCATCGGCGCGGACGCCATCGACGCGGCGTTCTTCGCGCACCCTAACCCGCCGCCGCACACGCCGAGCCCGACCGACATGAACGAGGAGCTGGCGGCCAACGTCGCGGAACGGGTCGGGTGGACGCTGACCGCGACCGCCTTCCCCGAGCTCGAAGAGGAGCGCGTGCTCGCCGACCGGGTGCGGGCCGAGCGGCCGGATCTGCACACCACCTCGGACGAGGTGCTGATCACGCTGGCCCGCCGGGCGGCCCCGCTGCAGCGGATCATGTGGGGCCGCGGGTACGTGATCGCGAGCAACCAGGCGGCGATGGGTCCCGGGATCATCAGCTCCCTGGTCGGGGCCGCGGATCCGACCCTGACCGTCCGGCTGATCGGCCATGCGGGCGACGTCGACTCGGCCCTGCCGTCCTTCGCGCTGTGGGACCTGTCCCGCGCGGTCCGCGCCGACGCCCGGCTGACCGCCGCCTTCGACCGGGGCGAGGAAGGCCAGGGTGAGAAGACACTGCTGGACCGGCTGCGCACCGACCACCCGGACTTCGCCATCCGGTTCGACGCGTTCGTGCGGGAGTACGGCTACCGCGGACCCAGCGAGTGGGATATCGGCGCGCACACCTGGGAGACCATGCCCGAGCTGCCGCTGGCGCTGATCGGCCGGCTCCGCCAGCTGGACGACGCCGCCAACCCCGGCCTGCGCCGGGAGGAGCGCGCCGACGACGCGGCGGCCGCGCTGCAGCAGGCGCTGAAGATCCTGGGGCCGAACGAGGAGGCCGTGCAGTCGCTGCACCTGGCCATCGCGTCAGCCCGGCGGTTCGGCGCGTGGCGGGAGCGGGGCAAGACCAGCGCGGTCAAGGTCATGCACGAGGTACGGGCGCCGCTGTTCGAGCTCGGCCGGCGGCTGACCGCACGCGGCGAGCTCGACCACCCGCAGCAGGTCTTCATGGCCCTGGAGCCCGAACTCGACCTGCTGGCCACGCACGCCGCCGACATCGCGGACACGCTGCGCGAGCGCGAGCGGCAGTGGCGGCAGCTGTTCGAGGTCGAGCCGCCGACGTTCGTGGTCGCCGGGGAGCCGATGACGCCCCTGGCCGACCTGCCGCGCAAGGACGGGCACCAGGTCACCACGGTCAAGCCCGGCGACGTGCTGACCGGCGCGCCGGCCTCGGCGGGGGTGGCCCGCGGCCGGGCCCGCGTGGTCACCGACACGGCCCAGATCGCCGCGTTCGAGCCGGGCGAGATCCTGATCGCGCCGCAGACCGACCCGTCGTGGACCCCGCTGTTCATGGTGGCGGCCGGCGTGGTGGTCGACGTCGGGGCGATGGGCAGCCACGCGATGATCGTCAGCCGGGAGCTCGGCATCCCGTGCGCGGCGGGCGTCGGCGACGCGACCAAGCGCATCCCGGACGGGACGCTGCTCGAGGTGGACGGATCGTCCGGGAAGGTCACCGTGCTTGAAGGCTGACCCGGTGCGCCCGCCGCGGGTTGACCCGTACTCCGATGAGTTCCAGCAGAGCCCGTTCGCGGCGTACGCGGCGCTGCGGGCCACCGCGCCGGTCTACCAGGTGCCGGACCACGGCTTTTACCTGATCACCACCCACGCCCTGGTCCGCGAGGTGCTGCGTGACCCGGTGACGTACGCGAACTCGGTGACCTCGGCGCGGCGCACCGAGCCGCCGCCGGAGATCGCTTCGGAGATCGCGCGGATCCGGGCCCAGGGGTTCGCGTACCAGTCGGCGCTGGGGCTGAGCGATCCGCCCCGGCACACCCGGTACCGCAAGCTGGTCCAGCGGGCGTTCATCCCCCGCGCGCTGGCCTGGATGGAACCGATCATCTCCGGCGCCAGCCGCGAGCTGGTGGCCGCGCTGCCCGCGCCGGGCACCGTGGACATCGTCCGGGCGCTGGCCTGGCCGGTGCCGGTCTACGCGATTTCCCGCATCCTGGGCCTGCCCGATTCGTGGCACGAAGACATCGGGCGCTGGTCGGACGCCGCGACCGCCTCGCTCGGCGCGCAGCCGCTGGAGCCGGAGCGCTGGCTGCAGACCGAACACGACATGATCGAGTACCAGCGCCGGATCTCGGCCGAGCTGGACCGCAGGCGGGCGGCGCCGCGCGACGACATGCTCAGCGTGCTGGTCCAGCCCGACCCCGACGAGGGCGCGCTGACCAACGGCGAACTGGTCTGGTTCATCCGGGAGCTGATGGTGGCGGGCAACGAGACCACCACGAAACTGCTGACCGACATGGTGCTGCGGCTCAGCTCGCGGCCCGAGCAGTGGGACCGGCTGCACGCCGATCCGGACCGGGCCACGGTCATGGTCGAGGAGGGGCTGCGGCTGGCCAGCCCGGCGCAGGGGATGTTCCGCCGGGCAACCCGGCCGGTGACGCTGGGCGGGACGGAGCTGCCCGAGGGAGCGGTGGTGTTCTTGTCGTTCATCTCGGCGAACCGGGACGAGAGTGTCTTTGAGTCGCCGGACGAGTTCAATCCGGACCGCCGCAACGTCCGGCACCACCTGAGCTTCGGCCAGGGCATCCACGCCTGCCTGGGCAACGTGCTGGCCCGGATGGAGGCCACCGCCGTGCTCCGCGAGCTCGCCCAGCGCGTCGACCGGCTCGAGGTCGTGGATCCGGCGGCCGTCCGGTACCTGCCGTCGTTCTTCCTGCGCGGCATCCTCGAGCTGCCGGTCCGCGTCCACCCCCGCCAGCCGCTCCCGATCACCATCACGCAGCACAAGCGGCGGCGCGGGGGAGCAGGTCTAGCCCATTCTCGCCATCACCGACCGCCCAGGAATTAACGACACGTACCGCTAAGAATGCAGGTGGGACGCGGGATGCTCACAGCGCCTTCCCGAGGTCGAACTCGTTACCTTCTGGGTCAGCCATGAGCGTCCAGGTGTACCCGTATTCGTCTCGGTCAGCGACGCGAGTAGCGCCGATCTCGACGAGGCGCGCGATCTCGACTTCCGGATCCGCCGCGATGACATCCAGGTGCAAGCGGTTCTTGACTGTCTTTGACTCCGGCACGCGAGCAAACAGCCACGTGGGGTCGGCGTCGCGGTCGACCGGCGCCCATCCCGCCGTATCCCGGCGTCCGTGAAATCCGATGCTGGCGAACTCACTCGACGCCTCCGGATCGAGCGGGCGCCCGATCGCTGCTGACCAAAAGCGGCCGACCACCAGAGCGTCGAGGCAGTCGAATACCACGCAGGCGATCTTGACAGTCATCGAACCTCCGGCACATCGCATTGACCGACCTGGCTATCCGTGTCCATCTTGCAACTCCAGACGCTCGCGTCCAAGCAGGGCGAGCAGGCGCAGCCCATTTTGCTCATCGCCAATCGCCTAGACACTAACGACACGCACCACTAGCCCCCCAACAAACCGGAAGATCTACCTGTACATGACCACCACGCTGGACGGTTTCATCGCCGGCCCGGACGGCGAACTGGACTGGATGCTCGGCGCCCCCGACAAGGCTCTCAACGACGACATCGTCGCGCTGCTGCGAGCAGCGGACGGAGGATTGCTCGGCTACCCGGTCGCCCAGGGCATGATCCCCTACTGGGAGGGCGTCGCCGCCGATCCGTCTGCGTCGCCGGGCGGCCGGGCCATTGCCGATGCCGGCAACCGCCTGCACCGCATCATCATCTCCAGCCAGCCTGCCGAGCTGCCGTGGCGCAACGCCGAACTGGTCGTTGCCCGTAGTGACGACGAGGTGGCCGCCGCCGCCGCAGCCAGGGTCAAGCGGCAGCCCGGTGGCGACCTCGGCGTGCCCGGCGGTGTCCGCACCGCGCAACGGTTCGCCCGGCTCGGCCTCATCGACGAGTACGTCCTGCACGTCCACCCGTCGCGATCGGCACCGGCAAGCCGCTGTTCACCCAGAAGACCAACCTGAAACTGGTAAGCGCCAGGACTTACGACTCCGGGGTAATGCAGATGCGGCGAGCCTGCCAGCCGAGGCTGGGGGTCCCCGGCAGACTGTTCAAGATGGTGGCGGTCATGACCTCGGGGCAAGGTGATGCCGCGGCGGCGCGCAAGGTCCGCGGCGCTTTCTTTACCCCCGCGCCGCTCTGCAAGTACGTCGCTGACTGGGCCGTGCGGACGGCAGGCGATAAGGTCCTGGAGCCTTCATGCGGCGAAGCCGCCTTCTTGCTGGCCGCCGGTGAGCGGCTGGAGGTCCTCGCCGGGACCGCCGACGGCGGCCGCGGCCAGGTTGACGGCGTTGAGGTACACGAACGCAGCGCCCGCCAGGCCGAGCAACTGGTACGAGACGCCGCCCGCGACGTGGCGGTCCACGTCCGGGTCAGTGACTTCTTCGCGCTGACTCCTACCGGGGCCTACGATGCGGTCATCGGCAACCCGCCCTACGTCCGGTATCAGGATTTCAACGGCGATGCACGGTCGCGGGGCCGCGAGGCTGCGCTGCGGGCCGGTGTCCCGCTGACGAAGCTGGCCTCGTCATGGGCGGCCTTTACCGTTCATTCCGCGCTGTTCCTGCGGACCGGCGGCCGGCTCGGCCTGGTGCTGCCCGCCGAGTTGCTCACCGTGAATTACGCCGCCGAGGTCCGCAAGTTCTTGACGGAGCGGTTCGCAAAGGTGCGCCTGGTTCTTTTTGCCGAGCGGGTCTTTCCCGGCGTGCTGGAAGAAGTCGTGCTGGTCCTGGCGGACGGTACCGGCAAGGGCCAGCCGAGCACTGTGAGCTGCACCAGGTCAGGGCCGCGGAGGACCTGGCCACTTCCGCGGGTGTCGCGCGGCGGTGGAAGCCGGCCACGGCCGACGGCAAGTGGACCCCAGCGCTGATGTCGACGTCGGCGCTGGCCGCGTACACCGGCGTGGCGGCGGCGCCCGGTTTCACCACCCTGTCTTGCTGGGGTGAGACGACCCTGGGCATGGTCACCGGCAACAACCGGTTTTTTGCGATGTCCCCGGCGCGGGCTGGTGAGCTTGGCCTGCAGCGCAGTGATCTCCTGGCCATATCGCCGCCCGGCTCCAGGCATCTCCGGGATCTGGTCTTCAGCGGGCCAGCCCACGCGGCGATGGGCGTCGCCGGGGCGGCTACGGTGCTGTTCAGGCCCGCGGGTGAACCGTCGCCGCAGGCACGGGTGTATATCGAGGCCGGGGAACGGCTCGGCGTGGACGCCGCATATAAGTGCAAGGTGCGTTCGCCCTGGTGGCACGTCCCTTTGGTCAAGCCTGCGGACTTGCTGGTGACCTACATGAACGCCGACACGCCGCGGCTATGCGCTAACCAGGCGCGAGTGCATCATCTCAATTCCGTGCACGGAATCTACCTGCAACCCGGGCTACGCCGTCTCGGCCTGAACCTGCTGTCTTTGGCCTCGCTGAACTCCATGACCATGGCGGGGGCCGAGGTGGTGGGCCGCGCTTACGGCGGCGGGTTGCTCAAGCTCGAGCCGAGGGAAGCCGACCGTCTCCCGGTTCCCGCCCCGGACCTGCTGCGCACGGCCGGGGCGGCGCTGTCGGCGGTCCGCCTCCGGGTGGCCGCCCTGCTCCGTCTGGACGGTGGCTTGCTCGAGGCGTCCAAGGTCGTGGACGAGGTCCTGCTGGCCGGTGCTCTCGGTCTGGGCGGCGGTGACATCAATTCGCTCCGCGACGCGCATATTGAGCTAGCGGCCCGGAGAACAGCGCGCGGCCGATCTCAGCCGAGGCCGTGATGCCAGGAAGAAAAGCCGATTCCTTCTCGCTGTATGACGACCTGCTCGCCGCCGCTCCGGCATCTGATCCCTGGACGCACACGGCAGCCGAAACACCTGCCTACGAACCGGACTACGGCCTGCTCGGCGAGCTGCTTACCATTCCGGTCCGGGCCAGCGCGCTGTCGGAGAGCGGAATATTCGCAAAAGGCCCCGGGCTATCCCCGTCCCCGAAGCCGACAGTGCAGAGCGCTAACCCGCCATGCCAGGATTGATGACGATAACGCGTGGCACCTCAACGATCACCGGGCTGTCTTTTGAGCCGACTCGATTTCCGTTCGCATTCAGATGCTATCAGCCGCCGCGTGGCGCGCACCATTCCGGATGCGTCGGTGATCGTGATCCCGAAGTCTGGTTCGCCTTCCAGCACGTAGGAATGCGTCGTGACGCTCGAGGTGAGCTTGCCGGTGTAGTTATCGGTCTGGCTTCGTGAAGTGGTCACGATGCCGCCGACGTTGTTGAGGGCTGGCGTGCCGCCGCTTGCCGCGGTGTTGATAATAAACAGCACGTCGCCGCTATCGTCGGTGGTCAGCGTGCCTATGGTCTGGTCTGGGGTGGGCTGATACTCCGAGGATGTGACGGTCGTGAATTTCGGATTCGCCGTGATCGTCGTGCCGGTGTGTGGAATAACCACATCATCACCGGGAGGCGCAGGATCGTCGAGCTCAAATAGCGTGACCCGCGCGCCGGTGAGGGGTGTCGGGCCGAGCGGAAATAGCTCCTGCTCTTCGATGCGCAGGTAGACAAACATGCGTTCATCAGTGGTGAGCGCGGCGGCGCCATCGAGCGACAGAGTTCCGTCGGTCGCGGTAGCCTGCTTCATCACGACCGACCAGTCCATCTCGCTGCCGGGAAGTGGCGTAACAGCCAGGCTGACATTGATGGATTTCGGCGGCGCATCGTGGCCGCCGGACAGCGCGACCAGTACGATCGTTAGCAAGATCGGTCCGAGGGGCACGAGAAGCGAGACGAGATAGCAGAGGAATTCGTCCCAGCCGTCGACGCTGACATCGAGATACTGAGCGCCGATGCTCATGTAACCGTTGGTGATGATAGGCGGGCCAGAAGCTTGAATGGTGAAGTTCACGTCGAGGCCAAGACAGGCGTCATGGGCGACGAAGTCAGCGGTGAGGGTGACATTTCCATTCTGGAAGGTAACGCTGCCGCCGGTGCAACCGATTCCCGGGCCCAGGTTATCGGTGTGACGTGCGACAAAGCGACTGACGAACCCGCCAAGGTCGCCCGACTGGATGAAGGCGTTCAGGATGTCGTTGCCGCAGGCTTCCGCGAGTTCAAAGTGCGTGTCGAAAGGGGACACCGGCGTGTTGGCGCTAGCGAGCGCCGAGACCTCCACCGTTTGCTGCGGGCTCACGTTGAAGCCGAGAATCACGAACGACTGATTGTCTCGCTCGATGGTGACCGCGCCTTGCTGAAGGATTTCCAGGGCGGTGTTCGGAAACGAGGTGAGCTTGATTTGCACAGGGATAGAGAAGGTGCCGTCCACGGAGAAATACAACAGCGCATCCCGGATTCCGCCGGCGAGCGTACTCTCAATTTCGCTTTGCGAGGCGCTGGAGTTGGGGACAATGACCGAGTTTGCGCCGACCTGAAGGGTGGTGACGGCGCCTTGGGCGCCGGATGTGTCCAGGGCGAGGCGCAGCCGCCTGAGCCCTTGGGGGCTGACGTAATTGTCGAGACCTAGGGGAATCTCGATATGCGCGGCGCCTTTGAGGGAGGCGGGCTGCGCGCCCAGGACGGGCAACTCGAACTCGACGTCGACGTGGATGTTGCCATTGTTGCTGCTGGCACTGAGGACGGGCGCGGAGGCGATCTGGAGCAGGCCGAGGGAGGCGTCTGATGCCGTCGGGACGTTGCTGCAAAGCTGGCGGAGCGTCGGCAGGTCGATGATATCGGCGGTTAGAGATGCCGTGAGCTGCCTGGGAAGTGTGCCGACATTCCAGAGCTCGGCGAGGACAGGATTGACCGCGTCGAGACGGATGGCGGCGACACCGTTGAAGCCGGAGGCCGGAGGCGGCGTGGGCGGACGCGACGGGAGCCTGCCCACGTGGAGGCGCGTGGGCAGCGGGGGCCCGAAGGTCTGCTCAAGCCGCTGCAGAACGGCCCGGGTGAGGGGTTTCGCAGGCATGCGGCGCGCGAGCGCCGCACCGACCTCGCCGTCAAAGGTGAAACCGTCTGCCTGCATGGCGGCTATCGGCTGCGGGGAGGTCAGATACGGACTTACCGCGGCGAGCAAGTCAGGAAAACTCGAGATGGTGGGCATGATAGTGACCGCCTTAGTCTGGTCGTGATCTGCGGGCATGGCTCAGGCAGCCGCGGGGACCGCTGGCCGGCGGGCGGCTCGCGCCCGGTCGGCTAGGATCGCCACCGCGGCCGCCAGCAGGGCGGCGCCGACGGCGATCAGGGCGATCTGCCAGCCGGGCATCCCGCCGGCGACGATGGTGCGGTACTGGATCTGGGCCGGGACGGAGGTCGGCGCCACGTATCCGGCACCCGGATCGGGCTCCAGCCTGGCGAACGCGGGCGTGGCCGCCAACACGGCGGCGGCCAGGCCGACCAGGACGGCGGCGATACGGCGGATGTGACGGACGGGGTTCATGATGGTCTCCTTTTCGCTCTTGGATGAGTTCAAGGCGACCGTATGGCGGCAGGCCCGCGTCCCGGATCGGGAGTCGTTACCCAGTTTTCCCGGCGGTGTTCCTTATCTTCCCGCGGCGCCGGCCAGGCCGAGAGGGCCGCTGGCGCACGGCGGCGGGATTGTCTTCTGCGCCGGCTGCGGCCGGTAACGGCCGCCGATGCGGAGCTGGATTACCCGGCGGTGATGGGCTCGCAGCCACGGCTGTGGTCGATCTTCGGCCCGGCGTGGGGCTGGCCGCCCGCCTCCCTGACGTACCAGCAAGACGTGGCCGACCTGGCCCGCCACGAAGCAGAGATCGCCGCGCACCAGTCTTTCAATTACGCGCTGTTCGACGACGATGAGACCGCCCTGCTCGGGTGCGTCTACATTGACCCGCCGGAAAAGCACGGCGCGGACGCGGAGATTTCCTGGTGGGTGGTGGACGCTGCGGCCGACACCGGTCTTCAGCGCGCGCTGGACGCGCTGGTACCCCAGTGGATCGCTGCGGCCTGGCCCTTTACCCAGCCGCGCTACATCGGCCGCGACCTGTCCTGGGCAGACTGGCTGACCCTGCCACCTAGCTGATGATCATGACGGAGCTGCCCAGGGGAACCCGGGACAGGGCCCGTAGTGCGGCGGAGGGGACCCGGACGCAGCCGTGGCTGACCGCGTGGCCGAACACGGCCGAGTCGGGCCAGCCGTGCAGTCCGACCGTGCCGGGGCCGCCGCCGAAGGTGTTCAGGGTGTTGGAGTGCGTGCCGAGCGGCAGGATCAGCGGGCTGTAGGTCGGCTGCAGTGGTACCAGCGAGGCGAGCACGAAGGTTCGCCCGGTCGGGGTGCGCGTGCCGGGGGCGCCCTCGGCCACCGTCCACGTGCCCAGGCTGCGGCCGGCGTCAAGGATGGTCAGCCGGTAGTCGGAGAGGTTGATGTCGACCTGGTAGGGGGTGTAGGCAGTCTGCAGCCCGCCGCCGCCGAGGTAGATCCAGCCGGTGGACCGGTTCGGCCGCGTGGGCAGCAGGATCCGGTCCCAGCTGGGCTGGGACTGGACGACCGGGACCCAGGTCGGGCTGCCGAGTTCGGTGACCGGCAGCACCGCCACGGCCGGGCCGCCCGGGCGAGAGTAGATCACCCGGCTCGTCGTGGGATGGAGCACGGTTCCCGTCTCTGGCTTGAACGGAGATGGGTCCTGCGGGGCCGCACGCGTCGTCCCGTACGTGGTGGCCGCCGGCAATCGCGCGGTCAGTGCGGCGGCGGAGTGCACGGCCTGCACCAGCTTGGGCTGGGCAGAGACCCGCGGTCCCCCAGCGGCGGGCAGCCCGGCAGCGGTGGCAACCCGGCAGCGGTCGGCAACCCGGCAGCGGCGGCAGCGCGGCGGTGGCAGGCAACGTGCCCGGCAGTGGCATGCGGCGCGCCGGTGGCATGCATCGGCCCGGTAGCGGGCGGCCGGACGGTGGCGTTCGGTGCCCCGGTGGTCTGCGGTGCCCCGGTGGCGTCGCGCTCCGGTGGCGTACGGCGCCCCGGTAGTGGGTGGCTGGATAGTGGCACCCGGCGGCCCGGTGGTCTGCGGCGGGCCGGCCGTCCCGCAGCCCGAAGCCAGGACCGCGACGGCCAGCGCGATGACCGGCATGACCGCCGTGGCCCGGGCCGCGGCGCGGCGGCGGAGCCGGTCAAATCGGAAGTGATTATGCATGGAAAGACCTCCGGGATAGGAAGAATCAAAGACCCGGGGCACCGTATTCGGCAGCTCTTTTTACCGAGTGTGCTGGCCGTGACGTGTTAGGGAAAATGCGCGACCGGCCTAGGCATAACGACACTGAGCCCGTGATTGTGCCTGAACCCTAACACGACGGAACACCGGCCGGAAGGAGGCGTTTTTCCGGTAATTTCCTGATTAGTGCCGTTATAAAATGTCTTAATATGCGAGAAATAATTTAGCAGGCGGCGAAGGATCCTTTAGCGCGAAATGCGTGTAGCGTCATAGTTGATCTGCCAGGCCCCTAGACCCCGGGATAACTACCGGTGAATCCGTGGGGGCTACCTTTATGATCCCTATTCTCCCGGAAAAACCATTACGAAAGGATATGCGCATGAGGAAGATCGGCAGCAGTCGCGCCTCACCCAGGCGCGCCGACTACTTCTGGCTGGCGGCCGGGCCGGTAATTGCCGCGGCCCTAGCCATAACCGTAGCCATCGGCATGTCTGTTTTCAGTCAGTCCGCAAGTGCCGCGACCGCCACGGTAGATCTCGGCACGGCCACCCCTTACGCGGTCCTGGCCGGGTCCACCGTTACCAACACCGGCCCGAGCGTCGTCAGCGGGGACCTCGGCGTGAGCCCGGGCACCGCCGTGACCGGGTTCACCGGCGCACCTAACGGCATGGTTACCAATGGCACCATACACGCGGGCGACGCCTCGGCGGCGAGCGCCCAAAGCGCCCTGACCACCGCCTACAACGATGCAGCCGGACGAACCAAAACATCTTCCGTTACCGCGCCCCTCGGCGCCGGTCAGGTCCTCGGGCCTGGTGTATACAACGCCACGTCCTCGCTGGAAGTCGGCGGTTCGCTGACCTTGACCGGAGACGCGAGCTCGGTCTTCATCTTCCAGGCCGGCTCCACCCTCATCACGGACACCGGCACCACGATCAAGCTCGCTGGCGGCGCCCAGGCCTGCCACGTCTTCTGGCAGGTGGGCAGCTCCGCGACCCTTAATTCAGGTACCACCTTCGTGGGCACCGTCCTGGCCTCGGCCATGATCGGGGTGGGGGCCAACGACAACATCATGGGCCGGTTGCTGGCCAGTACCGCGTCCGTCACCCTCATTGACGACAACATCACCGCGCCCAGCTGCGCCTCTGGCGGCGGCGGGCGGCGGCGGCTCCTCGACACCGCCTGGCGGCGGGGGTTCCTCGACACCGCCCGGCGGGGGCGGCGGCTCCTCAACACCACCCGGCGGGGGCGGCGGCTCCTCAACACCACCCGGCGGGGGCGGCGGCTCCTCAACACCGCCCGGCGGGGGCGGCGGCTCCTCAACACCACCCGGCGGGGGCGGCGGCTCCTCAACACCGCCCGGCGGGGGCGGCGGCTCCTCAACACCGCCCGGCGGGGGCGGCGGCTCCTCAACACCACCCGGCGGGGGCGGCGGCTCCTCAACACCACCCGGCGGGGGCGGCGGTCCTCGAGCTCCGGCTCCGACTCCGAAGCTACGAAGCCGAAGCCGAAGCCGAAGCCCAAGCCGAGGCCGAAGCCGAAGCCGGCGCCTGTTCCTTCACCGGTCGGCACCACGTTCCCGGTGACCGGCTGAGGATCCCGCTACCTTGCTTCCCCCGGGGCCGACCCCGGGGAAGCAAGGACTGCCTCCCCGGGGAGTAGTGCTGTGGGGGCGCCCAGGCGGGAGATCGCGACTGCGGGACAGGGGCACGCAGCACGGTCCGTTCGGCATAAATAAAGAAAGGGAGCGGACGGTCAGCGGCCGGTCGGACTCCAGCCGGCCATGACGTCGGTTTCGTGGCCGGAGCGGACGTCCAGGATTTCCTCGCCGCGCTGGATCAGGGGGGCCAGGCCGCTGGCCACGGCGGTTTCGAGGGCGGCGGACAGGGCGTTGCCGGCCCGGCAGTAGGTCTCCACCACGTCGTCCAGGTGCAGGCTGTCACGGGGGGCGGCGGCCAGCGCGGCGAGGGCGGTTTCGAGTGTGGTTCCCGGGGCCTGGGCGGCGACCTCGCGGGCGTAGGCCTCGATGTCGGCGGTCTCGTCGCGCATCCAGGCCACCTCGTGGGCGGCGCGGACCGCGGTGTTGCGCAGGACCGTCTCCACCATGATCACCGAGACCTGGGCGGTCGCGTCGGTCAGCGACGGCAGCACGTTGGTCATCAGCTCGCGGCAGCAGTCCAGCAGGATCTGCTCGGTCGTGGGCCTCGATAGCATGGGCGCTCCCTCAGTGGGCCAGTTGCCGGGCGACCTCGACGAACGCGGTGGTCGTGGCCGAGATGCCGTTCATCATGTAGGTGGCCATCACGCCGCGCGACTGACCGTGGGCCAGGGCGTCGGTGGCGTCGAACATCTGGCCCAGCAGGCGGGCCATGCCCAGGACGTAGAAATAGGAGACGGTGTCCTCGTTGACCTGCTCTTGCGTCAGGCCGGTGCGCTCGCGGTAGCGGGCCAGGAAGCCGGGCGGATCGGCCTGGTACAGGTTCGGCGGGACGGGCAGGTGGCTGTAGTAGCCGAGATCCTCGCGCGGGTCGCCGATGCGCGCGAACTCCCAGTCGATCATCAGCACCGGGCCCTGGTCCGGCACCAGGATGTTGGCGGGCTGCGCGTCGCCGTGCACGAAGGTGAGCGGGACCGGGGGCGGCCGGTGCGCGGCCAGCTGAGCCGCCACGAAGTGCAGGGCGGGGTTGCTGTCCGCGATGTCGCGGTCGAGCTGGCTCAGGTGCTCGACCAGGCCCTCGATGTAGCTCTCCCAGTCCGCGGGGCGCTCCAGGGCGGGCGGCAGCACGTCCAGCGGGGTCCGGTGCACCTCGGCCAGGGTGTCGACGTAGATCTGCGCGGCGCGCGGCACCTGGCCCGGCTCCTGGGCGATGTCGGACAGCGGCCGGCCGTTGAAGAAGTCGACGATGAAGCACTTGGCCCCGAGGTGCTGTCCGGTCGGGTCGTACCACCGGGGCCTGGGCGTGTGGATGGGCAGCTTTCCTGAGATCGCCTCCAGCAGCCGCCACTCGCTGTCCCGGTCGCTGTCGAAGACCCCGGTGTCGGCCGGCGGGTCCGACCGCAGCACGAAGGACTCCTCGGAGCCGTCGGCCCAGCGCACCGTGGCCAGTGCGGACAGGCGGCTGTAGCCGCCGCTGATCGGCCGGAACACGGTGACCGTGCCGCCGCGGTCGGCCGCCACGTGGTCCAGGAACTTCTGCAGCCGGGGTTCGTCGGTCACGGTGCCTCCTGCTACGTCGCGTGAAGGATTGAGATCGATGCTAGAGACCATGGCCGGCCGTGGCTAGGTTCTTTATGTAGTGATTGAATAAAAACTCTGACCGGTAAGCGCGAAGGAGTCCAGGTGGAAGCGTTCGATGTCATCGTCCTGGGTACCGGCGCCGCGGCGCTGACCGCCGCGATCCGGGCCTCCGCCGCGGGCGCGAGCGTGGGGCTGTTCGAGAAGGCCGATACGGTCGGCGGCACCAGCGCCTGGTCCGGCGGCATGGTGTGGATCCCGATGAACCCGCACATGGCTGCGCTGGGTATTTCTGACAGCCAGGAGGAGGTCATGACCTACCTGGGGTCGCTGTCGAACGGGCTGATCGACATGGACCTGGCCGGGGCGCTGGTCGACGCCGGGCCCGAGGTGGTGACCTGGCTGGAGCAGAACACCCCGGTCCAGTTCCAGATCATCAAGGACTTCCCCGACTACCATCCCGAGCACCCCGGGGCCAAGCCGGGCGGCGGCCGGTCGATGGAGTGCCCGCTGTTCCCGTTCGATTCGCTGGGCACCTGGCAGCACCGGGTCACGGTGGGGCCGCAGCTGTCGGGCAACATCATGATGAGCGAGACCAGCCTGGGGCGCGGCGCCCCGCAGGGCGTCGATCCGGCTGAGCTTTCGCGGCGGAAGGTCCACGACGAGCGCGGGGCCGGGCAGGGGCTGATCGGGGCGCTGTTGCGTGGCTGCCTGGATCGCGGGATCGAGCCGCGGACCGGGATGCGGGCGGTCGAATTGCTGCGCGACGGGCGGCGGATCACCGGGGTCCGGTTCTCGACGTCTTCCGGTCCGGTGGACGTCGGGGCGGCGCGGGGGGTGGTGATCGCGACCGGCGGGTTCGAGTGGGATCCGGAGCTGGTCCGGGCGTTCATCCGCGGGCCGCTGGTGCGCGCCGCGTCGGTCCCGACCAACACCGGCGACGGGCTGAAGATGGCCATGCGGGTGGGCGCGGCGCTGGGCAACATGCGCGAGGGCTGGTGGGTGGCCACGATCGACGTCCCGGTGGGCGGCCAGATGGCGGCCTGGCAGGTCAACGGCGAGCGCACCCGCCCGCACTGCATCATGGTGAACCGGCGGGGGCACCGGTTCACCAACGAGGCGGCGAACTACAACGCGCTGGGCGCCGCGTTCCACGTACTCGATGTGAGCAGCTTCGACTACATCAACCACCCGGCGTGGATGATCTTCGACCGGCACTACCTGACCCGGTACGGGCTGGCGGGTTACCGGGGCGAAGAGGACACGCCTTCGTGGCTGGCCTCGGCGGCGTCGGTGGCGTCGCTCGCGTCGGCGATCGGGGTCCCGGAGGCGGCGCTGGAGGAGACGGTGGCGCGGTGGAACTCTGCCTCCGCGGCCGGCCGGGACGAGGAGTTCGGGCGCGGGGACAGCGTGCATGACCGGTGGTGGGGGGACCCGGCGGCCGGCCCGGGGCCGGCGGCCACGCTGGGGCCGCTGGATACGCCGCCGTTCTACGCGGTGCAGGTGTACTCGGGCGTGCTGGGGACCAAGGGCGGGCCGCGCACCGACGGGAACGGGCAGGTGCTTGACGTCGACGGCGAGCCGATCCCGGGGCTGTACGCGGCCGGGAACGCCATGGCCTCGGCGATGGGCATGACCTACGGCGGGGCCGGGGGGACGCTGGGGCCGGCCGTGGTGTTCGGCTATCTGGCGGGGCGGCACGCGGCGGGGGCCGCTTCGTGAGCGGGGGTTTGGCCGGGGGCTTGGCCGGGGGTTTGGCCGGGGCCTTTGCCGGGGCCTTCGAGGGGAAGGTGGCGCTGGTCACCGGGGCGGCGGGCGGGATGGGGCGGGCCACGGCGCGGGCGTTCGCGGCGGCGGGCGCCGCGGTGGTGGCGGCCGACATCGCGGCCGAGGGGGGTGAGGAGACCGTCTCTTTGATCAAGCAGGACGGGGGCTCGGCCGTCTTCGTGCGGACCGATGTATCTGCTGCCGCGGACGTCTCGGCGGCGGTGGATGCCGCCGTGACGAACTTCGGCGGGCTGGACTGCGCGTGCAACGCGGCCGCGATCGAGACCGAGACGACGCCGCTGGCCGACTGCGAGGAGGCCACGTTCGACCGGCTGGTGGCGGTCAACCTCAAGTCGATCTTCTTGTGCCTGAAGTACGAGATCCGGGCCATGCTGGAGCGCGGCGGCGGGGCGATCGTCAACATCGCCTCGACGAACTCGTTCCGGCCGCGGCCCAAGCAGTCGGTGTACACCGCGACCAAGCACGGCGTGGTCGGGATGACCAAGGCGGCCGCGATCGAGTACGCAGGTTCTGGCATCCGGATCAACGCGGTGGCGCCGGGCGCGATCGACACGCCGATGCTGCGCGGGGCGATGGCGGCCCGTGGCTCTGCGGAGGCGGACGTGCTGGCCCAGCTGAGCCTGATCGGCCGGTTCGGGCAGGTGGACGAGATCGCGAACGCGGTGCTGTGGCTGTGCTCGGACGCATCGACGTACACGATGGGCCACGTGCTCGCCGTGGACGGCGGGTACCTGGCGCGGTGAGCGGACGTGCGGGCTGGTGGGCGTGCTGAACGGAAGCGGCCGGTACCCGCAGGCCGAGGCCGAGGCGCGTTCGGCGATACGGGCGGCCAGGGCCTCGCTCGGGTGTCCGCCCACCACCTGCTTCCGGTGCAGATCGGCCTGGCGGCCAGCCTCAACGGCCAGCACCGGTATGAGGACGCGCGACAGCTACTGCAGGACCTCCCGCCCGGGCACCCCCCCTCGGACGTCAGCAGGCAGAACCATCTGGCCGTCGCCGAGCTCGGCCTGTGGATGTCCGGTGAAGCCGAGGCCCGGGCCCGGGCGACGGTCGCGGAAGCGGAACGCCTGCACGGCCCGGCGCACTACGCAACGCTGCGGGCAGGCACCCTGCTCGGATCGGCGATCGCCTGGCAGGCCGGCGTGACGAGGCCGCGCCGCTACTGCAAGCAAATGCCGAAGCGTGGCTCGAGCACTTCGGCGAGGACCACCCCATGACCGTCGCCGCTTACCAGGAACTCGCCAGCTGCAGGCAGTTCGCCGGCTAGAGGGCCGCGGCGAGGAACGCGCGGGTGCGGTCCAGGGCCAGGGTAGCGGCGTCCAGGACCGGGAGGGCGGCCAGCTGAGGGCTGATCACCTCGGGGCCGACCCAGCGCAGCGCGCCGATCCGGTGCAGGGTGCGGATGGCGGTGACCAGGTCCAGTTCGCCGTCGCCGGGGAGCAGGCGGTGCTGGGTTTCCTCGCGGAGCGTGCCCGTCGGCTCGGCTCGCGCGTCGTCGAGCTGGATCTGGAAGATCCGGTCGCCGGGGATGGTTTCGAGCACGTCGAACTGGGGCTCGCCGCGGAAGAAGTGCCAGGTGTCGAAGACCAGGCCGCCGTTGGGGCGGTCGGCGGCGCGGACCAGGTCCCAGGCGATCCGCAGGGTGCGGACGATGGTGAACGGGATGAACTCCAGGTGGACCTGGGCGCCGAAGCCGGCGGCGCGGTCGCAGAGCCGGGCGAAGGACCCGGCGAGTTCGGGGACCGGCAGGTCGCTGCTGGCGGTGGCGATGGCCGACAGCGAGGTGACGCCCAGCGCCTCGCACATCCGCAGCGCGTCGTCGGTGCTCACGCCGGCGAACCGCGACGGCGACGGCTCGCGGTCGGGATACCAGTTCATGACCGGATCGATGACCAGGTCCAGGCCGAGGTCCCGGGCCTGCCGCCCGATCTCGGCGGCGGTCGTCCCGTCTTTTGCCGCACGCAGGACGTCGGGCGGGCTGAGCGTAACCTGCCGGCAGCCGGTCGCCGCGGCGGCGGCAAAACGCTCGGCCAGCGGTGAGGTGAAGCCGACGGTGCCCGCCCACAAGGTGTAGCCGAGAGGCACGGCGGGACTGGCGGCCATCGATCACCTCACGAGCAGGTCGGCCGCGCCCCCGAGCGCGGGGTGGTTGAAGAGCGAAGTTTATGCTCGACAGTGTCGATGGTATCTTTGTATATTGAGTCTGTCTAAAGTAAGTACCGCGATGGAGGCATGCGCATGACGACCGCGCCTCGCGTGGAAGAGCGCGCCAAGCGGACCACACTCTGGTACGACCTCGTCCTGGACGACCCGCACCCGCCTCCGGCGTACCTGCGCGAACGATTCATCTACGAGCCGGACAGCACGCAGATTCCGGTAACCAGGTACACCAGCCGCGAGTGGCACGAGCTCGAGCGCACCCGGCTGTGGCGCAAGGTCTGGCAGATGGCCTGCCGCGAGGAGAACCTCCCGGACGTCGGCAGCTACGTGGTGTACGACATCGCGGGCGACTCCTACCTGGTGGTCCGGACCCGCGACGGGATCAAGGCGTTCGTCAACGCCTGCTTGCACCGCGGCCGGGCGCTGAAGGACTACGACGGCCGGTGCAGTGAGTTCCGGTGCAGCTTCCACGGCTTCACCTGGCGGCTGGACGGCAGCCTGCGCTACACGCCGGCACCGTCGGAGTTCCCCGAGATCGAGGCGAACCGCGACGCCTGGGCGCTGCCCGAGGCCAAGGTCGGCGTGTGGGGCGGGTTCGTGTTCATCAACCCCGACCCGGACGCCGAGCCGTTCGAGGCGTTCCTGGGCACCCTGCCGGATCACTTCGCCCGCTGGGACTTCGAGCACCGCTACGTGCAGGCCCACGTGGCCAAGAAGATCCGGTGCAACTGGAAGGTGGCGCAGGAGGCGTTCGACGAGGGGCTGCATCTGGGCGCCACGCATCCCCAGTCGGCCCCGTACGTGGGCGACGCCAACGCCGCGGTCGACGTCTACGGTAACTATTCGCGGCAGATCAGCCCGTCGGGGACGCCGATCGAGGACCTGCCCGGCGAGGCGCTCGAGGCGGACATCCTCAAACGCATGCTGGACGTGCGCGAGGGCGAGGACCTGCCCATCCCGTTCGGCCAGCGCAGCACCGCCCGCGACGCGATGGCGGAAGCCGGCCGGGAGCGGTGGCGCCAGGTGATGGGCGACGAGGCGGATGACATCTGCGACGCCGAGCTCGTCGATCACTGGAACTACGCGGTGTTCCCGAACCTGCACCCCTGGGGCGGCTACAACCGGATCGTGTACCGGTTCCGCCCCAACGGCGACCGGCACAACGAGTCGATCTTCGAGGTCATGTTCCTCACCCCGTACCGGGGCGAGCGGCCGCCCACCGCGCAGATCACCGAGCTCGGCTTCGGCGAGCCGTGGACGAACGCGCCCGAGCTGCAGACGCTCGGCCTGGTCATGGAGCAGGACACGTTCAACATGGAGGCGGTACAGCGCGGCCTGGAGACCACGCGGCGCCAGTACGTCACCGCGTCCAGATTCCAGGAGGGCATGATCACGTGGCGGCACGACCTTCTGACCAGGTGGATCGGCCAGTAGTCGACGGCGACGGCCGGGCGGTGCCGGGCGGGCGGGCGGCGACGGCCGGGCCAACGGCGACGGCCGGGCCGGCGGTGCCGCGGCCCGGCTCCATCAGGCACCCGCTCAACCCGAACGCCTACTACGCCGACAACGGGGACGGCACCGTGCACGTCACCATGGGGACCCGGTGGGGCCGGTTCACGCCCAGCGGCCGGTACGTGGAAGGCACGCTGTTCGAGGCCGACCCCGAGCTGTGCGTCTGGGTCGCGGCGCCCCGGCCGTCCAGCCACCACCGGATCAGCCGGGTCCTCGACATGCCGTCGGAGCGCTAAGTGCCGCCCGCTGATACGGCGGCTGCCGGAGCCGCCGCCGAGGCGCCGTCGCCCGGGCAGCTGCCGCCGAGGCGATCCGGCAGGCTGCGCTGCGCTACTGCCGCGGGGTCGACCGCCTGGATGCCGAGCTGATGCGCAGCGCCTACCATGACGACGCCACCGACGACCACGGCGTGTTCGTGGGACCGGCCGCGGACCTGTGCGCGCGGGTGGTGCGATCCCACCGCCGGTACGAAGCGACCATGCACTGCGTGCTCAACCACGCGATCGACCTCATCGACGACAGCCACGCCACCGGCGAGGTCTACAACGTGACGTACCTGCTGCGCGCCGTCGACGGCGGCCGGCAGCTGGACACCTGGTGGGGCCGGTACCTGGACCGGTACGAATGCCGGGACGGGCGGTGGGCCATCGTGCACCGGGTCTGCGTGCACGAGTGGACCCGCACCGAGCCGCTCGGCGCCGGCATGCCGATAGAGGCGCAGCTGTTCCGGCAGGGACGCGAGGACCGGGAGGATCGCCATGACGACCAGTAACTTTTCCGAGGCGGAGGTGGCCTGGGGGCTGCCCGCGGGGTTGTCGCGGCTCCGGCCCGAGGCCTGCGGGCTGCTGACCGCGCTGAACGAGCGGGTCTGGCAGGCCGGCGACCCGGTGCTGCTGGAGCTGGTGCGGGTTCGGGTGGCGCAGCTCATCGGGAACCCGGGCGTGGTTGCGTTGGCGGCTTCCCCGGCTGCCTCGGCTTCCTCGGCTTCCTTGGTTGCGGAGCAGGACGTGGTGGACTTTGCCGAGCAGTTCGTGATCGACGTCAGCGGGACGACCGAGGAGATGCGGGAGGGGCTGACCGCGCGGTTCGGCGCGGACGGCGCGCGGGAGCTGGTGACGGCGATCTACGTGGTCGAGTTCACCCAGCGGCTGCAGCTGATCGCGGCCCGGCTGCTGGATGACGCGTTTGCGGGGGTGCCGGGTGGCTCGTCTGCGGTTCGGATGCATCGGCGGCCGGGTTGCTGAACGCGTACCAGGCGGCGGTGGTGCGGAGCAGCGCGCTCGACCCGGTAACCACCGAACTGGTCCGGCTGCGGTGCGCGCGGACCCACAACTGCCGGATCTGCCAGACGCTGCGGCTGGCCGACTCGCGGGCGGCCGGGGTGGACGAGGACATGACGGCCAAGGTCGACTTCTACGAGCGCAGTGACCTGCCGGAGCGGGCCAAGGTGGCGCTGCGCGTCACCGACGCGTTCATCACCCAGCCTTCGCTGCTGTCCGGGGTCGTGGCCGGGCAGGCCCGGGCGTCGTTCGGGCCGGCCGAGCTGGCCTCGCTGTGCCTGGACATCACCAAGTGGAGCACGCAGAAGATCAAGGTGGCGCTGGGCACCGACGGCGCCGACCGGCTGGTGACCGACGCGGACGGGGTCGCGCTGTTCGGCTTCGACTCCGGCGGTCAGGCGACCGGCTACCGGCGGCGCTGAGGCGCGTGTCCGCTGAGATCTCGCCGTTCGAGCTGCATGTTCCGCAGCGTGACCTCGACGACCTGCGCGAGCGGCTGGCCCGGACCCGGTGGCTGGACGAGTTCCCCGGCTCCGGCTGGACCTACGGGCCTAGCCGGCCGTATCTGGAAGAACTGTGCCGGTACTGGCGGGAGGACTTTGACTGGCGGGCATGCGAGGCGCGGCTGAACGGCTTCGGCCAGGTGGCGATGGACGTCGACGGCCAGCGGATCCACGCCATCCACGCCCGCTCGCCGGAGCCGGGAGCGCTGCCGCTGCTGCTCGTGCACGGCTGGCCGGGTTCGGTGTTCGAGTTCGAGAAGGTCATCGAGCCGCTGCGCGACCCGGTGCGGCACGGCGGCCGCGCCCGCGACGCCTTCCATGTCGTCTGCCCGTCGATCCCCGGGTACGGATTCTCCGGGCCCACCGTCGGCCCGGGCTGGAACGTGCGGCGGATCTCGGCCGCGTTCGCGCTGCTGATGCAGCGGCTTGGCTACCAGCGGTACGGCGCCGCCGGCGGGGACTGGGGCGCCATCATCAGCACCGACCTGGTCCGGTCCGGCGCGGGGACGGGCGTGTGCGCGCTCTACCTCACGATGCCGCTCGGCGACCCGCCGGACGGGGACCCTGAGGCCGGGCTCAGCGACAGCGAGCGCCAGGGGCTGCGCGACTGGGCCGCCCACCAGGCGGCCGGGACCGTCATCCACCTGCCGCTGAACACCACCCGGCCGCACACCCTGGCCTTCGCCGTGAACGACTCCCCCGCCGGGCTGGCCGCGTGGCTGGTCGAGATGTTCCGGTCGTTCAGCGACTGCGGCGGCGACGTCGAGCGCCGGTTCACCAAGGACGAGTTGCTGGCCAACGTGACCACCTACTGGCTGACCGGGACGATCGCGTCGGCGGCCCGGCTGTACGCGGAATGGGCCGAGCAGAAGCGGACCTTCCCGCCGCCGCCCCGGGTGCAGGTCCCCACCGGATGCGCGGTCTACCCGCGCGACGTGCGCCGGGTGCCCCGGTCATGGGCGGAACGGCTGTACACCATCACGCGCTGGACCCAGATGCCGGCCGGAGGCCACTTCCCCTCGCTGGAAGAACCCGGGCTGTTCGTCACCGACCTGGCCGCGTTCTTCCGCGATTACCGGTAAGACGGGCGACGTTGAGGGTCAGCACCAGGTCGGGCAGCTAGATGGGATAGCGGGTCGGCTCGGTGGTGTACTGCCGTCCCGACGGGGTGGTCCACCGCATGTATCCGCCGGGAAGCTGCTCGGCGTTCCACCGCGGGTGCTGCTTCATGCCGGTGGTCGTACCGGCATTTCGGGCCGCCGTTGCACATGCACGTCCGGCCACCGGCCTCATACGGAACGTTGTGCTCGAAATCGCATCGGGCTGCGGGCCGCCGGCAGCCGGGTCCGGTGCAGGTCGCGTGCCGGACCTCGGTCAGGTGCCGGAGCATGACCCCGGGATCGTGGCCCTGGGCTTGCCACCGGTGATCGCAGTCTCCGGTGGGCAGCGGCCCGATCTTGATCAGCAGGTCCTGCTGCCCGGTGGTGAACCGCCAGGTGCCGTACCCGCCGGGCGGGCCGGGCTGATCGGTGGGGGTGAAGGTGAACGATGGGCCGCCCGGCGGGTCAGGCCCGTCTGGTTTTCGCCGTGTCGCGGGGCGGGCGCAGCCGTGCCCGACCGCGTGCCCGTCCTGGTCGGTGACGGTCACGCACCAGGTGGACCGGGGGTTACGCGCCGCGGCGGCGGCCAGGTCCCGGGCCAGGTCGGGGTCGATAGGCCCGATCCCGCCGAGCTCGCCGGGCCGGTCCGCGCGCCCGATGAGGGTGGCCGCGGGAATGGTGAGGTTCACGTGCCCGGCGAACCCGGGCGGGATCACCCCGGCCAGCGGCCCGCCCGGACCCGGTAGCCGGTCCGGAGCCCGGGCCTCGGAGCTGGGCGGCGGGTCCTGGGGCTGGGCGGGGTCCTGGGGCTGGCGGGTGCGTCCGTGCGGCTGCCGAGGGGCCGGGAGTCCATGCCGAGCAAGATGTCCAGGTAGGCCCGGGCCCGCAGCGCGTCCATGCCGCCTTCTACCCCGGCCTTGCGCAGTTCCTTGGCCCATGCGGTGACCCGCTGGTCCGCGGCCAGCACCTGCGCGGGCGGCAGTTCCCGCCCGGCCAGCCCCGCGTTCCCCGATCGCCTCGGCCCACCGCTCCACCCGGGTCCTCTTCGCCTCATGCTCGCGGCGCTTTTGCGCCTTGCCCGGGGCGACCTCCATGACGGCGCGGTCGATCGCGGCGCGCAGCCCGGGCGGGGTCAGCGTCCCGGCCCGGCCCAGCACCATCGCCTCGGCGGCCCGGGCCTCCCCGGGGTCCAGCACCGCGGTGGCCGAGGCGATGATCGCGGCCTTGCGCTGACCCAGGATCCCGGCCCGGAACGCCGCCTTGGTGCCGGGCAGGTTGACCTCCAGCTCCTCCGCCAGGGACAGCATGTCCTCGGCCGCCGCCCGGGACTCACCCAGGATCGAGCCCAGCTCCCGGGCGGTGAACTCATCGCACGCCTCCGGCATCCGCGCCGGGCCCGCAGGTGCGCATCCCTCGGCCGGGCGGCGGCGGATCAGCTCGGCGGCCGCGGCGTGCTTGCGGCTGCTGGCGTAGGCCTCGACCCGGTCCCACGCGCAGATCGCCCCGCCCAGCTCATCATCGGAGGCGCCCGGGTACCGGTCATCCGGCCCGGCCGCCTCCTCCGCGAACTGGCCCAGCACCAGGCACCCGGGCGCGGTATCCAGCGGCTTCCCCGACGCGAACCCGGAGGACCGGCTGGCGTATACCCCGGGGAAGCTCTGCGCGGACCCCGGCATCCCCGGACCCCGCCGCCCCAGCGCCGCCGCGGCGTCCGCGGCCATCGCCGCGGTCAGGCCCAGCCTGGCCATCACCGCCGCGGCCCGTCCCTGGCCAGCGATCGATCTGCGCCGCCTCAGCGGCCAGCTCGCCCGTCATCCACCTCCGGCGGCGGGTCGTCGTCGGGGTCGTCTCAGGTCCAGGTCGCCGGGATCGGTGTCCGCAGCCCGCATGGCCAGGTAGGCCGGGTCGTCCATCCAGTCCGGGCAGGACGGCCCGGGGTCGGGGGAAACCGGTTCCGGGGGCACGGACCACGCTCCGTTCGGAAGAAAATTATGAATTCTTCTACGGGCAGTCTATCATAGATCAGATAGTAATCGAACACTAGTTCATGATCATTTGAGAATGGCGGGTCGGCGATCGGATGGGCGCCGGGCACGGGCGTGCGGCCAGGGCTGTCGCGTGTCGGTGACAGCGGCGCCGGTTACGTGGCGGCCGCGAGGAGGGGGGCGAGGGTCCGCGGGACATCGGCCCAGCGCTGGGGGGTGTTCAGGGCGGGATCGAAGTTGGTGTCGATGATCACCGCGTCGACGCCTGCCGCGCGCGACTGCGCGACCTCCTCGCAGAGTTCGTCCACGCTGAGCGGGCGCAGGTTCGCCACCTGCACCGGCGGGGTGGTGAACAGCCTGCGGTACAGCTCGAGCGGCTTGCGTCCGGGCGGGCGCAGCTGGCTGAGCTGGCCGAACATCTCCAGGTGCTGCTCGAGCGGGCCGGACGCCGGGTTCCAGATATCGAACTTCTCCGCGGTGCGGCGCAGCCCGGCCGGCGAGCGCATGCCCGACAGCAGGCGCGGCCGGGGCTGCTGCAGCGGCTTGGGGCGGATCTCGGCCTCGGGGATGGTGAAGAACCGGCCGCTGTACGTCACCGGGTCCGGTCCCCAGCAGGCGACCAGGGCGTCGATGAGCTCGTCGCAGCGGGCGCCGCGGGTCCGCGGGTCCACGTCCATGACCTGGTGCTCCTCGTCGGACCAGCCGACGCTGAAGCCGGCCACCAGCCGGCCGCCGGACAGCAGGTCGATGGTGGACAGCTGCTGGGCCAGCGCGACCGGCCGGTGCAGCCCGGCGACCAGGATGCTCGTCCCGACCACCGGGCGGGTGGTCCAGGCCGCCGCGGCGGTCAGCGTCTCCAGCGCGGCCAGGGTGCTGCGGTAGGCGTCCGGAACCTTCAGCCCGGGGCGGGCCGAGTAACCAGAGACCGGATGCAGTGGATAGAAGATGTGTTCCTGAACCCATAGGCTGCCGTAGCCGAGTTCCTCGGCCTGCTCGCAGAAGGCGCGCAGGCCATCGCGGTCAACGTAGCCGCCGAGTTGGGGCAAGCACAGGCCGATCTGCATTGAGGCTCCCGCTTACTTTATGAACTCATACTGTAGATACTGTCATAGACAGGAGGTTTCGCGGTGGACGTTCGCAAGGAGCTTTACATCGGCGGCGGCTGGGTCCAGCCGGCCGCCGATGGCGACATCGACGTGATCGACAGCCGGACCGAGGACGTCATGGGCCGGGTGCCGCGTGGCGGCGGGGCGGACGTCGAGCGGGCGGTGGCGGCGGCCCGCGGGGCGTTCCCGGCGTGGTCGCGGACCCCCATCGCGGACCGCGCGGCCGCGCTCCGGGCCCTGGCCGACGGGCTGGAAGCGCGCGGCGAGCAACTCGCCGAGCTGATGAGCCGCGAGGTGGGGACGCCGATCGCGATCTCCCGCCGGGTGCAGGTCGGCCTGGCCGTGGACGTGTTCCGGTCGATGGCCGACATCGCTTGTGACTTCCCGCTGGAAAGCAGGATCGGCACGTCCCTGCTCATCCGGCAGCCAGCCGGGGTGGTGGCCGCGTTACGTGGCGGCCGCGAGGAGGGGGGCGAGGGTCCGCGGGACCTCGGCCCAGCGCTGGGGGGTGTTCAGGGCGGGATCGAAGTTGGTGTCGATGATCACCGCGTCGACGCCTGCCGCGCGCGACTGCGCGACCTCCTCGCAGAGTTCGTCCACGCTGAGCGGGCGCAGGTTCGCCACCTGCACCGGCGGGGTGGTGAACAGCCTGCGGTACAGCTCGAGCGGCTTGCGTCCGGGCGGGCGCAGCTGGCTGAGCTGGCCGAACATCTCCAAGTGCTGCTCGAGCGGGCCGGACGCCGGGTTCCAGATATCGAACTTCTCCGCGGTGCGGCGCAGCCCGGCCGGCGAGCGCATGCCCGACAGCAGGCGCGGCCGGGGCTGCTGCAGCGGCTTGGGGCGGATCTCGGCCTCGGGGATGGTGAAGAACCGGCCGCTGTACGTGACCGGGTCCGGTCCCCAGCAGGCGACCAGGGCGTCGATGAGCTCGTCGCAGCGGGCGCCGCGGGTCCGCGGGTCCACGTCCATGACCTGGTGCTCCTCGTCGGACCAGCCGACGCTGAACCCGGCCACCAGCCGGCCGCCGGACAGCAGGTCGATGGTGGACAGCTGCTGGGCCAGCGCGACCGGCCGGTGCAGCCCGGCGACCAGGATGCTCGTCCCGACCACCGGGCGGGTGGTCCAGGCCGCCGCGGCGGTCAGCGTCTCCAGCGCGGCCAGGGTGCTGCGGTAGGCGTCCGGAACCTTCAGCCCGGGGCGGGCCGAGTAACCAGAGACCGGATGCAGTGGATAGAAGATGTGTTCCTGAACCCATAGGCTGCCGTAGCCGAGTTCCTCGGCCTGCTCGCAGAAGGCGCGCAGGCCATCGCGGTCAACGTAGCCGCCGAGTTGGGGCAAGCACAGGCCGATCTGCATTGAGGCTCCCGCTTACTTTATGAACTCATACTGTAGATACTGTCATAGACAGGAGGTTTCGCGGTGGACGTTCGCAAGGAGCTTTACATCGGCGGCGGCTGGGTCCAGCCGGCCGCCGATGGCGACATCGACGTGATCGACAGCCGGACCGAGGACGTCATGGGCCGGGTGCCGCGTGGCGGCGGGGCGGACGTCGAGCTGGCGGTGGCGGCGGCCCGCGGGGCGTTCCCGGCGTGGTCGCGGACCCCCATCGCGGACCGCGCGGCCGCGCTCCGGGCCCTGGCCGACGGGCTGGAAGCGCGCGGCGAGCAACTCGCCGAGCTGATGAGCCGCGAGGTGGGGACGCCGATCGCGATCTCCCGCCGGGTGCAGGTCGGCCTGGCCGTGGACGTGTTCCGGTCGATGGCCGACATCGCTTGTGACTTCCCGCTGGAAAGCAGGATCGGCACGTCCCTGCTCATCCGGCAGCCAGCCGGGGTGGTGGCCGCGATCACGCCGTGGAACTACCCGCTGTACCAGCTGGCCGCGAAGCTGGCTCCGGCCATGGCGGCGGGCTGCACGATCGTGCTGAAGCCGGCCGGCGCCGCGCCGCTCGCGGCCTTCGTGCTGGCCGAGGTGATCGACGAGCTGGGCCTGCCGCCCGGCACGGTGAACATCGTCAGCGGGCCGGGCAGCCAGATCGGCGAGATGCTGGCCGCCCACCCGGACGTCGACATGGTGAGCATCACCGGCTCGACGCAGGCCGGGGTCCGGGTCGCGCAGGCCGCCGCCCCGACGGTCAAGCGGCTGACGCTGGAGCTGGGCGGCAAGTCGCCGTTCATCCTGCTCGACGACACCGATCTGGCCGCCGCGCTGCCGGTGGCGGTGCGCGCCTGCTTCGTCAACAACGGCCAGACCTGCTCCGCGCTGACCCGGCTGATCGTGCCGCGCACGCTGCTGCCGGCCGTCGAGGACGGGCTGGCCGGCCTGATCGGCGCCATGCGCGTCGGCGACCCGCTCGAGGATGGCACCGACCTCGGCCCGGTGGTCACCGCCGGGCAGCGGCAGAGCATCCGCGGCTACATCGAGCAAGGCAGCGCGGAGGGCGCCACGCTGGTCGCGGGCGGCCAGGATCCGCCGGATGGCCTGGACCGCGGGTTCTACGTCCGGCCCACGGTGTTCTCGGCCGTCACGCCGGACATGGTGATCGCCCGCGAGGAGATCTTCGGCCCGGTCCTGGCCGTGCTGCCGGCGGACAGCGAGGACGAGGCGGTACGGATCGCGAACGACTCCGAGTACGGGCTGGCCGGGGGCGTGTGGTCCGCCGACCAGGACCGGGCGATCGCGGTGGCCCGCCGCCTGCGCACCGGGCAGGTAGCGGTGAACGGGGGGCGGTTCAACGTTAAGGCGCCGTTCGGCGGTTACCGGGCGTCGGGGGTCGGCCGCGAGCTCGGCGAGCACGGGCTGGCCGAGTACTTCGAGCTCACCTCGCTCCAGCTGCCCGCGGGTTCGTGACCATGCCGGACCGCGACTATGAGGACGTGACGAAGTACGGTCTGGACCAGGGCAGTGAGGCGGAGCTGCTGGCCAGGCAGATCGAGTGCACGTTCATCTGGAGCAACTCCGAGGGTCATCCGCTCGGCGTGATCATGAACTACGTGTTCCGGGACGGGCGGTTCTGGCTCACCGCCAGCAGCCAGCGCGCGCGGGTGCCCGCGGTGCGCCGCGATCCGCGGGTCAGCGTGGTGGTGACCTCCCGCGGCTCGGGCATCACGACGTCGAAGTCGCTGACCTACAAGGGACGCTGCGTGGTGCGCGAGGACGAGGCGACCAAGGCCTGGTTCTACCCGGCGCTGGCCGCCGCGGTGCGGCCCGGTGACCCGGAGGCGGCGGCGGCCTTCGTGCGGCACCTCGACTCGCCCCGCCGGGTCGTGCTCGAGGTCGTGCCGGAGGGCCGGATCGGCTTCGACAGCACGCAGATGTGGCAGGACACGCCGGACGCGGCCCGGCGCGACTGATAGCTACTCGGGAGTGATGCCGAGCGCTTCGGGATGGGCCCGGCGGTAGTGCTCGGTCAGGACCTCGCTGAGGTTGCCTGGCCGGTAGGCCACCGTGCGGTGGCAGATCTGGCAGCGGGTGACCGGCAGCTGGGTGACGGTCACGGGGAAGCGGCGCGAAGGTGACTTGCTCATTTGCCTCTATGATGCCAGGCCCGCCGCAGTGATCTTGCCGCTGCCGGGCCTGATTTCTTGACCGGAGACAACATTCCCTTTCTGGCTGGCGTCTTATCCGCATGACGGTCCCCGCATCCCGGGCTGGCCCGGCGCCGCAGCCTGATCCTGAGGGTCATGACCCGAGGGAAGCTATCGATGATCGTGCTCGGTTACCTGCGCACCGCGGTGGTGAACGGGCCCGTTCGGCCCACCGCAGCCGCGGCCGGGCGCGGCCGCTGCGGGTGCCGCACGACCCGCCGGTGTGGTCGGCGGAGGCGGCGGCCATGGACGGCGAGGACCGCCGGGCCGTGCTGCCCTAGCCGAGGAAGATGTACGGCACCTCGCGGAGGATGTGTCCTGCCGAGTCGTAGGTGATCACGATGATGTCGCCGGGCAAGCCGATCCGGGCGGGCAGGGTCAGCGGGCCCCAGAACACGACCCCGCTGCCCGGCCAGCCGGGGATCGTCCGCGAGCTGAACTGCCGGCCGTCGGACAGCCGCAGGGCGACGCGCGCGGTGCCGCTGGGCGCGTAGCCGAACCAGTCGTCTGGCGTGGACCCGGTGGAACTCCTGGTCGATCCGGTGTCGATCGCGTTCAGCGCCGATTCGCTGACCGGGACGTCGGACCACATGGAGTCGTTGCCGGTCCAGAACCCGATGCGGTCGCCGCTGATGCGGTACGCGGTCATCGTGTCGCCGGCGTAGCGGAACAGGGCGATCCCGCCGTGGCCCGGGCGCGACGGGGCGGGTTGATCCCCTGGCATGCCGAGGTGGGTGACTTCGCGGCCGGCCGCGTCGCGGAACACCAGCGTGGCCGCGGAAGTGACCGGGTAGCTCACCGCCCAGAGCTTGTACGGCAGGCCGCGGACCGACTCGGCCGAGCCGTGGACCGTCCGCCCGCCCGGCAGGACCGCGGTGACGGAGGTGACCTGCGGGGCGGCCACGCCGAGCCTGATCCACCCGGAGCCGTCGGTCGCGGCGGACCGCGCGAGTACGCCGGCCGGAAGCCGCCCGGAGGTGCAGGCCGAGTACCCGTCATAGAATCCGCCGTCGTTCACCTCGCACAGGGCGAGCCCGGCGCTGGCGTACCCGGGCACGTAACCGAACCACAGGTAGGTCACCACCGTGTGCCCGTCGGCGAACAGCTTGAGCCTGGTGAACGGGGTAACCGGCGGGATCTCGCGGACAAACAGGTCGTTCGGCCCGGGCGGGGCCGGGACGGACGGCGAGGCGCTCGGGGTCGCGGGCCGGGTGGACGTGGTTCCCGGGGCGCCGCTCAGGCCGCCGTGCCCGGTCAGCAAGGTGGCAGCGACGGCGATGGCGGTAACGGCGGCGGCCGCGGCGGCCGGAATCAGGAGCCCGGTCCGCGCGGGCCACGGCCACCGGAGCCGGCGACGGCGGCGGCTTCGCGCCACCGTCTTGTCCCAGGCGTGCGGGTCGACGGGCGACAGCGTGGCGCGTTCGGCCAGGGCCTCCCGCAACTGGTCTTCGAGCGCGCTCATATCTTGCCCTCCAGCGCCTGGCCGAGCGCGTCCAGGCCGCGGCTCACCAGCGATTTCACGGTTCCCGCCGACACGCGCATGGCGGCGGCCATCTCCCGTTCTGACAGGTCGAGCCAGTACCGGAGCACGATCGCCTCCCGGCGCCGCGGCGGCAGCGCCGCCAGCGCGGCCAGCAGTTCGCGGCGGTCTTCGCGGAGCATGACCGCGTGCTCGGACGAGGCCTCGTCGTGTCCGGCCGGGGTCCGCAGCCGGACGACGCGCAGATGGCGATGCCGGTTGCGGACCAGGTTGCACACGGTCGACCGGACGTAGGCGAGCGCGGCGTCCTGGTCGCGGAGCGTCTTTTGCCGCTGGATCAGCCGGGCGAATGCCTCCTGGGCGATGTCCTCGGGATCATCGGCGCCCAGCAGATCGGCAAGCCGGACCAGCTCCGGGTACCGGGCCTGGAACAAGGCGCTCACCGGTACCGCCCCGGTTTGCGGAGCAGAGGCCTGCCATACGTCTGCCATGTCCACTAAGACACCAGTAACCGCGAAAGGTTGACGCACCCCATGATGCCAACCCGAACCGCGAGCCGGAAATGTTGCCGGTTTCTTACGTAACTCTGCGTGTTTGAACGTGCCGGCCGGGTGAACCGTATCCGGGGTGAGCGCGCCGGGCGTGACACGAATAAGGGAGTGCTGTGAACTCATCGCACAGTCCATCGCACGGGCCATCGCACGGGCACCGCCGCCCGCGGAAGGTCAGGCGGACCGGCAGGCACGCCAAGCCGTCGCAGGTACAGAACGTTGCGGAGACGGCCTACAAGGCAGCCCCGGCCATGGCGATCGCGGGCGTGCTGATCGCCGCCCCGCAGGCCCACGCCGGCCTCAAGCTCTCCAGGTCTCCCGTGGTCGTCGAGCAGATGCACGGCGCCCGCCAGGTCCCCGCCCGGGGCAGCGCGGTCGTCGAGCAGGTCCATACCGACGCCCTGGTCATCCATCACGAGCAGGCCCGGCACTACACCGTCCGGCCGGGCGACACGCTGTCCTCGATCGCGCAGCGGTTCTACGGCAACCCGGCGGACTGGCGAGGGCTGTACCAGGCCAACAAGTCCGTGATTCACAACCCGAACGTGATCGTCCCGGGCGAGGTGCTCAACGTTCCCTACCAGCTGCCGGCGAGTGGCAGCAGCAGCATGACCTCCGCGCCCGGCGGGTCCGCCGTGCTGACCTCCTCGGCGTCGTTGAGCGGGACGCTGAGCTGCCCCGGGCTCGAGGAGCTTTGGGAGCAGGGCGGCGGCTCGCACGCCGAGGCGTTCATGGCGGCCGAGATCGCCATGGCCGAATCCAGCGGCCAGCAGTTCGCCACCGGCGCGGCCGGCGAGCGCGGCTACTGGCAGATCAACCCGGACCACGGCTCGCTGTCCACCTACGACCCGCTGGGCAACGCCAAGGCCGCGGTCATCATCTCCGACGACGGCGCCAACTGGACCCCCTGGACCACCTTCACCAGCGGCGCCTACCACGGACGCTGCTGAGCCGTGGCTGCCTGGCGGGAGCGGGCGGCTGGGGTACCTCACGCCCCGCCAACCCCATGAGCCCGGTCATCGATCGGGATTTCGGCTTCGAGAGTGCCAGCAACACTATGAATGTGGCACTAGGGACCATATGACTTGCCGGGATGTGGTTAGCGGGACTTCCGTGCACGGTGTGGCGACCCGGATCCCGGCGCTCGCCCCTCTGGCCGTCCAGCGCCCGCGGGTCGCCGAAACCCGGCACCACGCCTCAGCGAGCTGGGCGAGTGGAATCATCGCCGGTGCCGGCCGGGCGGATGGGCACTGGAGGCGACATCGCCCACGCGGTGAGCTTTCTCGCCTCCGAAGGCGCCGGGTTCATTACCGGCCAGCGCATCGTCGTCGACGGCGGCCGCAGCCTCGGCAGCTGACGTCCGCCCGGGGATAATGGCGGGATGGCGGAGCAGCCGGTGACCCGGTACGCCACCGGGAGCGGGGCGCACATCGCTTACCAGGTCCTCGGTCACGGGCCGGCCGTGGTGATCGTTCCCGGCTTCGCGTCGCACCTGGAGGTGGAGTGGGAGGACGGCGCGTGCCGCTCCTTCATCCGCCGCCTGGCGGCGGGCGCGACCGTGGTGCGCTTCGACAAACGCGGCACCGGGTTGTCGGATCCGGTCCGGGAGCTCCCCACCCTGGCCGAGCGCGACGCCGACCTGGCCGCGGTGATCGCCGCGGCCGGCGCGGACCGGCCGGTCCTGCTCGGGTTCTCCGAGGGCGGGTCGATCGCGGTGCGGTTCGCGGTGGCCCATCGGGAAGCGGTCCGCGGCCTGATCCTGTACGGGGCGTCCGCGCACCGGCCGCCGCCGTGGGCCATGGACCAGCTCCGCGCGGCGGCCGCGGCCTGGGGAACCGGGGCGTCGATCGAGCTGTTCGCCCCCAGCCAGGCAGATGATCCCCGGGCGCGCCGGGATCAGGCCCGGTTCGAGCGCGCGGCGGCCAGCCCGGCCATGGCCCGGGCGCTGGTCGAGTCGCTGATCCTGACCGACGTGGCAGGCCTGCTGCCGGGCATCAGCGTGCCGACCCTGGTCGTGCACCGCGCGCGGGACGTGGTGCCGGTGGACGAGGGACGGTTCCTGGCCAGCCACATCCCGGCCAGCCGGTTCCGGGAGCTGGCCGGGGCGGACCACCGCCCCTGGGCGGGCGATGCCCAGGCCCTGCTCGACGAGATAGAGCGATTCCTGGCCTGGGTGGGGCCGGCCGGGGCTGAACCCGCCGGGCCCGCGCAACCCAGGCGGCGCCGTCCGGTGCGGCAGCTGACCGGATGGGCGAGCCTGACCGAACGCGAGGAAGCCGTCGCGGCCCTGGTGGCCGCGGGATGCTCGAACCCGGAGATCGCCCGCCGCCTGTACATCAGCCGGGAGACGGTGCAGACGCACCTCAAGCACATCTTCGGGAAGCTGGGCGTCGAGTCGCGGACCGCGCTGGCGGCCGCGGCCGCCGAGCGTCCCGCGGCCGCCGAGCGTCCCGCGGCCGGAAATCCCTGAGCTCAGGGATGCCGCCGGGTTGGCGGCGGCGCAGGATGACCGCATGACCGCCCTGGATATCTCCGGCTGGGTCGCGCACTGGGCGCAGTGGAGCCCAGGCAAGACCGCACTGCGCTTCGAGGGCCGGTGCGTCAGCTACGCCGAGCTCGCGCGCGCCGTCCAGCGGGCGGCGGCCTGGCTCGGCGGCCGGGGTGTCTCGGCCGGCGACCGGGTCGCCTACCTCGGGCCGAACTGCCCCGAGCTGCTGGAACTGCTCTTCGCGTGCGCCCGGACGGGCGCCATCTTCGTGCCGCTCAACATCCGGATGCCCGCCGCGGAGCTGAGCGTCTTCCTGGCGGCGACCCGGCCGCGGCTGGTGGTGGCCGAGGCCGGCTTCCGGGATCTGGCGCTGGCCAGCGCGGGCGAGGACCGGGTGGCGGCGTTCGGCTCCGGACCGGAGGCCTTCGCCGGCGGGGCGGCGCTCCGGCGCCCGGCGGATCCGGACCCTGATCCGGCGGCGCCGGTCCTGATCCTGTTCACCTCGGGGACGACCGGGCGGCCGAAGGGCGCCACCTTCACGCAGGAGAACCTGACCTTCAACGCGCTCAACGTGATCACCGCGTTCGGCCTGACCGGCGCGGACGAGATCTTGACCGCGGTACCGATGTTCCACTCCGGCGGGCTGTTCATCCACACCACGCCGGGCCTGTGCGCGGGCGCCACGGTGACGATCCACCGTGAGTTCGACCCCGGCCTGCTGCTGGCCGACGTGCCGCGTTACCGGGTGACCTTGCTGGCCTGCGTCCCGGCGATGACCGCTGCGCTCGCGGCCCACCCGGCCTGGGACCGGGCCGACCTGAGCAGCCTGCGCTCGGTGCTGACCGGATCCACCGTCGTGCCCCGCGGCGCGGTCGAGCCCTGGCAGCGCCGAGGGGTCCCGGTCATGCAGGGCTACGGGAGCACCGAGGCCTGCCCGGTCGCCACGTCACTCCCGCCCGGCAGCCCCGGCGAGCTGGCGCTGACCGCGGGCAAGCCCCTGCTCTACCACCGGGTCAGGATCGTCGACGCGGCGGGCACAGACGTGGCCGCGGGCGAGCCCGGGGAGGTCTGGATCCGGGGCCGGAGCGTGATGCAGGGCTACTGGGAGAACGCGCAAGCGACGCGCGAGGCCTTCCGCGACGGCTGGTTCCGCAACGGGGACCTGGGGTTGTTCGACGAGCAGGGGTACCTGCACATCATCGACCGGATCAAGGACATCATCATCGTGGGGAGCTCGAACGTCTACCCCAGCGACCTGGAGGCGGTGCTCGCCGAGTGCGCCGACATCCGCGAGGCGGCCGTGGTCGGCAGGCGCGACGACGGGCTGGGCGAGGTGCCGGTGGCCTGCGTCGTGCCGGTTCCCGGCCGTTCGCTGACCAGGGACCAGGTGCTCGCGCTCTTCGACGGCAGGCTCGCGAGCTACAAGCATCCCCGTGACGTCATCTTCCTCGACGCGCTCCCGCGCAACGCGGCCGGCAAGGTGCAGAAAACGATCCTGCGCGACGCGGTCCGGTGCCGCCAGGCGCTCTCGTCCATTCAGTGACAGAAAGTAATCATGACGATGCGCTTACGGACATCGGATGGGGCCTGACCCGCGCCGACCGGAGCGGAACAATCGTCACATCCCGTGCGGGTCTGAACACACGGGGCATTTGAGGCTTCTGTTGCCGCGGGAAGGCGGGAGCGTCATGGCGATACAAACCGGGACTGATAGTCCTGCGGGCGCCCTGCGGGCAGGGCGGCGCGGCGCGCGGACGCGGGCGTGGTGCGGCTGACCCAGCGGGACATCGACGGGCTGCTGTTGTGCGGGGAGCATTACGGCGCCCCCTATGACCTGCTCGCGGCCGCGCTGGGGGTACCGCCGGGGCGGCTGCCCGCGATCGTGCGGCGCTGGCGCCGGACCGGATACGCCGCGGCCGGGCGGCTGGGTCCCGGCCCGGGCTGGTGCTGGCTGACCCGCGACGGGATGAGCGCGACGGGCCTGGGGTTCCCGGCGGGCCGGCCGGCGCTGGGGCGGCTGGCGCATATCCGCGCGGTGCTGGCGGCCCGGTTGTGGATGCAGGCCAGCCCGGCCTGGGCGGCGGGGCAGCCGTGGTGGCACTCCGAGCGGCGGCTCCGGGCCGACGAGCCCGCGGCCGGGCGCGGCGGGCACGTGCCGGACGCGGAGATCCACTGGCCGAGCGTGGCGGGAGCCCCGTACGCCGGGCAGGTCTGGGCGATCGAGGTCGAGCTGACCCCCAAGGGGGCGGGGCGGACCGGGCGGATCATCACCGAGCTGCTGACCGCGATGCAGTACGCGCAGGTGGTCTACCTGACCGCCCCGGCGGCCCGGCCGCTGGTGACCCGGATCGCGGCGGGCCTCGCGCCCTGGGAACAGGCCCGGGTGACGGTCCGGGAGCTGCCGCCCGTCGCGTTCATGGCGGAGCCGCCGCGATGAGCGCGTGGTCGTGGCTGAAGCTGAGGGTGTACCTGTGGGTGGCGCGTGCCGTGTTCAGGGTCACCAGATGGCTGCTGCTTGGCGCCGCGCTGCTCGCGGTGTGGCCGGTGACCCTGGTCGCGGTGCTCGGGTACACGGCCGCGTGGCTGCGCGGCTGGCCGGCGGTCCGGCTGTACCGGACCGCCGGGTGGGCCCTGCCGGTCACGGCGTTCTGGCTGCTCATCGTGGAGGTCCGGACACCCGGCTGGCGGCCGGTCGCGGCGACCGCGGGCCAGGCGTGGCCCGGCGGCCTGCATCACCTGGGCGGAGCGGGCCTGGCCCGCACGTTCGCGCTGCTCGTCCCGCTGGCGGTGCCGGCCGGGATGGCGCTGGCCGGGCTGGCCTGGGCGTGGCGGACATACGCCGTCACCGCCGGAGTGGGCGGGTGGACGGCGTCCGCGCCGATCAGCTTCGACAGCCGGCAGTGGAGAAGGCAGGTCCGTTCGGCCAAAGGTCTTAATAAGGCGCCGGGCGCCGTGCCGCTGCTGGCCCGGGGCGAGCGGATCCCGGTCGGCGCGACCATCCGGACCGTCGGGCACCGCTGGCAGCCGGTGTTCTCGCTGCCGGCGGGCGAGTGCGGCCGGCACATGGCGGTGGTCGGCGCGACCGGGTCGGGCAAGACGAACCTGATGATCCGGCTGTGGGCGGGCTGGTTCACCGCCATCCTGAATGCGGCCCGGGCCGGGAGGGGTCCCCGGCCGCTGCTGATCGTGCTGGACTGCAAGGGCGGCCGGGACGCGCGGACCAAGGCCGACCGGACCCGCCGGCTGCTCTACGGGGCCGGGGCCGGGCGGTTCGCCATCTGGCCCGACGACGCGCGGCTGTGCCTGTGGGACCTGCCCGCGCAGGACCTGGCCGTGCTGTTGTACCAGATGGTCGACACCGGGACCGGCGCCGCGGCCTACTACGCCGACATCTTGCAGGCCGTGGTGGACCTGGCCGTCCTGGCCCCGTGCGGGCCGCCGGCGAACACCGCCTCGTTCCTGGACCGGCTCGAGGCCAAGTGGCTGCTGACCGCCTGGGGCGACGGCCGCCACCCGGCGGAGCTGGCCCGGGCCCGGGCCGCGGGCCGGCACCTGGCCGACATCCAGCTCCGCTACGCGACCCTGCTCGGCCGGCTCGGTCCGGCGCTGGACGGCCCCGGGACCCTGGCCGAGGCGGACGCCTGGTACTGCATCCTGGAGGGCACCCGCGAACCGTCGGTGGCCGAGGCGCAGGCCATGGCGCTGACCGAACTGGCCGCCCGGGCCGCGACCACCCCGGACGGCGAGCCGCGGGCGATCCTGCTGGCCGCCGACGACTACTCCGCGGTGGCCGGGCGGGTGCCGGTCTCCAACCTGTACGAGCGCGGCCGGTCGCTGGGCATCGGAGTCCAGGTGTCCGCGCAGACCTGGCAGGGCCTGGGGCGCGACGACGACGAGCGGTACCGGATCACGGCCACCGCGGACGGCGGCGTGTTCGTCCTGCGCACGCCCTACCCCGAGCCGCTGACCCTGCTGGCCGGGCACCGGCGGGTGCTGGACACGGCGCACAAGCTGATCGGGAACATCTGGGCCGACGAGGGCACGACGCGCATCCAGCGGGCCGCGACCGCCGACCCCGACCTGATCCGGCAGCTTGAGGTGGGCCAGGCCTGCTACATCCAGGGCGGCGCGGCGACGTTCGTGCAGGTCGCCCGGCCCAAGGCGTCGCCCCTCACGTTGCTGCCCGGTCCGGTTATCGAGCCGGTGGCCGGTGTGCCCGAGCCGCGCCGCGAACCCGATCCCCTGCCGCCGGCCTGGCCGCAGCGGCCGGCCAGCCTGGATGACGCCTTCGGACCGGGAACCCGCGATGAACCCTGACCCGTTCGCCGCGCTCGACCTGCCGGCGCGGCCCGACCTGAGCGACGAGCAGGTCCGGGCCGCCTGGCGGTCGATCGCCGCCGCCACCCACCCGGACCGGCCGGACGGCGGCGACCTGGCCCGGTACACGGCCGCCTCGGCGGCCTACGCTCAGCTGCGCACCCCGTGGGCTCGCAGCGAGGCCTACGCCGACCTCATGGAGCGGGCTTGCACCGATACCTCGCCTCTTCCGCTGGTGCCCGGCGAGGCCGGGCCGGCGCCGGACCCGCCGTGGCAGCCGCTCATCAACGCGGTCCAGGTCCCGGCGCGGGTCCGGCGCGGGCGGCCGCTGCACCTGCTCATCCGGGCCGCCGTGGCCGCGGGCGTGTCCCTGGTGCTGCTGCACCTGATCCCCGGGACCGCGGCGGCCGCGGCGGATGTGTTCGGCTCGATCTGGTGGTTCGTGCTGACCGGGCGCAGGGACCTGGCTCCCCCGCCGGAACGATAGGACCGGGGTCAGCCGCCGGCCACGGCGGGGTTGCCCGAGGTCCAGATCAGGGCCAGCCGCCGCTCACGGATGCGCCAGCCGTCCGGGGTGCGGATCAGCTGATCGTCGTAGCGGCCCGCGATGATGAACTGGTCACCGCCGGGGGTGCCGGCCTTGACGTGCTGGGCCTGCAGGTAGCAGCTGGATTCGGCCCGGTCGCCGTCGAGGCGGACCACCACGTTGGAGATCAGGTGCTGGGTGGCCGACATCGGCGCGAGCGCGGCCCGGCAGGTGTCCTCGATGGCCTGGTACCCCTGGCACGGCGGCATGTCCAGGTAGAAGGCGTTGGCGTCGGGGGTGAACAGGGCGGCCAGGCCGGTCCAGTCGCGGCCGTCCAGGGTCAGGCCGTAGCGGTAGCAGAGATCGGTGATCTCCTGCTTGTCCTGCAGCGCCTTGATGTCGGTCATGGCCTTCCATCCGAGATCACGGTGACGGTGCCCGCCGTGCCGTCCACGGCGAGTTCCATGCCGTCGCGCAGCCGCGCGGTGCCGTCCTGCAGCGAGAGCACGCAGGGAATCCCGAGTTCCCGGGACACCACCACGGCGTGGCTGTTCAGCGCGCCGACGTCGACCGCCACCGCGCCCGCGACCAGGAACAGCGGGGTCCAGGCGGCGTCGGTGAGCGGCGCGACCAGGATCTCGCCCGGCTCCAGGGCCATCGCGGCGGGCAGGTCCATGCCGACCCGGGCCCGCCCCTGGTACTGCCCGGCGCTGCCGCCGATGCCGCGCAGCACCTGGCCGGCCCGGCCGGCTCGGGGCGCGGCCGGGCCCGCCTCGGCCAGCTAGGCAGCGGCGCGGGATCGGCGTCGATGATGAACGGCGGCTCGATCTCGAACAGGGCCAGGTACTGGGCCAGGCGTTCGGCGATGACCGGGGCGAAGCGGGCCGGGTCCGCGACGTAGTCGTCGAGCTCGGACTCCAGCAGCATCATGACGTCCTCGGGCGCCGCGTAGTAGCCGGCCGCCACGCCCCGGCGGCCGAGCTCGCGCAGGGCCAGCCGCACCTCGTTGATGGCGGTGACGGCGATCAGCTTGGTCTGCTCGCGCAGCGGGATCATCCGGGCCGACGACGCCAGGGCGACGTCGAAGCTGGCCCGGCTCGCGTCGTCGGGCAGGGCGGCGCGGATCCGCCCGGCGGCGGCCTGGCGGGTGGCTTCCAGCCGGGCGTGCCGGGCGTCCGGCGAATCCTCGTCGGGGATGTGCCGCATGCTGTCGACCAGCGCGAGCACCTGGTCCGGCCCCGCCTCCCAGGAGACGGCGCGGATGTCCCACTCGTTGGGGCCGCGCTGGCCGAACTCGGCCAGGAAACCGTCGAAAGCCCCGGCGAACTCGGGCGAGCCGCTGGGCAGCCGGGACAGGCGCCACAGGCCCCACGACGGGGACGCGGACGGCACCTCGCCGTAGCCCGAGATGAGGTCGAGCAGGGCCGCGGGCTCACCGGCGGCGGCGCACGCCTCGGCGAGCATCGCGGGCCCCACCGCGGAGCCGAAGGTGGAGTAGTCGTGCCGGGCGAACGCGTTGTCCAGCTCGGGCAGGAACGAGCGGGCGTGCGCGACCAGGCCGGCCGCGGACAGCGCGGCGAGGTCCGGGCGGTCGCGCCGCCTGGCCAGGACGCGGTCCAGGTCGGCGTCGATCTGCGGGAACCGGGACGCGGCGAGGATCTCGCCGATGGTCTGCGCGACCTTGGCCGAGCACTTGTCGCACGGGTCGTCCGGGTGCGGCTGGTACGGCGGCGCGGCCGCCGCGCTGCCGAGCAGCGCCGCGTCGAAGGCCTCGACCGCCATCCCCATCCGGATCGCCACCACGCGGCAGTGCGAGAGGTTGATGTAGAAGTAGCCGCCGAACAGCCCCGCCACGGGCGGGCGCGCCATGGGCAGCTCGCCCTCGCGGTAGATGCCGAACTCGACCAGCCCGCGCAGCCACCCGGGCAGCAGTCCCTGCTCGAAGACCAGCGTCCAGCCGAGCGGGCTGGCCGGGTCGGCCAGCACCTCGCCGGCGTTGGCGCGGGTGTAGAAGGGCATGCGCTCGCTGCGCTCCCAGTCGGTGAGCCAGCGATCGGGCAGCGCCTCAGCGGCACTCACCACTGCTTGCTCACCACTGTTCATTCACCACTGGGAGGTGCCGCCGTCGACGTTGATCAGCGAGCCGGTGATGCCGGCGCCGAGGTCGCTGGCCAGCAGGGTGGCCATGGCGGCTACCTCCTCGACCGTGTTCAGCCGTTTGATGGCGGACTCGGCCGCGTAGTTGTCCAGGAACTGCTGATAGGTGATGCCCGCGCTGGCGGCCGCCTGCGGTCCGAGTTCCCGCATCGTGTCGGTCTCGATGGCACCAGGGCAGATCGCGTTGCAGGTAATGCCCCGGGTCCCGTACTCGGTCGCCACGGCCTTGGTGAGGCCGTTGATGGCGTGCTTGTTGGTGATGTAATGGCTGACGGCGGGCTTGTTGCCCTGCTTGCCCTCGACCGAGGAGATGTTGATGATCCGGCCCCAGCCCCGGTCGAGCATGTACCGCAGCGCGCGGCGGGTGCCCCAGAACACCGCGTTCAGGTTGAAGTCGAGCGCGTTCTGCCACGCCTCGTCGGTCATCTCGTGGACCAGCGCGAACCGGTCGCTGCCGCCGGCGTTGTTCACCAGGATGTCCGTGCTGCCATAGCGCCGGGCGGCCTGGTCGATCAGGTTGTTGACGTCCTCCTGGCGGCGCACGTCGCAGGGCACGAACATGGCGCGGTCGCCGATGCCCATCTCCTCCAGGGCCTGTTCGCCCTTGGCCTGCGACCTGCCGCTCAGCACCACGGCGGCGCCCGCGGCCGCGAACGCCTCGGCGATGCCGCGGCCGATGCCGCGGGTGCCGCCGGTGATCACGGCGACCCGCTTGTCCAAAAGCGGGGCTGCTCCGGTTTCGGCCATGGCCAGCTCCTCTTCTTCGATGTCTGTTGCTCCGCCGCCGCTCATTCGGTCATCTCCTTCAGGACGCGATGGAAGTGCTGGACCCCCGGTTCGTTGCGGCCGAACACGAAGTCCTGACCGTCGCAGGCCTCCAGTCCGCGCTGGACGCCGAAGCCGGTGGCGTAGTCCTCGTCCATGACCACATCGTGGAACCAGTCGCGGGTGTGCTCGGCTGCCTTGCGCTCGTCGTCGTCGGCCGGCTGATGCCGCAGGGCCAGGATCTGCTGGGTGTGCGAGGTGTCCCACGTGGTACCGGGCAGCACGAGCGAGACGACGACCTGGGAGCGCCAGCCGCCGGCCACGGCCAGGCCGGGGAACAGCCAGTAGATCGCGCCCACGCACAGGGCCGGGTCCCACTGCTCGCGCGGCTGGTCGACCGCGTGGGCGATGGGCCGCAGCGCGAACGAGTTGCGCTGGTGCGGGCCCCAGCGGTCGAAGGCCGCCATGTTGGACAGGTTGGTGCGGAACACGGTGGTGCGGTGCAGCGAGGCGAAGTGGTAGCCCTCCAGATAGCCGTCGATGACCACCTTCCAGTTCGGCCCGGCCAGGGTCCGCGTCGAGTAGTGGAAGGTCTTGTCCAGCGCCATCGCCTCGAGCAGGGTGATCAGCTCGGCGCCCAGCCACTCGTCCAGGTCGATGGTGGCCCCGGGGTCCAGCGAGACGAAGACCAGCCCGGCGCGCTCCGCGGCCGGCAGCGCGAACAGGCTCCTCGTGTCCCGGTCCACGCCGCCGAAGGTCTCCTCGCCGTACACGCCGACCAGGCAGCCCTTCAGGTCGTAGCTCCAGGCGTGATACGGGCAGGTCAGCCGGTTCGCCTTGCCGGTGCCCTCAGGCACCAGCTCGCCGCCGCGGTGCCGGCAGACGTTGATCATGGCCCGGACGGTGCCGCCCGCATCGCGGGTCATCACCACCGGCGTGCCGGCCACGTCGATGGCCTTGTAGGTGCCCGGCCCGGGCAGCTCGCAGGACAGCGCCAGCGGCAGCGGCACCTTCTTGAAGACGGTCTGGATCTCCTGCCGCCACAGGTCCTGGTCCCGGTAGTTGCGGACCGGTTCCCGCCACTGGTCCGCCGCCTGGTCGGTGGACTTGTTGCGGTAGTGCTCGATGAGCCGCGCCATGACGTCGTAGGCGTCCTGGCGCACGGCCGGGTTGAAGTCGATTCCCGCTACGTAGTGTGGAGCAGCCATGGTCCGGGCCCGTCCCTGTCTCCGTCAATTGTCGGCGTCGGCGTCGAGCATGTCCTGCACGACGCGGTGGAAATGAGTGATCTTGCACTCGCGGTTGTTGAACACGTTCCGCGTGTAGGCGGTGGACCGGCGCGCGGCCGCCCACTCCTGGTAGATCTCCACGTCCTCGGCCACCACGCCCTTGAGCCGCTCCCAGTGGGCGCCGGTCTTGGTCAGGTACTCGTCGTCCCCGTCCGGGTACCACAGCTCCCAGGTCTCGAACCGGGTCCGGTCGACCGCGATCGGGACCGCGCGGAACAGCTGGAGGTGGGCGGGGTTGTTGTTGAACACCGAGGTCGGGAAGATCGTGTAGTGGCAGATGGCCAGGCCCTGATGGTCGCGGGTCTGGTTCAGCTCCGGCAGCACGCCCTTGTACGGGATCACCATCATGCCGTTCCGGCCGAACACGAAGTACGTGCTGAACCGGCCGTCCTTGACGTCCTGCGGCGAGATGGTGTGCAGGTGGGCCGCGTGGTAGTTCTCGTTGAAGCCGTCGATGACGACTTTCCAGTTCGCCTCGATGTCCCAGGTGAGCTTGTCGTGCAGGACCATGTCTTCCATGCGGTAGGCGCCGAGATCGCCCGCGATCTCCGTGCCGATCCAGTCCGCCAGCGGCGGCGCGACGTCCGGCCCGGCGAGCACCGCCCACACCCAGCCGCCCCATTCGGCCACCTCGATCGCGGGCGCGCACGCGTCCTTGAGCTGCCGCTCGTCGAAGTCCTCACGATCCGGCACGCCGACCAGCGTGCCCTGCAGGTCGTAGCTCCAGCTGTGCCAGCGGCAGGTGAACCGGCGGGCGCCCTGGCCGGACCGGGGCACGATACGAGCGCCGCGGTGCTGGCAGACGTTGTGGAAGCCGCTCACGCCGCCGTCGCGGCGGCGGCTGATGACGATGGTCTCGCCCTGGCCCGCCCAGACCACGTGGTCGCCGGTGCCCGGGAGCTCGCTGGAGCGGCAGATGATCTGCCAGCTGCGGTTGAGCACCTTCCGGCGCTCGGCCTCGAACCGGGCGGGGTCGGTGTAGACCCTCGAGTCGAGTTCGGAAGGGCCGATGTCGGGGATCAGCGGCACGCCCTGGCCGAACCTGGCCGGCAGGTCTCCGCGATGCGGGACGTAGACCATGGCGTCTCCTAGTTAGCGGAATCAGTCTGGTGAAACTGCCGGTTTTGATTATTCATGCGCTGGGCCCTACGGGGCAACACCCCAGCTAGATCGATTCAGCCAACCGGCCGCCGCGCGGGCTTTTAGGCTCTGACTACGATCTGACTATGCAACCGTCCTCCCCCACGTCCCTGGACCGGCCGTTCCTGACCGGCCAGCCGGACGTGGTCCAGCTGACCTTCGTCCGGCACGGCAAGCAGGACATGCCGTCCGGGGCGTTCACTCCCGCGCTGTGGGCGGACCCGCCGCTGTCCGGCCTGGGCCAGCGGCAGGCGGCCGCGGTCGGCAAGGCGCTGGCCAGCGAGCCAATCGCCGCGGTGCTGTGCAGCCACCTGGCGCGGGCCGTCGAAACCGCCCGCGAGGTGGCGGCCCCGCACGGCCTGGAACCCGTCGTCTACCCGGAGCTGCGCGAGGTCGAGACGTACCGGGACGTGCCCGACGGGGTACCACTGGAGGACGTCCTGTCGCCGGTGATGTGGCAGGGGGTGCGGGAGCGGTTCAATCGCGAGCTGCGCTGGGACGTGTCGCCGTTCTCCGAGAGCAGTGCCGAGTTCCGGTACCGGGTGGTCACCGTGGTCGAGGGCATCCTGGCGCTGCATAAGGGCCAGCAGCTCGCGATCGTCTGCCACGGCGGCGTCATCAACGCCTACCTCGGCCATCTGCTCGGCCTGAGCCAGGACATGTTCTTCCGGCCCGCGCACGCCTCGGTGAGCCGGGTGCTGACCGGTGACGGCCGGCGGGTCATCCATACCCTGAACGAACTGCACCACCTGCAGGCCGCCGGCCCCTCACTGGTCACCTTCTTACCCGGGCCGGGTCAGGGGGTGCGAGAGTAGGGCATGGGGCGGACCAGCTGGAGGGCTTCGTCGGCGACGGACTCGGCGTAGGCGGCGTGCCAGCGGGCGGCATCGGGATGGGCCCGCACCACCTCGAGCGCGTCGAGCGCGCTGTTCGGGGAGGGGATCCGCCACAGGTGGTAGACGGCGCCGAGGCGGCCGATGCCCGGGGTGAAGGCGCCGATCAGCCGCCAGCCCTGGCTCTCCAGCACGGGCGCCATCTCGGCCATGGCGGCCGCGAAGACGTGATGCTTGCCCCGGACGAGCTGGATCGTCACGTGCAAGTACACGGCCCCGCTCTTTGCCACGCTGTCGTCGGTCATACTTTATGTAATAGCATCCTAGAAACTATCCCCATAACAGGAGGCCGGCCATGCGGTTCGAGGGGAAGGTCCTGCTCGTGACGGGGGGCGCTTCGGGGCTCGGGGCCGCGGTCGGGCGGCGGTTCACGGCCGACGGCGGCCGGGTGGCGGTGGCCGACCGCGACGAGGACCGGGCGCAGGCGACGGCGGGCGAGCTCGACGGCGCGATCGCGCTGGGGGTGGACGTGGCCGACGAGGACTCGGTGGGCCGCTGCGTGGAAACGGCGGCGCAGCACTTCGGATCGGTGGACTGCCTGTTCAACGCGGCCGGCCACGCGGAGTTCGGGCCGATCGAGGAGTGGTCGTTCGAGCGCTGGCAGCGCATGATGACCGTGCACGTGGGCGGGACGTTCCTGTTCTGCCGGCAGGTGCTGCCGGTGATGCGCAAGCGGCCCGGCGGCGCGATCGTGAACGTGGCGTCGGTGGCCGCGGTCAAGGCCCAGTCCGGGAACGCGCCGTACGGCGCGGCCAAGGGCGCGATCGCGGCCTTCTCCCGGCAGCTGGCGCGGGACGTGGCGCCGGACATCCGGGTCAACACGGTCGCGCCGGGCCGGACCAGGACCGGGATGACCGAGCCGCTGATGGTCGCGCGGGCCGGCAGCGTGGAGCAGGGAATGATCGCGTTCGGCCAGGGCAACCTGCTGAAACGGGTGGCGGAGCCGGAGGAGATCGCGGCGCCGGTGTGCTTCCTGCTGTCCGGCGAGGCGAGCTTCATCACCGGCGCGCTGGTGGCCGTGGACGGCGGGGAAACCGCCTGAGGCGGCGGCGGGTAGACCGTTGACCAGATACTGAAGTCGGTGTAAACATTGGCCTGCTTTTAGAGAGGGCCAGTCTAAGGAGGGCCAGCATGGGGAAACTTGACGGCCGGGTGGCGGTCATCACCAGCGGTAGCACCGGGATCGGGCGGGGCATCGGCGAGGCCTTCCTCGCGGAGGGCGCCAGCATCGTGATCAACGGCCGGGACCCGGAGAAGGGCGCGAAGGCGCTGAAGGAGATGAACGCCGGCGACCGCGGCCACTTCATCCGGGGTGACGTCACCGTCCGCGAGGACATCGACGCCGTGGTAGGCGGTGCGGTCGAGCACTTCGGCAAGATCGACATCCTGGTCAACAACGCCGGCGGCCTGGTCAAGACCGCGCCGGTGGCGAACCTGGCCGACGAGGACTGGGACTACGCGGTCAAGTGGAACCTGTACTCGGCGTTCTGGGCCAGCCGCAAGGCGCTGGAGTTCATGATCCCGCAGGAGTTCGGCCGGATCATCATGATCTCCTCGGTGGAGGGCAAGCACGGCAAGCCCGCCATCCCCGCGTACGTGACCTGCAAGCACGCCATGATCGGCCTGGCCAAGTCGATCGCCAAGGAGAACGGCACGTCGGGCATCACCTGCAACGCGATCTGCCCGGGGCTGGTGTGGACCGACGTGCTGGTGGCGACCGGGCCGGACAGCGCCAAGGAGATGGGGCTGACCTTCGATCAGATGGTCGACCTGTTCGCCCAGGAGACCGCGCTCAAGCGGATCAGCACCGTCGAGGAGGTCGCCGCGGTGGCGGTGCTGCTGGCCTCGGACATCGCGGGCGGGATCACCGGCTCGGCGTACAACGTCGACGGCGGAACCGCGGCGTACTGACCGGCGGGCCGGGGGCGGCGGCCGGGGCCGCGTTGGGCGAACCCGGCCGCGGGGGCACGCACGGTGCTCCGTTCGGCCGAATAAAAGAGTGGAGCGGGACGGTCAGCGGCGTACGGTCAGTCGCGGCGGCGGGGGTAGGCCCATCCTTTCTCCTCGGCCAGGAGGGCCTCGACGATCTGGTAGGCGCGGATGGCGGCGGCGTCGGCGGCTGCGCTGACCTGGTAGTTGACGGTTCCGCCGGTGGTGGCCTGGATCGCTTCCAGGAGGGGCTGGTCCTCGGTCATGGTGCCCTCGTAGACCTCGCGCAGGCGGGCGGTCACCGCTTCGCTGGTGAGGGCGTAGTTGCGGGCGGCGCGCCAGATGATCAGGGTGCGGCCCTGGTCAACGGGGGTGAAGGCGCGGATGAACACGCCGCGGTAGGCGCGCTGGCCGGGGCCGATGATGTCCATCTCGTCCACGTGCATGGCGGGCGAGACGAACGTGCCGGTCTCGCGCTGGACGTACTCGGCGTCCGCGGGCAGGCCGGTGGCGTCGTGCTGCCAGCCGATCAGCGGCGCGGGGGTGAAGGTCCGGCTGTAGGAGACCGTGGTCTCGGACACCTCGATCCGCAGCGGGGGCGGGTCCTGCACGTACCCGCGGTGGATCCGGTGCGGGTGGACGTACGGGAAGTGGGTCCGGTCCAGCGCGTTGTCGTGCAGCAGCAGGTAGTTGACCGCCATCTCGCGGGCGCCGCCCACGATCGTCCAGCCGGGCTCGCGCAGGGGCGGCAGGTCGGGCGGCTCGGTGCCGCGGCTGCGGGCCGGGTTGCCGGGCCAGACCCAGACGAACGGCGGCCGTTCCAGCACCGGGTAGCTGCGCACCTGGGCGCCGTACGGCACGTTCGCCTGGGACGGCACGCGGACGCACTGTCCGTCCGGCGCGTAGCTGAACCCGTGGTAGGCGCAGACGACCTGGTCGCCGTCCAGGGTGCCCATGGACAGCGGGGCGGCGCGGTGCGGGCAGCGGTCGTCGAACACCGTGGCCTGGCCGTCGCCGGTCCGGAACAGCAGCAGGCGGCGGCCCAGCGCCTGGCGGGCGAGCAGCGAGCGGCCCACCTCGTCGCTAGTCGCGATCACGTACCAGCAGTTCAGCGGGTAGTTCATGGCCGCCTCCCGGGTGGTGGTCACAGGTCGAGCACCAGCCGGTCGGACTTCGACCTCCCGACGCATATCATCATGTACTCGTTGGCCTCCCGCTCCTCCTCGGACAGCAGCGAGTCGCGGTGGTCGGGGATGCCCTCGAGCACCCGGGTCTCGCACGTGCCGCAGACGCCTTCCAGGCACGAGGAGAGCACGCCCACGCCGTTCTCGTCGAGCGCGTCGATGATCGACTGGCCGGGCGGCACGGTGACGGTCAGCCCGGAACGCTGGCAGACGACCTCGAACGGCTGCTCCGCGTCCTGGCCGGCTTCGGGTTCTGGCTGGGGCTTGGCGGCGAACCGCTCCAGGTGCAGGGAGCCCGGGGGCCAGGCCGCGCAGCGCTGCTCGGCCGCGGTCAGCAGGCCTTCGGGGCCGCAGCAGTAGACCAGCGTGCCGTCGGCGGGGCTGGCGAGGATGTCGTCGAGCGGGAGCAGGCCCTTGGTGTCCTGCGGCCAGGCGGTGACCCGGTCGCCGTAGCGTTCCAGCTCGTCGAGGAAGGCCATGGAGGCCTGGCTGCGGCCGCCGTAGTACAGCCGCCAGTCCGCGCCGGCCTCGGTGGCGGCCGCGACCATGGGCAGGATCGGGGTGATGCCGATCCCGCCGGCCAGGAAGATGTACCGCGGCACCGAGTGCAGCGGGAAGTGGTTACGCGGGCCGCGGACGGCGATCTGGTCGCCGGCCTGGAGCGTGTCGTGGACCCGGCGGGAACCGCCACGGCCGTCCGGGTCCAGGAGCACGGCGATCCGCCAGGAGTGCTGGTCGCCCGGGGTGCCGCACAGGGAGTACTGGCGGACCGTGTCGTCAAGCAGCAGGTCGATGTGCGCGCCAGGGGTCCAGGCGGGCAGCTGAGCGCCGGCCGGGTCGGCGAGGGTCAGGGCCACGACGCCCTCGGCGCGCGTTTCGCGGGCGGTGATGAGCAGATCGCTGCGGCGTTCGGAGAAGACGGTCAGCATCGCTTCGCTGGGCGGCATCCTGCTCCCCGGTTACGGCACGATGACGGCGCGGCCGTCGAGCTGGCCTTTTTCCATCAGCTCGTAGGCGTGCAGGGCTTCGTCGAGCGGGAAGCGCTGGACGTGGGCCTTGACCTTGTTCTGCCGGGCCAGGGCGATGACCTCGTGGAGTTCGGGCAGGGTGCCCCAGAACGAGGTGGTCAGGCTGACCTCGTAGGGCAGCGCGTAGAAGTTCCAGGCGAACTGGCCGCCCGCGGCGCCGACCACGACCAGGTCCATGCCGGGCTTGGCCACCGCCGCGCCGAGCGCGATGGTCGGGGCGCTGCCCACGAAGTCGAGCACCACGTCGGCTCCGGCGCCTTCGGTGGCGTCTTTGAGCTCTTGTGCTGTGTTGTCGCTGGTTTTTACGGTGGCGGCGGCGCCGACCTGGCGAGCCAGGGCCAGGGCCTGGTCGCGGACGTCGACCGCGATGACCGTGGCCGGGGTCATCGCGCTGAGGATCTGGATGGCCAGGTGGCCGAGGCCGCCGGCGCCGATGACCACCGCGTGCGAGCCGGGCGTGAGCTTGGGCTGGACCTTCTTGATCACGCGGTAGGGCGTCAGGCCGGCGTCGGTCAGCGGCGCGACGTCGGCGGGGTCCAGGTCGCCGATGGGGACCAGGCGCCGCGGATCGGCGACGAGCAGGTACTCGGCCATGGCGCCGTCGACGCCGAACCCGATGCCGGGCGGGCCCTCCATGCCGTGCACGCAGAGGTTCTCGGCGCCGGCTGCGCAGGGTTTGCAGTGCCCGCAGCCGAGCAGGCCGTACACGGCCACGGGCTGGCCGTGTTCCAGGCCTTTGACGTTGTTGCCTTTGTTGTGGACCCAGCCGGCGGCCTCGTGGCCGAGCACGAACGGCGGGCCCCAGGGAGCCATGCCCTCGGCGAACTCGCGCATCACGTGCAGGTCCGAATGGCACGCGCCGGCGCCGCCGACCTTGATTACGACCTGTCCGGGACCCGGCTCAGGCTCGGGCAGGTCGACCAGTTCGGGGTCGGACTTGAAGCTCTTGAGCTGAAGGGCGCGCATCAGTCCTCGCTTTAGGAGAGCAGGGCTTTTAGGAGAGCAGGGTCAGGGGGGCCGCCAGCCGGGCGACCACGGAGCGCAGGTACTCGGCGGCGGGGGCGCCGTCCACGGCCCGGTGGTCGAAGGTGATGCTCAGGGTGAGCACCTGGGTTCTGACGGGCGTCGCTTGTTCCCATTTGACGGAGTCGCGGAGGCGGCCGACGCCCAGGATCGCGACCTGGCCGGGAGTGATCACCGGGGTGAAGAAGTCGATGCCGAAGCTGCCCAGGGTGCTCACGGTGAACGTGCCGCCCTCCAGTTCCGGGAGGGTCAGCTGGCCGGCGCGCGCGGCCTGGGCCAGCCGTCTGCTCTCTTGGGCCAGGTCGGACAAGGGCAGCAGGTCGGCGTCCTTGAGGACGGGGACCATGAGGCCCTCCTCCAGGGCGACGGCCAGGCCGACGTTGATCTGGGGCTGGACGTGGATCGCGTTGTCACGTACTTCGGCGTTCAGGCGCGGGTGGTCGCGCAAGGCCAGCGCGGCGGCCCGGACGACCAGGTCGGTGATGGTCGGGGCGTTCGGCCATTGTTCCTTGAGCTGGGCGCGGAGCGCCACCGCGGCGTCCATGGTGGCCTCGGTGCCCAGGGTGAGCTGGGCCATCTCGTGGAGGCTGGCGTGCATCCGGGTGGCGATGACGCCGCGCATCCCGGTCAGGGGGATGACCTGGGTGCTTGCTTGCGTGGCTGTGCTCGCTTGCGTGGCTGGCGTGCTTGCTTGCGTGGCTGCCGCGGCGATGTCGGAGCGGAGGATCTTGCCGCCCGGGCCGGTGCCGGTGACGGCGGCCAGGTCTACGCCGGCCGCGGCGGCGTCGCGGCGGACCAGCGGGGAGACGGCGCCGGTGCGGGCTGCGAGGGCGGCTTGCTGCGTCGTTTGCGTTTGCGGTGCGGTGGTCGCGTCCAGGACATCGGCGGTGATGATGCGGCCGCCGGGGCCGGTGCCGGTCAGCTGGGTGATGTCGAGGCCGCGCTCGCGGGCGACGCGGCGGGCGTTGGGCGAGGAGAACAGGCGTCCGTTGTTGCTGACGTTCGCCGGCGCGGCGCCGGTGTTGCGGTCGCTGCTGTTTCGGGGGCTGCTGTTTCGGGGGCTGTTGTTTCGAGCGCGGGCGCTTGGCCGGCCTGTGCGCCGGGGGGCGCTTCGCCGGCTTCCAGGAGCCAGCCGATCAGGGCGCCGGGCGGGAGTTCGGCGCCGGGCTCGACCGCCGGGTGGAACAGGCCGGATCCCTCGGCCTCGACCTCGACGTCCACCTTGTCGGTGGCCAGCCGCAGCAGCGGGTCGCCCGGCTTGACCGGGGTGCCGGGCTCGACCAGCCACTCCTCGATCAGCCCGTATTCCATGGTCAGCCCCAGCTTGGGGATCAGGACCTCGACGGCCACGTCAGCCCCCGGTGCGCTCGAGCAGACGCTGGACCCCGGCCACGATCCGGTTGCTGTCCGGGATGTAGGCACGTTCGAGCACCGGGCTGAACGGCACCGGCGCGAACGGGGCGCCGAGCCGGAGCACCGGAGCGTCCAGGTAGTCGAACGCCTCCTCCTGGATCTGGGCCGCGACCTCGGCGCCGATGCCGCCGAACGTGACCGCCTCGTGCACCACCAGGGCCCGGTTCGTCCGGCGGACGGACTCCAGGATGGCCGCGCTGTCCAGCGGCTGGACGGTGCGCAGGTCGATCACCTCGACCTGGGTGCCTTCCTTCGCTAGCTCCTCGGCGGCGGTCATCGATTCGGGCACCATGCGGCCGAGCGCGATGACCGTGACGTCACGGCCGGGGCGCAGCACGTTGGCCTGGCCCAGCGGGATCTCGTAGATCTCCTCGGGCACCGGGCCCCTGCTGCCGAGCATCCGCTTGTTCAGCACCACGACCACCGGGTTGTCGTCGCGGACGGCCGCCACCATCAGGCCCTTCACGTCGTACGGGGAGGAGGGCAGCACGACCTTCAGGCCCGGCACGTGGGCCAGCCACGCCTCCAGGCTCTGGCTGTGCTGCGGGCCCGCCGACAGGCCGGCCCCGCCCGCCGTGGTCAGCGTGAGCGGGACCGAGACGTCGCCGCCGAACATGAACTTCAGCTTGGCCGCCTGGTTGTACAGCTGGTCCATGGCGACCCCGATGAAGTCGAAGAACATCAGGTCGCAGACCGGCCGCAGGCCGCGCGCGGCGGCCCCGACGCCCATCCCGATGAAGCCCATCTCGGAGATCGGGGTGTCGATGACCCGCTTGTCGCCGTAGGTCTTGAGCAGCCCGTCGAAGGCGTGGAACACGCCGCCGTAGTGGGCCACGTCCTCGCCGATGACCAGGACGTTCTCGTCCTCGGCCATCAGCTGCATGAGCGCCTCAGTGAAGGCCTTGACGTAGGTGATCTCGCGCACTGCCGTCCTCACGCCGTGTAGACGTTGTCGAGCAGGTGCGCCGGGTCCGGATCGGGGCTGTCCTCGGCGAACTTGATCGCGGCGGCGATCTCGTCGCCGGTATCGGACCAGACCTTCTCCAGTTCCGGCTTCGCGGCTATCCCGGAGCTGATCATGCGCTCCTCCAGGGCGGTGATCGCGTCCCGCTGCTTCCAGCTGTCGATCTCCTCCTGGGTGCGGTACGGGATGCGCAGGCCCTTGACGCCCTGGTGGTCGTAGAACCGGTAGGTCTTGGCCTCCAGCATCGCCGGGCCCTCGCCGGCCCGGGCCCGCTCGACCAGGCGCCGGGCGGCCAGGTGGACGGCCACGGCGTCCATGCCGTCCACGATCTCGGCCGGCATGCCGTAGGAGGCGGCCCGGTCGGCGACGTCCTTGATCAGCATGTGCCGGTCCTGCGGGGTGAACTCGGCGTACCCGTTGTTCTCGCAGACGAACACCACCGGCAGCCCCATGACCGCGGCCAGGTTGGCCGATTCGTGGAAGGCCCCGATGTTCGTGGCGCCGTCGCCGAAGAACGGGACCGCCACCGAGTCGTGTCCCTTGTAGACGGCCGCGAGCGCCGCGCCCACGGCGTGCGGGATGCCGCCGCCCACGATGCCGTTCGCGCCGAGCATGCCGATGCTCAGGTCGTTGATGTGCATGCTGCCGCCGCGGCCCTTGCAGTACCCGGTCTGCTTGCCGAACAGCTCGGCGTACATGTACCGCAGGTCCGCGCCCTTGGCCACCGCGTGGCCGTGGCCGCGGTGGGTGGAGGTGATCACGTCGTCGGCCCGCAGCGTGGTCATCACGCCCGCCGCGACCGCCTCCTGCCCGACGTACAGGTGCAGGAAGCCGGGCATCTTGCCCGCTTCCATGAGCTTGCCGGCCTCCTCCTCGAAGAGCCGGATCCGGACCATGCGCCGGTGCAGATCGTGGATGACGTCGGGCGGCAAACCCGACATCGGGTCCTGTTCGGTCATTACTGCTCCAGGGGGCCCGCGCGGTGGCTGGTCATGCCACTTACCGTACTGGCCGGACCAGAGAAACGCTACACTGCCTCCAGAAAGTATTGGGAGGCGGCAATGCGCACGGCGGTCGTCACGGGTGCGGCGCGGGGCCTGGGCCGGGCGATGGCCGCGCGGCTGGTCGCGGATGGCTTCGCGGTATGGGCGGTGGACACCGACGCGGCGGCGGTCGCGGCTTCCGCTGCCGAAATCGGGGCGACCGCGTGCGCCCTGGATGTCACCGACGAGGCCGCGGTGGACGGGCTGGCGGACCGGCTTGAGCGGTGCGACGCGCTGGTCAACAACGCCGCGATCTGGCGGTTCACCCCGCTCGCGGACACGCCCGTCGAGGAGGCCAGCCGGGTGCTGGCGGTCAACGTGATCGGGCCGCTGCTGCTCATGCAGCGGCTGGTCCCGGTGATGGCGCGGGGCGGCGGGGGCACGATCGTCAACGTGTCCTCGATCACCGCCAAGTACTCCCCCACCGGGACCGGGCTCTACCCGGCGTCCAAGGCGGCGCTGGAGGCGCTGACGCGGGTGGCGGCGGTGGAGTTCGGCCCGCTCGGGATCCGCTGCAACGCCGTGGGGCCCGGCATCATCCCGACCGAGGGCACCATGTCCCACTACGGCGACGAGGCCACCCGGCAGCGGCGCGGCCGCACGCTGCCGTTGGGACGGTATGGCGAGGCGGGCGACGTGGCCGACGTGGTGGCGTTCTTCTGCTCCGATGACTCGCGCTACGTGAGCGGTCAGGTGGTCTACGTGGACGGCGGGTACACCGCGGCCGGCGCGCACTTCTTCCGCCTCGGCCGTGATTCCGGGACGGTCTGAGCGTGCGCATCCTGGCCGTTACCGGAGGGCACCGGGTGGACCGGGACGCGTTCACGGCCATGCTGGCCGGCATCTGCGCCGGACGGGGCTGGGTGTTCCAGCACGCGGTCCAGCCCGCGGCGCAGGACTGGCTGGGCCCGGAGCACCGCGGGGAGTTCGACGCGGTGTTGTGTTATGACCTGCCGGGCCTGGCGCTGCGGCGCGGGACCGCCCCGCGGCCGGTGCCGCCCGTTTACTCGGTGGCTCAGCGGCTGTGCGGGCTCCTCGAGGCGGGCCAGGGGTTCGTGTTCCTGCACCACGCGCTGGCTGGCTGGCCGGCCTGGCCGGGCTGGGCCGAGGTGCTGGGCGGCCGCTACCACTACGCGCCGGCCTCGCTGCGCGGCCGGGACTGGCCCGATTCCGGGTTCCGGTACGCGCGGTACACCGCGCGAGTGGCTGCTGCTGATCATCCGGTGTGCGCCGGGGTGGATGACTTCGAGCTGAGCGACGAGCTGTACTGCTGCCCGGTGTTCGCCTCCGACGTCGTGCCGTTGCTGCGGGCGGACGCTCCGGCCGGGCCGTTCCGGGAGACGTATCACGAGGTGCTGGGGACTTCGCGGACCGGCCCGGCGTGGCAGCACCCGGCGGCCAGTGACCTTATCGGCTGGGCCAAGAGCGCCGGGCGCAGTCCGGTGGTGTACCTCCAGCCCGGCGACGGGCCGGACACGCTGGGGCTTGCGGCGTACCGGCGCCTGGTCGCCAACGCTTTGGAATGGGTGTCGTCCGCGGCCGCGCACGAGTGGGCTGCGCGGCACCGCACGCAGGTAACCCTGCCGTTATCGGTTTGTCTGAGAAAGGAACCAAGTCATGGACCTGCAGTTGACCGGGCGCAAGGCGCTCATCACCGGCGCCAGCCGCGGCATCGGACGGGCCATCGCGATCGAGCTCGCGCGCGAGGGGTGCGATCTGGCCCTGTGCGCCCGCGGCGCCGAGCCACTCGAGGCCCTGGCCAAGGAGCTGGGCGGCACGGTCTACACCCAGGCGGTGGACGTGTCGGACGAGCAGGCCGTGGCCGGCTTCGTCGACGCCGCGGCCGAGCAGCTGTCCGGACTGGACATCGTGGTCTCCAACGTGTCCGCGGGCGGGCTGAAGGGGCCGGACCAGTGGCGGCTCAGCTTCGATGCCGACCTGATGGCGTTCGTGCGGATGGTCGAGGCGGCCGTCCCGCACCTGGAACGGTCCGACGCGGCCGCGATCGTGGCGATCGGGACCACCTCGGCGTTCGACACCCTGCCGCCGACGTCGGCGAACTCCTACGCGGCGCTGAAGGCGGCGGTGCTTGAGCACGCGTCCGGGCTCGGGCACGCGCTGGCCCGCAAGGGCATCCGGGTCAACACCGTCTCCCCCGGCCCGGTCGACTTCCCCGGCGGCGCCTGGGACAAGCTGCACGAGGGCCGGCCGGAGTTCTACGAGGGGATCCGGGCCCGCATCCCGCTCGGGCGGCTGGGCCGCGCCGAGGAGGTCGCGCGCGCGGTCACGTTCCTGGCCAGCCCGGCGGCCAGCTTCTGCACCGCCGTGAACCTGGTGGTGGACGGCGGCTTCGTCAGCCGCGTCCAGTTCTGACATGGCGGGTCCGGGCGGCCGGCTGGACGCCGTCCTGGTCTGCGGCGGGCGGTGGCACGACTTCGACTACGCGCGGTACCAGCTGCTCGGCCTGCTCGGCGAGCGGGAGCAGGTGCGGACGTCGGTATTCCCGGACTACTTCGTTTTTGACGCGCTCGAGCGGGCTGATCTGCTGATCAGTTACACCTGTGACGTGCGGCCGTCGGCGGCCGAGGCCGAAGCCCTGGCTGCTTTCGTTTCGCGGGGCGGGCGGTGGCTGGCGCTGCACGGGACGCACTCGGCGATCGACCCGCCTTTGGTGCCCGGCGGTGCGTACCGGACGCCCCGGGTGCTGGGACGGTTCGCGGAGGTGCTGGGCGGGCAGTTCCTGGCCCACCCGCCGATCGCGCCGTACACCGTGCACGTCACCTCGCCTTCGCATCCGCTGGTGGCCGGCCTGGCGCCGTTCGAGGTGCGCGACGAGCTGTACGTCTGCGAGCTGCACCCGCCGCTGGAGGTGCTGCTGCACGCGCGGTTCACCGGCGAGTGCCGCGGGTTCGAGGAGGGGCACGTGACCGACGACGAGCCGCGTCCGGTCCTGTACCTCAAGCGCTCCGGGCAGGGCACGGTCTGCTACTTCACGCTGGGTCACTGCCGGGGCCGGTTCGACGTGCAGGATCTCGGCATCGACGACCTCGGCCGCCGGGACTTCGGCAGCTGGCCGGTGCCCGAGTTCCGCACGGTGCTTGAGCGGTGCGTGGACTGGGCGGTCACCGGCGCGTTCCCGGGGTGACGACCCGCGTCGTGGTCAGGCTGGGTACGCTCGGCAAGCGGTGGCAGACCACAGCGGAAGGAGCCGTCCGTGCTGAGGCAGGTCGCGGAGGGTGTGCTGGTCCACGAGAGCGAGTTCTGCCAGAGCAATGCCGTTGTCGTGCACGGCCGGGCGGGCGTGCTCCTCATCGACCCCGGGGTGCACGGCGACGAGATGGCCTGCCTGGCGGACGACCTGTCCGATTCTGGCCAGACCGTGGTGGCGGGCTTCTCGACGCATCCGCATTGGGATCACCTGCTCTGGCACGCCGGCTTCGGCGCGGCGCCCCGTTACGGCACGGCGCGCTGCGCGGCCACGGCCCGAGACCGGCTGGCGGGCGGGGTGGCGCAGGTCGCGAAGGCCGCCGGCATCCCCGAGCAGGTGCCGCTGGACCTGCTCGGTGAGATTAGCGGCCTGCCCGCGGAGATGGCGCAGATTCCCTGGGACGGCCCTGGAGTCCGGATGGTCGAGCATCAAGCGCATGCCCCGGGCCATGCGGCGCTGCTGATCGAGGAACGCGGGGTTCTCGTGGCCGGCGACATGCTTTCCGATGTCTTGATTCCGATGCTCGACTTGACCGGCGCCGCGGACCCGGTCGAGGACTACCTCGCCGCGCTGCGGCTGCTCGAGGGCGTGGCGGGCGACGTCGATGTCGTCATCCCGGGCCACGGGTCCGTCGGCGGAGCTGGCCAGGTACACGCACGGATCGACCAGGATCGCGCGTACGTGCACGCCGTGCGTGACGCCCGTGTGCCCGGCGACCCGCGGGTCGGCCCGTCGGCCAAGGACGGCTGGGACTGGGTGGCCGGCGTGCACGAACGGCAACTCCAGCGCCTGGCCGAAAGAAGCGAGAGCGACGGGACGCGCGGTGTGCAACAACAGCGGGGTCGCTGACCAGGCAGCGGTCCGCAAGGCCACCCGCGCCGTCTATATCGCCTTCGCCGGCGGTGGCTTCGCCTACGCCAGCTGGGCCTCTCGTATCCCCCAGGTCCGGGCCGAGCTGCGGGTAACCCCGGGCACGCTCGGGCTCATCCTGCTGTGCGGCGCGATCGGCTCGGGCACCGCGACTCCGCTATCCGGGCTTGTCGTCGGCCGGATCGGGGAAGCCCGCGCCGTCCTCGTGATGTCGCTGACCTCGGCCGCCGGCCTGGCTGCCATCGCCATCGGTTACTCCCGCATCGCCGCGGTGGCGGCCGGACTGTTCTTCTTCGGCTTCGGCACCGGCGCCTGGGACGTCGCGATGAACGTGCAGGGGGCCGCCGTCGAGCGCGGGCTCGGCCACGCGATCATGCCCAAGTTCCACGCCGGGTGGAGCATGGGCACGGTAGCCGGAGCCGGCGCCGGAGCGGCCATGGTCGCTCTCGGCGTGCCGGTCACCGCGCATCTGCTCGCGGCCGCGCTCGCCGTCGCGGTCGCCGTGCCGGCCTGCACCCGCGGCTTCCTCCCCCTCGGTTCAGCGCGGCCCAGGCGGAGCGGGGACCCCGGGCGCGTACCCATGCGGGGTCAGCTCAGGGCGTGGACCGAGCCGCGGACCCTGCTCATCGGCCTGTTCGTGCTGTGCATGGCCTTCAGCGAGGGAACCGGCAATGACTGGCTCAGCCTCTCGGTCATCGACGGCTACCACATCGCCGCCTTCCTGGGCGACCTGGTGTTCGCCGCATTCCTGGCCGCGATGACCGCCGGCCGCTGGTTCGGCCCGCGCCTCATCGACCGCTACGGCCGCGTCGTGGCGCTTCGCGCTTCTGCCGCCACCGCGCTGGCCGGCCTGCTGCTCGTCGACTTCGGCGTCGTCTTGCCGGTCGCGGCAGCCGGCGCGGTGCTGATGGGGCTGGGGACGGCACTGGGATTCCCGGTCGGGATGAGCGCTGCCGCCGACGATCCCCGGTACGCGGCCGCCCGGGTGAGCACCACCGCGTCGCTCGGCTACCTGGCCTTCCTGGCCGGGCCGCCGGCCATCGGTTTCCTGGCTGACCACGTAGGCGTGCTGCACGCCCTGTCCGCCACCGGCGTCCTGATCGCCCTGGCGTTCTTCCTCTGCCCTGCCACCGCACCCATCACTCCCGGCCCGGACTGACCGCCGCGCTGGCCGGCGTCGTAAGACTGGGTACTCGGTCGGGGTGGTGGCGTATTTGCGGCCGGACGGGGTGCGCCAGAGCAGGACACCCGGTTCGGGCTGTTCGAGGCGCCATCCCTCGGCCTGCTTGCACCGGTGATGGCGCCGGCACAGCGGGGCAAGATCGCATTCGCAGGTGAGCCCGCCCTGATCCCAGGGGACGGTATGGTCCAGGTCACAGCGAGCGGCGGGCCGACCGCACCCGGGTGCGGTGCACCGGGCGTTGCGAGCGCGGATCAGGTGGGTCAGCTTGCGGCTGGGGTGGTAGCCCGTCTCGGCGTGGGTGTGGTCGCAGGGGCCACGGGCGACGGGGGTGATGCGGATGGTGAGGGGGAACGGGGGGCCGGTGCCGGGCGGGGGGTGGCGGCCGCTGAGGCAGGCGTGGGCAGCGGCGGTGCCGTCGGGGTTCAGGGCGGTGATGCACCATCGGGTGCGGGGATGGCGGGCCGCGGCGGCGGCCACGCCGCGAGCCTCGTCGCCGTCCAGCACGCCGAACCCGTCGGCTTCACCCGGGGTCTCGGACCGGCCCTGGTAGGTGGCCAGGGGGACGGTGATCGTGACCAGCGCCGCGAGGCTCGGCCCGACAGCCGGGCCTGGCCGGGGACCGGGACCGGGACCGCCCGGGCCGCCACCGTCGGGAGGGTCATCCGGGCCGGTCGCGCCGGTATCGTCGAGGCCACCGTTTTTATCGGGCTCGACGGGACTGGCGGCGGGGACGGAGACGCGAGCTGGTCGCGGCTGTCGCGCTCTTGCAGGAGGTCCAGGTAGGCCTGTACGCGCAGCTCCTGCAGGCTGCCGGGCATCCCGGCGGCGCGCAGGTCCAGCGCGCGCTGCTCTACGTGCTGCCATGAGGCCAGCACCTCAGCGGACGGCAGCTCGCGAGCGACCAGGCCGGCGTTGCCGGACTCCTCACGGAACCGGCGTACGTGCGTTTCCCGCTTCGCCGCTTCCTTCCGCTTGCGGACCGCCTCGGGGTCCAGCTTCAGGACCAGCTTGTGCGCGGCCGACCGCAGCTCGCCGAACGTCATGCCGGGGGCGGCCTCGGCGAGGAAGGCGTCGGCCTTGGCCGCGTCTTCGTCGGACAGGATGCGGGTTTCGTCCTCGATGATCCGGAGATGGACCGGGTGGATCTGCCCGGCGCCCAGGGCGGCGAAGGTGGCTGGCAACCGTGCGACGACCGCGGCGGAGTACTGCATCTGCTCGGCGGCGGACTGCGGGGTCAGGTGCAGCTCATAGCTCAGCTCGACGGGCGCGAACTCATCGGAGCACCCGGCTAGCCCCTGGCCGTCCGGGCCGGCGACCGTATCGACGACGGTGGCCAGCAGCGGGCCGGGGACCATGGTGTCCGCTTCGCCGTTCTGGGCGAAGCCGGCCAGGGTCAGCTGCTCCGGGGGCAGGCAGAGGTAAAGGCCCTGCTCAGCCGCGCCGTCCCCCTCGGCTGCGGGCGGCAGCGGGGAGCGGTCAGGCTCCTCGTGGTCTGGCCCGGGATCGGGGAACGGGTGCTGGGGCATGAACCACGCTCCGTTCGGAAGAAAGATTGAGAGTATTTCCGGGCACGCTAGTAACTAGTATCCGTATTCACTTACTAGGCGCTTCGGTGCTAGGGTCCCAGGTATCGGACGCAGGAAGTGAGGTGCCCGTGGCGGTCGAACCGGTCCCGCGGACGACGCGGATCGTCACCATGGCCTCGCGCCCGGACGGGCGCCCGACGCCCGCCAACTTCGCGCTGGACGAGCAGCCGGCCGGCGAGCCCGGCCCGGGCCAGGTGCTGGTGCGCAACGTCTACATGAGCGTCGACCCGGCCATGCGCGGCCGGATGGAACCGACCGAGAAGCATTACACGACCAACTTCTCGGTCGGCGGGCCGCTCGACGGATCGGCCATCGGGCGGGTCATCGCCAGCCGGGCCGACGGGTTCGCGGCCGGCGACTTCGTCCGCCACCGGCTGGGCTGGCGCGACTACGCCCTGGTGGACGGCGCGGCGGCGACCGTGGTCGATGCGACACTGGCCCCGCTGCCGAACTGGCTCGGCGTGCTGGGCCAGCCCGGGTTCACCGCCTACGCGGGGTTGCGCCGGGCGGGCGACATCCAGGCGGGCGACGTGGTCTTCGTGTCCGCCGCGGCGGGCGCGGTGGGCAGCACGGCGGGCCAGCTCGCGCGGCTGCTCGGCGCGTCGCGGGTGATCGGCAGCGCCGGCGGCGCGGACAAGTCCCGCCTCCTGGTCGACGAGCTGGGCTTCGACGCCGGGATCGACTACCGGGCGGGCCTCGCGGACGGCCTGGCGGCGGCCGCGCCGGACGGCATCGACCTGTACTTCGACAACGTCGGCGGCGATCACCTGATCGCCGCCCTGTACGCGCTGCGGCTGCACGGCCGGGTCGCGCTGTGCGGGATGATCTCGACGATGGAGGACACCTCGGCCGCGCCCGGGGTGCAGCACCTGATCCAGGCGGTGCTCAAACGGCTGACCCTGCGGGGCTTCATCGTGCGCGACCACGAGGACCTCCGCCCGGAGTTCGAGAAGCAGGTCGCGAACTGGGTGCGCACCGGGGAGCTGGTCGCCAAGCAGACCGTGGTGGACGGCCTGGAGAACGCGGTCGGCGCGTTCATCGGCCTGCTGTCCGGGGCCAACGTGGGCAAGATGCTCGTCCGCCTGTCGCCCGAGGATGATGCCTGATGGACATCAGCGTGCCGCCTGAGGTCGCGGAGCTGGCGCAGCGGACGCGTGAGTTCGTGGCCGAGGTCGTCATCGGGGTCGAGGAGGAGACCGGCGGGTCGATCCACGCGGCACCGGATGAGCTCCGCCGCTCGCTGCAGAAACAGGCCCGGGCGGCCGGGTTGCTGGCCCCGCACGTGCCGGTCGAATGGGGCGGCTGCGGGCTTGACGTGCGCGGTCAGGCGGTGGTGTTCGAGGAGGCGGGCTACTCGCTGCTCGGCCCGCTGGCGCTGAACTGCGCGGCGCCCGACGAGGGGAACATGCACCTGCTGTCGGTGGTGGGGAGCCGGGAGCAGAAGGAGAAGTACCTGGGCCCGCTGGCGGCGGGCGAGATCAGGTCCTGCTTCGCGATGACCGAGCCCGCCCCCGGGGCCGGGGCCGACCCGTCGATGCTGTCGACCACGGCGACCCGTGTTGGCGACGGGTGGCGGATCGACGGGCGGAAGTGGTTCATCAGCGGCGCGCACGGCGCGGGCTTCGCGATCTGCATGGCCCGGACCAGCGGGGCGGCCGGCGAGCGCGGCGGCGCGACGATGTTCCTGGTCGACGCGGACAACCCGGGGATGAGCGTGGTGCGGGACATCGAGACGCTGGACGAGGGATTGTTCGGCGGGCACAGCGAGGTGGTCTTCGACGGCTGCGTGACCGGGCCTTCGTCGGTCCTGGGTGAGGTGGACCGGGGGTTCGAGTACGCCCAGGTGCGGCTGGCCCCGGCCCGGCTGACGCACTGCATGCGGTGGCTGGGCCTGGCCCGGCGAGCGCACGGCATCGCGGTGGACTGGGCCGCGACCCGCAAGTCGTTCGGCGGCCTGCTCGGCGACCTGGGCATGGTCCAGCAGCTGGTGGCCGACTCCGAGATCGACATGGCCGCGAGCCGGGCGCTCATCTGGCACACCGCCGCCGTGCTCGACGGCGGCGCGCGCGGCGGGACCGAGTCGTCCATGGCCAAGACGTTCGTGGCCGAGGCGGTCAACCGGGTGGTCGACCGTTCGGTGCAGATCTGCGGGGCGCTGGGCGTCTCGGGCGACGTGCTGCTGTCTCGCTACCTGCGTGAGGTCCGGCCGTTCCGGATCTACGACGGCCCGTCCGAGGTGCACCGCTGGGCGATCGGCCGGCGCGCCATCGGCCAGCGCCGGCGCGCCATCGAGGGCGGCGAGCCGCCGCGCTTCCGGCGCCTCGGCGGAGGACCGTCATGATCGCGGTGGATCCGGGCCTGTTCAGCTCGCTCGACCCGCCGCGGCTGGCCGGCTCGCGCTGCGCGGCCTGCGGCACGGTGACCTTCCCGGCCGCGTCCGGTTGCGCGAAGTGCGCCGGAACGGACCTGGCCCGGATAGAGCTCGCCGACCGCGGGACGCTGTGGACCTGGACCGTGCAGGCGATCGAGCCCAAGGCCCCCTACCGCGCGCCTCCGGCTTTTGCGCCATTCGGCGTCGGCTACGTGGACCTCGGCGACGTGATCGTCGAGTCGCGGCTGACCGGCGATCCGGCCGGGTTCGAGATCGGGATGGCGATGCGGCTGACGCTGCTGCCGCTGTGGCCGGGCCCGGACGGCGCGCCGGTGGTCAGCTACGCGTTCGAGGCTTCCGATGACTGAGGTCGCCATCGTGGGTGTCGGCCTGCACCCGTTCGGCCGGCACGACCCGGCGCTGACCGGGATGGCGATGGGCGCCCAGGCGTGCCGGCTGGCGCTGGCCGACGCGGGCGTGAGCTGGGCCGACATCGGCTACGCGGTGGGCGGGAGCAACGTGTCCGGGAAGCCCGACACCCTGGTCGGCGTGCTCGGGCTGACCGGCGTGCCGTTCGTCAACGTGCGCAACGGGTGCGCCACCGCGGGCGTGGCGCTGGCCACCGCGGCCAACGCGATCCGGGCGGGCGAGACCGATCTCGCGCTCGCGGTCGGGTTCGACAAGCACGCCCGCGGCGCGTTCGCGGCCAGCCCGGCGGACTACGGCCACGGGGACTGGTACGGCGAGACCGGGCTGATGGTCACCACGCAGTTCTTCGCCATGAAGGACCGCCGGTACCTGCACACCCACGGGCTGAAGGACCGGCTGCTGGCGCAGGTGGCAGCCAAGGCGTTCCGGTGCGGCGAGCTCAACCCGGCCGCCTGGCGGCGCACCGCGCTCAGCGAGGACGAGATCATGCGGGCCCGCGTGATCAACCCGCCGCTCACCCAGTACATGCTCTGCTCCCCCAGCGAGGGGGCGGCCGCGGTGGTGCTGGCCCGCGCCGACCGGGCCGCGGACCTGTGCGAGCGGCCGGTCCGGCTGGCGGCGGTGGCCAAGCGGACCCGGCGGTTCGGGTCGTTCGAGGTGTTCGCGCCGTGGCTGCCGCCCGAGGCCGGGCACAGCCCTTCTGTGGATGCCGCGCGGGCCGTGTTCGCGGCCGCCGGGATCTCACCGCGTGACGTGCAGGTGGCGCAGCTCCAGGACACCGACTCGGGCGCCGAGATCTACCACATGGCCGAGACCGGGCTGTGCGAGGACGGCGCGCAGCAGGCGCTGATCGATGCTGAACGAGACCGCGCCGACCGGACGGCTGCCGGTCAACACCGACGGCGGCTGCCTGGCCAACGGCGAGCCGGTGGGCGCGTCCGGGCTGCGCCAGGTCATCGAGGTCGTGCTCCAGCTGCAGGGCCGGGCAGGCGCCCGCCAGGTGCCGCGGGCGCCGCGAGTCGGTTTCACGCACGTCTACGGCGCGCCCGGTATCAGCGCGTGCACGGTGCTGACGTCTTGAGGGGGGCTGTTTGATGAGCGAGCCGGAGATGGCGGCGTGGCGGTCCGGGGTGCGCGACTGGCTGCACTCGATGCTGCCGCAGCGGCCTGAGCAGCCCGAGGGGCCGGCGGATTACGCGGTGTTCCAGAACATCACCGAGTCAGCTGAGCGCGACCTGCTGGACCGGGTGCGGGAGTACCGGCGGCAGCGGTACGACGCGGGGTACGGCGCGATCGCGCTGCCTGCGGAGCTGGGCGGGGCCGGGCTGTCGATGCGGTACGTGGTGGCCTTCACCGAGGAGGAGCAGGCCTTCGACCCGCCCCAGTCGACCGAGCTGATCAGCGTGACCTGCGGGCTGGTGGGGCCGACCATCGCGACGTTCGGCACGGCCGAGCAGCGGGCCAAGTACGCGCGGGCGTTCCTGCGCTCGGACCTGCTGTGCTGCCAGTTGTTCAGCGAGCCGGGCGCGGGTTCGGACCTGGCCGCGGTGGCGACCAGTGCCGTGTTTGCTCGGACGACGGTTCCTGGCTGATCGAGGGGCAGAAGGTCTGGTCGTCGGGCGCGCGGTTCGCCGACTACGGCCTGCTGCTGGCGCGCACCGACCGGGAGGTGGCCAAGCAGGCCGGGCTGACCATGTTCCTGGTCCCGATGGACGCGCCGGGGTGGAGATCCGGCCGATCCGGCAGATGAGCGGGGCGTCGTCGTTCAACGAGGTGTTCCTGTCCGGGGTACGGGTCGGCGACGACATGCGGGTCGGGCCGGCCGGCGAGGGCTGGAAGGTGGCCAACGCCACGCTCGGCTTCGAGCGCACCGCGAGCGGCCAGGGCACCCGGCGCAAGGGCGGCACGTTCGAGGACCTGCTCCGGCTGGCGTCCCGGCTGGGTAAATCGGGCGACCCGGTGGTCCGCCAGCAGCTGGCCGACGTCTACGTGCGGACCCAGCTGCGGGCGGCGACGACCGAGCGGGTGGCCCGGGCGGCCGCGGCCGGGGTGGCGCCGGGGCCGGCCGCGTCCATCGGCAAGCTGGTCGCGTCGGCCAACCTGATGCGGATCGCCGAGGTGGCCAGCGCCCTGCTCGGCGCGCGGATCGCCGCGGACAGCGGGGAGCCGGACGCCTTCGCGTGGACCGAGCACGTTCTGGGCGCGCCTGGTTACCGGCTGGCGGGCGGCACCGACGAGATCCAGCGCAACATCATCGGCGAGCGTGTCCTGGGCCTGCCCCGCGAGCCGCGGGTGGACAAGCAGCCGCGCGGCGGCGCGGGCTGATCCATTAGAAATGTAGTACATATGCTATCTTCCGATGTATGGATGAGGTACTGGATATCCGTGATCTGCGGATGCGGTACGGCAAAACCGACGTGCTCAACGGGGTCAGCTTCGCGGCGCGCCGCGGTGAGGTGCTCGCCCTGCTCGGGCCGAACGGCGCGGGCAAGACCACCACGATCGAGATCCTCGAGGGGTTCCGGATGCGTTCGGCGGGCGAGGTCAGCGTGCTCGGCGCCGACCCCGCGCACGGCGGCGAGGCGTGGCGGGCCAGGACCGGCGTCGTGCTGCAGTCCTGGCGCGACCACGCGAAATGGCAGGTCCGCGAGCTGCTCGCGCACCTGGGCCGCTACTACGCGCCGTACTCCACGCCGAGCGTCACGCGCCCCTGGGACGTGGATGACCTGCTCGAGACCGTCGGGCTGACCGCGCACGCGCGCAAGCGGGTGCGGAACCTGTCCGGCGGGCAGCGGCGCCGCCTCGACGTGGCGATCGGCATCGTGGGGCGGCCCGAGCTGCTGTTCCTCGACGAGCCGACGGCCGGCTTCGACCCGGAGGCGCGGCGCGACTTCCAGGACGTCGTGCACCGGCTCGCCGACCTGGAGGAGACCACGATCCTGCTCACCACGCACGACCTGGACGAGGCGGAACGGCTCGCGGACCGCATCTTGATCCTGACCGGCGGCACGATCATCGCGGACGGCTCCGCCGATGAACTGGCCCGCACCATGTCGGGCCAGTCCGAGGTGCGCTGGAGCCGGGACGGGCAGCGGTTCGTGCACGCGGCGGACGACGCGACGGCGTTCGTCCGGGAGCTGTTCCGGCAGTACGGCGAGTCGGTCGAGGACCTGGAGGTACGCCGGGCCAGCCTGGAGGACACGTACATGGCCCTGGTCCGCCAGGCGGAGCACGGTGCGCCGCGCAGGCTGACGGCGGTGGCGGCATGACCCCGCGCTGGTGGCGGCGCGAGCGGGACTGTCCGGGGGCCGGATCGAGTTCAAGCAGACCCTGACCACGCCGGGTGACCTGATCGCGATCCTGGTCACGACCGGCAGCCTCCTCGCCGTGATGATCTGGACCCGGCACACGAACGTGCCGGGGACGCGCTTCTCGCTGGGCACCACGACGCTGGTCAGCGTGCTCGGCCTGAACGTCGTGGTGTACGGATTCATCACCACCGGCGACCTGCTCGTGACCGAACGCGAGGACGGCACGCTGCTGCGGGCCAAGGCCATCCCGAACGGCATGCTCGGCTACCTGCTGGGCAAGGTGGTCAACATCTCCGGGCAGATAGCGTTCACGGTCGCGATCACGCTGCTGGCCGGCGCGTTCCTGTTCACCGGCCTGGCGCTCGGCAGCCCCGGCAGCTGGCTGACGCTGGCCTGGGTGCTCGCGCTCGGGCTGCTCGCCACGTTGCCGCTGGGCGCCGTGCTCGGGTCGCTGTTTTCCAGCCAGCGCAGCGCCGGGGGGCCGATGCTGCTGCTGCTCGGCGGGCTGACCGCGATCTCCGGCATCTTCTACCCGATCACGCACCTGCCGGTGGTCCTGCAATGGGCCGGGCAGGCGTTCCCGCTGTACTGGCTGGGGCTGGGGATGCGTTCGGCGCTGCTGCCGAACGCGCTGGCGACGGTGGAGATCGGCCACTCGTGGCGGCACCTGGCCACGTTCGGCGTCCTGTCCGCGTGGGCGGTCGCCGGGCTGGTGCTGGCGCCGGTGGTGCTGCGGCGGATGGCGCGCCGCGAGTCCGGGTCGAGCGTGGCCGCCCGCCGGGAGAAGGCGATGCGGAGATTGAGCAGCGAGGTCATCTACAACCGGATCGCGATGCTGCGGGCCGAGCGCGGGATCTCCCGGCGCGAGCTGGCCGACGCGCTCGGCGTGCACTACCAGACGGTCGGCTACCTGGAGCGCGGCGAGTACAGCCCGAGCCTGTACCTGGCGCTGCGGATCGCCGCGCACTTCGAGGTCCCGGTCGAGGTGATCTTTTCCACCGAGCAGTTCCCCCGGCTAGGCACCGCCGCGACCGCCTGAGGCCGGCGGTCCGCTCACTGGGCGCAGTACCCGCCGTCGATGGGCAGGGTGTGGCCGGTGATCCAGCGCGCTTCGTCCGAGGCCAGGAAGGCGACGACCGCGGCCACGTCCTGCGCCTGCGGGATGCCGGGCATGGGGTTGTAGTGCTCCATCGCCGCGCGCATCGCGGCCGGGTCGGGGGCGGTCTGCGCGAACCGCTCGACCAGCGGGGTCCACACCACGGTGGGCGCGATCGCGTTGACCCGGATGTTGCGGGCGGCGTACTCGATCGCGGCGCTGCGGGTCAGGCCGATGATGCCGGCCTTGGCGAACGTGTACGGCGAGATGTTCTGCTGCCCGGTCAGGCCGGCCGTCGAAGAGGTGTTGACGATGACCCCGCCGCCGGTGCGCAGCATCTCGGCGATGCAGTACTTCATCACGTAGAAGATGCCGTCGCCGTCGATGGCGCGGACCTGCTGCCAGTCATCGACGGGCAGTTCGTGCAGCGGCAGCTCGGCGCCGGCGATGCCCGCGTTGTTGAACACCACGTCGATGCGGCCGTAGTGATCCACCGCGCGCTGGACCGCCCGCTGGACCGACGAGGGGTTTGCGGTGTCGACGGCGACGGCCAGGGCGTCCGGCAGCGTCTCCGCGACCCGGCCGGCGCCTTCCTGGTCGATGTCCGCGACGACGACCCGGGCGCCCTCGCTGGCGAAGCGCTCGGCCGCCGCCGCGCCCAGGCCGGAGGCACCGCCGGTCACGAAGGCCACCTTGCCGTCGAACCGCATCTGCTCCGGCACGTGGCCCTCCCTCGCCGAGTTACTAAACAAAACCTACAGTTAGTGGTCTCGCGGGTACAAGGTCTGATGCGGGTGCGTGCCGTGGTACACGAGCGCACCATGGTCGCTGCCGCGCTCGCTAGCACGGGCGCGCGGACGCGCGCCGCAAGCAGCGTGGATGTGACACCGTGGCCCCTTTTGGGGGTTGTGGCCCACAGGCCCCGCTCTACGGGGGTCGTGGCCCCCATGCCCCGCGGGCCGGCGGCGGTCGTTTGGGGGTTGGGGCACACAGGCCCCGCTCTACGGGGGTCGTGGCACACGCACCCCAGGACGGCGGGGGGACGGCGGGGGGCGGGACGGCAGGGTTCGGGCGGCGGGGGCGGGACGGCAGGGGCGGGACGGCAGGGGCGGGGTGGGGCGGGTTAGCGGGGCGGGGCAGGGGGCGGGTCGGCTAGCCAGCGGTCTAGGAGGTGGTGGAAGTGGCGGATCTTGCTTTCCTGGTAGACGCCGAAGGTGACGCCGGATTTGCGGGTGGTGCGCAGGCCCTTCTGGACGGCCTCGAGGTTGAATTCGTCCTGGTCGAACACCCGGGCCAGGGAGCCGAGCTCGTCGACGGCGCCGCGCCAGGGCTCGTCGGGCCCTAGCCGGCGTTCGGCGGCGGGCGGCGGGCGGCGGCCCTGGAACGGCGAGAGGAGCAGCACCTCCATGATGCAGCTGCGGTGATCGTCGCCGTGGGGGCGGAAGCGGTAGGTGATCTGGTTGAACCCGCCCCACGGGTGCATGTTCGGGAAGACGGTCATGTAGTAGCTGTCGACCAGCTCCGCGTCGGTCAGCGACTCCACGTACTCCGGGTCCAGCACCGTCCCCAGCGAGCGCCGCGCGGCCTGGGCCAGCGTCTTGCGGGCGGTGCTCCCGTCCGGCACCTCCAGGACCGGCGGGTCGTCCATCCGCTGGTCGATCTGGCTGTTCAGCCGCTGCTGCTCATCCGGCGCCCAGGACAGGTACGGGCTGGGCACGCCCCGGGCCGACACGGCCCGGGACACGTTGCCGAACACGTCGTACTGGCTGTTCGCGTCCGCGAAACCCGGGAGCAGCTGGGGGTGGGTGGTGATGACGTGGAAGGACTCCATGAACGCTTCCTGGGCGACCTTCCAGTTCACCTTGAGCACCTTGGAGATGTGCACCCGGGTGTAGCGGTCCTCCAGCGGCCACCGGTCGAAGAACGAGGGCAGCTCGCCGAGGAAGTCCGCCAGCGGCTCGCAGTCCGGGTCCATGTTGACGAACACGAAGCCGCCCCAGGTCCCGACGCGCACCTCGGGCAGCCGGAACTCCCCCGGCCGGACCTGCGGGAAGTCCCACGCGCTGGGCACCCGCTTGAGGCGCCCGGTCAGCGACCAGCAGAAGCCGTGGAACGCGCAGAGCAGCTCGTCGACGTGGCCGCGCTCGTCGCGCAGGGCCCGGCCGCGGTGCAGGCACGCGTTGTAGTACGCCTTGATGCCGTCCGGGCCCGGCTCGGCCCGGACCAGCAGGATCGAGGTGTCGCAGATGTCGTAGACCTCGGTGTCGCCGACTTCGCACAGTACCTCTTCTCGGCAGGCGAGCTGCCACACCCGGCTCCAGAGCCTGGCCTTCTCCAGCTCGTGGAACTCCCGGGACAGGTAGCGCTCGACCCCGATGTCGGCGTCCCCGAAGTAGCCGGGTTCGTCCCGGCGCAGCGAGGCCGGCACCGGCTTGCTGTCGAGGTCGAGGAGGTCCTGGTAGCTCGGGCCGTTTCCGCGGAATCCGGTCCGGTGGCCCGGCGCGGGCGGGGCGCTCATGAGAAGGTCTCCTCCGTTTCGAACCGCCTGCTCCGGGCCGCGGCGCCGCCTGCTGTGCGTCCGCCGCTCTCGATCCAGCGGCACAGCTCGGGGTCGGCGACGCGGAGCTCGCCGAGCACCCAGCGCCCGTTGCGGTCGAACCGGCCCTGCCGCCCGGTCTTGTCCGTGACCTGCACGGGGCCGACGTCGTCCTCGGCCCACTCGTACACGGCACCGCTCAGGGCGTGCTGGATCCGGCGCACGACGCTCCTCCACCTCCACGGGGACGAACCGGTCGGCAGGCCCCCGTCCGGCAACATGGCTGGCTAACACCTAACTGTAGTCGGAATCTAGTTGAGGTTTCCAGGGCGGGGGGCGGAACGGGGACGGCGGGCACGAGGCACGGTCCGTTCGGCATAAAAAGGATTTTTGACCGAACGGCCAGTGGTGCGCGCGGCCGCACCTGGTTACCAGCCCAGCAGGGCGGCCAGGCGCTCGCGGTGGAAGGTGGCGTCGCCGAGAAGCTGCTCGTCGGCGCGGGCGCGGCGGAAGTACAGGTGCGCGTCGTGCTCCCAGGTGAACCCGATGCCCCCGTGAATCTGGACGTTCTCCGTGGCCACCGTGGTGTAGGCGTCGCTGCACCAGATCTTCGCCACCGCGGCGGCTTCGGCCAGGCGGGCCGGGTCGTGCTCGGCCGCCATCGCGCGGTCCACCGCCGAACGGCCCATCTCGACCAGCAGCAGCAGGTCGGCGAGCTTGTGCTTGATGGCCTGGAAGCTGCCGATGGGACGGCTGAACTGCTGGCGGAGCTTGGCGTACTCCACGGCCAGCTCCAGGCAGGCCGCGGCGCCGCCGACCTGCTCGGCGGCGAGCACGACCAGGGCCACGTCGAGTCCGGCGGTCACCGCGGCCGCCCCGGCGCCGCCGGTGGTGAGCGGGGTGCCGGGGGTGTTGTCCAGGGCGACGCGGGCCTGGGCGCGGGTCGGATCCAGGGTTTCCAGCGCCTTTGTCTGGACGCCTTCGGCGTCGCCGGCGACCAGGAACAGGTCGCAGCCGGCCGGGGTCCGGGCCGCCACGACCAGGTGCGCGGCGGTGGCCCCGTCCAGGACGAAGTCGGCCTGGCCGTGCAGTCGCACT
>CAWGJL010000033.1:0-112961 GCA_963822765.1 uncultured Actinomycetes bacterium | reverse complement strand
TGGTCAGGGCTGGAGTACCGCTTCGGTCTCGATCTCGATCCGGATGTCTCTGGAGACCAGCAGGCCGCCGCCGTCCAGGGCCATATTCCAGGTCAGGCCCCAGTCCTCCCGGTTGACAGTGCCTTCGGCGGTGAAGATGGCCCGCTGGCCGCCCCACGGGTCGGCGACGGTCCCGAGGTATCCGGCCTGCAGGGTGACCGGGCAGGTGACGCCGCGGATGGTCAGCTCCCCGGCCAGCTTCCCCTGGGTGCCTTGCCACTCAACGGCGCGGCCGGAGAACGTGGCGACGGGGTGGTGCGCGGTGTCGAAGAAGTCCGCAGACCGCAGGTGATCATCGCGGGCCTGGCTGCCGGACTCGACCGAGGCCATGTCGATGGTGACCTCCACGGTGGACTGGCCGGGCTCCTGGGCCACGACGATCGCCCCGGTCACGCCGGTGAACCGGCCGCGGATCTTGGTCAGCATGAAGTGGCGGCCGATGAAGGCGACGTCGGTGTGGTCGGGGTCGATCTGCCACCGGCCGGGGGCCGGGAGCTTGGTACCGGCCAGGATGCGGGCAGCCGCTGCGGGCGTGGTGCCGGTCATGGGACCTTCCTCTCAATAGGTGGGTGCGCACGCACATAATATAGGTGCTCGCGCACGCACGCAAATGGTAAGGTGGCGGGCGTGACCGAAGCTCGGGAAGACCCGGAGGTCGCGGCGTGGCGCGGGCTGCTGGTCGCGCACAGCCGGCTGGTGCCGGCCTTGGAAGCGGACCTGCGGGCGGCTGGCCAGATAAGCCTGTCCTGGTATGACGTGCTGCTAGAGCTCAACGCAGCGCCCGGCCGCCGGCTGCGGATGAGCGAGCTGGGCCAGCGGGCGGTGCTCAGCCGGACCCGGGTCAGCCGCGTCGTCGACGAGCTGGCCGCGGCCGGCCTGGCCGAGCGCCAGCCTGACCAGGCCGACGGGCGGTCCAGCTTCGCCGTGCTCACCCCGGCCGGCCGGAACGCGCTGCGGCGGGCCTGGCCGGTCTACCGGCAGGCGATCCGCCGGCACCTCGGCGCCCGCCTCACCGCCGACCAGTGCCGCCAGCTCGCCGCACTGCTCGAGCAAGCCGCCGCAGGCGCCGACGCCGGCCTGTCCGCAAGGGCAGACCGCTAGCGCCACCGGAACGAAGCTGGCCCGCGCCTGCCCGTGCAGCGTCACGCTGAGGCAGCCCCGCTGAATCACCGGGATCCGGTGATGGCCTCTTACCTGGCTGGAGGCAAGCCTGGGCCGGACAGACATCATGCCCGGTTTGCCCCGCCCGCCCCTGCTGCACCATTGTCCGGGTGTATTCGGGCTTGCGGGAGCGGCAGGTGCACTATGGACCCCCTGGCACGCCCTTAAGCCCGAACGCTCCCAGCAGATGGTGCGTGTGGTCCTGGGGTGAGGTGGGTGGTGACTTCGCGGGATCCGGGACTCGCGATGGGCCGTGCGGGTCAGCCGCGCGGATCTCGGCCAGCTCGCCGGCCAGGCGCAGCTGGTGCAGATCATCGATCACCAGCGTGACGCCGCCGCCAGCCCCCGTTATGCGACTTTCAGGGCTTTATGTCGCGGATTCTTGGGAGTTACGTGGCGCAGCGACGTTGCCGACGCGGCAGTGTGCCTTCCCGCCACTATCGCTGCTTGCCCTCCCGGAACAATGAGATCGCCTTCTCGATGCGCCGCTGCCTGGTCGCGGTGGTCTTCGCTGCGTTGATGGTGTCGACGTGGTAGCGCTGGAGGCTGTTCGGGAGCTTCTCGAAGAAGGCTTTGGTCTCGGGGCCGGCGGCAAGGGCAGCGGCGAAGTCGCCGGGAACGTCGACCCCCCGAGGCGTCTCCGCGACCGTCAGTTTGACGTGGACGGGGTCACCGCCTTTCAGGCCGGTCTCCTTGCGGACCGCGGCGCTGATGCTGATCATGTGCTTGCCGGCCATGACGCCGACCGTGTTGCGGTACTCGTAACCGTTCACGTTGACGACGACCGCTGGCCGCCGTCCCGCACCGAGCCGCTTGATGGCGTCGTCGGGCACGACGATCCCGGTGTTGTTGCCTGCCGCCGCCACCGTGGTGTCGAACTCCACGCTTGCTGGCATCCTCATTCTCCTTTCAGATCACACAAGCACGGAAGGCGCGCCTCACGGCCGGCAGCGCTGACGCCATCTCGTAAGTGCACGCGACGAACTCCCTTTTGATGTGCCCGGTGCCGATGCTGCCACGTCATTCCGGGAGGTCATGATGATTCCTGTTTGTCGCGGCAGGCTGAGGCTCGTGCCTTGAAGATGGCACGCTCGCGGTCGTTGCTGGTCAGCGCGGCTGCGCGGGTGAACTCCGCGCGGGCCTCGTCCAGCCGGCCCAGCTCGGCCAGCAGGTGGCCCCGGACGGCGGGCAGCTGGACGTAGCCGTCCAGGGCCGGCTGGCTGGCCAGGGTGTCGGCGATCTCCAGGCCACGGGCGGGGCCGTAGGCCATGCCCACGGCGACCGCGCGGTTGAGCTCCACCACCGGCGAGGGGGTCAGGTGGGCGAGCACCACGTACAGCGCCGCGATGCGTTCCCAGTCGGTGTCCTTGACCGAACCCGCCCGGGCGTGGCACGCGGCGATCTCGGCCTGGATCGCGTACGGCCCGGGCGCGACGTTCAGTTGCCCGGCCCGCTCCAGCGCGGCGAAACCGCGGCGGATCAGCAGCCGGTCCCAGCGCCGCCGGTCCTGGTCGGTGAGCAGGATCGGGTCGCCGGCCGGGCTGGTGCGGGCCGGGATGCGGGACGCCTGCAGCTCCATGAGCGCGACCAGCCCCTGTACCTCGACGTTGCTGGGCATGAGCCCGGCCAGGACCCGGCCCAGCCGGAGCGCCTCGGAGCACAGCTCGGGCCGGATCCAGTCCCGGCCCGCGGTTGCCGCATAGCCCTCGTTGAAGATCAGGTATATGACGTCGAGCACGGAGGCGACCCGCCCGGCCAGCTCGCCGGGCGCGGGAATCTCGAACGGTATCTTCTTCTCGGCCAGGGTCCGCTTGGCCCGGACGATCCGCTGCGCGATCGTCGGCTCGGCGGCCAGGAACGCCCGGGCGATTTCGTGGGTGGTCAGGCCGCCGATCAGGCGCAGCGTCAGCGCCGCGCGGGCCTCGGCGGTCAGCACCGGATGGCAGGCGATGAAGATCAGCCGGAGCAGGTCGTCGCCGATGTGATCATCGACGTCCGGTTCATCGAACGTCTGCGCCTGCGCTTCCATGTCGCGCCCTACTTCCTGAAGTTTCTGCTCGTAGCGCACCCGGCGCCGGACCATGTCGATGGCCCGGTGCTTCGCGGTCGCCATCAGCCAGGCACCGGGCCCGGCCGGGACGCCCCGGACGGGCCAGGCTTCCAGCGCGATCACCAGGGCGTCCTGGGCCAGCTCCTCGGCCGCGCCCACGTCCCCGGTGATCCGGGCCAGCGCCGCGATCAGGCGGGGCGACTCGATCCGCCAGACCGCCTCGATCGCGGCGTGCGTGGCCGCATAGTCAGCCACTGGCCTGCGGGCCCATCACCTGGAGGATGTCGGTGCGTCCCTCCCAGCCCGGCCACAGGTCCCGGTGGACCTTGATGAACCGGGAGGCCCACTCGATGGCCTCCTCCCGGGACCGGACTTCGTACAGGGCGTAGCTGATCAGTTCCTTGGACTCGGTGAACGGCCCGTCGGTGACCGTCAGCTTGCCGCCGGCCAGCGACACCCGGGCGCCGCTGGCGCTGGGCAGCAGCCCCGCGGTGTCGAGCAGCACGCCGGCCTCGGTGGCCTCGCCGCCGAGCTTCATGATCGCTTCGAACAGCTCGGGGGGCGGCGGGGCCGACGGGTTGGTACCGGACAGCAGCATCATGTAGCGCATGGTTGTTGCTCCTCTTCGATAGTTTTTCCAGGGATATCAGGCCACTCGCCGGTACAGGTGGACGCTGACCACGGCGAGCCAGGCGAAGATCGCGGTCACCGCGGCGTAGAACGGCAGCACGATCGCGGGCGAACTGGAGCCGCTGGCGACCCCGGCGAACGCGGCTCCGAACGCGATCCCGGTGATCCGGGAGTAGATGGCCAGGCCGCGGTGCCCGGCCCGGGACAGGTAACGGGCCACCACGAAGCAGGCCGCGATCACCGCGATGAACCCGATGCTCGCCGCGATCAGGTGCCCGTCGCCGTGCCAGCTGATGTGGACGGCCTTCCCGGCAGGGGCGCCCGGGCCGAACCCGCTGGCCGGGTCGGCGCGGAACACCCCGGCCGCCATCAGCCCGGCTCCGTACAGCCCGATCAGCCGGGGCGCCCACCGGCTCGGCAGCGCCCGGCGCACCCCGGCAGCGGCCGCGATCGCCATGGCCCCGGCCATCAGGAACGTGACGACCTGGATCCAGCCGAGCGGGCCGTTGGCCAGCAGGCTGGCGTCGTCGTGCGGGATGCTGAACCCGCGCCGGGTCAGGCCCTGGAGGAAGATCGAGCCCACGAAGACGGTCCCGGCCAGCGGGCCGTAGCCGAGCAGCGATCTGGTCACCCGCCCTTCCGGGCTGCAGGTCCTGGCGGCGACCGGAGCGGTTGCGGTCTGGATAGTCATGTCCTTCGAACCCTTTCGGCTGCGGGGGACCGTCTGCCCGGTCCGCCCTCTGCCTATGCCTCGAACGACCATCCCCGGACTCGACACATCCGCCAGAACATTCTCCGGGGTAAATTCGCGGCGCGGGTAGCGTGTCGCCCATGACTGCCCCGGTTCCGTTGCGCATGACCACGGTGCGAGCCAACAGGCTCTGGGCCGACTGGTCGCCCGGCTTCCCGGCCGGCGCCCATCTGGCCCGGGTCAAGGAGTCCCTGCGCGAGCCCGCCAACCTGGCCGCCGCGATCGGCTACTACCGCGCCGCGGGCGGCTACTACCGGGCCCTTGGTATCCAGGACCCGCCGGCGGCCTCCGCGGGCGCCGCGCGCTACGCGGCCGAGCAGGAGGCCACCGGCCGGCAGGCGCCGCAGCCCACCCTGTACCTGCACGGCGCCGACGACGGCTGCGTCCGGGTGGAGCTGGCCCGCGGCACCGAGCGCCTGCTCGCCCCCTCCTCGCGCATGGTCGTGATCGAGCACGCAGGTCATTTCCTGCAGCTGGAACAGCCCGCCGAGGTCAACGACCACATCCTCGCCTGGGTCACCGGCTAGAGCAGCCTGGTTCAGGAGGAGTGCCAAGCTCATCAGCGGCGGTGCGAGATGCTTGGTAGTGTTCCGCGGTGCGATATGACCCTTCGTTCTATGAAGGCGCGGCTGTCCACTACCGGCGCGGAAGGCCTCCCTACTCCCCACGGCTCGAGGCTCTCCTGACAGCGGAACTCGGCCTGGATGGCGGCGGAAGGCTCCTGGACGTCGGGTGCGGTCCCGGCATCCTCACCGTACGACTGGCCCGCCTGTTCGAGGGCGCCGTCGGCCTTGACCCCGATCCGGCGATGATCGCCGAGGGCCGCCGGGCCGCCCAGGAGCGGGACATCGCGGACATCACCTGGATCCAGGGCCGGGCCGAGGAGCTTCCCGCGGTGGCACCGGGACCGTACCGGCTGGTCACGTTCGGCCAGTCGTTCTACTGGACCGACGAGGTTCCGGTGGCCGAGGCGGTGTACGACATGGTGGAGCCGGGCGGCGCGCTGGCCCTGGTCGGGCATCAGGCCGGGGGGCGGGCCGTCCCGCCGGGCCCCGGGCCGCCGCGGATTCCGCACGATGAGATCAGGGAGCTGGTGCGGAAGTATCTCGGATCGACGAGGCGAGCGGGCCAGAGCACCGCGCCGGCTCAGGCCCTCAGCCTCCAGGACGCCCTGGCCAGTACCCGGTTCGGCGCGCCACGGGTGATCTTCGCCCCCGGCATCCCTGACCGCGTGCGGGATATCGAGGGCGTACTGTCCAATTACTTCTCCATGTCTTTCGCCGCACCGCACCTGTTCGGCGACCGGGTCGAGGAATTCGCCGGCGAGGTGCGAGAGCTGCTGAGGGAGCGATCTCCCGACGGCGTTTTCTGGGACTGGCCCGGTGACACCGAAGTGATGCTCGTCCGCAAATGACCGAGGACGGACGGGGAACGCGCGCCCTTCGCGTTCCCGCGCAGGTCCTCGTAGCAATCTCCGCGAAACGAGGGGTGAACCGGGGGATTCGAACCCAGGACCGCAACGGCGTGGTGGAGTTACAGCCATTCCTCGGCGTTGGCGAGGTCGTCCTGGCCGGGGTATTGGCCGAGCTTGGCTTCGAGGGCTGCGACGATCCGGCCGATGTCGTTCGTGGTGCGGCGGTAGGTGCCCGGCATGAAGATCATGCCGTAGTGTCCTGGGCCGCCGGGCAGCATGGCCTCGACGTAGAGCGGGCGGAAGTCGCGGATGTTGCTGGTGACAACGGCGCGCCGTTCCGCTCGGGCGAGCGCCAGCACGTCAGGATCGGAGAGGGCTTCCCCCTCGGGGTGGCCGGCCACGGCCTGGACATCGTGACCTCGCGCGCACAGTTCGCGGGCGATGACGGGGGACAGCATCTCGTCGAGCAGCAGTCTCACTGCCTGACCGCGGCCTGTCCCGCGGACCAGGCAGCACTGGCTTCGGCGGCCTCCTGCTCGTTGGCCTCGATCCACTGGTCGATTTCGTCCTGGTAGGCGCCGTAGTAGGTGATGGCAGCCTGAACGAAGGCGAGCGGTATCTCCAGGTAGCGGGCTGCCTCGGCAGCATCGCCGCCGTTGTCGCGGACGGTGGCGATAACCTCCCAGACATCTTTACCCGTTCCCACCAGCCGCGCCCGTCGGCCGGCCTGCCCGTCGGCGAACCGGACGAACGGATGCTCATCCATGCGCAGGCCCTCTTCGACGTAACGCTGCGCGAGGGTGCGAGGCGCAAGATGCACTCTCTTGGCGTGCCTGCCCAGGCGCGCGATAGTCGCATCGTTCAGACGGACGCTTAGCGGATGGCTCATGTAGTTCATTGTAGTGCGGCGCGCTACATCGTCAATTTTAATGCTGGCTCTACTACGCCGTGCCACAGCTGGCGGCAGCAGCGCGAGGAGTGGCCGCTGCGCCTGCGGGACGGTGCCGGGAAAGCCGGATTTCATGGCTTCGGGCCGGTGGTGCGGCGTGTTAGCGCTGTTGCCCGGCGCCCAGCAGCACCAGGGCGTTCTGGATGCCCTGCTCGAGGACCTCATCGGCGAGCTGCCGGTCGGCCAGGGCGCGGGAGAGCTGCAGTGTCCCGGCCATCAGGGCGAAGACGCTGAGCGCCTTGGCGCGTGCCGAGGGCGGATCGTGTGGCGCCAGGCGGGCGGCGACGTCGTCGATGACGGCCAGCAGGCCGTCGGTGTACGCCTGCCTGGTGGCGTCGGTGCAGCGGCCGATCTCGTCGAGCAGGGCGGCGGACGGGCAGCCGTCGGCGGGGTTGTCGCGGTGCTGGACCGAGAGGTATTCACGCACGTACTGCTCGGCTCCGGCGCGGCCGGGCGCCACCGCGCTGAGGCTTTCGCGCTGTTCGCGGAGCTGGTCGGCGACCGCGGTGGCGACCAGGTCTTCCTTGGATGGGAAGTGGGCGTAGAAGGCGCCGTTGGTCAGCCCGGCGTCGGCCATGAGCGTGGCGACCCCGGAGCCGTCGATGCCGTCGCGCTTGAGCCGGCGGCTGGCCGTCTCGATGATCCGCTGCCTGGTCACCTGCTTGTGTTCTTTCCCGTACCGCGCCATACGCTCCTCTGCCCGCCGCAAGGACCACTTGCCGTCCGCCGGTGCTCGCCGGCAATGATAGTACGGACGTAATCTATTATGCCCGTCCGGACGGCAGCCCGGCGGCGGTGCGGTGCCGTCTGGCGAGTCCCGCCTCCGCCATGAGCGCGGCGATCCCCGGGCCGTGGATGCCGTCTCGCTTGACCCGGCGGGCGGCCGTCTCGAGGATCCGCGCCCCGCCGGCCGCTTGCGTCTCTTCCGCTTCCCGTACCGCAACCGGTGGATCCTCTCTTCCAGGAGGATGCTTGCCATCTATCGCTGCTCAGCATATGGTATTACGAACGTAAGTCAATCGAACGTAATCCAATGAGGTCAGGAATTCATGATGACGACGAACCGGCCGGTGGCGCTCGTGACGGGCGCGTCCTCAGGCATCGGCAAGGCGACGGCGATCGCGCTCGCCGGCGCGGGTTTCGAGGTGATCGGAACCGGCCGCAACACCGCGCGAGTCACCGCGCCCGCCGGGGTGACCTACCTCGACCTCGACGTGACCAGCGACGAATCGGTCGCTTCCGTGGTCAAGCAGGTGATCGACCGGTTCGGGCGCATCGACGTCCTGGTCAACAACGCCGGCGTCGGCGCCAACGGCGCCGCCGAGGAGTTCTCCGTCGCCCGGACACAGGACGTCTTCGACATCAACGTCTACGGCGTCATGCGGATGACCAAGGCGGTCCTGCCGCACATGCGCGCTCAACAGCGCGGACGCGTCATCAACGTCTCCTCCCTCAGCGGGTTCGTCCCCAGCCCGTTCATGGCCATCTACACCGCGACCAAGCACGCGGTCGAGGGCTACTCCGGGTCGCTGGACCACGAGGTCCGCGAGCACGGCGTCCGGATCCTGCTCGTCGAGCCCGGCCCGATCAATACCCCGTTCGGGGACCACAGCGTCCAGGGCGACACCCCCATGCCGCTCTACGCGTCGGGACGGCGCACCTTCGACGAGGTGCTGGCGAAAAACACCAGCGGTGGCGACGATCCCGCCGTCGTGGCCAAGGTGATCGTCACGGCGGCCACCGACCGGAACCCGAAACTGCGGCGCACCGCCGGCTCGACGGCCGCAAGCATCAGCGTGCTCCACCGCGTCCTTCCGGCCCGGATCTTCGACCGCATCGTCCGCAGATTCAACCGGATGCCGAACTGACGCTCAACTTAGGATTTCGGGGTCTTTGTCCTCGTTGCTCATCGGCAGCAGCCGCAGCAACGCGAGCGCGTTGGTCACACCGAGCTAGGTCAGTCGAAACAGCGCATGGTTCATCGTCGCGCAGTGCTCAGCGTAGATCACCGTCGCCTCGGGACCGAGGCTCGGGATTGCATCGGCAATCGTGTTTCGATGATCAAAGTGGCCATGACCAGGACGGACGAGGTTTTTGGCACCCGCAGGCGATACCTGCCAACAGCAGCTGAGCAATGAGAGAAGGAACGCGATCATGAACAAGTCACCAGAGGCGCACAACGGCTCGATGACGTCGTGGACCGACGTCCCCACGCGCAGACTCTCCGCGGGCGGAGTGGAGTTCGCCTACCGTCAGCTCGGCCCGGGCACGGGGGTGCCGGTGGTCTTCCTCACCCACCTGGCGGCGGTCCTGGACAACTGGGACCCCCGGGTCGTGGACGGGATCGCCGCCCAGCACCCGGTCATTACCTTCGACAACCGGGGCGTCGGCGCCTCCAGCGGCTCGACGCCGGCGACCATCCAGGAGATGGCCAGGGACGCCGTCACCTTCATCCGCGCCCTCGGCTTCGATCAGGTCGACCTGTTCGGGTTCTCCATGGGCGGCATGATCGCCCAGGTGATCGCGCAGCAGGAGCCGCAGCTCGTGCGCAAGATGATCCTCGCCGGAACCGGCCCCGCGGGCGGCGAGGGCATCGACAAGGTGACCCGCATCTCCTACCTGGACACCGCGCGGGGACTGCTCACCCGCCAGGACCCCAAGCAGTTCCTGTTCTTCACCAGGACCGCGAGCGGGCGCCGGGCCGGGAAGGAGTTCCTGGCACGGTTGCAGGAACGCACCAGCGACCGCGACAAGGCCATCTCCGTAGGCTCATTCCGCGCCCAGCTCAAGGCCATCCACCGGTGGGGCCGGCAGAAGCCCGCCGACCTCGCGAGCATCCACCAGCCGGTGCTCGTCATGAACGGCGAGAGCGACAAGATGGTGCCCTCCAAGAACACCGTCGACCTCGACCGGCGGCTCCCCGACAGCCAGCTCGTCCTCTATCCCGACGCCGGGCACGGCGGCGTGTTCCAGTTCCACGAGGACTTCGTCCAGCGGGCTCTGGAGTTTCTCTGAGAGCTCCCGCGCCGCCGTACACCCCTCGGACGGATGCGCGCCCGCCACAGCGTGGCGGATCCGCTTCGCGCGTATGACAGGAGGAGGCGCCGGCGCACCCGGCGGGCTCCTCCGCCGATGAATCCGGAGCAGATGGCCGGCCGCCACTTCGAGGCTGACCTGACTGAGCGTGGCCGCGCAGAAGGACATCGGGCAGCCGTTCGCCTCGACGCGCAGGAAGTCGTTCTCGCTCACCCGCGGATCGTTTCATGAGGGTGTGTCATCGCCCGGCCGTATGCCACAACCGGTGAAACACGTTTGGCCCTGTTCGGCATCTGGCGGCCGGCCTGTTTCACAGGCCCTCGCCTATGAAACAGGGGGGCGGGACTGACCCGCCGGCCGAGGGCTGCCCCTCCTGGACGTGCCGACGAGGCCATCGCTCGCCCGGCGCGGAGAACCTCTTGACGCAACCTACTGGTTGCCATATATTAGCAACCAGTCAGTTGCATTACTCACGTCAACCGCAAGGAGCATCACCAGTGACCGCGACCAAGGACTACCGCACGACCGTCCAGGTAAACGCCCCCGCCGACGTCGTGTTCGACGCCGTTACCACCGCCGAGGCGCTCGCCGCGTGGTGGAGCCCGGTGACCGGCTCGGGCCTGACCGGCGGTGAGCTGCGCTTCCCGATGGTGGCGGGCGAGCGGCCGCTTCTGATCCAGGTCGACGAGGCAACCCGCCCGACGACGGTCCGCTGGACGGTGGCCGAGTGCACCTTCATGGAGGACTGGGTCGGTACACAGCCCACCTTCACGATCACGCCCCTCGACGACGGTGCCTGCGAGCTCACCTTTGAGCACCTCGGCCTTAACGACGAGCTCGAGTGCAAGGACATGTGCAGCCGCAGCTGGGACCACTTCGTTCACACCAGCCTGCGGGAACTCGCCGAGGGCGGCCCCGGCGCCCCCAACCGCAGCCCACGGGACCTCGACCGCCGCGCCGCCGAGCAGCAGGCCTGATCCCGGCCGCCAGCGGACGGCCCGGCGCCGGGCCCGTCCTCCTGCTCGCACCTGTCATCGAGGAGAAAATGATGGCGTTCCCTGACCGTATCGAAAGGACCATGACGCTGGCCCGCCCGCCGAGCGAGGTGTGGCCGGCGCTGACGACGGCCGAGGGGTTGAGCGCCTGGTTCGGGGAGCGGGCCACGATCGACCTGCGTCCCTGCGGGGCAGCGTCGATGACATTCGCCGACGGCATGAGCGTCGAGATGCGCGTGGAGCGGGTGGAGGAGCCGAGCGTGTTCGCCTACACATGGCGACTGCTGAACCTGCCCGAAGATGACCCGCGCCGCACCTACGTCGAGTTCACCCTGGAACCCGCTGGCGACGGCACACTGCTTCGCGTCACGGAGACCGGCTTCGCGCAGCTGCCCGTCGACATCCGGCGCGAGACGTACGAATCGCATCGCGACGGCTGGTCGCGTGAGCTGGCTGAGCTGGTGGACCAGCTCAATGCCGCCTGACATCGAGGCCATGGCCGAGCAGGTCTTCGTCGCCCTGGCTGACCCGACCCGCCGCGCAATCCTCGCCACCCTGGCCGCCAGCGGGCCGGCCACGGCTACCGACCTGGCAGCGAGCCTGCCGATCACCCGCCAGGCGATCGCCAAGCACCTCGCCCTCATGGCCGACACTGGCCTCGTGATCCCCGAGCCGGGCGAACGCCGCCGAATCCGCTACCGCCTGCGGTCCGCGCCGGTCCAGCTCGCGCAGCAGTTCCTCGCCGCGCTCTCCAACGACTGGGACGACCGGCTCGATGCTCTGAAACACCACCTCACAACGGGATGAGCCACGCTGAAGCTCCATCCGGGGAATGGCGGCGACCCGGGTAAGGAGCACAGATCACCGTCGTGCCAGCCGGCGGCGACGAGCGCCTCCTTTGGCAGCCGGAGAGCCTGCGCAGATTGCGCCAGACCCTCTCAAGGATCGCCGCGTGGGTGTCAGGGCCGATCGCGATACCGCCAGGGCCGACATAGGGGTTCTGCCAGACTGAGGCCACGAGACCTTCATTCTCTCGCGTAACAGAACGACGCGAGGCTGTGAGCCTTCGCCCGCTCCGATTCGATCGGCAGCAGACTCACAGCGGACCGTACAGGCAACCCGCTCACTCTCTGCGATAACCACTTGCCATCACCGTTGCCGTCGGCCCGATGGCCGCCAGCACAGTTTCGAGATCCGAACGGCCGGTGGCGGCAAACCCGGCGGCCTTCAGCTCGCTATCGCCACTGGCCGTTGTTGTTCAACCCCCGAGTCCGCGTCAGCTCCCGGCAAGGCGCCTAGGTAACGGCCTAGGCACTGCACAACCCAGTACGGCACTACGCTCCACGAGACTGCATGTGATCGACGTCACACAGAGGTTCTAACCAAAATTCTAACCAATCGGTTAGCGAAAACTTGGGGCTCCAGTCAAACCCGCAGGTCACCGCTACAAACGATGGGGTGAGCGAGGGGACTCGAACCCCCGACACCCAGGACCACAACCTGGTGCTCTAACCAACTGAGCTACGCCCACCATCGTCGCTGTGATCTGCCGCAGCGACAGCAGAACGCGCGCTGCCCGGAGGGACATCGCGCGGCCTCCGGCAAGTATAGCGGTCCCGCGAGATCCCGCGCGTCAGCTCCCGGCGGCGTCCGCGCTGGGTTCGGTGAACCGGGCCGCGATCTCCCGTGCGGTCGCCGAATCCGGTCCCGGTCGCGGCACGAACACCGCCTCCCGGTAGTACCGCAGTTCCTGCACGCTCTCCCGGATATCGGCCAGGGCCCGGTGCCCGCCGTGCTTGAGCGGGGAGGCGAAGTACGCCCGCGGGTACCAGCGCCGCGCCAGCTCCTTGATGCTGGACACGTCGACCATCCGGTAGTGCAGGTAGGCGTCGAGTTCCGGCATGTCACGCGCGATGAACCAGCGGTCGGTGGCGATGGAGTTGCCGCACAGCGGAACTTTCTTGGGCTCGCCCACATGCCCCCGCACGTAGCCGAGCACGATGTCCTGTGCCTCGGCCAGGGTGACGCCGCTCGGCAGCTCGTCGAGCAGCCCGGAGGTGGTGTGCATCTCGCGGACCACCTCCGGCATCGAGACCAGCGCCTCCGCCGGGGGCTTGATGATGACGTCCACGCCCTCGTCGAACAGGTTGAGCTCAGCGTCGGTCACCAGGCAGGCGATCTCGATGAGGGCGTCCCGTTCGATATCGAGCCCGGTCATCTCGCAGTCGATCCACACGAGCCGGTCATTCACCTTCACAGCCTATGACCTCGGCTGCCCTGCGTGGCCAGCGAGCGGTAACCCGCCCCGCTTGACGATGTGCGCCGGCGTGTCGATCCCGGGCCTCAGAACGGCGTCCGGTTCCGGCTCCCCGAACCCGGTCGTGACCGGCACCACGCCCGCCCACACGTCCAGCTCGTAGTCCTCCGGCTCGTCCGACGGGCCGCCGCCGCGGATCTTCACCGACGCCTCGGTGAGCGGCAGCGCGAGCGCGGATGTGGCGGCCAGCTCCTTCTTGCTGGGCTGCCGGACGTAGGACCACTGCCCGGGCACCAGGTGCTCGGTGATGGTGCGCAGCGCCAGGAGCTTCTCCTCCGGATCGGTGACCAGCCGGGCCACCCCGAACACCACCGCGCTGCGGTAGTTCATCGAGTGGTTGAACACCGACCGGGCGCACACCAGCCCGTCCAGATGCGTGACCGTGACGCAGACCTCCTGGCCGTTGCCCGCCATGATGCTCGAGTTCGCCGACGACCCGTGCAGGTACAGCAGATCGCCGAGGCGGCCGTACCCGGTGGGCAGCACCCGCGGCGCGCCGTCGACGATCACCCCGAGGTGGCAGATCAGCCCGGCGTCGAGCACGGCGTACAGGTCGTCCCGTTCGGTCCGGCCCCGCTCGCGGTGCCGCCCGAGCTCGGTGCGCGCGGTGCTGGAGAGGTCAGGCAGGCTCATGGTTCCTCACGCTACCTCCCGGACATTCCGCGCCGCCGCCCAGCCACCGCGCCAGCCGCCCAGCTACCGCATCGATGGAACATCGGTGCTGCCCCAGCGGCACCAATGTTCCATTGGTGCCGTTGAAACCCGGACGCCACCAGCCGCCCGAGGGCGCGAAGCCAGACAGCTCAGACGGCGGCGGCGCTGAGAGAGGGGGCGGTCTGGATCTCGTGGCCCGCGCGCGGGCCGAGCAGGATCGGGGCCGCGCCGGCCAGCGCCGGCTCGGTGACGGGCAGCTCAGGGACCACGGTGTCCGTGCTGGCGATCTGGTCGATGTCGATCCCGCCGGGGCCGATGCTCTCGCACTCAGGTACCTGCGAAGCGCCGAAGTGCCCGCCGAGCGCCCAGCAGGCCCGGCTGCGTGCCCTGGTCGCCGCGCGGAACGGCGCTGGCGCGCCGGCCGGCCAGCGCCGGGGTACCCGCCACGAGTCGAGCCAGGCCAAGATCTCGCCCAGCCCGAGCATCTGGTAGCTGGTGAACGGCTCACGCGGCGAGCCGAGCACCCCGATCTGCACGCACAGGCGGCCTTCACGGTTCACGCCGGGCTGACGGTGCGGGAGCTTTTCCGGCGCGTAGTCGATATTTTCCGGGGTGCCGAGCGCGCACCCGGCCCGCACGATCGGCAGCAACTGCGCGAGATCGCCGGTCAGCGGATCCCACACCAGGTGGCATGGGCGGTTCTCCTGAATAAGCCGCTGAGCAGCCGAACAAACCGAAACAGCCCGCGGATCCGCCCCCAGGGTCAGCCACACGACCCGCGGCGCTCCGCCCCCTAGTTGTCCCCCGTCGGTCTCTGCCCGAATGCACCTGACGCCTGGCATCCACGCATCCGCCAAGGGTTCCTCCCCAAAGATCAACGGTCTAGACCTTCTAGCTCCCTTTCACCTGCTTACGTCAGCACCGGTGATTAGTCCAGAGGTGGGACCAAATGAATTTCCGTTCTACGATTCGGTAGATCATGACTGAGAGCAGCAGTCCTCCGGGAATCCCCAGCCCCGCGCGCCTGGCTGGCTGGCTCAACGACCACGTCCCGGGCGGCCCGGTGGAGCTGACCGACATCCAGCTCATCGCCGGCGGCCGCTCGAACCTCACCTACCGCCTGACCGTCTCGCAAAGTGACGGGACGCGGCAAGGCGACGCGACGCGACGCGGCGACGGGACGCCGCAAAGCGACGGCACGCGGCAACTGGTGCTGCGCCGGCCCCCGCTCGGTCACGTGCTGCCGACCGCGCACGACATGTCACGCGAATATCGCGTCCTGTCCGCGCTGGCGGCGCACCAACGTACCCGTCGCGCCGCTGGTGGCCGCCTGCACCGGCGACGAGGTGATCGGCGCGCCCTTCTACGTGATGGAGTACGTGCCCGGGGTGGTCCTGCGGACCCGCAACGACACCAAGGACCTGACCGAGGCGCAGGCCGCGGACCTGTCGCGGCGCCTGGCCGAGATGCTCGCCGCGATCCACGCCGTCGACGTCGACCAGGTCGGGCTCGGTGACCTCGGTCGCGGCGCCGGGTACCTGCGCCGCCAGCTCGCCCGCTGGCAGCGGCAGTGGGAACTGTCCGTTACCGAGGACCGGCCCGGCTACACCCAGCTCGTCGAACGGCTGACCGCCGCGCTGCCCGCCGACGCGGAAAGCCAGACCACGCTGGTCCACGGCGATTACCGGCTGGATAACGCGCTGGTCACGCTGAACCCCGAGCCGCGGATCGCGGCCGTGGTGGACTGGGAGATGGCCACCCTGGGCGACCCGCTGGCCGACCTGGGCCTGACCCTCGTCTACTGGACCGAGAACGGCGAAGAAGGCTGGCTCAGCCCCGGCGGCGACAAAGGCGGCGAGGGAACGGGACGCGCGGGGTGGCGACCGACGCCACCGCCGGCCCCGGGTTCTGGACCCGGGCCGAGTTCGCCGCCGAGTACGCCCGGATCACCGGGCGGGACGTGTCCCGGATCGGTTACTACGTGGCGTTCGGCTACTTCAAGCTGGCCGTCGTCCTGGAGGGCATCCACGCCCGGTACCAGCAGGGCAAAACGGTCGGCGAAGGCTTCGAACAAGAAGGCTTCGCCGTACCGTTGCTCATCGCTCGTGCGCACCAGGTGCTCGACACGCAGTCGAGCACCTGATCTCAGGACCCGGCGCCCCGCTCGCACCGGCCAGCTGTCCGGTGCCCCGCTCTCGCCGGGCCTGCTGCCCGGCACCCGCACGATTACCGAGCCAATTTGAGGCCCGGCGCCCCGCTTTCGCCGGACCTCTGAATACAGGACGCACTACCCGCGCCCCCGGTTCACAGCGAATTGATAACAGCGCGGCCACGACGGCGGCGATCGCCGCGGACAGCGAAGCATCCGGGGGATCGACGGCCATCCGGGCCGTGGTCCCGCCCAGGCCGCGCAGCGAGAGCGCGTACTTGAGGCGGCCGATGCTCGCCCCCAGCGCGACGATCCGGTCCAGGACGAGCTGGTGCCGGGCGGCCTCCGCAACATCAGCAGCACCAAGCGCAGCGCTGAGCGCCGCGTAGACCTCGGGATACGCGCCGCTGCGCCCGGAGATCAGCCCCGCTCCGCCGGCCGCCATCGTGGCCGCCGGGTCGGAGTCGTCGCCGGAGAACAGCCGCAGGCCCGGCGCCGCCGCCGCATAGGCGGCCAGATCGCCCGCGGCCGACCCGCTGAGCTTGGCCCCGGCCAGGCCCGCCGCGGAAGCCAGCGCAGCGAACACCTCGGCGGAAACACGCAGGCCGGTCCGTTCGGGAAAAATATAGGCGTACAGCTCACAAGCGGGCACGGCCTCCCGCAGAGCACCGAAGTGGGCGATCAGCTCGTCCGGCCGCGCGGGCAGGTAGTAGGGCGTGATGGCCGCGATCCGCGTCGCCCCGAGCGCCGCCGCGGCCCGCGCCAGCCGGGCGGAGTGCCGGGCGTCCGGCGCGCCGATGTGGGCGATGACCCGGTCCGGGCCCGCCTCGGCCAGGGCCACCTCGATCAGCGCCAGCCGCTCGGCGTCGTCCAGGGCCGGGAACTCACCCGTGGTCCCGGCCACCAGCAGGCCGTCCAGCAGCCCGGCCACGAACTTGTACAGGGTGCGGTTGGCGCCGGTATCGACCTCGCCGTCGCTGCTGAACAGCGTCGGGACGGCCGAGAAAATGACCGGGGCCGGGCTCATCCCTGCGGCTTGAAGAACGCGCTCGACTCCGGCCGCCACAGCAGGAACACCGCGCCGAGGCCGATCAGCCAGGTCAGCACCGGGAAGATCAGGCCGATCGCCGTCTTCGGCTCGCCGAACACGCCCACCAGGTCCAGCGTGGCCAGGCAGAACAGCACCGTGGACACAATCCGCGCCCAGCTCTTGCCCTGGCCGTTCGCCCGGGACATCCACAGCCACAGCGCGACGCCGACCACGCCGGACACGATGGCCAGGCTGATGATGAACGTGTTGAGCTGGTTGACCTGCGTCGCGGTGAGGCTCGGCCTGGCCTTCCTGATCGCGGCCTTGGTCCCGCCGATGTCGGCCAGCGAGATGATCAGGCTGACGGTGCTGACCGCCGCGCCCGCGTACATGAGCTTGACGGCGTTCATCACCGACGGGGGAGCAGGAGGCCGCTCCAGCTCGACGGGCTGGCCGCTGGACGGGTAGCGCTGGACCATGGTGACCTCTGCAAGGTGAACGTGCCAAGTAATGACTCCTGAGCTTAGTAGCTCCGGGCAGACCGGGCATCTCACCGCCCCGGCCGGGCGATACTGAATAACCATGGCCGACGAGACCTCGACGAGCCCGCGGGAGGAAACGGCCCGCCCCGGGACCGCGACCGGCACCGGGACCCCGGCCGCCGCCGCCCCCGCCCCGCCGCCACCCCGGCTGATGCGCTGGGAGATCGTGGCCGTCTTCGCGGTGTCCCTCGGCGCCAGCGGCATCTACGCCCTGGTCCAGTACATCGGCTCGCTGACCGCGCAGCAGGCGATCAGCAAGCAGGCCGTGGTCGTGCACGGCACGCTCGCCGCCGGCCGCCCGCTGCTCGACCTGTTCCTGCAGCTCACCAACATCACCTTGTCGCTGGCCCCGGTGCTGCTCGTGCTCTACCTGCTGGCCCGCGGCGGCGAGGGAGCCAAGACGATCGGCCTGGACGCCAGCCAGCCGGGCAAGGACGCGGCCTGGGGCGCGCTGCTGGCCGCGGTGATCGGCGGCGCGGGCCTGGGGCTGTACCTGATCGCCTTCCACGCCGGCGTCGAGCTGAACGTGGTGGCCGAGAACCTGCCCGACGTGTGGTGGCGGTTCCCGGTGCTGGTGCTGTCCGCGGCGCAGAACGGCATCTATGAAGAGGTCATCGTCGTCGGCTACCTGCTGAGCAGGCTGGACAAGCTCGGCGTCAAGCCGGGCTGGGCCATCGCCATCAGCGCGACCATCCGCGGCTCCTACCACCTGTACCAGGGCATCGGCGCGTTCTTCGGCAACGCCGCCATGGGCGTCATCTTCGGCCTGTTCTACCGCCGGTACGGCCGGGTGACCCCGCTGATCATCGCGCACACGCTGATCGACGCGGTCACGTTCGTCGGCTACGCCCTGCTGGCCGGCCACGTCTCCTGGCTGCCGGCCCCATGAACGAGCCAGCCCCATGAACGAGCCAGCCCCATGAACGAGCCAGCCCCATGAGCGTCCTGACCCGGCTCTGGGACCACGTCTACGCCAGCCAGCCCGCCCCGCCCGCCTGGGTCGTAGGCGTCACCGCGCTGGCCGCCCTGCTCCTGGTGCTGAACACCCCTTCCTGGCGCCTGGCCGGCCAGGTGATCACGATCGCGCACGAGGGCGGGCACGCGCTGGTCTCCGTGCTGTCCGGGCGGCGGCTGGAGGGGATCCGGCTGCACGCGGACAGCTCCGGGGTGACCTACTCACGCGGCAAGCGGCACGGCCCCGGCCTGGTCCTCACCGCGGCCGCGGGCTACCTGACCCCGCCCCTGCTCGGCGCGGGCGCGGCCGCCCTGCTCGCGGCGCGGCACCCGGCCGCGCTGCTGTGGCTGGCCCTGGTCCTGCTGGCCGCCACGTTCCTGGCCGTCCGCAACGTGTTCGGCGCGCTCGCCGTGCTGGTCACCGCGGGCGGCGTGTTCGCGGTCAGCTACTACGCCGCGGCCGCGGTGCAGGCCGGCTTCGCCTACCTGGCCGCCTGGTTCCTGCTGCTGGGCGGCATGCGCCCCGCCCTCGACCTGACCCGCCGCCGCCGCTCCCGCTCCCGCCCCGGCCTCTCCGACGCCGACCAGCTGGCCCGCCTGACCGGCGTCTCCCGCGGCGTCTGGGTCGCATTCTTCGTCCTGATCGCCACCGCCGCCCTGGCCCTGGGCGCCCGCCTGCTCATCCCCTGAGCGCCCCGGCCGCGAATCCACCTCCGCTACTCTTGCTATTTCGCAGTTATTGCGCACAATTTTGGTAGACGCGTTGACGGTATACATAAGGGGCATTATTATCACTAGGCGATAGATCCATTCTAACGATACGAGAACCGCCCGAGAAGGGTCGCTAATGGCCAGGGCTACGGCAGTCAAAATGCCCCCGGAAGCGAATGCTGTGCACGGCTGCGAGGGGGCCCGCCGCGTCCTCGCCCTGATGCTGGCCTTCTCGGCCGACAAGAACACCCTGACCGCGCGCGACCTGGCCGCCGCCACCGGCATCGCGCTGCCCAGCGTCTACCGGTACATCACGCTGCTGCGCGAGACCGGCCTGCTGGCCGGGGACGAGCGCGGCAGCTACCGGCTGTCCGCCCGGCTCATCGGGCTGGCCCGCGCCGCCGAGGCCGCGGAATCCATCATCGACATCGCCGACCCGGTCATGCGTGACCTGGCCGCGCAGACCGGCGAGACGGTCATCCTGGTCCGGCTGATCGGCCGGTCCGCGGTCTGCGTGCACCGGGTGCAGTCCGCGCAGCGGCTGCGCATCTCGTTCGAGCCGGGCCAGCCGCTGCCGCTGGAACGCGGGGCCAGCGCCCGGCTGCTGCTGTCCGGCCTGCCGCCCGAGCAGCGCCGCGAGTACCTCGCCCCGCTGGCCGAGCGTGACCCGGAGGCCGCCGCCCGGGTCGAGTTCAAGGCGGCCCAGGCCGCCAGGCAGGGCTACGCCACCAGCGAGGAGGAATTCGAGAAGGGCGTGTTCGCCGTCTCCGCGCCGGTGTTCCAGGGCAAGCGCATGATCGCGGTCATCACGGTGCCCTCGCCCTTGGTCCGGGCGCCCGCGCCGTTGCAGGAAAAACTCCTCAGCCAGGTCCGTGCCGCCGCTCAGGACCTCAACGAGGCCCTCCGCGTTACCCGACGGTAATACCTCCGGCCCCACCCGTGCCCCTTACAAACGCCGGGAGCGCCCCGTTATCCTTCCGGAATGCCGGACTTCCGTGAGGTGATCCCGGGTACGCACGCCAGCGCGGGGCGCGCGTCGCTGGCCGAGCTCCAGGCCGCGATGGCCGCGGGCGAGCTGACCTCCGCCGAGCTGACCAGTTTCTACCTGCAGCGCATCGACCGGCTGAACCCCGCGCTGCACGCGGTCATCACGGTCAACCTCAACGCCGGGTCCGAGGCGGCGGCCAGTGACGCCGCCCGCGCGCGCAGCGGGCCGCGCGGCCCGCTCGACGGCATCCCCGTCCTGGTCAAGGACAACGTCCAGGTCGGCGGGATGCCGACCACCGCCGGCTCGCCCGCGCTGCTGCCCGCGGAGCCGCCCGACGCGTTCCTGGTCACCCGGCTGCGCGAGGCCGGCGCGGTGATCATCGGCAAGGCCAACATGTCCGAGTGGGCCAACTTCCGCTCGACGCACTCGACCAGCGGCTGGTCGACGCTCGGCGGCCAGTCCGCCAACCCGTACGCGCTCGACCGCAACCCGTCCGGGTCGAGCTCGGGTTCGGCGGCGGGCGTGGCGGCCGCGCTGGCCGCGGTCGCGGTCGGCTCAGAGACCGACGGCTCCATCGTGTGCCCCGCCAGTGCCTGCGGCATCGTCGGCATCAAGCCCACCAACGGGCTGGTCAGCAGGCGCGGCATCGTGCCCATTTCCCCGGTGCAGGACACGGCGGGGCCGATGGCGGCGTGCGTGGCTGACGCCGCGGCCCTGCTGTCCGTACTGGCCGCCGCCGACCCCGAGGACCCCGTCGCACCAGGTGATAACCATGATGCCGAACGGACCATCGTTACCGTCGGCCCGTCCTCTTACACCCAAGCCCTGGATCCCGCGGCCCTGGACGGCGCGCGGCTGGGCATCTGGCGGGATCCGTCGGCTCCGGCGGGCGCGGCCACCGGCGCCGTGCTGGACATGGCGGTGGCCAAGCTGCGCGCGCTGGGCGCGGTGGTGGCCGACCCGGTGACGCTGCCCGAGGTGGCCAAGCTGTCCGAGCCCGAGTTCACCGCGCTGCGGTACGAGTTCAAGTACGGGATCAATGCCTACCTCGCCTACGTCGGCGGGTTCGGGTTCGGCAATACGCTGCCCCGCACCCTGGCCGAGCTGATCGACTTCAACAAGCGGAACGCGGACCTGGTGCTGTCCCGGTTCGGCCAGGAGACCTTCGAGGCCTCCGAGGCGACCAGCGGCGACCTGACCGATCCCGAGTACCTGGCCGCCCGCCGCGAGGCCACCCGCCTGGCCCAGGCCGCGATCGCCGCGCCGCTGGCCGAACACGGGGTGGAGGCCATCGTGGCCCTGACCGCCAACCCCGCCAGCCTGACCGACTACGTGCTGGGCGACCACGACGTTTTCCACACCTCGAGTCCGGCCGCGGTGGCCGGCTGCCCGTCGGTCACCGTGCCCGCCGGGTACGTGTCCGGGCTCCCGGTCGGCGTCTCGTTCTTCGGGCCGCGCTGGTCCGAGCCGCGGCTGATCGCCCTGGCCTACGCCTTCGAGCAGGCCACCAGCATCCGCCAGATCCCGACCCTGGCCCCCACCCTGGCCTTAGCCGCCGACCAGCCTGGCCAGGCACGGAACACCGCGCGATAACCTGACGGGCATGGATTCCTGGCGCGGTGTCGATGTTCCCGTGCTCCCGGGGAGCGGCCCGGCGCCCCGGCTGCACGACACCGCCTCCGGTGAGCTGGTGCTGGCCGCCGCGGGCCCGGTGGCCACGCTGTACGCCTGCGGCATCACCCCCTACGACGCGACGCATATCGGGCACGCCGCCACTTACACCGCCTGGGACCTGCTGGTCCGGGCCTGGCTGGACGCGATGCCCGAAGCCCGGGACCCGGCTCCCGACCCTGCGCCGCCGCCCGCCCGGTACACCGTGATCTACGTGCAGAACGTCACCGACGTCGACGACCCGCTGCTGGAACGGGCCGCCCGCGACGGCGAGGACTGGCGCGAACTGGCCCGCCGCGAGATCGGCCGCTACCGCTCCGACATGGAGGCGCTGCGCATCCTGCCGCCCACCTACCTGGTCGGCGCGGTGGAGGCGCTCCCGGTCATCGAGCGGTTCACCGTCCGGATGGCCGACCGCGGCGCGCTGTACGACGTGGACCAGGACCTGTACTTCGCCAAGTCGGCCGACCGGGAGTTCGGCGCGCTGTCCGGGCCGGGCACCCCGTCCGCGTACGACCCCGCCGAGATGGCCGGCCTGTCCGCCCAGCGCGGCGGCGACCCCGGCCGGCCCGGCAAGAAGGACCCGCTGGACACCCTGGTCTGGCGCGCCGAACGCCCCGGCGAGCCCGCCTGGGACTCCCCGTTCGGCCGCGGCCGGCCCGGCTGGCACGTGGAGTGCGCGGCGATCGCCACCGAGTACCTGGGCGCCGCCTTCGACGTGCAGGCAGGCGGTTCGGACCTGGTGTTCCCGCACCACGAGTTCAGCGCGTCGCACGCCCGCGTCGCCCTTGCGCCGGCCTCCCCTCGGCCGAGCTTGCCTGGGGAGGGTCGTCGTCCTCCCGGAGGCGACAGAGTCTTTGCCCGGGTCTACGCGCACGCGGGGATGGTCAGCTACCAGGGGCACAAGATGTCCAAGTCGCTGGGCAACCTGGTGTTCGTGAACCGGCTGCTGGCCAGCGGCACCGACCCGATGGCAATCCGGATGGCGCTGCTGGCGCACCACTACCGGTCCGACTGGGAATGGACCGACGCCGTGCTGGCCGACGCCGACGCCCGGCTGACCCGCTGGCGCGCCGCGCTGGCCCACACCGAGGCGGCCGCCTCGGCCGGCCCCGATGACGCCCCCTCCGCGGCGGCGGCCGAGGCTCTGGCCGGAGTCCGCGCGCGCCTGCGCCACGATCTGGACGCCCCCGGCGCGCTCGGCATCCTGGACCGCTGGGCCGACCGCTTGCTGGCCGGCGCCCCGACCCGGATCACCCCCGCCGACGTAGCCGGCGCCCGCCTGATCAGGGACGCCGCCGACGCCCTGCTCGGTATCAGCCTCTAGCCTCCGATAGCTCCCGGCCCCAGTTGTCAAGGCGTACCGTCGGCCTGTGGATAACACCCCGGTTATCCACAGGCCAGGAAAATTCTCATCGCCCAGCCGGTCCGGCGCACCCGACCCTGGCCATATGAGACAAACCTGCACTGCGGATGACAACCACCCGCAAACCACGCACCCGGACCAGATCGTCAGGGCCGACTCGCCCGCTACGCTGCTCGCGGTCATCCCGCACCTGCTCGGCTTCATTCCCCAGGCCAGCGTCGTCGTGATCGGGACCTCCCCGCCCCGGTCGCGCATCCGGGTCACGCTCCGGTACGACCTGCCCGACCCGTCAGGCCGCGGCGTCGCCGCCGACCTGGCCGCGCACGCCGCCGCCGTCATCGGCTCGCAGCGCCTGGACGCGGCAGTGGCGGTCGGGTACGGCCCCGAGACGCTGGTCACGCCCGTGGCCGAGGCCGTCAGGGAGGCGTTTGCCGCCGCCGGGATCGAGCTGCAAGAGTTCCTGCGCGTGCAGGACCTGCGCTACTGGTCCTACGTGTGCCGCAACGAGGCGTGCTGCCCGGCCGCGGGCGTGCCCCTGGATCCGGAGCTGCATTCCGCCGCCGCGCTGGCCGCTTTCGGCCTGCCGGTCCTGGCCGACCGGACCGCCCTGGCCGCCCGCGTCGCGCCCCTGGGCGGTATCGCCGCCGAGTCGATGCGCCAGGCCACCCGCCGCGCCGAGCAGCACGTCGCCCAGCTTCTGCGCAAGGTCCGCAAGTCCAGCCGCCTCGGCGCCGTCCGGCAGATGATCGCCAGCGAGGGCCTGGCCGCCGTCGGTGCCATGATCACCCGGTACCGCGAAGGCGGCCGGTTCACCACCGACTACGAGATCGCGCGGATCACGGTGGCGCTGCGGGACCTGAGGGTTCGCGATGACGCCTGGGCCCGGATGGATCCCTCGCACGCGCAGGCGCATCAGCGGCTGTGGATCGATGTGGTCCGGCGGACGCAGCCCGGCTACGTGGCCGCGCCCGCCGCCCTGCTCGCCTTCGTCGCCTGGCAGTCCGGCGACGGCGCGCTGGCCAACGTCGCGCTCGACCGGGCCCTGGCCGACGACCCCCGGTACTCGATGGCCCTGCTCCTGCGGCAGGTCATCACCGCCGGGGCGCCGCCCGCGCTGGCCCGGCTGCCGATGACCCCCGAGGAGGTGGCGGCCAGCTACGACGGGCAGGACGTGGACGACCCGGACCCGGAAGCCGATGATGGGGATTAAGGTCACGACCGGGCCACGGACAGGTCACCGATCCGGTTACAGATACACTGCCCTGAATTGCACAGACTGGAATGTCCGTCCAGCTCACCGGGAGGTTGCCCGCATGACCGCGGACACGCACGAGGTCGCGGTAGGCAGGTTGCGCGCGGCCTACACGGCGGTACCGCCCGGCACACCGGTGCGGCTGGCCAAGCACACCTCGAACCTGTTCCGGTTCCGCGACGCCGACCCCAAGAACGCCGACCCCAAGAGCCCCGGCAGCACCAAGACGCCGGCCGCCCCGCTGGACGTCTCGGCGTTCGGTCATGTGCTGCGCGTCGACCCGGTCCGCCGGACCGCCTGGGCCGGCGGCATGACCACCTACGAGGACCTCGCCGATGCCACGCTCAGGCACGGGCTCATGCCCAAGGTGGTGCCGCAGCTCAAGACCATCACCCTGGGCGGCGCGGTGACCGGGCTGGGCATCGAGTCCACCTCGCTGCGCAACGGCCTGCCGCACGAGTCCGTCACCGAGATGGAGATCTTGACCGGCGACGGCCGGGTGCTGCGCGCCACCGCGGACAACGAGCACGCCGGGCTGTTCCGCGGCTTCCCCAACTCCTACGGGACGCTGGGCTACGCGCTGTCCCTGACCATCGAGCTGGAGCCGGTGCAGCCCTTCGTGCACCTGCGGCACTTCGCGTTCGGCAACGCCGAAGAGTGCATGGAGGCCATCGGCCAGATCGCCGCCGAGGGCAGTTTCCGCGGCCACCGGGCCGATTTCGTCGACGGGACCGCGTTCACGCCCGGCGAGCTGTACCTGACCGTCGGGGCGTTCAGCGATGTCGCGCCCTGGCGCAGCGACTACACCGGCCAGCAGATCTACTACACCTCGGTCAGGCAGCACCAGGAGGACTTCCTCACCATCCGGGACTACCTGTGGCGATGGGATACCGACTGGTTCTGGTGCTCCAGGGCCTTCGGCGTCCAGCGGCCGGTGATCCGCAGGATGTGGCCGCGGCGGTACCGCCGCTCGGACGTGTACCGCAGGCTCGTCGCTCTCGACCGGCGCTACGGCCTCACCGGCGCGCTCAACTCCCGCCGCCAGCAGCCGTCCCGCGAGTTCGTCACCCAGGACGTGGAGATCCCGGTCGAGCACGGCGCCGATTTCCTGCGGTTCTTCGACGCCAACGTAGGCATGCGCCCGGTCTGGATCTGCCCGCTGCGCGACCAGCAGTCGTGGCCGCTGTACCCGCTCAAGCCCGGCGAGGTCTACGTGAACTTCGGGTTCTGGGGAACAGCGGCCCTGCCCGCGGACCGGGCCGACGGGTACTTCAACCGGCTGATCGAGGACGAGGTCTCCAAGCTGGACGGGCACAAGTCGCTGTACTCCACGTCCTTCTACCCCGAGGACGAGTTCTACCGGCGCTACAACGGCGAGGCGTACCAGGCGCTCAAGCGCGCCTACGACGGGCAGGGGCGCCTGCTCGGCCTGTACGAGAAGTGTGTCAGGGGACGCTGAGCCAGTGTTTATGCAATAGAGGCGGTCAAGGGAAGGAACGCGCAGGATGGCACTTGCCGAGGTCTTCGAGGCATTCGCGGGGCCCGACGCCCCGGTGGAGTTCACGGCCTACGACGGCAGTCACGCCGGCCCGGCCGGGGCTCCGGTGAAGATCACGGTCCGCTCCCCGGTCGCCGTGGCCTACCTGGCCCAGGCTCCCGGGGCGCTCGGGCTGGCCCGGGCCTACGTGGCCGGCCAGCTGGACGTCGAGGGCGATATGTACGAGGCCCTGACCCGGATGACCAGGACCCAGGCCGTCAGCCTGGGCGGGGCCGAGAAGTGGCGGCTGCTGCAGGCCCTGGGCGGTCCGAAGCTGCTGCTGCACCGGATCCCGCCGCCACCTCAGGAGGTCCGGATCAGCCGGCGCTGGCTGGCCGGCCGGCGGCACTCGAAGAGCCGCGACGCCAACGCGATCTCGCACCACTACGACGTCTCCAACCGGTTCTACGAGTGGGTGCTCGGGCCCAGCATGGCGTACACCTGCGCCTGCTATCCGCGCGAGGACGCCACCCTGGAAGAGGCGCAGGCCGCCAAGTTCGACCTGGTCGCGCGCAAGCTGGGGCTGCACGAGGGCATGCGGCTGCTGGACGTGGGCTGCGGCTGGGGCGGCATGGTGATGCACGCCGCGCGGGAGTACGGCGTCAAGGCCCTCGGCGTCACGCTGTCCGCGCAGCAGGCCGCGTGGGGCCAGGCCGCGATCGAGCGCGAAGGCCTGTCCGGCCTGGCCGAGGTGCGCCACCTGGACTACCGGGACGTGCCGGAGACCGGCTTCGACGCGGTCAGCTCCATCGGCCTCACCGAGCACATCGGCAAGCAGAACCTCCCGGCGTACTTCTCGTTCCTGCTCGGCAAGCTGAAGCTCGGCGGGCGCCTGCTCAACCACTGCATCACCCGGCCCGACAACACCGAGCCGGCCATTCGCATGCGGGGGTTCATCAACCGCTACGTGTTCCCCGACGGGGAGCTCGAGGGACCCGGCTACCTGATCTCGCTCATGCACGACACCGGCTTCGAGGTCCGGCACGAGGAGAACCTGCGCGAGCACTACGCCAAGACCCTGGCCGCCTGGGGCGCCAACCTGGACGCGCACTGGGACGAGGCGGTCGCCGAGGTCGGCCAGGGCACCGCCCGGGTCTGGCGCTTGTACATGGCGGGCTCGCGGCTCGGCTTCGACCGCAACCACATCGAGCTGCACCAGGTGCTCGGCGTCAAGCTCCAGCCGGACGGCACCTCAGGCATGCCGCTGCGCCCGGACTGGGAGATCCCGCGCGTCATGGCTCAATAGATTTATCCAGAACGGACCGTGGTTCTCGGCCCCGTCGGCTCGCCATCGCGCATCCGGGGGACCAGCGCCGGCCCGCGGGCCCTGCGGCCCGGCCGGGTCCTGCGCGCCGACGTGGTTGATGGCCCCGGCCGCGAACAACGCGGCGACCGCCCGCGCGGTCGCCACGGGGTAGGCCCCGCCCGGGCCGCCGGGACCGGGCGGGATGGCCACGCAGGGCACGGCGCAGCAGGCCGCGGCCAGGTCCGCCAGGCCTTCGTCCGGCCCGGCGGTCACGATCAGGTCGGCGTCCTGCGCCGCCAGTGCCATCGCCGGCCCGAACAGCACCGGCTGGCTCAGCTGCCGGGCCAGCAGCGCGGCGAGGTCCTCGCCGGGCCCGACCGGGCGGCCGGTGACGGTGGAGATCAGCCGCCGCCGCGGCGGCCCGAAGCGGGTGCCCGCGAAGACGCTCCGCAGCGGGGCGTCGCACCTGGCCATCGCGGGGGAGTGCAGCGCGTGCGTGATGCCGAGCACCTCGACCGGCACCCCGGCCGCGGCCGCCCGCCGGGCCAGGTTGCGGATGCCCGCGGTGGATCCGGCCAGCACGTGCGAGCGGGCGCCCTCGTAGGCGGCGATGTGCAGCCGGTCCGCCGTTCCGAGCCCGCGGGCGGTCTCGGCGTCGGCCGCGACCCGCGCCATGGCCGCGGGCCCGCAGCCGCAGCCGCGCAGCACCTGCCCGCACTGGGCCACCAGGCGCGCGCCCTCGGCCGCGGGCAGGCAGCCCGCCCAGACCAGCCCGGTGATCTCGCCCAGGCTGTAGCCCACCGCGGCGCCGGGCGTGACCCCCAGCGAGTCCAGCGTGCGCAGCCCCGCCAGCGACCCGGCCAGCTGCGCCGACTGAGCCAGCCCGGGCCCGGCCAGCCCCCCGAACACCACCACCACCCGCCCCGCCGCCCCCGCCGACACCCGCACATCCGGATCGCCCGCTCGTGGCCGGGATGCCCGCGAGCATCCCCGTCGCCGAACGGGCCCGCCCCGCCAGCTGCCCCGGCGTGGCCGCGGTCAACGCCACCCGCACCGGCCCCCCGTGCTCCGGTCGGCCCTGCTCCGGGCCGTCCCTGAGCTCGAGCGCCAGCTGGCGGGCCAGCCCGCGCAGGTCGGCCGGCGAGAACGCCGCGACACCTCCCGCGATCACCTCTAGCCTGGCCGCCACCTCAGCGGGATCCGTACCGCACAGCGCGAACACGCTCGGCCGCCCGCCCTGCCCGCCCTGCCCGCCCTGCCCGCCCTGCCTGCCGCGCCATGGTTCGGCCCGGGCCGCAGAAATCCTTGAAACCCCGGAGGCCCCTGAAACTCCGAAAGCCCCGGAAGCGCCTGAAATCCCCGAAACCTCAGGAACCCCGGAAGCCGTCGGCCTCGCCTGCGGCGCGGCGACCTGCCGCGGCGACCTGCGGCGCGGCGACCTGCGTCGCGGTCATCGTCTCCGCCGCGCGCCGCCGCCGTCCCCGCCCGCGGGCGCCCTCGGCCTCGCGGGCCAGCACGAGATGGACCCCCTCGGCCGCCTGCCTCCCGTACCGGTCTGGCGCCGTGGCGGGGTCCGCGGTGCCGAGCGAGTTGACCGCGGCCAGCCGGGTCCCGGAGGCGGCCACGCTCCCGTCCGGCCACGGCTCGGGCTGGCGGGGCAGCCGGAGCAGCGCGTCGCCGGACTCGATCAGCGGGTGCTGCCGTACGCACCCGGTGCCCGGCGGGATCATCCCGGCCGCCATGGCCAGCGCGGTCTTAACCAGGCTGGCGATGCCCGCCGCCGCCCGCGCGTACCCGGCTCCGGCCGCCACCGCCCCGAGTGCCGCGGTAGCCCGCCCGCCCCGCCGCAGCTGCGCGAACGCGGTCAGCTCGGCCAGGTCGCCGGCCGCGGTCCCGGTGCCCTCGCCCTCGATGAGCTGGATGTCCGTGGGGTCGATCCCGGCCTGCAGGTAGGCCCGCAGCAGGGCCCGGCCGTCCAATGCCGACGGCGAGACAGGCATCGTGCTCCAGCCCGCGATCTCCGCGTAGACCGGTAGCCCGGCCGCCCGGGCGTCGGCCGAGCGCGCCAGCACCACCATGCCGCAGCCCTCCCCGGGCAGCAGGCCGGCCGGGTCGGCGGCGTAGACGCGCATCTTGTCCCGGCCCAGCGTCCCGGCGCGCGCCTGCGCGGTGAGCCAGGCCGGGTCGAGCCCGAGCTCAGCGCCGCCCGCCACCGCCAGGTCGAGGTCCCCGGTGCTGAGCGCTGCCGCGGCCGCCGCCACCGCGTGCAGCGACGAGGTCGCCGCCGGGCCCGGTTGGGCCACGTCCGCGGCGAACCCGAACTGCTCGCGGACCAGGGCACTCACGCCCGGCACCGAACTCGCGAGGAACAGCCCGCGCCGCCCGCCCGCATCCCGCAGCAGCCTGCCGGGCCGCGGCCCGCCGCCAGACCGCATCCCGCCCGCCTCCCGCAGCAGCCCGCCGCCGGGCCGCATCCCGCCTGCCTCCCGCAGCAGCCCGCCTCCAGGCCGCATCCCGGCCACGTCGCGGAACCCGGCGTCGGCCAGAGCGAGGGCGGTGGTCTCCGCGGCCAGCTTCTGCACCGGGCCGGTGTCCTGTGTCCCCGGTTCGGGCCGCGCCCAGTCGTCAAGCAGCGCCGCCTGCAGCCCGTCCGCCACCGGCCGGAACATCCGGCGCCCGGCCACCGTGAGGTCGTGGAATTCGGCCGGCTCGGCTGCCCCCGGGAACCGGCACGCCACGCCGATGATCGCGACCGGCCCGCCGTGTTCCCCCCGGTTATCCATCGTCCCCCCGCCCCGCCGATTCCCCAGTAATGAGGAATAGGTGGTGCCCGGCCACCCGTCAAGGCGAATGGCGAGACGCGCTGTTTTCTGCGCTTTCATCAAGAGTTCGCGGCATTCAGAACCCTGACGTCCCCGTACCCACCCCGCCTACACCGGTCCCCAGCCCTCACCCGCCCTGCCCCGAATGCCACCCGCGTGATCGTGGGACAAAAACCGCGTCATAACGCGGTTTTTGTCCCACGATGATGCCGCCTGCATGCGCTGGCCGCACTGAGCGTCGTCGATCCTGCTTCTTGGGTCGTGAGCGACCGCCGCCTCCTTCGCGCCCGCGCCCCCCGCCCGCGCCCGGCCCGCCCGGGCCCCCGCCCGCGCCCGGCCCGCCCGGGCCCCCGCCCGCGCCCGGCCCGCCCGACGCCGGCGAGTGCGCTATCCTGTGCGCATGCGTGCCGTCCGGCTGCTTCTTACCTAGCCGCGCTGACCCACCGTCGTTGGCGCGGCTGCCCCTCGTGTCGAGGGGCGTTTTCATTGCAGGAGCTCAATCACCCGCACAGGGTTACCGGGCCGGACCGATTCGATGGCGAGGAAATGATGACAGCGGCCGAGAGCACCGAACTGGCGCAGCGCTACGACCCCCGTGATGTCCAGGAAAAATGGCAGGCGCGCTGGGCGGACCTGAACCCGTTCCTGGCCAGCGAGGACCTCGCCGATCCCCGGGAGCACTTCTACCTGGTGGACATGTTCCCGTACCCGTCGGGTGACCTGCACATGGGCCACGCCGAGGCGTACGCCATCGGTGACGCGCTGGCCCGCTACCAGTTCCTGCGCGGCCGCAACGTGCTGCACCCGATCGGCTGGGACGCCTTCGGGCTGCCCGCCGAGAACGCCGCGATCAGGAACAACACGCACCCCGCCGACTGGACCTACGCCAACATCGAGACCCAGGCTGCCTCGTTCCGCCGCTACGCGACCTCGTTCGACTGGAATCGCAGGCTGCAGACCTGCGACCCGTCCTACTACCGCTGGAACCAGTGGCTGTTCCTGCGCTTCTACGAGCGCGGCCTGGCCTACCGCCGCGACGGCTACGTGAACTGGTGCCCGGTGGACCAGACCGTGCTGGCCAACGAGCAGGTCATCGCCGGGAAGTGCGAGCGCTGCGGTGCCGACGTCGTGCGCCGGATGCTGAACCAGTGGTACTTCAAGATCACCGAGTACGCCGACCGGCTGCTGGCCGACGCCAAGCAGCTGGAGGGCTGCTGGCCGGAACGCGTGCTGCTCATGCAGCGCAACTGGATCGGCCGCTCGGAGGGTGCCGAGGTCCAGTTCGCCATGGAGGGCCGCGACGAGCCGGTCACGGTGTTCACCACCCGGCCCGACACGCTGTACGGGGCCACGTTCTTTGTCGTGGCGGCGGATTCGCCGCTGGCCGAGCAGGTCTGCGCCCCGGACCGCCTGCCCGAGCTGCGAGCCTACGTTGAGCAGGTCAGCAAGCTGACCGACATCGAGCGTCAGTCCACCGACCGGGAGAAGACCGGCGTCTTCCTCGGCCTGGCACGCCATCAACCCGGTGAACGGCGAGCTGATCCCGGTGTGGGCGGCGGACTACGTGCTGCCCGACTACGGCACCGGGGCCATCATGGCCGTGCCCGCGCACGACCAGCGTGACCTGGACTTCGCTCGCGCCTACGGGCTGGACGTCCGGGTCGTGGTCGACACCGGGCAGCCCGACCCCGCGCAGACCGGGATCGCCACCGCGGGCGACGGCACGCTAGTCAACTCGGGCCCGATCGACGGGCTGCCCAAGGCCGAAGCCATCGCCGCGATCACCGCCATCCTGGCCGAGAAGGGCCTGGGCCGGGCGGCGGTCAACTACCGGCTGCGCGACTGGCTGCTGTCCCGGCAGCGCTTCTGGGGCACCCCGATCCCGATCATCCACTGCCCGTCCTGCGGCCAGGTGCCGGTGCCGGACGACCAGCTGCCGGTCGTCCTGCCCGACCTGCGCGGCCAGGACCTGGTGCCCCGAGGCGTGTCCCCGCTGGCCGCGGCCGAGGACTGGGTCAACGTGCCGTGCCCGCGCTGCGACGGCCCGGCCAAGCGCGACACCGACACCATGGACACGTTCGTCGACTCGTCCTGGTACATGTTCCGGTACTGCTCACCCGAGTACACCGACGGCCCGTTCGACCCGGCCGAGGTCCGCCGCTGGGCGCCGGTGGACATGTACGTGGGCGGCGTCGAGCACGCCATCCTGCATTTGCTGTACAGCAGGTTCTTCACCAAGGTCCTGTACGACATGGGCCTGCTGAACTTCACCGAGCCGTTCACCCGGCTGATCAACCAGGGCCAGGTGATCAACCACGGCAAGGCGATGTCCAAGTCGCTAGGCAACGGCGTGGACCTGGGCGAGCAGATCGAGCGTTTCGGGGTGGACACGATCCGCCTGACCATGATCTTCGCCAGCCCGCCCGAGGACGACATCGACTGGGCGGACATGAACCCCGACGCGATGGTCAAGTTCCTGGGCCGGGTCTGGCGGGTCGCCGCCGATGTCGCCGCCGCGGAGCCCGGCACCGGGCCGGGGAACCTCGAGCTGCGCAAGGTCACGCACCGGACCATCGACGAGGCCACCCGCCAGGTGGAGTCGTATCACCTGAACGTAGCCGTGGCCCGGCTCATGGAGCTGGTCAGCGCGACGCGACGGGCCATCGACACCGGGCCCTCGGGCGCCGCCGACCCCGCGGTGCGCGAGGCGGCCGAGGTCCTGACCGTGCTGCTGTCCCTGTTCGCGCCCTACACCGCCGAGGAATGCTGGGAGCTGCTCGGGAACCCGCCCTCGGTGGCGCGGGCGGCCTGGCCCGCCGCCGACCCGGACCTGCTGGCCGAGCAGACGGTCACCTGCGTGGTGCAGGTCAACGGCAAGGTCCGGGACCGCCTGGCGGTCGCGCCGACCATCACCGACGACGAGCTGCGCGAGCTCGCGCTGGCCGCGCCCGGGGTCATCCGCACGCTGGGCGGCCAGCCGGTCAGCCGGATCATCGTGCGCGCCCCGAAGCTGGTCAGCATCGTCGTCGCGGCTTAGCGCGAGCCGGAGCCGCGACTCAGTGGTGCAGAGGAAGGCCTGGCGGACGGAAGCGCAGCGGCCGACCAGACGTCATACCATCCCGTCATGAACACATCTGGGATTACGGCGGCGCTGCCGGCCCAGGATCTGGGCCGGGCCAAAGCGTTCTACGTTGAGAAAGCGGGACTTCAGGCACTCGAGTCCGACCTCCTCAAGGCGAGAAATGGGCAGGGGCCTCACCGTTGGAGATGGAGTCAACCAGCTCTTCGTTTATCCCGCCCAGGCCAGGTCGTCAGGGGAGTTTACGCAGGCTGTCATTCACGTGATTGACGTGCGCGCTGCCGTCGACGAGATGAGGGGCCGCGGCGTGGAGTTCGAGGAGTACGACACGCCGGAGACGCAAACCGAGAACGGCGTGGCCCAAATGCCGGGTGGAGGCGAGGCAGCGTGGTTTAAGGACTCAGAAGGCAACCTGATCGGCGTCGTTCCAGCCTGACCGGCCCGGTGACTCCACCTGGGACGAACCCGGCGGAGCCCTCGAGCCCCTGGGTGAACTTCGCGAACGCCATCGCGGGTGGCAGGTGCAGGATCGGCGATGGCTATATCCACCCCGACTTCCCGGACTCCGCCCCGGACAAGGTCCAGCCGTCCGGGCCGGCCGTCAATCCCTACTCGCTGTCGACTACCGGACCAGCCACCAGCTGCGAGACGACGACCGGCACGTGACCGGAGTGCGGCTCCCGTAACTCAGGAAACGGTGCTCAGACCCGCCGCAGAACCGCGACGACGCGGCCGAGGATGCTGGCCTCGTCCCCGAGGATCGGCGTGTAGGCCGGGTTGTGCGGGATCAGCCAGGCGTGCCCGTCGCTGCGCTTGAAGGTCTTCACCGTCGCCTCGCCGTCCAGCATGGCGGCCACGATGTCGCCGTTCACGGCGTCCTCCTGCTGCCGGACCACGACCCAGTCCCCGTCCGCGATCGCGGCGTTGATCATGGAGTCGCCGACCACCTTGAGCAGGAACAGCGTGCCCTCGCCGACCAGCTGCCTGGGCAGCGGGAAGACGTCTTCCACGTACTGCTCGGCCAGGATCGGGCCGCCCGCGGCGATCCGCCCGATCAGCGGCACGTACGCCGCCTCCTGAGACGGGATGTCGATCCCGGGTATGTCGGCCGGCACGTCCTCCTCGCGCTCGCGGCCCGGCTCCGGGCGCACCGCCGGATGGCCGGGCAGACGCACCTCCACGGTCCGCGGCCGGCCCACGTCCCGGTGCAGATAGCCCTTCTTCTGCAGCGTGCTGAGCTGGTAAGAGACGCTGGACGTGCTGGTCAGGCCGACCGCCTCGCCGATCTCGCGCATCGACGGCGGGTAGCCGCGCCGCTGCACGGACTCCCGGATCACCTGGAGGACCTTGCGCTGCCGCCAGGTCAGCACGTGGTCGGGATCGGGCTTGTCCGGCGTCTCCGGGACAATCACGGGCACGCTGCCCTTCGGCTTGCGCCCTGGTCGCCCCTTGGGTCTGGGCGCCTCGGTGCCGGAAGTGCCCGTTGTGGTGCCTCCCATGGCGGTTTCCTCCATCTGATGACCTTCCGTGTCCGGATTCTTGCGTGCTGCCTAGAGACTAACGTTTCTCGCTTCGTATCCCAAACATCTGTTCGGACGTGTCGCGAAAATGTCAGACCCTCGCGATAGGAAGATGTAGTAGATCTTCCGATCGAACAGGCGTACGATCGAGCAGATGTACGATAGAGCAGAGATCCGATCGAACGAACACCATTAATAGTATAGCTCGAATGAAAGTTTGAGCAGCGGAGGTCGTCATGAGCGCGATGCGGGCCGAGGAACTGCCGGAACTCCCTGATTGGCTGGAGCTGCCAGCAGCGATGCCGCCGGACAGCGCCCACCACCGGGCAGCCACCCGCTGGGCCGCCCCCCAGGCCCCAGCCGCTCCCGCACAGGCTTCGACCGCTCCTCCCCAGGCCCTGACCGCTCCCGCGCAGGCCCCCGCCTCGCCGATCCAAGCCCCCGCCGCGCCCGTCCCCGGGCCGACCCCGCGCCACGACGCGCCCGGCAAGCAGGCCATCCACCCAGCGCGCGCCGCCCGCGGCCGGGCCGCGAACCCGCCGCTCCGGCTGACCAGGCGCGGTCGCATCGTGGTCGCGGTCGCCGCCGCGCTCGTCCTGGCCGCGCTGTCTTTGGTCATCGCCGGCGCGGCCCAGGCTACAAACCACCCGGTGTCCGCCCGCACGGCCCAGCAGAATCTCGCCCAGGTCACCGTTCACCCCGGTCAGAGCCTGTGGTCTGTCGCCGAGAGCGCCGATCCCAGCGCGGATACCCGCGTCGTAATTCAGCAGATCATCGAGCTCAACAGCCTGACCGGGAACACCGTCTTCGCCGGCCAGCGCCTATGGGTCCCCCGCGCCTGACCTCCCGCCCCGCCCCCCGGACCACTCCCACATCATGGGTGTGGCACCCTGATGGCTCTTCCCATCACGGCGCCACACCCATGCTGTTCACCGCCGACCGGGAGCCGCCCCGCCGCCGCCCGGAAGCCGCCCGGAAGCCGCCCCGCCGCCGCCCGGAAGCCGCCCCGCCGACACTCCGGCCACAAAGAAACCGCGACACGCCGGCCCGCAAGCCAGAACGCCCCTGCTGCCACCGATTCCGGATTCGACGCCCGCGCCCGCTTGCCGCCGGCCGCCCTCGTGGTCTACCGTAACCACAACATCTAGTAGTTACAGCGTTGTGGTTCTTCCAGAAGTTGTGTTACGGAGTAGAATTACTACTACAAGCAACCCTGGGGAGGTGATCGCGTGCACTGCCCGTTCTGTAGGCATCCGGACAGCAGGGTCATCGACAGCCGGACCGCGGACGACGGTGCCGCGATCCGTCGCCGGAGGTCGTGCCCGGAGTGCGGGCGCCGGTTCACCACGCAGGAGACGGTCATCTTGATGGTGGCCAAGCGCAGCGGGGTCACCGAGCCGTTCACCCGGGACAAGATCATCCGCGGCGTGCAGCGTGCCTGCCAGGGCCGGCCGGTCAGCGAGGACAAGCTGGCCATCCTGGCTCAGCAGGTGGAGGAAACGATCAGGGCCCGCGGCCTGGCCGAAGTCCCCTCGCACGAAGTGGGCCTGGCCATCCTCGGCCCGCTGCGGGAACTCGACGAGGTGGCCTACCTCAGGTTCGCCTCGGTCTACCGCGGTTTCGAGTCGCTCGCCGACTTCGAGGACGAGATCGCGGTCCTGCGTGAGGGCCGCCGGATCGCGAAAACGGCACCCTAGAACGGTATGAAGTTGTCATCGTTGCAGCATGGCCGCACACGGCCTGGGAGGGATCCGGGAAGGGTCCCGGAAGGGGGAAGTTATGACTGAGACGAGCAGCGCGGCCCGCAAGGGAAAGAGCGCCGCGGAGGCCCCCAGCCGGAGAACCCAGCGCGGCGGCCTCACGATGAGGCGCATCTACACCACGCCCGACGTCCACCCCTACAACCAGGTCACCTGGGAACGCCGTGACGTGGTGATGACCAACTGGCGGGACGGCTCGGTCAACTTCGAGCAGCACGGCGTGGAGTTTCCCGACTTCTGGTCGGTGAACGCGGCCAACATCGTGACCACCAAGTACTTCCGCGGCGCGGTCGGCTCCCCGCAGCGCGAGTGGAGCCTCAAGCAGCTGGTCGACCGCGTCGTCGGTGTGTACACCGAAACCGGTCGCAAGCACGGCTATTTCGCCACCGAAGAAGACGCCCAGATCTTCGATCACGAGCTCAAGCACGCCCTGGTCCACCAGATTTTCAGCTTCAACTCCCCGGTCTGGTTCAACGTCGGCACCTCCTCCCCCCAGCAGGTGTCCGCGTGCCAGCCTTATGATGCTCTGGTCAGTACGCCAGCAGGGCTAGTCCCCATCGGCAAGCTCGTCGACGACAACGCGGTCGGCTCCAAGGTCTATGACGTCCACGGCGTGACGCGGATCGTGGCCACGAAGGCCAACGGCGTGAAGCAGGTACTGCGGCTGCACACCAAAGCCGGCTACGCGCTCGACGTGACATCGGATCATCTCGTCTGGCGGTCCTCCGCGCAGAGCACCGGCCGCTTCGTGCCAGCCGGGACCCTGAAGCCGGGCGACAAACTCGAATGGCACCGTCGCGACAGCCATGGCGAGGATGAGATCAGCCGCTACGACATCGCCGAAGCCGCGCTTGCGGGCTGGCTGCAGTCAGACGGGTTCGTAGGTCAGTACGAGGGCACGAACCGGTCCCTCACTATCGAGGCCATGACGGTCACCGACGCCGAGCTGGCATGGGTGACCGAGGCGCTGAGTCTGCTCTTCCCGGGCGTGCACAGTCATGAGCGACAGGTCAGTACGCAGGATAACCGGCTCGACTGCCGGCGGACCCGGCTGTACGGCGAGGTCCTGCGCGATTTCGTCGATCGGTGGGACCTGCTGACCCGCGGCACCGAGATGACGGTCCCGCGTCGGCTCTTTACCGCGCCGCTGCCCGTCGTGGCTGGCTACCTGCGGAGCGTCTTCCAGGCCGAGGGATTCGTTTCGGCGCGCGAGTCCTCCACCGTGGTGGAGGTCGACATGATCTCTGAGCAGCTCATCAGGGGTATGCAGCAGTTGCTGCTCCGCTTCGGCATCTACTCGCGGGTGGGCTTCAAGCCCGATGCTCGTGCGGACCGCTACGGATGCTGGACTCTGCGCATCCAGTCCGCCGGCGACCGGCGCATCTTCGCGGACGTGATCGGTTTCGTCAACCCGGTCAAGGCGGCGAAGCTCGAACGGAGCTTCGACCTGCCCGGGCTCCCGGCGCGCGAGACCAAGCGCCTGGAGGTCGAACGGATCGAGGATCTGGGCCTCATGGAGGTCTACGACATCCAGACCGAGAGCGGCGAGTATCTGTCCGGTAACCTGCGCGTCCACAACTGTTTCATCCTTTCCGTGGACGACACCATGGACGCCATCCTGGACTGGTACCGGGAAGAGGGCCTCATCTTCAAGGGCGGCTCCGGCGCCGGCGTCAACCTGTCCAAGATCCGCTCCAGCAAGGAGCTGTTGTCCTCCGGCGGCACCGCCAGCGGCCCAGTGTCCTTCATGCGCGGCGCCGACGCCTCCGCGGGCACGATCAAGTCCGGCGGCGCCACCCGCCGCGCGGCCAAGATGGTCGTGCTCGACGTCGACCACCCCGACGTGGCCGAGTTCATCGAGACCAAGGCCCGCGAAGAGGAAAAGGTCCGCGCCCTGCGCGACGCCGGGTTCGACATGGACCTTGGCGGCAAGGACATCGTCAGCGTTCAGTACCAGAACGCCAACAACTCCGTCCGTGTCTCCGACGAGTTCATGCACGCAGTGGAAGAGGGCAAGCAGTTCGACCTGCTGGCCCGTCGCACCGGCGAGGTGGTGGAGCGGGTCGACGCGAGGAGCCTGCTGCGGAGCATGGCCAAGGCCGCGTGGGAGTGCGCCGACCCGGGTATCCAGTACGACGGCACGATCAACGACTGGCACACCAACCCCGAGTCGGGCCGCATCACGGCAAGTAATCCCTGCTCGGAATACATGAGCCTGGACAACTCCTCCTGCAATCTGGCCAGCATCAACCTGCTCAAGTTCCTGCGCAGCGACGACACCTTCGACAGCGAGCGGTTCCGGAAGGTCACCGAGCTGATCATCACCGCGATGGACATCTCGATCTGCTTCGCCGACTTCCCGACCGAGAAGATCGCCGTCACCACCCGCGCCTTCCGCCAGCTCGGCATCGGCTACGCCAACCTGGGCGCGCTGCTGATGGCCACCGGGCACGCCTACGACTCCGAAGGTGGCCAGACCATCGCCGCCGCCATCACCTCGCTGATGACCGGCGCCGCGTACAAGACCTCGGCCGAACTGGCCGGCGCGGTCGGCCCCTACGACGGCTACGCGCGCAACGCCAAGCCGCACAAGCGCGTCATCCGCAAGCACGCCGAGGCCAGCGACCGCATCCGCGCGGTCGGCGCCATGGACCGCGAGCTCCTCGACCTGGCCACCCAGACCTGGCAGGAGTGCATCGAGCTAGGCGAGACAAATGGGTACAGAAATGCCCAGAGTAGCCTATTGGCACCTACAGGCACCATAGGCCTCATGATGGATTGTGACACCACTGGTATCGAGCCCGACCTGGCCCTGGTCAAGTTCAAGAAGCTGGTCGGCGGCGGGTCCATGCAGATCGTCAACCAGACCGTGCCGCGGGCGCTGAAGAACCTCGGCTACCCGCACGAGCAGGTCGAGGCGATCACCGAGTACATCGCCGAGCACGGCCACGTGGTCAACGCCCCTGGCCTGCGGCCCGAGCATTACGAGGTGTTCGACTGCGCCATGGGCGAGCGCGCGATCAGTCCGATGGGCCACGTCCGGATGATGGCCGCGGTCCAGCCGCACCTGTCCGGCGCCATCTCCAAGACGGTCAACATGCCCGAGAGCGCCACCGTCGAGGAGATCGAGAAGATCTACTTCGAGGGCTGGAAGCTGGGCCTGAAGGCACTGGCCATCTACCGCGACAACTGCAAGGTCGGCCAGCCGCTGTCAGCCTCCAAGCGGAAGCCGGCCGAGGCCGAAGCCCAGGCCGAGGCGGCCCCGGTAGCGCAACCGACACAGCCGCACGACCACCGCCCGGTCCGCAAGCGCCTGCCGCGGCAGCGCCCCGCGACCGTGACCAGGTTCTCGGTGGCCGGCGCCGAGGGCTACATGACCGCCTCCAGCTACCCGGACGACGGCATCGGCGAGGTGTTCCTCAAGCTCGGCAAGCAGGGCTCGACGCTGGCCGGCGTGATGGACGCCTTCTCCATGGCCATCTCCGTGGGCCTGCAGTACGGCATCCCGCTGGACTCCTACGTGGCCAAGTTCACCAACATGCGCTTCGAGCCGGCCGGCCTGACCGACGACCCGGACATCAGGCTCGCCAGCTCGGTGATGGACTACATCTTCCGCCGCCTGGCCCTGGACCACCTGCCCTACGACGAGCGCGCCGCGCTCGGCATCTTGTCCGCGGCCGAGCGCGCCGCCGAGGTGGCGGGGCACGATCCCGCCGGGCTGAGCGACGAGGTGGATCCCGAGGAACTTGCCCAGTCGGCCGCCGTAGAACAGCCAGTTTCTTCCGAACGGTCCGTGGTTCACCCCCCTGCCCCCGTTCCCGCATCCCCGGCGGCGCCGAGCCGGCCGGCACCCGCGACCCCGCACAGTTCCACCGAGCTGATCGAAGCCCAGCAGGGCCGCACCGCCGACGCCCCGCTCTGCCTGACCTGCGGGACCAAGATGCGCCCGGCCGGCAGCTGCTACGTCTGCGAAGGCTGCGGCTCCACCAGCGGCTGCAGCTAGCCGGTGGGATGAAACGGCAGCTTGAGTTCTTCGCCGCGGACACCATGCCGTGGCGGGGAACTCAGCAGCCGGGCACGGAGGAGAAGGTGCTGTCCCGGGATGCCGATGACCCGGTTGTGCTTACCCGGCTCGTCCGGTGGGCGCCAGGTCTGGACACCAGTGGCGCGGGCGTGATCACCCACGACTACGTCGAGGAGGTATACCTGCTGGCAGGCGAGCTCACCGACCTCACGCTCGGGCGGACGTTCCGGGCCGGGCACTACGCGAGCCGCCGGCCCGGCATGCCGCACGGCCCCTACCGCACGCCCGCCGGCTGCACCATGCTCGAGATCCGGTACCGTAATCCCCCCTGAGTGCTAGCTCCCGGGTATGACAAGCCGGCCGGATCTCATGCCGAGAATCAGCCCGCGGGCTGATGGCCTCGCGTACGGCGGTCCGTAGCGTGACCAGTGGCTGGCCAGATCGGCAAGCCGCGCGTAACGCATGAACCGCTTGTACGGGGGCGTCCATGCGGCACATAACGGGCCTGCCATCCGGCCACCGGATGAAAGAGCGGGTGATCGCTGGTCTGCTGGTGTTCGTATTCGTCAGCGGACTGGCGGTCCTGGCCGCGCTCGTGCCGGTTGGTCACGGGTTCGTGCCGAAGGGCGGTGGCTGGTTCACCCCGGCGGTCGTCGGCGGCGCGTTCACCCGGCATCCGCTGCTCATCGCCGTCCCGTGGGCGGCCTGCTTCGTCCTCGGTCTGTTCGACTGGCGCCGCCCGTGGCGCGTCGGGCAGCTGGACCTGCTGGCGCTGGCCGGCTTCTTTCCCGTGGCCATGCTGCTCAGCGACGATGCCTCCGCAGCCGGCCTGTGGCTGGCCGCCGTCTGTCTCGGCTGGCTGTTCTCCCGGATGCTCGGCGCGACCCTGGGGGCCTGGCCGATGCCCGAACTGCGCCCAGCCGTCAGCTCCCGCCGCCTGGGCCTGGCCATACTGATCCTGCTGGTCGTCCGGATCGCAAGCGTCGCGGCGTGGGGCAACATCGCCGATGTCGGGCAGGCGAGTTCCCTCGGTGCCTGGCGCGTCCTGCACGGACTGCACCTGTACGGGGCGGTGTCCTGGCCGGGCCCCGGCGGGCTCCGGGTCTACCGCCCGGACTCCTACGGCCCGTTCGCCTACTACGCGTACATCCCGTTCGTGGTCATCTTCCGGACGGCGCCGGCGCTGCTCGCGACGCTGCTCCCCGCGGTGTGCTTCGACGCGCTGACCCTCGCTGGCCTGCACAAGCTGGGCCGGCGGCTCGGCGGGCGCCCGCTCGCGCACGCGTTCATGTTCGCGTACCTGCTCTACCCGTTTCCCGACCTGTCGCTGACCGCGCAGACCAACGACGCGCTGATCGCGGCCCTGTGCGTATGGACCATCGCCATCGCGGCGGAACGCCCCGTGGCTCGCGGCCTGCTCATGGCCGCCGCCGCCCTGACCAAATTCCTCCCCGTGCTGCTCGCCCTGCAATTCCTGGGCCCCAGGCGGGGGCGCGGACGGTACGCGCTGACGCTCGTCGCCGCGCTCGCGGCGATGCTCGCCTGGCCGCTCATCACCTCCGGGCCGGGTCAGTTCCTGGACTCGACGCTCGGCTACCAGCTATTCCAGCGCGGCGGCGGCGTGCAGTTCAGCATCTGGACCTCCCTGCCGCAGGCGGCGATCGTGGCCAGGCCGGTACTCGCCGTCGCGCTGGTCCTGCTCGCGCTCTCACCCCTGTGGCGTCCCGAAGTGCGAGACGCGCGGGAGCACGCCGCGCTGGCCGCCGCGCTCCTCATCGGCGCGCAGCTACTCCTGGGCTACTGGTTTTACAGCTACCTCACCTGGTGCTACCCGCTGCTCATCATCGCGATCATCCACGCCCGACCGGACCGCAAAGCGGCCGGCCCGTCAGCACGCGATGCCGTAACCCCGGTCGATCTCCCCGTCCTAGCCCGGGCGAATCCGTAAACCCAGTCCCCCCAGCACCAGCCGTGCCAGGCGTAGTCCGTCCGCCGCCGGCCCTGGCCGCGGTCAGTCAGCGTCCAGTTCGCCGACGCTGATCTCGAGGTCGAACTCGTTGCCCTCGGGGTCGGCGAGCAGCACCCAGCCGAACTCCGGGCGCTGGTCGCTGACCACCCTGGCCCCGAGCCCGACGAGCCGGGTGATCTCCTCGTCCTGAGTCCGGTCGGACGGCATGACGTCCAGGTGCAGCCGGTTCTTGACCGTCTTGCCCTCGGGAACCTTGACGAAATAGAGCCGCGGGCGCCCCTCGCCCGGGGGTACGACCGCGGACTCCGCATGGCCCGGCCGCGGCTCCTCGATCACCGGCCACCCGGTGACCTGCCCCCAGAACCTGGCCAGCGCCGGAGGGTCAGAGCAGTCGAACGTGATATTCAAGATGAACGACGTCATGGCCTTCTCTGTCTTTCACCTAGGTCCTCGTCCGGACCCCGGAGCCGATCATCCCAGACCGGATACCGGACGGTCCAGCGTATTCGCCGATACGCTCTGATCTTTCCGCAGCGCAGATAATATCTTCGACGTTTTATTTGATACAAGCCGTCACGCTGCTATCGTTTCACCATACTCACTGGTACGACCGGAGGTGCGACGATGCGGCGAGCTGAACCATCCGACGCGGCCGGCCGGGGCCTGACTCCGGTCCGGCGCAAGATCGTCGAGGTCATCGACGACTCGGTGCGGCGCCACGGCTACGCGCCCAGCATGCGGGAGATCGGCGAGGCCGTGGGCCTGGCCAGCACGTCGAGCGTCTCGTACCAGCTCTCGGTCCTGGAGCGGGAGGGCTACCTGAGCCGCGCGGCGCGGCGGCCGCGCACCGCCGCGCTCCGCGCGCCCGCTCCGCCGGCCGCCGAGCCTGCACTAGCCCGGGTGCCGCTCGTCGGGCGGGTCGCGGCGGGCATCCCCATCCTCGCCGACCAGCACATCGAGGAGGTCTTCGCGCTGCCCCGCCAGCTGGTCGGCGACGGCGAGCTCATCATGCTCAGGGTCGTCGGCGACTCGATGATCGACGCCGCGATCACCGACGGGGACTGGGTCGTCGTCCGCCGCGAGTCCGACATCGAGAACGGCGACATCGTCGCGGCCATGGTCGAGAGCGATACGTCGGCCGACCGTGAGGCCACGGTCAAGACGTTCAAGAAGCGCGACGGGCACGTCTGGCTGATCCCGCACAACCCGGCCTACGTGCCGATCCTGGGCGACGATGCCACCATCGTCGGCAAGGTAGTCGCCGTCCTGCGCCGGATGTGATCATGGCAGTGGCGCCTGCCGCGGTTCGTCAAGCGCTACGCCGACGTCCGCGGCACCCTGCTCGCCGCCGCCCACCGCTACGTCACCGAGGTCGCCAGCCAGCACTACCCCGACCAGGCGCACAGTTACACCTAGACTCGGCCGCCGACCGCCACCACCTGCCTGCCCCTTTGACTATGCCACTGTATCTGTCTAGTCTGTCTAGATAGAGTGGAGGGTCTTATGGACAGGCATTGGCAGCTGCAGGAAGCCAAACAGCGGTTCAGTGAGCTGATCAAGATGGTCGAGACCGAAGGACCGCAAGTCGTTACCCGGCACGGTGAGGAGGTCGCGGTGGTGGTCGACATCGGCGAGTACCGGCGGCTGCGGGGCGGGGAGGAGGACTTCAAGGCCTTCCTGCGGTCCGCTCCCGACCTTGACCTGGAGATCAGCCGGGCAGTCGCGCCCGCGCGAGTCGTTGATCTGGACGCGGGGGAGTGAGCTTCCTGCTGGATACCAATGTGGTGTCCGAGATCCGCAGGAAGACGGCCGATCCTGGTGTAGCCGCCTGGTTTGCCTCGGTCCGCGCGGACCAGTTGTTCCTGAGCGTCCTAGTGGTCGGCGAGATCCGGCAGGGCATCGAGCGGCTGGCCCGCCGGGACCCGGCGCAAGCCGAGATCTTCGAACGCTGGCTCTCTCGTCTGGTCTGGGTCTATCGCGACCGGATCGTCCCCGTCACCGCCGACGTCGCCGAGGCGTGGGGGCGTCTGAACGTCCCCGATCCTGTTCCGGTGGTTGATGGCCTGATGGCGGCTACCGCGCTGGTCCATGGCTGGACCCTGGTCACCCGTAACGTCGGCGACGTGGCGTCAACCGGGGTGCCTCTCCTGGATCCCTTCACCGGCGCCGAGTGAGGTTTCGGCGCCCCGGAGCAGCCGCCCGGACAGGGACCGCAGGGTACCGATGAGCTCGGGCGGGTCGAGGACCTGGAAGTCGAAGCCCTTGAGCCCGACGTACAGCGCCAGTTCGTCCAGCGAGTTGGACCCGGTGTGCAAGACGCAGGCGTCCGGGCCGGCGGCTTCCAGCCGGCCCGCGGCCGGGGAGGTGCGCTCCGCGACCTGCGCCAGCGGCGCCCGGAACAGGATGCGGGCCTGGTACCGGTACGGGGCCGAGGCGATGGACTGCGAGACGTAGGCGGCCACGTCCTGCGCGGGCAGCGGCCGCGGGGTGAAGCGGGCCCCCGGCGGACCTGGCGGGCCCGCGATGCGGTCGACCCGGAAGGTCCGCCAGTCACCGCGGCTCAGGTCCCAGGCCACCAGGTACCAGCGGCGCGGGGTGTGCACTAGCCGGTGCGGCTCGACCTCCCGGGTGCTCTCCCCGTCGCGGCCCGGATACCGCAGGCGCAGCCGCCGCTGGTCCCGGCAGGCCGCCGCGAGCGCGGTCAGCAGGTCGGGGTCGACCCGGTCCGCCGCCGACCCCGGCCCGGTCAGCGCCACCGTCGTGGCGTGGAAGGCGCCGATCCGGTGCCGGAGCCGGGATGGCAGCATCTGCTGGAGCTTGGTCAGCGCCCGCAGCGCGGTCTCCTCCAGCCCGGCCACGCTGCCGGTCGTGGCGGTGTGCAGGCTGATCGCCACCGCCACTGCCTCCTCGTCGTCCAGCAGCAAGGGCGGCAGCGCGGCCCCGACCCCGAGCCGGTAGCCGCCCGCCACCCCCGGCGCGGCGTCCACCGGATATCCCAGGTCGCGCAGCCGGCCGATGTCGCGGCGCAGGGTCCGCAGGCCGACGCCGAGCCGGCCGGCCAGCTCGGTGCCGGTCCAGTCCCGGCGGGACTGCAGCAGCGACAGCAGGCGGAGGAGCCGGGCCGAGGTCTCGAGCATGTCGTCAAGTCTGCCGTCTATTGGTGCCCGCAACTGACACCATTACTCCCTAGACTCGAAGTCATGACGAACAACGACAGCCTCCGGCCCTACCGCATCAGCGTCCCGCAGCCCGAGATCGACGACCTCCGCGAGCGCCTGACCCGGACCCGGTGGACCAGCGACCTGCCCGGTACCGGCTGGGAACGCGGCGTCCCCGCCGCCTACCTGCGCGAGCTGGCCGCCTACTGGGCCACCGGATACGACTGGCGGGCCCACGAGGCGGCCCTGAACGCCTATCCCCAGTTCGTGACCACCATCGACGGTGCCCAGCTGCACTTCCTGCACGTCCGCTCCGCCGAGCCCGGCGCCACCCCGCTGCTGCTCCTGCATGGCTGGCCGGGCTCGATCGTGGAGTTCACCGGCCTGATCGGCCCGCTCACCGACCCGGCCGCGCACGGCGGCGACCCGGCCGACGCGTTCCACCTGGTCATCCCGTCGCTGCCCGGCTACGGCTTCTCCGGGCCGCTGACCGAGACCGGCTGGACCGACGGGCGCACCGCGGCCGCGCTGGTCGAGCTGATGGACCGGCTCGGCTACCAGCGCTACGGCGTGCAGGGCGGCGACGTGGGCGCGTTCATCGCCCCGCTCATGGGCCGCGCGGTCCCCGGCCGGATCATCGGCGTGCACGTCAACGCGCTGGTCACCTTCCCGACCGGCGACCCGGCCGACATGGCCGCCCTGACCGAGGCCGACCGGGCCCGGCTCGCCGCGATGCAGCAGTGGCAGGAGCGTTCCGGGGCGTACATGCAACTGCAGGGCACCCGGCCGCAGACCATCGCGCACGCCCTGACCGACTCCCCGGCCGGGCTGCTGGCCTGGATCGTGGAGAAGTTCCAGGACTGGACCGACCCGGCGGCCAAGCTGCCCGAGGACGCCGTGGACCGGGACACGATCCTCACCGACGTCAGCATCTACTGGTTCACCGGCACCGCCGGCTCGGCCGCGCACACCTACTACGAGCGGTTCAACGACCCGGCCATGTGGGTGCCCAGGGACCGCGGGACCGTGCCCACCGGGGTCGCGGTGTTCACCACCGACGTGACCATCCGCCGCTTCGCGGACAAGCTCCACAACGTGGTGCGCTGGTCGGAGTTCGACCGCGGCGGCCACTTCGCCGCCCTGGAGGCGCCCGACCTCCTGGCCGCCGACGTCCGGGACTTCTTCCGCGCCCTGGACTGACCGCCGCTCAACGCGGCACGATGCGCCGCTCAACGCGGCACGATGCGCCGCTCAACGCGGCACGATGCGCCGCTCAGCGCGGCACGGTGAGCAGGGTCTTGCCGACCGTGGCCCTGGCCTCGATCGCGGCGTGCGCGGCCGAGGCCTCGGCCAGGCCGAACTCCTGGCCGACCACCGGCCGCAGCCGGCCCGCCGCCGCCTCGGCCAGGGCCCTGCGGGTCAGCGCGGCCGCCTCCTCGGCGTTCGCCGGGCCGCCCCCCAGCAAGGTGATCCCGTGCTCGGCCGCGAGCTCCGGCGTGACCGGCGCGAAGCTCCCGCTGGCCATGCCGAACGGGTAGAACCGGCCGCCCCTGCCCAGCAGCCCGAACGCCGCCCGGCCCACCTCCCCGCCGACGCCGTCGAAGACCACGTCGACCTGGCCGGCCGCCGCGCGGACCGCATCCGGCCAGTCGCCGTGGCGGTAGTCGACGGCCACGTCGGCGCCGAGGTCACGGGCCAGGGCGAGCTTGCCCGGCTCCCCGGCCAGCGCCACCACCCGCGCGCCGGCCTGCCTGGCCAGCTGCACCAGCAGCGTCCCCACGCCACCCGCCGCCGCCTCGACCAGCACGGTCTCACCCGCCGCCAGCCCGGCCCGGCCCACCAGGCTGAGCGCGGTGCGGCCGTCGGCCAGCAGCGCCACCGCGTCCCGCAGCGACAGTTCGTCCGGGACCTCGATCAGCCGCCCGGCGTCGGTCACCACGCGCTCGGCGTAGCCCCCGGTGCCGTTCAGGCTGGCCACCACCCGCAGGCCGGCCACCGTCCCGCCGGTCCCGTTGCCCAGGATCGCCGGCAGCGCCGGGAGCAGCGACGGATGCGGCGCGCGGCCCGCCCGGATCTGGGTCTCGACGAACGTCACGTTGGCGAACTCGGCCTCGATCACCACCTCGCCCGGCCCGGCCTCCGGTTCCGCCACCTCGGCCGGCTCGAGGACCTCCGGCGGCCCGAACTCCCGCATCACCACCGCACGCACGACCCGCGCCTCCTCGGCTCAACCGGAGCGATTTCTTCCGACTCCCGATATCCTATCGGAGCGAATTACTCCGGATAAAGAGAGGCTGGCCCGGTGACGTTCCGTTCCCTGCGCCCCGACTCGGTGCACGGCCGGCAGGCCGAGGCCCGGCGCAACGACCTGGTCGTGCTGGAGGCGGCCCGGGACGTGTTCAGCGCCCTGGGCGCGGACGCGCCGGTCTCGGCGGTCGCGGACCGCGCCGGGGTCGGCATCGGCACGCTGTACCGCCGCTTCGGCAGCAAGACCGAGCTGCTGCAACGGCTGTGCGTGCTGGCCATGGACCAGACCCTGCAAGCCGCGGACGACGCGCTGGCGGCCAGCGACCCGTGGGCCGGCCTGGCCGGGTACGTCCGGGCCTGCGTCGAGCTGCGCAGCGGAGCCCTCGCCGCGCTGGCCGGGCAGATCGAGACCACGGCGCAGATGCGCGCCGTCGCCCGGCGGAGCATGACACGCCTGGCCGAGATCGTGGCCCGCGCCCACCGGGACGGCAGCCTGCGGCCCGACGTGACCGCGCTGGACGTGACCTGGCTGATCGAGCAGTTCAGCCGGCGCCCCCCGGATCCGGTCGACCCGGACGAGGAACGCAACGTCCGCGCCCGGCTGGTAGCCATCGCCCTGGACGGGCTGCGAGCGCAGGACGGACCGCGAGCGCAGGACGGACCGCGAGCGCAGGACGGACCGCGAGCGCAGGACGGACCGCGAGCGCACACCAGGCAGGCCCTCCCCGGCCGCCCGCCCAGCCGGGCCCGCTACGTGCGCCGCTGGTCCCGCGGGTCCTAGGCCGACAGGCCCAGATCGTGCCCGGCCAGTGGCCGATGCCCGCGGCCGCCGCCCTGCTGCACGACGGCGCCACCGCGTTCGGCCTGCTCGAACTGGCCGTCATCAAGCCCGGCAGGCCCGCGTAACAGCTAGCTGCTCAGCGAGAGACCCGGCGGCTGAGCTTGCCGACCTTGACGCCGGCCTGGCCCGATGCCCTGGCCGTCCGGGTCAGCCGGGCGGCCTGGTTCCGCGTCGAGCGCGCCGTGTGCCTGGTCTGCCACGCGAGTGACGGCCGGCCCGCGGTATCGGCCCCGGCGATCAGCAGGCCGCCGAACATGGCCAGGTTCTTCAGGAAGTGGATGCGCTGCTGCGCCTGGTCTTCGTCCTGGTCGGCTTCCCAGAAGCGGTGCCCGGCCAGGGTGGTCGGGACCAGGGTCGCGGCTATCGCCAGCGCGGACAGCCGCGGCAGCCGCCCGAGGGCGAGCAGCGATCCGGCCGCGAGCTGGACGGCGCCGTTGAGCCGCACCGCCTGTTCAGTCTTGGCCGGGACGGCCGGCACCCGTTCGCTGATGCGCCGCACGACCGGCTCGGCCGCCGTGGCGACCCGCTCGGGCTCGCGGAGGGCTTGGTAGCCCTCGATGATGAAGATAGAGGCCAGCATGGGCCGGGCCAGAGCTCTCAGTACAGTCATTGACGCCGTCTGCCCGCCTGGTCGCCTTGTAACCGCCGGGCCGGCCAGTAGCCATAATGGCGGGGTGAAGGAGCCGGAGATCCGGATCAGGCCGATCGAGGAGGGTGATCGGCCGATGCTGGCCTGGCTTGTCGCCGAGCTGTGGGGCTCGGAGACCGTGGCGGTCCACGGCAGCAGCCTGCGGCCCGCCGAGCTGGGCGGCTTCATCGCCGAACGATCCCGCCGGGTCGCCGGCCTGCTCACCTACCAGCTCGTCGGCACCATGCTCGAGATCGTCACGCTCAACGCCATCGACCGCCGGGCCGGGATCGGGACCATGCTCATCGAGGCCGCCGTGGGCAAGGCACGGCGCTTCGGCTGCCGCGAGATCCGCCTCACCACCACCAACGACAACATCGACGCGATCCGTTTCTACCAGCGCCGCGGCTTCCGCATGGCCGAGCTCCGGCCCGGCGCGGTCGACCAGTCCCGCCAGCGCAAGCCGCAGATCCCCCGGGTCGGCGACTACGGCATCCCGCTCCACGACGAGATCGACCTCACCCGCCCCCTCTAACCCCAGGGTTTCCGGGATGTCATGCACCATAGGCCGCGGACGGGTGTCCCCGGGGTGAGCGTCAGGACTTCTGCGGGCACTCCTGCCCCGCCTTCCTCCCCGTTACCACCTGGCCCGTCTGCGGTGACCCGCGCAACGACATGATTGCCGCAATCATGCGCACCCGCCGGCATGGTTGCCGCAATCACGTCGTTGCCGCCGCCTCCGGCTCCCGCCGCCGGGCGGTTCCCCCGCACAGCCGCACCTCGGCCCGCTGCCGCCACCGCCCGCGATCGTGAATCACCGGTCCCCACGTCACATCGACCGCAAAAGATCCGCAGACCCCGTCGCAAACGAGCCCCAACCGAGGCCCCGCAAACGAGCCCCAACCGAGCCCCGCAAAACGCCGCCGGCCCGCAAAAAAGCGGCCCACCGCCCAGCGACACGCCAAGCTACGCCGCCGCGGCGCCCTTCACTCGCCGGCCCCGGGTCCAGACGCCGGTGATGCGGTCCGGGTCGGCGAGCACGCCGATGTCGGCCAGCGGATCGGCGTCCAGGGTGATCACGTCGGCGTCGTAGCCCTCGGCGAGCTGCCCGCTGCGCGGCGCCTGCGGCCCGAGGGTGAGCGGCCCGATGGCGGTGGTCGCCTCGATCGCCTCCAGCGGCGTCATGCCCAGCTTCACCAGGTAGCCGGGCTCGGAGCCGTTCTGGCCCCACGAGTTGGGCCGGTCCGGGCCGGTCAGGCCGATGTCGGTGCCCATGGCGATGGTGACCCCGTGCTCGTAGGCGCGGGTCACGGCCTGCGCGTGGATATCGGCGATCGCCTCCAGCTTGACCCGCGCGTAGTCCGGCACCGACTCACCAAACGCCAGGATGTCCTCGATGATCGTCCGGGTCGGGACCAGGATCGCGCCGGACTCGCGCATCGCGTCGCAGCCCTCGTCGTCCAGGTAGGTGCCGTGCTCGATGGTGCGCACCCCGGCGCGCAGCGCGGCCATGATCCCCGGCTTGCCGTGGCAGTGCGCGGCCACCACCCGGTCGGCCAGCCCCGCCACCTCGACGATCGCGCGCAGCTCGGCCAGCGTGAACTGCTGGTGAATCGGGTCGTCGACCTCGGACAGCACGCCGCCCGAGGCACACACCTTGATCACCTTGGCGTTGCGCCGCAGCTGCTCCCGGACCGCCCGGGCGCAGTCGTCCGGCCCGTCGGCCAGCCGCATGGTCCCGGCGTGACCGGACCAGGAAACCATCCATTCCAGCGGCAAGGAGTGCAGGTCCGCGTGCCCGCCGGTGGTGGACAAGATCGCGCCCGCGGCGTAGATGGCCGGGCCGTCCAGCACGCCCTCGGCCACGGCGCGGGCCAGTTCGACGCCGAGCCCGCCCACCTCGCGCACCGAGGTGATGCCCGCGTCCAGCGCGGCCCGCAGGTCCCGCGCCGAACGCGCGCCGCGCAACGCCAGCGGTTCGGCGGGCAGCTGCGCCAGGTCAAAGGTCCTGGTCCCGAGGAAGTGCCCGTGGCAGTCCCACATTCCCGGCATGACCGCGGCCACTTGCGAGACGGCGGCGTCCGGGGTCGGCGGGGCCGTCGCGGCTGGCCCCGCGTAGCCGATCCGCGCTCCGTCCAGCACCACCACCCCGCCCCGGACGGGTTGGCCGTGGCCGGGAATGAGCAGCTCAGCCTCGATCCTGTACATGCGCCTCTCCAAGGTCCCAGAGCCTCAACACCACTTATCCTGACATCGCCGCCGGCCGCGCCAGCACCCCTCGCCGCCCGGCACCCCTCCGCCGCCGCGCCAGCACCCTCCGCCGGCCGCGCCAGCACACCCGCCTCGGTTCCACCATGAGGATTTTTCACCCACAGTATCGACGTGTGCGCTTACGTGATCCGGGGTGATGCGCTATACAAGACATACGACTGTCCGGCAACGGGGTGCGGGCGCTCCGGGCCGAGGCCGACGGCGAGGCTGCAGACCGAGGTTGCAGAGCGAGGCTGCAGAGCGAGGCTGCAGAGCGAGGCTGCGAGGCAGGGACTAGGAACGAAGAAGCGAATGCTGCCACACGACCGGGCCCAGCCCGCCGCGCAAGACAAGCCAAGCTTGGGCACGCGGATCATGCAGCGAGCGAAGCGACTACCCCTGATCGCCAGGCTGCTTCTTGTGATCGTGCTGTCTCCCCTTATTTTCCTGTATGCCCTGGGCTACGCGTTCATCGCTGTAGCCCAGAAGCGGCCGGGACGCGCCGCGGCCTACGCGGTTGCCACCTGGGTGATCCCCATCGGGGAGTTCTCGCGGGTGCACGGGGTATGGACGATCCCGCTGCTGATCCTCCCGTTCGTGATCGCCTGGGCCGCCACGACCAAGAGGCTGGCCAGCTCGCACGTGCCCTGCCGGACCACCGCCTGGGCCATGCTCTGGTCGATCCCGGCCGGTTTCATCCTGCTCCGGGTGTGGCCGCACCAGCCGACCATCGGCGTGGTCGCGGCGATCCTCATCGCGCTGGCCATCCTGGGCTGGCGGCTGGCCAAGGTCGTCCAGGACGAGCGCATGTACGGCCGCGACGGCCCCGGCCAGGCCCGCGACGGCTACGCCCGCAGCGACCAGGGCCGCAACGCCGGCCAGGCCCGCAGGAACGGCCTGGGCCCGGCCGGCGCCATGCCCGCCGGCGCGCCCCCGGCCAGCGGCCGCTACCCAGGCGGCCCCGGCGGAGGTCACCCGGGCGGCCCCGGCTACAGCGTCCCGGCCCGCGCCGCCGCCATCCCCTACGCCGAACACGCCGTCCGCGACCACCCGGGCACCGCCCCGCGTCCCCAGCCGCGGATCTCGGTCGAGGACGCCATGGCCGAGCTGGAGGAGATGATCGGGCTGACCCCGGTCAAGGAGCAGGTCCGCTCGATCCGCGCCTCCATCGAGGCCGCCCGGCGGCGGGCCGTGGCCGGGGTCACCACGGAGCGGCCGATGCGGCACTTCGTCTTCCTCGGCCCGCCGGGTACCGGCAAGACGACCGTGGCCCGGGTCCTGGCCAAGATCTTCTACGCGTACGGCCTGCTGGAGATTCCCGAGGTCATCGAGGCGCACCGGGCCGACCTGGTCGGGGAGTACCTGGGCGCGACCGCGATCAAGACCAACGAGCTCGTCGACTCGGCCCTGGGCGGGGTGCTGTTCATCGACGAGGCCTACAGCCTGGTCAACGAGGGCGACGGGCAGAGCGACCGGTTCGGCGTGGAGGCGGTCCAGACCCTGCTCAAGCGGGCCGAGGACAACCGCGAGGACCTGATCATCATCCTGGCCGGGTACGAGAAGCAGATGGAGGGCTTCCTGGCCTCCAACCCCGGCCTGGCCTCCCGGTTCGCCACCCGGCTGAAGTTCCCGAGCTACTCCCCGCCGGAGCTGCTGGCCCTGGCCGAGGCGGCGCTGGACCGGCGCGGCGAGACGCTGGACCCGGACGCGCGGCCGGTGCTGTGGCGCACCTTCGAGGAGGTCGGCCGGCGCCGGATCGCCGACGAGCTGGGCAACGGCCGGTTCGTCCGCAGCCTGCTGGAAAAGGCGGGCCAGGCCCGCGACGTCCGGATCATGACCCGGACCGCGGAACCCTCCCGCGAGGACCTGATCACCATCCGCGCCAAAGACCTGCAGCAGGCCTACGCCGAGCTGACCAGCAGGATGCGCGGCTACGAGGACACGCCCACCGTGGAGGGCGCGCTCGCCGAGCTCGACGAGCTGGTCGGCCTGGAACCGGTCAAGGAGCAGGTGCGCGCCATCGCCGCCCAGCTGCGCGTGGCGAAACTGAGAGACACGCACGGGCTGACCAGCCAGCCGCCGGCCCGGCACTTCGTCTTCACCGGGCCGCCCGGCACCGGCAAGACCACGGTCGCGCGCATCCTGGGCCGGATCTTCGCCGCCCTCGGCCTGCTGGTCCGGCCCGAGGTGGTCGAGGCGCACCGGGGCGACCTGGTCGGCGAGCACCTCGGCTCGACCGCGATCAAGACCGGCCGGCTCATCGACTCGGCCATGGGCGGCGTGCTGTTCGTCGACGAGGCGTACTCGCTGCACAACGACGGGTACTCCGGCGGCGACGCGTTCGGCGCCGAGGCGGTCCAGACGCTGCTCAAGCGGGCCGAGGACGACCGCGACCGGCTGGTCATCGTGCTGGCCGGCTACCCAAGTGACATGGACCGGTTCCTGCGCAGCAACCCGGGCCTGGCCTCGCGCTTCGGCACCCGGGTCACCTTCCCCAGTTACCGGCCCGACGACCTGGTGCAGATCTCCCGCCTGCTCGCCGAACAAGCCGGGGACTCCTTCGAGCCGCAAGCCCTCGAGGTCCTGCGGGACATCTTCACCCAGGCCTGCGCGATGGGCCGGATCGACGAGCTCGGCAACGGCCGGTTCGCCCGGTCCCTGTTCGAGCGGGCCTGCGCCAGCCGGGACGTCCGGGTGGTCCGCCTGGGTGAGCAGGCCACCGCCGCGGACCTGACCACGGTGACCGGCGCCGACGTGCAGACCGCTTACCGCGACCTGGACCCCAGCCAGATCCGTGCCTAATCAGGGAAACACTGACCAGTGGGAGTTCTGGATCGACCGGGGCGGTACGTTCACCGACATCGTCGCCCGGCGCCCCGACGGGCAGCTGATCGCGCACAAGCTGCTCTCCGATAATCCCCGCGCCTACCGCGACGCCGCGGTGGCCGGCATCCGCCAGCTGCTCCAGCTCAACCGCCACGAGCCGATCCCCGCGGACAGGATCAGGCAGGTCCGCCTGGGCACCACGGTGGCCACCAACGCGCTGCTCGAGCGCACGGGCGAGCCCACCGTCCTGGTCATCACCCGCGGTTTCGCCGACGCGCTGCGCATCGCCTACCAGAACCGGCCGCGGATCTTCGACCGCCGGATAGAACTACCGCAACTCCTCTACGACCGGGTCATCGAGGCCGGCGAGCGGATCGGCGCCCACGGCGAGATCCTCACCCCGCTGGACGAAGACGCAGTAACGCACGACCTCGCACAAGCACGAAAAGACGGATTCAAGGCCGTCGCCATCGTCTGCATGCACGGTTACCGCTACCCGGACCATGAGCGCAGAATCGGCGCCCTGGCCCGGGACGCCGGGTTCACCCAGGTCAGCGAGTCGCACCGGACCAGCCCGCTGATGAAGCTGGTCTCCCGGGGCGACACCACGGTGGTGGACGCCTACCTGTCCCCGATCCTGCAGCGGTACGTGTCCGAGGTGGCCAGCGAGCTCAACGGCGTCAAGCTCCTGTTCATGCAGTCCAACGGCGGCCTGACCGACGCGGCCAGCTTCCGCGGCAAGGACTCCATCTTGTCCGGCCCGGCGGGCGGCATCGTCGGGATGGCCAGGACTGCGAGCAACGCCGGATTCACTAGAGTCATCGGGTTCGACATGGGCGGCACCTCGACCGACGTGTCGCACTACGCGGGGAACCTCGAGCGCGAGTACGAGACGCTGGTCGCCGGGGTCCGGATGCGGGCCCCGATGCTGTCCATCCACACCGTGGCCGCGGGCGGCGGCTCGGTGCTGCACTTCGACGGCAGCCGGTACCGGGTCGGGCCGGACTCCGCGGGCGCCGATCCCGGGCCCGCCTGCTACCGCAACGGCGGCCCGCTCACGCTGACCGACGCCAACGTCCTGCTCGGCCGGATCCAGCCCGCGGAATTCCCCCGCGTTTTCGGTCCCGACGGCGACCAGCCGCTGGACGAAAAGGTCACCCGAGCGAAGTTCAACGAGCTCGCCACGCAGATCACCGAGCAAACCGGCGATACCCGCGGACCCGAGCAGGTCGCGGCCGGCTTCGTCGAGATCGCCGTGGCCAACATGGCCAACGCGATCAAGAAGATCTCGGTGCAGCGCGGCTACGACGTCACCGAGTACCTGCTGAACGTGTTCGGCGGCGCGGGCGGCCAGCACGCCTGCGCGGTCGCCGACGCCCTGGGCATGTCCCAGGTGCTGATCCACCCGCTGGCCGGGGTGCTGTCCGCCTACGGGATCGGGCTGGCCGACGTGGTGGCCATGCGCGAGCAGGCCGTCGAGGCCCCGCTGGACGCCGGGACACCCGGGAAGATAGCCCAGACCCTCCAGCCGCTCGAGCGCGACGCCCGCGCCGAGGTGCAGGCCGAGGTCGCGCCAGGAACAAAGATCAGCGCCGCGCGCCGCGTGCACCTGCGCTACGACGGCACCGACACCGCGGTCATCGTCCCGGCCGGCTCGCTGGCCGAGATGACCGCCGCGTTCGAGGCCGAGTACGCCCGCCGGTTCTCCTTCCTGATGCCCGGCAAGACGATCATCGCCGAGGCGGTCTCCGTCGAAGTGACCGGCGCCCAGGAAACCGTGCCCGCTGACACCACGATCCGTTCCGCCGAAAAAGACAGTGCCGAGCCGGTGCCGGTCCGCATGTTCACCGCGGGTTCCTGGGCCGAGGTGGACCTGTTCCCCCGCGCCGCCCTGCGCGGCGGGCAGGCCGTGGACGGCCCCGCCATCATCGCCGAGGACCTCGCCACCACCGTGGTCGAGCCCGGCTGGCGGGCCGTGGTGACCGATCGCGGTGACCTGATGCTGGAGCGCACCACCCCGCGGCCCGATCGCGCGCAGGCCGGCACCAGCGCCGACCCGGTCATGCTGGAGATCTTCAACAACCTGTTCATGTCGGTCGCCGAGCAGATGGGCGTGCGCCTGCAGGCCACCGCGCACTCGGTCAACATCAAGGAGCGCCTCGACTTCTCCTGCGCGGTCTTCGACCGCGACGGCGGCCTGATCGCCAACGCCCCGCACATGCCGGTCCACCTCGGCTCGATGGGCGAGTCGATAAAGATGGTGATCCAGCGCAACCCGAACATCCGCCGCGGTGACGTCTACGTCCTCAACGACCCCTACCACGGCGGCACTCACCTCCCGGACGTCACCGTCGTCACCCCCGTCTTCGCCCCGGCCGACGACAACCGCCACGACGAGATCTGGTTCTACGTGGCGTCGCGCGGGCACCACGCCGAGATCGGCGGCATCTCGCCGGGGTCGATGCCCAGCGCCAGCACCCGGGTCGAGGAGGAGGGGGTGCTGATCGACAACTGGCTGCTGGTCCAGGACGGCCGCCTGAACGAGGCCGAGACGATCAACCTGCTGCAAACCGCCAGGTACCCCTCCCGCGCCCCGGCGACCAACCTGGCCGACCTGCGCGCCCAGATCGCCGCCAACGAGGAGGGCATCCGCGAGCTGCACGCCATGGTCGGCCACTTCGGCCTGGACGTGGTGCGCGCCTACATGGGCCACGTCCAGGAGAACGCCGCCGAGTCGGTCCGCCGGGTCATCACCGCCCTGCACGACGGCCACTTCGAGTACGAGCTGGACAACGGCGCGAAAATAAACGTCACGGTAACGGTCAACCAGCAGGCCAGGACCGCAGAGATCGACTTCACCGGCACGTCCGCGCAGCTCAAGGACAACTTCAACGCGCCGTCCAGCGTGGCCATGGCCGCGGTGCTCTACGTGTTCCGGACCCTGGTCGACGACGACATCCCGCTCAACTCCGGCTGCCTGCAGCCGCTCACCGTGATCATCCCCGAGCACACCATGCTGTCCCCGCGGTACCCGGCCGCGGTCGCCGCGGGCAACGTGGAGACCTCCCAGATCGTCACCGGCGCGCTGTACGCGGCGCTGGGGGTGATGGCCGAGGGGTCCGGGACGATGAACAACGTGACGTTCGGGAACGACCGCTACCAGTATTACGAGACGGTGGCCAGCGGCTCCGGCGCGGGTGACGGCTTCCACGGCACCGACGTGGTGCAGACCAAGATGACCAACTCCCGGCTCACCGACCCCGAGGTGCTCGAGTGGCGCTACCCGGTGCTCCTGGAGTCCTACCGGATCCGGCCCGGCAGCGCCGGCGCGGGCCGCTGGCACGGCGGCCGCGGCGGCATCCGCCGGCTCCGGTTCACCGAGCCCATGACCGTCACCACCTTGACCGGCCACCGCCGCGTCCCCGCGTTCGGGATGGCCGGCGGCCAGCCCGGCGCCCTCGGCCGGCACTGGATCGAACACCCCGACGGCACCGTGACCCCCATGCAAGGCTGCGACTCAGTTCCCGTCCGCCCCGGCGACGTCTTCGTCATAGAAACCCCGGGCGGCGGCGGTTACGGTCCTTCTTTTTTATGCCGAACGGACCATCCTGCGCGCTCCCGGCCAGCTAACCCGCCCCCCGGCCGCCAGGGCCCCTAGCTCTCCAGCTCGCGCAGCACGGCGACCAGCGCCGCCTCGTCCCCGCTGGTGTGGTCGAGCACGGCCATCAGCGCGTGCAGGACCAGGTGCCGGTCCTGGCCGGCGTCCAGCAGCCGCTGGGCGGCCTCCCACAGCTCGGGCGGGTCGCCGCGCCAGAGCCGGTCGGCCAGCACCAGGTGCCGCTCGATGTGCCGCCCGACGCCGCCCGGCGCCGGGGTGGCGTGGTCCGCGGCCAGCAGGGCCCGCCGGTCCCGCGGGTCGGCCGGGTCCAGGCTGCTCAGGTCGGTGCCCGAGTGCCAGCCCTCAAGCACCGGGAACGCGAACGCGCGCCGCGGCAGGGCCTCCAGGTCGCCGTCCGGCAGCAGCCGCCTGACCAGCACGTAGTCCAGCCCGAACTCCGCCGGATCCCGGTACGCCTCGGCGAACAGGCCCATCGTGTTGAACACCGATTCCAGGGTCTCGGCCACCATCGCGTCGTCCAGCCCGCGCCGGCGGCCCGCCCACCGGACCCACGCCGCCAGCACGTGCGGCATCGCGTCCTGCTCGGCGAAGGACAGCATGACCTTGCGCGGCAGCCAGCTGATCAGGAACGTCTCCACCTTGGTGGGGCTCATCCGCAGCGGCCGGCCGAAGTCCCGGTCGCACCCGTAGTCGATGATCCGGTCCGCGCAGTGCGAGGCCGCACCGCGGTCCGACAGGTCCTCGGCCTCGTCGGAGGCCAGGAACTCGGCGGCGAGCATGGCCCGCCGGTCCCGGCTCCACGTCTGGCGCCGCGGCCCGGTCGCCCCGGAGATGGTGCGGCCGCGGTAGGGCGGCAGGGCCCGGATCCGGGCCCGGATGAACGCGTGGTAGGAGGCGAAGGACTCGCTGACCGGCGGGTCGGTCGCGGCGTCGGTCACGGTGAGCGCGGTCTCCAGCATGTGCCGGGCGTGACCCGCTTCCACCTGCCGGAACGCGTGCCGGCCCTCGGCCCGCTTGGGAACAGAGCGCTGGGCGCTGACCTCGCGGCAGTGGTCGAGCAGCTTGTCCACCCGCGAGGTCGCCCAGCCGTCCCTGATCATCCCGTCGGCGTTGTAGTCCACCACGGTGACCAGGGCGTGCGGCTCTTCGCCGGCGTAGCTGAACACGCAGACGACCTCGTCCTGGTCGCCAAGCAGATCGGGGTTGATGTAGCACTCGGCCGAGGTCACGGCGCCCAGGTGCTCGGCCCAGCCCGGGCAGGGCACGCCGCCCTCGATCAGCTCCAGGGCCGCGCGTTCGGCCTTGGCCGCCTGCCGGGGCGTGCCGAGACAGGCGATCCCGGACAGCAGGGCCAGCGCCGCCGGGCTGCGCTGCCCGGCCGCGTAGTCGACAAGCCCCTCGCCGACCAGCTGTTCCACGGTCGTGGCGCGCCGCGAGCTGTGCTGCCCCCACCACGTGCCGAGCAGCTCGCTGACCATGAGCTCGGCGTCGAGCGGGCTGCGCACGGCCAGCAGCTCACGGGCGGCGCGCAGCATCTCGGCGAACAGGGCGTTGGGCGGCGGGCCGCCCGCGCCGCGCGGGCCGCCTGAGCCAGCAGAGCCCGACCGGCCGGGGTCTGGGCCGCCAGGGGTCTGGCTGCTTCGGCGCTGCGGGCTCACCCTGATAGCCTCCCAGATCTGGACATGCGGACGCTATGCTACGGTGTCATGCCCGCTGTAATTTCGCCTCATAAACGGCACGCGACACGCGGACTCGCTTGACGTGCGGGCTAGATCGGCGTTCGCTGTCCGCGAATCCGCTTTCCTGGCCGCACCAATTGACGGACTGTGGCACGCTTAATTGGTTGGCAGCGGGAACGATGATCCCGGGGAAGGAGCCGCCCATGGCAGCCCCCGGCGCGGTACGTGGGTGTCCACTGTGAGCACGGAGACTTCAGTACCTAGACAACGAGATGCGTCCGATTCCGCCCTGGTGGGCATGCTGATCCACCAGGCGCCCGTCGGCATTGCATTTTTCGGGTCTGACCTGCGCTTCCGCCGGGTGAACGCGGCCCTCGGGGAGTTCACCGGGAAGCCTGAAACCGACCACGCGGACAAGCTCCCGTCGGAGATCTGGCCCGAGGAGCTCGCCGCCCGGGCCGAGGCCGCGCTGCGCAAGGTGCTGGCCGACGGCACCCCGGTCACCGAATCGGGCTATATAACCCCGGGGGACGACCCCCCGAATCCCGCCGATCCTGGGGGGATCCATCCCCCCAGACCCCCCTTGAAACCACCCATGACCGCATCCTGGTTCCCGGTCCGCGACGCGGATGGCCAGCTCGCCGGCGTGGGCCTGGTACTGGTCGAGGGCGCCGGGGCGGCGGCCGAGGAGGAGATCCGGCGCAGCGAGGAGCGCTACCGCTCGCTGGTCCAGGGCGGCGCCCAGGTGGTCTGGGTGGCCGGGCCCGACGGCGCGATGAAGGAAGACTCGCCCGAATGGCGGTGGATCACCGGGCAGTCGGCCGAGGACTACATCGGCCAGGGCTGGCTGGACTCCATCCACCCCGAAGACCGGGAGCGGGTCGAGCGCGACTGGCGCGAGTGCGTCCGGACCGGCAAGGTGTTCGACGACCGCTACCGGATCCGCACCAAGTCGGGCTCGTACCGGCACTACGACGTGCGAGCCGTGCCGATCGAGCGGGACGGCAAGATCGTCGAGTGGGTCGGGGCGAGTACCGACGTCACCAGCCAGCGCGAGGCCGAGGAGATGCGCGGCCGGCTGACCGAGCAGCTCTCGGCCGCGGCGCTGCGCACCGCGCGGCTGCAGCAGGCCACCTCGATGCTGGCCGAGGCGCTGACCGTGGAGCAGGTGGTCGAGGTCATCACCGAGGTGGGCCGGACCGCGATCGGCGCCCTGCGCTCGGCGGTGGTGCTGCTCGATTCCGACGGCGCGCGGCTCAAGGTGGTCAACTCCGACGGGCTGCCCAGCACGCCAGACTCGGCCGGCGGTCAGCCCACCCTGCAGTCCCCGAGCGTCATCACCCGGGCGATCGCGACCCGGCGGCCGGTGCTGATCGAGGACCCCGAGGACCTGCGCCGGCAGTTCGAGGGCGAGCTGGAGATCGACCCGGCCACCGTGATCGCGACCTCCGACGAGCGGTCCTGGGTCGGGCTGCCGCTGATCACCGCGGGCGCGCCGCTGGGCGCGCTGCGGTTCTCGTTCGGCCGGCCGCGCAAGATCACCGAGGAGGAGCGGGTCTTCCTGGAGGCGCTGTCCGGCCAGTGCGGGCTCGCGGTCGAGCGGGCCGGGCTGTACGAGCGGGAGCACACCACGGCCGAGACGCTGCAGCGCAGCCTGCTCCCGGACCGGCTGCCGAGCGTCCCGGGCCTGATCCTGACGGCCAGCTACCTGCCCGTCACACGGAACATGGAGATCGGCGGCGACTGGTACGACGCGTTCCGGCTCGCCGATCAGCGGCTGGCCGTGGCGGTCGGCGACGTCATGGGCAAGGGGCTCACCGCCGCGGCCGGGATGGGCCGGGTCCGCAACGCCTTGCGCGCCCTGGCCCTGACCGACGGGCGCCCGGCCGCCGTCCTGGGCGGCCTGGACCGGCTGTTCAGCGCGACCGAAGAGGAAGAGCAGGTCACCACCGTGGCCTACCTGGTCATCGACCCGGTGACCGGCGAGGGCATGCTGGGCAACGCGGGCCACCTGCCCGCCCTGGTCCTGGAGGCGGGCAGCCCGCCGCGCTACGACCAGGTCGAGGCGGGCACCCCGCTGGGCTGGGCCAGCCCGCGCAAACAGCACGCGTTCAGCATGCTCCCGGGCAGCACGGCGGTTTTCTATTCCGACGGGCTGGTAGAGAACAGGAATCGTGGTCTGGACGCAGGACTGGAGGAGCTGGCCGCGGTGGCCGCACGCGCCGATGAGGAGCTGCTTGGTCACCCGGAACGGCTGCTTCGCTACCTCGTCGATCACATGCTCGCCGGTCATGAGCAGGACGATGACGTCACCGTGCTGGTCATGCACCGGCCGTCCGGAGAGATGCAGTGACCGGAGCGTACAAGTCACTGCCGCTCGCCGCCTATGGTGATGGAGTGGGAGACAGGCGGTTGAATCAGTCCCGAGTGGCTTCTAGCCAGCGAAGGAAGGGGTGACCGTGGTCGTGAGCGCTGCAAACTCCGCAGCGCGGAAGCGCCCCAGGACGTCGGGCCCGCAGCCCAGGGCCGTCGAGGACCAGACGGCTGCGGTAAACGGTCCTGGACTCCGGAACGCCGATAACGGTTCCGAAGAGCGCGCCGACGCGGACGCCGGCCTGGCCGCGGTCAGCCCTAACGGCGATGCGGCCGATCTGGACAACGCAGAGCTCGACGAGTTCGGTGAGCTTGACGCGGACGACGCGGACATCCAGGCCGCGCTCGCCGAGGGCGACCTGGACGAGCCCGATCTGAGCGAGGTGGCGTCGGCCGATGACCTGGCCGCCGACGAGCTGCCCGACGACGCCGAAGGCCCGGACGCGCTCGAAGTGGCCGAGCCCGAGGTCGTCGCGGAGCCGGACGCCGGGGCCGAGAGTCCCGAAGCCCCCGGGGCCCGGGTGGTCAAGATCGCGCCGGACGGCGGCGAGGACGAGGAGATCCTGGTCTTCGGCGACGACGACGATGACCTGCCCGCGGCCCAGGTGGCCGTGGCGGGCGCGACCGCGGACCCGGTCAAGGACTACCTGAAGCAGATCGGCAAGGTCCCGCTGCTCAACGCCGAGCAAGAGGTCGAGCTGGCCAAGCGCATCGAGGCGGGCCTGTTCGCCGAGGAGAAGCTCGCCGAGGGCGGCCGGAGCCTGAGCACCGACCAGCGGATCGACCTGGAGTGGATCGCCGACGACGGCACCCGGGCCAAGAATCACCTGCTCGAGGCCAACCTGCGGCTGGTCGTGTCCTTGGCCAAGCGCTACACAGGCCGCGGCATGCTGTTCCTGGACCTGATCCAGGAAGGCAACCTGGGCCTGATCCGCGCGGTGGAGAAGTTCGACTACACCAAGGGCTACAAGTTCTCCACGTACGCCACCTGGTGGATCCGCCAGGCCATCACCCGGGCCATGGCCGACCAGGCCCGCACCATCCGCATCCCGGTGCACATGGTCGAGGTCATCAACAAGCTGGCCCGGGTCCAGCGCCAGATGCTCCAGGACCTCGGCCGCGAGCCGACCCCGGACGAGCTGGCCGTCGAGCTCGACATGACCCCGGAAAAGGTCGTCGAGGTGCAGAAGTACGGCCGCGAGCCGATCTCCCTGCACACCCCGCTCGGCGAGGACGGCGACAGCGAGTTCGGCGACCTGATCGAGGACTCCGAGGCCATCCAGCCCGGCGAGGCGGTCAGCTTCACCCTGCTGCAGGAACAGCTGCACTCGGTCCTGGACACGCTGTCCGAGCGCGAGGCGGGCGTGGTCTCGATGCGGTTCGGCCTGACCGACGGCCAGCCCAAGACCCTGGACGAGATCGGCAAGGTCTACGGGGTAACCCGGGAGCGCATCCGCCAGATCGAGTCCAAGACCATGTCCAAGCTCCGCCACCCCTCCCGCTCCCAGGTCCTGCGCGACTACCTGGACTAACCGAGCCCCGGAGCCCCGCCGCCCAACCGCATGAATGTGGCACCGTGATGGGTCTTCCGGGTAGGCTGCCGTTTTCTTGTCCGGATCGCAGGTCTCGTGCGGGGTGCGTGTGCCACAACCCCCGCCTACCGGGGCATGTGTGCCACGAGCCCCGAACGACCGCGGCCGGCCTGCGGGGCATGTGCGCCACAACCCCCGTCTACCGGGGCATGTGCGCCACAACCCCCAAAGGTCACGCCTCCCGGCACGTGCCCGCGGCGACGGGTCACACCCTGAACGTGGCCTCGATCACCAGACGGCGCGGTGAGCTGGCCGGACCACTGGGGGATTTAGCCAACACCGCTCTTCCCATCACGGTGCCACATCCACGCTGTCCCGGCCCCGGGCGCAAAACGGGCATTAAAAAAGCCGACGCCAGTCTTGTCTGGCGTCGGCGTCTCACGCCGACGGCCGGCTCCGTTGCCGGCCAGACTATTCGCGCGTTACTGCGGCTGCGGCTCGGACAGCCGGTTAGTCTCGTCCTGGATGTCGACCGCGACCTTGGCCAGCGCCTGGGCGTGCACGCGGCCGTGGTGCGCGCAGAAGAGCAGCTCTCCTGAGTTAGCAAGCAGCACGCGAACATACGCCTGGGCGCCGCAACGATCGCAGACGTCCAAGCCGGTCAGGGGCCTCGTGGGGGCTATAGCTCCAGTCAACGTCGCCTCCTGGCGTCGTGCCTCCGGCTTCTGCATCCGTCTGGCTCCGGTTTACGCCTTACCGCTCAGTGCAACACATACCCAGGTGCCGGCGTTCCCTACTCCGGGTGCTGTACGCCACAAGCGAAACCGCATCCGGACACTTCGTGTTCAGTTTCCGGCCCTGACACACGGTGCCCATGTACCGCCGGGGCGTGACCCGGCGGCCCACAGGCACCGTGTGTCTCTAGCTGACATATACCCGGATAGGGGGCGGATAATGCATTTCCGCGGCCTCCGCCGCGTGGCACGCACCCGGCACCCGGCCGGGAACGCTACTCTGTTCGAGAGGCCCCCGGACGGGGCCGCTTCCCGGAAGGAGACCGGCCCGGCCGTGACCGCCCCTACCGCCACCGCCACCGCTACCCGGCTGCCCATCGGCACCGCGGGCGACGCCTCGTACACCGCCCGGCACCTGTCGGTCCTGGAGGGCCTGGACGCGGTGCGCAAGCGCCCGGGCATGTACGTCGGGTCGACCGATGGCCGCGGCCTGCAGCATTGCCTGTGGGAGCTCATCGACAACTCGGTGGACGAGGCGCTGGGCGGGCACTGCACCCGGATCGACGTGATCTTGCACGCGGACGGGTCGGCCGAGGTCAGGGACAACGGCCGGGGCATCCCGGTCGACAGCGAGCGCAAGACCAAGCTGTCCGGCGTGGAGCTGGTCATGACCAGGCTGCACGCGGGCGGCAAGTTCGGCGGTGGCTCGTACACCGCCTCCGGCGGGCTGCACGGCGTGGGCGCGTCGGTGGTCAACGCGCTGGCCGCGCGGCTGGACGTCGAGGTCGACCGGGAGGGCCGGACCTGGGTGGCCAGCTTCCGCCGCGGCGTCACCGGCGAGTTCACCGGGCCCGGCCCGGCGGCCGACTTCGCCAAGCGGTCGGGATTGCGCGATCTCGGGCGTGTCCTGCGCAAGGCCACCGGGACGCGGATCCGGTTCTGGCCGGACCGCCAGGTGTTCCTGCGCGACGCCAGGTTCAGCTTCGGGTCCCTGACCGAGCGCGCCCGGCAGACGGCCTACCTGGTCCCCGGCCTGACCATCACCATCACCGACGAAAGCGAAGACCGCGAAGACCGCGAGGACAACGAAAGCCAGCGCCACGCCGAGTTCCGGTTCGACGGCGGCATCAGCGAGTTCTGCGCGCACCTTTCCTCCGGCGAGCCGGTCACCGAGGTGCTGCGGCTGACCGGGTCGGGGAACTTCACCGAGACCGTCCCGGTGCTGGATGACCGCGGGCACATGACGCCGACCGAGGTGGAGCGCGAGCTCCAGGTCGACGTCGCGCTGCAGTGGGGGAGCGGCTACGACTCCGTGCTCCGCTCGTTCGTCAACGTCATCGCCACCCCGCACGGCGGCACCCACGTCACCGGGTTCGAGCGGGCCCTGATCCGCACGCTGAACGACCAGCTCCGCGCGGCCCGGCTGCTGAAGAACGGCGACGAGCCGGTGACCAAGGAGGACGCGCTCGAGGGCCTGGTCGCGGTGGTCTCGGTCCGGCTGCCCGAGCCGCAGTTCGAGGGGCAGACCAAGGAGGTGCTCGGCACCCCCGCCGCCGCCAAGATCGTCGCGCAGGTCGTGAGCTCCCAGCTCAGCGCCTACTTCGAGACCCCGCCGCGGGGCGCCAAGCTGCAAGCCAAAGCCGCCCTGGACAAGGTGGTCTCGGCGGCCAAGGCCCGCATCGCGGCCCGCGAGCACCGCGACAACCAGCGGCGCAAGTCGGCGCTGGCCAGCTCGTCGCTGCCGGCCAAGCTGGTCGACTGCCGTTCGGCCGACGACCGCAGCGAGCTGTTCATCGTGGAGGGCGACTCCGCGCTCGGCACCGCCAAGATGGCCCGGGACTCGGAGTTCCAGGCCCTGCTGCCCATCCGCGGCAAGATCTTGAACGTGCAGAAGGCCTCCCTGGCGGACATGCTCAAGAACGCCGAGTGCGCCTCGATCATCCAGGTCATCGGGGCGGGCTCGGGCAGCTCGTTCGACCTGGACTCGGCCCGTTACCAGCGCGTGATCCTGATGTCCGTAGCGCCTGGCGAGCCGGTGCTGCTCACCGATCGCGACGGCCGATTTACCCTTCGCCGGATAGGCGCTGCCATCGACGAGGTCATCGACTCAGGCGATACGACCGCCATAACCGAAACAGTGAGCGTGGACCTCGCGAGGCAGAGCACCAGGATCAGCCCGCTGAAACAGCTGATCCGCCACCACTACCGCGGCGAGATGTACCAAATCAAGACGGCCTACGGCCGCTGCGTCACCGTGACTGGCGGCCACTCCGTCTTCACTTATGAAAACGGCGCCCTTGCTCTCAAGCCCGCCAGTGAGCTGGGTGTGGGGGACCTGGTAGTCGCGCCATGCCGGCTGCCGCGACCCGCGCCGCAGCATGAGGTCGATCTGGCGTTGCTGCTGCACCGGATCGGCCACGACGATGCGATCAGGATCGAGGGCGAGGCTGTCCGCCGCCTGCTCGCCGCGAAAGCCGCAGCCCGGCAACCCGCTCATCTGCGCCGGGATATCCCGCGGATCCGGCTCCCGAAGTCGGAGTGGGCACGGTTCGCTGAGGCGCGGAAGAAGCATGGGATCACTTGCGCGGCTATGGCAGAGAAGCTGGGCTATCGGCAGGCGTGCAGCATCAGCGAGTTCGAGACTTGCCGATCCATGCCGCCGGAGCCCGTCTTCCGGCAGTACCTAGCCGAGCTGGAACTACCGTGGCCGGAGGCCGCCGAGGTCGTCCCCTCCCTGGTCGAGCATTGGTCCGCGACGACCTCGCGGAACGAGCGCTATCGCAGCACTGCGCCCGCCGCCTGGCTTGCCGATCTCACCGAGGAAGACCTTTCCTGGTTGGCCACCCAAGATGACGGGCGCGATGTGGTCCTATATGCGCGCGCGCACCGTGACGATGCCATCAGCCGGTTCCTCCCGGTCACTGCGGAGCTGTGCTACATGCTCGGCTGGTACCTCGCAGAAGGGTCGCTCGGTTCTCAGGGCGCCCGCCTGAATTTCTCGCTTGGTGCAGACGACGATAGGTACCTCCCCTCACTAGTCGCCGCCATCGAAGCCGTGACAGGCCACGCTCCGGCGGTGGCGAGGCCTGCGGGAAAGCCGAACTCGCGGCACGTCTATGTGCCCGCCCCGGTGCTGGGCCGTGCCATCAAGGCCATGGGCATGGGGGAGACGGCGACTCATAAGCGCGTTCCCGACCTACTCCTCAACTGCAGCGAGGACAATCAGCTCGCGTTCCTTGAGGGATACTTCCTGGGCGACGGCAGCAAGGACTGCTACGGGAAGAAGCTGACCTTCGGGACCTCCTCGATCGACCTCGCCAACGGGCTGCTGTACCTGCTCGGACAGCTCGGCATCCTGGCTGGTCTGAGCCGACGTCCGCGCGGGAAGTCCTGGATACGCGAATACGAGGTGGCGAGCGGGCCGAGCTACATGGTCAATGTAACTGGCAAAGAGGCACTGACACGGCTGAATCGGTTGTGGCGCAGCGCTCCGTGTGCTGATGCATTTGAGGCCTACGCTGCACGCCCGGCCACGCGCTCCGGATGCCAGCAGATCTCGGAGGACCTGGTAGCGCTGCCGATCCGGGCGATCAGGAAGCTGCACTACAACGGCGACGTCTACGACCTGTCCGTTCCGGAAGACGAGAACTTCATCTCCGGTACTGGCGGACTGCTCACGCATAATAGCGACGCGGACGTCGACGGCGCGCACATCCGCACCCTGCTGCTCACCCTGTTCCACCGCTACCTGCGGCCGATGCTGGACGCGGGCCGTGTCTTCGCCGCGGTCCCGCCGCTGCACCGCATCGAGCTGACGAGCGTCCGCAAGGGCCAGGACAAGTACCGGTACACCTACTCCGACGCCGAGCTCAACCGGACCCTGCTCGACCTGGAGCGGCGCGGCCAGCGGTGGAAGGAGCCGGTCCAGCGGTACAAGGGGCTGGGCGAGATGGACGCGTCCCAGCTGGCCGAGACGACCATGGACCCCAGGTACCGGACCCTGCGCCGGATCAGGATCGAGGACGCCGCCGCCGCCACGGGGATGTTCAGCCTGCTGATGGGGACCGAGGTGGCCCCGCGCCGCGACTTCATCGTGGCCGGCGCGGCCGAGCTGGACCCCTCCCGCATCGACGCCTGAGCGAATACACGCGCCGTCACGGACAGCGCTGCTATCATCACTTCCCGTGACTAAGGCGATTCTGGTGGCCCAGTTCCTCCGCGCGCGCGCCTGGTGGCGGCTGGACAGCGCGGGCGCCAGCGCCCTGCCCGTCGCGCGCAGCGTGGTCTCGCTGCTCGACGCGGCCGGGTACGCACGCGGCCTCCCCGACGACGATCCCGCGATCGCGGCGCTGGACGCGGCGGGCTGCTTCACGGGCGGCATCTTCGATCCCGGCCCGCAGGGGTGGACCATCGTCCGGGAGTGGCAGCTCGCCGACGAGGCGTCCGCGGGCCCCGAGGACCTGCTGGCCCACCTGGCCCGGGCCGCAAGCCACCACGCCCCGCCCGCGCACATGGCCGAACAAATGGCCAGCCTGGCCGCGCCCGCCCCGCAGGTGATAACCATCCCCCGCCAGCGGGCTACGGAACGCGACCTGAACCTCCGATAATCGCCAGCTGCCGCCGCAGCGCGATCCCGGACCCGTCCCGCCTGCCCACCGGGTCCGGCAGGATGACCGGGCTCCCGGTTTCGGTCGCGCCCAGCGCCGGCCCGGCCCCGGCCCAGCCCATGACCAGAACGTCCTCGCCCTTGAGGAACCGCTGGCAGCGCACGCCACCGGTGGCCCGGCCCTTGCCCGGGTACTCGTGCAGCGGCGTCACCTTGACGCTGAGCCCGGCCGCGCCCGGCAGCGCGCCGGTGCTGCCCGCCACCGTGACCACCACCGCGGGGGAGTAGGTCCCGGGCTCCCCGGAAGGGGTACCGGAAGCCGCGGCAGCGGACACCGCGCCGAACCAGACCACGGACGCCCCCGAAGCCAGCCGAACCCCCGCCATCCCGCCCGCGGCCCGCCCCTGCGGCCGCACCGCCGACGCCGGGAAGTGCAGCAACTGCGCGTCCGAGGTGATGAACACCAGCTCCGCCGACTCCTCGGACACCTGCACCGCGCCCACCACGCGGTCGCCCGGGCGCAGCGAGATTACCTCGAAGTCGTCCCGGTTCTGCGGGTACTCAGGGATCACCCGCTTGACCACGCCCTCGGCCGTCCCGATCGCGATACCCGCGCCGTTGACGCTGACCAGCCCGGCCACCGTCTCGCCCGGCTCCAGCGCCGCGAACTCGCCCACCGCCGTCCCGCCGGCCAGCGACGTCGCGCCGGAGCCCCCCACCACCAGCGCCGGCAGCTCGAGCACGTCCACCTTGACCAGCCGCCCGGCCGAGGTGACCACCCCGATCGTGCCCCGGGCCGTGGTGCGGACCGCCGCCGCGAGCACGTCGTGCGGCGCGCGGGTCAGCTCCCCGGCAGGAGGCACCAGGGTCCGTTCGGCATAAGTACCGGGGTCCGAGACGGTCACCCTGGCCACCAGGCCGGTGGCCGACATCAGCACCACGCACGGGTCGTCGGTCACCTCCAGCGGGACGGCCGCCACCGACGAGGCGGACCCCTCGAGCAGCACCGTCCGCCGGGGAGTGGCGAACCGGCGAGCCACCTCGGCCAGCTCGTCGCTCACCAGCTCACGCAAGAGCGAATCCGATTCGAGGATCGACGTGAGCGAAGAAATCTCGGACCGCAGCACATCCTGCTCCCGCTCGAGCTCCAGCCGGTCGTAGCGGGTCAGCCGGCGCAGCGGCGTGTCCAGGATGTACTGGGCCTGGATCTCGGACAGATCGAAGATGGCCATCAGCCGCTCCCGCGCGGCCGCCGAATCATCGGAGGACCGGATGACCGCGATGACCTCGTCGATGTTGAGCAGCGCGACCAGCAGGCCGTCGACCAGGTGCAGCCGCTCCGAGCGCCGCCGCCGCCGGTACTCGGTCCGCCGCCGCACCACCTCCAGCCGGTGCGCGACGTAGATCTCCAGGAGCTCGCGCAGCCCCAGCACCCGCGGCTGCCCGTCGACCAGGGCCACGTTGTTGATGCCGAACGTCTCCTCCATCGGCGTCAGCCGGTACAGCTCGGCCAGCACCGCGTCCGGGTTGAACCCGCTGCGCACCTCGATCACCAGGTGCAGCCCGCGCTTGCGGTCGGTCAGGTCCTTCAGGTCCGCGATCCCGTTCAGCTTCTTGGCCTGGACCAGGTCCTTGATCCGGGCCATGACCTTCTCCGGCCCGATGGTGTACGGCAGCTCGGTGACCACGATGCCGGTGCGCCGCGGCGTCAGCTGCTCCACCACCGCGGTGGCCCGGCTCCGGAAGATCCCCCGGCCGGTCTCGTACGCCTCCCGGATGCCCTCCAGCCCCAGGATCCGCCCGCCGGTCGGCAGGTCCGGCCCCGGCACGTACCGCATCAGGGCGTCCAGCGACGCGTCCGGATGACTGAGCAGAAAACGCGCGGCCGCGATGACCTCGCCCAGGTTGTGCGGCGCCATGTTGGTGGCCATCCCGACCGCGATCCCGGACGCCCCGTTCACCAGCAGGTTCGGCAGGCCGGCCGGGAGCACGTCGGGCTGGGTCTCAGACCCGTCGTAGTTCGGGATGAAGTCGACCGTGTCCTCGTCGAGGGAGGCGACCATCTCCATCGCGGCCGCGGACAGCCGGCACTCGGTGTACCGCATGGCCGCGGGCGCGTCGTCGCCGCCCATCGAGCCGAAGTTCCCGTGCCCGTCCACCAGCGGCAGCCGCATCGCCCACGGCTGGGCCATCCGGGCCAGCGCGTCGTAGATGGCCGAGTCGCCGTGCGGGTGCAGCCGCCCCATGACCTGCCCGACCACCTGGGCGCACTTGACGTAGCCGCGGTCCGGGCGCAGGCCCATCTCGTTCATCTGGTACAGGATCCGGCGCTGCACCGGCTTCAGGCCGTCCCGCGCGTCGGGGAGCGCGCGCTGGTAGATGGTGCTATACGCGTATTCGAGATAGCTGGCGCGCATCTCCTCGGCGACGTCGATGTCGACGATATTTTCTTCGAAATCTTCCGGCGGCGTGGTGGTACCGCCTCGTCGTGCAGCCATACCGGATATTCTGCCTCACCCGCGCGACCGCAGGGACCGGCCACGCCGGAAACCTACGTCGCGGAGAATCCGCCGTCCACGTACAGCGTCTGCCCGGTCACGTAGTCGCTGGCCCGCGAGGCCAGGAACACGGTCACCCCGGCGAAATCAGCCGGCGAACCGTTCCGCCCCACCATCGTGCGGGCCGCCAAGGCGGCAGAAAGCGCCGGGTCGGCGGCGATGTGCGCGTTGAGCCGGGTGGCCACGAAGCCGGGACACACCGAGTTGCAGCACACCCCGGAGGCGGCCCACGCCTCGGACTGCGAGCGAGTCAACGAGGCCAGGCCCCCCTTCGACGCCCCGTACCCGCCGCTGTTGGCGAACGCCCGCTGGGCCTGCTGCGAGGTCACGTTGATGATCCGCCCGAACCCCCGCGCCGCCATCGCCGGCCCGAACCGCTGGCCGAGCAGGAACGGCGCGGTCAGGTTGACCGCCATGGTCAGGTCCCAGTCCTGCACCGTCAACGACGGAAACGGCGGGCGGATATTGACCCCCGCGCAGTTGACCAGGATGTCCGGCGGCCCGAAGGCCTTCTCGGCTTCCTCCGCCGCCCGCGAGACCTCCGAACGCACGGCCAGGTCCGCACTGACCCAGGCCGCCGAGCCGCCGCCGGCGAGCATCCCGGCCGTCGCATCCGCAAGACGCGACTCGTCCCGGGCCACCAGCACCACCCGGGCGCCGGCCAGCGCCAGCGCGCGGGCCATCTCCTGCCCGATCCCCGAACTCCCGCCGGTCACCACCGCGATCCGGCCGTCGAGCGAGAACAGGTCCGCCAGGTAGCTCACAAGACGGGCCGCGCGCCGATGAGGTTCAGCGCGTGCGCGGCCAGCCGGCAGCCGCTGGCCAGCGCCTCGCCCGGCGGCTTCTTGTCCAGCCAGGGCGGGATGAACCCGGCGATGAACGCGTCGCCCGCGCCGGTGCCGTCCACCACCCGGTCCACCGGCGGCGCGGGCACCCGGACCGGCGGCCGGCCGTTGGCGTAGAACAGCGCGCCGTCGGCGCCCAGCTTGACCACGACGTGCGGGTACCAGGCGGTGAGCACGCGGGCGGCTTGTTCGGAGTCGTCGCGGCCGGTCAGGACCTTGGCCTGCGCGGCGTTGACGAACAGCAGCACCGCGCCGGAGGACAGCTCGAGGAACGGCTCGGCCCCGGCCCGCTCCAGCGGGGCGGCCGACGCCGCGTCGACCGAGGCCGTCATGCCGGTCCGCCGCGAGTACTCGATCGCGGCCAGCCCGGCCGACCGGGAGCCGTCGGACAGCAGCGTGTACCCGGACACGTGCAGGTGGGCGCCGGGGATGAACAGGTCGTGCGGCAGGTCGTCGGGGGACAGCGCCGCGTTCGCGCCCGGGTCCGACAGCATGGTCCGCTCGCCCTTGTGGGTGACCATGACCACGCAGGTGCCGGTGGGCCGCTCCGGGTCCATCACCAGCCGGGCGTCCACCCCGTAGCCCATCAGCTCCATGTCACGGTTGCGCCCGGCGATGTCCGCGCCGCGCCGCCCGACGAAGGCCACGTCCCCGCCGTCGGCCGCCATCCACGCCGCGACGTTGGCCCCGGAACCCCCGCCGTGCATGGTCACGGCCGCGGGCGTGTCGCTGCCCCGGGCCAGCGCGAGCCGGGCGTGGGCGACCGTGTCCGTCATCAGGTCGCCAATGACTACCACGCGCGCCATACTGGTCATCACCTCGCACTGTTGTCTCGGGGGACGACCCCCAGACCCCCAGACCCCCTAACCGGCCGCAGGACTTCCTACGGTAGCGGCCCTCAGGCGTCAGTGACCAGCCAGCGAGCAGACATCACGCCCCGACCGCCGTCTAACACGCGGGTGATCGCCCGATTGTCACCGGACCGTTATCGTCCGGATTAGCGCCGACCCCTCGCTCACCCCGGTCCCAGCGGCACGACCCGCCCCGCCACGACCAGTTCGGCCTCCTCGGACTCGGCGGCCAGGATCTGGTTGAGCCGCCCCAGTTCGTCGCGGAACAACCGCCCGGCCGGCGTCGCGGGCACCACCCCCAGCCCGGCCTCGTCGCTGACCGCCACCACCCGGGCCCGGGTCTGCCGCCACGCCCCGACCAGCCCGCCGATCCGCCCCGCCAGCCGCGCCGCCCCCGGTGCCGACCCGTCCCAGGCCCCGCACTCGTCCATCGCCGCGGCCAGCCAGGTGCCGATCCCGTCGATCAGCAGCGTCCCCGGCGCCCCGGCCAGCACCCCGGCCAGGTCCGTGGTCTCCGCCGTCCGCCACCAGGCCGGCCGCCGCGCGCGGTGCGCCGCCACCCGCGCCGCCCACTCCGGGTCCCCGCCCCCGGAAATGGGCAGAGCCGCCCCCGGCCCCGTCGCCACGTACGTCACGTCCGGCTCACCGGCCACTCGCAGCTCGGCCTGTTCGGACTTCCCTGACCGCGCCCCGCCGAGCACCAGGACCCGCCATGGTGCCGGGCGGGCGTCAATTCTTTTTTCTGCCGAACGGTCCGTGGTGACCTCGTCCCCGTCCCCGGCCAGCATCACCCGCCAGAACCCGCAGCGCCGCCGCAGCTCCCCCTCGGACGAGACCCGGTGATCCGCGGACGCCACCACCGTCACCGTGTCCCCGGTCACCAGCCCGCGCGCCCGCAGCAACCCCAGCTGCGCCGGCTCCCCGACCAGATCCAGGAACGCGATGTCATAAGCGGCCGCCCCCTCCTCGGGCACCCCCCCGTACAGCAACCGCCCCCCATCTGGCGCCGTCACCTCCCACCCCCCGGCTATCCGCAAAATCCGGTACCCCCCGGCAACCGCACCCCCCGCGCCCGCACCCCCCGCGCCCGCACCCCCCGCCACATCGGCATCCACGGCCCCCGCACCACCAATCCCCACCCGCACCACACCGTCAATCAAGATGGTCGACCGTGCTCGTGGATTCCCGCTCATCCGCAGGCAAGAGGCGCAGCGGCAGCCCGGCTGCGGCCAGCCCGCGGCCCCGCCGGTGCCCTCGACCAGGACCCGCATCAGCTCAGGAACGACAGCCGGACCTGGCGGTCCGGGTTGTCCACGTTGAGGTCGACCAGGACCACCGACTGCCAGGTGCCCAGGGCCAGCCGCCCGCCGATCACCGGGATCGTGGCGTACGGCGGCACGAACGCCGGCAGCACGTGCGACCGGCCGTGCCCGCGCGACCCGTGCGCGTGCCGCCAGCGGTCGTCGGCGGGCAGCAGGCCGGCCAGGGCGGCCAGCAGGTCATCGTCGCTGCCCGCGCCGAGTTCGATCAGCGCGACGCCCGCGGTCGCGTGCGGCACGAACACGTGCAGCAGCCCGTCGCCTCCGGCCGACGCCGTCGCCGCGAACCCCGCGCATTCGCCGGTGATGTCCCGGATCGTCTCGCGCCCGCCGGTATGAACCTCGATGATCTGCGTCTTCATGCCGGGATCATAGGCTGTGCGGTGTGACAGAACCTTCCTGGGCCGCGGGCACGCGGCTGCGGCTGGCCCGGCAGGCCCGGGGCCTGTCCCAGCAGCAACTCGCCGGGATGGCCGCCGTGACCAGGCAGGCCGTGTCCGCGGTGGAGTCCGGCCACTCCGATCCCTCGCTCCGGGTCGCGCTGGCCCTGGGCCGCGCGCTCGGCATGACCGTCGAGGAACTGTTCGGCCCGGGTGATCCCGCCGACCCGGTGCTGGCCCAGCCGGTGGCCCCGGTCGGCGGCGAGGGCTCGCGGGTCGCGCTGGCCACGGTCGGCGACACGTTCGTGGCGCTGCCGCTCGGCGCGGACACGCTGGCCCGGGCCGGCTTCGGCCCGGCGGGCGGGCTGGTCGTCGGGCGGGAGAGCCACGGCGACCTGATCGCGGTCCGGCCCATCGCCCCGCCGCGGCCCACGCTCGTCGTGGCGGGCTGCGATCCGGCCCTGCCGCTGCTCGAGACGCCGCTGACCCTGCTCGACCCGCCGCTCGGGTTCACCTGGTGGCCGTGCGGGAACGGCGAGGCGCTCCGGCTGGCCGCGGCCGGGCTGGTCCACGCCGCGGGCGTGCACCAGGGCGGCGACGAGGCTGCGCTACCCGACGGCGCCGAACTGGTCGGCTTCACCTGCTGGCGTGAGGGCCTGGTCTTCCGGCCCGCGACCCCGGTCACCGGGCTGGACGACGCGGTCCGCCGGGGCCTGCGCCTGGTGAACCGCGAGCCCGGCGCGCAGGCCCGCAAGCTGCTCGACCGCGAGCTCGCCCGGCTCGGCCTGGACCCGGCCGGGCTGCCCGGCTACGACAGCCAGGCCGCCGGGCACCTGCAGGTCGCGGCGGCGGTCGCGGGCCGCCTCGCCGACGTGGGCGTGGCCAGCGAGCCGGCCGCGCTGGCCTACGGGCTCAACGTGATCCCGCTGGCGGCCGAGCGGTTCGACCTGGTCCTGCCGGCCAAGCACGTCGCGTCCCGGGAGGTCCAGGGCCTGCTCAGGGTGCTGACCTCGCCCTGGCTGCTGGCCCAGCTGGCCAGCCTGCCCGGCTACGACGCGGCGCGCTGCGGCGAGCGATCCAGCTGATCAGTACCCGTAGACCGGGATCAGCACGGCCCGGGCGATGGTGTGGAAGCGCAGGTTGAACCCGGCCACGGCGGGCGATATCTCGTCGTTGACGTCCAGGGTGTCCACGTCCAGCGCGTGCACCGCGAACACGTAGCGGTGCGGCGGGTCTCCCTTGGGCGGCGCGGCCCCGCCGAAATTCTTGACCCCGTAGTCGTTGCGGACGTGGAACGCCCCTTCGGGCAGCCCGGAGCCGTCGGTCCCGGCCGCGTTGGTCTCCAGCTCGGTCACCGAAGCCGGGATATCGAGCACGATCCAGTGCCAGAACCCCGAGCCGGTCGGCGCGTCGGGGTCGAAGCAGGTCACCGCGAAGCTCTTGGTCTCGGCCGGGAAACCGGACCACGACAGCGACGGGGAGATGTTCCCGCCGGTCATGCCCCAGTCGTCGAAGACGTGGTTCTCGCTCATCATCTCGTCATGGGCGACGTCATCGCTGCGCACCTCGAACGAGGGCACCTCCGGCATGTGGTCGTAGGGCAGCGGCGGACGGTCGGTCATGGCTGACCTCCTCATCGAGGTGAACTGACGGTTTGAGAGCACGCAACTATCACACGTTATCGGTCCGCTATGCGACCTCGGAGCTAGGGTCGGAGGCGACCTCGTTTGGTCCAGGTTTCTCCTACGGTGGTGTTGTGAGGCGACAGCCGGGACGCAAGGTCCCCGGGCGGCCGCGCGGCCGGACCATGAACCGGATGGACCGCCGGATGCGCCGCCGGGCCTCGCGCGCCGTCTCCCGCCGGCTCCGCCGCCGGACCTCGCGTGCCGTCCCCGGCCGGATCCGCCTGGGTACCGCCGGCGCCTCCCCGCGGCTGCGCCGGTGGACCCTGGTCCTGGTCCTGCTCGGCGTCGCCCTGCTGCCCTATCCCGCGCTCAGCGCGGTCAGCGGGACTCCGGCGGCCGCGTGCCGCTCGGGCTGCCGGGCCGGAGCCGCGCCACGCATGATCAGGTGGACCCAGGCGCTGCCGGGTTCGTGGCAGGTGGTTCCCGGGCTGACCGGCACCGTGCCGGCGACCGGCCTGGCTTACGCGTCGGTCGGCGACGGCGTCGCCGCCCTCGGCGCCGGGCTCACCGTGTCCGGGTACTCGGCCAGGACCGGTGCGCTGCTGTGGGTGCAGACCCTGACCGGCTTCCCGGCGGGCGCGGCGATCGTCTCCGTGCGCACCTGGCCCGGCGAGGTCACCGCGGGCGTCTCCTACACCAGCGCCGGGCACCCCCAGCGGACCGAGGTGGTGCTCTCCGCCGCGGCCGGCACGGTGTCCGGCCGCTACCCGGCGGGGGTGTTCGGCGGAGCGGTCTGGGGCAGCGCGCGGTACACGGTCATCGTCGGCGCCACGACGGTGACGAGCTACGACAACACCACCGGCAAGGTCCGCTGGCGGGTGAGCACCGGCCCGGTCCCGCTCGCCTGGCGGGCCGACGCCGGCCTGCTCTACCTGGCCGAATCGGCCGGCGGGTTCGCGGGTTCCGCACCCGTCACCGCGCTGCGCCAGGTCAACCTGGCGACCGGCGCGGACGTCCTCATCCGCCCGATCGAGGGCGTCTCCTTCCCCGGGACGTTCAGCGCCGCGTTCGACGGCGTGGTGCTGTTCTCCACCGCGACCGGGGTGAGCGCGTACTACGGCGCCACCGGCGCCTGGCTGTGGACCGTCGCCGGGTCGGTCCCCGAGGGTACCGACCCGCGGCAGGACCAGATCTACCTGACCAGGGGATCCAGCCTGATCGCGGTGGACCCGCTGACCGGCCAGGTGACGGCGACCGCCTCCGGGTCGGCGGTCGGCGGGTCCGCGGGCCTGTACGCGGTCAGGGACGGCGTGGCGCTCGGGCTCGACCAGGGCGCGAACGGGGACGCCTGGGGCTACAACATCGGCGCGCAGCGGGTCACGCTGACCGCCGCCGGCCTGGGCTGGCCGCACTACTTTGTCGACCCCAGCGGTGTCGGCGGCAGCGCCGACCCGGCCAGTGACCTGGTGGTCATCGCCGCCTGCACGCAACTAGCCCCGAACCCCGGGGTTTCCGCCAGCCCGTCCGCGACGGCCAGTCCCACGTCCAGCCTCTCCACCACGGCCAGCCCGTCCGGTACGGCCAGCCCGCCCGCGTCGGCGAGCGGCACGCCGAGCCCGGACGTGAGCCCCTCGCCCTCGCCGACACCTAGCCAGGGCTGCCTGCGCCCCGAACTGGTCGCCCTGAACCTGTAGGGGCCAGGCCGGATGGACGCCGCTGAGCAGGGTACTTTCCTCTGCCATGAACAGGGTCAAGCGAGCCGTCCACGCGGCCGACACGCTCCAGCAGCGGCACGCGTGGCTGGCCGTCCCGGTCGCGGTGTGGAAGAAGTTCGGCGACGACCAGGCGGGCAACCAGGCCGCGCTGATCGCCTACTACGCGTTCGTCGCGATCTTCCCGCTGCTGCTCGTGCTGGTCACGGTGCTGAACATCGTGCTCAAGAACGACCCGGGGCTCCAGCACCGGCTGCTGAACTCCGCGCTGGGCCAGTACCCGGTGATCGGCCAGCAGCTCGGCCACATCAGCCCGCTGACGCAGACCGGGCTGCCGCTCGTGGTCGGCCTGCTCGGCACGTTCTTCGGCGCCCGGGGCGTGGCGACCGCGATCCAGAACGCGCTCAACACCGTGTGGGAGATCCCGATCGCACGCCGGCCGGGCTTCCCGTGGTCGTTGCTGCGCAGCTTCGGGCTGATGGTGGTCATCGGCCTGGGCCTGATCGGGACCACGATCCTGTCCGGCGCGGCCGGGCGGGTATTCGGTCCCGGCGCCACCGTGGCCACGGTGGCGGCGGCGCTGGTGCTGAACATCGGGGTGTTCTGGCTGTCCTTCCGGCTCGGCACGGCCAAGGAGATCGGCTGGCGGCAGCTGCGGCTGGGCGCGGTCATCGCCGGGGCCATCTGGCAGATCCTGCAGTACGTCGGCACTTACTTCGTCTCGCACCAGCTGGCCCACGCCTCGCCCGTCTACGGCACCTTCGCGGTGGTGATCGGCCTGCTCGCCTGGCTGTACCTGGAGGCGGAGCTGACCCTGTACGCGGTGCAGATTAACGTGGTAACCGAATACCGGCTGTGGCCACGCGCCATCGCGCCGCCGCCCTACACACAGGTGGAAGAGCGCAGCAAGGACCCGGAAGGTAACACCGATCGCCAGAAGACATCAGGCTGACCCGGACGCACCCCACGTCGTCATCTGCGGCGCGGGATTCGCCGGGCTCTCCGCCATCGCCCGGCTCACCCGCGCGGGCCTGCGGGTAACCCTGGTCGACGGTCACCTGTACAGCACGTTCCAGCCGCTCCTGTACCAGGTGGCCACGGCCGGGCTGAACCCCGGCGACGTCGCCTACCCGGCGGGCGGCTTCGCCGGGCGGTACGGGGCGAACTTCCGGCACGGCGAGCTGGCCACCATCGACCCGGTGTCCCGCCGGATCAAGCTCACCAACGGCCTCGAGCTCGGCTACGACTACCTGATCATCGCCACCGGCGTGTCGGCCGCCTACCACGGCATCAAGGGCGCCGCCGAGAACACCATCGCCCTGTACACCCGCACCGACGCCCTCCGGCTGCGCGACCACCTGATGGCGGCCTTCGAGCGGCTGAGCGTGGACAGCGGCGATCTGCACGTCACCGTGGCCGGCGGCGGGGCCACCGGGGTCGAGCTGGCCGGCACGCTCGCCGAGCTGGGCGCCACCGTGCTCGCCGCCACCTTCCCGGACGTCGATCCGGCCCGGGTCCACGTCCGGCTCATCGAGATGGCCCCCTCGCTCCTTACCGCGTTCGACGAGAAACTGCGCGAGTACGCCCGCGTCCAGCTGGAAAAACGCGGCGTGGACATCAGGCTGAACACCCGCATCGCCGAGATCACCGGCCAGCAGGTGCTGCTGGCCGACGGGGAGAACCTGTCCAGCGGCCTGACCGTGTGGGCGGCCGGGGTCGGGGCGGCCGAGGCCGTGGCGGGCTGGGGCCTGCCCCAGGGCCCGGGTGGGCGCATCCTGGTCGGGTCCGACCTGCGGGTCCAGGGACAGGACCGGATCTTCGCCGTGGGCGACATCGCGGAAAACCCCGGCCATCCCACCCCCCAGCTGGCCCAGCCCGCGCTGCAGATGGGGCGTCACGCCGGCGCGCAGATCGTCCGGCTGCACCGCCAGGCCGCCACCGAGCCGTTCAGCTACCACGACAAGGGCACGATGGCCACCATCGGACGCCGGTCCGCGGTGGTACAGCTCGCCGGGGGACTGCGCCTGCGCGGCACGCTCGCCTGGCTGTCCTGGCTGGCCTTGCACCTGTTCTACCTGCTCGGCGGGCGCAACCGGGTGTCCACGATGATCAACCTGACCTACCGCTACCTGGCCTGGGGCCACGGCGGCGCCGTGATCGTCGGCGACGATCCCGACCACTCCCAACTTCCTACGACATCTCGTAGTAGACCGGAGTAGGCTGTCCTTCGCGATGAAGACCTTGCGCACACGCGGCACGCTGGCGGCCGCGGCCCTGCTGAGCGTGCTGACGGCGCTAGCCGGATGCGGCGCCAGCGCCAGCAGTACCAGTACCGGTTCGCTGGGCGGCATGCAGGCCAACCCGGCCGCCAGCGCCGCCGAGATGAACCCGAACCTCGACCTCGGCAGCTCGCTGAACAACCTGCCGGCCCCGGACATCAAGCTGGTCAACCAGTTCGGCCAGCCGATGTCGCTCAGCCAGTTCCGCGGCAAGGTCGTCATGCTGGGCTTCGAGGACTCCGAATGCACGACGGTCTGCCCGCTGACCACGCAGGCCATGCTGCAGGCCAAGCAGCTGCTCGGCGCCGCGGGCAACCAGGTCCAGCTGCTCGGCGTCGACGCGAACCCGAACGCCACCAGCGTCGCGGACGTGCTGTCCTACTCCCGGGCGCACGGCATGGTCAACCAGTGGGACTTCCTGACCGGCTCGCTGGCCCAGCTGAAGTCGGTGTGGGGTGCCTACCACATCGCGGTGCAGATCGAGCAGGGCCAGATCGACCACACTCCCGCGCTGTACGTCATCAACCAGCAGGGCCGGGAGCAGAAGCTCTACCTGACCCAGATGGCCTACTCCAGCGTCGGCCAGTCCGCGCAGGTGCTCGCGGACGAGCTGTCCAGCCTGCTGCCGGGCCACCCGCACGTGGCCAGCCAGGGTTCGCTGGCCTCCATCACCGTGCAGGGCCCCGCCGATCACGTCGCCCTGCCGTCGGCCACCGGCGCCGGCCAGGTGGACCTGGGCCCGGGGGCGCCGCACCTGGTGCTGTTCTTCGCCACCTGGCTGTCCGAGGTCTCGGACCTGAAGTCCGAGCTCATCGACGGCAACGCCTACGCCGCCGCGGCTCACAAGGCCGGAAATGGACAGGGCCTGCCGCCGCTCGTCGCGGTCGACGAGACGGTGGTCGAGCCCTCGGCCCAGGCCGTCCGCACCTACCTGGCCGGCCTCGGCACCTCGCTCAGCTACCCGGTCGCCCTCGACACCACCGGCCGCGTCGCGGACGGCTTCAACGTCCAGGACCAGCCCTGGCTGGCCCTGGTCTCCGCGTCCGGCAAGATCATCTGGTCCCACGACGGCTGGCTCTCCGTCCCCGCCCTGACCGCCGCCGTCCAGCACGCCCTCAAGCCCTAGCGCCGGCCGTGACAGGCCTCCGCACGCATGGGGGTGCACCTCGGCACGACTACCTGGCGACGGCAAGGGCCCGCACCCCGTCCTGGTAGCACCGCCGCAGCCGCCGTCCCCGCAGCGACCGCAGCGACCGCAGTGACCGCGGTGCTCGCGTCGTCGTCATCATCGCAGCAGGGGAACAGCGCCGGACCCACCCCGGGAATCGTCTGGGCCCGGGCCTTGGCCATCAGAGCCGCGGCCGCTTCCCTGGCGCTTTCGCCGCGGCGGGCCATCCGGGCCGCGATCAGCCCGGTCACGATGGGGGCCGAGAACGAAGTCCCGCTCCACTGCGCCAGGCCGGAGAACGTCCTTACCTGCCCGACATGAGGCGGGACCTGGCAGGTGTACGTACCGCTGCCGAAGGCGTTGATGAGCTTCTCACCTGGCGCGTACACGTCGACCCAGCCCCCGTGATTGCTGAAGTCCGCACGGTGACGCCAGTCGGTCGCGAGCGCCCCGACGGAGAGCACGTCAGGGAAGGCGCCCGGCCAGGCCGGCCGCTGGGTGTAGTTGTTGCCCGCCTCTGCGACGCACGAGAACACCTTTGTACGGCCGGAGCAGCTTCAGGAAGCCTTCCAGGGCCAGCGGCGGGAGGTTCTTCCTGGTTAGGCACGAGGCCGTTATGTGGAGGATCTCGAAGCCGAAGCCGAACGCCGCGTGGAGCCTCATCGCGACCTCCGATTCGCACGCGCTGCCCGCGGTGCCGAAGATGTTCTCGACCCGGATTGCCGCTTGCGGAGCCATGCACCGCATGACGCCCGCGACGAACGTCCCGTGTCCCCCGTAGGGCTCGATCGTGCCGCCCGCAACGGTCCCGGCCCGCGGGTCGGGATCGCCGTAGACGCCGGCCAGCCACGGGAAGGTTTCCGCCGCACCCGGCACCAGCCCGGTGTCGGCCTGGAAGATCCGCACCCGGGCGCCGCCGTCCCGGCAGAGGCCGGGGTAGGGTCCCGCCGTCGGATAAACCTGCTGCGGCTCCGTGGCCGAGCAGGGAGTCACGTGCTGCGCGGCGGTCAGGATGTGATCAGGCCCCGCGATCCCCGGGCCGAATCTGTCGTCGATCTGCTCGAGCAGTTCGAGCACGTCGGGCTGCTCACGGTCAGGAGCCTTCGGATCGCGATGAGGATTCAAGTGGAGAAGCACGATGTCCCCGACAACTCGGGTGATCTCGACTTCCCGAACCCGTTCGTCCTCGCTGATGATCTCCAATATTCCTTGCGGCCTGGTGACACGCACGCGTTCCGGGATGTCCGGGGTCATTCCCATCGCGGCCAGGTACGGTTCGCGGGCGAGAATCCGGCCCTTGACGTACATGAAGGCAATGCCACCGCCGTGCAGCTCGTCGTCTTCTTCGGCGTCGTCGGGGAAACCGCCGATTTCGATCGGGATTTTGCGCGCGGCGAACGCGTCGACGATGGTCTTGGCCTCCGCGGCGGCCTCAGGGTCAAGCGGAGGCTTGAGCGAGCTGTACCAGTAATTCTTTTCTGCCACTGTGCCCTCCGGAATTAATCATTTACCCGATCTAACCGCAGGCACTGCTGGCAGGCCCGCGGTTCCTCAGAAACCCCGCCGGGTCTGACGCACCCTTACGGGGCAGCGATCGTGACGCTTTAATACATGGACCGCGCCAAATCTGGAGACCTAGAATCGGCCTGTGGGCCGGGGAGGGCGCGCGGCCGCGGCAGGTCCGCGCGAGGTGGACGATTTGGTCGCGCTGGCCACGTCCCGGCCCTGGGTTGCGCTGACCAGAGCGCGTGCCGTGCTCGCCGGACGACCGGACCCGCACGACGCCTCCGTGGCCCACCAGGCCGCGGGGATCGTGCTGCGCGACTACGGCGACGTCGAGGCCGGGGTCGGTGAACTGCGCCAGGCGCTGCGCCAGGCCCGCCGCACCGGCTCGGCCGAGCGCGAGGCCGAGGTACTCGCCAGCCTGGGCCTGGCGCTCGTTTTCGCGGGCCGGACGGCGGCCGGGCTGGCCGCCTTCGAGGCCGCCGTGCGCCGGTCCAGTGGCGTGTCGGCGGCCCGGGTCCGGCACGGCCGGGCGATCGTGTTCTACTCCCTGGCCCGTTTTCCGGCGGCCCTGGAAGACGCGCGGCACGCGGTCGCCGGGCTGCGGCAGGCGGGCGACCTGCTCTGGACAGCTCGCGCGCTGAACACCCGCGCCAGCATTTACCTGAACCTGGGGTCGACCAGCCGGGCCGATGCCGATTACGTTTCCGCCGCCCGGCTGTACTCCGACCATCGGGCAGGAACTGGAAGCGCTCGACCCGGTGGCCAATCGCGCGCTGGACCGCCTTCGCGTCCGGAGACCTCCCGGCCGCGCTGGCCCGTATCGATGCGGCGACCCTCAGCTTCCAGCGGCTGAAGGTGCCGACCATCTGGCTGCGCAGCGAACGGTGTGCCGTGCTGCTGGCGGCCGGGTTGGTCGGCGATGCCCTGGCCGAAGCCGATGCCGCGTTGCGAGAAATAGAGGAAATCCGCGGCCGGCCCACGGATAAGGCGAACCTGCTGCTGATGGCGGCCAACTGCGCGCTGGCCGCGGCCCGGCCCCAGGCCGCCCTGGACTGGGCGCAGGCCGCGTACCGCATGTTCCGGTCGCAGCGGAGCGCCTGGCGGCAGGCCCATGCGGCGCGCGTTCTGGTCCAGGCCCGGTACGAGGTCGGCCCGGTATCGGCCCCGATGCTGCGCGAGGCGAACCGGTCCGCCGCCCGGCTGGATGCCCTGGGCTCGAGCGACGCGGCCCAGGCGCACCTGCTGGCCGGGCGCATCGCCCTGGATCTCGGCCGCCGCGACGACGCCGAACGCCATCTGGCCGCGCTGGCCCGGACCCGGCGACGCGGCCCGGCGCTGTCGCGGGTCAGCGGCTGGCTCGGCGAGGCCCTGCGCGCCGAGGCTGCGGGCCGTCCGGACCGGATGCTGGCCGCCTGCCGACGAGGGCTCGACGTTCTCGACGAGTACCGGCTGACCCTGGGCGCCTCGGAACTCCGGGCCCAGGCCACCGTGCATGGCGCCGAACTGGCCGCCCTCGCCCAGCGGCATGCCGCGCGGGCCCGCCGGCCGCGGCTCCTGCTGACCTGGAGCGAGCGCTGGCGGGCCACCGCCTACGCGGTTCCCCCGGTGCGGCCGTCAGCCGACGCGGAGCTGAACGCCAGCCTGGCCGCGCTGCGCGCGGTGACCAGGGGCCTGGACCAGGCGCGGAGCCAGGGCAAGCCGAGCGCGTCGCTGCAGAAGGAACAACAGCGGCTGGAAACCGAGGTGCGCGCCAGCGCGCTGCGCGCCCGGGGTAACGGGCGGTGGACCCGCGCCCCGTTCAGCCCGGCCGACCTGCTCGATGAGCTCGGCCCCGCCCAGCTCATCGAGATCGTTGACGTCGACGGCGATCTGTACGTCCTGACCTGCGGGTCGGGCCGGATCCGGCAGTTCGCCGCCGGCCAGGCCGCCGACGCCATGAAGGCGGCGGATTTCGCCCGCTTCGCCCTGCGCCGCCTGGCCCGCAGCCGCCCCGGCGACGACCCGGCCAGCGCGCTGGCCGTCCTGGCTAAGGCGGGACCAGCACTCCAGCAAGCGCTGCTCGGACAAGCCGTCCCGCACCTGGGCGACGGGCCGGTCATCATCGTCCCGCCCGGCAAGCTGCACCCCATCCCGTGGGCGCTGCTGCCCGCACTGAAGGACCGGGTGATCAGCGTCGCCCCGTCCGCCAGCGCCTGGCTGCGGGCCCACCAAGCCGCCAGAACCCGAACACCGCCAGGTCATCCTGGCCCGCGGGCCCGGCCTGGCCACGGACGGCGCCGAGGTGCCCCTGATCGCGCGGCTGTACGACGACGTCACGGTGCTGGAAGACGCCGCTGCCACGGCCGACAAGGTGCTGCCCGCGCTGGACGGAGCGTGGCTGGCGCACATCGCCGCGCACGGGATCTTCCGGGCCGACAGCCCGCTGTTCTCCTCGCTGCGGATGTACGACGGCCCGCTGACCGTCTACGACTTCGAGCAGCTGCACCGCGCGCCGTACCGTCTGGTCCTGTCCAGCTGTGACTCCGGCGCGCTGGCCCCCGCCGGAGCCAACGAGCTGCTCGGCCTGGTCAGCAGCCTGCTGCCGCTGGGGACCGCGGGGATCATCGCCGCCATCGTGCCGCTGAACGACCGCGCCGTCGTGCCCCTGATGGTGGACCTGCACCGGCACCTGCGGGCCGGCCAGACCCTGGCCGAGTCGCTCTACCAGGTCCGGCGCGGGCTCACCGGCGATCCGGTCCAGCACGCCACCGCGATCTCCCTGGTCACCCTCGGCGCCGCCTGAGCCGCGAAGCCATCGGGATCAGAGCGTGATCCACCCGGTCAGCACGTCGGCCCCGTCCTCGGTCCGGCACCGTAGCCGGAACGGGCTGTTCGGGATCGGGGTGACCGCGAAGCAGCCGATCTCGTCCACCGGCGAGCTGGCCACGCCGGCCGTGGTATGGACCTCGAGGGTGCCCGCCCGCGGCGGGATGATCTGGCCGACCAGCGAGCCCGCGGTGACCTCCAGCTCGATGGACAACTGCGCCGAGGTGAAGGTCAGCGCCCGGATCGACGCGGCCTCCGACCGGACCATCGCGACCGCGTCCCGGTCACGGCTGGAGTCGTAGGTCAGCTGGGCCAGCTCGGCGTCGATGTTGTGCCACGCGTACGCGTTCTTGCCCGTCTCGACGAACCACTCGGGCACCTCCTCCCGGGCCTGGATCGCTTCACCCAGCGCCGCGAGGAGCTCGTCGTCGTCACGCACGTTGCTCGCCCCCCGACCAGTTGACGTCAACCTCACCCTCTATGAGCGCAGCGACGGCGCGGGACTTGCGGAGCCGTTCCAGGCAGCGGGCGCGCTGCGGGCCGATGCTCCCCACCGGGATCTGCAGGGTCGCGCTGATCTCCGCGTACGACACCGGCGGGTCTTTGGCGAGCATGGCCAGCAACTGCTGATACCGGGGCGGGAGCTCCGCGAACGCCGCTCGCAGCGCCGCGTTCCGCTCAGCCATGAGGATCTCCTCGTCGATTATCGTGTTGTCCACGAATTGCAGAGCGTCGTCTAGTCCTGTTCCTAGCCGCTCCGATTTACGGGCCGCCGTCACCACCCGGAGACACTCCCGGTGGGTGGTCGTAGCCAGCCACCCGGGCAGCGCGGCGGGTTCCCGCAGCTTCCCGAGCTGCTCGACCAGCAGCAGCCAAACACTTTGCGCCACGTCCTCACGATCGGAATTGCTCAGCTGGAAGCGGGCACAGATGGACCACACCAGCGGCGCATACCGCTCCACGATCTCGTTCCACGCGGTCGGATCGCTCCCGGCCGCGCGGGTAACAAGCGCGACAACCGTCGGGTCGTCACGCATGGCCAGCCCCTGTCGGCTCGCCTGCTGCCATCATCAGCGCCTCGGTAGTGGCGGTTAACCTCTTTTCTAACCCAGAGGACGCCGCAGCGTCACCTGATACACGCCGAAGACAAAATCCCGAACCCGCCCGCTACCGGTCCTCCCCGGCACCTGTCTTCTTTATCTCCCGAACGGGCCGTGCTCCACGCCCCCCGCCCCGTTCCCCGCCCGCCGTGGCGTGGCTCCCCCTCCACCCCACCATCCAAGAGGGTTGTTAGCGTGGTCCGATGACCGTTCTCCGGATCCGCGGCTAGACCACGCGATCCCCAAGACCACCCAGGCCACCGGCCCGTATCAGCGTCCAATTCCGCCCCCCATGGCGTCCGTTAACATCGCGGGAAGGCTCCCCGGAATTCCAATTGCCTCGGTCGTCCCGCCATGCAACCAGCGGCCAGCTCGCGGTGGTCTTGCAGGGGTGAAGGGGTGATCGATGAAGCAGGGCTTGGACGAAGAGTTCCGCGAGTTCATGCGCGGTCGCTGGCCGACCATGGTACGGCTCGCCTACGGGCTGACCGGCGACCTGGGACATGCGGAAGACGTGGCGCAGGCGGCCTTCGCGAGGGCGTACGCGGCCTGGCCGAGAGTGGTCCGGGCCGGTAACCCGGACGCCTACGTCTGGAAGATCGTGGTCAATGAGAACCGCAACCGGTTCCGCAAGCGGCGGGTGCCTGAGCGGCTTACCGATGTCATTCCGGAGCGTGACGCTCTGGACGCGACTTGCGACCTGGGTGTCCGATCGACCCTTATGACGGCGCTGCGCGCGCTGGGACCCCGGCAGCGGGCCGTGGTCGTGCTGCGTTACTGGCTCGACCTCAGCGAGGTGGAAACCGCGGCGATCCTGAACTGCTCCGTCGGCACCGTCAAGAGCCAGGCCTCGCGCGCCCTGGCCACCCTTCGCAGGAGCACCGAACTCGTGGATGGAGACCGCTGGTGAACGCTAGTGACCTTTATGAACGGCTTGACGATGAGTTCTCGGCCATCACGCCGGCACCGGCCCCTGTCGACGCCGCGATCCGCCGGGGAAAACGGATTCGCTGGTGCCGACGTGCGATCACCGCGGTGAGCGTCACGGCCGTGGCGGTCGCCGCGGCCGTCGTCCCGCTGGCCATGCACACAACAGACATGCCCGCGCCAGCCGGCGGATCCTTCACCGTAACGGTACGGCTACCAGGTCCGCACGCGGAACCTGGACTGATCGCGGTCGGGACCATAGACGGCAAGGGCTGGCAGTTCTCCGTGGCTCGGCCGGGCACGGGTGTCTTCAGGAGCTATTACCAGCAGCTCACCGCGTCCGGCCCCGGGTTCGGTTCCCGGCAGGTGACTTCCGTGGTCAAGCTCAGTGTGGACGGCTTGGAGCCGGCCCACTTCGATGCGATGGGGAACAAGCGCGCGATCATCCAGTTCGCTGCGGTCCGAGGCGACGTCACCCGGGTGCTGGTCACGCTGACCAATGGCACCCGGCTCACGCTGCACCCGGTGGCCGCGTTCGGTGCCCGCCTGGTAGCGTTCGGCGCCCCGGCGGGCGCGGTGATCACCAGCGTCACCGCATATTCGGCGGCCGGCGAGATCGGCGCCGCCATTCCGTACACGTTCGGTGATGAGGTGCCCACGTTCGCGTCCTGGCTAAAGCCCGGCCAGCAGGGGCTCTCCCGCAGCGACGCTACGTTCAGTGGGGTGTTCCAGGCCAAGGCCTGGTGGCTGACGGCTTACACCGGCCCGTGGGGTGTCTGTATCACTGTGACGGCGGGCGGCTCATGCCTGCCCATGTCCGAGACGCTGCCGCTGGGCACTCAGCTCCTGGGTTCCATCGCCACCCCGGGGAACAGGCAGTTGATCTTCGGATCGGCGTCGGCACCGGTAGCCAAGATCGTCGTCACGTTCGATAACCGCACCAAGATCCAGGTGACGCCGACGGTCGTCGGCGGCCAGCAGTTCTTCGCGTTCTCGACCGGCAACGAGATAAGTCGGTTCGACTGGGTCGCCTACGACGCGGCCGGGCATCGCGTTGCGTCCGGGCAGTTCTAAGAGCCCCGGCACGCGGGATTCGTCTTACAGCAGTGCAGCCCCCGGCCCAGTCTTCACCGTGGTAGAGAACGTGGAGTTCGCGCTGCGGCCGGGCATGATGGAATTGCGGGAGGTTGAGGCGTTTTTGGTGCTAGCGGAGGAGCTGAGTTTCAGCCGGGCGGCGGAGCGGTTGTTTATCACGCGGCCGCGGATGAGCCAGCTGATCCGGGATCTGGAACGGCGGGTGGGGGGTGCGCTGGTGGTGCGGACCAGCCGTCGGGTGGTGCTGACTCCGGCCGGAGTTGATCTGGCGGCGGGGCTGGGTTCGGCGTACTGGGGGCTGGGGGAGGCGCTGGCCCGGGCCCGGGCCGCGGCCCGGCAGGCTGCCGGGCAGCTGCGGGTGGGGTTTTACAGCGCGGTTATCGTCGAGCTGCTGGCCCGGCCGCTGGGCGTGTTCGGACGGCGCTGCCGCGGTATCGAGGTCTCGCTTATCGGCGTTCCGTGGTGTGACATGCTGGGTCCGCTGCGCCGCGGTGAGGTCGATGTGATGGCGTTGTGGACGCCTCTGGCCGAGCCGGACCTGAGCATCGGCCCGGCGTTTTCAGTCCAGGACCGGATCATCATGGTCGCCGCGGGGCATCCGCTGGCGGCCCGGGCCGAGGCGACCTTGGAGGATGTGGCCGATTACGGGGCGTTCGAGCTGTGGCCGCCGTTCCCGGCGCCGTTGCGCGAAGCGATGCTGCCGCTGGTCACCCCGGGCGGCCGGGCGATTGGCCGACAGCCGGTGGCGACCTTGGCGCAGGCCATCACGCTGGTTCCGCATGGCCTGCGAGTGCATGCCAGCGTCGCCGCCGCCATGGGCGTCTTCGCCCGGCCCGGGCTGGCCGGTATCTCAGTCCCGCAGCTGCCGCCCCTGTCCGCCGCCCTGGCCTGGCGGTCCGCGGCCACCAACCCGCATGTCACCGCCCTGGCCAGCACCGTCGCCGAGATCACTCGGCCGTCTCCCTTACGGTCTGACCCTTACTGCAGTGGTCACGGGATAGTCACGGGGACCGTCACGGTGCCGACGCTAATGAGAACGAGGTAGGGGCCATTGGCTGGGGTGCCGCCAGGTGCCATCGTGGCCGTCGCGCTTACCGGTATGCTCGGCGCGGTAGCGGCTATCAGCGTGAGCATCGCGGTGCTCGAGTCCAGACCGGCGCCCTGGCTGCTCATGATCACCACCGGCGCGGGGATTCGCTGCAGCGCCTGGCGGGATACCCAGCCCTGGTAGGGATTCGTCTGGCCCCGCACGACCGTCGTCGACCCGGCCAGGATCACCTGACCAGGCAGCATGAGCCGGGCGATCCGCAGCGTCGTGGCCGGGATCGCGGGCGACGTGGCGGTCGCGGGCACGGCGGGAGCGGCAGCCGTGACTGAGACGCGGGTCACCGCCGTGACCGTCAGCCCCGGGTCTAGGTGCCACAGCTGCTGGTAGTTCTCCTCACCAGAGCCCCGGTCCAGGACGAGCATGAAATCGGGTTCCTGATGGACGTACACGCCCCTGCTGCGCGGCCCGCCGAAGGCGTCGTCGGAGAGCTCAAAGAACTGGCGGGTGGTGCCGATCTCGCTAGCGATAAGCGCGGTGGCCGCCGCCCCGCGGAAGCGCGCCCCCGGTGAGATGAACGTGCTGGCCGCCTCGGGGGAGCGGATGTAGTCCCGGTACGCCGAGACCTCGTACCCGGTGTGCCCGGCATTGATGATCAGGTTCCGTCCCCGCGAGTAGTAGGTGAGACCCATGTGGTCGTTGTGCCCGTGTACCTGCCGGCCCGGCCCGAACCGCAGCGAGTAGAACGTCCCTCTAGGTCCCCAGTTCGAGCGCCCGAAGACGTACCCGGCGTAGTACACCGCCACGGGGGGCAGCCGTTGCGCCCGCAGGGCCGGCGGGGGCTCCGCGTACGTGTCGCCGATCTGCACCAGGTTGCCGTCCGGCTGGGTGGCCTCGGCCAGGAACGCCGGCATCTTCGCAATTCGCGCGGTGATGCCCGACGGCAGCGGGTACCCGCAGTCCGCGAGTTCGGACTCGCCGCCGTGCCACAGGTCATAGACGTACTTCTCGTACCCGGTCGCCTGCTCGTTGACGACGCCCTGCGTGTCAATCGACGGCCCAAGCCGGTTCGGCTGGAAGGACGACAGGATCTGACTATAAGCCGTCTTCCGCCACTTCAGCGCGTCCCCCCCGAACGCGTCCGGCGGGTAGGCACAGCCGATCCGCATCAGCTTCAGGTCCTGGACGAGGCCGTGGTTCCACGGGCCCTGCCAGTGCGTCGCCTGGTAGTTGACGCTGGCGTCGATCTGGTCAGCGATCCACGCCTGGCCGGGGAAGCCCTCGGACAGGCAGATCACCGTCCGCGGATCGCGGCTGGAGACCGGGACCCCCGCGAGCCAGCTTATGGTGATCACCTTGGCGCGAGTCAGGTAGGCCCGCGCGGCGGGCCCACCCGCGAAGTAGGCGGAGATGAGCATCTCGATCCAGCCGCCGGACTGGAAGTCCTGTTGCCAGGTGGGGTGATGAAATGGGTTCTGGCCCCAGCTGATGTTCCCGTCCCTGCCCGGATCGACGGTTACGGCGGGGAACGGCGAAATCGTCAGCGTTCCGGCCATGATCTCGTCGGCCGCCGCCTTGTCGAACCGGGGGAGCCCGCCGCACGCCTTAGCCGCAGCCATGTTCGCTGCCGCCGACGAGCGCGCCGGCGAGCTGGCCGCCACCGTCCTTTCCGGGGTAGGAGGGGCGGGCGCGGTGCACGCCGCGACAATGCCAAGTACCGCGAGCAAGCGGGCGAGGATTACGACGGAGGCTCCGCGCTGCCTTGTTCGCATCTCGGGGGTCGCGCTCATCGTGTCAGTGCTCCCCATGGTCGATGATCCGTGCGCGGCCCGCACCCCGCCGGTGCACCGCGTCGCGTGATCACTGTGCCGTGAGCGCTATTCGTCGTTCAATATCGATTTGTGCAACTACCGGTAAGCCTGGCTTACCGGTGTCGTGCCGATTACCGGACGTTTCGGTAAGGGTCTATTAAAAGCCCTTTTCATAACGGCATTGGCGCCTCGGCCCGTCCGCCTTCGTGTCCAGCGCGCTAATAGGACACGAGTACAATGCCGTTATAATAAAAGGAGAGGAATTGGACAGACTGCGACTGAGGTAACTGGTCAAGTTCTGTTGGACTCGGTCTTGGATGTGGCCGCTCTCGTTGTCCGGAAGTCGGCTGACGTGCGGCTGGTTACCTCAGCTCGGAATCAAAACGCTGGTAAACGTCGGCGACGTCCAGTTTGGTACTGCCGGTCCTAGCGGACGAGGCGGCCTTGATCGTCGAAGCGGTTTCCCTGGAAGACGCCATCGACGTGGCGCGCATGTGCCCGACATGCGAGTTCGGCGGTTCGGTCCAGGTGCGGCCGGTCCAGGACTTATCGGATCTGATGCTCGTGGACGATACGCCCGCCGCCGGTGTCATCTACGGAGCTGGTTGAGGACCTGTTCCGGAGGGAGTACGCGCACCTGGTCAGCGCGCTGACCCGGGTCCTGGGCCCGTCGAACATCCCGCTGGCCGAGGATGTCGTGCACGACGCGCTGGTGAGTGCCATGCACGCCTGGCGCTTCGGGTTGCCGCAGGATCCGAAGGCGTGGATCATCCGGGCCGCGCACAACCGGGCGATCGACATCATCCGCCGGGAACAGCGCCGCCGCTCGTTTCTGCCCGAGCTGGCGACGACGACGGCACTGACCGACACGATCGAGGCGGCATTGGCCCCGGCCGCCGAGGGCGCCAGCCAGCTGGCGATGATGTTCGCGGTTTGCGATCCCGGCCTGAACCGCGAGACGCACGTGACACTGATCCTCCGGTGGCTGTGTGGTTTGCCCGCAGAGGAGCTCCGGTCAGGCGTTCCTGGTCGATACCCAGACCATCGACAGGCGCCTGCACCGGGGTCGCGGTCGGCTGCGTGAGCTGGGCCGGTTGCCCGACGTGGAGAACCTGCCGGACATTGATACCCGACGAGATTCCGTCCTGCGAGCGCTTTATCTGCTGTTCAGCGAGGGCTACCACGGCAGTAACCCGCAGGATCCGGTACGTCCGTTCCTGTGCGAGGACGCGCTGCGTCTCACCGAGCTGCTGCTGGACGCCGAGGCGACGGCGCATCCGGACGCGCACGCCCTGGCCGCCTTGTTCTGCTTCGACTCCGCCCGCCTGCCGACCCGCCTCGACGGGCACGGTGTGTTCGTTCCCCTCGAGGACCAGGACCGGAGCCGCTGGGATCGGGCGCGCATGGAGCGCGGTTTGATGCACCTGGCCCGCTCGGCCACCGGGGATCACCTGTCCCGCTGGCATCTGGAGGCCGGCATCGCCTGCGAGCACGCGATAGCGCCGTCGATCCAGAAGACCGACTGGGACCGGATCGTGGGCTTCTACCAGGTCCTCGCCCAGCAGTCCTGGAGCCCGGTCGTGGCGCTGAACCGCGCGCTGGCCCTGGCCGAACGGGACGGCCTCGATGAGGGGCGCCGCGAGCTGATCGCCTTGGCCGACGAGCGGAAGCTATCACGGTACCCCTTCTACTGGGCGGCCCGGGCCGACCTGGAACGGCGGGCCGGCCGCCACGCCGCGGCCCGGGACAGCTATGAGCGCGCCATTGCGCTGGCCCGGAGCCCGGCCGAGCGTGTGTCCTACGAGCGCCGGATCAAGAGCCTGAAAATCTCCTAACGCGTGTCCGGTTTCGGCGCCCGCCATTCGTCGTCCTCCTGAAGATCACCCGATGAGACCAGGAGAGACCGGTGCCGCAGACGTCAACGGCCATCGTGCAGGACCTCTACCAGCGGTGGGGCGCTGAGTTCGCTAAGCGGCCCCCAGCTCACCGCCGAACCCGGAGGCGTGGACTAGGTGGAGGTCGACGCCTACCTGACGGTGCCGTGGGCCGCCGCCGGAGGACGCCGACGAGGCGATGCGGCGGCCGGCCTTGATGGGCCCCGGTCTGAAGCTGGGCCTGTGATCGATTTTTTCGAGATCAAGCCATTCGACGCCGAGACATGACTAATGCGCCAAACTGAGTCGTTAACTCGACGCCTTCGTCATCGTCTCGACGGCGTTTATCGAAGCGCTCGCGAACTGGTGGCCAGCCATAACCCCTACCTCTACCTCATCAACGCCATGCCCAAGTACGTCGCATCCCGATCACTGACCCATACGGCATGGAACGCCACCCTCCTCGGGCCCGACCCATCCAGCGCGATGGCCCAGCTTAAAGACCAGCCCGGCAAGGATCTCATTAAGTACGGCACCAGCCGCTTCGACGACACGCTCGTGCGAGACCACCTGATCCTCTGGCCTGGGAAGACGCCGAAGACTTCGCCGCCTAAACCGCGAAAGTCGAGATCCAGGAGCCCTTGTGTTTTCTTATCTGCCTGACGTTGCCGATGCAAGCCGGACATCGGAGTCCCCGGATGCGGGGACTCCTGCGGGAAGGTCGTGGTGCGTATCGCTGGCCTGCGGATTCGCGGCGGGAAGACCACGGCGGGGGATGCGGTGCCGTCGGCAGGCGAGCTGGCGGTGTTCTGCCGTCCTGCATTCGCCCGGGTTTACGCAACACGAAGCGCTTGCGTACCACGGGAAGCGCCGCGGCTTAGAACTGGGACTTGAGGGTCTCGATTTCCTTGGCGCGCTCGCGCAGCTCGGCGTAGGCGGGCCGGTCGCGGATGCGGGCCAGGGCCCAGCGGACGGCCTGCGCCCGGTTGGCCGCGAAGCCGGCCGTGATCAGCGTGTCCAGGGTCTCCAGGTCAGCCGGCCCGAGGCGGGCCATCACCGGGGTGAGGTCGCCCCCCGGCGGCTCGTCCGACGGGGCCGCCCGCCACATGAACTTGCGGCCGTCGCCCTGGCCGGTGACCATCTTGAACCGGGTGGCCTGCGGCCACCGCTGGCAGATATCCCGCTGGAGCTCCCGGATCGCATCCCGGTGGGCCCGGTGGAAGGCCTCCAGTGAATCCTCGCCGTCTTCCGGCCCGACCGCGATGGTCATCTGGACCACGACCTGGCCCGGTTCGACCGACGGGTCGTCGCCGTACTGCAGCACCGCGACGCTGTCCACTACGCCGTCCGGGAAGCGCCCCCGGACCTCCTGCTCGATGAGGCCAGCGGCGGCACTGTCCATGCGCTCCATTGACGCCCTCCTTGAGAGTTTCGCTAGCAATCAGAGTAACGCTGGCAATAAGAATTTCTCAAGAATTTAAATCCGGCCACGGAGTCCGTAATCCGTGCTTGACCTGGGCGAATCTATGTTCGATAATCGACGGAATGGGGACCACGTCTACGGAAATCAGGCGGATATCACCCGCGCGGCCTCGGCTATCCGTGGCCGCCGAGGTATCCGGGTCCCTGGTTTCCCGGGCTGCCGATCCGCTCGGGGGCGGGACGTTGCCGGTCCTGCCCGCGCTGCGCGAACTGCTGCCGCGGGGCGGGCTGGCTCGTGGCTCGGTGGTGACGGTGGCGGAGTTCGGCTTGCTGATCCTGGCCCTCGCGGCCGGCGCCTCGGCGGACGGGGCCTGGTGCGGGATCGCCGGGGTGCCCGAGGCGGGCGTGCTGGCCGCGGCGAGCCTGGGCCTGGACGCGGAGCGGACCCTGCTGGTCCCCGATCCGGGGCCCGCCTGGCCGCAGGTGGTCGCGTCGCTGCTCGACGGGTGCGAGCTCGTCCTGCTGAGGCCGCCCGCGCAAGCGCCGGCCCAGGTCCGGCAGCGCCTGGAGGCGACGCTGCGGCGGGGGCGGGGCGTGCTGCTGGTCGCCGGCGACTGGCCGGGAGCGCAGGTCCGTCTTCGGGTCCTCACCCAGGGGTGGACCGGGCTGGGCGACGGGCACGGCCGGCTCCGGGCGTGCTGCGCACAGGTGACGGCCGACGGCCGCGGGGAGGCGGCCGTGACGCGCACCCGCTGGCTCTGGCTGCCGGCCGAAGACGGCGGGGTCAGCGCGGCCGAGCCACCCGGCATCCCGGTGCCGGAGCGCCGCCTCCAGGTGGTGCGGGCCGGATGAGCGCGCCCGAATCCCGGGTCATGGTGCTGTGCTGCCCCGGGCCCCGGACGGCGCGGGAGTTCGACCAGGTGCTTACCGCGGTGACCGCGTTCTGCCCGGCGGTCGAGGCGGTCGAGCCGGGGGTGTGCGCGTTCGGGGCTCGCGGCCCGGCCCGCTACTTCGGCGGCGAGACGGCGCTGGCCAGCCGGATCATCGCCACGGTGGCCGAGCTTGGCCTTGAGTCCGGGATAGGTGTCGCCGACGGGCTGTTCGCCGCGCACCTGGCCGCCCGCACCGCGCCGGAGGCTGGCCCGGGCCGCCCGGTCCTGATCATCCCGCCGGGCCGGACGCCGGAGTTCCTGGCCCGGCAGCCGGTGAGCGTCCTGGCCGGCCCGGAAGCTGCGGCCGGCCGGGGAGGCGCCGGCCAGCAAGCAGCCGCCGGCCACGAAGCGGCGGCCGGCCCGGACCTCGTGGCACTGCTGAGCCGGCTCGGCCTGCGCACGCTGGGGGATCTGGCCGCGCTGCCGGCCGACGACGTGGCCAGCAGGTTCGGCGCCGCGGGGGAGACCGTGCACCGGCTGGCCCGCGGCCTGGGCTCCCGGCCGCTGGCGGTGCGCCCGCCGGCCGAGGACCTGTCCGTGGCCCAGGAGTTCGACCCGCCGGAACCGCTGGCCGAGCCGGTGGTGTTCGCCGCCAAGGCGCTCGCCGAGCGGATGCACCAGGGCCTCGCGGACCGCGGGCTGACCTGCGTCCGGGTCCAGGTCCGGGCCGCGTGCGCCGACGGGCGGGAGAGCCGCAGGCTCTGGCGGCACGACGGGCTGCTGTCCGCGGCCGCCCTCGCCGACCGGGTCCGCTGGCAGCTCGACGGCTGGCGGCCGGCGGATACCAGCGACGGCCCCCCCGACGGCCCCCCCGACGGCCCCCCCGACGGCCCTGCCGACGGGGGCATCGCGGTGCTGCGGCTGATGCCGGACCAGGTGGTCCACGCCACCGGGCACCAGCTCGCGCTCTGGGGGGAGACCGTGGTCAGCGACCGGGTGGCGCGGGCCGCCATGCGGGTGCAGGCCATGCTCGGGCACGAGGCCGTGCTGCGCCCCGCCCTGGGTGGCGGGCGGGACGTGGCCGAGCAGGTGAACGACGTTCCGTTCGGCGAAAAAAGGGAGCCCCGCCTGGCCGCGGGCCCGCCGTGGCCCGGTCGGATCATGGGTGCGGCCCCGGGTGTGGTGTACCCCTTCGCCCGTGAGGCGGACGTGACCGACGATGCCGGGGACGCGGTCACGGTCACCGGGCGGTGCGTGCTCTCGGCCGCGCCGGCCTGGCTGGCGGCCGACGGCGAGCCGCCGCTGCGGATCACCGGCTGGGCCGGGCCGTGGCCGCTGTCCGAACGCTGGTGGGATCCGGCCGCCGCGCGCCGCCGGGCCCGGTTCCAGCTGCTGACCGGGGACGGGCGGGCCTGGCTGGCCGCGGTTCAGGGCAGCCGGTGGCTGATCGAAGCGGGGTACTGGTAATGGGCTTCGACAACCCGCCGGTGCCCTGGCGCGAGCTGCGCCGGCGGATGGCCTGGCGATTTGAGGGGGAGCTCCCGGACCCGGCTAATCCGGATCAGCGTGCCTCCCATCAGTTCGGGGAGCTAGCCCGCCCGCTCAAGCTGGCGCCACCGCCGCCGACGGCCGCCGTCCCGTGGGCCGAGCTGCACTGCCACTCCTCCTACAGCTTCCTGGACGGGGCCGCCACGCCCGGCGAGCTCGTCACCGAGGCCGCCCGGCTCGGGCTGGAGACGCTCGCCATCACCGACCACGACGGGATGTACGGGGTCCCGCAGTTCGCGCAGGCCGCGGCCAGGCTCCGCGGCCAGGGGGCTCGCCTTAACACCGTGTTCGGCGCCGAGCTCAGCCTCGACCTGCCGCCCGGGCCAGGCCAGCCGCCCGATCCGCCAGGCGCTCACCTGCTGGTCCTGGCCCGCGACGCCGAGGGCTACGCCCGGCTGTGCGCGGTGATCAGCGCCGCCCAGCTGGCGGGCGGGGAGAAGGGCCGCCCGGTCTACGACACCGGCGCGCTGGCCGGCGCGCACGGCGGCCACTGGGTGGTGCTGACCGGGTGCCGCAAGGGCCCGGTGCCCGCGGCGCTGGCCGCCGGCGGCCCGGCCGCGGCCTGGCGGGAGCTGACGAAGCTGACCGAGATGTTCGGCCACGAGAACGTGATGGTCGAGCTGAACTGCCGCCACGACCCCGGCGACGACGAGCGCAACGACCTGCTGGCCCGGCTGGCCGCCCTGGCCGACGTGGGCGTGGTGGCCACCGGCAACGTGCACTTCGCCGCGCCCGCGCAGGCCCGGCTGGCCCAGGCGCTGGCCGCCATCCGGGCCCGGCGATCACTAAAAGACCAGGACGGCTGGCTGGACGCGGCGGGCACCGCCTACCTGCGGTCGGGCCAGGAGATGGCCGCGCTGCTGCGCCGCTACCCGGGCGTGCTGGAGCGGACCGCGGCGCTGGGCCGCGAGCTCGCGTTCGATTTCCGGGTGATAGCGCCTGACCTGCCCGGCGCCCCCGTCCCGTCCGGCCACACCGAGACGTCCTGGCTGCGCGAGCTGGTGGCGCGCAAGGCCCCGGCCCGGTACGGGCCGCCCGGCGACGAGCGCGTGCCCGGCGCGTACCGGCAGATCGCCCGGGAGCTTGAGGTCATCGAGCAGCTCAGGTTCCCCGGCTACTTCCTGATCGTGCACGACATCGTGGAGTTCTGCGAGCGGGAGCACATCCTGTGCCAGGGCCGCGGCTCGGCGGCCAACTCGGCGGTCTGCTACGCGATCGGCATCACCAACGTGGATCCGGTCTCGCACCACCTGCTGTTCGAGCGGTTCCTGTCCGAAGGCCGGGACGGGCCGCCCGATATCGACCTGGACATCGAGCACCGCCGCCGGGAAGAGGTCATCCAGTACGTCTACGACACCTACGGGCGGGACCGGGCCGCGCAGGTCGCCAACGTGATCACCTACCGGCCGCGGCTGGCGCTGCGGGATGCGGGACGCGCGCTCGGCTACACGCCCGGACAGTCCGACGCCTGGGTCGCCCAGATCGGGCCCGGCCCCGCCGCTGCCGGGGAACTGCTCCCCGGCGGCGATCCCGTCCGGGCTGGTGTCACCTACCCTGCGGGTGACACCAGCCCGGACCCCGCAAAGGTCCCCGCCAAGGTCCCGGCGCAGGTGGCGGAGCTGGCCCGGCAGATGCAGCGGCTGCCGCGTCACCTCGGCATCCACTCCGGCGGCATGGTGATCTGCGACCGCCCGGTGGGGGAGGTCTGCCCGGTGGAGTGGGCCCGGATGCCCGGCCGCACCGTGCTGCAGTGGGACAAGGACGACTGCGCCTACGCGGGCCTGGTCAAGTTCGACCTGCTGGGCCTGGGCATGCTGGCCGCCCTGCACGACTGCTTCGACCTCGTGGAAACGCACTACGGACCGCGCTGGACGATGGCCACCATCCCGCAGGAGGATCCGGCCGTCTACCAGATGCTGACCGAGGCCGACACGGTGGGCGTGTTCCAGGTCGAGTCCCGGGCCCAGATGGCCACCTTGCCCCGGCTGCGGCCGCGGCAGTTCTACGACCTGGTCATCGAGGTCGCGCTGATCCGGCCGGGCCCGATCCAGGGCGGCTCGGTCCATCCTTACCTGCGCCGCCGCGACGGCCTGGAGGACTCGGCGATGCCGCACGAGTCGATGCGCGCGGCGCTCGGCAAGACGCTCGGCGTGCCGCTGTTCCAGGAGCAGATGATGCAGCTCGCCATCGACTGCGCGGGCTTCACTCCCGCCGAGGCCGACCGGCTGCGCCAGGCCATGAGCTCCAAGCGGGCCCCCGAGCGGATCAAGGAACTGCGCGACCGGCTGCTCGACGGGATGGCCGAACGCGGCATCGGCCCGGCCACCGCCTATGACATCTACGCCAAGATCCTGGCCTTCTCCAACTACGGGTTCCCCGAGTCGCACGCGATCAGCTTCGCCTACCTGGTCTACGCGAGCGCGTGGCTGAAGCGGTACTACCCGGCCGCGTTCACCGCCGCGCTGCTGCGCAACCAGCCGATGGGGTTCTACGCCCCGCACAGCCTGGTCAACGACGCGCGGCGGCACGGGGTCGTGGTGCGCGGCGTGGACGTGAACGCCAGCGACGCGCTCGCCACCCTGGAAAGCGTCAGGCCGGGAAGCGCCGCTCTCGAGGGCGCACCGCCGGCCATCCGGCTGGGCCTGTCCGAGGTGCGCACCCTCAGCACCCAGACCGCCGAGCGGGTGGCCGCCGGCCGGGTGGCGGCCGGGCCCTACCGGGACCTGGAGGACTTCGCGGTCCGGACCGGGCTGCCCGCCGCCACGCTGGAGGCGCTGGCCACCGCGGGGGCGTTCGGGGGTTTCGGGCTGAGCAGGCGGGCCGCCCTGTGGGCGGCCGGGGCCGCCGCCTCGGTCCGCGAGGGGCAGCTGGCCGGCACCACGGCCGGCCTGACCGCGCCGCCGCTGCCCGACATGACGCCGGCCGAGGAGACGCTGGCCGACGTGTGGGCCACCGGGACCTACAGCACCCACCCGGTGGCCCACGTCCGGGCGGAGCTCGCGGCGCGGCAGGTGCTCACCGTGTCGGCCGCCCGGTCCCCGGAGATGGCCACGGCCGCCGACTCCGTCGTGGCCGTGGCCGGCCTGGTCACCCACCGGCAGGCGCCGCCCACCGCGCGCGGGGTGGTGTTCCTCAGCCTGGAGGACGAGACCGGGATGCTGAACGTCATCTGCCCGCCGCACGTCTGGGCCCGCCACCGCCCGGTGGCCACCACCGCGCCCGCGCTGGTCATCTACGGCCGGATCGAGCGCACCGGCGGAGCGGTCAACCTGGTCGCCACCGCCCTGCGTCCGCTGCGGCTCCGTCCGTCACCGGGGTCTCGGTACCAGCCGCGACTTCCGCTGACCGGACCTGTTCGTGGGGTATGCCTGATTCGTCGGCCAGCGGCTGCCAGAATGTCGGGTACGCCGCGCTTACTGGCACCCGACGGAGGGTAGAGCATGCCGCTGTTCTCGCACAAGAACCGCTCCGCCAGCCCGGCAGAAACCATGCTTGCCAGCACCGGCCGGCCCGGCCCTGACCAGGTGCCGGCGAAGCTCCGGGTCGCGGCGGTCACCGAGCCTGGCGTCCCGGTCGGGAGCGAGGCGGCGCTGGTCTCTGGCCTGCTGCTCGGGCCCTTCCCCGTCTACCTGGTGCAGTGCGCGGTGTTCGCGCCGCGCGCCACGTGGCCGTCGCCGGATACCGAACTGCCCGCGGTTGCCGACCCGGCGAATCCGCTGAACTACACGGTCGTCTGGGCGCAGGTGCCCGGCGACGGCCGCGCCGGGCCAGCTGTGCGGCCACAATCCGGGCCGGCCGCTGGGATCCCGGGCCGGGCGGGGCGCATTCGCTGGAGGTGGCCGAGTGGCTGGCGGCGGCCGGGTTCACCGCCGGGGATTTCGGCGGCAGGCTGGAGACGGTCGCGCCCGGCCTGACCACGCTGCTTGACCAGGCATGCGCGCGGTACGCCTCCGTGATCCGCGGTCAGGCGGCGCTGGCCTTGATGCGGACCGGCCAGCCCGCGCAGGGCCAGGTCATCGCGGTGCGCCAGCTGGATATGCCGCCCCAGATGCTGCCCAGCCCGCAGGCCGCCTGGCCTGGCTGACCCTGGGGGTGACGCCGCAGAACGGCGCGCCGCCCTACCGGGCGACGATCCGGTTCGGATTCCGACGCCGGACCGGTTCACCGCCCTGGCCACGGTTGGCACCCGGCTGCCGCTGCGGGTCGATCCGGCCGATCCCCGCGCGGTCACGATCGACCTGCCCGCTCTGGGCATTACGCCGGGCTGAGGCCGTGACCACCTGGTTCGGGCGCCGCCGCCAGCGACGCCAGGTCGCGGCGATGACCGATCCCGTGGCAGGGTCGTTGCAGGTGACCGCGGCATCCTATCCGCCCACTGATGCCAACGTCATGTTCAGCAACTACCGGCTGGCCGGGGTGGTGTCCGGGCCCGGCGTGCCGCCGACGGCCGTGGAGCAGCGCGGGATAGCCCGGGTCTCGCGCTGGCCGCAGGCCGGCTCCGTGCTGCCAGTCACCGTGGACCGGGCGCAGCCATCGCAGTTCGTGATCGGCTGGGACCAGGTGCCGGCCGTGGCCGATCAGGCGATGGCGCGGGCCCAGGTACTCGCCTTGCAGGAGCGGACAGGCCTGGATGCGGCGGTGTTGAACCAGGCGGTGGAGCGATCCGGCCAGTCTCCCGCACGAGGGACGCTTCCCCCGCCGGAGGTGATACCAGGGACGGTCGTTGCCGTCTCCCCGGTCCCGGTCTCGGCGGACGGCGCCCCCGCGGGCGGGACGTTCGACCTGAGCGTGCGGACGGCCGCCGGGACGTTCCTGGTTCGCGCCTGTTGTGCCAGCGAGAACGAGCGGGCCAGGATCGTCGTCACCGGCGCGCAGGTCAAGGTGGCTCCCGCCACCCCGGACGTCGCCACCCTGATCCCGGACCGGGGGTGAGCGCCGCTCCGGGATTCCCCGTCGTACCGGGTCGAACTAGGACGTATACCACCAGGACCCGGCTGGCGTTCAGTACTCCTGAGCGCCGGGCCAGGATCGCGGCTCCGGGTGCGGAGCTTCCCGTCCTGCTGGATCCGGACAGCCCGGACCGGGTTGCGATTGACACCGCGGCGCTGTTCTGACCACGGCCCCCCTTTCGCCGCGAGCCTGACTGCTGACCAGAACGCCGGGCAGCCGCGCGGCCGCGGTGCTTAACCAGCCAGGCGCTCATGGCGGCACCTGTCACCACTCCCACCAGCGCTCATTACTTTACGTAGCTGAAAGAACACTATATGTTGAATACTTGCTGTGCTCGGGGCGGCTGGTTAGCCCCTCCCACGTACAAGGACACGCTCGCGAGAGTAGGGCGAATCAAGCCCAATTAAATCGTAAAGTATGTCCGGAAAGAACCGCGCGCCTTCGCCTCGCCGAGCAGAGCGCGCGACGGCCGTCTCGCTCGCCGGCCCTGCGCCCGATGGCGGCTCGTGCTGCGACCAGTCCACGGCCCCGGCAGCAACTTCAACGGCGACAGCACCTCAACCTGAGCGGCAACCAGCTGCCGATCAACGCCTGCAACAACCAGATCCCGATCCAGGGTGCTGGCGTGCAGGTGCCGATCCAGTCTGTCACCGCCCTGCTCGGCCTGGGGAACACCGGCGACACGAACACCACGAGCAACACCGAGGGCTGCACCAACACGCCCACCGAGAACAACACCAGCAACACCAACACCGCGCCAACCATGGGGTCGAACAACGGCGGCAACGGCGGAAGCTGGGGCAACGACCACAACTGCCAGTGCAGCGGCGGCCAGAGCGATCCCTCCTCGAGCGACCCCAGCAACACCGGGTTCAACAACGACAGCATCCTGAAGGTCACCGGTAACCAGCTGCCGGTCAACTTCTGCAACAACCAGATCCCGGTCCAGCTGATCGGCGCCCAGGTGCCGGCTGAGGGCCTGCTTGCCGCGGTCGACGCGCTGGGCACGAACAACACCAACAGTGCCACGCAGGCCATCACCTGCACCAACACGCCCACCGAGAACAACACCACCAACCTCAACACCTGAGGTTAACGCACGAGCGGATGCCCAGTCCCCGGACGACGGAGGCTGGGCATTGCTCATCAAATCGCTCAGCAATGAGAATGAAACCCGGGGTTCACCGCGCTAGAGCTAGGACGAGGTGAACCCCGGGTTTCACTCCGTTCCGGTCGTCAGGTCCCAGCCGGCCTGCGCGTGCCTTCCGGATCCGCCGCGAGCAGCCGCCGTGCCGCGCGCGGCTGAGAGGGAAGCGCCGTCCGCTCCGAAGCGGCTGTCGAGCGGGCCAGCAGCGCCAGGTAACGCTCTCGCGGCAGCAGCCCGGCGCCGAGCGACCGCAGGAACGGGCTGTCCCACTGCGCGTCAATGAGCAGGCCGCCAGCCAGGCCCAACCGCGCGGCCATGTCCGCGACCGCGATCCTCGCCGCGCCGGGATATCGGCTGAACAAGGAGTCCCCGCTGATGATGCGGCCGATGCCGATCCCGATCGCGCCGCCGATCAGGTCGCCGTCAAACCAGACCTCGATGCTGTGCGCCCAGCCTTCGGCGTGCAGTTCGGTCAGGGTCCGGGCCAGCGTGTCGGTGAGCCAGCGCGGCTCGCGGCCCGCGCGGCATTCCTCGGCGACCTGGCCGAACCTGGCGTCGGCGGTCGTCCACACCTCGCTGCGTCTCAGCCGTTTCCTGGTGTTGCGGCCGAGGTGGACATGGCCGACGCTGATCACCGGCCTCGGGTCGGGCGACCACCAGGCCACCCAGTACGGATCATCGTGCCCGCTGCCGACGAGACCGATCGTCCCGTCCGCCACCCGTTCCTCGTACCGGATCTCGTTGATCGTGCGGAAGCGCTCATCGGCCGCGGGAAGCGGGAAGATCCCGCGCCGGTACGCGCCGAGTACGCTCGCCGGGCTCAGGTCGGCGCAGAACGCGACGGGGCTGTCGCCGGTCCCCGGGGCCAGCTCGAAGGACTCCCAGTCCGGATAGCGGCTAGTCGGCATGAGCGGGCCGGCCCGGCACCTGACTTCGCCCCCGCTGGGCGGGCACGCGGTTCTCCCGCGGGCCGGTCAGGTATCCGGTCGCGATCAGGCGTCCGATGTTGCGGTCAAGAAGTCGGCCGTCGACCGGGGGGAAGGCGATGCCACTGCCGCTGAGCGCCCGTCGGTGTTCGACCGGGTGTAGTGCGGGAAGACGTGCCCGAGGTACATCTCGGCCAGCGTGAGCCCGGACTCTCGATCGCGGTCGATGAACAGCGGCAGGAACGTCGTCATCGGGTGGGACGGGTTGCGGGCGGCATACCGCAGCAGCTCGCTCACCCAGGTCTCCGAACGGTACCTCCCTGACCGCGAACCCGTATGCCCGCAGCCGGTCAACGAGGGATCCGAGCAGGGCATATTCAGGGCTGGCGAGATGATAGGTACGCCCGGTGGCTCCTTCGAGGGAGGAGATGTGCCGGATGGCCGCCGCGCAGACGTCGGCGGGCACGAAGTCGAGCGGCAGGTCGATGTCGGGGGCCAGGCCGGTGTCGGTGATGAACCTGATCAGCGCGCACATCTCGGTCGCGGTATTCCACCTGCCGGTGCGACGGCTCTCCGACGATGTCCAGCGGGCGGTAGATCGCGACGGGCAGGCCCGCGCGGCCCGCGTTCCGCAGAAGTTCTTCCGCCACGAACTTGGTCTCCACGTAGCCGATGCGAAGACGGTCGGCGTGCGCCAGCGGCGTGTCCTCGGTTACCTCGCGCACGCCCATGACGCCGAGGCCCGCGAGCACCGCGGTGCTGGAGACGTAATGGACAGGGACGCCACGGACCAGGCCGGCCAGCCGGATCACCTCGCGGGTGCCCGTCACGTTGGCGGCCCGCAGTTCCTCGTACGGATAGATGAAGTTCACGATCGCGCCCGCGTGATAGATGATGTCAATGCTCCGCGCGAGCTCACGGAACTCGCCGGCGGACAGGCCGAGGCGCGGTGCCGGGCGAGGTCGCCGGGCAGCGGCACCACGCGGCCGCCGGGCAGCCCGGGAAGTCCGTAGCGAGCGGCAGCGTCCGCGATGCGCGCCAGCGCATGCGAGGCATCACGCGCGCGGACCAGGCACCAGACCCGCGCGGTGGTGGCGCCAAGCAGTTCGCGCAGCAGGTGAGCCCCGAGGAACCCGGTCGATCCGGTGAGCAGTATCTCGCAGCGGCCTCCTCCAGTTCGGCCGCCGGGGCCGCGGGTCCGCGTCCGGCGCGGCCGGGAACGCGCAGTTCCGCCTCTCGGGCGAAGTCGATCCGCGTCTGCTCGCCGTCCGCGGCCAGCCTCCCCGCGCGGGCGTCCTGCGCGGCCCGGGCAACCCCCGCAGCGTCGGGTCACGCAGCAGGCAGCGGGTGAGCGGGCCTATGTAGCCCGCGCTGATGCCGAACATGACCGCGTGCGTGCGCCAGCATCTCCGCGGCCAGCAGCGAGTTGCCGCCGAGCGCGAAGAAATCGTCGTCGAGGCTGACCTGCTCGGTGTTCAGCAACTCGGACCACAGGTGAGACATTCCCGCCTGGGTCGGCGTCAGCCGCTCCTCCCGGCCGCGCCCAGCGCGCGGCGCCGCGGGTTCGGTCGAGCGTGCCCGCTGGCTACCTCGCCGTCCGGGCGTCAGCGGCATCTGATCGAGCGCGACGAACGCGGCGGGAATCATGTAGCCGGGCAGCCGGGCGCGAAGATAGCGCCGCAGGCGCTCCGGCGGCGCTCGCCTCCCCGGGATGGCGCAGCGTGTAGTACGCGGCCAGGCGCGTGCTGCCGGGACCTCGCTCGGTGGCCACCACCGCCACCTGCCCGATGTCCGGGTGCCCGGCCAGCACGCTCTCGATCTCACCCGGCTCGACGCGGAAACCGCTGACCTTGAGCTGGCGGTCAACGCGCCCGGTGACCTCCAGGTTGCCGTCTCGCCGCCACCGCCCGAGGTCCCCGGTCCGGTACATCCTGCTGCCGGGGACGCCGCCGCCGTCGGGCAGGAACATTTCCGCGGTGAGCGCCGGCTGGCCGAGGTAGCCCCGGGCGACTCCGCAGCCGCCCACGTAGATCTCGCCCGCCTCTCCGGCGGGCACCGGCCTCAGCTTCTCGTCCAGGACCATGATCCGCGCGTGCCCGATCGGCCTGCCCGCCGGCACGGGGGCGCCGGGGGCCCGAGTCCGCGGGGCGGCGCCCACGTCGAACAGGGCCGAGGTGATGGTGGTCTCGGTCAGCCCGTAGGCGTTCAGCAGCCTGGCCCCGGGCGCGGCCCGCATCGCCGTGCGGCAGTCCGCGGGGTCCGCCAAGTCCCCGCCGGTGATCATCAGCCGGACGCTCCGCAGCCGCTGGTCGTCCGGTTCGGTGATCGCGAGCAGCTCGTGCCAGTACGCGGGGGTCAGGTCGATGACGGTGACCCGCTGGCGCTCCAGGTAGCGGAGCAGGTCGGTGGGGGCGATTGTGCCCGGCGGCGGCAGCATCAGGGTGGCCCCGGACGCCAGCGTGACCAGTATCTGCTCGATCGAGGTGTCGAAGGCGAGGGAGGCCAGCTGCACCACCCGGTCGCCGGGCGGAGATCCGGTACTCGCGGGCCAGTTCGTTGATGAGGCAGGCCAGGGAGCCGTGGCTGACGGCGACGGCCTTGGGGGCGCCGGTGGACCCCGAGGTGTGGATGGCGTAGCACAGGTGGTCCGGGTCCAGGCTGGGCTCGGGGGCGGTGGCCGGCTGGCGGGCGAGGTCGGCGGCGAGCCCACTGATCGCGAGGACCCTCGTCCCCGCCGGGAGCCTTTTTTTGTCCGAACGGTCCGTGAGGATAGCCGCCGGGCGAGCTTCGGCGCATACCCGGGCCAGGCGGGACGGCGGGAGCGACGGGTCCAGCGGCAGGTACCCGCCGCCCGCCTTCATGATCGCGAGCAGGCTGCGGATCGCCTCGACGCCGCGCTCGGCGTACACGCCGATCAGCGTCCCCGGGCCGGCGCCCATGTCCTTGAGGTAGCGGGCGAGCCGGTTCGCCGACTGGTCGAGCTCGCGGTAGGTCACCCGCGCTCCCGCGGCGATGACGGCGGCCGCGTCGGGCCTGCGGGCCGCCTGCTCGGCGAACCGCTCATGGACGAACCGGGCCTCGTGCCCGTGCGGGCACCGCTCAGCCGACCCGGCCGCGCGGACGCCGGCCTTCGCGATGTCCTGCCATGCGGCCGCGATGGCGTCCAGGCACGCCTGCCTGGACATGGCGGCCGACTTCCGCCGCCAGCCGGCCGCCGGGTCGAGGGAGGCCGGCCATAGCGCGTGCTGCCCGCGGTCGTTGACGGCGACGACAAAGGAGTCCCCCGTCATCTTTCCCGGATCGTCCGTAGTGGTCACGAATGCGTTTTCCCTATTCAATGTCCCGGATTGCCCGGGCAAGAGGCGACTTGTCAGGCTAATTCCTGCCCGTGGCATGCCTGGCTGACACGCGAGTCTGCTGGTCGATGAGCCTGGCCGGCGGAGAAATTATGAGAGCTCCGGACAATTTGCCGAAATTTCATAATCGTTACGAAAAGGGCTATTAGTGGTAATTCGCGCTAAACCGCCCGCGCGGCGGGAGGCTGACCGGACCGCGCATGTGGTGACGTGCAGGGGGAAGGATTACAGTGCATTACTGGGGCCGAGTGGTTAGAGGAGATATAGGGGAGCATGGGGGGATTACCGTGAAATCGCGGCGATATGTGCTCGGCGGCTATGCCACCTGGAGGGCCTTGCTGATCGCGCTGTACTACGCCTGCCCGGCCTGCGCGCCGAGACGTGGGGCCTGATCGGCCTGAGCGGGATGGCCGCATCGTGGCGGGCGTGGTGATCAACCGCCCGTCCCGCAAGCTGCCGTGGCTGCTGCTGGCGGCCGCGCTGACCAGCTTCATCGCGGGCCAGGTCAGCTTCCTGGTGGCCCAGCTCATCAGGGTCCAGCTTCCGTTCCCCTCCTTCGCGGACGTGCTGTACCTGCTGACCTATCCGCTGTACGCCAGCCGGGCTGCTGATCTTCATCTGGTGGCGTACCCCGGACCGGGACCGGCGCAGCCTGATCGACGCGCTGATCCTGACCGCGGGGCTGGCCCTGCTGTCCTGGATTTACCTGATCCTGCCCTATGTGCACGCCGCGGGGCTTTCCTGGCTGCAGAAGAGCGTCGCCATCGCCTACCCGCTCGGCGACGTGCTGGTCCTGGCCATGATCGCCCGACTGCTCGCGCCGGGGACGGCGCGGGCCAGGTGCGTCCAGTTCCTCACGCTGGGCACTGTCGGGATGCTGGCCTCCGATGTGTCGTTCGGCCTGATCCAGCTCCACGGGTTGTTCCACAACGGGACCGTGGTCGACCTGGGCTGGGCGGTCTTCTACGCCGGCGTGGGGCGCCGCGGCCCTGCACCCCACCATGAGCCGAGCTCACCCAGCCGGTCGCACCGGCAGCAGGTAGAGGTCTCGCTGATCAGGCTGGCCGTGCTCATGCTCGCGTCGCTGATTGCCCCGATCGTGCTGTTCACCCAGTCGTTCCGGGTCCGGGGCGACGACGAGAGCGTGATCGCGGTGTTCTCCGCGGTTCTCTACCTGCTCGTGCTGTCGCGGCTGTCGGACGTGGCCGCCTCGCACCGCCGCGCGCTCGGCCGGGAGCGAGCGGTGCGGCAGGCCGGGGCCTCCCTGGCGTCGGCGCTCACCGTGGATCAGGCCGAGGCCGCCGTCAAGTCAGCGACCGACACCCTGCTCGGCCCCCTCCGGCGGGGCGACGTGCTGCTCGCGGTGCGGATCGACGGCACGTTCCGCGCGGTTACCACGGCGTCGGCCGAGCCGGCCCGTGAGCCAGCTCGGGGAGCTCGCCGGACCTGGCTGCCGCTCGCGGTCGGCTCCGCGCCGCTCCTCGCGCCGGTGACGGACCTGCCCCAGGAGGCCAGAGCGCTCGTTCCCGGCGGTGGCTGATGCTGCTCTGCCCGCTCACGCTCGAGAACCGGCCGTCCGGTGATCCGCTCATCGGGGTGCTCACCGTGTTCGGTGAGCAGCGCATCCTCGCGGACCTCTCCGCGACGCTGGAGATCCTCGCGCACCAGGTGGCCCTCGCGATAGAGCGGATCATGCTCCGCCAGGAACTGGTCCGCCAGGGCAATGAGGCGTACTTCCGTACCCTGGTCCAGGACACCTCGGACGTCATCTTGATCGTGGCCGACGACGGGAAGGTCAGGTATGCGACGCCCTCGGCCACGAGCATCTTCGGTGACATCACCGTGGAGGGCGCGTACCTGTGGGACCTCGTCGCGGACGGGGTGCGCGACGAGCTGTTCCGCACCCTCATGCAGCTTCCGGTCGGCGCGGCCTTCAGTTCCCGCTACGTGGACCGGCGGATCACCCGCCGCGACGGCGTGAGCGTCCAGGTCCAGGTCAGGGCCAGTGATCTGCGCGCCGACCGACCGTGGCGGGCCTGGTCTGCACCCTGCGGGACGTGACCGAGCAGCGCCAGCTTGAGGAGCAGCTGAAGCACCAGGCCTTCCACGACGCGCTGACCGGGCTGCCCAACCGGCTGCTCTTCCAGGACCGGATCGCGCGGCAGGTCGCCGCGGCCCGGCGGACGGCACGACCGCCGGCGTGCTGTTCGTGGACCTGGACGACTTCAAGGTCGTGAACGACACGATGGGCCACGGCGTCGGCGATGAGCTGCTGGTGGCCACCGCGATGCGGCTTTCCGGGCTGATCCGCGAGTCCGACACCGCGGCACGGCTGGGCGGGGATGAGTTCGCGCTGCTCATCGACCATGCCGCGGACTCCGCGGCGATCGAGGCGGCCGCCGAACGAGTCGTCCCGGCGTTCGCCAGCCGTTCATGCTCGCCTCCGGGGCCGTGATCACGACGGTCACCGTCGGGGTCGCCACGACCCAGGACAGCGCGGATATCGACGAACTGCTCCGGCATGCCGACCTGGCCCTGTACGCCGCGAAGGCGGCAGGCAAGCGGCAGTGGCGCCGTTACCAGCCGGTGCTGAGCGTCGGGACTGGTCCGGCGGCGGGAGCTGCAGGCCGCGCTGGAGGAGGCGGTCACCCACTCCGCGTTCACGCTCGTCTACCAGCCGATCGTCACGCTCGCCACCGGCGAGCTGGCCGGATTCGAGGCCCTGGTGCGATGGCCGCATCCGCAGTGGGGGATGATGCAGCCCGGCCAGTTCATCTCCCTGGCCGAAGAGACCGGCCAGATCGTCCCCCTTGGCTCCTGGGTGCTGGGCCGCGCCGCCGCCGACAGCGCGCTGGTGCCGGGGGCAGGCGGCGGCCCGCGCCAGGACCAGGCCCCGAGAGGCGGGCCCTCGCGGTCTGTACGTCAGCGTGAACGTGTCCGCCCGTCAGTTCAGCGACCCCGGCTTCGTCGAGGGCGTGCGACCGGGTCCTGGACACCTCCGGTCTTCGAGCCCGGGGCGCTCGTGCTCGAGCTGACCGAGAGCGTCCTGCTCCGCCGTGACGACCGGATTATGGCCGACCTGATGGAGCTGAAGGTCATCGGGGTCAGGCTGGCCATCGACGATTTCGGCACCGGGTACTCGTCCTGAGCTACCTAGGGAACTGCCGATAGACGTGCTGAAGATTGACAAGTCTTTCGTGGACGGGATCGCCGCCTCCGAGCAGCGCCTGGCCCTGGTCCAGGGCATCGTCCAGATCGCCCGGACGCTTCAGCTCGAGGTCATCGCCGAAGGGATCGAAAGCGAGGTGCAGCGGGACCTGCTGATCTCGATGGGCTGCCAGTTCGGGCAGGGCTACCTGCTGGCCATGCCGCTGGGAGCCAACCAGGCGGAGGCACTCGCCCGGATCGGGCCCGCCTGATTCCCAGCCTGCCGCGCGAGGTCCCTTAGCCCAGGGCGCCAGACCCGTTCCAGCCAGCGTCCAGATAACACGAGGAACTTGATGCCCGAGCGAGAGATCATCACCACGTCGGACCGGCCTGATCTCGACGAGCAGTCCCGGGCCGCGCTGCGTTCCTGGGTGAATGGCCGGAGTTCATCTTCCACGACGCGATCACGTCCGCGCACATCGGCCGGGTCGAGGAGTACTTTCCCGCCTACGACGTGCTGCTGCTGGACGACGGCGAGGTGGTGGCGGGCGGCTGGGGGGTGCCGCTGCGGTGGGACGGCAGCACGGGGACCTGCCCGACGGCTACGACGGCGCCATGGTCCGGTCGGTGACCGGGCACGAGGACAAGACCCGGCCCGACACCCTCTCGGTGTTGGCCGCCGCGGTCAAGCACGGCCGCCAGGGCCAGGGCCTGGCCGGTCAGGTGCTGACCGCGCTGCGCTCGGGACGCCGCGGCGGCCTGCCGCGGGTGATCGCGCCGGTCCGGCCGACGCTGAAGACGCGCTACCCGCTGACCCCGATGGACCGGTTCGCCGGTGGACCGCGCGACGGCCTGCACCTGGACCCCTGGATCCGCACCCACCAGCGGCTGGGCGCGAGCATCCTGGCCCCCGCACCCCGCTCCATGGTGATCGCCGGCACGGTCGCCGAATGGGAGAAGTGGGCGGCGATGGCCTTCCCGGAAACCGGCCAGTACGTGGTGCCGCAGGCCCTAGACCCAGTCAGCATCGACCGGGAGCGGGACGAAGGCAGGTACGAGGAAACCAACCTCTGGATGCGTCACCTGTAAGACCGGCCGGTCACCGCCGCAGGCCGCGGCCCGAGCAGAAGAATCAGCGCACCCCGCGCGGACGGAACTGCACGCTGATCCGCGGCCCGACGGCCCTCCGTCTTGGGCACCGCGTGCTCCCAGCTGCGTTGGCAGTCGCCGCCCATGACCAGCAGGTCGCCGTGCCCGACCTCGGCGCACCGACCACCGCCGCCCCTTCGGCCGAGCGGGAACTCCCGCTGCGCGCCCAGCGACAAGATCGCCACCATGGTGTCCCCCTCGGCCCTGCCCGGTCGTGTCGCCGTGCCAGGCCACGCTGTCCCGCCCGTCCCGGTACAGGCACATCCCCGCGGTCCGGAACTGCTCGCCGAGCTCCGCCCCGTAGTGCGGGTTCAACGCCCCCAGCGCGTCGCCCAGCAAGGGGTGCGGCAGTGGCACGTCCTCGCCGTAGAACCAGATCAGCCGGGGCACGTCCACCACCCGGTCGTACATCTGCCGCCGCTCCGCCCGCCACGG
>CAWGJL010000032.1:0-115541 GCA_963822765.1 uncultured Actinomycetes bacterium | reverse complement strand
CGGCGAGTACGAGTTCGTCGATTACTGCGACGAAGACCTGCCGGGCGGGGAGCCGGTGCGCCTGGCACTGAAGCTCACCATCACCGGCGATGCGGCGGTGATGGATTTCACCGGCACCGACCCGCAGGTGATGGCGGCGCTGAATGTGCCGACCGGCGGGCGGCCGCGGCATTCGCTGGTGCTGGTCGGCGTCTATTACGTGCTGTTCACTTTGCACAAGGGCATCACGCTGAATTATGGGCTGACGCGGCCATTTACCTGCATCATGCCGGAAGGCAGCGTGGTAAATCCGCTGCCGCCGGCCGCGGTGGGGATGCGCAGCCTCACCTGCGCGCGGCTGCGCAGCCTGGTGTTCGGCGCGTTCTGCCGCGCGGCCCCCGAGCGGATGCCGGCCGCACCCGCCGGCTCCAGCAGCATCGTCAACCTGATGACGAATGATGATCGCACCGGGCGGCGGCTGATCGCGGCAATCGCGCCGATCGTGGGCGGCGCGGGCGGAATGCCGCATCGCGACGGCACCGACGGGTCGGGGGCGGACGGCGCCTATCTGAAGAACACCCCGGTCGAGATCGCCGAAGCCGAAGTGCCGGTGCGCATCCTGCGCTACGGCCTGGCGCCGGATACCGGCGGGGCGGGAACCACGCGGGGCGGGTCGGCCACCGAGCTCACGCTGACGGTCTCCAGCCCCGGCAGCATGGTGACGGCGCGCAACCGCGATCGTTGTCGGTTCCGCCCCTGGGGCATCCTGGGCGGGCGCGCCGGCGCTGCCTCCCGCTTCACCCTGAACCCGGGCACCGATCGGGCGCGCGAGCTGGGCAACGTCGATACGGTGCGGCTCGATCCCGGCGACGTGCTGCACATCGTCTCGCCCGGCGGCGGGGGACGCGGCGATCCGTTTGCGCGCGATCCGATGCTGGTTCTGCGCGACACGGAACGCGGCATCGTTTCGCCGACAGCGGCCCTGCGCGAATACGGAGTGGCGATACGCAACGGCGTCGTGGATGCGGCCGAGACGGCCCGGCTGCGTGCCGCACCGCGATCATCGCCGGACGGACTGTTCGCGTTCGGGCCGGAGCGCCTGGTCCACGAAGCGGTGTGGACCGCACCGGCCTATGCGGCGATGGCGCGCGCCATGGCGGTGACGCCGGTGCACTGGCGGGCGTACTGAAGCACGAATTGTTCGAGGCCCTGGGAACGGTCCCCGCGGCCGATCCGGTCGCCAGGCTCACTGATCGGGTGCAATTGCTCGCATCACGACATCCCGTGCTGGCTGACGCCGCGGCCGCCGTTCACTCGGCAAAATGACACGCCGCGCCGCAGTCAGGCGGTCTTGATCCAGACCGCCTTGACGTTGAGGTATTCCTCGACGTGCTGCTTGCCGCCCTCGCGGCCGTAGCCGCTCATCTTGTAGCCGCCGAACGGCATCGCCGGGTCCATCGCCTGGTAGCAGTTGATCCAGACCGAGCCGGCGCGGATGCCCCGCGCAAGTCTGTGGGCCTTGCCGACGTCGCGGGTCCACAGCCCGCTGCCGAGGCCGAAATTGCGTCCGGTTCGCGCGCTCGATCACCTCCTCGATGTCGGTGAAGGGGATCGCCGAGATCACCGGGCCGAAAATCTCCTCCTGGGCGATGCGCATCTCGTCGCGCACGTCGGCGAACACCGTCGGCGGCACGAAATAGCCGCGGGCCATGTCGCCGTCGGTCATCCGCTCGCCACCCGAGAGCGGGCGCGCGCCTTCCTGCCGGCCGATCGCCAGATAGCCGGTGACCCGGTCGAGCGCTTCGGTCGAGACCAGCGGCCCGACCTGCGTCTCCGGATCGCTGCTGTTGCCGACGCGGAGTGAGTTGCCGTACTCGGCCACGCGGCGCGGTGAACTCGTCGTAGATGCGGCGTTCCACGAACAGGCGCGTCCCGGCGCTGCAGATCTGCCCGGAGTTGGCGAACACCGCCATGCCCGCGCCGGGCACCGCGGCGTCGAGGTCGGCATCGGCGAACACCACGTCGGGCGACTTGCCGCCCAATTCCAGCGACACGCGCTTGAGATTGCCTGCCGAGGCCTGAACGATTTTCTGGCCGGTGAGGTGGGAGCCGGTGAATGCCACCTTGTCCACGTCAGGATGGCGCGGCCAGCGCCGCGCCGGCCGTCTCGCCGTAGCCGGGCACCACGTTGACCACGCCGGGCGGAACGCCGGCCTCGTGGCACAGCTCCGCGAACCGCAGCGGCGTCAGCGGCGCTTCCTCGGCGGGCTTCAGCACCACGGTGCAGCCCGTCGCCAGCGCCGGGCCGATCTTCCAGATCGTCGAGCCCAGCGGCGCGTTCCACGGGATGATCGCGCCGACGACGCCGACCGGCTCCTTCAGCGTGAAGGAGACGTACTCGCCGGGCAGCGAGTTCTCGATCGTCTCACCGTGGATCGCCGTCGCCTGGCCGGCGTAGTAGCGCAGCATCCCGACCGCGCGCAGCCGATTGCCCTTCGTGCGGCTGATCGGCGCGCCCATGTCGAGCGTGTCGAGTGCCGCCAGCTCGTCAAAATGCCGCTCCACCAGATCGGCGAGTTTTAGCAGCAGGGTCTGGCGCTCGAACGGCTTGAACTTGCTCCACGGTCCGTCGAAGGCACGCGCGTGCCGCTTCCACCGCGCGGTCGATGTCTTCGCTGTCGCCCTCCGCCACCGCGGCGAGCACCTTGCCGGTGGACGGGATTGATGGTCGTCGAACGTCTTGCCGGACGCCGCCTCGACCCACTTGCCGTCGATGAACATTCGCTTCGGCTTGCCGTCCAGGAAGGGATGGCGGGTGGTCAGAACATCAGCGGTCACGTGACGACTCCTTCGATGAGTTGACGACGGCTGCGCGCATCGCAGCCGAACTCGCGGAATGACGCCGCGTTGGAAGTTGGATGCGTGGCGGGTAGGGATGGTGCCCAGGGGCGGAATCGAACCACCGACACTGCGATTTTCAGTCGCATGCTCTACCAACTGAGCTACCTGGGCGCGGCCGCGAGGGTTAGCCCACGCCCGACTCCCGATCAAGCGTCGGGCGCGGCGGATTCCTCATCCTCCGCCGCCGGCGCCCCGGGCAGCCGATACTGCTCGGTGAACCAGCGGCCGAGGTCGATCTGGGCGCAGCGCGGCGAGCAGAACGGACGGCTGTTCGGGAATTGCGGGCTTGCCGCAGACGGGGCACGGGATCGGGTTGGGCACGGTCACTCCTCGATTGCGCAGCCCCACGGGGCAAGCGCCGGGTCGGAGCGCGAGGATCAGGGGTCGGCCGGTGCGCCGTGCAAGGTCGGCGAGCGCCGCGCCGTCTTCGTGCAGCGCCGCAACCACCGCCGGCGCGGCCCGCAGCGCCGGCGCCGCAGGCCGGACGGGCGGCGGCCTCGCCGCGCGATCCGGCGCAGCGCCGCGAGGCCGGCGGCGAGCGGACCGGCCAGCAGCTCGTGCAGCGGCGGATGGACGCGCGGGCGGACGATCTCGGCCAGCCCCAGCGCGGTGAACCCCAGCAGCCGCGGCCGCAGCGGATCGGCCGCGAGCGCGGCCGCAAGATCGGGGCCGAGTGCCGCCCGGCGCTTCGCCGAAAGCCCGGCGAGATCAACCAGGATCGCGCCCGACAGGTTGCGCAGCCGGATCTGCCGCGCCAGCGCCGGCAGCGCCGCACGGTTCAGCGCCGGCAGCGCGCTCGCTGCCGCACCGCCGGCTGTCGAGGTCGATCGCGATCAGTGCCGGCGTCGGATGGAAGCTGGCCCGCACGCCGCCCGGCAGCGCGGCCACCGGGTCCGCCAGCGCCCTCGATCTCGGCGGCGAGGTCCTCGTCCCACGCGGATGCCACGCGCTCCACCCGCTCGCCGAGCACGGGCCGCAGCGACGCCGCGAGCGCCGCGTCGTCCACCCGCACCGGCGCGGCGGGATGCGAGGGCGGCCAGTTCCAGCAGCCCGCCGGGACCGCGCCGGATCAGCCGCAGCGGACCCTCGGACGCGGCGGCGCGCATCGGTCGTCGTCCAGGCGCGCGGTCAGCCGCGGCCCCTTGCCACCCTGCGCCGCGCGGGTGACGCGCACGCCGAGCAGCGTGCCCGCGGAGAGGCCGGCGGCGCCCGCGCTGTCGGGCAGAAAACCCTCGGCGCCGGCGAGGGCGACGAAGGCGCCGGCCAGCGCCGGCATTCGCGCGACCACGCGGCCGCGATGCAGATCGCCGACGCCGTCGGGCGAGCCGGGCCGCCAGATGCGCAGCTCGGCCAGCGACGCCGTCCTCCACCAGCGCCGCGCGCACCTCGCCGGGCGAGCACGCGGCGAGGATCGCGGCGCTCACGGCAGCAGGCCGCTGCCGCGCAGCAGCTGGGCGGTCTCGAACAGCGGCAGGCCGACCACGTTGGAATGGCTGCCGGAGAGGAAGCGCACGAACGCCGCCGCCCGCCCCTGGATCGCGTAGCCGCCGGCCTTGCCGCGCCACTCGCCGCTGGCGAGATAGGCGCGCTTCTGCGCCTCGGTCAGGCGGGCGAAGGCGACGACGCTCTGGCACACGCGCTCCGACGCGTCCGCCGTCGGGGCGCGCCAGCACCACCGCGGTCATCACGCGATGGCGGCGGCCCGAGAGCAGGTCGAGGCAGGCGCGGGCCTCGCTCTCGGTCTCGGCCTTCGGCAGCACGCGGCGGCCGGCGGCGACCACGGTGTCGGCGGCGAGCACGTGCGCGCCGGGGGCCGCGAGCGCACGCGGCCTTGGCGCGCGCGAGGCGCTGCGCGAGCAGCGCGCGGCAGCTCGCCGCGGGTGCGGCGTCTCGTCGATCTCGGGGGAGAGACCTGGTCGGGAACCACGCCGATCTGCGCCAGCAGCGCCAGCCGGCGCGGGCTCGCCGAGGCCAGGATCAGCATGACGGGCGGGCTACTTGAAGCGGAAGGTGATCCGGCCCTTGGTCAGGTCGTAGGGCGTCATCTCGACGTTCACCCGGTCGCCGGCCAGCACGCGGATGCGGTTCTTGCGCATCTTGCCGCTGGTATGGGCGAGAATGGTGTGTTCGTTGTCGAGTTTCACGCGGAACATGGCGTTGGGCAGCAGCTCCGTCACCGTGCCGCTGAACTCGATCATGTCCTCTTTCGACATCAGCCCTCGTGCGCTTCTTGTGCGGGCCGGAACATGATCCGCGGGCTTCGGAAATCAAGCTGCGCGGCTACCTGCGCGGCCCTGGCCGAGCCGGAGTGCGATGCTCCTCGCGTGCGCGCCCAGGCCCTCGGCCTCGGCGAGTGCCACCGCGGCCGGGCCGATCGCGTCCAGCGCCGCCGCGCCGGCCTCGATCCAGGTGGTCCGCTTGAGGAAGTCGAACACCGAGAGGCCGGAGGCGAAGCGGGCGGTGCGGCCGGTCGGCAGCACGTGATTGGGGCCGGCCACGTAGTCGCCCAGCGCCTCGGGGCAGTAGCGGCCGAGGAACGCCGCTCCGGCATGGCGGATGCGCGCGAACAGGGCCGCGGGGTCGGCGGTCATGATCTGCAGGTGCTCGGGCGCCAGCCGATCGACCAGGGCGGCCGCCTCGTCCCAGTCGCCGCACCAGGATGATCGCGCCGTGCTCGCGCCAGCTCGCCCCGGCGATGGCGGCGCGCGCGAGCGTGGGCAGCTCGGCGCGCCAGCGCGTGCGCGACCGCGTCGGCGAAGCCGGCATCGTCGGTGATCAGGATCGCCTGCGCCGCCTCGTCATGCTCGGCCTGGGCGAGCAGATCGACCGCGACGTGGCGCGGGTCGTTCGCCGCGTCGGCGAGCACGACCACCTCGGACGGCCCGGCGATGCTGTCGATGCCGACGCGGCCGAACACCTGGCGCTTCGCCTCCGCGACATAGGCGTTGCCGGGGCCGACGATGCGATCGACCGGGGCGATGCTCGCGGTGCCGTAGGCGAGGGCCGCGATCGCCTGCGCGCCGCCGACGCGATAGATCTCATCCACCCCCGCGCGCCGCGCGGCGGCGAGCACCAGCGGATTGAGCGCGCCGCCGGGGCACGGGACGCACATCGCGAGCCGGCGCGACGCCCGCGACGCGGGCCGGGATCGCGTTCATCAGCACCGAGGACGGATACGCCGCCTTGCCGCCGGGAACATAAAGCCCGACCGCGTCGAGCGGCGTCCAGCGCATCCCGAGCGCCAGGCCCGCCGGATCGTCGAGGCGCAGATCGGCCGGCATCTGGGCGCGATGGAACGTCTCGATGCGGGCTGGCGGCGAGATCGAGGGCGGCGGCCAGCGCGGGCGGGATGGCGGCGGTCGCGGCGTCGATCTCGTCGGCGCCGATGCGGATGCCGGCCGGGTTCGATGCGTCGCCTGGTCGAAGCGTGCGGTCAGCTCGCACCAGCGCCGCGTCGCCGCGCTCGCGCACCGCGGCGATGATTTCGGCGACCGCCGGCATCGACGCGCTCGGTCGTCTCGCGCGCGGTCGCGAGCAGGGCGGCGAAGGCGGCTTCGAAATCCGCCGCCGCGGTGTCGAGCCGCTGCTCAGTGCGGTTCCGCCTTGCCGAGCGCCGCGCGGAAGCGGGCGATCCAGGCGCCGATCTGCTCGGGGCGGGTCTTCAGCGCGGTGCGGTTGACGATCAGGCGGCTGGTCACCGAAGCGATCACCTCGGTCTCGACCAGACCGTTCGCGGCCAGCGTCGAGCCGGTCTGGACCAGATCGACGATCAGGCGGGCGAGGCCGAGGCCCGGCGCCAGCTCCATGGCACCGCCGAGTGCCACCACCTCGGCGTTGATCCCGCGCGCGGCGAAATGACGGCGGGCGATCCGCGGATACTTGCTGGCGACGCGCACGGCGGACCAGCGGCGCGGCGTCGTCGCTGCCCGCAGTCTCGGCCGGCTCCGCGACCGAGACCCGGCAGCGGCCGATGCCGAGGTCGAGCGGGGCGTAGATCTCGGGATAGTCGAACTCCATCAGCACGTCGGCGCCGCAGATGCCGATCTGCGCCGCCCCGAAGGCGACGAACGTCGCGACGTCGAACGGGCGGACGCGGATCACCTCGAGCGCCGGATCGTTGGTCGGAAAGCGCAGGCGGCGGCTGTCCTCGTCGGCGTAATCGGGCGCCGGCTGGATGCCGGCGCGCGCCAGCAACGGCGCGCACTCGCCGAGGATGCGGCCCTTCGGCAGCGCCAGCAGCAGCGGCGCGGCGGCCTCCGGCATCGAAGGCGGCGAGCGGGAAGGGGGCGGTCATGCAGGCTCCTGGACGGCGGGATCGGTCCGGCCGCAACGGCATGGTGCCGCCGGGTTGCGGGCATCTACACGCCAGCCGGGCCTGCGTCCACGCGCGGCGCCGCGGGGTCCGCGTCGATGTCCACGATCAGCTCGGGGCCGAGATGCTCCAGCGCGGCCCGCAACGCCGCGTCCGACAGCGCGGCCGGCGCCAGCACGCGGCAGGAGGCGAGAAACAGCGTCTCGCCCGAAAACGAGCCGCTCGCCACCTCGGTCGAGAGCTCGTCGATCGTGGCGCCCTGGCGGGCCAGCACTGCCGTGACGTCGCGCAGGATGCCGGGGCGATCCTGCCCGACGATGCCGAGCTTGAGCGTCCGCCCGCCATCGCGCGGGCTCGGGGAGTGCCGCAGGGCTGGCGGTGACGCGCAGCCCGGCGGCCCCGAGGCCGTGCAGCGCCTCGGTCAGCGGCGCCACCTGCTCGTCGGGCACCATCACCAGGTACTGCGCCCGCGAACTGGCCGGCGAGCTGCACCATCCGGCACTCCAGCCAGTTGCCGCCATGCGCCGCGACCAGCGCGGAGAGTTCGCTCACCAGCCCCGGACGGTCGGGGCCGAGCACGCTCAGCACCAGGGGCGTCGGCACGCCGCTACCCCTCGATCCGCTCGATGTCGGCGCCGCAGGCGGCGAGTTTTTGTTCCACCGCCTCGTAGCCGCGGTCGAGATGATAGACGCGGTTGACGATCGTCTCCCCGCGCGCCGCCAGGCCCGCGAGCACCAGGCTCACCGAGGCGCGCAGGTCGGTCGCCATCACCGGCGCGCCCGACAGCGCCGGCACGCCGCGCACGATCGCCGAGGCGCCGTGGACGTTGATGCGCGCACCCATGCGGTTCAGCTCGGGGACGTGCATGAAGCGGTTCTCGAAGATCGATCTCCGTCACCATCGCCGCCCCCTCGGCGACCGACATCAGCGCCATGAACTGCGCCTGCATGTCGGTGGGGAAGCCGGGATACGGCTCGGTCATCACGTCGGCGCCGTGCAGGCCGTTCAGCCGGCGAACGCTGAGCGCGCCCGGCTCCTCGGCGACCTCGACGCCCGCCTCGCGCATGATGCGCGCGACCGCGCCGAGATGCTCGAGCCGCGCGCCGCAGAGCCGCACCTGCCCGCCGGTGATCGCCGCGGCGCAGGCATAGGTGCCGGTCTCGATCCGGTCGGGGATGATCGCGTGCTGCGCGCCGTGCAGCGACGCCGACGCCCTCGATCGTCAGGCGGTCGGTGCCGATGCCCTCGATCTGCGCGCCCATCGCGACCAGGCAGGCGGCGAGGTCGCCGATCTCGGGCTCGCGCGCGGCGTTGGCGATCACCGTCTGGCCGTCCGCGAGGGCAGGCGGCCATCAGCAGGTTCTCGGTCGCGCCGACCGAGACGAACGGCATCACGATCGTGGCCCCGCGCAGGCCGCTTGGCGCGGCGGCGTGGACGTAGCCGCCGTCCAGCCGGATCGTCGGCCCCCATCTGCTCCAGGCCCTTGAGATGGAGGTCGATCGGCCGGGTGCCGATCGCGCAGCCGCCGGGCAGCGAGACGCGCGCCTCGCCCACGCGCGCCACCAGCGGGCCGAGCACCAGCACCGAGGCGCGCATCTTGCGCACGATGTCGTACGGCGCCTCGGTGCTGGCGATGGCGCCGCCGATCGAGAGCGTGCGGCCGTCATTGGTGGCGGGCTCGACCGCGATCCCGTGCTGCGAGAGCAGCGCCGTCATGGTCGCGATGTCGGCGAGCTGCGGCACGTTGGAGAGCACCAGCCGCTCGGCGGTGAGCAGGCCGGCGGCCATCAGCGGCAGGGCCGCGTTCTTGGCGCCGCCGATGGCGATCTCGCCATCGAGCGGGCGGCCGCCGCGGATGCGGATGCGGTCCATCGCCATCAGAGTTTCGGGAGTGCGACGCCGCGCTGGCGCATGTATTTTCCGGCTTTGTCGGCATAGGAAACCTCGCACGGCGAGGCGCCTTGGAGAAATAGAAACTGGCAGATGCCCTCGTTGGCCCAGAGGCGCGCCGGCAGCGGCGTGGTGTTGCTGATCTCGATGGTCACCTGACCCTCCCACTCGGGCTCCAGCGGTGTGACGTTCACGATGATGCCGCAGCGGGCGTAGGTCGATTTGCCCAGGCACACCACCAGCACGTCGCGCGGGATGCGGAAATACTCGACCGTGTGGCCGAGCGCGAAGCTGTTCGGCGGAATGATGCAGGACGGGCCGCGCCGGGTGACGAAGCTCGCCTCGCTGAACGCCTTCGGATCGACGATCGCGCTGTCGACGTTGGTGAAGATGCGGAACTCGTCGGCGACGCGGGCATCGTAGCCGTAGCTGGAGAGGCCGTAGGAGATCACGCCCTCGCGCTTCTGCGTCTCCACGAATGGCTCGATCATGGCGTGCTCGGTCGCCATGCGGCGGATCCAGTGATCCGGCATCACGGACATGGCGACTCGATTCTCCCCCGGCGGTTGCCGGCGGCGGGTCTAGCGCAGGCCGGGCGGCCGCGCCATGCCCGCGGCGCGACCTTGGCTTGGAGGAGCGCCGGACGTGGCCTGAGGTCGCGTCGGAAGGGCACAGGGGAAGCCTACGGCCCCGGAACCCGCGTTCCCACTTTCTCCCAGCGTCCCGGATTGACGACGGCACCCGTTGCCTTCCCATACACCACCTTAAAGGCGATACGTGTGTGGTATCGGCCCTCGACGTAGAACTCCGTGTCCGAGATGGGAAGGACTGGAACCGGCCATGCTTTGAACTCGAACACATTGTGATTAAGCGCAAGCACCGCAAGCTTCCCCTGATTCTCCGTCACCTTCAGGAGCGCATGCGGCCCGAATGCGTATGTCCCGATGTAGGCGCGCAATCGCGCCTCCGGCACCGTCACGCCTTCTGGGGGATTGAATGCCGCCTCTTGAGGAACGCTCGCCAGGATTGCATCCCACATGACCTCGGAGGCAGCCGCGTCCAGATCGATCCCGCCGAGTAAGTCACCACCAACCTCGTCGGTACTGGCGGCAAACAATGTGTCGCCGTCATTGAAGGTTGAGAACGGCTGGATCGCCCGCGCCATCGACGTGTGTACCTGGATTGCCAGACGTTTCAGGTCGGCGTAGCCGAGCCTCTTGTTGGTGACAATCAGGCTGATCGTCGTATTGGTATGGGTCGGCTCGTCCCCAGCGGCTGGTGGCTGCCAATAGTTGGTGCGGCTGAGCGGCACGTTGTCCATCAGCTTGGCGATCTTCGGCAAGCCGCCCAGGTTTGAGCGGGATGGCATGAGACGACATCGCCGTGGCGATCGATCACTGACCCGGATGCGTTGACCACAACGAAGGCAGCTATTTTCACACCGTTCATCTCGCGGAACGCGGCACCCTGGCCGGAGTGAGCCAAGCAGCCGAAGAATCCCCCTTGCATGGCCATGCGTCCGGCGCCTTGCGCGCCGAGTGGAAAGACGCCGGGCCGCAGGGTGTGCAGCGCCGCCCGCGCGAGTGCCTTGTCGGGATAAGATCTCGTTGAGGCGCCTCTCGCCGAAATCGTAGATGATAGCGCCGGTCACGTAAGCGATGTTGCTCCAGGCGCCGCTCCGCAGGCCCTCGTCCTTGAGGCCGGTCATCACAGCGGTGATGGCTTCCTCTCCGTACGCGGAGCCCCCGGAGAAGACCACCGCATCCACGTGCGGGGCAGCGTAGCCGAGGCGAAGCAAATCCGTGTTCACCGTGCCGGGAGCCCCGCCACGCAGAGTCCACTACGACGGCGGCGCGGTTCGCAAAGCGGATGATGGTGAGTCCGGTCGGTCCTTCCTCATACGTGCCGATACCAACCCTGATATCAGGCCAATCGAACTTGAGCGTAGGGCCATGGATGCCCGTGTCCGGCACCAAGCCCTTCTGGCCGGCCAGCGCCCGAACGGAAGGGAGTGCGCCGGCAATCAAGAGCGCCAGCGCTGCCGTTCTACCAAGCATCTCAACCGCCTACCCAATTTCACAAACAGTGTTGCACACTCGTTCCATCTGGGTCCCGCAAAGGATTGAGCGCGTCGGTTCCCGATGGGCTTTCGACACTAGAGGAACGCGATCATCGACGGGCTGGGCACCGGGAAGTAGCGGTTCGTGAAGGGCAGGCCGCCAGTGACAGGATCGACCAGGAACACCGTCGCCTGGTCGCTGCGGTGGTTGCAGGCGACCAGAAACCTGCCGCTGGGATCGAGCCCGATGTTGCGGGTGTAGTCGCCCCGCGTCCATTGATCCCCGATCCAGCGCACAGTCCCGTCGAGTGCCACGGCAAAGATACCGATGCTGTTGTGCAGCCGGTTGACCGCATAAATAAAGCGCCCGCTCGGCGTGATGACCAGCTCGGAGGCGTAGTTGGTGCCGGCATACCCGGGCGGCAGGATCGAAACCTTCTGCTTGAACTGCAACGCCGCGGTGCGCGGATCCCAGTCATAGACGGCGAGTTCCGATGCCTCCTCGTAGAGGTTGTAGAAGATGCGGCCGTTCGGATGCCAGCCGAAATGACGCGGGCCGGCGCCGGCGGAGGCCGCCGGGACGTAGGCCGGGTTGCCGGCCGCGAGCTCGCCGCTCTGCGGATCGAACCGCCAGATGAAGGTGCGGTCGAGGCCGAGGTCGTTGACCAGCACCCACCGTCCGGTCGGATCGGCCGAGATCATATGTGCGTGCGGCCCGTTATGATCGCTGATCGAGAAGTTGCCGGGTGCGCCGTCGGCGGGACGGCCGGCGCCGGGCGGCCCCTGATCCGCCTGCACGTCCACGGCGTCGCCAAGACCGCCGTTCGCCTGCACCGGCAGCACTGCGACGTTGCCGCCGCCGTAATTGGCGACAAACACGAATTTCCCCGACGGATGCACACTGCCGTGCGCCGGCCCCGCGCCCTGCGAGCTGACGGCGTTGATCTGCGTCAGCTCGCCGCTGCCGGGCGCGATGCCGTAGGCGGTGACCGAGCCGTGCTTGGCGCCGCCGAAGTCCTCGATCTCGTTGACGGCGTAGAGGAACCGCCGCTGCGGATCGAGCGCGATCCAGGACGGACTTGGCGCCGGGTAGGTCTTCACCGGCTCCAGCGCGCCGGTCGCGCGGTCGAGGCGCACCAGATAGATGCCCTCGCCGTGTCCCGCGGCACCGTGCACCGCGTGCGACGTGTAGGTGCCGATATAGGCGAGGGCGAATCGGCGCGATGTCGGCGGCTGGGGCTGCTGGGCCGCCGCCGGCACGCTCGCCAATGCGGCCAGGCTGGCACCTCCGGCCAGCAGGCCCCGGCGCGTGACCCCATTCGGTTCCCGATCGGTCGCACGGTTCGCCATCTGGAATTTCCCCCACTTCCGCGGTGCCAGCGGACGCTACCCCCCGCATCGGCGTCAAGGGGCGTTCCTGGCAATGGCGATCCTGGTTCGCTAACGTGGCGCCATGCGCATCCTGCTCACCGGCTTCGAGCCGTTCGGGGGCGAGACGATCAACGCATCGCGGGAAGCGGTGCGGGCGCTGGCCGGCTGGCAGCCGGAGGGCGTGGCGCTGGGCATCGCGATGCTACCGGTCTCGGCCGCGCGACTGGCCGAAGCGGTGCGCGCCACGATCGCCGAGCACCGGCCGGATGCGGTGCTGCTGGCCGGCCAGGCGGTGTCGCGGGCGGAGATGTCGGTCGAGCGGGTTGCGATCAACGTGATCGACGCGCGCATCCCGGACAATGACGGGGCGCAGCCGATCGACGTGCCGGTGGTGGCGGGCGGCCCGGCGGCCTACCTCGCCTCGGCGCCGATCAAGGCGATCGCGGCGGCGCAGCGCGCGGGCGGCATCCCGGCCTCGGTCTCGAACACGGCGGGCACGTTCCTCTGCAACGCGGCGTTCTATCTCGCCTGCCACCTGGCGGCGACGGAGTTTGCCGGCGTTCTCGCCGGCTTTATCCATGTGCCGCGGCTGCCCGAGCAGGCGGTGCTCCACCCGGGCGCGCCTAGCATGGCGTTGCCGACGATCATCGCCGGACTACGGACCGCAGTGGAGACGCTGCGCGACACGCCCTGCGACCTGGCCGTGGGCGAAGGCCGTATCGACTGAAGGGCGGCCAGCAATTCATGCCGGCGGCAATTCCTGATGACCCGTACGGAGAAGTGATCGACGCGGCCCCGTCAGGTCTTTTGCACCGGTGTCATCAAACCGAGGGCAGCACCGGTGCTGTCCATGGCGAAGCCGAGCCGGCCGACATCGGGCACATCGAAGGACGGGCGCATGATCTTGCCGCCATGCTCGGTCGCCCGCTTGAGGCGCGCATCCACGTCGTCCACTTCGAGGTACTCGAACCAGTGTGGCGGCACCGCGGCCGGCATGTCTTGCGGCATGGCCATGATGCCGGCGACCGGCTTTCCGTCCATCTCGGCAATCCAGTAAGTGCCGTCTGCCATCGGCATAGGCTTGAAGGTCCAGCCGACGACGCCGGCATAGAACCTCTTGGCGGCTTCGACATCGCGCGTCAGCAGTTCGTTCCAGACAAAGGTTCCGTGGCCCACCGGCGCATTCCTTCCCGTGTGAGGACGAGGGTGCCAGTTTAGGCCAAGGCAGGGCGAGCGTCATCCGCCGTGTCAGCGCGCATCGGCTCGGGCGGGAGGTCGGGCGGGATCGGGATCGGCGTCGGCGGCTCCTCGATTGGCGGCGGCGCGTCCGGGTCGTCCTCGTCCGGCTGCCGGCCGGGGCTGGGCGGCGGACGATCGGAGGCCTGGAGGGGCAGCATGGGACGGTCAGACAGCATGGGAGGCGAACACCGGCGCAAAGGTTGGGTTCCCCTAAGTGAGGTCGGAATCGTCGGTGTCGGGCACGGGAGCGGGCGGCGTTCGAGCGTCGTCTAACCGCGATCGCTGCCGTGCCGAGAACATGGCTCCCCGCGCGGGTTGCATGGGTGCAAACGCAGACAAACCGATCTGCTTACGCACGTCGTCATAGATGGCTTCCATGCCGCCGCGAATGAAGTAGGTCTCGTGCCAGAAGCCCGTGCCGCCCGAGTCCTTTACGAACTGTTGCCACCACCGTTTGTGGGGCTCGCTTCGCGCCCAGCGCTCCAGGGAGTCGAAATCCCGCCAGTATTGGCGCATCCCGGCGTGCGGAGGAAAAAGCGAAAACAATAAATTCTCGTGCAGCAGCAGGCCGTCGGGCTTCTGCTCGACGGCTTTCGGGATTTGCGCTCCGAAATCTGAATAGCGTCTTCACCCCGGTCCACGTCCGCACGCGCATTCCAAGATAGATTACGACGAGATCGGGGTAGCCTGCGAGATCAACGGTCAGGCGCTGAACCTTCGTCACGATGTGTCTCCTCCGCATGGATTCCCCTTGAGCCACTCTGTCCTCCTGGTCTTCGCTGATCGAGTCGGACCGCGCAGGTTTTGTGGCTAGCTCGCTTGCCCGCAGATCCAAAAGGGACCACTACCCGTGTCGCGAAGACCTGGTCCTCGAAGAACGGCAGCAGCGGTCCATGCAGGATGTGACGGCCGATGACGACGTCCGCCCGGTAGCCGACATAGTCGAGCACAATGCAGTCCCGCAGGGCGTAGGTCTTCACGACCAGCATGGTGGCCGACGCGTAGCACTGCTGTCAGAGAAAACCGATTGAGAGCCACGGCACCGCCGCCACCACGATCACCGCGAGCAGCAGTGCGCCGAGATACGGCCACACCAGCCGCATTGCCTCGTCCGGCGAGGCGCCGCCGATCGCACATGAGAGGTAGAAGCCGACGCCGAACGGCGGGGCGAACAGGCCAAGCCCCATCGCGAGCACCGCCGTCATCGCATAATGCACGTCGTTGACCCCGATCGCGCGCGCCGCCGGGAACAGCAGCGGGCCGAACAGCACGATCGCCGGAATGCCCTCCAGCAGCGAACCGAGTACCGCGAACACCACGACGGAGACGGCGAGGAAGCCGGCCTTGCCGCCCGGCATCCGGGTCATCGCGAGCGACGAGCTGCTGGCTGAAGCCCGATTGCGTCAGCGCCCACGCCATCGCCGTCGCCATGCCGATGATGAGCAGGATCGCGCCCGACAGCGCGGCCGTATCCACCAGCATCGGCCACAGCCGGCGCAAATCGTAGCGGCGATAGATCAGCAGGCCGGCCAGGAACGTGTAGGCGATGCCGACGGTGGAAACCTCGGTCGCGGTAGCGATCCCCTCGACGACCGCGGCGCGGATCAGGAACGGCAGCACCAGCGCCGGCACCGCGATCAGCCCGGTGCGCAGCATGGCGCCCAGGCTCGCGCGCCGCTGCCCGGCCGCGTCGTCGGCGGGCGACCGCCAGCGGCTCACCGCGACCAGCGCGAGCGCGCCGACCGCGGCCGGCAGCATCCCGCCGGTGAACAGCCCCGCAATCGAGACCCCGCAAACCGAACCGATGGTGATGAGCACGAGGCTCGGCGGGATCGTCTCCGACATCGCCCCCGACGACGCGAGCAGCGCCACCAGCTCGCCTGGTGCTGCGCCGCGCCGCTTCATCTCGGGAAACAGGCAGGGTGCGACCGCCGCCATGTCCGCGGCCTTCGACCCGGAGATGCCCGAGACGAGATACATCGCCGCCAGCAGCACGTAGGAGAGGCCGCCGCGGACATGGCCAAGCAGGGCCACCATGAAATCGACCAGCGCCCGCGCCAGCCCCATCATCTCGATCAGCACGCCGAGAAAGACGAACAGCGGCACCGCCAGCAGCACGATCGAGGACATCCCCTCGTCGATGCGGTTGACCACGATGCTGAGCGGGATCGTCGTGGTGAAGGTGAGATAGGCGAGCGTCGCGGCGCCGAAGGCGAACGCGATCGGCGTGCCGGCCAGCACGCAAAGGCCGACGCCGATGACGAAAAAGACCACCAGGTTGAAATTGCCGATCGCGGCAAGCGGCGACTGCGCCAGCCAGAGCGCAAGCGAGCACGGCGACGATCAGCGCCACCGCGCCCGCCGCGCGCGGCACGTGGCCGACGCGGAACAGCCGCACCAGTGCGGTCAGCGCCATCATTGCCGCGCCCACGGGATCGCGGCCACGCACCCGGAATCGCGTCAGCGCCGAGCGCGGGCGTGATCACCGTCCCACTGGTCGGTCATGTACTGCGCGGCCGGGATCATCAGCCCGAGCAGGCAGGCGGCGGTGACGGCGGCGCCGATCGCCTCCAGCCACGCGCGGGCGGCCGGGTGCGCGCGGTTGACGAACACGGTCAGCCGCATGTGCTCGCCGCGGCGCAGTGCGACGACGGCGCCCAGCATTGCGAGCCAGAGGAACAGCGCCGAGGCGAGCTCGTCGGACCAGGTGAGCGGGCTTTGAAAGACGTAGCGCGAAACGACGCCGGCCGAGAGCAGCACGATCTCGGCGACGACAAGCAGGGCGGCCGGCACTTCGGCCAGCAACCCGAGCGCGCGGTCGATCCGCTGCATTGTCGCGCCCGTGCCCGTATAGGGCCGGGTGACGGTCGCGAGCGTCAAACGGCGCCCCCTCTCTGTCAGGCAAGGATCAATCGGCGGCGGCGCTGCCCATCTTCTCGGCCAGCACCGGCATCCGCGAGCGGCGGCGCGGCGCCAGCCAGCGCTGCAGCCGGTCGAGATAGAGATAGACGACCGGCGTGGTGTAGAGCGTCAGCACCTGCGAGAACGCCAGCCCGCCCACCATCGCGAAGCCGAGCGGGCGGCGCAGCTCCGAGCCGGCGCCGTGGCCCAGCATCAGCGGCAGGCCGGTCAGCATCGCCGCCATCGTCGTCATCAGGATCGGGCGGAAGCGCAGCAGGCAGGCCTGGCGGATCGCATCGATCGGCGCCTCGCCGTCGCGGCGCTCGGCGTTGATCGCGAAATCCACCATCATGATGCCGTTCTTCTTCACGATGCCGATCAGCAGGATCACGCCGATCAGCGCGATCACCGAGAACTCGTAGCCGAACAGCATCAGCATCAGCAGCGCGCCCACGCCCGCCGATGGCAGCGTCGAGAGGATGGTCAGCGGCAGGATGTAGCTCTCGTAGAGGATGCCGAGGATGATATAGACGGCGACCACCGCCGCCGCGATCAGGTAGGGCTGCGTCGAGAGCGAGGACTGGAACGCCTGCGCGGTGCCCTGGAATGTGCCCTGCAGCGAGGCGGGCGCGTGCAGCTCGGCCATCGCCTGGTCGATCGCCGTGACCGCCTGGCCCGAGCGCCGCGCCCGGGCCCAGATTGAAGCTCAGCGTCACCGCCGGGAACTGGCCCTGGTGGTTCACCGCGACCGGCGAGACCTGCGTTGCTATCCGACCTTCACCATGCCGAGAGCGGCACCGCCTGGCCGGATGCTGGAGCGGACATAGAGCGAGTTGAGCGTCGAGAGCTTGCCTTGCAGCGAGGGCAGCACCTCCAGGATCACGTGATAGGTGTTCACCTGCGTGAAATACTGCGTCACCTGCTCCTGCCCGAACGCGTCGTAGAGCGTCTGCGTCGATCTGCGCCGGCGTGATGCCGAAGCGCGCGGCGCGGTCGCGGTCGATGGTCGAGCGACAGGGTGGGGCCGGCCATCTGCTCGTCGCTGGTCAGGTCGCGCAGCATCGGCAGGCCGCGCAGCTTCGCCAGCACCTTCGGCGCCCAGGCATAGAGCTCCTCGGCGTTCGCGTCCTGCAGCGTGTACTGGTACTGCGTCTTGCTCAGCCGGCCGCCGACGCGGATGTCCTGCGACGCCTGCAGGAACAGGCTGGATGCCCATGACCCGGTCGAGCTTGGGGCGCAGCCGGGCGATGATCTGCTGCGCCGTCGCGTGGCGCTCGCTGAACGGCTTGAGCGCGATGAATATCCGGCCCTGGTTCTCGGTCTGGCCGCCGAGGCCGGCGCCGATCGTCATCGCGTAGCCGGCGATGTCGGGATCCTGCGCGATCACCTTGGCGATCGCGAGCTGGCGCTGCTGCATCTCGGCGAACGAGACGTCCTGCCCGGCTTCCGAGACGCCGATCAGCACGCCGTTGTCCTGCTCCGGGAAGAAGCCCTTCGGGATCACGACATAGAGGGTCACGGTGAGCGCCGATCGTCGCGAAGAACACCATCAGCATGATGAACTGGTGGCGCAGCGCCACGTCGAGCGTGCGGCGGTAGAAGCCGATCAGCCCGTCGAACATCGCCTCCACGATGCGGTAGAGCCGCCCGTGCTGGGTGGTGTGGCGCAGGAAGCGCGAGCACAGCATCGGCGTGAGCGTCAGCGAGACCGCGGCCGAGATCAGCACCGCCATGCTCACGGTGACCGCGAACTCGCGGAACAGGCGGCCGACGATGCCGCCCATCAGCAGCAGCGGGATGAACACCGCGACCAGCGAGAAGCTGATCGAGATGATGGTGAAGCCGATCTCGCAGGCGCCCTTCAGCGCCGCCTCCATCGGCCGCATCCCCTCCTCGATGTGGCGGTAGATGTTCTCCAGCATGACGATCGCGTCGTCGACGACGAAGCCGACCGCGATCGTGAGCGCCATCAGCGAGAGGTTGTCGAGGCTGTAGCCGAGCAGGTACATCGCCGCGAAGGTGCCGAGCAAGCGCCAGCGGCACCGCCATGCTCGGGATCAGCGTCGCCCAGACGTTGCGCAGGAACACGAAGATCACCATCACCACCAGTGCCGACCGAGAGCAGCAGCGTGAACTGCACGTCGCTGACCGCGGCGCGGATGGTCTGGGTGCGGTCCATCAGCGTGCTGACGTGGACCGAGGGCGGCAGCGAGGCCTCGAGCCGCGGCAGCTCGGCCTTGATCCGGTCGACCGTGCTGATGACGTTCGCCCCCGGCTGCTTGAACGATCACCAGCAGGATGCCGCGATGGCCGTTCTGCCAGGCCGCCGAGCCGCAGGTTCTCCGGGGCCGCGATCGGCGCGGCCGATGTCGCGCACCCGCACCGGCGCGCCGTTGCGGTAGGCGAGGATGACGTTCTCGTACTGCGATGCCTTGCGTGAGCTGGTCGTTGGCGTAGATCGTGAAGCTGGTGCGCGGGCCGTCGATCGTGCCCTTCGGATTATCCACGGTCGCGTTGACCAGCATCTGCCGCACGTCCTCGAGCGTCATGCCCATCGCGGCGAGCTTGGCGGGATCGACCTGCACGCGGATCGCGGGCTTCTGCTCGCCGCCGATGAAGGTCTGGCCGACGCCGGCGATCTGCGAGATCTGCTGGCTCAGGATGGTGTCGGCGTAGTCGTCGACCGCGGTGAGCGGCAGCGCGTCGGACTGCACCGCGAGGATCATGATCGGGCTGTCGGACGGGATTGCTCTTCCAGTAGTTGGGCGCGCTCGGCATGTTCTTCGGCAACTGGCCGCTGGCGCCGTTGATCGCCGCCTGGATGTCCTGCGCGGCGGCGTCGATGTTGCGGTCGAGCGCGAACTGCACGACGATCTGGGTCTGCCCCAGCACGCTCACCGAGGTCATCTGGTCGACGCCCGGGATCTCCGCGATCTGGCGTTCGAGCGGCTGGGCGACGGTCGTCGCCATCGTCTCGGGCGAGGCGCCGGGCAGCTTGCCGTTGACGACGATGGTCGGGAAATCGACGTTCGGCAGCGGCGCCACCGGCAGCAGCGGATAGGCGGCGATGCCGACCAGCAGCAGCGCCGCCATCATCAGCGAGGTCGCGATCGGCCGCTTGATGAAGGGGGTCGAGATGCTCACGCCCGGCGACCCTCCCCCATCCCGGCGCCCATCAGGGCCGGCCTCGACCCGGCTGCCGTCGCTGCAGTCGGGACTGCCCGTTGACCACCACGGTCTCCCCCGCGGCGATGCCGCTCGCGATCACGGCCACGCGGCCGTCGTCCTGCCGGACCGTGACCGTGCGCCGCGACGCGCGCTGGTCCGGTCCCACGACGTAGGCATAGAGCCCGTCCGGCCCGCGCTGCACCGCCGCCGAGGGCACCGTGACCGCGCCCTTGAGCGTGCCGACCTGCATCTGGACATGCACGAACTGCCCCGGCCAGAGCTGGTCGTGCGGCGTTCGGGAACGTCGCCTTGAGCTTGAAATTGCCGGTCGCCGCGTCGACCGTGTTGTCGATCGTGAGCAGCGTGCCCTGGCCCAGCAGCATCTTCCCGTCGGAGCTGGCGGCGCGCACCGGCAGCGCGCGCCCGCGCTGCATCGCCGCCTGCACCTGCGGCAGGTCGTCCTGCGGCAGGCTGAACATCACCGCGATCGGGTGGATCTGGTTGATCGTCACGATCCCCTGCGCGTCGCTGGCATGGATCAGGTTGCCGGCATCGACCTGCCGCAGGCCGACGCGGCCGGTGATCGGCGCCTTGATCTGGGTGAAGTCGAGGTTGAGCCGCGCGGCCGCGATGGTCGCCGCGTCGCCCTGGATGAGGCGGTGAGCTGGCCGACCGTGCCCGGTCTGCTGGTCGACGCTCTGCATGGTGCCGAACTTGTCGCGCGCCAGATTGCTGTACCGCGTGAGGTCCTTCTTGGCGCTGGCGAGCATGGCCTGATCCGCCGCCTGCTTGGCCGCGCCTGCGCCAGCACCGCGGCGTAGGGGCGCGGATCGATGATCGCCGAGCAACTGGCCCTTCGTCGACGTCCTGGCCCTCGTGGAACAGCACCTGCTCCAGCGTGCCGTCGACGCGGGCGCGCACCAGCACCGAATTGTAGGCCTGCACCGCGCCGATGTTGCTCAGCATCACCGGCACGTCGGCGACGCGTCGCCTTCGCGACCTGCACCGGCACGCCGGCCGCGGCCGCGCAGCGGGCGCCGGCGCGCGCGCGGCCCGGCGTGTGGAGCAGCGCCGTCGCCAGACCGATCGCCGGCCAGCAGCCCGATCGCGGCCAGCACCGTCCGTCCGGCCCGCAGCCCTCACGCGACGCCCTCCGCGGCCAATCACGACACAGCTCTGGTAAGGCCCGTTATCATCATCGTCCAACTCGGCAAGCAACGGTCCGGCATGTGGGCGAGTTTGGCTTCTACGCCAGGGCGGAGCGGCAGGCTACTGTCACGCCGGCGTGGCGATGATAGGGCAAGCATCGACACCGGCCACCGTCTTCCGCTATTGCAAGGCTCGGCTCGATGGGCGTTCAGGAACGTGAAGCTCGGGGCTGGGCGTTGACCGGCCGTTGACGCTTCTGCGGCAGGGTCGTGCGACGGTCCACCGCTCGGGGTCGTGCGATGTGCGGCTTGGCGGGCCTCTTCCTCTCACCGGCGGGATCGAGCGATCGGCGCGGCGCTGCGGCGCATGACCGACGCGATGGCGCATCGCGGGCCGGACGGGGACGGGTTCCTGGTCGAGCCGGGGGTGGCGCTCGGCCACCGGCGGCTCGCGATCATCGATCCCGCCGGCGGCCACCAGCCGATGTTCAACGAGGACGGCTCGGTCGCGATCATCTTCAACGGCTGCATCTACAATCACCTCGAGCTGCGCCCGGAGCTGGAGGCGCTCGGCCACCGCTTCGCCTCGCGCTGCGACACCGAGGTGATCGTCCATGCCTGGGAGGCGTGGGGGCCGGCCTGCCTGGAGCGCCTCGCCGGCATGTTCGCCTTCGCGATCTGGGACCGCAACCGCGACTGCCTGTTCCTGGCGCGCGACCGGCTTGGCAAGAAGCCGCTGCATTACGCGACGCTGCCGGACGGGCGCTTCGCCTTCGCCTCCGAGCTGGGCGGGATGACCGCGCTGCCGGCCCTGCCGCGGCGGATCGACCCGGCGGCGGTCGATGACTTCTTCGCCTACGGCTTCATCCCGGAGCCGGCGACGATCTGGCAGGACGTCCGCAGGCTGCCGGCCGCCCACTCGCCTGCTGATCGGGCCGGACCGCTGATCCCGCGCCCCCGCCGCTACTGGCGCATCCCGCTCGCCGAGCAGCCGATCGCGGAGGCCGAGGCCGTGCGGGCGCTCGACGCCCACCTCGTCCGCGCGGTGCGCGCGCGGCTGATCGCCGACGTGCCGCTCGGCGCCTTCCTCTCGGGGGGGGTGGATTCCAGTGCCGTGGTCGCGGTCGCGGCCGGGCTGAGCGACGCAGCCGCTCGACACCTTCACGATCGGCTTCTTCGGCGCCGACGAGCGGCCGCTGGCCGAGCAGGTCGCGCAACGCTACCACACCGCGCATCACGCCGAGGCGGCGACCGTCGACTACATCGCCGCCGCGCGCGACCAGGCCGCGATCTATGGCGAGCCGTTCGGCGATCACTCCTCGGTACCGACGCTGCGTGTCTGCGAGCTGGCGCGGCGGGATGCGACGGTGGCGCTGTCCGGCGACGGCGGCGACGAGATCTTCGCCGGCTACCGCCGCTACCGCTGGCACCGCATCGCCGAGGCCGCCCGCCGCGACCCTGCCCGCCGCCGCCCGCCGGCGGCTGCTGGCGCCGCTCGCGCGGGCCTATCCGAAGCTCGACCGCGCGCCGCGCTGGCTGCGGGCGAAGCACACGCTCACCGAGATCAGCCTGGATTCGGCGGCGGGCTACTACCGCACCCTCTGCAAGCTGCACCACGACCAGCGCCGGGCGCTGTTCTCGCCGGCGCTGCGGGCGGCGCTCGACGGCCACGACCCGGCCGACCAGGTGGCGGCGCTGATGGCGGAGGCCGGACGGACCGACGATCCGCTGCGGCAGGCGCAGTACGTCGACCTGCAGCCACTATCTGCCGGGCGACATCCTGACCAAGGTGGACCGCGCCGGGATGGCGCATTCGCTGGAGGTGCGGGCGCCGCTGCTCGATCACACGCTGGTCGAGTGGGCGGTCTCGCTGCCGCAATCGCTAGGGCGGACCGGTCACAGTGCCAGCCGGAGGCGCCGCCGGTGGCGCGCACGGCGGTGTAGTCCAGGCCGCGCGGCGGGCCGAACTCCACCGTCACCTGGTACGCGGTCTGGGCCGACGTCGCGTTGGTCACGGTTACCGAGGTGTCAAAGGTGCCGCCCGCTGCGCCGCTCCCGCTCCCGGGGCGAAGGGTGACGGCGCTGTAGCCGATGCTCCAGCGGGGTCCGCCCGGGCAATCACGACGGACGACCGAGCTTCCGGCCGCTACCCGGCCGGCCAGCCCGGCGCAGGTGCCGAGGCTGGACAGGTGGCCGGTGGTGCCGTTGTACTGCCAGACCTGGCCCCGGGAGCCGCCGCACTGGCTGGCGAAGTCGATAAACAAAGGCACGCCGGCAGGCTGGCCGGCGCGGGCCTCCAGGCAGTAGCCGATGCCGTTCATCAGGACGCCGTCGGGGGTCAGCGACCATTGCTGGGCCTCGATAGCCGGGTCGCACTTCTCGAGCAGGACGGGGGCGCCGTTGCCGGTGGCCTGCCAGCACAGGTGCGGGTGCCCGACCGGGTTGATCTGCACGGGGCCGATGGTTGTTCCGCTGCTCGCGGACGCGGGCACTCCCCCGGCGAGCAAGACCGCCAGGACCGTGACCGCCATCAGCCAGTGGACGCCCCGAATCCGCACGACACACCCCCAGTCACTCATAGCAACGAAACGACTACAAGGAGACTACGAGACGCGCACGAGGCGCCGGCCCTGATTGGGATAACTGGGCGGCGAGAGCGTCCCGGTGAGCCTGGGGTCCGCCGGACAGGCGCTCGGCGGACCAGGCGCGGCGGTAGTACAGCTGTGCGTCATGCTCCTTGGTGAAGCCGATGTCGCCGAACAGGCCGATCGCGGCCACGGCCGTGCGGCGATAGGAGTCGCCGGCCTGCAGCGCCGCGGCGTGGGCCGCCTTCTGGGCGTCGGCGGCGCCGACGTCGGTCGCGGCCGCGGCGTACCGGGCGGCGGCCGCGACGTTCTCCAGGTCGGCCAGCATGTCGACGCAGAAGCTGGCCACCGCCTCGAAGGAGCCGCCCAGGCGCTCGGACTCGCCTTGCTCCCGGACGTAAGCGAGGCTGGCGTCCAGGCACCAGCCGATGCCGCCCGCGGCCTCGGCGGCGGTGCCGATCAGGAACTCGCGCTCGGCCCGGGCCAGGGCCGCGGTCGCGTCCTTGGTGAGCAGCACGGCGGGAGCCGCCTCGAAGGTGATGATGCTGATCCGGCGGGTCAGGTCCAGATCAAGCTGCCGGGATATGTCCATGCCCCCGGACCCCGTTTCGGCCAGGAACATGGCCAGGCCGGATTCGGTGACCGCCGGGACCACGAGAATGCCCGCCGCGTGCGCCGCCGCCACGTACCAGCGGCGGCCAGCCAGCCGCCAGCCGCCGGTCCCGTAGTCGGCCCGGACACCGCCGGGGCCGGGAGCCCAGTGGCCGGCCTCATCCGCGGCCGCCACCGTCCCGGCCACCGTCCCGGCGGCCAGCTGGGGCAGCCAGCGCTCGCACGCCTCGCGATGACCGGTGGCCAGCAGCGCCCCGGCCGCCACCGAGCTGGGCAGGAACGGGCCGGGGTACAGGGCGCGGCCGAGCTCGACATGGATCGCGCACGCCTCGACCTGGGACTTGCCGAGCCCGCCGAACTCCTCCGGGATCGTCCAGCCGGACAGGCCGAGCTGGCCGGCCAGCTCGGCGTGCAGTTCGGGACGGTAGCCGGGCTCGCCCTCGAGCGCGGCGCGCAGCTCGGCCGAGGACAGCTGGTCGGTCAGGAACGCGCGCAGCGTGTCATGCTGTGCGTGCTGGTTTTCGCTGAGATCGACCGAGTCCGGTATCACCATGAAGCTGCTCCTGTTGGCCAGGCGTCTCATGTTCGCAGACAAACCGCTCGCATTCAGGGCAAATCTTGGCACCGGCTGGCATATCGCGGGTGGTGGCGGAAGCACCACGGCCCGTTCGGCATAAATTGAAAAGACAGGACCGGGACGGCGGGTCAGGGGGTGACTGAGATGAGTGAACTCGTGCGGTACGAGGCGGGCGACGAGGTGGCCACCGTCACCCTGGATTCCCCGCACAACCGCAACGCGCTGTCGGCTCAGCTGGTGGCCGAGCTTACGGCCCGGCTGGGCGAGGCGGGCGCGGACCGGGCGGTGCGGGCGGTGGTGCTGACCCACACCGGCCGGGTGTTCTGCTCGGGCGCCGACCTGGCCGCGGCGGGCACCGGCCCGCGGCGCAGCCGCCAAGGTACACAGCTCGGCGGCAGCGGGACCGCGATCATGGACCTGCTCAGGCTGATCGTGGAGCTGCCCAAGCCGGTCATCGCGCGGATCGCGGGGCACGTGCGGGCGGGCGGCATGGGCATCGTGGGCGCGTGTGACCTGGCCGTCGCGGCGCAGGACGCGTCGTTCGCGTTCACCGAGGCGCGGATCGGCCTGGCCCCGGCGATGATCTCGCTGACCACGCTGGACATCATGGACCCGCGCCAGGCCAGGCGGTACTACCTGACCGGCGAGACGTTCGGGGCGTCGGTGGCGGCGCGGCTGGGCCTGGTCACCTCGTCCTGCACGGGCGAGGAGCTCGACGGGGTGGTGGCGGGGCTGGTGGCGCAGATCCGCGAGACCTCGCCGCAGGGCGCGGCGGAGACGAAGCTGCTGCTGAACGCGCCGCGGCGGCAGCGGCTGGACGCGGCGGGCCCGGAGATGGCGGAGCTGTCGGCCCGGCTGTTCGGCAGCGACGAGGCGCAGGAGGGCATCCGGGCGTTCCTGGAGAAGCGGCTGCCGGCCTGGCGCGCTTAGAGCACGTCCGCGGGGACGGTGACGAACCGCGAGCGCAGGTACTCCCCCAGGCCCTTGGCCTGCGGGTCGGGGCGGGTCGTGGCGGACACGCCGGGGGCGAGCAGGCCGTGGACGACGAAGTTGAGGGCCAGGAGGTTCGGCAGCTCGTAGCGGTCGACCGGCAGGCCGGCGGCCTCGGTGAGCAGCTCGCGGAACCGGCCGACGGTCAGGTGCCGGCGCAGCCAGGCGTAGGCGGCGGGGCTGACCGCCCACAGGCCCACGTTCGCGTTGCCGCCCTTGTCGCCGGACCGGGCGCCGCAGAGCCGGCCGAGGGGGACCGTGACCGGCTCGCCACCCGGCGCTGTGCTGGTTCCGGGGGGGACGACCCTGCCAGCCTGGCCGCCTGCGGCGGCGGGCCCGAGCCCCCCGAGCCTTCGGCGGCCTGGGCGTCGGGCTGGGGTCCGGGGATCGTCACGGCCTGGAGCCCGGCCGGGGAACGGGGACCTATTTCATTGGACGGAACGGCCATGGTGCTTCCGTCCGGCAGGTGCAGGTATTCCGTGACGACGCGGCGCGGGACGAGAGCCGGCCAGTAGATGCCGTAGGCGCTGGCCCCGGCGGGCGGCGTGGTGGCGTGGAACCCGGCGTATCCGGCCAGGGCGAGCTCGGTGATCGCGTCGGAGAAGGCCCGGCCGACCTTGCGCTCGTCCTGGTCTTTAACCGTGACACGCAGGTGCGCGGTGGCCAGCTCGTTGGCCGGGGCGTCCGGGCGGTCGAAGCGGAGCAGGCGGACGTCCACCTCTTCAAGCTGAGGGAGCCGCTCGAACAGGAGCTGCTCGGCGTGTTCCGCCTTGGCCTCGATGTCGAGGCCGGTGATGACCATGGTCATGGTGTTGCGGTAGCCGCCGAGCATGTTGAGCGCGACCTTGAGGTCGGCCGGCGGCGGGCTGCCGCGGGTGCCGGCCAGCGTCACCCGGTCCGGGCCCTGTCCTCCGAGCTGGATGGTATCGAAATGCGCGGTGACATCGGGGTTGAGGTAGGCGGGCGCGCCGATCTCGTAGAGCAGCTGGGCGGTGACGGTGCCGGCCGAGACGAGCCCGCCGGTACCGTCGTGCTTGGTGATGACGCTGCTGCCGTCCGCGGCCACCTCGGCGATCGGGAACCCCGGGTAGCGGCGGTCGGTGATCTCATCGGTGAAGCTGTAGTTGCCGCCGGTGGCCTGCGGGCCGCACTCGATGACGTGCCCGGCGGCGACCGCGCCGGCCAGGGCGTCCCAGTCGTCGCGGGCCCAGCCGTGCCACCAGGCGGCGGGCCCGGTGACCAGGCTCGCGTCGGTGACCCGGCCGCAGATCACGACGTCCGCGCCGGCCTGCAGCGCCGCCGCGATGCCCCAGCCGCCGAGGTAGGCGTTGGCGGTGACCACCGGGAGACCGGCCTTGGCCAGCGGCACGCCGGTGTCGAGGTTGGTGAACTCGTGCCCTTCGGCCTGCAGGTCCTTGATCACCGGGGCCAGGTCGTCGCCGGTCAGGTAGGCGACCTTGGCGCCGGGGGCGAGCTCGGTGATCTTGGCGGCCAGGCCCTCGGGGTTGAGGCCGCCGGCGTTGGCCACGACCTTGATGCCGCGTTCCAGGCAGGTGCCGAGCACGTCCTGCATCTGGCGCAAGAACGTGGTGGCGTAGCCGAGGCTTTCGTCCTTGCGGCGGGCCTTCCAGAGGATCAGCATGGTGAGCTCGGCCAGGTAGTCGCCGGTCAGCACGTCGATCGGGCCCGCCAGCATCTCCCGGGCGGCGCTGAAGCGGTCGCCGTAGAACCCGGAGCAGTTGGCGATGCGGACCGGCCGGTTCATGGGGTTTTCCTGGTCGGCTCCCGGCCGGGGCCGGGCGGGCCGGCGAAGGCCTGGGCGATGGCCATCCACTGTTGTGCGGTTTCGCCCTCGATGGTCAAGGCGAGGTCGTCGCGGTGCCTGCGCTGGGTGACGAGCAGGCAGAAGTCCAAGGCGTCCCCGGCTACCTGGTCGGCGACGTCCGCCGGGCCCCAGGTCCATACCGCGCCGTCGGGGGCGGTGAGCTCGACGCGGACCGGTACGTCCGGCATGGCCTGGCCGCGGGCGGCGTAGCTGAAGGCCCGCGCGCCGACGCCGATGTGCGCGACGTGCCGCAGCCGCGGTGGGCTCGCGGGTGACGCCGAGGGCGTCGGCGATGTCCTGGGTGTGCGCCCACGTCTCCATGAGCCGGGCGGTGAGCGACGAGGCGGCGCTCATGGCGGGCCCGAACCAGGGCAGCCGCTGGTGCGGATCGATGGTGCGAAGGTATCGAGAAGTTCGGCGCGGGCGGTGTCGAACCAGGCCAGCAGCTCGGCTCCGGTGCGGTCGCGGTAGCGGGCGGCGATGGTCGCGTTGACGCTGTCCGGGGCGCGGCGAGGTCAGCGCGGAACTCGTCGGGGCGGACCGCGGACTGGACCGCCACCTCGTCGAAGTAGGCCAGGTGGCTGACTGGTCGGCGATGTCCCAGCCGCGGGCGTGGGCGTGCCAGCCGGCCTCGTCGAGGCCGCCACCAGGGCGCGGGTGACGGCGGACTCGGCGGCCAGGTCCGCGGCCAGCGCGGCCATGTCTACGGGCATGGTTCCACCACCGCCAGGACCTGGCCGGCCGCGACCTGCTCGCCGGCCTTGGCCCGGAGTTCGGCCACCACGCCGGCGGCGGGGGCGGCCACGGTCTGCTCCATCTTCATCGCCTCCAGGACCAGTAGCGGCTGACCCGCGGTCACGACCGCGCCCACCTCGACCAGCACGCGCCGGACCAGCCCGGGCATGGGGGCGAGCAGCGACCCGGCGGGCGTGAGCTTGTCCGGGTCGCCGAACCGCGGCAGTTCGGTCAGGACGCTGGACCCGTCGCTGGCGTCGACGTAGGTGACGGGGTTTTCGAGCCCAACCCGGTGCACCCGGTACACCCGCCGTCGCCCGTCGATTTCCAGGTCGACGCGGTCCGGGCTGGCTCCGATGATCTTGGCCAGGCCTAGCGGCACGTCGTTGACTGACGCCTGGACGGTCTCGCCCAGGACGCGGTAGGCCACGTCGTACTGCTGCCCCGCGGCGGTGTAGCCGACCCGCTGCGGCGCGGAGACGACGTTGCGCCAGCCCGAGGGCAGGGTGGCCAGCACGGGTGCCGCGGCGCGGTTGACCACCTGGCGGGCCAGCGCCGCGACCAGGGCGTGGCGCGCTGTCGCGGGTGCGGCTCCGGCTTCGGCTCCGGCTTCGGCTCCGGCTTCGGCTTCGGCTCCGGCCAGGGCGGCGGGCGGGTGGCGGGTCAGGTAGCCGGTGTCGGTGGCGCCGGCCAGGAACTCCGGCTCGCGCAGGATGGCCACCAGCAGGTCGCGGTTGGTGGCCAGGCCGTGGATCTCGGCGGTCTGGAGGGCCCGGGCCAGCCGGCGGGCGGCCTCGGCCCGGGTACGGCCGTGCGCGATGACCTTGGCCAGCATCGCATCGTAGTGCGGGCTCACCACCGACCCGTCGCCGAATCCGGTGTCCACCCGCAGGCCAGGTCCGGACGGGATCGCGAAGCGGTGCAGCGTGCCGGTGACCGGCAGGAACCCGGCCGGGACGTCCTCGGCGTACAGGCGGGCCTCGATGGCGTGGCCGGTGATCGCGGCCCGGCGGACCTCGGGGGGCAGCGGCTCGCCCTCGGCGACGCGCAGCTGGAGCTCGACCAGGTCCAGCCCGGTGACGGCCTCGGTGACCGGGTGCTCGACCTGCAGCCGGGTGTTCATCTCCAGGAAGTAGAACGACCCGTCGCGGTCCACGACGAACTCGACGGTGCCCGCGCCGGTGTAGCCGACCGCGCGCCCGGCGGTGACCGCCGCATGGCTGAGCTCCTGGCGCAGCGCGTCATCGACGGCCGGGGACGGGGACTCCTCGACGATCTTCTGGTAGCGGCGCTGGATGGAGCACTCGCGCTCGAACAGGTGGACCACGTCGCCGTGGGCGTCGCCGAGGATCTGCACCTCGACGTGGCGCGGGTCCGGGACATAGCGCTCCAGGAACACGGTCCCGTCGCCGAACGCCGCGGCCGCCTCGCGGCGCGCGCTTTGCACCGCCTCGTCGAGCCGCGCCGGGTCCGTGACCAGCCGCATGCCGCGCCCGCCGCCGCCGAACGCCGCCTTGACCAGCAGCGGGAAACCGACGGTGCTGGCCGCGACGCTCGGGTTCAAGGTTGTCGACGGTCACGCTGGGCAGCACCGGGACGCCGGCCTCGGCCATCATGGCCTTGGCCGCGATTTTGTCGCTCATCGCTTGGATTGTGCCGGGGGACGGGCCGACGAAGATCAGGCCCGCGTCGGCGCAGGCCCGGGCGAACGCGGCGTTCTCGGACAGGAACCCGTAGCCGGGGTGGACGGCATCGGCGCCGGTGGCGGCGGCCGCGGCAATGATCAGGTCGCCGCGCAGGTAGGTGTCGGCGGGCGCCGCTCCGGGCAGCCGGACCGCCTGGTCGGCGAGGGTCACGTAGGGGGCTTCGGCGTCCGGGTCGGAGTAGACCGCGACGGTGGCGATGCCCAGGGCGTGCGCGGTGCGGATGATCCGGGCCGCGATCTCGCCGCGGTTGGCGATCAGCAGCGTGCTGATGCTTTGCGTCATCGGCTTTTGCATCATCGGCTTTTGTGTCATCGGCGTCACATCCGGAACACGCCGAAGCCGCGGCGGCCCTTGACGGGGGCGGAGTGCACGGCGGACAGGGTCAGGCCCAGCACGGTGCGGGTGTCGCGCGGGTCGATGATGCCGTCGTCGTACAGCCGCGCGGTGACGAAGAAGGCGTGCGACTCGGCCTCGATCTGGGCCTCGATCGCGGCCGTGCGGGCCCGGTCCGCCTCCTCGTCGAACGGCCGCCCGGCGGCGTTGGCGCTCGCCCGGCCCACGATCGAGAGCACCCCGGCGAGCTGGGCCGCGCCCATCACGGCCAGTTTGGCGCCGGGCCAGGCGAAGGCGAACCGCGGGTCGAAGGACCGGCCGGACATGCCGTAGTTTCCGGCGCCGAACGAGGACGCCATCGTGACGGTGAGGTGCGGGACCTCGGAGTTGGTCACGGCATTGATCATCTTGGCGCCGTCCTTGAGGATGCCGCGCTGCTCGTAGCTGGTCCCGACCATGTAACCGGTGGTGTTCTGCAGGAAGATCAGCGGCGTGTCGGTCTGGTTGGCCAGCAGGATGAACTCGGTGGCCTTCTGGGCCTCCTCGCCGAACAGCACCCCCCGGTGGTTGGCCAGCACCCCGACCGGGTAGCCGTGGAGGCGGGCCCAGCCGGTCACCAGCGAGGTGCCGTACAGCGGCTTGTACTCGTCGAACTCCGATCCGTCCACGGTGCGCGCGAGGATTTCCCGCGGGTCGAAGGGCACCTTCACGTCGGCGGACACGATGCCAAGGATCTCATCGGGGTCGTACCGCGGCTCGGTCACGGGTCCCGGCGGCGGGCCCTGCTTGCGCCAGTTGATCCGGGCCATGATGTCGCGGCCGATGCGGATCGCGTCGTGCTCGTCGAGCGCGAAATAGTCGGACAGGCCGGAGGTCCTCGAATGCATCTCGGCCCCGCCGAGCGCTTCGTCGTCGGCTTCCTCGCCGGTGGCCATCTTGACCAGCGGCGGGCCGCCCAGGAACACCTTGGCCTGCCGGTCGACCAGGACCGCGTAGTCGCACATGCCCGGCACGTAGGCACCGCCCGCGGTGGAGTTGCCGAACACCAGAGCCACCGTGGGCACCCCGTTGGCGGACAGCTCGGTGAGCTCGTGGAAGGTCCGGCCCCCCGGGACGAACAGGTCGGCCTGCGACGGCAGGTCCGCGCCGCCCGACTCCACCAGGTTCATTACCGGCAGCCGGCTGGTCCGGGCGATCTCCAGCGCGCGCAGGCCCTTGCGCAGCGAGTACGGGTTCATCGCGCCGCCGCGGACGGTCGGGTCGTGCGCGACGATCACGCACTCGACGCCGGAGACCACGCCGACACCGGTCACCACGCTCGCGCCGACGGTGAACTCCGTGCCCCACGCGGCCAGTGAGGACAGCTCGAGGAACGGGCTGTCCGGGTCCAGCAGCAGCTCAATGCGCTCCCTGGCCGGGAGCCTACCTCGCTGGCGGTGCCGCTGCTGATAGCGCTCGCCGCCGCCCGCGATGGCCAGCTCGAGCTGCTCGTCCAGCTGCCGGATCAGGGCCAGCTGCGCGTCCCGGTTGGCGCGGTAGGTCTCGTCCCTGAGGTCGACGCGGGAGGTGAGGACCGGCACTCTCAGCCTTCCTGGTAGTGGCTGGCGTGCTCGGACCGGACCAGGTTCTTCTGGATCTTGCCGGTGGACGTCTTGGGCAGCCGGTCGACGAGGTTACGCGCGAGGTCCATCGGTGGCTCCTGCGTTTAGTACGACCTGGGCAGGCCCAGGCTGTGCTGGGCGACGAAGTTCAGGATCATCTCCCGGTTGACCGGCGCGATGCGCGTCAGCCGCGCCAGGCTCCAGTACGGCATCAGCCCGTATTCGGTGGACAGGCCGTTGCCGCCGTGAGTCTGGATGGCCGCGTCGACGGCGGCAAGCGCGGCCTCGGCGGCGGCGTACTTCGCCATGTTCGAGGACTCCCCCGCGGGCAGGCCATGGTCGTGCTGCCAGGCGGCCTGCCTGGTCATCAGGGCCGCGAGCTCGGTCTCGATCTTGGCCTTGGCCAGCGGGTGGGAAACGCCCTGGTGAGCGCCGATCGGTTCGGACCAGACCGTGCGCTCGTTCGCGTACCGGGCCGCGGCGGTCAGCGCGTACCTGGCCACGCCGACGGCGAGCGCGGCACCGGTGATCCGCTCCGGGTTCAGCCCGTGGAACACCTGCCGGAAACCCGCGCCCTCCTCGCCGACCAGCGCGGTTTTGTTTATGCGCACGTCGTCGAAGTGCAGGGTGAACTGCCGCTCCGGGAGCAGCAGGTCCACCGGGAGCAGGTGTTTGTCCAGGCCCGTGGCGTCGGTCGGGACGATGAACAGCGACAGCGCGTCCTGGCCGGTCTTGGCTACCACCATGAGCGCCTCGGCCTCGTCGACCCCGGAGATGTAGTACTTGGTGCCGTTCAGCACCCAGTCGTCGCCGTCCCGCTTGGCCGTGGTTGACAGGCGGTGGGTGTTGGAGCCGGCGTCTGGTTCGGTGATCGCGAACACGATCTTCGAGGCGCCGCTGGCCAGGCGGGGCAGCCAGGTCTCGCGCTGCTCCTGGGTGCCGAACTCGGTGAGCATCTCGGCCGAGATCGCGGCGGAGACCACCAGGAGCAGCAGCGGCGTGCCCGCCGCGGCTATCTCCTCGCAGACCAGCACCAGGTCGGTCAGGCCCCCGCCGCCACCGCCGTACGCCTCGGGGATGTTCACGCCGATGAACCCGGCCTCGCCGAGCGCGGTCCACAGCTCGGCACACGGACGGCGCTCGGCGGCCCGCTCGGCGTAGTAACGGGGCCCGAACTTCTTCGCGATCTGGGCTACGGCGGCCCGGAGGGCCTGGTGTTCCTCGGTCTCGGCAAAGTCCACGCCGCCTCCTCGTCGTCCACTAGCGACCTTAACGCCTGCGTACTCGCTCCTTGAAGCGAGGTGAAACCCGAGGTTCACCTTGCTAGAGGAAGGTGAAACCCCGGGTTCATTCCGTTCGCGCGGGCCGGGGGAGGCTGTCGGGGCTAGCTGATGGCCTGTTCCGGGGTCAGGTTGAGGAGCAGGACGCCGGAGCCGACGGTGCGCGAGTCGGCGATGGTGAGCTTGGCCGCAGCGGGCATCGAGTCGGGGAAGGCCCGCTTGCCCTGGCCCAGGATGACCGGGAAGACCATCAGGCGGTACTCGTCGACCAGCCCGTGCTGGGCCAGCGTGTGCACCAGCCGGGCGCTTCCCTCGACCAGCAGATTCCCGCCGGGCTGCGCCTTGAGCGCCGCGACCTCGGCCGCGACGTCGCTGTCTCGCAGCACCGTGGTGGGGCCCCACGCGGCCTCGGCGTCGGTCAGGGTGCTCGACACGACGTACTTGTGGATGTTGTTCATCCGCTGGCCGAAGTCGTCGTGGCCCATGTCCGGCCAGGCGGCCGCGAAGCCCTGGTAGGTGACCCGGCCGAGCAGGAGCGATTCGGCGTCGAACAGCTCCTCGTACTTGAACTGGTCGCCTTCCTTGCCGCGGTCGAAGTCGAAGGTCCACCGGGGCTCTTCCATGACCCCGTTGAGCGACACGAACTCGGTAACCACGATCCTCGTCATTGCCCCGTTCCTCTCGTCGTTGTTCGAGCCGGCCTGGTGCCGCCTCTAACCCCCATACGAACGGCCACCGCCGGGATCGACAGGACCGGCCAGATATCCGGTCCCGGAACTGTATCTGGCCCCGGTAAGCTCCCTCCGTCCACATGTCGGTGGCGGCTGTGAGCGGAGTGGTAGGCGTGCATGCTGCGGACATAGTGGTCAGGGACATGTTCCTCACGGCACTCGTGCCCGGCGGTTCAGCGGAGCAGCTCGCGGGCGATGACTAGCTGCTGGATCTGGCTGGTGCCCTCGTAGATCCGGAACAGCCGGACGTCGCGGTAGAGGCGTTCGACCGGGATGCCGCGGATGTAGCCGGAGCCGCCGTGGATCTGGACCGCGCGGTCGGCGATCCGGCCGACCGCCTCGCTGGCGAAGTACTTGGCCGCGGACGGGGCCAGCCGCTGGTCGGTGCCCGCGTCGTACCGGGCGGCGGCGTCCAGGACCAGGGCCCGGGCGGCCAGGTACTCGGTGTGGGAGTCGGCGAGCATGGCCTGGACGAGCTGGTACTCCCCGATCAGGTGGCCGCCCTGGGAGCGTTCCTTGGCGTAGGCGACGCTCTCGTCGATCAGGCGGGCCGCGACGCCGACGCACAGGGCGGCGATGACCAGCCGGCCGTGGGCCAGGCTCCGCATGGCCGTGGCGTAGCCGGCCTGGGCCGCCTCGCCGATCAGGGCGTCGGCGGGAACGCGGACGCCGGTGAAGGCGACATCGGCGGTCCAGGCGCCGGCCTGGCCCATCTTGTGGTCGCGGGCCGCCACCGCCACGCCGTCGGTGCGGGCGGGCACGATGAAGACGCCGATGCCCTTGCCGGGCGGGGCGTCGGGGTCGGTTCGCGCGAACACCATGAACGCGTCCGCGGCGGGGGCGTTGGTGATGTACCGCTTGAGCCCGTCGATGACCCACCCGTCGTCGTCCCGCTGTGCGGTGGTGACCAGCCGGCTCGGGTCGGACCCGGCGTCGGGTTCGGTCAGGGCGAAGGAGGCGACGACCTCGCCGGAGGCCAGCCGCGGCAGCCACTGCTTGCGCTGCTCCTCGGTCCCGGCCAGGACCAGGACCTGCCCGGCGATCCCGTTGTTGGTGCCGAACAGGGACCGGAACGCGGGGCAGGTGTAGCCGAGCTCGATGGTCAGCCGCACCTGCTGATCCACTGACAGGCCGAGGCCGCCGTACTCGGCGGGCAGGGCGTAGCCGTACAGGCCCATCTCCTTGGCCTGATCGATCAGCCGCGCGGGTATCTCGTCGGTTTCGTCGATCCCGGCTTCGGCGGGCATCACCTCACGCCGGATGAACTCACGCACCACGTCGAGCAGCTGGTCGAATTCCGTCTCGGTCACCATGAGCGCGACCCTAACCCGCGGGGCCAGGCGGCGGAAGGGCCCGGGTTCGCTATCGTCGGGATGCCGAAGACCGCGCAGGAGGAAACGATGACCTTGATCGCTCGCTTCACCGTCGACAGCGCCGAGCCGCGGCAGGTGACCGGGCTGGAGGCGGACTGGTTCGGCCTGCTGACGTTCTCCAAGACGTTCACCGCGGGGATCACCGGGCACGCCACGACGCTGTTCATGTCCGCGGGGACGCAGGAGGGCTCCCGGTCCTACGCGGCCACCGAGCGGATCACCGGGCGCACCGATGACGGGCGGGAGGGCTCGGTGACCGTCCAGCACGGCGGGCTGGAGTCCGACCCTGGCTCCTGGTTCGGCCACATCGTGCCTGGCACCGGCACGGGCGGATTTGCCGGCTGGACTGGCTCGGCCCGGATCGTCCACGATGATCAGGGCGCGTACTTCGAGATCAACCTGGCGTGAGCGGCCCGGCTCGGCCGGGTAAGTGAGGACGGACATGGCTGAGGAGAACCTGGCCCGGCAGGCGGAGCTGGCGCTGGAACGGCAGGGCGACCACGACTCGCTGTTCTACGAGGGCCGGTGGCATTCGTCCGGCTCGCTCGCCGAGCGCGCGGCCAGGTTCGCGACCGGGCTGAGCGGCCTGGGCGTCCGGCCCGGGGACCGGCTGGTCGTGCTGATGGCCAACTGCCCGGAGGTGCTCATCACCTACAGCGCGGCGTGGCGCGCCGGGGCGGTGGTGACGCCGCTGATCTTCCTGGTCAGCGAGGACGAGCTCCGGCATGCGCTGGTCGACTCCGGAGCGGTCGGCGTGGTGACCACGGCGGAGTTCCTGCCCAAGGTGTCCGCTGCCCTGGCCGGCGCGCCGGAGGTCCGGTTCGTGGTGGTGCCCGGCGCTGCAGGGCGGGGGCCCGGCCGCGCCGGGTGTCCCGGTGCTCGACTTCGCCCAGGTGGAGGCGGCCGCGCCGGGCTCGATCGCGGACCGGTCCGGGACCGACCTGGCCGCCCTGCTGTACACCGGAGGAACGACCGGCCGGTCCAAGGGCGTGCCGCTGACTCACGCGAACCTGTTCTGGTGCGGGTGGGCGGCGCACCAGAACAGCGTGCGGGCCAACGTGAACAGCTCGGTCCTGCCCCTCCCCCTGGCACACGCCTACGGGCTGCTGGTCTTCTGCGGCGGCTTTCACCGGGACCAGGGGGCCAGGACCATCCTCATGCGCTGGTTCGACCCGGCGGGCTGGGTGAAGCTGGCCGAAGAGCACCGGGTGCAGGGCAGCGCGCTGGTGCCGTCGATGATCCAGATGCTGCTCGGCCAGCCGCTGGAGGAGGCCGACCTGTCCGAGCTGACCGCCATCTCCTCCGGGGCGTCGCCGCTGGCCGAGGAGGTCCTGCGGGAGTTCGAGGAGCGGGTGCCGTCCGCGACGATCTACGAGGGCTACGGCTGCACGGAGTCGGCCACGCTCATCTCGGCCAACCCCTTCGGCGCGCGCAGGGTGGGCAGCGTCGGCGTGCCGGTGGCCGGGTGCGAGGTGTCCATCCAGGACGACAGCGGCGCGAAGCTGCCCGCGGGCCAGGACGGCGAGATCTGCGTCCGCTCGCCCGGGGTGATGAGCGGGTACTGGCATTCGCCGGATTCGGCGGCCACCGTGCTCGCGGGCGGCTGGCTGCACACCGGTGACATCGGGCACCTGGACGCCGACGGCTACCTGTACGTGGTGGACCGCAAGAAGGACCTGATCCTGCGGGGCGGGTTCAACGTCTTCCCGCGGGACGTGGAGGACGCGCTGGTCGCGCACCCGGCGGTGGCCCTGGCCGGGGTGGTGGGGCGGCCGGACGTCCGGCTCGGGGAGGAGGTGGTGGCGTTCGTGTCGCTGCGGCCCGGGGCTTCGGCCACCGCGGACGAGCTCACCGAGCACGCGCGCAAGCATCTGGGGGCGAACAAGTACCCGCGGCAGATCACGATCGTGCCCGCCATCCCGCTGACCAGCGTGGGCAAGCTCGACCGCAAGAAACTGCGGCAATGGGTCGCGGACGGCTCGTCACAGTAATCAGGCCGAAAACATCATTCTCAGGAATGTCACTAACGCACCGGTCCACGACATAATCCGACTGAAATTAGCGATTAATAAGGGAAATTCGTAGTCTTGCTTTGCACTACGATTACGTGCGATGTTCATGTTGTGGGGGGGTTTGTTCTGACGGCAGCAGGCCAGCAGTCCTCAGGCTTCGGCGTCACTGATCAATAGCGGTCACGCGTTCTGGTACGGCATCCTGCTCGCCTGTCTGATTGCCTGGATCTTGCCTGATCTGGGCGGGCGCCATATGTGCTCTTCGTCGTCGCCCTGTTCGCCTCGGATGTGCTTCCAGGCGACTATCGAGCCACGCGCACAGTACGGCTATCAATGCTGCTCATGCTGATCATGCTCGTGCTTGGCCTTCTTGTGGCGGCGTCTATCTCGGGCGGATCCGCGGACTCCAGGCACCTGGGTGAATCCGAATTCCGGCACCCGCTGGCGCAACGTCCTGGGCTATCAGCCGCTGGTTCTAGCGCGCTCGTACCGACGCGGGTTTTCATGATCGCGAAGACTTTTACGTGCTGGGGCATATAAAAGCCTTCGCGATCATGGCGATTGCGCCAACGGGGCGCGCTTTGGGCAGGGCGGGCTGGCAATTTGTGCGACGTGTGGGGCTAACGTGGCTGACGCAGCATTGGGGGTGAACGAGAATTCGCTGCTGGGCTTAACTGCTGGAAGCGGGCAGGACGCGGCCGGTGACTTCGCCGAAGCCGATGCGGCTGCCGTCGGCGGCGGGGGCGGTGGCGGTGATCGTGACCTCGTCGCCGTCCTCCAGGAAGGACCGCACCGAGCCGTCGGGCAGGGTGAGCGGTTCGGCGCCGCCCCAGCTCAGCTCCAGCAGGCAGCCGCGCTGATCAGGGTCCGGGCCGCTGACCGTGCCCGAGGCGAACAAGTCCCCGGTCCGGGTCGAGGCGCCGTTCACGGTCAGGTGAGCCAGCATCTGGGCGGGCGTCCAGTACATGGAGGCGAACGGCGGCCGGGACACGACCTGGCCGTTGATCCGGATCTCCAGCGCGAGGTCGAGGCCCCAGTGGTCGCTTCCGGACAGGTAGGGCAGCGGTTCGGGGTGCTGCGGCGGCGGGCGGACCCGGGCGTGCGCCAGGGCCTCGAGCGGCACGACCCAGGGCGAGATCGAGGTGGCGAACGACTTAGCCAGGAACGGGCCGAGCGGCTGCGACTCCCAGGCCTGGATGTCGCGGGCCGACCAGTCGTTGACCAGGAACACGCCGAACACGTGGTCGGCGAACGCGTCAACCCCGATCGGCGAGCCCAGCGGTGACCCGACGCCGACCACGAAGCCGACCTCGGCCTCGAAGTCCAGCCGCCGGGACGGGCCGAACGTCGGGGCGCAGACCTCCGCCGGACGCTGCCCGCGGGGGCGGATGACCGGCGTACCGGACAGCACCACGGTGCCCGAACGCCCGTGGTACCCCACCGGCAGGTACTTCCAGTTGGGCGTCAGCGCCTCGCCGCCGGGCCGGAACAGCCGCCCGACGTTGGTCGCGTGGTTCTCGCTGGCGAAGAAGTCGACGTAGTTGCCGACCTCGAACGGCCGGTGCAGCCGCACCTGCGACAGCGGGTGCAGCGCGGGCTCGACGCTGGCGCGATGCCGCGGCTCGGTCACCAGTTCGGTGATCCGGGCCCGGACGTCGCTCCACCGGGCCCGGCCCTGGGCCAGGAAGGCGTTCAGCGACGGCTCGGCGAAGACCTGCTCGCCGAGCGCGGACGCCAGGTCGAGTACCGAGTCGCCGATCCGGACCCCGACCCGCGGGGTCGTCGGGTCCCGGTCACCGGCCGAGAACACGCCATAGGGCAGGCTGGCCACCCCGAACCGCGAGCCGGGCGGCAGGTCGAACCAGGTCAGGCGCCCTCCCCCTCTCCGTCGAGGTGGCGCAGGGTCTCACCCACGTAGATCTGCCGCGGCCGGGCGATCTTCTGCTCCGGGTCGGCGGAGCCCTCCTGCCACTGAGCCAGCCAGCCGGGCATGCGGCCGATCGCGAACAGCACCGGGAACATGGCCACCGGGAAGCCCATGGCCTGGTAGATGATGCCCGAGTAGAAGTCCACGTTCGGGTAGAGCTTGTGGCTGATGAAGTAGTCGTCGTCCAGCGCGATCCGCTCCAGCTCGAGCGCGATGTCCAGCAGCGGATTGCGCCCGGTGACCTCGAACACCTCGTCGGCGACGCCCTTGATGATCGTGGCCCGCGGGTCGAAGTTCTTGTACACGCGGTGGCCGAACCCCATCAGGCGCAGCTCGCCGCTCTTGACCCGGGTGATGTACGCGGGCACGTTGTCCACCGAGCCGATCTCGCGGAGCATGTTGAGCACCTGCTCGTTCGCGCCGCCGTGCAGCGGCCCGTACAGCGCCGCGGCCGCCGCGGCCGCCGCCGAGTACGGGTCGACCTGGGAGCTGGCCACGCCGCGCATGGCGTTGGTGGAGCAGTTCTGCTCGTGGTCGGCGTGCAGGATGAACAGGACGTCCAGGGCGTGCTCGAGCACCGGGTTGGGGCTGTACTTGGGCTCGGTCATCTTCGCCATCATGTTCAGGAAGTTGCCCGCGTAGGACAGGTCGTCGTCCGGATAGGCGTACGGGAGGCCCCGCGCGTGCCGGTAGGCGAAGGCCGCGAGCGTGGGCATCTTGGCGATCAGCCGCACGACCTGCTCATCCTGGTTGGCCCGGTTGTGCACCGCCTTCGCCTCGGGGTAGAAGGTGGACAGCGCGGCCAGCGTGCTGACCAGGATGCCCATCGGGTGGGCGTCGTGATGGAAGCCGTCGATGAACTTCTTGACGTTCTCGTGCACGTAGGTGTGGTGGGCGATCTGGTAGGCCCAGCTGACTGACTCTTTCTTATCCGGCAGGTCGCCGTGCAGCAGCAGCCAGGCCACGTCGAGGAAGGACGCGCCCTGGGCCAGTTCCTCGATGGGGTAGCCGCGGTAGCGCAGGATGCCCTGGTCGCCGTCGATGAAGGTGATGGCGCTGCGGCAGCTGGCGGTGTTCTGGAAGGCCGGGTCGTAGGCGAGCAATCCGAAGTCGTCTTCGGACGTCTTGATCTGCCGTAGGTCCATCGCGCGGATAGCGCCATCGACGATAGGGAGTTCGTAGCTGCGGCCGGTTCGTGAGTCGGTCACGCGCAGCGTGTCGTTCGTGGTCATGTCTAGACCATAGGCCGTCCGGACCGATGCTCGACAGACCCTAAGATCGCGTGTCTCACCTTGTGACCGTCAGCCCAGCTGGACCGAGCGTTTGCCAGGCCACCCCAGAAGCTCTCGATCACCGGGCGCTGCGCGGCCAGATCGGACTCGCCCGCGCCGAGGGTGACGACAGTGGCGCGAAGTGCTCGGTACGCGGGTGCGCGGTGTCGCGGCCGGGGCCTTGTGGGCGAAGTCGAGCAGCGCGTCCACGTTTGCGTCGGCCAGCGCCTCCCGGCCCCACTCGTCGAATCACGCGACCATTCCGGCACCGGGCCTTCGAACACGAACTCCCGCAGGTTTGGGTGAGAACCCGCTGCCCATGATCAGCACGCCCTCGTCGCGCAGCGGGGCGAGCTTGCTGCCCAGGTCCATCAGCTCACGCGGGTTCAACGTGGGCATGGACAGCTGATGACCGGCACGTCGGCCTGCGGGTACATCTCGACCAGCCGTACGTGCGCGCCGTGGTCCAGGCCCCCGTCGGCGTCTCGTGCACCTGGCCGCCGAGCAGCTTGCGGACCGCCTCGGCCAGCGCGGGCGCGCCCGGCGCCCGGTACGTACCTCCAAGTAATGCTTGGGGAAGCCCCAGAAGTCGTAGTACAGCGGGACCGTGCGGGTCGCGCTCACCGAGACGGGCGCGTTCTCCCACTGCGCCGACATGACCAGGATCGACTCCGGCCGCGGCAGGGCCGCGGACCAGGCGGACAGCTCCCCCGGCCAGATCGGGTCGTCGGCCAGCGGCGGCGCGCCGTGGCTCAGGTACATGGCCGGCATCGGTCTGCTGCTCATCGCCGCCAATTTAAGCGGCTAGTTTCGCGCTGACCAGCCAGAACCCGCAGATAATCCATTCCAGTCCCGGCGGAAGACGCCGACAGTTCTCGCCGCCTACAACCACGACTACCTGGAACGCAGCCCCTACTCCACTCCTCCCCCCCAAGCCGAGTTCTAGTTCGTGAACGTCCCCACCGGTCCGCGCCAAATTTCACCCACCTAACGCACCGTCCGCGACAAAACCGACTGAAATTAGCGATTAATGAGGGGAATTTGCAGTCTTGCTTTGCCTACGATTGCGTGAGACGTTCATGTTGTGGGGGGGTTTATTCTGTGGCCGCGGCCAGCAGGCCGGCCGGCTGCATATGTCACGCGTTCTGGTACGGCATCCTTGCTGTCTGATTGTTTGGATCTTGCCTAGCTGGGCTGGCGGCATATTCTTCGTCGTCGCCCTGATCGCCTCGGATGTGCTTCAATCGACCGCGGGCCATGCCCGGTTCTCCGGCACCAATCTGCTCATGCTGATCATCCTCGTGATTGGCCTCCTTGTAGGGCTTTATTTCGGGCGGATCCGCGGACTCAGGCACCTGGGTGAATACGAATTCAGGAACCGGTGGAATTACATCCGGACTATCAGCCACTGGTTCTAGCGCGGCGTACCGAGGCGGTTTCCATGATCGCGAAGACTTTTGCCCCGGAAAATGGGGTAAAACCTTTCGCGATCATGAACGGTCCGCAATCATGCACCTTGAGGATTGCGGGTTGCAGCAGGCTGGCAATTTGTGCGACGTGTGGGGCTAACGTGGCTGTCACAGCATTGAGGGGTTACCATCCCCGGGCTTAACTGCTGGAAGCGGGCAGGACGCGGCCGGTGACTTCGCCGAAGCCGATGCGGCTGCCGTCGGCGGCGGGGGCGGTGGCGGTGATCGTGACCTCGTCGCCGTCCTCCAGGAAGGACCGCACCGAGCCGTCGGGCAGGGTGAGCGGTTCGGCGCCGCCCCAGCTCAGCTCCAGCAGGCAGCCGCGCTGATCAGGGTCCGGGCCGCTGACCGTGCCCGAGGCGAACAAGTCCCCGGTCCGGGTCGAGGCGCCGTTCACGGTCAGGTGAGCCAGCATCTGGGCGGGCGTCCAGTACATGGAGGCGAACGGCGGCCGGGACACGACCTGGCCGTTGATCTGGATCTCCAGCGCGAGGTCGAGGCCCCAGTGGTCGCCGGACAGGTAGGGCAGCGGTTCGGGGTGCTGCGGCGGCGGGCGGACCCGGGCGTGCGCCAGGGCCTCGAGCGGCACGACCCAGGGTGAGATCGAGGTGGCGAACGACTTAGCCAGGAACGGGCCGAGCGGCTGCGACTCCCAGGCCTGGATGTCGCGGGCCGACCAGTCGTTGACCAGGAACACGCCGAACACGTGGTCGGCGAATGTGTCAACCCCGATCGGCGAGCCCAGCGGTGACCCGACGCCGACCACGAAGCCGACCTCGGCCTCGAAGTCCAGCCGCCGAGACGGGCCGAACGTCGGGGGTCGGCCAGCCTCCGCCGGACGCTGCCCGCGGGGACGGATGACCGGCGTACCGGACAGCACCACGGTGCCCGAACGTCCGTGGTACCCCACCGGTAGGTACTTCCAGTTGGGCGTCAGCGCCTCGCCGCCGGGCCGGAACAGCCGCCCGACGTTGGTCGCGTGGTTCTCGCTGGCGAAGAAGTCAACGTAGTCGCCCACCTCGAACGGCCGGTGCAGCCGCACCTGCGACAGCGGGTGCAGCGCGGGCTCGACGCTGGCGCGATGCCGCGGCTCGGTCACCAGTTCGGTGATCCGGGCCCGGACGTCGCTCCACCGGGCCCGGCCCTGGGCCAGGAAGGCGTTCAGCGACGGCTCGGCGAAGACCTGCTCGCCGAGCGCGGACGCCAGGTCGAGTACCGAGTCGCCGATCCGGACCCCGACCCGCGGGTGTCCCGGTCACTGGCCGAGAACACGCCATAGGGCAGGCTGGCCACCCCGAACCGCGAGCCGGGCGGCAGGTCGAACCAGGTCAGGCGCCCTCCCCCTCTCCGTCGAGGTGGCGCAGGGTCTCACCCACGTAGATCTGGCGCGGCCGGGCGATCTTCTGCTCCGGGTCGGCGGAGCCCTCCTGCCACTGAGCCAGCCAGCCGGGCATGCGGCCGATCGCGAACAGCACCGGGAACATGGCCACCGGGAAGCCCATGGCCTGGTAGATGATGCCCGAGTAGAAGTCCACGTTCGGGTAGAGCTTGTGGCTGATGAAGTAGTCGTCGTCCAGCGCGATCCGCTCCAGCTCGAGCGCGATGTCCAGCAGCGGATTGCGCCCGGTAACCTCGAACACCTCGTCGGCGACGCCCTTGATGATCGTGGCCCGCGGGTCGAAGTTCTTGTACACGCGGTGGCCGAACCCCATCAGGCGCAGCTCGCCGCTCTTGACCCGGGTGATGTACGCGGGCACGTTGTCCACCGAGCCGATCTCGCGGAGCATATTGAGCACCTGCTCGTTCGCGCCGCCGTGCAGCGGCCCGTACAGCGCCGCGGCCGCCGCGGCCGCCGCCGAGTACGGGTCGACCTGGGAGCTGGCCACGCCGCGCATGGCGTTGGTGGAGCAGTTCTGCTCGTGGTCGGCGTGCAGGATGAACAGGACGTCCAGGGCGTGCTCGAGCACCGGGTTGGGGCTGTACTTGGGCTCGGTCATCTTCGCCATCATGTTGAGGAAGTTGCCCGCGTAGGACAGGTCGTCGTCCGGATAGGCGTACGGGAGGCCCCGCGCGTGCCGGTAGGCGAAGGCCGCGAGCGTGGGCATCTTGGCGATCAGCCGCACGACCTGCTCATCCTGGTTGGCCCGGTTGTGCACCGCCTTCGCCTCGGGGTAGAAGGTGGACAGCGCGGCCAGCGTGCTGACCAGGATGCCCATCGGGTGGGCATCATGATGGAAGCCGTCGATGAACTTCTTGACGTTCTCGTGCACGTAGGTGTGGTGGGCGATCTGGTAGGCCCAGCTGACTGACTCTTTCTTATCCGGCAGGTCGCCGTGCAGAAGCAGCCAGGCCACGTCGAGGAAGGACGCGCCCTGGGCCAGTTCATCGATGGGGTAGCCGCGGTAGCGCAGGATGCCCTGGTCGCCGTCGATGAAGGTGATGGCGCTGCGGCAGCTGGCAGTGTTCTGGAAGGCCGGGTCGTAGGCGAGCAATCCGAAGTCGTCTTCGGACGTCTTGATCTGCCGTAGGTCCATCGCGCGGATAGCGCCATCGACGATAGGGAGTTCGTAGCTGCGGCCGGTTCGTGAGTCGGTCACGCGCAGCGTGTCGTTCGTGGTCATGTCTAGACCATAGGCCGTCCGGACCGATGCTCGACAGACCCTAAGATCGCGTGTCTCACCTTGTGACCGTCAGCCCAGCTGGACCGAGCGTTTGGCCAGGCCACCCCAGAAGCCCTCGATCACCGGGCGCTGCGCGGCCAGATCGGACTCGCCCGCGCCGAGGGTGACGAACAGTGGCGCAAAGTGCTCGGTACGCGGGTGCGCGGTGTGCGCGGCCGGGGCCTTGTGGGCGAAGTCGAGCAGCGCGTCCACGTCTGCGTCGGCCAGCGCCTCCCGGCCCCACGCGTCGAAATCACGCGACCATTCCGGCACCGGGCCTTCGAATACGAACTCCCGCAGGTTGTGGGTGAAGAACCCGCTGCCCATGATCAGCACGCCCTCGTCGCGCAGCGGGGCAAGCTTGCGGCCCAGGTCCATCAGCTCACGCGGGTTCAAGGTGGGCATGGACAGCTGGATGACCGGCACGTCGGCCTGCGGGTACATCTCGACCAGCGGGACGTACGCGCCGTGGTCCAGGCCCCGGTCGGCGTGCTCGTGCACCTGGCCGCCGAGCAGCTTGCGGACCGCCTCGGCCAGTGCGGGCGCGCCCGGCGCCGGGTAGGTGACCTCGTAGTAATGCTTGGGGAAGCCCCAGAAGTCGTAGTACAGCGGGACCGTGCGGGTCGCGCTCACCGAGACGGGCGCGTTCTCCCAGTGCGCCGAGATGACCAGGATCGACTCCGGCCGCGGCAGGGCCGCGGACCAGGCGGACAGCTCCCCTGGCCAGATCGGGTCGTCGGCCAGCGGCGGCGCGCCGTGGCTCAGGTACACGGCCGGCATCGGTCTGCTGCTCATGGCCTCATGCTAATCGGCTAGTTTCTGCACATGACCGAGGCAGTAGTCCTGATCAATTCGTTCGAGGTCCCGGCGGCAGACGCGGAGCAGTTCATCGTCGCCTGGGAGCAGACCCGCGACTACCTGGAGACGCAGCCCGGCTACATCGACACGTCGCTGCACCAGGCGCTCGCATCTGACGCCGAGTTCCAGTTCGTGAACGTCGCCCACTGGGCCAGCGCCGAGGATTTCACCGCGGCCATCCGCAGCCCGGGGATGCGGGAGGCGTCAGGCGGCCTGGCCGGCTACCGCCCCCACCCCGCCCTGTACCGCCCCGTCCGCTCGTAGGGGCCGCTCAGGCGTCGCGTTCGATGGGGCAGCTCATGCAGCGGGGACCGCCGCGGCCGCGGCCGAGTTCGCCGCCGGGCACGGTGAGCACCTCGATGCCGTTGTCCTCTAGATGGGTGTTGGTGGTCACGTTCCGCTCGTAGGCCACGACCACTCCCGGCTCGACGGCCAGCACGTTGCAGCCGTCGTCCCACTGCTCTCGCTGCGCGGAATGGACGTCCTGGACGGCGGTCAGGACGGTGATGGCAGACAGGTCGAGCGCGGCGGCCATGGCCCGGTGCATGTCCTGCGGCGGATGGTCGGTGACCTTGAGCTCGGTGGCGCTTGCCCCGGGCTCCACCGTGTAGGACGGCAGCATGCCCATACCCGCGTACTTGGTGAAGACGCCGTGGTCGGCCATGGTCAGCAGCGTGTCCAGGTGCATGAACGCGCGGGTCTTGGGCATGTCGATCGCGACCAGGCACCGCGCCGCCCCGGCCTCGAACAGCCGGTGGGCGAGCACCTCGACGGCCTGCGGGGTGGTCCGCTCGCTCATCCCGACCAGCACCGCCCCGTTGCCGATGACCAGGATGTCGCCGCCCTCGATGGTGGCCGGCGCGGCATCGGAGCCCTGGTACCAGACGTCGAAATCCGCCTCGGCGAACATCGGGTGCCAGCGGTAGATGGCCTCGTCGGTGACGGTCTCGCCGATCCGGGCCGGCCTGCGCATCGCGTTGATGGAGACACCGCCGTAGATCCAGGAGGACGTGTCGCGCTGGTAGAGCAGGTTCGGCAGCGGAGCGAGCACGAAACCGTCAAGGTCAAGCGAATGAAACGCGATGCTCTTGGGCTCGGGGCCGAGTTCGGCGATCTCGCGTTTGGTGATCCCGCCCGCCAGGAACGTGGCCAGGCGGGCGGAGTCCAGTCCGTCCATCGAGGCGCGCAGGGTGGCGGCGGCCAGCGGCCCGTGCCGCCGCGGGTCGAATACCCGGTCCAGGATGTACTCGCGGGCCGCCGGGATGTCCAGGGTCTGGGCGAGCAGGTCCCCGTAGTAGTGGACCACGACGCCGCGCGAGCGCAGCACCTCGGCGAACGCGTCGTGCTCGGCTTGGGCCTGGCTGACCCACAAAACGTCGTCGAAGAGCAGGTCGGCCGCGTTGTCCGGGGTCAGGCGCTTGAGCTCGAGGTCAGGGCGGTGCAGGATCACCTGCCGCAGCCGGCCGACCTCGGAATCAACGTGAAACATGTCCTGAAGTTATCTCACCGCACGGCCGTATCAGCGAGATGTCAGTGCCCGGTCAGGCGCGTCAGCGGCGTCTGGGCGGCGTGTCAGGGCGGGGCGGCACGGTAGGGGCATGACGTACTCAATAGTTGCCGAAGGGCTGGTCAAGCGGTTCGGCGAAACCGTCGCACTGGACGGGATCGACCTCCCGTCAGCACCGGCACGGTATTCGGCCTCCTGGGCCCGAACGGCGCGGGAAAGACCACTGCGGTCCGGATCCTGGCCACCCTGCTGCAGCGGTCCGAGCAGCGCGACGTGCACAGGCCCAATTGTGCCCGATTGAGCGGGGATGCTTGTGGGGTAGAGATCAGCAGTGGACCCTGGAAAGGCGTTGCGGCAGATCGCGTTCGAGCTGGAGCGGAGCGGCGAACCGACGTACCGGGTGCGGGCCTTCCGGCGGGCCGCGCAGGTGGTCGGCGACCTGGCACCTGGTGAGCTCGAGCGGCGGCTGAAGGCGCGCACGCTGGAGGCGCTGCCGGGGATCGGCGCGACCACCGCCCAGGTCATCGCCGAGGCCGCGGCCGGCCAGCAGCCCGGCTACCTGACCCGGCTGCTCGGCGAGCGGCCGCCGTCCTCGCCGGACGGCATGCGGGCGGCGCTGCGCGGTGACTGCCACACGCACTCGGACTGGTCGGACGGCGGCAGCCCGCCGCTGGAGATGGCCGAGGCGGCACGGGTGCTCGGCCACGAGTGGATCGCGCTGACCGATCACTCGCCGCGGCTGACGGTGGCCAACGGGCTGTCGGCTGCGCGGCTGGAGGCTCAGCTCGAGCTGGTCGCCTCGCTGAATGAGGAGCTGGCGCCGTTCCGGATCCTGACCGGGATCGAGGTCGACATCCTGGAGGACGGCTCGCTCGACCAGCGCGAGGACCTGCTGGCCCGGCTCGACGTGGTGGTGGCCAGCGTCCACTCCCTGCTGCGGATGCCCGCCGGGCCGATGACCAGGCGGATGGTGGCCGCGATCCGCAACCCGCATACCGACGTGCTCGGGCACTGCACCGGCCGGATGCTGGGCGGCCGGGCCCGGCGGCCTGAGTCGGTGTTCGATCCGGCGGCGGTGTTCGGCGCGTGCCGGGAGCAGGGCGTCGCGGTGGAGATCAACTGCCGCCCGGAGCGGATGGATCCGCCGGACCGGCTGCTGGGGCTGGCGGCGGAAGGCCGGCTGCCGGTTCGCGATCGACACCGACGCGCACGCGCCGGGCCAGCTGGACTGGCTCGGTAACGGGACGGTGCGGGCCGAGAAGTTCGGCATCGCGCCGGAGCGGGTCATCAATACCCGGGGCGCCGATGAGGTGATCGGCGGCGGCCGCCGGGCTTAGCTGGCGGGTCGAAGCGATGCGGCAATGTGATGTCAAGGGGTCACTCTTTTGGGTTGTACGGTGACGAGGTGACCAGGTCTCGATCAGGCCCGACGCAGGGCCGTCCGGTTGTCGCAGGCCAGGTAACGATTCAGGATGTGGCCCGGGCCGCGGGCGTCGGCCGGCAGACGGTCTCGAACGTGCTCAACGACAGCGGCCGGGTGGGCGAGGCGACCAAGGTCCGGGTGCTGGAGGCCGTGGCCGCCCTGGGATACCACCCGCACCACGGCGCGCGGAGCCTGCGCTCGCGCCGGACGCGGCAGCTGGCTTACGTCATGCCGCGCGTCCAGTTGCTGCCCGGCAACTACATCATGCAGCAGTTCCTGCAGGCGCTGGCGGCGGCGAGTGCTCGGCGGAGCCACAGCGTGGTGGTCGTCGTCCCGGACGGGGACCCGCGCGACGAGATGCGCCGCCTGATCGCCAGCCGGACGGTAGATGCCTTCCTGCTCTCCGAACTGCAGCCCGAGGACCCGCGGGTGGTCCTGCTGGCCGAGGCCGGGATACCGTTCGCCTGCTTCGGCCGGATCGGGCCGGGACTGCCGCAGCTCTGGGTCGACATCGACAATCGCGCGGCCATCACCGAGGCGGTCGAGCACGTGCTGGCCAGGGGGTTCGGCCGGGTGGCCTTCGTCGGCTACCGGTCTGGCAACCACTGGGACGCCGAGCGGGTGTCCGGGTTCCGTGCCGGGCTGGCCCGGCACGGCGTGCCCGGGGACGAGGCCGACGTCCTGCTGGTCGACGAGGCCAGCGCGCGCCGCAAGATCCGGTCGCTGCTCGCCGGCGCGCACCGCGGCGGAGTGCGTCCGGACGCGATCGTGACCGGCAGCGACCGGCTGGCGGCCCTGATCTACGGCGTCGCGGGCGAACTACGGCTGCGGGTCGGCCGCGACCTCGGCGTCACCGGCTTCGACGGCAGCGTCGCGGCTGACCTGCTGCACCCGCGGCTGACCAGCGTCACCATCCCGGTCGAGGACATCGCCCGGCGGGTGATCGCCCGGGCGCTGCGGCAGGTCGACCACGGACCCGACGATTCGCCTGGTGAGGTGGTGCCCGCCACCCTGCGGCCCGGCGAGAGCACCAGCGACAGGCGACGGCCATCGACGACGTGGCGGGCGGCCGGCTGGCCGCCGGCCACCTGATCGGGCTTGGCCACCGCCGGATCGGGTTCGTGGGCGACAAGACGTTCGCCAAGCCCCCGGCCGGCCTGGGCTTCACCTCGTCGGCGGACCGGCTGCGCGGGTACCGGCAGGCCCTGGCCGAGGCGGGCCTCGGCTTCGAGACGAGCCTGGTCCGCCGCGGCCCGCACCAGGCGGCCGCCGCCGCCGAGCACGCCGCCCAGCTGCTCAAGGCGCACGATCCCCCGACCGCGATCTTCGCGGCCTCCGACACCCAGGCCATCGGGGTGCTCGCGGCGGCCGAACGGCTCGGCGTGACGGTCCCGGGCCAGCTGTCTGTGGTCGGCTTCGACGACATCGAGTCCGCCGCACTCCTCGGCCTGAGCACGGTACGGCAACCCCTGGCCCGCAGCGGGACCGAGGGAGCGCGGCGGCTGTGCGCGCTGCTGCGCGGCGAGCGGCCGCGGGTGCGGCGCGAGGAGCTGCCGCTGGAGCTGGTGGCCCGGGCCAGCACCGCCCGGCTCGGTGGCTAGTTGTCCAGGCCGAGGGTAAAGGTGGGCTTGGGCGAGGTTTCCGGCAGGCGGTGCTCGTCGGTGAGCCGCCGGACGGCGGTGCCGGTGGCCAGGAACTCGGTCGCGTGCGCGCCCCAGACGTGGTTCTTGACGTCCACTGTCACGCCGACGATGCCGGACGCCTTGGCCTGGGCGGCCTCGGCCTGCATCCGGGTCAGGGCCAGCTCACGGGCCTCGTAGACGCCCTGAGTGAACTGCATCATCTCCTGGTTCTGGTACGCCTGGCGCATGCTCTGCATCACGCTCTGGTGGGCGATGTGATAGACGCAGGTACCGAGGACGAAGGAGACCGGTACCGCGCCGGCCGCGAGCAGCCGGAAGAAGTCCTGCGCGGACAGGTCCGAGGTGAACGCGCGGCCGTCGGGCGCGCGGTGCGCGCCCCGTCCGGCCAGGTGGCGGACCGCGGTCCCGGTGGCCACGAACTCCAGGCAGTTCTGCCCCCAGGCGTACATCTGCATCCGCAGCTGGACCCCGACGATGCCGTCGGCGCTCAGGTGGTCGGCCTCGGCCCGCATCCGGGCCATGGCCAGCTCCCGGGCGTGGTACATGGCCTGGGTCAGGACCTGCAGCTCCTGGTTCTTGTTCCAGCGGCCGATCTGCAGGCCGACGTGGTAGATCGAGGAGCCGACCACGAAGCCGAGCGGCTCGAAGCCGGCCTCGCCGAGCAGCACGTACTCCGATACCGACAGGTCAGAGGTGAACACGCCCGCCTCGCTGGCACCGACCGTCTTGGACAGCCGGCCCTCGGCCGCCTCCGGCTCCCACGCGCCCGGGTCCGGGTTCTGCGGATTGGAGAAGAGCGGCATGTCGCCTCCTGGCGTCGCGGACATGTGGCCACGGGCAGCCTACTACCGGGGCGATCCCGGCCAGGAGTACGCTCGGCGGCGAAATGACTTCCACCGAACGGCTCCTGCTTGAGCCGTGGAGCGATTCCTGGTTCGAGGAGTTCGCTCGCGTCCTGCAGGACCCCGAGGCGATGCGGTACATCAGCGGCGGCACGCCGCTCCCGCTGGAGACAATCAGGTCCATCGCGCAGCGCTCGCTGGCCATGTGGGACGAGCACGGGTACGGCCCGTGGGCGGCGATCGAGAAGGAGACCGGCCGCTGGGTGGGCCGGATCGGGCTGAACCTGCTCGCCGACTGGCCCGGACCCGACAAGTGGGAGGTCGGCTACGAACTCGCGCCCGAGTTCTGGGGCCGCGGCCTGGCCACCGAGGGCGCCCGGGAGGCGATCCGGTTCGGCTGGGCCCAGACGCCGCTGCCGCGGATCATCAGCGCGACCGCGGCCGGGCACCTGGCCTCGCGGCGGGTCATGGAGAAGTGCGGCCTGGTGTTCCAGGGCGAGATCGCGTTCCGGACCGCCCGGGTCGCCTGGTACGCCATCGACCGGCCCGTCACGTAACCGATAGTTGCTTACTCAGTGAGTGTTTGGTAAACGGTCCGATCGTGGTCCGGCACCGTCGAGCTGATCGGCGGCTCGGGCGGCTGGGCGGCTACCTCACTTGCCCAGCACAGTGGACCCTGGGCAGGCGTTGCGGCAGATCGCGTTCGAGCTGGAGCGGGGCGGGGCGCCGACCTACCGGGTGCGCGCCTTCCGGCGGGCCGCGCAGGTGGTCGGCGACCTGGCGCCTGGTGAGCTCGAGCGGCGGCTGAAGACGGGCACGCTGGAGGCGCTGCCGGGGATCGGCGCGACCACCGCCCAGGTCATCGCCGAGGCCGCGGCCGGCCAGCAGCCCGGCTACCTGACCCGGCTGCTCGGCGAGCGGCCGCCGTCCTCGCCGGACGGCATGCGGGCGGCGCTGCGCGGTGACTGCCACACGCACTCGGACTGGTCGGACGGCGGCAGCCCGCCGCTGGAGATGGCCGAGGCGGCGCGGGTGCTGGGGCACGAATGGATCGCGCTGACCGATCATTCGCCGCGGCTGACGGTGGCCAACGGGCTGTCGGCTTCGCGGCTGGAGGCGCAGCTCGAGCTGGTCGCCTCGCTGAATGAGGCGCTGGCGCCGTTCCGGATCCTGACCGGGATCGAGGTCGACATCCTGGAGGACGGCTCGCTCGACCAGCGCGAGGACCTGCTGGCCCGGCTCGACGTGGTGGTGGCCAGCGTCCACTCCCTGCTGCGGATGCCCGCCGGGCCGATGACCAGGCGGATGGTGGCCGCGATCCGCAACCCGCACACCGACGTGCTCGGGCACTGCACCGGCCGGATGCTGGGCGGCCGGGCGCGGCGGCCTGAGTCGGTGTTCGATCCGGCGGCGGTGTTCGGCGCGTGCCGGGAGCAGGGCGTCGCGGTGGAGATCAACTGCCGCCCGGAGCGGATGGATCCGCCGGACCGGCTGCTGGGGCTGGCGGCCGAGGCCGGCTGCCGGTTCGCGATCGACACCGACGCGCACGCGCCGGGCCAGCTCGACTGGCTCGGTAACGGGACGGTGCGGGCCGAGAAGTTCGGCATCGCGCCGGAGCGGGTCATCAATACGCGGGGCGCCGATGAGGTGATCGGCGGCGGCCGGGCAGCTGGCGGGCTTAGCTGGCGGGTCGAAGCGATGCGGCAATGTGATGTCAAGGGGTGACTTTTTAGGGTTGTACGGTGACGAGGTGACCAGGTTCTCGATCAGGCCCGACGCAGGGCCGTCCGAGTCGCAGGCCAGGTAACGATTCAGGATGTGGCCCGGGCCGCGGGCGTCGGCCGGCAGACGGTCTCGAACGTGCTCAACGACAGCGGCCGGGTGGGTGAGGCGACCAAGGTCCGGGTGCTGGAGGCCGTGGCCGCCCTGGGATACCACCCGCACCACGGCGCGCGGAGCCTGCGCTCGCGCCGGACGCGGCAGCTGGCTTACGTCATGCCGCGCGTCCAGTTGCTGCCCGGCAACTACATCATGCAGCAGTTCCTGCAGGCGCTGGCGGCGGCGAGCGCTCGGCGGAGCCACAGCATGGTGGTCGTCGTCCCGGACGGGGACCCGCGCGACGAGATGCGCCGCCTGATCGCCAGCCGGACGGTAGACGCCTTCCTGCTCTCCGAATTGCAGCCCGAGGACCCGCGGGTGGTCCTGCTGGCCGAGGCCGGGATACCGTTCGCCTGCTTCGGCCGGATCGGGCCGGGACTGCCGCAGCTCTGGGTCGACATCGACAATCGCGCGGCCATCATCGAGGTGGTCGAGCACGTGCTGGCCAGGGGGTTCAGCCGGGTGGCCTTCGTCGGCTACCGGTCTGGCAACCACTGGGACGCCGAGCGGGTGGCCGGGTTCCGGGCCGGGCTGGCCCGGCACGGCGTGCCCGGGGACGAGGCCGACGTCCTGCTGGTCGACGAGGCCAGCGCGCGCCGCAAGATCCGGTCGCTGCTCACCGGCGCGCACCGCGGCGGAGTGCGCCCGGACGCGATCGTGACCGGCAGCGACCGGCTGGCGGCCCTGATCTACGGCGTCGCGGGCGAACTACGGCTGCGGATCGGCCGCGACCTCGGCGTCACCGGCTTCGACGGCAGCGTCGCGGCTGACCTGCTGCACCCGCGGCTGACCAGCGTCACCATCCCGGTCGAGGACATCGCCCGGCGGGTGATCGCCCGGGCGCTGCGGCAGGTCGACCAGGGATCCGACGATTCGCCCGGCGAGGTGGTGCCCGCCACCCTGCGGCCCGGCGAGAGCACCAGCGACAGGCCAGAGCCGAGGCCGGGGCCGGGGCCGGGGTCGGACGAGGCTGCGCCGATATGGAAACGTTTCCAGGGAGTAGAGCTGTCCGGGAGCCGGCGTGGGGCCCGACGGCCGCCGGGTCACCATCGCGGACGTGGCGGCAGACGCCGGGGTCGGGGTCGGCACGGTGTCGCGGGTGCTCAACGGGAGCAACCAGGTGCGGGCCGCGACCCTGCGCGCGGTCCAGGATTCCATCGGCCGGCTGGGTTACCGGCCCAGTCACGCGGCGGCGGCGCTGGTCCGCGGCACGCCCCGGACGGTCGCGGTCCTGGTGGCGCACATGACCCGGCCCTCAACCGTGGTCCGGGTGGCCAGCGCGCTAGCGGTCCTGGCCGAGGAGGGCTACGACACGATCGTCTGCAACGTGGACACTCCCGCCGAGCGCGACCGGCACCTGGAGACCCTGCTGCCCACGCACCGCGCCGACGGCGTGCTGGCGATCAGCCTGCCGCTGTCGCGCGAGCAGCTCGGGCAGTTCGGCCGGGCCGGGGTGACGCTGGTCAGCGTGGACGCGGTCACGCCCGGGATTCCGCAGACGGTCATCGACGACGTGGCGGGCGGCCGCTGGCCACCGGCCACCTGATCGGGCTTGGCCACCGCCGGATCGGGTTCGTCGGCGACATGACGTTCGCCAAGCCCCCGGCCGGCCTGGGCTTCACCTCGTCGGCGGACCGGCTGCGCGGGTACCGGCAGGCCCTGGCCGAGGCGGGCCTCGGCTTCGAGACGAGCCTGGTCCGCCGCGGCCCGCACGAGGCGGCCGCCGCCGCCGAGCACGCCGCCCAGTTGCTCAAGGCGCACGATCCCCCGACGGCGATCTTCGCGGCTTCGGACACCCAGGCCATCGGGGTGCTCGCGGCGGCCGAACGGCTCGGCGTGACGGTCCCGGGCCAGCTGTCCGTGGTCGGCTTCGACGACATCGAGTCCGCCGCGCTCCTCGGCCTGAGCACGGTACGGCAGCCCCTGGCCCGCAGCGGGACCGAGGGAGCGCGGCGGCTGTGCGCGCTGCTGCGCGGCGAGCGGCCGCGGGTGCGGCGCGAGGAGCTGCCGCTGGAGCTGGTGGCCCGGGCCAGCACCGCCCGGCTCGGTGGCTAGTTATCCAGGCCGAGGGTGAAGGTGGGCTTGGGCGAGGTTTCCGGCAGGCGGTGCTCGTCGGTGAGCCGCCGGACGGCGGTGCCAGTGGCCAGGAACTCGGTCGCGTGCGCGCCCCAGACGTGGTTCTTGACGTCCACCGTCACGCCGACGATGCCGGACGCCTTAGCCTGGGCGGCCTCGGCCTGCATCCGGGTCAGGGCCAGCTCACGGGCCTCGTAGACGCCCTGGGTGAACTGCATCATCTCCTGGTTCTGGTACGCCTGGCGCATGCTCTGCATCACGGCTCTGGTGGGCGATGTGATAGACGCAGGTACCGAGGACGAAGGAGACCGGTACCGCGCCGGCCGCGAGCAGCCGGAAGAAGTCCTGCGCGGACAGGTCCGAGGTGAACGCGCGGCCGTCGGGCGCGCGATGCGCGCCCCGTCCGGCCAGGTGGCGGACCGCCGTCCCGGTGGCCACGAACTCCAGGCAGTTCTGCCCCCAGGCGTACATCTGCATCCGCAGCTGGACCCCGACGATGCCGTCGGCGCTCAGGTGGTCAGCCTCGGCCCGCATCCGGCCATGGCCAGCTCCCGGGCGTGGTACATGGCCTGGGTCAGGACCTGCAGCTCCTGGTTCTTGTTCCAGCGGCCGATCTGCAGGCCGACGTGGTAGATCGAGGAGCCGACCACGAACCCGAGCGGCTCGAAGCCGGCCTCGCCGAGCAGCACGTTCTCCGATACCGACAGGTCCGAGGTGAACACGCCCGCCTCGCTGGCACCGACCGTCTTGGACAGCCGGCCCTCGGCCGCCTCCGGCTCCCACGCGCCCGGGTCCGGGTTCTGCGGATTGGAGAAGAGCGGCATGTCGCCTCCTGGCGTCGCGGACATGTGGCCACGGGCAGCCTACTACCGGGGTGATCTCGGCCAGGAGTACGCTCGGCCGCGAAATGACTTCCACCGAGCGGCTCCTGCTTGAGCCGTGGAGCGATTCCTGGTTCGAGGAGTTCGCTCGCGTCCTGCAGGACCCCGAGGCGATGCGGTACATCAGCGGCGGCACACCGCTCCCGCTGGAGACGATCAGGTCCATCGCGCAGCGCTCGCTGGCCATGTGGGACGAGCACGGGTACGGCCCGTGGGCGGCGATCGAGAAGGAGACCGGCCGCTGGGTGGGCCGGATCGGGCTGAACCTGCTCGCCGACTGGCCCGGACCCGACAAATGGGAGGTCGGCTACGAGCTCGCGCCCGAGTTCTGGGGCCGCGGCCTGGCCACCGAGGGCGCCCGGGAGGCGATCCGGTTCGGCTGGGCCCAGACGCCGCTGCCGCGGATCATCAGCGCGACCGCGGCCGGGCATCTGGCCTCGCGGCGGGTCATGGAGAAGTGCGGCCTGGTGTTCCAGGGCGAGATCGCGTTCCGGACCGCCCGGGTCGCCTGGTACGCCATCGACCGGCCCGCCACGTAACCGATGGGCGCCTCCGCGCACGCCTCAGCCATCCTGCACCGTGGCCAGTTGCTCGCCTGGCGATTAGCTGGCGTGCAGGACGAAGAACAGGAAGCACAAGAAGCGCTGCCCGTCCGCGATTTCGTCGGGGAGCAGCTCGCGGGGGGTATCCGGCGCGGCAGCTGGCTCGCTGATGACCGATATCCGGAGCCGGCTGCGGTGAAGGCGTCGGTCATCGCGTGCAGCGGCCGGGACCAGAAACGCAGCAGCGCGGTCTGGCCGTCCACGGTCCACTCATCGACCCAGTTGTAGGTCGCGAAATCAATCGGGCTCGTGGCCGGCCTTGCGGTGCCACATGTTGGTGGCAAAGGGATGGTCAACGGACACGATGAGCCGTCCGCGAGGCTTGAGCAGCGCCGCAGCTCGGCCAGGCCGGTCCCGCCGAGTCCTCCAGGTAATGCAGGACCAGGGAAGCGGTGACGTCGTCGAAGGATCGTCGTCGGGGAAGGGCAGGGACTGCCCAGCTCGGCCACCTGCAGGTCCGCCTCGTCACCGAGCCGCTCGCCGGGCCCGCGCGACTACCATCCCAGGCAGCTTTTGTCGATGCCGGTCACGATGGAGCCCCGGTCGCGTCAGCGCCGCGACAGCGGACCAGCGCCGCAGCCAGCGTCGAGATCGGCCGGGCAGCCACGTCGCCTCGCCAGTGCCAGCATCGCGGGACGACTCGTAGTAGGTCATCAAGGATGTTGTCTCGCTGGAGGCCGTGTACGCTTCGGCGAAGCTGTCATAGTCGTTGATCCCCGCCGGATCGCAGATCTGCGGCCGGCGGACGAGCCTGTGGAGATCCCGCCGAGGGGATTGTGGCTCGTCGTTAGGCATGCGCCCCATGCTGGCATGCACCGCCATGGCCGCGCACCTGACAGCCCGTCGACACCAGCTGCTTGCCGACCCGAAGACCGTTGCGTGCCACAATCATCGTTGCCCGGGCGTCGGGCTTGTCACCCCAGCGGGTGCAGCCACACCGCGGCGTGGGTGGGCTCCAGGGAGCGGTGCACTACGCCGAGAAGGTCGGCGCGGACCGCGTCCTGGTCGACGGCGTCCTTGAGCCGGGCCGCGAAGGCGGTCAGGGTCTGGTCGGCATCGTACCGGGTCCGGTTGAACTTGCGGTCCACCAGATGCTGCACCCGGGAGCGCAGCGGGGCGAACAATGCGGCGGCGGCCAGCGTGGCGACCGCGACCGCGACCGGCGACTTGATCGTGAGGACCTCGGTGGCCAGCAGTACCAGCCCGGCATACACGCCGACTAGCAGGCCGGTCACGATGGCGTAGGCCAGGGTCCGGCTGATGATCTTGTCGATCTCATAGAGCCGGTACTTCATGACCGCCACGGCACACGCGACCGGGATGCCCGCCACGGGGGTCAGCTCCCAGAAGCTCCAGATCACCGTCCCAAGCCAGCTATTGGCGGGACCCGGAGCGACCTCGCTCGCGACGGCCAGCACGACCGCCCACAAGATGGTCAGGGCGCCGACATAGCCCAGCCAGGCCAGCTGCCGCCGCAGCTCGTAGCTCGCGCCGCGGCGCCGCACGAACACCGAGGCTATGACCAGCACCCCGGTCACGATTCCCAGCACGAAGCTCAGTTTCAGCAGGTCGCTGTACCACCCGTGACGCGGGAGGATCCCGAGCGGGTTCGGGTAGGTGACGTTCGCCGCGAACAGGGCGTTGGTGAGACCGCCGCTGATTTTGGTGCCAGCTTGCAGGCTCTGCGTGACCCAGGCCGCCGCGATCACGAACAGCGCCCAGGCCGCCGGCCTCCAGCGGCGCGACGGCAGCCGCCCGTCAGGGAACAGGAGGATGAGGAACAACAGCAGTATCACGGTGAGCTCGGCGGCTGCTCCGGCCAGAGCCCCGACCGACCGGGCTCCGGGCACCGAGCCACGCGCGGTGGCCAGCCCATACAACGCGTACTGTTCCGCGAAGGTGGAGGTCGCTATCGTTATGCCGATCAGGCCGAGCAGCCAGCCCACGGCGTTGCCCGGCCGCCGGCTGGTGATCAGGCGCCCGGCTCCGGTGTAGGCCAGGATCGCAACGCCCAGGATCGCGTTCAGCGCGACCCGGCCGGTGTCGACCCGGGCGGCGTTCAGGCCGAGCAGGACCATATCTGCCGTCAGCAGGAACACGCCGACTGCGGCCAGCACCCAACCGAGCGCTTGCGTCCGGATACCGTGCCTCACGACTGTCACGGTACGCCCGGATCGTTCCGGGAACGTTACAGAATGGCGCGGACCCGGCGGAGTACCTCCACGGTGCCGAGCGCGGCGGCCACCTGGGGCAAGTCGGGACTTTGCCCCGACCCGGTGAGCAGGACCCGGATGATCTGGGAAGCCTCGCGGATCGAGCCGGGGTAGGCCTCCGGGTCCTTCTTGTAGGCCTTCTGGTTCGGCGCGAACCCGAGGTCGGCGGCGAGCTGGCGGATCTGGCCGAACCAGGCCTGGGGGTCCTCCCCCGGCGGGCTGTAGTTACGGGCGAAGGCGTCCGCGACGGCCTGGACCAGATCGGGCTCCAGGCCGCCGAACCGTGGGTCTTCCGGATCGGCTACGACGTCGAACAGCTCGTTGAAGAAGTACCCGTAGACCGCCCGGAAGTCGGCCCACTTACGCAGGTCCTTGCGCGGGTTGTCGGTGTTCTCGCGCTCGATGGCCAGGGCGCGCAGGGCCAGGGCCCGGTTGGCTTCCAGGATCGCCACGAGGCCGGGGTCGTAGTGGCGCGCCCAGGTGGTGACCTCTGCGAGGATCTGCTCACTGGGCAGGGTGGCGATGTAGTCGGCGCAGATGTCGTCAAGCTTGACCATGTCGACTAGCGGGCCCGCGGTGCCCATTTCGGACAGCCTGATCGGCTCGGCCAGCGCCTGGTCCAGCGGCATCTCGGCCAGGCGCCCGTTAGCCAGGCCGCGCAGGTAGTACTGGACGGCCGGGGCCGGGAAGCCCTGCTCGATGTAGAAGGTGACGCTGGCTTCGGGGTCCTTCCGCTTGGACAGCTTGCGCCGGCTTCCGCCGTCCTGCTTCATCAGCAAGGCGACGTGCGCGTACCGGACCCGCGGGAAGCCGAGGGCGTCGAACAACTGCAGGTGCAGCGGTACCGAGGAGATCCACTCCTCGCCGCGGATGACCAGGGTGACCCGCATCAGGTGGTCGTCGACGGCGTGCGCGAAATGATAGGTCGGCAGCCTCGGCTCGGTGCTGCTGCTCTTCAGGATCACCGCGTCGTTTCGGTTGTCATCCAGGGTCAGCTCGCCGCGGATCACGTCGGTAAAGCTCACCCTGGCTCCGGCCAGCCCCGGGGAACGGAACCTGACCACGTACGGATCCCCGGCGGCCAGCCGCGCGGCGACCTGCTCCTCGGGGGCGTCGCGCCAGATGGCCCACGTGCCGTAATAGCCGGGCAGGGCCCCGGCCGCCCGCTGCCGCGCGGTGATCTCCTCCAGGTCCTGCTTGGTGGCGAAGCACGGGTACGCGTGGCCTTGGCGGAGCAGTTCGCGGACGTAGGTCAGGTAGGTACCGGCGCGTCCGGACTGGAAGTACGGCCCGTACTGACCGGTCTGGTCGTCCTCTTCGGGGCCGATCGAGAAGTAGGCGAACGCCTCAGCGAACTGCTCGGCCGCGCCCTCGGTGACGCGGGCCTGGTCGGTGTCCTCGAGGCGGACCAGGTAGCGCCCACCGGAGTGCCGGGCGACGTCCACGTCGATGGTGGCCACGTACACGCCGCCGATGTGCAGGAAGCCGGTCGGGCTGGGCGAGAACCGGGTGACTTCGGCGCCTTCGGGCAGGTCGCGCGGCGGGTAGCGGCGCTCCCAGTGCTCGGGCTTGGGCAGATCCTGCGAGAACAGTGAATCGATTAGGTGCTGGCTCAGCATGAGCTTGCGGCTCCTGGACGATGCGCTTATCAAGGCCGCAAGCAGCGTACCGCCACCTTCGGCGGTGCCGAGAACGGAGTGAAACCCCGGGTTCACTGCGCTAGAGCGTGGTGAGACCCGGGGTTCATTCGATTTAGAGTATGTAATATCAATAGGACATCGGCTTGACATGGGAACTTCATGCGTATCGGGCTCATCGGAGTGGGGCGGATCGGCGTGTTTCATGCCAGCACGCTGCGCGGACTGCCGGGGGTTGACACGCTCATCATCACGGACGCGGACCTGGACCGGGCGCGGCAGGTAGCCGGGGAGTTCGGGGCGCGGACCGCCGGGTCGGTGACGGAACTGCTCGAGGCGGGCGTCGACGGGCTGGTCATCGCGGCACCGACCGGGTCGCATCCGGAGCTGATCAAGCGGGGCGTGCAGGCCGGGGTGCCGGTGTTCTGCGAGAAGCCGGTCGCGCCGGACGTGGAAGGCACGCTGGACGTGATCAAGTCGACCAGCGGGAGCGCGACGGCGGTGCAGATCGGGTTCCAGCGGCGGTTCGATCCCGGGTTCCGGGCGGCCCGCGAGGCGGCGCGGTCGGGGTCGCTCGGCTGGCTGCACACGATCAGGTCGACGACGTTCGACGCGGCGCCGCCGTCGTCCGGGTACATCCGGGGATCGGGCGGGATCTTCCGCGACTGCGCGGTGCATGACTTCGACGCGATCCGCTGGGTGTCCGGCCACGAGGTTGCGCGGGTGTACGCGACGGGCGCGAACCGGGGCGAGGAGTTCTTCCGGGCCGCCGGGGACGTCGACACGGCCAGCGCCGCGCTGACCCTGGACGACGGCACCCTGGCCGTAGTGTCCTGCGGCCGGTACAACGACGCGGGACACGACGTGCGGCTCGAGCTACTGGGCTCCGCGGGCAGCGTCTGCGCCGGGCTGGACGACCGGATGCCGCTGCGCTCGGCCGAGCCAGGCCAGAGCTTCCCGGCCGGCCCGGCCTATCGCCACTTCACGGGGCGGTTCGGGGACGCGTACGCAGCCGAGCTCGCCGCGTTCGTCGAGGTCGCGGCCGGGGACGCGGCCAGCCCGTGCACCGTGGAGGACGCCCTGGAGGCGTTCTACGTGGCCGAGGCGTGCGAGCTGTCGCGGCACCGCCAGCAGCCGGTTCTGGTGGCCGAGGTCCGCCGGTGAGCTACGACGTGCTCACCATGGGCCGGGTCGGGGTGGACATCTACCCGCTGCAGACCGGGGTCGGGCTGGAGGACGTCGAGACGTTCGGGAAGTTCCTGGGCGGCAGCGCGACGAACGTCGCGGTGGCCGCGGCCCGGCACGGCGAGAAGTCCGCGGTCATCACCCGGACCGGCGCGGATCCGTTCGGCCGCTTCGTGCACCGGGCCCTGGGCGAGTTCGGCGTGGACGACGCGTTCGTCACGGCCGTGCCGGAGCTGCCCACCCCGGTGACGTTCTGCGAGATCTTCCCGCCCGATGACTTCCCGATCTGGTTCTACCGCTACCCCAAGGCACCCGACCTGGAGATCAAGCCGGACGAGATCCCGGCGGCCGAGATCCAGGCGGCGCGGCTGTTCTGGGCCACCGTGACCGGGCTGTGCGCCGAGCCGAGCCGCGCCGCGCATCACGTGGCCTGGCAGGCTCGCGGCCGGGCCCCGCTGACCGTGCTCGACCTGGACTACCGGCCGATGTTCTGGGCCTCGCGGGAGGAGGCACGCGAGCAGATCCAGGCCGCGCTCCCCCACGTCACCGTGGCCGTGGGCAACCTGGACGAGGTGGACACCGCGGTCGGCACGCGGGACGCGCGGGCCGCGGCCGAGGCGCTGCTGGCGGCGGGCGTGGAGCTCGCGGTGGTCAAGCGGGGACCGGATGGGGTCTACGCGCGGACCAAGAACGAGGAGGTCGAGATCCCGCCGATCCAGGTCGAGGTGGTCAACGGGATCGGGGCCGGCGACGGATTCGGCGGCGCGCTGTGCCACGGGCTGCTGGCCGGGTGGCCGCTGGAGCGAGTCATAAGCTTCGCCAACGCGGCCGGGGCGATCGTCACCACCCGGCTGGAGTGCTCCTCGGCGATGCCGACGACCGCCGAGGTCGAGGACTTCATGCGGGGCCAGCATGCTTGAGCCTGACTTCCGAGGAGTTGCGAGAGCTGCGGGCCACGGCAGGCCCGGAGCTGATCGCGGCGCGGGCCGCCGAGCGGCAGGTGCCGGCCCCTGCTGGGCGCCGACGGGCGGCTGATGATCGTCGCCGCGGATCATCCGGCCCGCGGCTCGCTGGGGGTTCGCGGGGTGGGCAACGCGATGGCCGACCGTTACGACCTGCTGCGCCGCCTGCTGATCGCGCTGAGCAGGCCCGGCGTGGACGGGCTGCTGGCCACCGCGGACATCGTGGAGGACCTGCTGCTGCTCGGCGCGCTCGAGGACAAGGTGGTCTTCGGCTCGATGAACCGCGGCGGGCTGCAGGGAGCCAGCTTCGAGCTCGACGACCGGTTCACCGCCTACGACCCGGCCACCATCGCGGCCATGGGGCTGGACGGCGGGAAGATGCTGACCCGGATCGACCCGGGCGACCCCGGCACGGTGACCACGCTCGAAGCGGCCGGGCGGGCCGTCACCGAGCTCGGCTCGCGGGGGCTGGTGGCGCTGCTCGAGCCGTTCATGTGCCATCGCGCCGACGGGCGGGTGGTCAACGACCTATCCGCGGCGGCGGTCGATCAGGTCGGTGGCGATCGTATCCGGGCTGGGCGCGACGAGCAGCTACAGCTGGCTCAAGCTGCCGGTGATCGACGGGATGGAGGAGGTCATGGCGGCCACCACGCTGCCGACGCTGCTGCTCGGCGGGGATCCGGTCGGCCCGCCGCAGGAGGCCTACGCGCGCTGGAAGGCGGCGCTGGCGCTCCCCGGGGTGCGCGGCTTCGTGATCGGCCGGGCCCTGCTCTACCCGCACGACGGCGACGTGGCTTCGGCGGTGGACGCCGCGTGCGCGCTGGTCCACGATGTTACCGTTCCGCCATGACGATCCAGAAGGCGGGGGATTCCAGCTGCTTACATTAGGGAGGCAAGCAGTTGAGGTTCGCGGTTCTCAGGCCCGGCAGCCCGGAAGCCTCCCCGCGCGGTCACGGCGTGCCCCGCCGCGATGTTGATCGCCGCGTTCACGTCGGCGTGGCAGGCGTATCCGCAGGCGGTGCCACGAAGCACGAAGCGCACTATCGACTATCGCCCACATTTCCGGAGGTGAAGCGGCGTTTCCTCCGTAAGTAAGGCGGAGGTCTTCGCGCCGCGACTCTTATGAGTTTGAACGATGAGACCTTGAACTGGCATTTGCCTGCCGGGAGCACGGGCGACGGGCGGGATATCGTGCGCATCACGCCCGAGGTGGCGCGGTGGGGGTACAGCGGCCTGCGCGTGCTTGACCTGGCCCCGGGCGAGGCCGAGCTGGGCGACACCGGCGGGAACGAGATGGTCGTGCTGCCGCTGGCCGGCTCGTGCGGCGTGGACACCGACGCGGGCGGCGCGGACCTGGCCGGACGGGCCGGCGTGTTCGCCGCCGTCACCGACTGCGCGTACGTGCCCCGGGATACCGCCTACCGGATCAGCACCGGCGGCGGCCGGTTCGCGCTGGCCATGGCCCGGTCCGACGCGGAGGGACTCCCGTTCCGGCACGTCAAGGCGGACGAGGTCCGGGTCGAGACGCGCGGGGCCGGGGCCTGCTCGCGGCGGGTCAGCAACTTCGGCACCCCGGACGTGCTTGAGGCCGACCGGCTGATCGCGTGCGAGGTGTTCACCCCGGCCGGGAACTGGTCGTCGTTCCCGCCGCACAAGCACGACACCGACCGGCCCGGCGAGTCGGTGCTTGAGGAGATCTACTACTTCGAGGTGGCGGACGGGCCGTCCGGCCCGGGCCTGGCCTACCAGCGGGTGTACGGCACGCCGGACCGCCCGGCCGACGTGCTGGCCGAGGTGCGCAGCGGGGACGTGGTGATCGTCCCGCACGGCTGGCACGGGCCGTCGATGGCGGTGCCCGGCTACGACCTGTACTACCTGAACGTGATGGCCGGACCCGGCAAGCGGCAGTGGCTGATCTGCGACGATCCGGCGCACTCCTGGGTACGCGAGCAGTGGAAAGACCAGCCGGTCGACCCCCGGGTGACCACGTGGAGCACGGCGTGACGACGGTCCGGCTCACGGTCGGGCAGGCCATCGTGCGCTTCCTGGCCGCGCAGCGCAGTGAGCGCGACGGCACCGAGCACCGGCTCATCGAGGGGTGCTTCGGCATCTTCGGGCACGGCAACGTGGCCGGTCTCGGGCAGGGGCTACTCGAGGCCGAGCTGGGTCAGGACGGCGGGCTGAAGTACCTGCAGGGCCGCAACGAGCAGGCCATGGTGCACGCCGCCGTGGCGTTCGCCCGGACGCGGAACCGGATGTCGACGCTGGCCTGCACGTCCTCGATCGGGCCGGGTGCGACGAACATGGTCACCGGGGCGGCGCTGGCCACCATCAACCGGCTGCCGGTGCTGCTGCTGCCGGGCGACGTCTTCGCCACCCGGGTGGCCGACCCGGTGCTGCAGCAGCTCGAGGACCCGTCCGGCCAGGACATCAGCGTCAACGACGCGTTCCGGCCGGTGTCCCGGTTCTTCGACCGCATCTGGCGGCCGGAGCAGCTGCCGTCGGCCCTGCTGGCCGCCATGCGGGTGCTGACCGACCCGGCCGAGACCGGGGCGGTGACGCTGGCGCTGCCGCAGGACGTGCAGGCGGAGGCGTACGACTGGCCCGCTGAGCTGTTCCGCGAGCGGGTCTGGCACATCCCCCGCACGCCGCCGGACCCGGCGGCGGTGGCCCGCGCCGCGGAGCTGATCCGGTCCGCGAAGCGGCCGCTCATCGTGGCCGGCGGCGGGGTCCTGTACTCCGAGGCCACCCACGCGCTGCACGAGTTCGCCGAGACCTTCGGCATCCCGGTCGGCCAGACCCAGGCCGGCAAGGGCACGATGCGCTCCGATGACCCGCTGTGCGCGGGCGCGATCGGCGCCACCGGGACCACCGCGGCCAACGAGCTGGCCGCCCGGGCCGACGTGGTGATCGGCATCGGCACCCGGTGGAGCGACTTCACCACCGCCTCCCGCACCGCGTTCGCCGAGCCGGGAGTGCGGTTCGTCAACGTCAACGTGGCGTCGTTCGACGCGGCCAAGCAGTCCGGGGTGGCCGTGGTGGCCGACGCCCGGGCCGCGCTGGACGCCCTGGCCATGGCCCTGGCCGGATGGAAAGCCGAGCCCGCCTACCGGACCCGGGCCGCGGAGCTGGCGGCCCGGTGGCAGGCCACGGTGGAGGCCGCCTACACCACGCGGCACCAGCCGCGGCCCGCGCAGGCCGAGGTCATCGGGGTGGTCAACGAGGTCTGCGGGGAGCGGGACGTCGTGCTGTGCGCGGCCGGATCGATGCCCGGGGACCTGCACAAGCTGTGGCGCACCCGCGACCCGGGCGGCTACCACGTCGAGTACGGCTACTCGTGCATGGGGTACGAGATCGCGGGCGGGCTCGGGGCCAAGCTGGCGGCTCCGGACCGCGAGGTGTTCGTCATGGTCGGCGACGGCTCGTACCTGATGATGTCCGCCGAGCTGGTCACCGCCGTGCAGGAGGGGGTCAAGCTGGTGGTGGTCTGCGTGGACAACCACGGGTTCGCCTCGATCGGGAACCTGTCGGAGTCGGTCGGCTCGCAGCGGTTCGGCACCAGCTACCGGTACCGCGGTCCCGACGGGCGGCTGGACGGCGGGTTCCTGCCCGTCGACCTGGCCGCCAACGCGGCCAGCCTGGGCGTGTACGTGCTGCGGACGCGGACCATCGAGGAGTTCCGCCGGGCGCTGGTCAAGGCGCGGGCCGCGGACCGGACCACGCTGGTGTACATCGAGACCGACCCGCTGGTCGGCGCGCCGTCCAGCGACGCGTGGTGGGACGTGCCGGTGGCCGAGGTGTCCGAGCTGGCCAGCACCCGGGACGCGCGGGCCGGCTACGAGAAGGCCAAGAAGCGCGAGCGGCCTTACCTGTAAGGGGCGCACGCAGCATGGCCCGTTCGGCATAAAAAGGTTTTAATGGGCGATCAGGGTCATCTTGAAGGAGTACCGGTCGGCGAGGTAGGCGTGACTACCGTGTTCCACCGGCCGTCCCGCGGCGTCGAACGTCGTCCTGGCCATGGTCAGGACAGTGGCGGTCCGGGGCGCCTGCAGCAGTTTGGCCTCGTGCGCGGTGGCGTGCCGGGCGCCGATCACCTGCTCCCCCGCGTGCAGTTCCACGCCCTGGCTGCGCAGCTGCTCGTACAGGCCGGTCTTCTCCAGCACGTCTTCCGGGCGGCCCTTGAGCAGCCCGGCGGGCAGGTAGTTGTGCATGATCGCGAGCGGGGTCCCGTCGGCCAGCCGCAGCCGCTCCACGGAGAGCACCGCGGCGCCGGCGGCCAGCGCCAGGACCGAGGCGAGCTCGTCGTCGGCCTGGATCTCGCGGGCGGCCAGGACGGTCGTGGCCGGATGCCGGTGGTTAGCCAGCAGGTCGTCGTGGAGGCTGGTCAGGGCCACCGACCGGAGGATGCGCGGCGCGATCACGACCGTGCCGAGGCCGCGGCGGCGGGTCACCAGGCCCTGCTCGACCAGGCGCTGCACCGCCTGCCGGACGGTGGGGCGGCTGACGCCGAGACGTTCGGCCAGGTCCAGTTCGTTGTCCAGGCGGTCGCCGGGCTTGAGCGCCCCCTCCTCGACGGCTCGCTTGAGGTTCTCGGCGATCTGGAAGTACAGCGGGATGGGGCTGTTGCGGTCGAGCGGCCGCTCGGTCATGGCGCCTCCCAGCATCGGGTGGGTCTCGGTTAAGTGTATATTGTCCTGACCTCCTTACATACTATTGATATGACATTGATGGCAGGTTAGTTTTCGGGCACTAATGCGGCAAGGTTCGAGGCGGACGCCCCCGGAATTGCGGGAGTTTAACGAGTTCGTACCCCGTGGTTAACGGAGCCCCGCCCCCCCTTGACCAGCGCCCGCCTCTGGCAAGGAGAGGGAACATGCAGTTGAGTAAAAAAGCGCTGGTGGCGCTGCTCGGGGTGCCGCTGCTGCTGATTACCGCGTGCTCCTCGAGCAGTACTCGCAGCACGAGCTCAGGCTCGGGGACCACGAATACGAGCGCGTCCGGTAGCTGCGGGTACACGTTCGCGGTTATCACCCACGGCGACAACGGCAGCTTCTGGAGCGTGGTCTACAAGGGTGCCAAGGACGCGGCGTCCGCGCTCGGCTGCAAGCTGAGCGAGGTCTACGGGTCGCAACAGCAGGGCCAGGCCGAGCCGGACGACAATGCGGAGAACGCCCAGATCCAGGACGCGATCAACGCCCACGTCAACGGGATCGCCGTCTCCGACCACGACCCCGCCCTGATGAACGCGACGATCGCCAAGGCCGAAGCGGCGGGCATCCCGGTGGTCATGCTGAACGCCGGCTGCGATCCGGCCGACCTGGCCGCCACCAAGGCGATCACCTGCGTGGGGCAGCCCGAGCAGGTGGCCGGGCAGCAGGCCGGGGCCCAGTTCAAGAGCGAGGGCGAGACCAACGTCCTGTGCGTCATCCACCAGTCGGGCCAGAACCTCCTGGACCGGTGCAACGGCATCGCCCAGGCGCTCGGCGTCGGGTCGACATGCTCCACCGGCTCCGCCCCCAAGAGCGGGCCAGGGTGCACCGAGCTGATCTTGTCCACGCCCAACGCGGCCAGCAACCCGCAGCAGGCCGACCAGCAGATCGTCGCCTACCTGCAGGCACACCCGCAGATCAACGCGGTTATGACGCTCAACAACGCCATCGCCGGAGCTCTGATCACGGCCCTGGGCTCGGGCGCCAAGGCCAAGGTCGCCACGTTCGACCTGAACAGCACGGTCGTGACCGACCTGCAGAACGGCTCCCTGGACTTCGCCATCGACCAGCAGCAGTACCTCCAGGGGTACATGCCGATCGTGACCCTCTACCTGTACCTGAAGGCGCACGGCAACTCGGTCTCGCCGGGCCAGGTCCTGGACACCGGGCCGCTGATCGTGAACAAATCCAACGTCTCCACCGTCGAGGCGGCCATCAACGCCGGACAGGACTGACAATCTAGCTATCGGTAGCTAGCCGGACCCGGAGCCGCGCGCAGCCTGTGCGGCTCCGGGAGTTCCTTGGACACCCGCCGAGCGAGGAAACAGGTCATGGAAGTCACACCTCAGGACTCTGGCGGCACCGACGGCACGGCGGTGGCCGTCGCCGGCGGGACGGGGGCCGGCGGCGCGGCCCCGGGCCCGGGCCCGAAGGACGAGCGGCTCGTCCGGGTCGGCCTGGCTGACCAGGCTCCTGCAGCGGCCGGATCTCGGCGCGCTGATGGGCGTCATCGCCATCTTCTTGATCTTCGGAGGCTTCGACTCCACGCCGAACCACTTGTGGTTCACCCAGACCGGTCTGGCCGCCTGGAGCCAGCAGGCGGCCTTCTACGGGATCATGGCCGTGCCGGTCGGCCTGCTGATGATCGGCGGCGAGTTCGACCTGTCGGCCGGGGTGATGACCGGGGCCACCGCGATCGTGATGGCCCTGCTGGTCGGGCACCTGCACTGGAACGCCTGGCTGGCCATCGCGGGCACGCTGGTCTTCGCCGCGCTGATCGGCCTGCTGAACGGGTTCGTGGTGGTGAAGTCGAGGCTGCCCAGCTTCATCGTCACGCTCGCGACGTTCTTCGTGCTGCGCGGCGTCAGCATCGGCGGGGTGCTGCTGGTCAACCACGGAAGCAGCCAGGTCGCGCTGGCCGGGACCTCGTTCCCGGGCTGGCCTCGGCCAAGGACATGTTCGGCAGCTCGTTCGGCAGCAGCGCTTCGCTGCCCAGCGGATACCAGACCGCGGTGCTGTGGTTCATCGTGGTGACCGTACTCGGTGCCTGGATCCTGGGCCGGACGACATTCGGGAACTGGATCTTCGCGGTCGGCGGTGACGCGAACGCGGCCCGCAATACCGGCGTCCCGGTGGGCCGGACCAAGATCCATGCTGTTCCTGTCCACCTCGCTGGCCGCGGGCCTGGTCGGGATCATCTCCTTCACCCAGGCCAACTCCGCGGTGTCCGAACAGGGCGTGGGGTACGAGTTCTACTACATCATCGCCGCGGTGGTCGGCGGGTGCCTGCTCACCGGCGGGTACGGATCCGCCGTGGGCGCCGCCCTGGGCGCCTGCATCATCGGCATGGCCTTCCAGGGGGTGATCTACGCGGGCTGGGACAGCTCGTGGGACTTCGCCTTCCTGGGCATCGTGCTGTTCCTCGCGGTGATGGTCAACACGTTTGTCTACCGCCGCGCCCAGCGGGCACGCAGATGACGGGAGTTCGACGATGAGTGATAACGGCACGCCGCTGCTCGAGGTGCGCGACGTGGCCAAGTACTTCGGCAGCGTGAACGCGCTGCAGGACATCTCGCTGAAGGTTTACCCGGGTGAGGTCACCTGCGTGCTGGGCGACAACGGCGCGGGCAAGTCCACGTTGATCAAGATCTTGTCCGGTGTGTTCCAGCCGGACGCCGGGGAGTTCCTCATCGCCGGCGAGCCGGTTTCGCTGGCCGGGCCGCGAGAGGCGAGGGCGGCCGGGATCGCCACCGTGTTCCAGGACCTGGCGACCATCCCGCTCATGTCGCTGTGGCGCAACTTCTTCCTGGGCCAGGAGCCGACCGTCGGGCGCGGACCGCTGCGGCGGCTGGACACCGCCAAGGCCCGGGACATCATGCGCGAGGAGCTGCTGAAGATGGGTATCGACGTCCGCGACCCGAACCAGAACGTGGGCACGCTGTCCGGCGGCGAGCGCCAGGCGCTGGCCATCGCGCGCGCGGTGTACTTCGGCGCCCGGGTGCTGATCCTGGACGAGCCGACGTCGGCGCTGGGCGTTCGGCAGTCCGGGATCGTGCTCAAGTACATCGTGCAGGCCCGTGAGCTGGGTAAGGGCGTCATCTTCATCACCCACAACCCGCACCACGCGTACCCGGTGGGCGACCGGTTCTACCTGCTCAAACGAGGGCAGCTGATGGCCGGCGTGCGGAAGAGCGAGACGACCATCAAGGGACTGACCGACATGATGGCTGGCGGCCAGGAGCTCGAGGAGCTCAGCCGGGAGCTGATGGGGCTCACCGGCGGCGCTCCTGACCCGGAGCTGGCCGAGGTGGCCCGGACACTGGCCGAGGAAGCCCCGGCCGAGCCGGACGGGCCGGCACCTTGACCTGGTCTGCGGCGCGTCCTTACGGCCTTGTCCCAGAGCATCGACTCGAGCGGGCCGTTGAAGCAGTGCCCGCGCGGGCAGCGGATCTTGACGCTCTCCAGCGGCCCGTCGGTGGACCGCATCGCGTACCGGTACTCCACCGCGGCCGGGAGGCCGCACCGGGCCGTGCCGGTCCGGTCCAGGTAGGCCGGGCAGTCGAGAAACATGACACTGGTATCCATCGGAAACCCCCGTTCCCGTTTGGGTTGCTTTGGTGCACCCCTATCGATTCGGGGGGCGGGACGGTGGCGCTGATACAGGGATTGCGTCTCCGGCCGCACGCTCGAGGGCCGGCGCTGCCCGCGCAGGCGGCAACTGAGCTCGAAGTCCACGCTGAGCGTCTGAGTCTGCCTGGCGTAACAGAGTGAACCCCGGGGTTCACCGCGCTCCAACGTGGTGAAACCCGGGGTTCATTCGCTTCGGGTCGGGGATCCGGGTTCTCCCGTGCACCGCGAGCTGCCTAGCGCCACACCAGCACCACGTCTGCTGGCGGCCGCGGGGCCATCGGCTGAACCCTAGACGGGGTCGTGGTCACCCGGGCCGCGTCCTCGGCGGCTTGCTTGCACGGTGTGCTTGCTGAAGGCCACATTACGGAGCGGTCGTTACTGCATCGTTACGGCAAATCGGAAATGGCGGCCGAAAAGGACACGCGTCGTCTTTCGGCGCGGCGTGGCACGGGTTTCCGGGCGGGCGCCCGGCCTTTGTCACCTCGTAGATCTATATGTTCGTAGGTATTGACAAACTGTTGTCCTGGCCAGACCATAAAGTCAGCCTGAGGAGCCGTTTGGGCTGGTAGAGCATCCTGCTGGTCCAGCTTTGGCATTCCTCACCGTGGTGATGCTGTGGCTGGAGGTAGGCCAGTGACTAGTAGTGAAGCATCGGTTCCTGCAGGAGCGGCTAAGACCGAGTCGACCCGGCTGTTCATCCGGCAGACGTCGGGTCTGGTGCGTGAGCTGGGGATCCCGGCGGCGACCGGTATCTCGCTGGCGTCGGTCGCCGTGGTCAACACGTTCATCAACTTCAACGCCGGGCTGACGGACTTCACCAAGTCCGACATGTACCTGCCGCTGGTCGCGGCCGCGGTCATCTGGCTGGTCGCGATGTTCGCCTACCGCTACCTGCTGCGCGCGGTGCCGCGGGCGGGCGGCGAGTACGTGTACCTGTCCCGGATCGTCTCCCCCGCGGCCGGCTCGGTCGCCGGACTCGGCATCGCCGTCGTGTTCACCTATGTGCTGTCGACCAACGCGCACTTCGCCGCGCAGTTCACCCCGTTCATGCTCAGCGGCCTCGGCCTGGCCTTCCACAGCACCGCGGTGAGCAACGCAGGCAACCACCTGACCAGCAACATCGCCATCGCGTGGCTCAGCGTCGTGGTCATGGTGATCGTCGCGGCGCTGTCGCTGTTCTCGGTCAAGATCGTGGCCCGGATCATCTTCTGGCTGATCGTCTTGCAGGTCCTGGCGTTCGTCGTGCTGATCGGGATGCTGGCCTTCAACTCGCACGCCGATTTCACCTCGGCGCTGGCCACCTACAGCAACCACCCGGGGGCCTTCCAGGACATCATCAACGCGGCCAAGTCCAACGGGGTGGTGTTCGGCACCTCGATCGCGTCCGCCGTGGCGATCATCCCGTTCATGGTGCTCAACTACAACGGCGTCCTGTACTCGTACTACGTCGGCGGTGAGCTGCGCCGGCCGGGCCGCACCTACCTGTACGCCTCGGCGATCAGCATCGGCGTGCTGGTGGTGCTGTGGGTCGGCGTCTGGGCCCTGCTGCGCGCGCGGGTCGGGCTGACCTTCATGCAGGCGCAGGCGAACCTGGGCGCGGGCGACCCGACCGCCTACGGGAAGATCACCAGCCTGAACTCGGTGTCCGGCGGCCTGGGCTACGGCATGATCCTGTCCGGCGACCCGATCACCAAGATCTTGTTCGCGACCGCGGTGCCGCTGGCCGAGATCGCGGTCAACCTGGCCTTCCTGACCGTTACCACCCGCGTGCTGTTCGCCCAGGCCTTCGACCGCCTGCTGCCGGTGGGCGTGGCCAAGATCTCCGATCGCAACCACGCGCCGAACGTCGCCATCAGCATCGTGCTCGTGATCGGCATCGGGTTCTGCTTCCTGACCAGCCTGGTCAACCTGGGCAGCATCGTGGCGCTGCAGAGCCTGTTCTTCGCGCTCATCCTGCTGGCCGGCGGGATCGCGGCCACCGTGCTCCCGCTCCGCCGGGCGGACCTGATCGAGACGCCGGGGATGGCACCGGACGCCAGGAAGAAGTGGCTGCGCCAGGTCACCATGGTCGGCGGGGCGACCCTGGTGCTCGCCCTGTTCACCGTGTACGAGCTGGTCGCGCACTCCAGCGTGTACGGGAAGTTCAGCTGGGAGTCGATCCTCACGCTGGTGATCGTGCTCGGCGCGGGGCCGGTGATCTACCTGATCGCCCGGCAGGTGCGCAGACAGCGCAACTCGCTCGACCTGACCATGGCCATGCGCGAACTTCCGCCGGAGTAGCGCATGTGGGGTAAGGCCAAGGGCTCGAAGAAGCGCTCGCTGCGCATCTACTTCGCCACCGACCTGCACGGCTCGGAGGTCTGCTTCCGCAAGTTCCTGGCCGCGGCCAAGGTCTACGAGGCGGACGTGATCATCCTGGGCGGCGACTTCGCCGGCAAGGCCATCGTCCCGGTGCTCACCGAGAACGGCTCGCTGCGGGCCCGGGTCGGCGGCGAGGAGGTGACCGTCCCCGAATCGGAGTGGGAACGGCTGAACGGCGACCTCGGCAAGGCCGGGCTGTATCCGGTCCGGATGGAATCCAGCGAGCTGGCCCGGCTTTCCGACGACAACGCCGCGCTGGAACGCCTGTTCCACAGCGAGATCGCCGCGCAGATGCAGCGGTGGTGCGACCTGGCCGCCGAGCGCCTCGACCCGTCGGTGCGGTGCATCATCACCCCGGGCAACGACGACCCGCTGGACGCGGACCCGGTGATAGCGGCCCATCCCCGGGTCGAGTGCCCGGAGCTCGAGCTGTGCGACCTGGGCCCGGTCGCCATGGCCAGCCTCGGGGTGGTGCCGACCACGCCGTGGAACACCGAGCGGGAGTGCTCGGAGGACGAGCTGGGCAAGCAGATCGACGAGATGCTGGCGCAGGTGCCTTCGGGTCAGGCGTGCATCTTGAACCTGCACTGCCCGCCCTACGCGTCAGGCCTGGACGACGCGCCGGAGCTGGACGATACGCTCAAGCCGGTGATCCGCGGCGGACGGCCCAGCATCATCCCGGTCGGCAGCCACGCGGTGCGCGACGCGATCAAGCGCTACCAGCCGGTGGTGGGCCTGCACGGGCACATCCACGAGTCGCGGGGGGCGCAGAAGATCGGCCGGACGTTGTGCGTCAACCCGGGCAGCGACTACTCCTCCGGAGTGCTGCGCGGGGCCGTGATCGACATCGCCCAGGATGGGTCCTGCCTGGACTTCCTGTTGACCACCGGATGAACGCGGTGGACGACGCGGGTCCCCTGGCCGATCCGGTTGCCGAGGCCAGGCGGCTGATCGCTGCGGCGGCCGAGCAAGGGCTGCTGCTGCGCGTCCTGGGCGGAGTCGCGGTGTACCTGCTGGCGGCCGACGGCAAGCCCCGGCTCCCCCGCCGGGTCAAGGATATCGACGTGGCGGTGCCGCGCGGCAGTGGCCGGCCCGCGGCCCGGCTGCTGGAGCAGGCCGGCTACGTCGGCGATCAGATGTTCAACGCGCTGCACGGCAGCCGGCGGCTGCTGTTCGTCGACCCGGCCCACGAACGGCACCTGGACGTGTTCGTCGGGGAGTTCTCGATGTGCCATGAGATCCCGCTCACCGCGCGGCTGGACCGGGCTCCGCTCACCGTGCCGCCCGAGGAACTGCTGCTGTCCAAGCTGCAGATCGTCGAGGCCACCGCGAACGATCAGAGCGACCTGTACAGCCTGCTGGTGCAGTACGACGTCCTTGCTGGCCCGGGGCCGCTTGACGCTTCGTTCGTGGCGGGGCTCTGCGCCAGGGACTGGGGGTTGTGGCGGACCTGTACGGGCAGCATCGACCGGCTGCTGGCTAACCTGGAGAGCAGCCCGCTCGACCCGGGCGAGGCGGCTCGGGTCCAGGCGCGGCTGGAGGCGCTGCGCGGCTACCTGGAGGCCGAGCCGAAGACCATGAAGTGGCGGCTGCGCAGCCAGGTCGGCGACAAGGTGCGCTGGTACCAGCAGCCGGAAGAGGAGCAGGGCCCGGGGGTTAGGACCCGTTCATGAGCGCGAGCGGCCCGCAGGCCTTTAGCGGCCCGCAGGCCTTTAGCGGCCCGGAGGCCGGCGATGTTCGCTGACCGGCTCGCCGAGGTCATAGAAATTCGCGCCCGCCGACCCGAGCTGGTGACGGAGGCGGCGGCCCGGCGGCCGCGGGCACCGTCGTTCCTGAGTCCGGAAGGCACGCTGGTGCTGATCGCCGCCGACCATACGGCGCGCGGGACGCTGCGGGCCTGGCTGATGACGGCCATGGCCGACCGCACCAGCCTGCTCGAGCGGCTCTGCGTGGCGCTCGACCGGCCCGGCGTCGACGGCGTGCTCGGCTCCGCCGACGTGCTGGAGGACCTGCTGCTGCTCGGCGCGCTGGACGGCAAGGTCGTGATCGGCTCGATGAACCGGGGCGGTCTGGCCGACACGGTCTTCGAGATCGACGACCGGTTCACCGGCTATGACGCGCCCGCCATCGCGCGGATGGCGTTCGACGGCGGCAAGATGCTGCTGCGCATCGACCCGGACGACCCGGCGACCGCAGCCACGCTGCACGCATGCGCGCACGCGGTGTCGGACCTGGCGGCGCGGCGGCTGGTCGCGATGATCGAGCCGTTCATCTCGCACCGAGTCGAGGGCCGGATCCGCAACGACCTGTCCCCGGAGGCGATGATGCGGGCCATCGCGGTCGCCTCGGGCCTGGGCACCACGTCGGCGTACACCTGGCTGAAGGTCCCGGTGGTGCCGGACATGGAGCGGGTGATGGCGGCGTCCACGCTGCCGGCGTTGCTGCTGGGCGGCGAGGTGCCGGACGACCCGGAGTCCGCCTACGCGGGCTGGCGCAAGGCGCTGCGGCTGCCGAACGTCAAGGGGCTGGTCGCCGGGCGTTCCTTGCTGTACCCGGCCGACGACGACGTGTCCGCCGCAGTCGACACCGCCGTCAGCCTGCTGTCACTCGGTGGTTTTGCTGGTCCCGGATAGTTTGCTGCTCCCGGGTAGCCGGACGCCGAAGCCGGTGGCGGCGAGCTTAAGCAGCACCGGGCCCGGCGCCATCAGGGCCGTGACCTTGGCCGCGCTGAGCTCCTCCAGCTGGGCCAGGACCTCGGCGTAGGCATCCGGACCCTGGCGGCGCGCCCGGCTCAGCGCGATCGCGTTGGCCCACACCTTCTCGCGTGCCTCGCGCAGGAAGCGCTGGGTACCAAGCCGGTTGAACGGGCGCAGCAGCCGGTCCATGAGCGTACCGGGCCCGGAGATCTGGGTCAGCTCGTCGTCCTCGGCGGCGACCCGGGTGGCCAGAACGGTGTCGATGGCCTTGTGATCGGCCTCCCGGCGCGCCAGGAGCACCGGATCGTCGAACTGCTCGTCGGTGATCACCGCCAGCAGCGCCTGAGGCAGGTCGAAGTTGATGTGGGCGTTCATCCCGAGCAGCACGTGGCGCAGCGCGGGCAGCCCGGCGGGTGCGCCGAACGCGATCGCCCAGGGCCGCGTCGGCTCACGTCCGGCCAGCGCGGCCTGGAGCGCATCGAGGTAGAGGTCGGCGAACGCGACGTCCCAGCGTTCAACCCACCCGGGGTCGACGAAGCCACCGCGCTTGAGTTCCTCGGCGACCGCGATCGTGGTGCGCTGGTAGGTCGCGTGGAAGTACCGCCGCGGGTCGCCGGCGGCCTGCAGCGACTCGAGCAAGGCAGCCATCCGGGCGATCAGGTCCTCGATCATCCGGCCATTATTGCTGTCGTGTCCTATTAGCTGACGGCGCAGGAGTCACCGTCGCAGCTCGCGTCGGAGTTGCCGCCAGTCGCGACGGCTACGGGCGTGAGCTGGCTTGTCTCGTCGTAAGCGCGCTGCAGGAGCTGCGCAAGCACCTCGGGCGGCTGTGCGCCGCTGACCGCGTACTTGCCGTCGGCGACGAAGAACGGCACGCCGTTGATGCCGTACCGCGCGGCCTGCTGCTCGTCGGCTCGCACCGCGTCGGCGTAGGTGTCCCCGTCCAGGACCGCCTGTACCTGCGCTGCTGGCAGGCCAGCTTCGACAGCCAGGCGCGCGAGGGTGGGCTTGTCGGCGATCGGGAGACCTTCGGTGAAGGTCGCGCGCATCAGGCGCTCCTTCAGCTCCGGCTGCAGCCCGTGATCCTTGGCCAGGTGGAGCAGCCGGTGGGCGTCGAAGGTGTTGCCGCCCCGGATCAGGTCGAACCGGAACTCCAGGCCGTCAGCGGCTGCCCGCTGGGTCAGCTGCTCGCTGGCCTGTTCAGCCTGGGCGACGGTCATGCCGTACTTTCCGGCCAGGTGCTCGGCATGGGTGCCGGTACGTTCGGCGGGCGCGCTCGGATCCAGTTCGAAGGACCGGTAAGTGACCGTGACCTCGCCGGGATGACCGAAGGAGGCAACTGCGCGTTCGAACCGGCGCTTGCCGATGTAACACCACGGGCACACCACGTCAGACCAGATCTCGATATTCATAGCAGTAGCAACCATCGTGCCGAGGGCGTGATTCCAGCGCAAACGGCACACGCCGGGTACGGCGAGTGGGCTCGGTGGCCTTACGATCGCGTTGGTGAGGGCTTAACGAAAGCCGCCGGGGAGCGCCCGGCGAGGCGGGAGGACCTGGTGGATCAGTTGGCTGACCCGCCGGCGACCTGGCAGGAGCACTGGTTCGACCACCGCCAGTTGCTCCGGCTCTACCACAGCGACGAGCATTGCGCGATATACGTGGACCCCGACGTCCGCCAGGATGAGATCCGGTGGCTGCCCCGGTTCATCAATGTGACCTGGCAGTACTCCAAGGCAACCTACGGCGACGCGTTCGGGCCCGACCCGCGAATCTACTCAATCCACCACGCCGGGCGGCATGGCGGCGGCCACGCGGGCTACTACGTCAGCCCGGTCCACGGCTACCACAACGTCAGCGACTGCGGGCTGGACAACTGGCGGGAAGGCAACGCCCTCGCTCGCGAGCTACCCGCTCATGAGATCGGGCATTCCGTGGAAAGCGCCAACAACAGCGTCCACGGCTCACCGGCCTATGAGATCTGGGGCGACAGCAAGTGGGCCGAGTTCTACATCTATGACCTTTACACGGCGCTGGGCATGGATCGCGAAGCCAAGGGCGTCTACCGCCGGTTCACCGGCAACACCGACGATTTCCCTCGTCGGAGGACCCACTGGTTCCGCGACTGGTTCTACCCGCTATGGCGGGACTGCGGGCGGGCGGAGGTCATGAACAGGTTCTTCCGGGAGCTGGCCCAGCACTTCCCGCGCGATTCCGGCGGCACCTACACGCGCCGGATGAACTGGGGCGAGTACATCCACTTCACCAGCGGCGCGGCGGCCGGCGACGTGAGCGGCCAGGCCGCCCGCGCTTTCGGCTGGCCCCGCGAGTGGGCCGGCCAGCTGGAGCGCGCCCGCGAGCAGTTCCCCGGCATCACGTACTGAAATGTGCTAGCAGGCCGCGGCCAACCGAGACGGTGCGCGGGAAACCCGGATGCTCCCGGGAGCTGATCCCGGTAGGGTGCGCGGCGTGGCACATTCCTACCCGCCGCTCAACCTTGAGGTACGGACGCCGCGCGTGGTTCTGGCCGGCGCGACCGACGACCTGCTGGAGCGGCTGATCCCGCTCGTCCGTGCTGGGGTGGTGGGGGTCAGGGCCCTTGCCGTTCGACGACCCTATGTCGTGCTCGTGTATCGCCGCGGTATCGCTTCTCCTGGTCGCCGGGATCGGCGCTGCTGAGAATGCGCGCGGCCGCACTCCACCTGGCGTTCGCCGGGCTGGCCGCCCGCGAGGCGACCAGCGAGGCGTTCGCCGACAACAGCGCGTCCAACCGCGTGTCCCAGGCTCTGGGTTATGAGCCGAACGGCACCACCTGGGCTACCCGCCGCGGCGAACCAGCACTGATAACACGCTGGAAGCTGACCCGGGACCGCTGGGAGACGCTGCGGCGCGACGACATCGAGATCACCGGCGTCCGGGACTGCCTGCCGGTCCTGGGCCTGTGATCCCCGGCCAGCCGCGCGACAATAGGCACATGGCCGAACGACTCGAAGTGCAGCGGGCAGTGGCGGCATCGGCGGGCGAGATCTTCGCCGTGCTCAGCGATCCCCGGGGACACGTTGCCATAGACAGCTCCGGCATGCTGATGGAGGCCAGCGGAGACATCGTCGCCAAGGTGGGAGACACCTTCGTCGTGCACATGGACCGGGAAGCACTCAACGACTACCCCCTTGGCCTGTACGACGTCACCGTCGAAATCGTCGCGTTCGAGCCCGCCCGGGAGATCGCCTGGACCGTCCGCGGCCAGCTGAACCTCGGTCACGTGTACGGCTACCGGCTGGAGCCAATCGAGGAGGGCACGCTCGTGACGTCCTACTACGACTGGTCGGCGGCCGAGCAGAGCTGGAAGGACGCCGCCATCTTCCCGGTGATCCCCGAAGGCGCGCTCCGGGCCACGCTCGGGATCCTGGCCCGCACCGTCGCCCCCGGTAAGCCCCGTCCCGCAGCCCCGGCCCGATGAGCTGCCCCCGTTTTAACGCGAGCTATGCGTGGAGGATCGGCAGATGACTTCCGGGCCGGCTTTTCTTGGCGAGCTGCGCGACCGTCTGCTCGATCAGGTGCTCGGTTTGCTGGAGGCGGACCCCGTTGTCGACGGAGTGGCTCTGATTGGTTCTCTCGGCCACGGCGTGGCAGACAACTGGAGCGATATTGACCTTCTGATTTCATGGCCGACCGGGCCCTCGCGCGGTTCGCGTATGAGCCCGCCGCAAGGCCCTGGGCGCAGGCTGACCTGCTGTCGGACGGCCGTCATAACTCACCGGCTGGCGCTACATCGGTGGGCGCAACGCATATCCGGTCAGGGCTGCCGCTCTGGGTTGACCTGCATGTTCACCCCGAGGCTCGGGCGCGCTGGCCGACTGACGGCCGCATCGTCTTCCAACGTCGGCCAATCGAGGCGGGAACTCTGTCATTTGACCAGCTGAACGCCAGCGGCTCCCGGCAGCCCGGCACAGCAAAGACCGCGGACGAGATCCGGAGGATTCACCTTAGCTATGTTCCGATAGCCGGCAAGTAGATTGGCCGCCGGTCGCCGCGAGCGTGCGAGATGATCCGGTTCCTCGGCAAGATGCCAGACTTCAGTTCCTGTGACCCGGCAGCTCAGTTGCTTGCTCTTCGAGGCATAGCGGGAGATCTGTCAGATCCGTCCTGGAAATGGCTAAGTGACGCCGTCACTGCATACCTCGATCTGGTCGATGCAAGCTTGTAACGGTTCTTAATGGTGGGGGTTACAGAAGGATGTGAGGTCCAGGCCGGTGCTGGCGAGGAAGCCGTCGAGCAGGCCGGGCCGGTACCGCATCCGTTTCAGCCGGGTCCTGACCAGGGCGGTCGGTTGGCTGATGCTGGCGTTTGGCCAGGGTGGCCAGGGACCTTTTCAGGTCATGACCACCCTGCCGTGACCGGATTGAGCTCGTGCCTGGCTTCAGTGGCCCGCATGCCCGCCGCCGAAGCCGCCGCTGTGGCCGCCGTAGCCGCCGTGTCCGCTGTCATATCCGCCATGACCGTGGCTGGCGCTGCCGTGGTCGTGATTGTTGGGAGCGGACCACTGATGGGCAAAGTCGTGGCTGGCGGGCCGGTGGGCGGTGCCGCCTGAATGCTCGAACTGACGCTCACAGGTCAGTTGCCAGCCGCGCGCGAAACTCGACCACGGGACATCGGGGAACTGGCGCTGAGGTGTCCCGGCAGCGTCTGTGGCCAGGCTGACCGTGGCAGGCACAGGCAGCCCGAAGACCATCGCATACGGTGCCAGCGCCCCGGGACCATCCGATGCGGCCAGCGCCCGCAGGCCGCGGCGGAAGCCGTGGATTTCCTCCAGGAGCCGCTCGCCGCGCGCGGTGCGCTGCTCGCGGCGGAAACGCCGCAGCCGTCGCGCCCGGACCGCGTCCTGGCGAAGCTGCGCCCGTACTTTGCCCAGGACGGGGATCAGGTCCTGGCCCAAGGCCGATAGCCGCACCTGCCGCTGGGAGAGCAGCCCGTCCAGCAGTGTTGCCTCGAACCGCAGCAGCCCTCCCCGCCCTGGTCCGGTGTCTCGCAGATCAGTCAGCAGCCAGTCCCGGTCATCGCCGCGCGGGATTTCCTCGATCCGCAGGAAGCCGCGCTCAGCCAGGTCAGCCAGCGTGGCGCTGAGATGGCCGAGGACGACCCGGCCCACCGCGACGATCCCGAGCTGAGCTGGCCGCAGCTCCCCCGGCGGAATGACGCTGGCTGCTGGCTCCCCCGGCATGAGCAGAGTGTAAGCCTGTAGGTGCTCTACGGAAAAGCGGCGCCAGGGGACGAAATGGCGATGCACGCGGATGCCCCGCGGCTGGACGCCGCGCACCAGCAGCTCGGCAGCCACGGCGTAGCCCATGGTGCCAACGTAACGTCAGCACCATCGGGGCACAGAAAAGGAATCGCCGGATCCGGACGAGCGACGGCGGTCCCCGCCGGAAAGTGCACCGAGGTGAGACGAGCGGGACAGGCGAACACCGAGAAGATTTTCTTCAGGATGGAGCCGCACTGACGCCACCGTGGAGGAACCTAATGCGAAGAGGCAGCGGCCAGGCCGACGATCCGCCGGCAGCCGGTCAGCAGGCCCAGTCCGCCACCCCCCGGTTGATCGCTTGGCATGGCGACCTCGCTGCCTGGCTCGACCGGCTTGGCTGGCTCCGGAGTACGAGCGACTGGCTGAGCGCCGTGCTGGGGCCATTCCGCGAAAGGCACCAGGACAACCTGGTCCTGGAATTGCTGCATGGCGGCCGGTGGATTGGCCACCCGCTGCATCCAGCGCTCAGCGACCTGCCCGTCGGGCTGTGGGCTGGCGTCGTGGTGCTGGACGCTGCGGACCGCGACCCGGCTCCCCGGCGCGGAATCGATGCCGCGGGCATGCTCAGCGCGGCGGGCATCCTGGCCGCGGGCGCTACCGCCCTCACTGGCCTGAACGACTGGGCCGTGAGCGATGATCAGGACCGCCGCGTCGGGCTCTTCCACGGTCTGCTGAACACGGTGGCCCTTGGCCTGCAAGGTGCCTCGCTGGGCACCCGGGTGACCGGTCACCGCGGCACGGCTCGCGCTCTGGGCGCGGCCAGCTTCGCGGTCACGGCGGCGGCCGGTTACCTCGGCGGTCATCTCGTCTTCACCAAGGGTGTCATGGTCAGCCGGGTGGCGTGGGCCATCGAGCCGCGGCGGTGGACCCGTGCGCTGCAGGAGGCCGACCTGCCGGACGACACGCCGGCCGCCGCGGTGGCTGAGGGGCGCCAGATCCTGCTGTACCGCCACGGCGGCAGCTTGTATGCCATCGACAACATCTGCAGCCACGCCGGTGGCTTGCTCAGCCGCGGTCCGGTCGCAGACCTGACCGTGACGTGCCCGCTGCACGGATCCCGCTTCGCGCTCGCCGACGGCTGTGTCAGCCGTGGCCCGGCTAGCCAGCCGCAACCCGTGCTACCTACCCGGATCCGTAACGGCTGGATCGAGGTGCGCGGCAGCCAGCCGGCACCCCGGCGGCCGGCCAAAGGAAGGACACAGCCATGACCTACGTAGCCGTCGCGAACCTCAACGACCTAGAGGTTGGCGACACGATGCTCGTGGACGAACTGCGGGAGCCGATCTGCCTCATCCGCCTCGATGACGACGACGTCAGGGCGATCCACAACACCTGCACCCACCAGCAGCAACCGCTGCACGAGGGCACTCTCCAAGACGATGACACGCTGGTCTGCGCCGCCCACGCATCACGCTACGACCTGACCACCGGCGAGGCCATCGGCGTGTTTGCCTGCGGCCCCATCCCGGTTTACGCATGCAAGATCGAAGACGACGCCATTTACGTCGACATTGACCAGCAGCTGAACGACGCACCTCACCCGGGTCCCCCGGCACCCGGAACGCTGGGGGTGCGCTAACGCCGCGCGGGTCACGCCCGTCGCCGGATCCGGGCTATTTCTCGTCCGGGCGCAGCGTGGCGTCCGCCATCCGGCCATTGGCACTCCACCGGGCCTCCAGCTCGGCCATCAGCTGCTGGTCAGGGTCATCCAGCGTACTGGCTGATCCAGCCCAGCCGTACGGGGATGACCCGGTCGGCCAGTTCGCCTTCGGTCGCATGCTGGTCGACCAGCGCACCGCCCTGCTCATCCGGATAGGCCAGGGCGTTCAGGGTCCTGACCAGCCGCCGCCGCAGCGTATTCGTCGGCTGACAGCACCCGGACCGTCCGGCTGCCGAAATAGACGCTGACCGTGCTGGTCACGGGCGGTCGCGGTCATGGTCAGCCACTGCGTCGCCCTCGGCCGGCGTGGTCGGCCCGCGGGCCGGCGCGCGCCGCCGTCCAGCTCACCGCCGCGCGACCTCCCAGTACGGGTCGGCCAGGCCCGCGCGTCGGCCGCCTGCCCGCCGTCGATGTACCAGGGACGCGCTGCTCAGCGCCGATCAGCTCACCGTCGCCGATGTACTCACCCTCGCGGCAGACCGGGCCGCGGATGATCAGCGCCCGCGGGCCAGGCGGTCGACGACGTTGGCTGGTGATCTGCGCGACGGGCCGGCGGCGCCAGGGCGAGCGGCCAGTCGGTGGTGCCGGCGGAGAAGACCATCCCGCCGGACGGGGCCGTCCTGATCATGATCGCCGCGTTGGCCTGCTCCTGGCCGGCCACCCAGCCCGCCGGACAGCCGCGCCATGGCCAGCAGCACCCGGCCGCCGCCCCGCCCCTGCGGTGCTCGCTGAGCCGCGGCGGGTCCGACGCCGCGGCTCCAGCCGGACGCCGTCGGTCTCGTAGCCGATCACCGGGGTGGCCGTCGCCGCCGCTGATCCCCTCGGGCGGGATGTCCACGCCGTCGAACACCCAGTGGTCGGCACCAGCGGCTGGTAGGCGTCCATGCTCCCGGCGGCCGTCCCACCAGCCGCCGCCCCAGGCCCCGTCTGGCCATCGTCAGCCAGTCCTCCCGGTCGTTCACGTGCCACAGCGCGCCCGGCCGCTCCGATGCCGCTCGCCCTCGGGCGCGCCGCCGGTCATCTTGGGGCAGAACAGCCGGTCGCCGGTCGGGGAGAACTCCACCTCGAAGCAGGCCAGCGTCGCCGGCGAAGAAGCACACGTTGCCGCCCCGGTCGACGAATCTCCAGCACCCGGTCGGCGCATGCTCCGCGCTCCAGTACTCGTCGTGCCCGCGCCGATCAGCAGCAGCGCGTCCGCCAGCAGGCTCGCGTCGTAGTGCAGGTCGTAGTCGGTGCAGTAGGCTGACCTGGTAGCCGCGGCTGCTCCAGCCAGGCCACGAACGGCACGTCCCAGTGCGCGAAGATCTGCCGGCGCGAGCTCTGCGGTCGTAGGCGTCAGGGGCGTCGCCCTGCCATGACCATGCCGCCGACGCCGCCGTTGCCCGGGCCGCTGCAGGCTGGCCGACGTAGCCCTGGGCGCACCAGTCCCGGGCCCAGCTGCAGCGCCCGGCGTACAGTGCTGGCCCCGCCGAGCTGGTTGTAGGCGGCGTAGGTCGCGGTCGGCAGCTTGTACCAGGATGCTTCCGGCGCCGGCCGGCGGCCGCGCGCGGCGCACGATGAACAGGCTGGCGTCCGCCCCGACGGCGATCTCCGGGCCGTGCCGCACCGCCTCGAGCTGCCCGCCGGGGCCGAGCGGGACCGGCACGGCCAGGTAGATGCCGTCGGCCAGCTCCGTCGTCCAGCGGGATCCGGTAGCACGGGCCAGCCCCAGGCCTCATCGGGCCGGCCCAGCGGCAGGCTGCACGTCGGCGGAGCCCGGGCGTGGCCCGTTACCTCCTCGACGGTGGCGCCGGCCCGGAACAGCCGCACCCCGAAGCGGGCGTGCTCCGTCGACACGTGCAGGTGCAGGTCCTCGCCCGCCGGCGATGGTCACGGGCCAGGCGTAACTGGCGCGTCATCACTCCGTGTATCCTCTCCAGGGGCCGTTCTCTCGGGTAGTGGCAGGCCACCCGGTGACCAGCCGAGCGATCTGCCGCAGCGGCGTTTCCTCCGCGGCACAGCGTCGTCGGCTTTCCAGCAGCGGGTGCGGAACCGGCAGCCCGACGGCGGGTCCGACCGGGCTGGGCACTCTCGCCGCGCAGCAGGATGCGCTGCCGGCGTGCGCTCGCGCAGCGGGTCCGGGATCGGGCACGGCGGACAGCAGCGCGGTCGTGTACGGGTGCGCGGGGCGCTCGTAGATCCGTCGGCCGGCCCTGCTCGACGATCCGGCCCGAGGTACATCACGGCCACCTCGTCGGCGACCTGCCGCACCACCGCCAGGTCGTGGGCGATGAACAGGTAGGCCATGTCGCGCTCGCGCTGCAGGTCGCGCAGCAGGTTGAGCACGCTGGCCTGGATGCTGACGTCCAGCGCCGAGACCGGCTCGTCGCAGACCATCAGTCTGCGGCTCCAGCGCCAGGCGCGCGCGATGCCGATGCGCTGCCGCTGCCCGCCGGAGAACTCGGCCGGGGAAGCGGACCGCGGCGTCCGGGTCGAGGCCCACCGCTGCCAGCAGCTCGCGGACCCGGCTCGGTCCGTCCGCGCGATCGTTATGCACGGTCAGCGGCTCACCCACGATCTCGCCCGACGGACAGCCGCGGGTTCGAGCGAGGAGTACGGGTCCTGGAAGACCATCTGCAGATCTGCGCCGGAGCGCGCCGGCAGCGCGCTGTCGCCCAGGCCGGTGAGTGTCGCGGCCGTTCAGCGTGATGCTGCCGCGAGGTCGGCTGGCGTCCAGCCGCGATGCAGCAGCCGGGCCCAGGGTGGACTTGCCGCAGCCCGACTCGCCGACCAGGGCCAGGCATCTCGGCCCGTCCGCAGGTCCGAGGCCCACCCCGCTGACGGCCGTGCACGGTGGCCGGCAGCGGGACCCGGCGCCGCGGACCGGAAGTGCTTCGCAGGTCCGCACGATGAGCACCGGTCCCCGGCCGGAGCCGGGTCCGGCCGGTGCGTCCGGCGGTCGGTCGGCCCGGGCCGCCGGTCACGGTCGACCTCCGGTGACCGGCGAGGCCGGCGACGGCGTCCGGTCCGGCGAGATGGCAGGCGCGCCGTGGCCCGGCGGCCGACCGTCGAGCAGCGGCGGGCTCGCGCCGCGCAGGGCTCGGCGGCGTGCGGGCAGCGGGGGGCGAAGGCGCAGCCGGCGCGTACCCGGTCGCCGGTCGGCGGCAGTGCCGGCGATCGCCGGCAGCGCGCTCGCCGCGCCGGTCGGCCAGCGGCGGATCGACGCCAGCAGCGCCCGCGGTGTACGGCATCGCTCGCGGAGTCGGCGAACACGTCGTCCACCGGCGCCGATCTCCACTCACCTTGCCCGCGTACATGACCAGCGACCCGCTCGCGCGAGCTCGGCCAGCACGCCGAGGTCGTGGCTGATCAGGACCATCGCCGTCGCCGGTCTGCGCCCGGATGGTGCGCAGCGTGTCCAGGATCTGCGCCTGCACGGTGACGTCCAGGGCCGTGGTGGGCTCGTCCGCGATGAGCAGGTCGCGGCTCATTGGCGATCGCCATCGCGATCACCACCCGCTGGCGCATCCCGCCGGACAGCTCGTGCGGGTAGCGGCGCGCCAGCTGCGCGGGCTCGGGCAGCCCGACGTCGGCGAGCAGGTCCACCGCCCGGCGCCAGGCGGCCGGCCTGCTACCCGGTCGTGCAGCCGGACGCACTCGGCGACCTGCCAGCCCACCGTGTACATCGGGTTCAGCGCGGTCATCGGGTCCTGGAAGACCATGGCGACCCGGGCGCCGCGGATCGCCCGCCACTGCGCCGGGGTGCAGCTCAGCAGCTCACGTGCCGTCCAGCCTGGATCGAGCCGCTCACCTTCGCCGACTCGGCAGCAGGCCGAGGACCGCCAGGCCAGCATGGTCTTGCCCGAGCCGGATTCGCCCACCACACCCAGCGTGTCCCCGGCCTCCATGGCGAAGCTGACACCGCGGACCGCCTCGATCAGTCCAGCCTCGGTCGGGATGCTGATCCGCAGGTCGGTGACCTCGAGCAGCGGGCCGCCGGCGGAGGGACGTGACTCTGTCATCCTTTCTCCTGGCTCGGCCTGGCCTGCCGCTACTTGACGTACAGCGTGTTGTAGTTGATCGCGTCCATCGCCTCGCTGTAGACGTAGCCGCCCACCCGCGTGGAGACGAAGTCGTACCAGCGCGCGTTGAAGATCGGCGCGTACGGCGCGACCTGCTGTCATCAGGTTCTTGTCGAGGGTCTTGTAGAGCTGGCCCGCTCGGTGCCCAGCGCCGCGGCCGCCGTGTTGAACGCCGAGATGAACGCCGGGTCGCCGAAGCGGGTCATGTTCGGCGCCGCGTTCGGGGTGGCCGGGTCCATGCCGGTGTTGATCATCGCCTCCGCGTCGGGGAAGTCCAGCGACCACGGCTCGATGCCCATCGGGTGTTGCTCTCGTCGTTGCTGATGAACGAGCTGTTCACGCTGTTCGGCGACCCGACCACGTTGACGTTGATCCCGATCGCGGCCAGGTTGGCCTTGATCACCTCGGCCATGTTCATGAAGCCAGGCGCGTCGTTCTGGGTCCGCAGCGAGGTGGTGATCGGCATCTTCACGCCGGACGCGGTCATCAGCGCCTTGGCCTGGGTCAGGTTCGGCGTGTCCGGGTACGCGCTGTACTGCTCGTAGTCGAGCGCGCCCGGCACCATGATCTCGCTGGTGACCGAGCCGACTAGCGGGCCGCCCCACTGCTCTTCGATCGCGGTCCTGTTGATCGCGTAGTTCACGGCCTTACGCACGTCGACGTTGTTCAGCGGCGCCACCTCGTTGTTCAGGAACATGTAGGTGGTCTACGGCCGCGGCGACTGATGGACCTGGCTGTGCAGGGCGGCGTCGTGCGAGATCCTGATGATGTCGGCGGTGGCCAGGTTCGACGTCTGGAAGTCCAGCTGGCCGGCCTGGATCTCCAGCGCCGCCTGGCTGGCCTGCACGCCGATCTTGAAGACGATCTTGGCGACGTGACCGCGGACTCCGAGGGCCTGGTCGTAGTTGCTGTTGAAGACCATCACGATCTGCCGGCCCGGCTCGTAGGACTGCAGCTTGTACGGCCCGCTGGCGTCGTTCTTCTCCAGCGCCCCGGTCTCCTGGGCTTCATCGGCGTGCCGGTCGGGACCGGGCAGGTGGTGGGCAGCGCGGTCTTGTACAAGAACGCGCCGTCCGGTGCGGTCAGGTGGAAGGTCACCGTGTTGGTGGTGGCCACGATGCCCGAGACGGTCTTCGACTTGCCCGCCAGGTACGCGGGCGCGCCGGCGACGTTGGTGAAGTAATAGCCCGTGCCGGTGTCGATGGCCGGGTTCATCAGCCGCATGAACGTGTACTTGATGTCCTTGCCGGTGATCGGCATGCCGTTGGAGAACCGAGCGCCCGCCGCAGCGTGAAGGTGTAGTCAGGCCGTCGCTGCTGATCGCCGGCATGCTCGCCGTGCCGCGCGATCAGCTGGGTGCCCGCCGCACCGGGCTGGTCGGCGTAGCGCACCAGCGTGGTGCACATGGCGTTGGCCAGGCCCCAGGTCACCGCGAAATACCAGCGGTTCGGGTCCATCGTGTCGATCGCCCCGGAGGACATCGCGGCGGTCAGAGTGCCGCTCGCGGCTCCCGGCTTAGCCGTGCTGCTGCTCGAGGGCGACGAGCTCACGGAGCTGGCCGAGGAACAGGCGGCCAGCAGGACCGCCAAGGCCGCGGCCAGCGTCAGCGGCCCTCGAAGCGGGCTACGTGATGAGTGCCCCATTAGCTTCTCCGATCGTTTCTTTTTGTTCAGTGGCCATATGAATGTGCGCTGGGCAGGCGTGCCGGGCCGCGGGCCGGCTAGGCGTCGGGAACTGGCGGATCCGCGGGTCAAGGGCCATATGGGCGATGTCCACGACCGTGTTCGCGACCACGGCGATCACGGCGGCGACGATGATCACGGCGGTGATCACCGGATAGTCCAGGTTCTCGATCGCGCTCAGGCCCGTGTAGCCGATCCCGGGGATGGAGAACACCGTCTCGACGAAGAACACGCCGGTGAGCGCGGTGGCGACGTCGGCCCCGAGGAGCACGGTGACGGACGGCAGCACGTTCCGGCCGACGTGGCGGATCAGGACCCGGCTGGTGGAGGCGCCCTTGGCCAGAGCGGTCCTGGTGTAGTCCTCGGCGAGTTGCTCGGCCGTCAGGGTGCGCAGGAACCGGATGTAGACCGCCGCGAAGCCGATGGCGAGCGTGAGCCACGGCAGGATCAGGTGGTAGGCCCACTGCACCGGGTTCTGCCCGAGGTCGACGTAGCCGGTGATCGGGAACAGCTGGGTGCCGACCGGCAGGATCGTGCAGGCCGAACAGCTTGCCCTGGGTCGGCTCGTACCCGAACTGGTAGGAGATCACCGGGGCCAGCCAGAACACCGGGATGGACATGCCCAGGATCGCGATGACCCGGCCCGCCACGTCGCCGGCCGACCGCGGCCGCAGGCCGCCGTAGGACCCGATCGGCACGGCGATGGCCAGCCAGACCACCGCCGCGCCCAGCACAAGGGACGCGGTGGCCCGCAGGGCCAGGCCACAGGATCTGTGACACCGGACGACTCTGGACGTAGGAGAAGCCGAAGTTCCCGCGGACCAGGCGCCCGAGGAAGACCAGGTACTGCCGCCAGTAGGCTGATCGAGGCCGAGGCTCTTCGCCACCAGCGCGATCTGCGCCGGCGATGCGGTCTTGCCCGCGATCCGCTGGGCCGGGGACGCTCCGGTGAACTTGGCGATCACGTAGAACAGCAGCCAGGCCAGCAACGTGACGACGAGGATCTGGGCCAGCGCGCCCAGGATCCTGGTCGCCGGCCAGCCTGATCATCGGCGTCCCTTGGGGTCCAGCGCGTCCCTGATCCCGTCGCCGAGCAGGTTGAAGGCGAGCATGGTCATGACCAGCGCGAGCCCGGGCACCAGGGCCAGGCCGATGTCGGTCTGGTACATGCCGGATGTCACCGCGTCCGAGAGCATCTGGCCCCAGCTCGGGGTGGGCGGCGGCACGCCCACCCCGAGATAGGACAGGCCGGCCTCGAAGATGATGTTGTTCGCGATGATCGAGGTCGCGTAGACCAGCAGCGGTCCCCACACCTGCGGCAGCAGGTGGACCAGGAGCAGCCGCCGGGGGCGGGCCCCCAGGGCTCTGGCGGCCGCCACGAACGTCATCTTCTTGGTGGCCACGGTGGTGCCGCGCACGATCCTGGCCGGGTAGTACCAGGTGAACAGCGAGATGATGATCACGACGTTAAGCAGCCCGGGCCCGATGACAATGGCCAGCCCGACCCCGAGCAGGACGTTCGGGAACGCCATCGCGGTCTCGGTCATCCGGGTCACGATCGCGTCCACCCAGCCGCCGAGGTAGCCGGCCAGCAGGCCCAGCGATACGCCGATCACCAGGGCGACGGCCGTCGCCGAGGTGGCGACGAGCAGCGAGATCCGCGCTCCGTAGAGCACCCGGACGAGCTGGTCCCGGCCGAGCTGGTCGGCGCCGAGGATGAACAGGCTGCCGTGCGGGTTCGTCGCCGTCCCGGTCGCGTTGAGGGTGCGGGACAGGAAGCCGATCGGCAGGCCGTCGGAGTGCAGCGCGTCGGGGTACTGGGCGATCGGCGAGTGGCCGGTGAGCGTGGCGGCGAGCGGCCCCCCGATCAGGGCCGCGAGCACCAGCAGGATCAGCAGGCAGAACGCGAAAATCGCGGCCGGATCATGGCGCAGCCGCCGCAGCGCGGTGGCCCGCAGGCCGGCCGGGCGGGGGGCGGGCGGCTGACTCGCGGCGAGGTCGCCGCGGTGGTCGATGGTCATCCCGGTCCGCGCCGCCACGCTGCGAACGCACACCCGGCCATCGGGATCACCTCACTCGGCCGCGACCCAGCCGCGAACTTCGTTCCCGCTACGCTGCCCGACGCGGCGTTAGTATGTCAATACTTGAGAACATCTTGTTATCTAGATCATCTGACAAATATGCAGCGAAAACTCCAGCTCACGCTCGCGAAATCCTAGTTTGTTAGAACAAATTCTTGACAGCTTCAAGTGACAAGCGTAGACATTCGCTTAGGCCGTGCGCGTGCCGCCGTACCGGCCGGATCTGGCCGATGGATGATGTCAGGGTGATCCAGCTACCGTCTTCAGCGTTTGATCAGCTCCTGACGCCGTGCCTCGTAGTGGACGTGCCCGCCGCGAGCCGGAACATCCGCCGGTGCGCGGAGTTCTTCGCCGGCCAGCCAGCAGTCCTGCGGCCGCACTTCAAGGCCCACAAGTGCACGACGCTGATGCGGCAGCAACTCGACGCGGGCGGCTGCGCCGGCGTGGCCTGCCAGACCTCATGGGAGGCGCTGGTCCTGGCCCAGGCCGGATTCGGGGACATCCTGATCGCGAATCAAGTCGTCGACGCGGCTGCGCTTGACGAGGTGGCCGAGGCGGCCGCCCTGGCGCGGCTGACCGTGGTCATCGACCACGAGCTCCAGGTCGACTTGCTGGCCAGGGCGGCCACCAGGCGCGGCGTGCCGATCGGCGCGCTGATCGAGCTGGACGTGGGCGCCGGACGGTGCGGGCTGCCGTTCGGCGACGCCAGCCTGGTCCCGCTGGCCGAGCAGATCACCCGGCAGGAGGGGCTCAGCTTCCGCGGGCTGCAGGCCTACGAAGGTCACGCCGTGCACCGCGACAGCCGCGAGGTCCGCGCCACCCTCGTCCAGCAGGCCGCCCTGCAGATCAAGCATGAACGGGACCGGCTGGCCGCCGCCGGATTCGCCTGCGAGGTGATATCGGGCGGCGGCACCGGCACGTATGATCTCGCCGCCCAGGCGGGCGCCCTGACCGAAATCCAGGCCGGCTCGTATGTGCTCATGGACGGCCGTTACGGCACGCTCGACCTGCCGTTCGAGCCGGCGCTGTACTGCGTGACCACGGTGATCAGCCGTCGTCCGTCCCGCGCCGTGCTCAACGTCGGCCTCAAAGAGCTCACGGTGGAGTACGGCATGCCGGTCATCCAGGCCACGGGGGCCCGGGTGACGGCGTTGTCCGACGAGCACGCGCAGGTGAGGCTGGCGGCCGGGGCCGACGCGCTCGCCGTGGGTGACAAGGTGCTGCTCATCCCGGCTCACGTCGATCCGGCCGTCAACCTCTACGACCGGCTCTTTGCCTGGAGCGGAACCGAGTTCACCGAATGGGAGGTCGATGGCAGGCGGCGCTACCGCCTGCCCGGCGTCAGCCGATGACCGCCTCTGGCCGGGGGAAGCTCGTGGTGAAGGCGTACCGGGAGGCACGGTACAGGTGCCGGGCGAACTCGACCGGGCGGGCCACCTGGTCGTAGGCGATGCGCTCCATGGTCAGCAGCGCCGTGCCGCGGGTCTCGTCCAGCGTGCGGGCCTCGGAGGCCGAGGCGTTCTTCGCCCCCATCCGCTGGGTGGCCGAGTACAGCCCGACGCCGGAGGCCCGCAGCAGCTCGTACAGGCCGTGCTGCTCGAGCATCTCGACGTTGAGCTGGACCAGCCCGGCGGGCAGGTAGTTGTGCATCAGGGCCATCGGCTCGCCGTCGGCCAGCCGGATCCGCTCCAGCGACATCACCAGCGCCCGCTCGGGCAACTGCAGGGCGTCGGCGACCTGGTCGCTGGCGTGACTGACCTCGGCCTTCAGCACCCGGGTGGCAGGCTTGCGGCCGCTGGCCGCCAGGTCGTCGTAGAGGCTGGTCAGCTCGACATTGCGATCGATCCGCTCGTTCGCCACCAAAGTGCCCGCGCCGCGCTTACGGACGACCAGGCCCTTGTTGGCCAGGTAGAGGAAGGCGGCCCGGACCGTGGGCCGGGACAGGCCGAGCATCTCCGCCAGCTGGACCTCGTTCTCCAGCCGGGCGCCCACCTTGAGCGCGCCGGATCTGATGGCGGACTCGAAGTACTGGGCCAGCTGGAAGTACAGCGGCACCGGGCTCGTCCGGTCGATGGTGATCGGGCCGCTCGCGGCGATCTCGCGTTCAGGCATATTCTCATCCGGGCAGGAACTAGGGATATTTGTTTGAACATTATAACCACTGCAGAGTTAATCGGCTCCGTGCAACGGGGTGAAACCCGGGGTTCACCACGCTAGAGGGCAGTGAACCCCGGGGTTCATTCGGTTTGGAAGGGCTCGGAGGCCGGGCTGGTGGAAACGGCTCGGGCCCGGGTACGGAGAGGCGGGCGGGCGGGAACCCGTTTTCTATTTTGTCTTGACATACTCACAGACGCTTGACAGGTCATAGCGGTCCGGGCGAGGATCAGCTATCGCGACCGAGGGAGGCAGACGCGGATGACCGCCGATCGCAGCCTGCGGATCGGCGTGGTGCTGGAAGCCTTCCTGGACTGGCCGCTGGACCGGGTCATGCCGTGGCTGCGCGAGCACGCGCCGGACGTCACCGACCTGGAGATCGGGGCGGGCGGCTACGCACCCCATCCGCACTGCGACGTGCCGACCCTGCTGGCCAGCGACCAGGCCCGCACGGCCTGGCGGGACGAGATCGCCCGGCACGGGCTGCGGATCGACGCGCTGAACGCCTGGGGCAACCCGCTGCACCCCGACGCCGAACTGGCCCGGGAACATGACCGGGCGCTCCGCGACGCCATCCGGCTGGCCGCGCTGCTCGGCGTCACCCGGGTCGTGGCGCTGGCGGGCTGTCCGGCCGGCGCCGCCGGCGACCGGGTACCGCACTTCGGGGCGGGCGGCTGGCTCCCCTACCTGGAGGGCGTCTACCAGCGGCAGTGGGAGGAGCAGATCGCGCCCTACTGGGCCGACCTGGCCGGTTTCGCCGCCGCGCAGGACCCGGAGCTGCGGGTCTGCCTGGAGCTGCACCCGGGTACCTGCGTGTTCAACGTGGAGACGTTCGGCCGGGTGGCCGCGCTCGGCCCGGCGCTGGCGGCCAACCTCGACCCGAGCCACTTCTTCTGGATGGGCATGGACGGCCACAAGGTAGCCGCGGCGCTGGGTGACCGGGTCGGGCACGTGCACGGCAAGGACACCGTCTTCGCCGAAGAGCACCTGGCCCTGAACGGCGTGCTCGACCGGCGCTGGCCCGAGCCGGCCGCCGACATGCCGTGGACCTTCGCGGTACCTGGCCGAGGCCACGACCGGGACTGGTGGGCGGGGCTGGTCCGCGCGCTGGACGGCTCGCAGGCGCAGGTCATCTCGATCGAGCACGAGGACCCGTTCGTCCCGGCCACCACCGGCGTGCCGGAGGCGGCACGGCTGCTGCGGGCCGCGATCGACGACGCCGCGGCCGACGAACCGCGATCGACGAACCGCGGCCGACGACGACGCGCTGGAGCCGGCGTGACCAAGGTCCGGGTCGGCCTGGTCGGGACCGGCGTCATCGCCCAGGTCATGCACCTGCACTACCTGGCCGAACTAGCCGACCGGTTCGAGGTCGCGGCGGTCTGCGACCTGGACGGCGAAAGCGCCCGGGCGTGCGCCGAACGGTACGGCATCCCGGCCGCCTTCACCGACTGGCGCGAGCTGGTCGCGCACCCGCTCGACGCGGTGATGGTGCTCACCTCGGGCAGCCACGCGCCGATCGCCGAAGCGGCCGCCCGGGCGGGGCGGCACGTGTTCGCGGAGAAGCCGATGTGCTACTCGGCCGCCGAAGGCCAGGCCATGGTGGCCGCCGCCGACCAGGCCGGGGTGATCTTGATGGTCGGCTACCCGAAACGGTACGACCCGGCGTTCACGCGGATGCGGGCGGAGACCACCGAGCTGGCGGGCGCCCGGCTGCTGCGGGTGACGACGTCCGAGTCGCCGCTGCGGCCCTATATCGGGCACTACCCGCTGCTGCCGCGGGTGCCGCTCCCGGCCGCGGTAGCGGAGGACCTTCGGCGCGACAGCCAGGAGCGGATCAGGGCGGCGACCAGCACGGCCACCGAGCTGGAGCGGCAGGTCTACGAGATGGTGCTGCTGGATACGCTGGTCCACGAGCTGAACACGGTGCGCGGTCTGCTCGGTGAGCCGACCCGGCTGGACTACGCCAGCCTGGCCCTGGACCAGGTCACCGTGATGCTGCGGTTCGGTGACCTGCCGGCCGCCATCCACTGGATCGACCTGCCAGGCATCGCGCGCTACGAAATGGAGTTCGCGCTGTACGCGCCGGACCGCCGGCTGCGGCTGACCTTCCCGTCGCCGTTCCTGCGCAACGAGCCAGCCACGCTCGAGATCGAGGGCGGTGCCGACGGCACGAGCCGCTCCTGGCGGACCGAGGAGGTCACCGGGTACGAGAGCGGGTTCAAGAACGAGCTGGTGGCGTTCCATGACAGCATCGTCACCGGCCGCCCGCCGCCCACCTCGGGCCGGGATGGGCTGCGGGACATCATGCTGTGCCAGGCAATCATCGACAGTCACCACCGGTCGGCACCGGTCGACTACCCGACAGGGACCGAAGCGAGCAAGCGGAGCAGGAGTCCGGGGATGAGCGGCGATCCCCCCATGGGAGGAGCACGATGAGCGGACATCGCGGTGGCGAACGCCCCGGTCAGCTACGGGGCCTTCGAGCTGACCGTCGGCCACGACCCCGACGTGCCCGACGGCATCACGGTCCTGGACCAGGTGGCCGCGGCCGGGTACGCGGGCATCGACCTCGGCCCGGTCGGCTACCTGGGCAGCGGCGAGCGGCTCGGCGAACTGCTGGCCGAGCGCGGCCTCGGCCTGGCCGGCGCCTACGTGGAGCTGCCGTACGCCGACCACGACGCGCTGGAGCGGACGCTGCCCGAGCTGGACGCCATCCTGGCCGTGTTCGACGCCGTCCGGTCCTACCTCCCCGGCCCGCCGCCGCGGCCGACGCTGGCCGAGGCGGGCAGCCAGGCGCGGCGGAACCGGCCCGGGCGTTCGGCCCGGGACCCCTCGCTCGGGTTCGACGCCGACGCATGGCGCCGGTTCGCGGCCGGCCTGGCCCGGGTGATCGACCGCTGCCGGGACCGGGGCTACGAGCCGACCTTCCACCCGGAGACCGGCACCAATGTCGAGGCGCCGTGGGAGATCGAGCGGGTGCTCGAGGTATCCGACGTCGGGCTGTGCCTGGAGACCGGGCACATGCTGCTCGGCGGCGGCGACCCGGTGGCCATGCTGCGCGACCTCGGCGACCGGGTCAACCACGTGCACCTCAAGGACGCCCGGCTGCCGGTCATGGCCGAGATCATCGCGGACGAGGCGCCGGTGACCGAGATCTGGACCCGGGAGGCGTTCTGCGCGCTGGGCGGCGGCGACCTGGACGCCGACGCCGTGCTGGACGGCCTGCGCCGGATCTCGTTCGGCGGCTGGCTGGTGGTCGAGCAGGACATCCTGCCGCGCAGCGCCGAGCGGTTCGCGCGGGCCGCGGCCGAGCAGCGGCACAACCGCGAGTTCCTCGCCGCGCGCGGCCTTACGACTAGCGAGAGGCGACAGCTGTCACCATGGCACCGTTCGGAATAGGCCTGATAGGTGCGGGGCGCATGGGCCGCACCCATCTGCGGGCCCTAGCCGGCTCAGACGTAGTAAAAGTGACCGCCATCGCGGAGATGTCGCCGGCCGCCCGCGAGGCCGTGGCCGCGCCGGGCGTGGCGGTCTACCAGAGCGTCGCGGAGATGCTGGACCGGACGGCGCTGGACGGGGTGCTCATCGCCGCCCCCACCGACCAGCACGGCGCGATCATCGCCGAAGTCGCCGCGCGCGGGCTGCCCATCTTGTGCGAGAAACCGTGCGGGCTGACCGCCGCCGCCGCGCAGACGTCGGCGCAGGCCGCCGCGGCGGCCGGGGTGCCGCTGCAGGTGGCCTACTGGCGGCGGTTCGTGCCGGGCCTGCGGCAGTTGCATGACCGGATCGCCGCGGGCGAGCTCGGCGTCATCCACCTGGTCACCTGCTACCAGTGGGACGAGCGGCCGCCGTCGCCGGTCTTCCGCGCGCACAGCGGCGGGATCGCGATCGACATGGGCGTGCACGAGTTCGATCAGCTGCGCTGGCTGACCGGCCAGGACATCGCGGGCCTGGCCGTGGTGTCGTCCGGCTCGGCGCCCGACGGGATCGCCGACGTGGACGGCGCGCAGGTGGTCCTCACCTTGTCCGGCGGCGCCACCGGGTTCGTCTCGCTGGGCCGCTACTTCCGGGTGGGCGACGCGGTGTGGGCCGAGGCGTTCGGGACTGAAGGTCATGAGCGGTGCGACGTCATCGACCCGGCCGAGGGCGAGGTCGCCCAGCTCGCCGCGCTCCGCGCCCAGGCGGAGAGCTTCGCGTCGTTCGCGGCGGGCGGGCCGTGCCAGGGCGCGACGGCCGCCGACGCGATCGCGGCGCTGGCGGCGGCCGAGCGGGTCACCGCCGCGATACCGGCCCCATACCCGGGCCAGCACGTCGCGGGCCAGCATGTCAGCGACGGCCTGCCGCCGAGCTACCGGCACCGGCCCGGCGGATGAGCGCGACACCGCCGCCGCTGCGGATCGGCATCGCCGGCTACGGGGTGATGGGCAAGGCGCACAGCTACGGCTACCGGGTCGCGCCGCTGCTGCGCCGGCTGCCGGTGACACCGGTGGTCACGGTGATGTCCGGGCGGGACGCCGGGGCGGTCGCCGCGGCCGCCCGCGCGTACGGGGTACCGGAAACGGTGACCGACTGGCGCGAGCTGATCAGCCGGGACGACGTGGACGTGGTGGACATCTGCACCCCGCCCGGCACCCACGCGCAGATCGCGACGCAGGCCGCGGCGGCGGGCAAGGCGGTGCTGTGCGAGAAGCCGCTGGCCCTGACCTACGCGGAGGCGGCCGGCGCGCTGGACGCGGTGACCCGGGCCGGGGTGCACAACGCGGTCGGCTTCAACTACCGGCGGCTGCCCGCGGTCGCGCTGATGCGGCGGATGATCGACGAGGGCGCGGTCGGCCAGGTCAGGCTGTGGCGGGCCACCTGGCTGTCCGACGAGTTCGCCGACCCGGCCACCGGATGGGACTGGCGCTTCGACCGGGCCATGGGCGGAACCACCATCGCCGACCTGGGCAGCCACCTGATCGACATGGCGCTGTTCGATGGCCGGCCCGGTGAACAGCGTCTGCGCGCAGGCGGCGACGTTCATCGGCGAGCGCGCTTTTGAGGGCGGGATGGCCCCGGTGACGGTGGACGACGCGGCCAGTGCCCTGCTGCGCTTCGAATCCGGGGCGCGCGGCACCATGGAGGTGGCCCGGGCCGCGGTGCGCCTGGCCGTGCGACTTCACCGTCGAGGTGAACGGCAGCCAGGGCACGCTGGTGTTCAGCTACGCCCGGCTGAACGAGCTGTGGTACGGCGGCGCGGACGACGACATCCGGCTGTACGGGATGCGCCGGATCCGGGCCGAACACCCGTCGCACCCGTACGCGGCGCAGTGGTGGCCGATCGGCCAGGGTGTCGGGTACGGCTCCTCGTTCGCCAACCAGGCCGCCGACCTGCTGGAGGGCTGGCCGGACGCGCCGTGGCGCCCGGACTTCGCCGACGGCGCCGCGGTCCAGGCGGTGTGCGACGCGATGGAATCCTCGGCCGCCTCCGGCCGCTGGGTGAGCGTCAGCGAGGTGCTCGCAAGCACGCTGTGACCTGCACCGGATGCCCTACACGATGGCCTTGCCGTGCAGCGGGACATCAAGGCCTGTTCGTGCCCGAGGTGGTGACATGGCGCAGTTCGCAGCCCAGGCCCGCGACTAGGCGTGAACTACGTGGGCATCTGCTGCGGCGCGGGCCCGCACGTGCGAGCCATGGCCGAGGCGCTCGGCCGCGAGGTCCCGGCCAGCAAGTACTCGCCGTCGATGGACCTGCACCCGATGTTCCGGCTGATGTCTCGGCCAGAGATGCGGCCTTCCTGCACAGCTGGAATGCCTAAATCCTTTTGGCCGAACGGAGCGTGGTGCGTGATGGCCGGGCGGCTAGGGCTGCGTGGGGTCGATGACCTGGGCGGAGCGCAGGCTCGTGTACGTCTGGGCGCGCCGGGGTCGGGCAAGACCAGCCTGGCAGTTCCGCTGGCGGCCGAACTCGGCTACGCGCTCCTGGCCAAGGACCGGATCAAGGAGACCCTGCACGACGCCCTCGGCGCACCCGAACCCGACCGGGCCTGGTCACGCAAGCTCGGCGCCGCCGCGATGGAACTGCTGTGGGCGCTGGCGGCCGACGCCCCGGCCGTGGTGATCGAGGCGAATTTCCGGCCGTACAGCCAGTACGAGCGGGCCAGGCTGTCCGGCCTGGCCGCGCAGCCGGTCGAGGTGCACTGCGTCTGCCCGCCAGAACTCGCCGTCCGGCGTTACAACGCCCGCGCTACCCATCCGGTGCACGTCGTGACCACGCTCCAGCTAGAGGCAATGGCCGAGTACGACCGCCCGGTCGGAATCGGCGGCCTCGTCACCGTGGACACCACCGTCACGGTCGACGTGAGCGCCGTCGCCGCAGCGGTCCGCGACTGCCACGACCGCATGATCAACTTACCGGCGCTTACTAAGGTGGGGGACGACCCGTGACCGATGGGAGGGCCACCGTGGACAGCGCTGAGCTGCGGACCATGCAACAGCCGCTCAAGGATGCCTACCGGGAGCACCCCGAGCAGGCGGTGATCACCTTGCAGGCTCACGGCCAGCTCGAGGATCAGTCCATCTCCTGCTCGGTGGCCACCGGCCAGGCGCTGACCGTGGCGGGCCTGCACCCGGCTACCGGCGGGGACGGCTCGCTGGCTTGCTCCGGGGACATGCTGCTGCAGGCCCTGGTGGCGTGCGCGGGCGTCACGCTGCGGGCGGTGGCGACGTCGCTGGGCATCGAGGTGACCGGAGGCACCGTCAGCGCCGAGGGCGACCTGGACTTCCGGGGCACGCTGGCGGTCAGCAAGGAGGCGCCGGTCGGGTTCAGGTCGATCCGGCTGAGCTTCGATCTGGACACCGAAGCCAGCGCCGAGCAGGTTCAGACCCTGGTCCGCCTCACCGAGCGGTACTGCGTCGTGTACCAGACGCTGGCGCATCCGGCTCAGCTGTCCGTGTCGGCGGCGTCGGCTGGCCGGTGAGGTTTCCGCGACCGCTGACTTGCGATACTGACCGCATGGTTGACGACACAGCACGGGACCTGGCCATCTACCACGCGCTGAAGGCGGCCGACGAAGTCGCCGCAGCCCTGCAGACCCACCTCATCGAAGAACACGGGGCCGATCCGGAGCGTGCTGCCCCGCCGAGCCCTTCCTCCAATTCCCTCAAGCTGCTCCGGCAGGCCCGTGAGCGCCTGGGCCAGGGGCTGCGGGCGGTCCAGGCCGATCACATCGCCGAGTCTGACGACATCTCCCTGCGCAACCAGCAGCCTCGGCAGCGCACAAGCTGACGTCTCACTGAAGGGGCGAAGGGTGCCGGGGTTCGTAGACCGCCAGTTCTCCGCCGTCAGGCAGGCGGACCGAAGCCAGCAGCCCCCAGCCCTGATCGGACACCTCTCGTGCGACCTCGACTCCTTTGCCCCGCAGTTCGGCGAGGGTGGCATGGATGTCGTCACACATCAGGTAAAGCTCATGGCGGCCGTTTCCGTCGGCCGGATGAACCGCAAGCTCTGCCGGAGGCAGGGCGAAGATGGGCCAGCCTCCGCCCGCGTCGACCGATGACAGGCCGAGCACGTCCGCGAAGAACGCACGCACCTTCTCGGCGTCCGGGGAGAACACGATCGCATGCAGGCCGGTAATCACGCAGCGATCCTAGCCGCCGCCAGGCCAGTGGAGCGCCTGGCGGTACGGAAGGAACTACAGGATGCAGGTTTTCCTTGAGACAGATCGGCTGGTATTGCGGCAGTTCACCATGGCCGATGCGGACAACCTGGTGAACCTGGATGCCGATCCCGACGTCATGCGCTTTGTCACCGGCGGGATACCCACGTCCCGCGAGGAGATCCAGGATGAGGTCCTGCCGGCATTCCTCGGCTATTACCAGCGGTACCCGGGGTACGGGTTCTGGGCGGCCATCGAGAAGGCAACCGGGGAATTCCTGGGATGGTTCCATTTCCGGCCGGGTAAAGATGCCGCTCCGGGCGAGGTCGAACTCGGTTACCGGCTGCGCAAGTCAGCCTGGGGCAAGGGGTACGCCACCGAGGGGTCGCGCGCGCTCATCCGCAAGGGCTTCACCGAGTACGGTGTGCAGCGCGTGGTCGCGGGGGCGATGGCGGTCAATCAGGCCTCGCGGCGGGTGATGGAGAAGGCGGGCCTGACGCTGGTGCGGACCTTCCACGAGCCCTGGCCTTACCCCATCGACGGCGACGAGTTCGGCGGTGTGGAGTATGCGCTGGACAAGACCGGATGGCAGCAGGACTAACTGGCGGCTTCCTGGACCCGCAGCTGGGCCACGCACTCCGCGCTTCCGCAGGTCCGGCCCGAACCCAGGCGGGGCCTGCCGCACCGGCAGGCGGGCCGCAAGCGGGTCAGCCAGGCGCTGTAGGCCAGCAGCTCGGCGATGCCACCCGGCCCCGGGACGGAGACGACCGGCCGGATCCGGCCGCCGGGCATCGCCAGCCACTCCCGCGGTCCATCGGTCGCGGGGTCGTCAGGCACGCTACCCATGACCACTATTTTCCCCCGTTCCTGGAGCACATGGCTCCTGGCCGGGCGGGTCCTACCGAGGCCTGGGCCTGGCTCCCGGTTCAACTCCGGGAGACAGGCCCAGGCTATTTCGCGGCGGCAGTGAGCGGGGCGGCGGCTGGCAGTCGTGTGCGCCGAGCCCCTGCCAGGGCGGACACGGACGTGACGTGCAGGGCGAGCAGCAGCGGCACGGCGGCGGTCGGGATCAGCGCCAGGGGCAGTTCGCTGATCGGCGCTCCGGACGGGGTGATGTTGATCAGCTGGAATCCGGTGACGGCGCCGAGGGTCAGGGCCACGGCCAGGTCGGTCATGCCGAACGCGGTAAACCACAGGGCGGTGCGGCGGCTCCCGCCCTGCGCGAGCCTGCGCGCGACCAGCGGCGCGGCGATACCGGCGGCGACGTCGCCCAGGCCCGCGGGCAGGGCGAACAGCGCGGGCAGATGGCCGAGCGCCATGGTGGCCACGAAGGCCGTCCCCTCGAGGGCCCGGAACGAATGCGGGAACTCCAGGCGGCTCACCATGCCCGGCGCCGCGAGAGCGCGCGCCACCACCGGGATCTGGCGCAGCGCCAGCAGCAAGCCGAAGAAGCCGGCCACCGCGACCGGCAGCCAGGGCACCCCGTGGCCGAGCCGGGCGTGGTACCAGCCGTGACCCGCGATCACCGCGCTGGCGGTGAACCAGCCGCCGAGCACGACGGCCGCGCCGCCGGCGAGCCGCGCCGCACGCGTCCGGTCCAGGCCGGCGCGCACCGCGCCGCCGTACAGCACGACGCAGGTCGCGGCCGGGATCGCGACGATTCCGGCGATGGTGATCGCCCACAGATAGCCAGGCGGGTCATACATGACGTCCTCCTCCGATCAGTTTAATATCTACAAGATAGTATGTTGAAGAAAGTATCTGTCAACTAGTATTATGGGGAGGTGACCAGGAACGTCCGCACCTATGACCACTTCTGCCTGACCGCGCGTGCCTTGGAGCGCGTCGGCGACCGCTGGAGCCTGCTCGTGGTCCGCGACCTGCTCACCGGCGCCAAAAGGTTCACCGACCTGATGGACCGCCTCGGCGCGATCACCCCCAAGACGCTCAGCCAGCGCCTGCGCGAGCTCAAGGACGCCGGGATCGTTGCCGTCGACCGTGAACCCGGGCGGCGGGAGGTCTGGTATCGCCTGACACCAGCCGGAGCCGACCTCGGGCCCGTCCTCGAGGCGCTCGGCCGGTGGGGGCTACAACATGCCTGGCGCCGGCCCCAGCCCGGTGAGCCGCTGCACGCCGAGCACCTGCTCCGCAGCGCCATCCGGGCCATCGATCTCGCCGCCGGCGACCACGAACCAGCCCGCTGGCACTTCCGGCTCGACGGTGCTGACTACCTGGCCGAGAACGACGGCCGCCAGTGGTCGCTCACCACGGGGGCCCCGCCCGCGCGAGCCGACGTCACGATCACAGCGACCACCCAAGCGATGACCGCGCTTATCTTCGCCGGGTCCAGGCCGGGATCGATATCGCCGGCGAAAGCGGGCCCGTCGAGCGATTCCGGAAGCTGATCAGGACCATGGCAACGGTCGTGCATCCCGCCTGAGAGGCCAGGTCATCCACCACGAGTCGTCGTCACCGACTTCAACGGCGACAACCCGCTCGTGTTCGCCGGCTCATCCAGCTCGTGGACCACTACCGCTCCGGACCGTCATGCAAAGGCCACTGACGCCCAGCCGCTCCAGCTCCAGGGCCGCAGCGCTGGATGGGCCGCGGACTACTACGCCCCTGGCAACCCCAAGTTCCGCGAACGGACCCTGCTAGCCGGCCGCTGATCAGGACTTTTCCCGGGCCGCGTGGCCGCGCTGCTGTGAGCAGATCTGCCTGCGGCAGCGGGCGAGGATTTCCCGGGCGGCCATGGCGCACGCTGGAGGCATGGCTAATGACGAGAAGAACCCCCTGTTCAGCGAGCGGGTCCGGGAGCAGCTGCTGGCTCAGCGGATCCTGGTGCTGGACGGGGTGCTTGACGACGACAACGGGACACTGCTCGCGACCCAGCTGCTGACCCTCGCGGTGGAGGACCCGGCCGCCGACATCGCGCTGTGGATCCACTCCCCCGGCGGGTCGGTCCCTTCGATGCTCGCCATCCGGGACGTCATGCGGCTGGTGCCGTGCGAGGTCTCCACGCTGGCGCTCGGGCTGGCCTGCAGCGCCGGCCAGTTCCTGCTCTCGGCGGGGGCCAAGGGCAAGCGGTTCGCGCTGCCGCACGCGCGGATCTTGATGCACCGCGGCTCGGCGGGCATCGGCGGCAGCGCGGTCGACATCGAGGTCCAGGCCGACGACCTGCGGCACACGGTCGACACGGTGCTCGGCCTGATCGCCGAGGACACCGGGCAGCCGGTGGAGCGCATCTTCGACGATTCGCTGCACGACCACTGGTACACCGCCGCCGAGGCCCGCGAGTACGGCTTCATCGACGAGATCGTCGGGTCGTTCGGCCAGGTCATGCCGACCCGCCGGCACCGGATCGGGCTGCAGAGCCCGGAATGCAGCAAAGCATGAGCAGCTACACGATTCCCAACGTCATCGCCCAGCATCCGCGGGGCGAGCGGATCATGGACGTGTACTCGCATCTGCTCACCGAGCGGATCGTGTACCTCGGCACCGCGATCGATCCCGGCGTGGCCAACACGCTCATCGCCCAGCTACTGCACCTGGAGGCGGAAAGCCAGGACCTGGAGATCAACCTGTACGTCAACTGCGAGGGCGGGGACCTGCCGTCCATGCTCGCGGTGTACGACACCATGCAGTACATCCAGGCGCCGGTGGCCACGACCTGCGTGGGCCAGGCCATCGGCGTGGGCGCGGTGCTGCTAGCGGCCGGCACGGCGGGACGGCGGGCGCTGCTGCCGCACGCCAGGGTGGTGCTGCACCAGCCGGCCGCGCGCGGCCAGGGACCGATCCCGGACCTGATCCTGCAGGCCGACGAGCTGGTGCGGATGCGGGCCGACATCGAGGCGATCCTGTCCGCGCACACCGGCCAGTCCGGGCCCGCGCTACGCGCGGATACCGACCGGGACCGGGTGTTCAACGCCCAGGCCGCGCTGGCCTACGGGCTCGTCGATCAGGTGCTTGGCCAGCGGTCGGCGGACGCCGAGGGGCAGCTGGTCAGGCCGCGCCAGCGACAGCATGACCGGGCCGGACGCACGCGACGTCCAGGCCGCCTGCTCGTGGCGCAGGTCGTCGGTCACCTGCTCGGTCAGCCCGATGAGCGTGGTCCCCAGCGCGCCCGCCAGGGCCGCGATCATCTCGCTCGACGGCTCCTTGCGGCCACGCTCGATCTCCGACAGGTACTGGGGCGAGATCCCGGCCCGGCCCGCGGTCTCGGCCAGGGTTTCCTGCTGATCCAGGCGCAGCGTACGCAGACGCTGACCGAGCACCTCCCGCCACAGTGGTTCTTGAAGCGGGGGCTCTGGACGCGCTTGCGGGGGCGAGGGTCTCGTCGCAGCGGATAGACCTTCGCGCTCTCGGCCATAACTCAGCGTACGGGCGGGATCCCGCCCGTACGCTGAGATTTCGCTGCCAGCAGATCTTTTCGCTGACGCATCGTCTACGGGTGATCCTCGGTCATGCTGTCGTAGGCGATCGTCCTCAGCTCGGAGCTGTAGCGGCCGGGGCCGCCTCCCGGCGGCCCCGGGGCACGAAGGCTAACCGCTCCACTTGAAGAAGCAGTTTTGGGTGCAGGCGGTTGGAACTACGAATAGCTGCTGACCCGGTATGTTGTGGGAGGTCAGCAATCCGCCTCGGTTGTTGAACCATTCGACATAGCTGCCGAAATCTTCCCGGGCCCAGTTCACGCGGCTTCTGTCACCACCCGAGCAGTCACGGACCGTGACATTGTTTGAGGTGGCGGCGACGCCCATGCACCTAGCGGGGTTCTCGTTGTACTGGAGCTGGAATACGGGCCAGCCGCCGCAACACGTGAAATTCTGAGCCACTTCATCGAAGACCCGCCCGCCCGACTCCAGCGTGACCGGGGCACCGATGGCGATGCTGCCGCCACCAGCACAGTCGCCGAGGCCGTTGACGTTGCAGATGTCGCCTGCTGCCAGGGCGGGCCCGGCGGTGACGGTAATGGCGACAGGGATTGCGGCGAAGGTGATGATTGCCGCAACGATTGTTACAGCTTTGCGCCTGAGTAGTCTGTGCATGAACTCACTCCTGCCTGTGTGCTAGTAGGTTCCCTTGCTCATTTCCTCGACCTTTTGTGGTGCTGAAAGCTGTGTTTCCTGTCAGTGGCGCCATGTATTCACGGTGCCGCGGCGCGCCTGCGGCGGGCTTGATGTCCGCTTGCGTAGTTCTCCGCAGACCCGGTAGCGGCTGGGCCCATATCCGGCAAGGTCGGCCGCCCTCGGTAGATCAGACTGACTGGTACGGGAACTCAAGAGGTACGGAAATTGCCATCAGATGGCGCCGCCGCGCGGGGAGTTGCGATAATCGCCGTACACCTGATCTGCGGGCTGAGCAGATATGGGATGGTGGTGACCGGGTTATGGCAGACGGAGGATGCGAGACTGCGGGGACAGCCGGGGTGCTGGTACGCCGGTGGCGGGCGGCGGCGGGCCTGACTCAGCAGGAACTCGCCATGCGGGCCGGGGTCAGCGTGGGTGCGGTTCGTGACTTGGAGCAGGGCCGGGTAACCCGCCCGCAGTCGCGGGTTCTGGAGCGGCTGGCCGGTGCTCTCGGGCTGGACAGCGGCCAGCGAGCGGACCTGGCTGCCGCCGCAGCGGGCATGACGGGCCGATCCCGGCGGCCGGGGGCGGGGTTGTGGTTGCGGGTGCTGGGGACGGCGGGCTGCTGGCACGGGGGCGTGCCGGTTCTGCTAGGGCCAGCACGGCAGCGGGCGGTGCTGGCGTTTCTGGCGATGCACCCGAACACTGATGTGGGGCGGGAGGCCCTTATTGACGCGTTGTGGCCGGGGGGCCCGCCGGGCAGCGCGGTGGCAGTCATCCAGTCTCATGTCGCCCGGCTGCGGAAGGTCCTGGATGGCGGCCTGCCCGGCCGGGCGGGCCGGGCGGTGCTGGCTCAGCGGGTACCGGCTACCGGCTGGACGTCGACCCCGATGAGCTGGACCTGCTGGCGTTCGGGCAGCTGGCGGCCCGGGCCCGGCGCGCGGCCGTGGCCGGTGACGAGCCGGGCGCGGCCCGCCTGTTCGGCCGAGCGCTGGAGTTGTGGAAGGGCGAGCCGCTGGCCGATGTGGGCGTGCTGGCCGGTCACCCGGCGGTGGTCGGGCTGGCCGCGCTGCGCGCCAGCGTCATCACCGAGTACGCGCAGGTCGCGGCCGGGGCGGGGCTGGCCGGGCAGGTGCTGCCGCACCTGCGGGCCCTGGCCGCGCGCGAGCCGCTGAACGAGCACGCGCACGCCCAGCTGATGACCTGCCTGGCCGCCGGCGGGGAGCAGGCAGCGGCCCTGCAGATTTACGAAGACCTCCGGCAGCGGCTGGACGGCCAGCTCGGCGTGCGGCCCGGACCCGAGCTGGCTGGCACGCACCTCCGAGTGTTGCGGCAGGAGATCCCCATCCCTGCCGCCGCCCCCGGCACCGGGTCCCCGGTCCGGGCGGCAGGCCCCGGCGATGCGGCACGGCCCGGGATACGGCAGATGCGGTGCCGAGGCAGCTGCCCGGGGCGGTCCGGCATTTCGCCGGCCGCGGCCGCGAGCTGGCGGAGCTGTCCCGGCTGCTGGAAGCCGGTCGATGCGGCCGGCGGCACCATGGTGATCTCGGCGATCGGCGGCACCGCCGGGGTGGGCAAGACCGCGCTGGCCGTGCACTGGGCGCACCAGGTCGCCGGACCGGTTCCCCGACGGGCAGCTCTACGTCAACCTGCGCGGCTACGACCCCGGCCAGCCGGTGCCGGCCGCCGACGCGCTGGCCGGGTTCCTGCGCGCCCTCGGCGTGCCCGGCCAGGACATCCCGGCCGAGGCAGGACGAGCGCGCCGCCCGGTACCGCAGCCTGCTGGCCGGCAAGCGGATGCTGGTCGTGCTGGACAACGCCGCGATCGGTCGAGCAGGTCCGGCCGCTGCTGCCCGGCACCCCGGGCTGCGCCGTGCTGGTGACCAGCCGCGACGCGCTGGCCGGGCTGGTGGCCCGGGACGGCGCCGCCCGCCTGGACCTGGACCTGCTCCCGCTGGCCGAGGCGGTCAGCCCTGCTGCGGGCGCTGATCGGCGCCCGGGTGGACGCCGAACCCCGGGCGCGGCCGCCGACGCTGGCCGCCCAGTGCTGCCGGCTGCCGCTGGCGCTGCGGGTCGCCGCCGAACTCGCCGCCGCCCGCCCGGCCGTCCCGCTGGCCGACCTGGCCGGCGAGCTGGCCGACCAGCGCACGCGGCTGGACCTGCTCGACGCCGGCGGGGATCCCGCGCACCGCGGTCCGGGCCGTGTTCTCCTGGTCCTACCGGCACCTGGACGCCGGCGCCGCCCGCGCGTTCCGGCTGCTTGGCCTGCACCCCGGTCCCGACTTCGACCGCTACGCCGCCGCCGCGCTCACCGGCACCACCGTCGCCGCAGGCCGGCGGCGCACTGGACATGCTGGCCCGCGCGCACCTGATCCAGCCCGCCACGCCGGGCCGGTACGGCATGCATGACCTGCTGCGCGCCTACGCCCGCCGACCTCGCCGCCGCGCCACGACACCGAAGACGAACGGCAGGCGGCGCTGACCCGCCTGTTCGACTACTACCTGCACACCGCCGCGGCCGCCATGGACACGCTGTTCCCGGCCGAGCGCCACCGTCGGCCCCGCATCCCCGCCGCCGGCCATCGCCGCCCGCCGGCCGGCACGACCCGGCCGCGGCGCGGGCCTGGCTGGACGCCGAACGGGCCACCCTGGTCGCCGTCGCCGCGCACACCGCCGACCACGGCTGGCCCGGCCACGCCACCCGCCTGGCCGCCACCTTGTTCCGCTACCTCGACACCGGCGGCCACTATCCCCGAGGCCATCGCCATCCATACCTGCGCCTCGCCGCCGCTGCGCCGGCGATACCGGCGACCGCATCGCCGAGGGCGACCGCGCTGAACGAACCTCGGCATCGTCGACTGGCGGCAGGGCCGCTACCGAGCAGGCCAGTCGCCAACTATCAGCAGGCCCTGGCCCTGTGCCGCGAGACCGGCGACCGGCCCGGTGCAGGCCCGCGCGCTGCGCAACCTCGGCATGCGTCGATGACCAGCAGGGCCGCTACCAGCAGGCCAGCCGGCCACTACCAGCAGGCCCTGGCGCTGTTCCGCGAGATCGGCGACCGGCCCGGCGAAGCGGCCGCGCTGGGCAACCTCGGCATCGTCGACTGCGGCAGGGCCGCTACGAGCAGGCCACCGAGCCACCTGCAGCAGGCCCTGGCCGCTGTTCCGCGAGACCGGCGACCGGCCCGGCGAAGCGGTCGTGCTGCGACAACCTCGGCATGCGTCGACTGGCGGCAGGGCCGCTGCCAGCAGGCCGCCGAGCTACCACCAGCAGGCCCTGGCCCTGTTCCGCGAGATCGGCGACCGGAACGGCCAAGCCAACACCCTGAACAATCTCGGCCATGTCGACTTGCGGCAGTGCCGTTACGAGCAGGCCACTAGCCACCACCGGCAGGCCCTGAGCCTGTTCCGCGAGATCGGCGACCGGACCGGTGAGGCCGAAGCGCTCAACGGCCTGGGCGAGGTCCTGCTCGCCACTGGCCAGCCCGGCCAGGCCCGCCACCACTGGCAGGAAGCCCTCGCCCTCTACACCAGCCTTGGCGCCCCCGAAGCCCGCAAAATCCGTGCCCGGCTCGCCGTCGTCCCGCCTCCCGGCGACATGTGACCAAGCTGGCCGCGCGGACCGCGCGGCCAGCTCATCGTCATCGACTACTGTGCTTGTCCTACTGGGCGGCGATGGCGGCCAGCACGTCCAGCTTGGCCGCCCGGCGGGCCGGCCAGCTCGCGGCGACCAGTCCCAGCAGGGCGGCCAGGATCAGGAAGATCACCAGGCTGGACCAGGGCACCACGGTGTCGGAGATGCCCTGGTTCTTCAGCGACGAGACCAGCGCGATGCCCATGCCGGTGCCGATGACGATCCCGATGATGGCGCCGAAGATGGCCAGGATCACCGATTCGGAGCGGATCATGGTCCGGACCTGGCGCCGCCGCATGCCGACCGCGCGGAGCAGGCCGATCTCACGGGTGCGCTCGAACACCGAGAGCATGAGCGTGTTCACGATCCCGATGAGCGCGATGAGCACGGCCAGGGCGAGCAGCGCGTAGACCAGGCCGAGCACCTGGTTGATGGCCGACACCTGGGCCTGCTCGTACTGGGCCCGGGTCTGGACCTGGATGTTCGGGAACGAGGCCAGGGCGTGGGTGACGGCGTTGTCTACCGTGGTACTGCCGTTGGTGCGCAGCAGCAGGGCGCCCGGCGGCTGGGCCGGGTAGTGGGACAGGAAGAACACCGAGCTGACCACGTAGCTGCCGATCAGGGCGTTGGCCTGGTAGATCCCGCCGATGCGGAGCGTGGCCGGCCCGGTCAGGGCGAACCTGGCCGGCTCGGTGTCGCCGACCGCCAGGTGCTTGTTTTGCGCCGTGGTGGAGTCGATGAGCAGCTCGCCCTGGGCCAGAGCGGCTGAGGTGCCCGAAGTCATGCGCAGGTTCACCGTGCTGGCCAGGTTGTTCGTGGACACCGCGGCCAGGCTGGACAGCGTGTTCTGGAACTCGAACTGCCCGCCGTAGATGGTGTTGGTCGCGGTGACACCCGGCACGCCCGAGGCGAGCGACGTCGCCGAGTTACTGAGCTGGCCGGACCCCGTGGGAGTCACGATCAGGTCTGCGTTGATGGCCTGGTCCGCGCTACTGGTGGCCGACCGGGACACCGAGGCGCCGAACACCGACATCGCCGCGACCAGGGCCAGGCCGACCATGAGCGCAGCGGCGGTCTGCGCGGTCCGCCGGGGACTGCGCATGGAGTTCTCCCGCCCGAGCTTGCCCGGTTCCCCGAGCACCCGGGCCAGCGGCCGCCCGATCACGCTGGACAGCGGGCGGGCGATAGCCGGGGCCAGGGTCGCGGCGCCGAGGAAGATGGCGACCGCGCCCACGCCGACGAGCGCGATGGCTGGCTTGGCCAGTCCGATGGCCAGCAAGATCACGCCGACCAGGGCCAGGGCCGTGCCGGCGATGAACCGGCGCCGCAGCGAGGCGGCGGGGCCGGACCGGCGATCATCCAGCGCGGCCACCGGCGGGATGCGCACGGCACCGCGCGCCGGACCGAGCGCGGCCACGACCGTCACGCCGACGCCGACCAGCAGCCCGACGATCGCGGTGCGCGGCTCGAAGACCAGCGATCCGGGTGGCAGCGTGATCCCGAACCCGCGCAGCAGCGCCTCCAGGCCCAGCGCGGCCAGCACGCCGAGGCCCAGGCCGATTACCGAGGACACGAGTCCGGTAATGGCCGCTTCACCGAGCACGGAACGGAACACCTGGCGGCGGTTCGCCCCGACGATGCGCAGCAGGGCCAGCTCCCGGGTCCGCTGCCCGACGATGATCGAGAACGTATTGAAGATGGTGAACCCGCCCACGAACAAGGAGATGAACGCGAAGACCAGCAGCGCCGTGTTGAAGAAGCCCAGCGCCTGGTCGACCGAGTTCGTGCTCTCGTTCACCACGGTCTGCCCGGTGACGACCTGGACGCCCGGAGGGAGGATCTTGGCGATGGCCTGCTGGACCGCGGGCTTGCTGGCGCCGGGAGCGGTCACCACGTTGATGTCGTCGAGCTTGCCGGTCTCCTGGGCGATGGCCTGAACGGTCGGCAGCGTGAACGCGGCCAGGGTCGCCCCGGCCAGGTTGTTCGCCGTCCCGAACTCGGCGATGCCGGTGATGGTGAAGGTCTGGGTCGGCCCGGTGGTCAGGACGCGGACCTGCTGCCCGACGGAGAAGTCGTACTTCTGCGCGGTACCGGCGTCCATCACCACGTCTTGAGAGGTGGTCGGCGGACCGCCCGCGATCAGGTGCAGGCTGGAGAGCTGCGGATTGGAGTTGAAGCTCACGGCCAGAGTGGGCGCGCCGCCGGTCTGGATGGCCTTGCCGTTGTGGCCGATGAACTGGGCGTAGCCGGTGACCTGGCCGTCGGCGGCGGCCACTCCGGGCACGCCGCGGACCGTGGCCAGCAGCGACTCGGGCAGCTCGTTGCGGACCGCGTTGCCGCCGTTGCCGAGCTGGGCGACCCCGCGGACCTGGAAGTCAATCTTGGAGTAGATGTTGCTGAACAGCGTGGTGAAGGTGTTGTGCAGGGTGTCGGTCAGGACGAACGTGCCGGAGATGAACGTGACGCCGAGCACGATGGCCAGCGCGGTCAGCCCTAGCCGGAGCTTATGGGCCAGCAGGCCCTTGATCGTGACTTTCCACATGTCAGGCCCCCAGCGTCCGGATCCGCTCCAGGATGGAGTCGGCGGTGGGCTGGTGGAGTTCGCCTACCACCTGGCCGTCGGCCAGGAAGACGACCCGGTCCGCGTACGCGGCCCCGCGCGGGTCGTGGGTCACCATGACGATCGACTGGCCGAGCTCGGTCACCGAGCGCCGCAGGAACGCGAGCAGGTCCGCGGAGGCGTTCGAGTCCAGGTTGCCGGTGGGCTCGTCGGCGAAGATGAGGTCCGGCTTGTTGATCAGCGCCCGGGCGCACGCCACGCGCTGCTGCTGGCCGCCGGACATCTCGTTGGGGCGGTGGGTCAGCCGGTCGCCGATGCCCAGCTCCTTGACCAGGTAACCGAGCCATTCCGGGTCGACCTTGCGGCCCGCCAGGGCCGCGGGCAAAGCGATGTTCTCCGCCGCGGTGAGCGTGGGGACCAGGTTGAAGGACTGGAACACGAAGCCGATCCGGTCCCGGCGCAGCCGGGTCAGCCCGGCGTCGTCCAGGGTCCCGATGTCCTGGCCGCCCACGAACGTCTGCCCGGACGTCGGCCGGTCCAGCCCCGCCATGCAGTGCATCAGCGTCGACTTGCCCGACCCCGACGGGCCCATGACGGCCGTGAACCGGCCACGGTCGAAGGTCACTGTGATGCCGGCCAGGGCGTGTACCTCCGCCTGGCCGACCCCGTACGTCTTGGTAAGGGCAACCGAGTGCGCAGCCGGAACGGCCTGCGTCTCCTCGGTCAACGCCGCAGATGTGGGTTCCATGTTTCCCCTCGTATCCCCTGAACTTCTGAAGCTGCTAAGTACCGATAGCGTCGCAATCCAGCGCCTGGCGCGCATCGACCGGCCAGCCAGTTTCCTGGCTGAACCGCATGATGGTCCAGACGGCTGAAACCCATCCACCGATCGGCTGACCACAAGCCGCCCACCAGGCAGACGATATCGGGACGCGGGCTCGCGAAGCCACGGCAATTTAGGCTGCTGCCTGTGGAGCTGAGCAGTCAGTAGGCGACACAGCGTAGCCCCGGCGAGCGGGGAACGTGTCCGAGGTCACGCACCCAGGTCCGTTCGGGAGAAAATGTCTAGGCCATCCGCGGGGCAATAATAGGTAGATGAGAGCCCTAGGCGCGCCCGGCCGGGTTCGCGGCCGGATCGGCGCGGCGATCGTCGAGCGGGTCGCGGGCCCGCAGACGACGTCGCGCCCGCGCCCGCCCGCCCAGCCGGGCGAGCGCTGGTTCGCCGGGGACCGGCCGATCCGCGTGGTGCACAGCGATTCGGCGATGTTCATCGGCGCGATCCGGGCCCTGCTCCTGCAGTCACTGCACCCGCTGGCCATGGCCGCCGTGGCCGAGCACTCCGATTACCGCGGCGACCCGTGGGGCCGGCTGCAACGCACCAGCCACTTCGTGGGGGTGACCACGTTCGGCCGGAGCGTCGAGGCGCAGCAGGCGATCGCGCGGGTCCGGGCCATCCACGAGCGGGTCACCGGGACCGCTCCGGACGGGCGGCCGTACGCGGCGTCCGACCCGCACCTGCTGACCTGGGTTCACATCGCCGAGGCGGACAGCTTCCTGCGGGCCCACGCGTGCTTCGGCACCCGGCCCCTGGATAAGGCCGGCCGTGACGGGTACGTGGCCGACATGGCTCGCATCGGCGCCGAGCTCGGCGTCCCCGACCCGCCGCGCACCGAGGCTGAGCTCGCCGACCGGATCCGGGCTTACCGCCCTGAGCTGGCCGCGACGGCCGAGGCCCGGGAGGCGGCCCGGTTCCTGCTGCTGCGCCCGCCGCTGCCGGTGCTGGCCCGGGCCCCGTACGGAGTGCTGGCCGCGGCCGCGGTCTCGCTGCTGCCCGGATGGGCCAGGCGGCCGCTCTACCTGCCCAGACTGCCGGTGACCGAGACCGTCCTGGTCCGCCCGGCCGGGCAGGTAGTGGTGCACGCGATCCACTGGGCCATCACGGCCCCCGGCACCGCCCCGGCGGCTTAGCCGCCCCATGAGCCACTTTGGTGACGCAGATGATGACGCAGATAGCCCAGATGCCGGGACCGACGCAGGAGAGACAACGATGTTCAGCGCAGATTTCCCCGATAACCAAGAGAAAACGAGCCTTCCTGAGCTCGCCGCGTGGGTCCGCAAGATCGCGGAGCTGACCAAGCCGGACGCCGTGGTCTGGTGCGACGGCTCGCCGGAGGAATGGGACCGGCTGACCAGCCTGCTGGTGGACAACGGGACATTCACCAGGCTCAACCCGGAACTGCGCCCGAATAGCTTCTGGTGCGTATCAGATCCCAAGGACGTGGCCCGGGTCGAGGACCGGACGTTCATCTGCGCCGAGCGGGAAGAAGACGCGGGTCCGACCAACAACTGGATCGCGCCGGCCGAGATGCGCGAGACGTTCGCGGAGATCTTCGACGGGTGCATGCGCGGCCGGACCATGTACGTGATCCCGTTCTGCATGGGGCCGCTCGGCAGCAGCATCTCCGAGCTCGGGGTGGAGATCAGCGACTCGCCGTACGTGGCGGCCTCGATGCGGATCATGACCCGGATGGGGACGCCCGCCCTGCGCTCGATCGAGGAAAGCGGATCATGGGTCCGCGCTGTCCACTCGGTCGGAGCGCCGCTGTCGCCGGGCCAGGCGGACGTGCCGTGGCCCTGCAACTCGCTCAAGTACATCTCGCACTTCCCCGAGACCAGGGAGATCTGGTCCTACGGCTCCGGTTACGGCGGGAACGCGCTGCTGGGCAAGAAGTGCTACGCGCTGCGGATCGCCTCGGTGATGGCGCGGGACGAGGGCTGGCTGGCCGAGCACATGCTCATCCTCAAGCTCACTCCCCCGGCGGGCTCGCCGCACTATGTGGCGGCCGCGTTCCCGTCGGCGTGCGGCAAGACCAACCTGGCCATGCTGCAGCCCACCATCCCCGGCTGGAAGGCCGAGACCATCGGGGACGACATCGCGTGGATGCGGTTCGGGCCGGACGGGCGGCTGTACGCGATCAACCCGGAGGCCGGCTTCTTCGGCGTCGCGCCGGGCACGGGCATGAAGACCAACGCCAACGCGGTCGCGGCCATGTGGGGCAACAGCATCTTCACCAACGTGGCCCTGACCGACGACGGCGACGTGTGGTGGGAGGGCCTGACCGACGAGCCGCCCGCGCACCTGACCGACTGGAAGGGCCGGGACTGGACCCCGGACTCGCCCGAGCCGGCCGCCCACCCCAATTCCCGGTTCACCACCCCGGCTGAGCAGTGCCCGATCATCGCGCCGGAATGGGACGACCCGGCCGGCGTGCCGATCTCGGCCATCTTGTTCGGCGGGCGGCGGGCTTCGACGGTCCCGCTGGTGATCGAGTCCTTCGGCTGGGATCACGGGGTGTTCCTCGGGGCGAACGTGGCTTCGGAGAAGACCGCCGCGGCCGAGGGGACGGTGGGCGAGCTGCGCCGGGACCCGTTCGCGATGCTGCCGTTCTGCGGTTACAACATGGGCGACTACTTCGGTCACTGGCTGGCGCTCGGCGCCGGCGCTGAGGACCCGGCCAAGCTGCCGCGGCTGTTCTACGTCAACTGGTTCCGCAAGGACGCCTCCGGACGGTACGTGTGGCCCGGCTTCGGCGAGAACAGCCGGGTGCTGAAGTGGATCGTCGAGCGGTTGTCCGGCGACGCGGCAGCGGTGGAGACGCCGGTCGGGAACCTCCCGGCACCCGGCGCGCTGGACCTGGACGGCCTGCGGCTCAGCCAGGCCGACCTGGACCTGCTGCTCACGGCGGACGCCAAGGACTGGAAGGTGGAAGCGGACCGGATGCCCGAGTTCTTCCGGATGTTCGGCGAGCACCTGCCCGAGCGGCTGTGGGAGCTGCACCAGGACCTCATCGACCGGCTCAGCTCGAGCTGAGGCGTCGCGGTCGCGGTCGCGTCTCGGGTCGCGGGTCGCGGGTCGCTTCAACCGAATGAACCCCGGGGTTC
>CAWGJL010000031.1:0-152595 GCA_963822765.1 uncultured Actinomycetes bacterium | reverse complement strand
TGAGTTCGTTGGCGGCGGCACCTTGCCGATGGGGGCATGCGTAGGCCCTCCCGGTGTCTCTTGGCCGAGTGCGCCCGGGAGGGCCGTGTAGCGCTCGGAGGCGCTGGTGCTCACGGTAGGGGCAAATGCGGCTGAGGTCGAGCGGCGGCTGGCGGGCGGGGAGCTTGAGTGCCCGTGCTGTGGCGGGGTGCTGGCCCGGTGGGGGTGGGCCCGGGCGCGGGTGCTGCGGGGCGGGCGGGGCCGGTGCGGCTGCGGCCGCGGCGGGCTCGCTGCGGGGGGTGCGGGGTGACGCATGTGCTTTTGCCGGTGTTCGCGCTGCTGAGGCGGGCGGATCTGGCGGAGGTGATCGGGGCGGCGCTGGCGGCGAAGGCGCCGGGGCGGGGCGTGCGGCCGATCGCGGCGGCGTGGGGGCCGGCCGGTGGACACGGTCCGGGGCTGGCTGCGGCGGTTCGGGTCGCGGGCCGGGCGGTGCGGGTGTTCTTCACCGGGCTGCTGGTGGAGGCCGGGGTCGATCCGGTCCCGCCCGCGCAGGCGCCGTCGGTGTTCGCCGACGCGGTCGCGGCGGTGGCCGGGGCGTCGGTGGCGGCGGCTCTCGCGCTGGCCGGGCGATCGGCAAGGTGCCGCCGTGGTGGCTGGCGTGCGCGGCCAGCGGCGGGCGGCTGCTGGCGCCGGGCTGGCCGGAGAAGTCGATCAACACGAGTTCCCTCTGACGCGGCGGGCTCGCGTTCTGGGAGCCTTCGCGGGTTGCTGTTCAAGCAACTCGTGAAAGAGGTTGTGTTGAGCAAGAAAGACGAGGACCAGGCCAGGCGGCTGGAGCGGGCCCGGGAGATCGGCCTGTTCCGCTACATGCTGATCCGGGAGGCGGCCGACCCCTCGCTGACGGGGCGGCAGCGGGGCGCGATGGTCCGGGCGATCGCGGCGGTCCCGCATACCGACCCGGACGGGCGGACGGTCCGGATCACCCGGTGGACGCTGGACCGGTGGATCCAGGACTGGCGCAAGGGCGGGTTCGACGCGCTGGTGCCCTCCCCGCGCCAGTCCCAGCCGCGGACCCCGCCGGAGGTGTTCGAGCTGGCGACGGCGCTGAAGAAGGAGAACCCGGGCCGGACCGCCGCGCAGGTCAAGCGGATCCTGGAGGCCCAGCACGGGTGGGCGCCGGACGAGCGGACCCTGCAGCGGATGTTCGTCCGCACCGGGCTGACCGCGCTGCGGGCCCCGGCCGAGCCGGCGGTCTTCGGCCGGTTCGAGGCCGAGCGGCCTAACGACTTGTGGACCGGGGACGCCCTCCACGGGCCGCGGATCGGCGGGCGCAAGACCTACCTGTTCGCCTTCATCGACGACCACAGCCGGGCCGTCATCGGGCACCGGTGGGGGTTCGCCGAGGACACCGTCCGGCTGGCCGCCGCGCTGCGCCCGGCGCTGGCCGCCCGCGGCGTCCCCGCGTACGTCTATGTTGACAACGGCAGCGCGTTCGTGGACTCGTGGCTGATGCGGGCCTGCGCCAAGCTGGGCATCAAGCTGGTCCACTCCACCCCGGGCCGGCCGCAGGGCCGGGGCAAGATCGAGCGGTTGTTCCGCACCGTCAACGGCGAGTTCACCGTCGAGATCGCCGCCGGCGACGGCAAGCCGGGACGGCGGGTAGCAGACCTGGCCGAGATGAACCGGCTGTTCACCGCCTGGGTGGAGAACGTCTACCACCGCCGCACCCACTCCGAGACCGGGATGGCCCCGCTGGCCCGCTGGATGGCCGGCGCCCCGTTCCCCGTCCCGTCGCCCGCCGACCTGGCCGAGGCGTTCCGCTGGGCCGAGTAGCGCACCGTCGCCAAGACCGGCCTGGTCTCCCTGCACGCCAACCGCTACCAGGTCGACCCCTGGCCTGGTCGGGCCGCAAGGTCGAGCTGGTCTTCGACCCGTTCGACCTGTCGTTCCTGCGGGTCCGCCGCGACGGGCAGGACGCGGGCACCGCGCAGCCGTTCCAGATCAGCCGCCACTCCCACCCCAAGGCCCGGCCCGAGGTCCCCGCCGAGCCGCCCGTGCCCACCACCGGCATCGACTACCTCGCCCTGATCGACGCCCGCCACACCGCCGAGCTCGCCGGCAAGGTCAACTACTCCGCCCTCGCCCCCGCCCCCGCCACCAGCCAGGCCGAGCACCGGCCACGGCCAGGAACCCGTGACACGCCCACCGCCCGCCGCCGGGCCGCCGGCCTGGGAGGTCTCCGCCCTCATCGCCTGGATGAGGCGCCTGTCCGACGCCGGCACCCACCGGGCCGACCCCGGCCGAGCTCGCCGCCTTCCACGACGCCAAGAACGACCTGCTGGCCCGCATCGAGCGCCACGACCGCCCCCAGCCACCCCTGAAGACCAGCCAGGAGAATCCCGGTGATCGAGAAACTGCAGGCCCACTACGGGTTCAGCCGCATGCCCTTCGGCCGGGATCTCGCCCCCGGCATGCTGCACCGCCACGCCTCCCACAACGAGGCCGTCGCCCGCATCGCCTGGTGCATCAGCGAACGCGCCATCGGCGTCATCACCGGCGAAGTCGGCGCCGGCAAAACCGTCTCCGTCCGCACCGTCCTGGCCAGCCTGGACCCCTCCAGGCACACCATCATCTACCTGCCCAACCCGCTGATCGGCGTCCGCGGCATCCACGAAGAGATCCTCGACACCTTCGGCCAGGCCCCTTCCCACCTCGGCTCCCGGCTGTTCACCCAGACCAGCAAGGCCCTCATCGCCGAACGCGAAGAACGCGGCCGCACCCCCGTCCTGGTCCTGGACGAAGCCCACCTGCTCGCCTACGAGCAACTGGAAACCATCCGGATGCTCACCAACACCTCGATGGACCAGGACTCGCCGCTGGCCTGCCTGCTCGTCGGCCAGCCCACCCTGCGCCGCACCATGAAGCTCGCCGTCCTGGCCGCCCTCGAGCAGCGCACCGCCCTGCGCTACACCATGCCCGGCATGACCCAGACCGAGACCGCCAGCTACATCACCCACCACCTCAACCTCGCCGGCCGGCCCGACCAGCTCTTCACCGAAGACGCCCTGAACCTCATCCACACCACCAGCCGCGGCTACCCCCGCGCCGTCAACAACCTCGCCCTGCAATCCCTCGTCGCCGCCTTCGCCGCCAGCAAGAACCTCGTCGACGAAGCCGCCACCCGCTCCGCCGTCAGCGAAGTCATCGACTAACACCGGCACCTCGCCCACCACCAGCGGCACCTCACCCACCACAACGCCCCGCCGGGCCAGCCGGCGGGGCGTTCCGCATCCCGACCATCGGCACCCCCAACGCCCGAACCATCGGCATCTTCAACGCCGGGCCACAGCCGGGTGCGTCATCACCGCCGCCGCCCTGCACACCCAGCGCGAGCACGCCGGGTTCCTCGTCACCGGCACGAGGGCCCATTACATCGCCGTGGTCAAGAAGAACCAGCCGGGCCTGCAGGCCCAGGTCAAGAACCTGCCCTGGCGGCACATCCCGGTCACCTCCCGCCAGCACAACCGGGGCCATGGCCGCCAGGAGCACCGCACCCTCAAGACCGCGGCCGCTGCCGGGCTCGCCTTCCCGCACGCCGCCCAGGCCATCTGCCTCACCCGCCAGATCGCGGTGGTGAGCTCGGCGAAATCGGCGCCGGTCAGCCCGGCCAGCGGTTTCCCGGTCTGGATCAGCACCCGGGCCGCGATCTGGGAGGTCATCCCGGTGCGGGCCCGCGGCGAGTAGCCCAGCGCCTCGGCACCAGCAAGGAAACGCCTGATGTCCGGGCCGAGCGGGCTGGCCGCCGACTCCCGCAAGATCACGGTCAGCTTGCGTTCCAGCAGGTAGTCATAACCAGGGCGCAGGTGCCCGTGCAGCATCAGGAAGTTCAGCAGCGGCTGCAGCTGCGGCCGGGTGCCCGCCAGCCGGGCCGCCAGCGGCAGCCCGGCCCAGGCCTGCGGGTCGGGAAACCGGGCCAGGAAACAACGGGCGCCTGAGTCGAAGCTCTTGCTGCCCACCCCGCGGGCCGCCAGGCAGGCCAGGTAAGCCTGGTAGATACCGGCGGCCTGCGGCGGCACCGCCGTCTTGGCCGGCGGCATCAGCGGCGCGCCTGCCAGGCACGCTGCCGTTCCCGGGCCGCGTCATAAGCGGACCGGACGTGCGCGGGCGCGAGATGGATGTAGGCGGCCGAGGAATCGACGTGATCGTGTCCCATCAACGCCTGCAGCACGGCCAGGCCGGTGCCGGCCTCAGCCAGGGCGGTGCCGAACGTGTGGCGCAGCGCATGCGGATGCCCGGCGGCCACCCCGGAGATCTCCCGGTGATAACGGAAAATGCGCCGCAGCCCAGCCGCGGTCAGCGGCTGCCCCCGGGTCGGGCCCTTGGCCACGATGAACAACGCGTCCGGCGTGCTCTCGGGCCGCCCGGCGAGCAGGTAGGACTGGATCAGCCCGGCGACGTCCGGATCGAGCGGGACGCGGCGTTCCTTATCACCCTTGCCGGTCACCCGCACCCAGCCGCCGCCGATGTCCACGTCGGCGACCCGCAACCCCAGCACCTCAGCCGAGCGCAGCCCGGAGAACAGCATCAGCCCGGCGATCGCCCGGTCCCGGTCGGTGCGGAAGCTGGACAGCAGCGCCGCCGTCTCGGCCCAGTCCAGGCCACGCGGCAGCCGCCGCGGCTCGCGCACCCGCAGCTTCGACCGCGGCCTGGGCCTGGCCAGATGACCGAGCAGACCGGTGCGCTCGCCGCGGGCGGTGCGCCGCGCGGCCACTCCCACCGGTACCGGGTTCACCACGGACGGGTCACGCATCGACCGGAAGCTGAACAGGCCGGAGATCGCCGCCAGCCGCCGGCTGATCGTCGCCGGGGCGTACCCGGACGCGCTGCCGCGAGCCAGCGGGATCACGTTCTCATGCTGGCCGTCCCGGCGCTCGGTGCGGTTCGCGGCCAGATAACGCAGCAGAACATCAGTGCCGGCCGTGTCCAGGCCGGTTCCCTCCGCTTCGAGCCAGCGGGCAAAGTGGAGCAGGTCGAACGCGTAGGCCCGGACCGTCCGGGGTGAGTAGCCCGGCCGGCCACGTAGCCCAGGTAGCCGTTGATCAGCGTCAGCCCGCCTGCGCCCGTCAGCTCCCACCGCCCGGCCCGCACCTCGACGGCACGAATGCGTGACCGCTCGTTACTCATGGTGACGACCGTAAGGGACCTGTCCCACCCCCAGGCAAGTATCCGCGAGTCATCGGCGTGTCACCCACACCCAGCAGGCTGAGGTTGGCCGGTTAAGGGGGGCATGTACCCGGGCAGCGGCAGCACCCGCACGCACAGCACCGCCATCGCGTCGCAGACGGCCTCGGCGGCGAACCGGATCTGGCCGCGGGGCATGACCAGGGAGAAGGCCAGCCTGGACGAGTGGTGTAAGCAGATCGCTCCCTCCACCGTGCTGCGCAAGTGGTACAGCCACGACCCGGAACGGTTCGAGGAGTTCACCCGCCGTTACCGCGAGGAGCTGACCGAGCCGGAGCGGGCCGAGGCCCTCGCGCATCTGCGCGGACTGGCAAAGACCAGGACGCTGACGCTGCTCACGGCCAGCAAGGCCGCTGATATCAGCGAGGCTACCGTGCTCGCCGGGCTGCTGCAGTGACCACCGGCCCTGATGGCGGCACTGCGCCTGCGGGCCGGCGGCCAGGAGCGCAGCCGGCGTGGATCACACCATCGCAGGCCCGTCCGCTGCGCTCACGGCAGCTTGGCGACGGTCAGCAGCACGGCGGAGTCTTCCAGCGCCTTGAGGCGGTGGCGGGCGTCGGGCACGGTGATCAGGTCTCCGCGGCTGCCTTCCCAGGCCAGCTCACCCGCCGTCATCCGCACCCGGCCGTGCAGGACCAGCACCGTGGCCTCGCCGGGATTCTCGTGCTCGGACAGCTCGGAGCCGTGGACCATGGCGATGACCGTCTGGCGCAGTACCTTCTCATGGCCGCCGTAGACGGTGTGCGCGGTGTGACCGCCACCGGCGCCGGCGGCCAGCTTGAGTTGTTCACGGGCCAGGGCATCGAGCGAGGTTCGCTGCGGCATGCCGTCATTCTCCCCCGTATGCCGCGAAGAGCAACAGCGGACGGTGAACCGGGCAGGTCAGCGAACCGTCTTAGGGCAACATAACCTCGCCGCGCCGATGCGCAGCCCTGTTGGCGGCGGGGCCAACCCAGCTGTCAGGTCGTTCCATAAGCCGAACCCCTCAACGGGCAAGCCCCAGGGTGCCCGTCACGGCCCTGGCAGACTTGCGCAGGTGACCACTGTGGATGAGGACACCCGCCGGGCGCTGCTGCGCCGGGGATTTGCGTGCCCGGTGTGCGCGGGGCTCAGTGCGCCGGTTCAGCCGGGCTAACTCGTGATCGTTTCGGTGTGCAGGCGGCAAACCTCAACCACCGCGTCCTGGTGCTGCTCACCGTCTGCTGACTGGGTCCGGTAGGCGCAGAGCAGGGAGAACGGGTCATGATTGCCCAGCTCGTTCCACAGCGCTTCAAGCTCGATGGCCGTCTCTACCCGGCTGGCGTCCCACAGCAGGGCCACCATTTCACCGAACAGCAGAACCTGCCGCCCCGCCTGGGGTGGCCGGCCTGATGAGGGGGCTGATCTTCAGCCAGAAGCTGCCCGGATGGGGTGAGCCGTTCAGCATGAATCCGTTCAGCGTCTCGTCGGCGTCGAGGTCCAGGTAGGAACCGGTCGCGCGGGCGGCCGCGACGTCCAGGCCCAGCAGCGCCAGCTGTTCGGAGAACAAGAGGCGGTGGGCCGCGGTGGCGATCACAATCGCGGTGCCTCCGCGCTGCAGGCCCTGGCCCAGGTACCCGCACACCCGTCCGGCGAGCCCGGCGTCGTCGCGGTAGAACAGGGCCCGATGCTGGCCAGGGCAAGCATCGGTGATCGCGTCCTCGGACCGCACTGTTCCCACCTATTCCCGGGATTGCGGCGATTCAGGATAACCTGCCCCGCGACAGCCAGGAGTATCCCGGACACGGTGCATGGGCCGGGCGTGGACGGCGCACCCAAGGGCGGCGCGGGCCGCGGGCCCTGCGGCCCATGATCAGCTAACCTCCGCGTTGGCTACTGGCAAACCCTGCGCTCAGCAAACATCTGGCGCGAGGTTCTGCCGGGGTAGGGTGCCACGGTCACGGCAACTCCGTGCCCCGCCGTGGCGTGCCGCTGCTGCTGTGGCCTGCTGGCTAGCGGGATTCTGGATCGTCGCAGCGGCCAGCAGGCGGCCCGGGCGTGACCGCGCCGCCGCAGAACCTGGCATGGCGGTCAGCCTGGGGCACTCTTCCCAAGACCCCACTGGCATAAGCTCTGCGGCGGCCACTGGCAAATCCGTGCGCTGGGCAGTATGGAGCTGAATTGCCGCGCGGCACGGGCCGGTGCGGCTCACCGGGAGCCGCGGGTCATGCCCGCCTCTCCCCGCGACCGCGGCGCCTGCCAGACCATGCCGAACTCGGCGGCCCAGGCGGCGCCGGCGCGCACGAGGATGAGACCGCATGCGTGGCCTGCCCGGGCGGCCAGCAGGCTCAGCTGGCTGGCCGCTGCGGCCAGCAGCGGCCACAGCCAGGACATCCGGGTGTGCACCTGCTCGTGGGCTGGCCCGGGCGCGCCGGCGCTGAACACGCTGAACACCGCGAACATGGCGGCCAGGCCGGGGGCTGACCGGCACAGTGCACCCTCGGCGCGCCGCAGCAGCCGCTCCTCGCGCAAGCAAAGGCTCATCGGGCACCTCCCGGGGTATCGCCGCCGGGCGCTGCTGCGGCCGGAGCCGGGGCCCGGCGCTGGTGATAGGGGCTACTCCTGCTTGTCGTTTGCGGGCGGGGCGGGGCGTTCCCCGGCTGGGCCGGGGCTGCGCATAACGTCGCCTCCCGGCACTGGCCCGCCCATGGTGTCGGTGCGCTCCTCATCGGGATCGGGGGGGCCCATCACGCTCTCCCGCCATGGTGCGGCGGCCTGATGACCGGTCATGTCCTGTCCTCCTTCCGGCGGCCCTGGAGGCCGCCTCGGCTTTGAAGGCACTACCCCGCTCCACTGATTCATATCGTAGGACGATATAAATTAAGCGCCCGCACAGTCAGGCAGGAACCGTCAGTGAGGTGGGTCGATCTGCTATATTTATATCGTATCACGATCTAATAACAGATGAGGGTCATCAGCGCTACTGCGCCGGCGCCGCCCCGGCGGAATGAACGGCTGATCCCCCCAGGGCAAGCTGACCGGCGCCCACGCGCGGAGCGAGCAGAAGCAAGGCGATGCGGAGCAGCATGAATTCAATACCCGGCGGGCCAGTGCGGGACCTGCGCACGGTAACGCTGCAGCGTCCCTTGTCCCCAGCGCACCAGTGGGTGCCGGCGGCGCGGGTTGTGGTCGGCGTGGCCGGCTCGGCAGCCGCGCTGCGGTGGGCAGCTGGCGAAGCCTGCCGCCGCGAGGCGGTGCTGCGGATCGTCTCAGCATGGGAAGAACCGGACCGTATCCAGCCAGCGGTTGCCGGCCGCAGCGACCCGGCGCAAATCGCCGCCGGGCGGGTCCAGAAAGCGCTGACCCGTGTTCTGCGCCAGCAGCACTATCCGCATCACGTTGCCTGTGTGACACCCAGGGGGAAACCCGGCAGGGCTCTTCTGGACGAGACTGAGGGTGCTGGCCTGCTGGTTGTCGGCACCACCGGAATCGGCAGCGGGCGGACGCCGGGTGCGGTCGCCCTATTCTGCCTGCGGCACGCTCACGTCCCGGTGGTTTTCGTGCCGGCCTGACCCACCGGCGGCTGCGGCGCTGGCCCGGAAGATCCTGGAGCGGACCGCTGACTTTCACCCCAGCGGGCACAATCGCGGCGGCTGAAGGCCTCTTCCAGGCCGTGCCGCACCACCAGCAGGCCCGGGCGGCTGCGCATCAGCCCCGGTGAGACTGGGCCGCCTGACGGCCAGCACCGCGTGGAAGCACGCCGCCGCCGAAGGGCTCCTGCTCGCGGCGCTGGGGGTGTATGCGGCGCTGGCCTTCGAGCTCGAAGACAGCAGGCTGCGCACCCGCCTGCCCACCCTGCGCCGTGGCCCCGCGCGGCAAGCCATCAGCGGGACCATGGACAACGAACTCGCCCAGCTCCACCACGAAGCCGGCGTCAGGAAGCAACTGTAACCAGACCCGCACCCCGCAGCGAGCACGTGGCCGCCGCTGAGCGCACAGACCGCGCGGACAGCGCTGCGCGCACACCGGTGCGGCACCCGGTACAGATAGGCTCGCAGTGGTTCCTGAACGGAGGATCGTCCTGCCCCAGCCAAGCCCCGAGGACTTCGGGAAACTCCTCGCCTTCCGGGTCAGCCTGCGCCAGTTCCAGCACTGGAGCGAGGGCCAGGCGGCCGCCGCCGGCCTGACCCATGTCCAGCACCAGCTGCTGGTCGCCATCAAGGGCCACCCCGGTGACACCCCGCCGTCCATCGGCACGCTCGCGCACTACCTGCTGCTCCGCCCGCACAGCACCCTGGAACTCATCAGCCGCGCGGAAGCGGCCGGGCTCGTGCGCCGCAGCCCCGACCCCGCCGACGCCCGGGTGGTCCGGGTGGACCTCACCCGCAAAGGCGACCGGCTGGTCACCGAGCTGACCCAAGCCCACCTGGCCAAACTGCACAACCTCGCGGCCGCGCTCAACGGCCTGGTCACCGTCCGCGACCCCGCCTGAGCAGCACCAGCCGCGGGGCAGCAGACCCATGAGTGGGCCAGCCAGGAACGTGGCATCCAGGTGAGGCAGCGGGTGCCGTGGGGGTCCGCCCTGGTGGCCGCGCGGGACGGGACGGGCCGGGCCGTAGCCTGCGGTCATGACTGAGGTCCCGATGACAGCCCGCACGGCCGCGGAGATGCTGATGGCCGGCAACCGGCGATTCGTGGCGGGCACCCCGGAACACCCCCGCCAGGACGCCGCCCGCCGGGCCCAGACCGTCCCGGGCCAGCGCCCATTTGCGGTCCTGTTCGGCTGCTCCGATTCCCGGCTGCCCGCGCCCGCGACCTCGCCCGCGGTCAGGCCAAGGTAGCCGAGGTGTCCGCGGCCATCACGTAACTGGTCGGCTCCCCGCTGGCGAGTTCCTGGCGTGCCTGGTCCATCTCCTGGGGACTGGTGACCAGGGCAGTCGTGAAAGTGGTCACCCCATGGGGTGACCAGCCGTGCAGCCGCCGGTGGAGCACAGTCATCAACATCCCCCGGCCAAAGCCGGGCTCTTACGGAACGTCCCCGGGCGGCCCTGGTGGGCTTCACAGCCCGGTCATGGAGTTGGCCCACTGCTGTCCCGCCTACCTGGAGCGGAGAGCACGGCGGAAGCAGAAACCCCCGCAACCGGCCCCGTCCTGGCAGACCGCCCTGCGGGACCAGCGCGGGCTGTGCCCTCTATGCCGGGAACTGCTGCTGTTCGCGGGCCGCGCGCCAGACTCCCCAGCCAGTGGGAGACCTGGTACGCGGCCACCCGCAAGGCGATGACCCACCAGGCCATCACCGTCAACAGCACCGGCCGGACGAAACACCGCCTCGTACACGCCTACTGCGCCCGCCGTCACCCAGACGACGGACCACACGGCACGGAGCAGCAGAACGCAGGAACCTGACCGCCCACGCGGGCTGCTTGAGCCGTGTGCCGCGACGAGTGGCAAGCACGGTTCTGAGCAGCCTATGAGGGTGTTTGTCAAGTGGGGTTTTGCCGGTAGCTGGACAGCGCTGACTGGCCCGGCGGTGTCCGCTGGGCTGGAGCTTTTGCTGCTGGCGGGCGCGTGGCCGGGGTGCCGTGGCCTGGTCCTCCGGCTCTACCTAGCTTCCAAGCGGGCTTGGTGTCCCGACAGCCTTCATCCGAGCTTGCGGAGGGGGGCTGCTCACGCTCAGAAGCGGGTTTTACCCGAGGGGGATGCGAGCTTGGCCCCTGACCGTGGGTGCGCGCCCACGGTGGTCACGCGGCGGCGGTCACCTCCTGGCCGGGGCGGTGCCGCCCGGCGGCGATGTCAGCGTCCCAGGGGACGCGGCGGGTGATGATGGCGTGGATCTGGCGGATCAGCGCGGCGGCGATCGCGGCGCGGGCCTGCTGGTCAGTGAGCGGGCCGCTGGCATGCCCAGTCAGTTCGGAGTGCCGGTTGGCATAGACCCGGTTATGGCGCAGCGCGCCCCAGACCGCCCGCCAGGCGGCCAGCCGCAGCGCAGGCCGGCCGCGGCGGGAGATGGCCGCCTGGCCGGCGTGGTTGCCGCTGGAGTTCTCGCACGGGGCCAGGCCAGCGTGCTTGACCATCGCGCGGGAGGTGGGGAAACGGGAGGGGTCACCGGTCTCAGCCAAGATCGCGGCGACCTGCAACGCGGACACCCCGGGGATCGAGCTGGCCACCTCCAGCACCCCGAGCGTGCCCAGCGACTGCAGCATGCGGGTGTTCACATCGTCCAGCTCGCGGCGGATGGCCTGCCAGTCGCCGGGCACCCCGCCGGCGCGTTCGAGCGCGCCGGGCCGCTGGGCAGCCACCCCGGCGGGCTCTGTCAGCGCCGCGTACACGGCGGCGGCGATCCGCTGGCAGATCCGCTTCGCGCCGAAAGCGCCGAGCCTGGCGCGGACGGTCCCGGTGAAGGCCTCGCGGCCGATGACGTGCACAGCGGCCAGGTCGCCGTCACAGTCCTCCAGCGTCACCGGCAGGCAGGCCAGCCAGGTAGCGGACTCCAGCGGGTCGCCGCCGCGGTCAGCACCGCCGGCCAGGCGACCTCCAGCAGATCCCGCAACTGCTGGCCGCACGCAGTGGCCGACTCGATCAGCCGGGACCGGCGGGCGCCCTGATGACGCAGCCGCGCCCAGCACTGACCCGCCTGCCCGGGCAGATAGCAGTGCAGCTCGGCGGCCAGCCGCGCGATCAGCACCGCGTCCCGGTCATCGCTCTTGCCCCGGGTGTAGTCCTCAGCTTCGCGGGCCCGCGCGGTCACCAGCGGCTGCACGCACACCATCGGGATGCCCCGCTCCGCGGCCAGCTGGGCGATCACCATCCACCGGTGCCCGGTCGGCTCACACGCCACCGTGATCCCCGCATACCCCACCGCCAGCGCCTTGCGCAGCGCCCGCTCCAGCAGCTCACCCAGCTTCCACGGCGAGCACCGGGGGACGCCACCGCGCGATCACCCGCGAATCATGATCAGCCAGGACCGCCGCCTGCCGCGACTGGGCCAAATCGATACCCAGGATCGCGTGATCACGCGGCAGGGCCACCCGCAACGCCGCCAGCCTGGCGTTCCGGTTGCGGTCACCTCGCGACAGGCCATTGTTACCCTGGCTCATGGACGTCCTCCTCGTGTGCTGGGATACCAAGCCCGTCATCACACCAGGAGGACGTCTTGGTGATCAACCCTCAACCACTACGAGGACTTACTAGGAGGGGGGCGCCGGAAAACGGCGCCCCCTATCCGACAACCGTCTTCACTGGGTCCGCGACGTGACCTATCAGGAGGACAAATCGCTGGTCAGGACGGGAAACGCGCCTCGCGTCATGGCCTCGCTGCGCAGCCTGTCGATCAGCGTCCTGCGCCTGGACGGCCATGCGAATATCGCCGCCGCCAACCGCCATCACGCCCGCGACCCACAGCGGACGCTCAAACTGCTTCAAGCTGCATGAATACGACTTTGCCGGGTCCCTGCGGTCGCGGGAGCCGGGTGGCCTCGCGTTCCTCAGCCCGGGCGGCAAGTTGCTCCTCGCGGGTGGCGCGGTGCTCGGCGATCTCGATGTAGCGCTGGGGGCGGTAGGCGGTGACCAGGGCGATGACCCCGCCGACCCCGGCGGCGACGGCGAAGGCGATCTTGAGCAGGTCATACAGGGTGGTGACCGACAGGGGCTCGGCCTTGGTGCCGTGGATGTCCAGGACCTGCGCCCCGATGATTGTCACGACGACGGCGATCAGCACGGCCAGGGTGAGCATCGCGGCAATCGCCCAGCCGATCCTGACCAGCGGGTCACCCTCGGCGCGCAGTAGCCGCCGGACCCGCCTCCGCCCGCTGTCGTTCCCCATGACCGCATGGTGCCAGCCAGGCCGCCCGGGCATGAGGACTCACCCGGAAACGGGCCTCCAGGAGATGTGCCTGCTCACGACTGGCCCGCTGTCACCACGAACGGCGACGGCCCTCGGCCCACAACGGAACCGTTTTGGGCGTTAACAACCCGCGCGGCGTCGTGTTAGGGGTGAGACCGGAGTACGGCAGAAACGGGCCGCGCGGTCATGGGCGGTTGCTCTGAGCTAACCGAAATGCGGGCAGGGGTGCTGCTGGCTGGTCCACGGGCTGGAGCTGTGCTGGCGGTACCGGTCGTAAAAACCTCGTGCGTGCCGGAACTGGCCGGTGGTGTACCAGGTCAGGCCTGGGTTGCGGGATTCGAGCTGGCTGAGGGCCAGGCGGCCGAGCCCGCAGAACTGGAACTCGGGATCAATGCTGATCTTGTACAGCAGGCCCGTGCCGCAGGGCGGGCAGATCCCGTACCTGACCTCGCCGAGAGTGACGCCGCCGCTGGCGATCGCCAATTCGAAGGTCTGTACTTGCGGATCTCCCCACTGGACGCGGCGGCTGTGGGCCGGCCTGGCCTGCTCTGCCGCGTCCTTCCGGGCCCGGCTGGCCGCCTCGAACAGGCTCCAGGCCAGCCCAGTGTCCAGGTCGGCGATCGTGACCTGGCCGTGCCCGTCCAGGTCGGTGCTGGCCTGGCTCAGCAGGCCGGCCAGGTGGTCCCGCCACGCCTGGGTAAACGCGGCGGGTGGCCGGTGCTCGCTGTCTTGCTCGGCCACGGCCCGCTGGAAGGCCTCCCGCACCAGAGCCTGCACGGTGCCCCGGCGCACCCGGCGCTCCACCAGCTGCTGCGGCGGCAGCTGCAATAGGGTGATCTTCGCCGGCAGGGTCCCGGCCAGGCGGCGCAGCCAGCCGCGCCCAGCCAGCGGCAGTGGGTCGGGCAGCGGATCCCATAGCAACTGAGTGAGTTGCAGGCGCACGGCTGTCATTGGCCGGTGTGGCAGACCACGAGCTGCAGCAGGTACTCAGACTCAGGCCGCTGGCCGGGCTGCCCGGCGGCGAACCGTCCGTCGTGCTCGCACACCTGGTCACCGTGCCAGTTCACGGCGAGCAGGGCCGCATAGGGGTGATCGGCCATCCAGGCCCCGGCGTCGTGCAGCACGTCGCATTCCTCCCGGCCGAAGAACTCGATCAGCTCGGTGCCGGGGTACTCTTCGGTGCGCACCGGGCCGTGCTGGAGCAGGTCGCTGCCCCGGCCGGGCAGCCGCCGCACCCGCGGCGCGCCGGTCACGGCTGGACGCGATCGACGCCGGCGTGATTGGCGAGGTGATGGCCACCCGGCAGGCCTGGATCGCCGCCAGCATCAGCAGGTGGGACGCCCCGGTCCACCTGGGCTGGCGGCGGGAGGAGTTCTCCCGCGCCGCTAAGGCCCGTGGCCTGCAGATGGGCAGGCTGGACCGGTACACCTCCGCCGACTTGGACGCCCTGGCCGCCGACGAGGACCTGGCCGCGCAGGTCCTGGCGGACCGGCTGCCGCACACCTGGAGATCCGCCCGGCCGACTTCCGGTACCTGCTGGCCGCCGACCTGATCGCCCCGAAGACCTACACCGCGGTAGCTTCGGGAGTCTTGGGCCTCTACGGCTTGGTCGCGATCCAGCCGCGACGCCGAAGCTCGGCGGCGAGCTGCTCGGCAGGCACGTGGCGCAGGGCCTGCTCGCCGGCGGACTGCCGTGCCGTTGGGGCAGCGGCCGGGGCGCTCGCGCCGGACTCCGCGTCCTGCAGGCGGTCGATGAAGGCTGCCACCTCGTCGCGGGTGAACTTGCCGGCCGCCTGGCGCTGGGTGAATCCCATCGGGCCGCGCGCGTCGCGGAAGCCGGCGTGGCCCGGCCTCCCGGAGGAGGGTCAGCAGCTCCTGCACCTGCCTCGCCGATGCCGGCGGACCTGATTGTTTACCGAACGTCATGATGGCCAGTCTCGCCGAGATGGCGATGGAATCAACTAGCTCAGGGAACTCATGTGCTGTCGTTCCGCATCCTTGGAAGTGGAACACCCAGTCGGCCGGGCACCGGCCGCCAGGTAGTCCCAGGCCACGGCGTTCCGCAATTCGTTCCACAACATGTGTTCCGCAACGATGCTACGGCGACAATTTCCGGTACAGTCCGGCCATGGAACCCGGCCCGTCAGCATCGCCACGGTTGAGCGCGAGGGCCTGGACCAGCTCCTGACCTACGCCCGGTCCGGCGATACGGTCGTGGTACACGCCCTGGACCGGATCGGCCGCAACCTGCGCGAGGTGCTCAATCTCGTGCACGACCTCGCCGACCGTGAGATTGGGGTGCGCTCCCTGGCGGACCCACTGCCCATCAACACTGCCGATGAAGGCATGGGCCGTATCGCGTTCTTGCTGCTGGCCCTGTTCGCCGAGATGGAACGCACCTTCACCGCCGAACGCGCCGCCCACGCCCGCGCTGTGGCCGAAGCAGCCGGCCGTCAAGTCGGCCGGCCCCTCGCCCACCCCGCCGACAAGATCGAGTACGCCCGGCTGCTCAAGGACCAGGGCAGCTCTCTAGGTCAGATTGCGGCCAAGACCGGCATTCCCAAGACGTCCCTGCACCGCTATCTGACCCTCACATCATGACGCCGTCGTGCGCCGCAGGCCGTCCTAACCAGGTCTCCACGACGAAAAGCTGACCGTCCGCGAAGTGTGCACCGAGCTGAAGATTTCCAGATCCACCTTCTACGACTGGCGCCAGAAACAACGTGGTCCACGGTGCATCCGCCTGCCCAATGGCGACCTTCGCAACCGCCGTCGCGACCTGGACGAATGGCTTGACGGCCAGGAGGTCGCGTGATGCAGGATCGCCCCCATCCCGGGCCAGGCGGGGAGCGTCCGCTGTCCTATGACGTGCGGTTCTGGAAGATCCGCACGCAAGTCGGCAAGCGTAAGACCACCTATGCCATCCGCTGGACTGTCGCCGGGCGGGAGTTCCACAAATCCCTCACGACGAAGGCTCATGCGGAGAGCCGATTGGCCGAGCTGAGGACAGCAGCCCGCAAGGGTGAAGCCTTCGATGTGGAGACCGGGCAGCCGGTCAGTGAGGTGCAGCAGCGTACCGACCGAAGCTGGTACGAACACGCCTCGCTACATGTGGAGCGTCGCTGGCCCAAGGTCGGAGGTGGTCAACGGCGGTCGATCGCCGACGCGATCGCGACCGCCACCCCGGCGATGCTCTCGACGGATCGTGGCCAGCCAGCAGGTGAGTTCCGCTCCGCGAGTCGGCTCCCCTGTTGGGCACCGGATGGTCAGACACTGGCCGGTCCCGGGATCGGCGACAGCTCAAGCACCGCCCACGGGGAGACGTGCGGGTCGTGCCCATCCCACCGCCGCTGACCAGTCTGCTCCGTCACCACCTGCGCCAGTTCGGCACCGCACCCGACGGACGGCTCTTCGTGGCACCCCGCGGCGGCCTGCTCGGCGACAAGCTCTACGGAGACGTCTGGCGGGCCGCCCGCCAGGCCGCACTTACCCCTGCCGAAGCCGCCTCCCCGCTCGCCCGCCGTCCATATGATCTCCGCCACGCGGCGGTATCGACGTGGCTCAACGCCGGGGTGGATCCGGCTCTGCTCGCCGCCTGGGCAGGCCACAGCGTCCAGGTCCTGCTGCAGGTCTACGCCAAGTGCATCGTCGGGCGTGACGAGATCGCCAGGCGCCGCATCGAAGAGGCACTCCGCGATGATGATGACCAGCCGCCGACAGATGACGACGACGGCAACGAGCCATCCAGATAGTCCATCGCCCACGGCGTACTAATGATCTTTCCAAACTTCTCCGCGTATTCTCCGTGGACAACCGCAGAACCCCGGTCACAGCCGGACTCCGCCGGACACTCACAGGTCCGAAGTGGAAGTGTTCGCGGGTACTCCGGATGACCTTGGCCGGTCGGTTCTACGACTCTCGCGCGGCTCTCCAACCGCTTCCTCGCCATGATCAAAGCGATGCGCTGACGGAGCTCTGCCACCGCAGCACGCATCGGCGATTGATTGAGTGCCAGGATCACACCCACCACCCCTCAAGGCGGCAGCGGCACCGTATCTCCGCAGGCCGGGGCGGCGGGCGAGCCGGCCTGTAGGCCGGGTTCTGTGCACCCGCTCACGCGGGCCGACGGCCATCCATCTAGGGCTGCCGTTGCCGCAGCCTCGTGCGGTCTACCCGCGAGCATCGGGCGGGCCGCCCTCGATCGCTCGCGTCAGCCATGGCCGTAAAGCCACGGCTTGTCTTGACCTTGCTCCGGGTGGGGTTTACCAAGCCGCCGCAGTCACCCGCGGCGCTGGTGGTCTCTTACACCACCGTTTCACCCTTACCCCGGACTGAGTCCCGGGGCGGTTTGTTTTCTGTGGCACTTTCCCGCGGGTCGCCCCGGGTCGGTGTTGCCGACCACCCTGCCCTGTGGAGCCCGGACCTTCCTCACCCGCCGACCTGGGACAGCCGGGCGCGGCCGCCCGGCCGGCTCGCCCGCCGCCCCACCATCGTACACACAGCTTATGTCCGCGCAGATGACCAGTGTCGTTGAACGAATGTAGCACGCGCCGATTGTCGGGGTACCAGTCGATTTCGCACAGCGAGGCTACGTCGAGGTGCATCCGGATCAATGATGCGGGCGAGGGCGCGAGCAGGGCCCGGGTCACCAGTTCCTTGATCGGGGTGACGTGGCTGACGACCACAGGGCCTGGCCCGGCGGCCAGCAGGTCGGCCAGGGCGGACGCGACCCGCCGGCCGACGTCGGTGAAGCTCTCGCCGCCTGGCGGCGGGCCGTCCGGGCCCGGCCAGCCAGGCGGCCATCTCGTCCGGCCACTGCTCGCTGGCCTCGGCGAAGCTGAGCCCCTCCCACTTGCCGAAGCCGGCCTCGCGCAGCCTGTCCTCGACCCGTCACCGCGCCCGTCGCCGCCGCTACCTCGGCCGCGGTCTGCCGCGCCCGGCCTCAGCGGCGAGGTGACGATCACTTCGACGTCCCGCTGGCCGCCAGCTGGGCCGCGGCGGCCCTGGCCTGCACCAGCCCGTGCTCGGTCAGCGGCATGTCCACCGTCCCGCGAACCGCCGCTCGATCGACAGTGGCGTCTCGCCGTGCCGCAGCAGCATCGTGGTCATGGCGGCCTGGCCAGGCGGGCCGCCAGCCTGCTCGGTCGCCGGGCGATTGTGTCCACTGACGGCTCGCGCCTGGCTGGCCCGCCCACGCCGCCCGGCCGATTCGTCCATGGCCTCGTTGGCCAGCCGGTCGGCGTGCGCGTTCTGCTCGCGCGGCACCCAGGTATAGCTCGACCGGCCGAGCCCGCCGGCACGCCTCGCGGCCTGGCCGGCCAGCGGGATCAGGTCGGGGTGCTTGATCTTCCAGTGGCCCGACATCTGCTCGACGACCAGCTTGGAGTCCATCCGCACCTCGGCCGCCGCGCCGGGGGCGATCCGGGCGGCGGCGCGCAGCCCGGCGATGAGCCCGGAGTACTCGGCGACGTTGTTCGTGGCCGTGCCGATGCCTCGCGCACCTCGGCGAGCACCTCGCCGCTGGCGGCGTCGAGCACCACCGCGCCGTAACCGGCCGGGCCGGGGTTGCCGCGGGAGCCGCCGTCCGCGGCGACGATCAGCCGCCGCGGCGCCCGGCTCGGACTGCGGTCACAGGCCGGATTCGGGCGTGCGGACCAGGATCCGGCGGCACTCCTCGCAGCGCAGCACCTCGTCCGGCGCCGCGGCCCTGATCCGGTTCAGGTCCACCGTGTTAGCGCCAGGTGGCAGCCCTCGCACCGGCCGCCGGCGCAGCGCCGCCGCGCCGACCCCGTGCTGGGCCCGCATCCGCTCGTACAGGCTAGCAGGTCGCCGGGGACTCTGGGCGACACGCCGGCCCGCTGCTCGGCCGCCTTGCCCGCCTGCTCGGCCAGCTCGCCGAGCAGCTCGTCGAGCCGGCGGCGGCCACCTTCCCTGCGTGCGGCCAGCGCGGCGCGCTCGGCGGTCAGCGACGTCGGCGGTCTTCTGCGCGGCTTCCCTGCGCTCCATCACGTCGAGCGCGACGTCCTCGAGCTCGGACTGCCTGCGGACCAGCGAGGCTATCTCGGACTGCAGGCTCTCCAGCTCGCGCGGCGAGGACACCTGGCCGGCCTCCAGGCGCTGCGCGGTCCCTGGCCGTCCTGGCCCTGACCTGGTCCACGTCGGCCTCGGCCTTGGCCTGTTCCCGGGCCAGATCCCGCTCGCTGGTCTGCGCCGCGACGATGGCGTCGCGCAGTTCCGCGTCCCGCGCGTCGATCCGGTCGACCTCGGCGGCCTCGGGCAGGCCGCGCCGCCGGTGCTCGAGCCGGCTCAGCTCGGCGTCCAGGTCGGCCAGCTCAAGCAGGCGCAGCTGTGTCTCGGGAGATGCCTTCACGCGTTCCAACGTAGCCTGCCCGCGCCGCTGGCCACGCCGGCCAGGATGGCCGACATCGCCAAATCGGTATCCGGCGGATCGGTCCCATCGGCACGACGGACGGCCGCTGGGCGCGGTACATATGGGCGCCATGGAGCATCCCTCGGGTCAGCCGGCCGTACATGCCGGGATACGGCATCGCGGCGGCCGACCGAGGGCAGCGGCCTGCTGCCCTGGTCCTGGGCGGCTGAGCGGCTCACCACGTCGCGCAACTACTGGGTGACGAGCGTGTGGCCGGACGGCCGGCCGCACGCGATGCCGGTCTGGGGCATGTGGGACGACGCCGTGCTGTGGTTCAGCAGCAGCACCGGCTCCCGCAAGACCCGCAACCTGGCCGCCGACCCGCGGTGCTGCGTCACCACCGAGGACGCCGCCGACCCGGTGGTGATCGAGGGCACCGCCCGGATCGTCGACCGAGCCGCCGCTGCTGCAGCGGGTGATCGACCTGATGAACGCCAAGTACGGCACCGAGATACGGGTGGACTTCCTGGACCCGGCGCAGAACGCCACCATCCAGGTCCGGCCGCAGCGGGTGTTCGGCCTGCGCAGCGGCGACTTCACCGGCTCCCCACCCGCTGGATCTTCCCGAGGACTGAGTAGGCTCTGTCCGCAGTCGGCTACAGGGCCAGCATCAGGATCGGGGCCGAGGTGGGGTGCGGCGCGCCGCCGGACGGCTCGACGGTCAGCTCGACCATGTCCCCGGCGTGCAGGCCGGTCGCGATCACCGGCGACGTCATGCCGTGCGTCGGGCCGGGGCAGCATGGCCGCCGAACGGTCGCCGGGCGGGCCCATCAGCCACAGCTCGTAGGCCTTGCCCGCGGGCAGGCTGGGCAGCTCGGCCGAGCTGAACGCAAGCGCGTGCGCCATGTGCGACATCACGACCGTGGCGGTCCCGCCGCCGGCGACCGGAGTGCTCATCATCTTCGCGTCGGGTGCGGTCAGCACGGCGGCCAGCATGTGATCGCTGGCCTGAGCCTGGCTGAGCCGGTGCTGCGCGGTGATCGCCAGCGTGCCGGACACGATCGCCGCGACCAGGAAGGCACCCGACGCGAGCACAGCCACCGGCTGGAACCCGCCACCGGACCCCAGAAGCCGCCGCGCCGCGCTCACCCAGCGGCCCACCCCCAGGCGCCGCCCGCCGGCCCCATCAAAGCGGCGGCCCTCAGTGACCGGCGGCAACTGCCTCGTCCGCGCGACCTCGGCGAGAACCTTCTCCCTGAGCCGGTCCGCCGGCGCCGCGGCGGTCGCCGCGGCCAGCCGTGCCGTGGTCTCGCGCAGGCTGCGAACCTCCTCCGCGCAGGCCGGGCAGGCGGCCAGGTGCCGCTCGAAGCGCCCGCGCTCCCGTGGTGGCAGGGCGCCCAGCGCGTAAGGGCCGGCGAGGGTATGCAAGTCGGCTCCCCGCAACGGCTTCATGTCACCCCCAGGCAGTCGCGCAGCCGGATCAGGCCGTCGCGCATCCGCGTCTTGACCGTGCCGAGCGCCGTGCCGAGCAGGCCGGCCACCTCGCGGTAGCTGTAGCCGCCGTAATAGGCGAGCACGATCGACTCGCGCTGCAGTTCGGTCAGCGTGCCCAGGCACCGCCTGACCCGCTCGCCGGTCCAGCTTGGCCTCGACCGCCTCGGCCACCGTGTCGTACTCCGCCCGCCCGGCCGAAGCCGCGGACTGGTCGTCCCGCCGGGCGGCGGCCTGCGCGGAGCGGACCCGGTCCACCGGCACGGCGGTGCGCGATCGTGGCTACCCAGGCCTGGGCGCTGCCGCGGCCCGGCTCGAACCTGGACGCGGTGCGCCACACCTCCAGGAGCACCTCCTGGGCGACCTCCTCGGCCTGCGCCGGATCGCGGAGCACCCGCAGGACCAGGCCGAACACCATCGGCGCGACCTGCTCGTAGACGGCGCTGAAGGCCTGCTCATCCCCCCGGCCCGCCAGCTTGATCAGCGCAGCAAGATCACCTGGGCCGTCGGTCAGCGGACCCATCGCCGCCGGGTGCCGGGGTACGTCAGCCATGCGCATGTCCTTGATTCGGAGCCCACGTACTCTTGGATTGCCTTCACCTTGGAAACCGTCGGACCGCAAGGCCAATCCGGCCGGGCGCCTGCACCGAATCAACATCATGACATCCGAGACCGATCGACCGCGCCCGTTCATGGGCGCACTGGCTGGCCTGGTGGCCGGCGCTGTTGCTGTGGGCGTCGGGCAGTTCGTGGCCAGCCTGGGGGCGCAGGACAGTTCACCGGTCATCGCGGTCGGATCGTCAGCCATCGGCCTCGCTCCCCCGGCCGTCAAAAACTTCGCCATCTCCGCGTTCGGCTCCGATGACAAGGTCGCCCTGCTGGCCGGGATCTACGTGCTCCTCGGCGTCTACGCCGCGGCGATCGGCGTGCTCGGCAACCGGCGGCTGGACTTCGGCATCACCGGGGTCGCCGTGTTCGCCGCGGTCGGGCTGGCCGCCGCCGCGACCCGGCCGGGCGCGAACGCCGGGTACGTCGTCCCCACCCTCATCGCGGGCACCGCGAGCGCCATCACGCTGGTGCTGATGCTGCGCAACGTTCCGGCCCGCCCGCGACTGGCGGGCACCGGCACCGAACAACCAGAAGCACAGCCCAAAACGGAACCGCCCAAACCCAAAACGGAACAACCCAAAACGCAAGCGCCCCCGCCCGGCGGTGACTGGTGGGAGTCCACCGCTTCCTCACCGTCCAGGCCCCCGGACGTGCGGCCGCTGTACCCGGACCAGCAGCGCCGGGCCTTTCTCGTCACCGGCACAGTCGCGGCCGCCACGGCCGTTGCCGGAGGCCTGGCCGGCCGCGTCCTCGCCGAGCGCGGCGCGGTCACCCAGGCCCGGGCGGACCTGCGGTTCCCCAAGCCGAAACTGCTCCCCGGCGACCGCCTGCCCTCCGGGACGGACCTGCGCATCCCGGGGCTGAGCACGTTCGTCACGCCGAACAGCTCCTTCTACCGGGTGGATACCGCGATCGTCCTGCCCCAGGTCGCTCCGGAGAACTGGACGCTGCGGATTCACGGCATGGTCGAGCGCGAGATCGAGATCAACTTCGACCAGTTGCTGCGCAGGCCGCTGATCGAGACCTACGTGACGCTCACCTGCGTGTCCGATCCGGTGGAAGGCCCCTACATCGGCAACGCCCGGTGGCTGGGCGCGAGCCTGGCCGATCTCATCCGGGCGGCACGGCCACGGGCCGGGGCCGACCAGCTCCTGTCCACCTCGACCGACGGCTACACCTGCGGCACACCGGTGCAGACCGTGCTGGACGGGCGCGACGCCCTGCTGGCCGTCGCCATGAACGGCCAGGCGCTGCCCGTGTCGCACGGGTTCCCGGCCCGCATGGTCGTGCCGGGCCTGTATGGGTACGTGTCGGCAACCAAGTGGGTCACCGACATCAAGCTGACCACGTTCGCCGCGGAGAGCTCGTACTGGTCGCAGCGCGGCTGGTCGCAGCAGGCGCCGATCAAGACCCAATCCCGGATCGACGTGCCCAACGGCACCGCCCCGCTGAAGGCCGGCCGGATACCGATCGCCGGCGTCGCCTGGGCGCAGCACCGCGGTATCGACGCGGTGCACGTCCAGGTGGACAACGGCCCCTGGCACGAGGCCACGCTGGCCGCCGTGCCGGGCATCGACACCTGGCGGCAGTGGGTGTGGTACTGGGACGCCACCCCCGGCAACCACCTCATCCAGGCCCGGGCCACCGACGACACCGGTTACACCCAGACCAGCGTGCAGTCGGCCCCCGAGCCCAACGGCGCCACCGGCTACCCCCAGGTCCAGGTATCCGTCGGCTGAAAGACCTAAAGCAGGCTGTCCCTGATGTCAGCCGACAGGCAGGCCCCCAGCTAGCGGCCCAGTTCAAAATCTCTCTGCCGCGCCCCTTACCCTGCGTGACGTCTCACAGCGCAGTCTGGCGCGCGTTTCCCGATCGTGCACGGGAAACGCGCTACAGACCTGTCACTCAGAGTAATCGCAAAGGTTTGCAAGGTACCTGCGGCAAAAACATATGTTTTATAGGGTCTAGACGGTTATCGGTACCCGGTGTAGAAGAGGGACCGACGTTCAGGCAAGACTGGGTCCTGGTGTTTTCCCAATCATCGAGGGTGAGTGCAAGTTGCACCTCAAGCGGGCAGTATGTGTCACAGTTATTGGCGGGGGAAATCCCGGTGACCCGGGCTGACAGGAGCCAACCAGAATGATGTCGGATACGGCAGACATGGCTGCGACGCTGGTGTCTGATCCGGCAGGGGCGGGCGGGGCGAGCACCCCGAAGGCGCCCGAGCCGGAGGCAGCGGTTGTGGCGAGTGCCACGGCCGCGCCCGGGCCCGCTGCGCGGACCATCATGCTCGGGATCGACCAGGCCGGCCGGATCCTGCAATGCGACCGCCATGCCTCGAAAGTCCTCGCCCGGACGACCGGTGAGCTGCTGGGGGCCGAGCTCGCCGATCTCACGGTCGATTCGGCCGAGCAGGCCGAAGCGCTGGCCGGGCTGATCGACGCCGTCCGCTCCGGCCGCGAGAGCACCGCGATGCTCTCGATCACGACGGAGAAGGACCGCACGACCGAGGCAGTCGTCACCGTTCAGCCGATGACCGCGACCGACCCGGATCTGACGGCGCTCGCGGTGATCAGGCTCCCGGTGCCCATCGACGAGCGGTTCCTCGACCCCGCCGTGATGCGGCGCGCCCTGCTGGACGACTCCTTCACCCGCGTGGGCACGGCACTGGACATCGACCAGATGGCCCGCGAGCTGATGGACGTCATCGTCCCGCACTTCTGCAACGCCGCCGAGGTGTCGGTGATGGAGAGCCTGGTGGGCGCGGACGAACTGCCGGCCGACGCGCTGGACTCCACCCACCTGCTGCGGCGGCTGGCCGTCGGCAACGACGACGACGACCCGGGCTGGGACGCGACGTTCCCGACCGGCGAGGTGCTGCACTACCCGCCGGGGACGCCGTACGTACGCTGCCTCGACTCAGGGGCGCCCGTGCTGAGAGCCCTCGCTGTCGGCTGAGGGAGCCGCGGAGATCGCCGGGGTCTGGCGGCGCACGCCGGTCGCCGGCCTGCTGTCCGGCTCGTCCATGCTGCTGCTCCCGCTGATCGCGCGGAGTACCAACCTCGGTTTCTTCGCCTGCATCCGCAAGCCCGGATACCGCAAGTTCGACCCCTACGACATCGAGATCGGCATGGAGTTCGCCTCCCGGGCCGCGCTGTTCCTCGACAACGCCCGCCGGTACAGCAGGGAGCGGGCGACCGCGCTCACCCTGCAGCGCAGCCTGCTGCCGACCGGCCTGTCCGCGCCGTCGTCGGTGGAGGTGCGGCACCGCTACCTGCCCGGCAGCAAACTGATCGAGGTCGGCGGCGACTGGTATGAGTCCATCGCCCTGCCCGGAGCCCGGGTGGCGCTGGTCATCGGCGATGTGGCCGGGCACGGTGTGCACGCCGCGGTCACCATGGGCCGGCTGCGCGCGGCGATCCACACTCTGGCCGGGCTGGAGCTCGCGCCCGCCGAGGCGCTCCAGCAGCTCGACGAGCTGATGCAGACGCTGGGTGAACGCGAGCCACACTTCGCCACCTGCGTCTACGCGATCTTCGACGCGGTGAACGGGATGTGCGAGGTCGCATCGGCCGGGCACCTGGCGCCGCTGCTGGTCAAGCCCGACGGCACCAACACGTTCCTCAGCGTCCCGCCCGCGCCGCCGCTCGGCATCGGCGGCGGGCCGATCGAGAGCAGGCAGTTCGAGATCGACGACGGCAGCCTGTTCGTGCTGTACACCGACGGGCTGGTCGAGAACCGGACCCGGGACATCGACGACGGCCTGAACCGGCTGAGCAGCGTGTTCGGCCCGGGGTCGACGACCCGCCCGCTGGAGGACCTGTGCAAGGCGACGCTGGACGGTGTCTACGCCGACGTCCAGCGGGACGACATCGCGGTCCTGCTCGCCCGCCTCAGCCGCATCCCGGACGGGCACCACGCCTCCTGGACGCTGCCGATCGAGGCGTCCTCCGTCCGTCAGGCCCGGCATCTGGTCAGCGGTCAGATGGAGAAGTGGGACCTGGCCGAGGCGAGCTACACCGCGGAGCTGCTCGTCTCCGAGCTGGTCACCAACGCGGTCGCCTGTGCCACCAGCGAGATCTCGCTCCGGCTGATCCTGGACAGCGCGCTCGTCTGCGAGGTGTACGACGACGCGGCGGCCATGCCCAGGCTGCGCAACGCCGACGACGACGCTGAAAGCGGCCGTGGCCTGCACGTGGTGAGCCAGCTCGCCCAGCGCTGGGGCACCAGGCGGACACCGGCCGGCAAGGCCGTCTGGTTCGAGCTGCCGCTACCCGAGGACGGCGCGAACTAGACCGTTGACGAGCGTCGCGGTCGCGCTGACCACGTTCGCCGTCATCCTCCTGGCCGAACTGCCCGACAAGACAGCCCTCGCCAGCCTCGTGCTGGGCACCAGGTTCCCGCCGGTGCCCGTGCTCTGCGGCATAGCAGCGGCGTTCACCGTGCACGTGGTGCTGGCCGTCGTCGCGGGCAGCCTGCTCGGCCTGCTGCCGCACCGCACGCTCGCGATCGTGGTGGCCGTGCTGTTCATCGGCAGCGCACTTGTGCTGGTGATCAAACGGCCCGAATCCGAACGGCAGGCTGTGCCGGAGCGCGGCCCCAAGTCCTCCTGGGCGGTGGCGGCGACGGGCTTCACCGTGATCCTGGTGGCCGAATTCGGTGACCTGACCCAGATCGTCATCGCCAACCTCGTCGCCAGGTATCAGGACCCCATCGCGGTGGGGGTAGGCGCCGACGTGGCCATGTGCTCGATCGCCATCGGAGCTGTCCTCGGCGGCCGGAGCCTGCTGAAGCTGGTTCCGGCCAGCCTGCTGACCAGGACTGCGGCCGCGATCATGGTGGTGCTGGCCGGGTTCACGCTGGCCGGTACGTTCCGCTGAGGTCGATTGCCCGCCAGTGGCCGGCTGACGTTACGGGTCTGGCTGACCACCGTTCATGGTGTTTTCTCTCTATGAATAACCGACGAACGGGCGGACACCGGTGATCGCGACGATCAGGGAACCGGGGTGCTCGTGGCCCGGGCAGCGTTCCCTAGGAATCTCCGAGGATGTACACAGGAATCCTGGAGCAGAGCAGGCAAGACTTTCGTTCTACCGAGGGGAAACGCTAGAACCTGGAGGCCCGCGATGGACATCCGTCAATGGGATCCCTCCCCCGCAACCGCCACGGGGTACCGTCGCCGGCCGAAGCTGCATCCGGCCGGAGCGGCTGCCGGGATCCCTGGCGGAGCGGGCGCCAACGGCACCGCCACTGCCGGTACCATCTCCGCCGGCAAGACGGCTGCCATCCCACCGGCTGGGCGCCCGGCCTCCGCCCGGAGGGCCAAACCTTCTCTGGCGAGATCCCCCCGGATGGCTGTGCTCGGCGCTCGGGTCGCGCCGTCGGGCGGGCTGGCGGGGCAGGGATTCGCCCCACCGGTCACCGCGCCGACCGCGAGCCGCGCGCCGAGCCACGCCACCTCCGTGGCCTCGTAATGCCGGAGGTGCCGGGCCGTCCGGGCGCGCACATCCCCGCTGGCTGGACAGCCCTTGGCGCCTCCGTCCAGTTCGTGGTCACCAACCCGGCGCGGCTCGAGCGCGGGCGGACGATGCTGGAAACCGAGCTGTCCGCGATCGACGCCGCGTGCAATAGCGCGCGCCCCGACTCCGAGCTGGCCCTGCTCACCGGGAAGCCGCGTCACGGCGTCGGCCCGGTCCGGGTCGGCCCGCTGCTCGCCGAGGCGATAGCGGCGGCGCTGCGCACGGCCAAGCTCACCGATGGCGACGTTGACCCGGCCGCCGGCGACTCCACCCTTCCCGACCGGTTCCCGCCGGGTGCGTCCGCCGAGCAGGGGCTTGACGCGTTCTTCACGCCGTCCCCCGGCTGGCGGCAGGTCCGGCTGGACGCCAGGGCGCGGCTGCTCTGGCTGCCGCCCCGCACCCACCTCGACCTCGGCGCGACGGCGCGCGCCTGGGCCGTTGACCGCTGCGCCGGCCGGCTCGCCGGGACGCTCGGCTGCGGGGTGCTGGTCGGTCTCGGCGGTGACATCGCGGTGGCCGGTCAGGTCCCGGCTGGAGGCTGGCGGATCCGCGTCCAGGATGTCGTTGAGCTGCCGGTGCCGACCGCGGACCCGGGCGGCTCGTCCGCGGTGGTGGCCATCCACGACGGCGGCCTGGCGACCTCCAGCAGATCGGCGCGCCGCTGGCGGACCGACCCCCGCTACTACATCCTGGACCCGCGGACCGCGGCCCCGGCCGCGCCGTTCTGGCGGACGGTGTCGGTCGCCGCGGCGAGCTGCACGTTCGCCAGCGCGGCCAGCACCGCCGCGATGATCCGCGGCCGCCACGCGAAGGAGTGGCTGGCCTCGCTGCGGCTGCCCGCCCGGCTGGTCGCCCTGGACGGCCGGGTGCACACCGTGGCCGGCTGGCCAGCCCCGGCCTGACCGGCCACCTTCCCTGACGCAGACGCGCGGGTGGGGACGCCCGGGAGCGCCCCCACCCGCGCTTCACGGCCTCCTGGCCGCTGCCCTCCTCCTAGCCGTAGAAACCGCTCGCCGAAGCGCCGGTACCGGACGGCTTGCTGTTGCCCATGTGCTGGCACTTACCAGTGCGTGGGGCAGCCGGCCGCGTGGCCGGTGTCTTCGCCGGCGTCGCGGACTGTGCCGCGGCCGGCATTGCTGCCTTCGCGGCCTCCGGCGCGCTGTGCGCCGAACTCCTGGACACGCTCGGGGTGGAGCTGCCCGACGTGGCTGCGGTGGCGATTCCCGCCCCGGCGGCCAGCCCACCGATCGCGACCGCACCGCCGACGGCTAGCCGGCGTAGCAGCCCGGTCGATTTACCGTCTGCCATGAGCACCCTCCTAGTGCGAGTTGCGGCGCTCGCCGTTCGAGCGCCGCTGCGGTCAGCGTCAGCGGCGAACCTGGCCGGGGGCTGCCGCCCGCCTCTGCGGGGGCTATCAACGCCCGCCACGGCGATTCAGAGCCAGTTGAGAGGGAAAACAGAGGAAGCGCTTCCGCTGGCCATGCACATTGGTAAGCGCGACCCACCCGCCCGGCCGAAAGCAGAAGCGAGCAGTCATGAGCATCACCGGCTCGACCACCCCGGCCACCAGGTCCTCCAGCCCGGGCGACGGCCTGCCTGTCCGGGTGCTGGTCGTTGACGACGAGCCCAGCCTGGCCGAGTTGCTGTCCAGCGTCCTGCGGTTCGAGGGCTGGGACGTGCGCACCGCGGCGGACGGGGTGAGCGCGGTCCGGGCCGCTAGGGAGTTCCGGCCGGACGCGGTGGTGCTGGACGTGATGCTGCCCGACTTCGACGGTCTCGAGGTGCTGCGCAGGCTCCGCCAGGAGCAGCCCCGGGTGTGCGTGCTGTTCCTCACCGCCCGCGACGCCGTGGAGGACCGGGTGGCCGGCATCACCGCGGGCGGGGACGACTACGTCACCAAGCCGTTCAGCATCGAGGAGGTGCTGGCCCGGCGGCGGGGGCTGCTGCGCCGGGCCGACCTGACCCGCGAGCACAGCGAGAACGAGCTGGCCGTCGCCGACCTGACCATGGACGAGGACGCCAGGGAGGTGCGCAGGGGCGGCGAGCTCATCGAGCTCACCGCGACCGAGTTCGAGCTGCTCAGGTTCATGATGCGCAACCCTCGCCGGGTCCTGTCCAAAGCGCAGATACTGGATCGCGTGTGGAACTACGACTTCGGCGGGCAGGCGCACGTGGTCGAGCTGTACAACCCCGGCCTGGTGCAGGGGCCGCAGCGCGTCCTGGTTCCCCGGCACCGCGCCGCCCCAGAACGCCACGTCGACCCAGCATTTCCCGGCCGCGGCGGTACGCTTGCCGTCCAGCGCCGCAACCGACACCGTGGGCGGCAGCGAGTTCAGCGGCATGTCGCAGATCGTGGTCACCCCGCCGGCGGCCGCCGCACGGGTGGCGGTGGCGAACCCCTCCCACTCGGTCCGGCCCGGCTCGTTGACGTGCACGTGCGTGTCGACCAGCCCGGGTAGCAGCGCGAGGTCGCCGAGGTCCACATCGCTGGCCGCGTCGAGCTGCTCGCCGTAACCGGTCACGGCCGCGATCGCGGACCCGCTGACCGCGACCGCCGCGGGCTGGGTACCTTCCGGCAGCACCGCCCGCCGGGACCGCAGCACAAGGTCGTAGTTCACAGCGGCAGTCTCTCACCCTCTCGGAGCGCGGCCGCCGCGGGCCGCAGCGGGCGAGATAGGCCGCCGGTGAGCGTGTCGCCTGGTGAGAGCCCCGAGAATGCATGATCATGGTCTAGTTCGTTCACCTATGCGCTACGCCGTGGCCAGCTGTAGGTTACAGAGGCCCGGTAGAACTGACGACATCGCTCAAGAAGGGTCGATGACGATGCATGTGCTTGATAGGCCTGGTATCGCCCGGCGCGTCGCAAAGACGTTCGCCACCATCGGCGCGGTGGTCGCAGTTCTGGCCGGCCTGACCGCGTTCAGTCTCCCCGCTAGCGCCCAGACCCGCAATCCCGCGTACAACGTGCGGACGATCTTGTCGGGTAAGAGCCTGCACCACTGGTACTTCAAAGCCGGAACCAAGAAACGGCATTCCGAGCCGCTGACCCAGCCGGATGACATCACCCGGATCGGCAACGACTTGTTCGCCGGGTTCCAGAACGGGGTCGGCCCGCAGGGGCAGGCCAGCACGGACGGGAACCGCGACAGCACGATCGTCGAGTTCACCCTGTCCGGCGTGGTCGTGAACCAGTGGGATATCCAGGGCAAGTGTGACGGGCTGACCGCCAACGCCTCCGCCGGGCTGGTGGTGGCCACGGTCAACGAGGACGCGCACTCCAGCCTCTACACCATCCGCCCGTTCACCAGCCAGGTGGTGCATTACTCCTACTTCAGGCCGCTGCCGCACAACGGCGGCACCGACGCCATCTCCTTCTTCAACGGCCTGATGCTGATCAGCGCGTCGGCCCCGGGCACTACCGGTGCGGCGGCGCCGAGGCCGAACTACCCGGCGGTGTACGTGGTGACCCTGAACCAGCCCAAGCACCTGGCGTTCTTCCACCCGCTGTTCTTCGATGAGTCGCACGCGACGGCGGCGAGCGGGCGGCACCGCGGCCAGCCGGTCAAGCTGGGCCTGGTCGATCCGGACTCGAATGAAGTCGTGCCGGGCTTCGAGCCGCGCTTTGCTGGTGATTTCATGGTGACCAGCCAGGGCGACAAGGAGCAGATCTACGTGAACGCCCCGGGCGCCAAGAACCAGCACCTGTGGGTCCTGGCCCTGTCGCAGTCGGTCGACGACACGGCCTGGTCGACGAGCTGGCACGGCGCGTTCTTCGCGACCGACCACGACGCCGACAACGTTGACGTGATCAACGGCTCGTTCTGGCCGGGCACCGCGTTCGTGGCCGTGACCCCGTGCGACGCGAACAACGCGCCCGCCACCTGCCCGGGGCGCGGGTTCCCGGCCAACTACGTCGGCCACCTGAACATGTACAACGGCCAGATCACCAGGGTGTCGCTGCGCGGTGCCGCCCTGCACCCGCAGGGCATGATCTTCGTAGCCTTCTGAGCGAGCCAGCGATGTGCTCCGGCTGGAGCCCGGGACGCGGGTCAGGTCCCGGGCTCCAGCCGGAGCCGCGCGGCCCGGACCTCCCGGGTCGCGGCGGTCATGTCGATCGTGCGCAGCTCGCCGCGCTCGACCACCGGCGTGCCGCCGACCAGGAGCAGCTCGAGCGGTGCGGGCGGCCCGAAGGTGAACGGGGAGTCGCTCGCCCGACCCGCGAGGAGCACGCAAGAACGTCACCCCGACGAACTTACGAGCAGGTGCACTTAGCTTCCCCGGTAGGTGGAGTAGGCGAACGGGCTGAGCAGCAGCGGCACGTGATAATGCCCGCCCTCGCCGGTCATCTCGAAGGTCACCGTGACCTCGGGATAGAACGACGCGGTTCCGCGCGCCTCGAAGTACGCCCCGCTGCCGAACGTGATCCGGTACACGCCGGGTTCGAAGCCAGCACCGCCCGCCAGCCGCAGCCGCCCGTCCGCGTCGGTCTGCCCGGCGCCGGCCGGGGACCACCCGTCCGGGCCGCGGTGCTCCAGCCGGACCGGCACGCCCGCGGCGGGGCGCCCGGCCGTCGCGTCGAGGACGTGCGTGGAGAGCGTCACGGGCCCGGGCGTCACGGGCCGAGCAACTTCGTCAACCGCAGCCGGGTGATCTTCAGCAGTTCCTCGCGTACCACGGCTCGTTCGGCCTCCGGATCGTGGCCCAGCCGGGCCCGCAACTGGTCCAGCATGTCCTGGCCGGACAGGCCGGTGGCGCAGATCAGGAACACGTGGCCGAACCGCTCCTCGTAGGCCAGGTTCCCGTCGGCCAGCGCCTGCCGTACCGCGTCGCCGGCCGACGCCGCACCCGACTGCTCGGCCGCCGACCATCCGCCGGTTCGGACCCGGTCCCCGATCCGCGGGTGCGCGTTCATGCTCTCGACGATATCGTCCCAGGTCAGCGCCTCGAATGCGGCAGTCACCGCGTCCTGCAAGACGGCCGCATCCCGGTACGGGCGATCGCTGACGATCCTGCGAGCGAACGACCTGGACTCGCAGCAGGCGAGCACGTCCCGTTCCGCGGCCTCGGGCGAGGCCGCGTTGAACGCCGCCAGCGGGCCGGCCTGCGGGTCGATGCTCGCCATGCGAACATCCAATCAGCCAGTCCTGCGCACGTGATAGCCGCCCATCGAAACAATCACGGCTAACCTGGCTCTAGCCGTTTTGTAGCTTTCGCTAAACGGGGACGGTTATGGTGCGCGAGAAGGGTTCGTCCGCGGGAGGTGATCCCTTTGCGAGTACGAGACTTGCTCGACGTGCCCGGTCTCGGCCTCAGGTTGCTGACTGACGTCTCGGGCGTGGACCGGGTGATCCGGCATGTCTACACCACCGACCTGCCTGATCCCAGCCGCTATCTGACCCTGGGTGACCTGGTGCTGACCGGCATGATCTGGTGCCGGGAGCCGGGCGACGCCGACCGGTTCGTCGGGGCCCTGGCCCGGGCCGGCGCCGGGGTGCTCGGCGCCGGGGAGGCACTCGGCGAGGTAAAACCCGAGCTGATCCAGGCCTGCGGACGGCACGGCATCACCCTGCTCGCGGTGCCCGCGGAAACCTCGTTCGCGGCGGTGACCGAGGAGGTGGGCCGCCGCCTGAACGGTGACCGGGCCACGGCCATGAGCCGGGTCCTGGGCCGCCGCCGGCTGCTGCTGTCCGCGGTGGCCGAGGGGGCCGGCCTGGACGCGATGTTCCGGCTGATGGGTCGCGAGATCGGCGCCGAATGCTGGCTGCTCACCGCCACGGGCCGGGTCGTCGGCGGAACCGGGCCGTCCGTGTCCGGGCCGCTCGCGCTCCGGCTGGCCGGGGAATACCTCAAGGCGGACCGGCTGCCCGCCATGGTCAAGGTCAGCGGGCCGCAGAATGCCGCGGCGGGTGGCCGGAAGTACTCGCTGTTCGCCGTGGGCGGCGAGCCGAGGATCACCAGCTGGTTCCTCGCCTGCGCCGGACACGAGCAGGACTGGGCCCACGAGCTGCGCGAATCCGTGGCCGAGATGGCCGCCGACGCGGCCCTGGAGCGGGCGCGGCTCGACGCCGGACGAGCGGGAGACCGCAAGCTGGCCGAGGCCATCGTCACCATGCTCGCCGCCGAGGGCGGCGAGGGCGCCGCTCCGGCCGAGATCGCCTCGCTGATGCGCGCGGCCGGGCTGCCGCCAGAAGAGCGGTACCTGGTGGCCGCCATGACCGCGGAGGCCGACCGGATGACCGGCCCGAACGCCGAACGCTGGCGCAGCGAACTGGCCGAGGAGCTGGCCCTGCCCCCGGCGGGGAACCCGGCAGGAGACCCGCGGACGCGCCAGGAAACGCGCCGGGCGCAAGGCCCGGTCGTCGCCGCCCTCGGCGATCAGATCGTGACCCTCATCCCGCTGCCGGCCGGCTCCGAGGCGGCCCTCGCCGGCGGGCCGGACCCTCAGGACGCCCCGCGAGCGGGGGCGGTCCCGGCCGCGGACGCGTTCGCGGCCCGGCTGCACGACGCTCAGCCGGTACTGGAGTCCGACCGGTCCCGCATCAGGCTCACCGTCGGCATCAGCGCACCTGCCGAGGGCGTGGCCGCGCTGGCCGGCGCACTGCACGAGGCACAGAGCGCCCGGCGGCTCGCCGCGATCCGCGCGGCCGCCGCCCCCGCCCCGGTGGCCGCCGTCTGCGTGGTGACCAGCGACGAGGTCGCCTCGCACGAGCTTCTGCTGGCCAGCGTGCCGGGCAGTGTGCTGCGCTCGTTCCGGGACCGGCTGCTCGGCCCGCTGCTGGCCTACGACGAGCGGCACCGGGCCGAGCTGCTGCCCACCCTGCGCGAGTTCCTGGCCTGCTCGGGTTCGTGGAACGCATGCGCGGTCCGCATGTACGTCCACGTGAACACGGTGCGATACCGGATCCGGCGCATCGAGGAGCTGACCGGACGCGACCTGTCCTGCCTGGATGACCAGGTGGACTTCTTCCTCGCGCTGCGCATTCGCTAACTTTGTCCGGATGCCGGAAACAGCCGTGGTGATCCGGTCCGCCTCGACGGCGGACGCGGCGCAGATCGCTGCCGTGATGCGGGACAGCTGGCACGCCGCTTACCACGGCATCATCGCCCCGGAGATCCTCGACCGGGTCACGGCCCCCGACGGCGGCGCCCGCATCCGGCAGTCGTTCCGGACCCGGCCCTGGCAGCGGATGATCGCCGCGGTCGAAGACGGCGTCGTCGGCTACGCGGCCTTCGGACCGGAACGGGACGTGGTAGACGCGCCGTGGCCGTACCCGCTGACTCCCGCCGGCTCGGAACACCAGGTTGCCGAGCTCTACGCGCTCTACGTTCACCCGGGCCGTTGGTCGACCGGTACCGGGCGAGCGCTGATGGACCAGGTCCTGGCCAAGGTCTGCGCGGCCGGGTACACGAGCATCACGCTGTGGGTGCTCGAAGCCAACGCCCGCGCGCGCCGGTTCTACTGCCGGGCCGGGTTCGCCCCGGACGGCGCCTGTCATGTGCTCGACGATCTCGGCGGCGTAACCGAGATCCGCTACCAGCGCGCCCTGACCGCCTAGCGCGTCGCCGGCTCGGGTAGCAAGGCGCGGGCATGGGCGATAAGCGCCCGGGCCGCCGGGCCGACCGGGGCCTCGGCGCGCCAGGCCAGCGCGAGGCGGCCTCGCATCGGCGGGTCGCTGATCGTGATGACGTGCAGCCCGTCGCCGTGGGCCCGGGCCGCGGAGGCGGGCAGGAAGGCCAGTCCCAGGCCCCGGGCGGCCAGCCGGGCCAGCATGCGCGGGTCGCTGGCCTCGAAGCCGACCCGGGCATCCAGCCCAGCGGCGGCGTAGGCCGCGTCCACGCAGGCCCGCAGGCCGGTCCCGGCGGGCAGGCTGATCAGCGCCCGGTCGGCGATCTCGGCTAGGGAAGCGACCTCAATACCGGCCAGGTCGCTGTCCGCCGCCACCGCGGCCACGATCGGCTCGTCGGCGACCACCTGGAGGGCGAGCCCGCCCGGCACCTCCCGACCCAGGCCGATGAACGCCAGGTCGTAGGTCCCGGTCCGGACCCCGCCGGCCAGATGGTCCGAGCTGTCCTCGGCCAGGGTGATCTCGATGGCCGGATACTGCTGGTGGAACCCGGCCAGCAGGTCCGGTATGTCCAGCGACGCGCACTGGGACACCATGCCGACCGCGACGTGCCCGCGCATCAGGCCGGACAGCTCGTCGACGGCCAGCCGGGCGCCGGCCACCGCGCCCAGCGCGGCCCGGGCGAACGGGAGCACTACCTCGCCCGCCTCGGTGAGCTGCGTGGCCCGTCCCGAACGGTCCAGCAGCGGGTGGCCGAGTTCTCGTTCCAGCTGGCGGATCTGGGCGCTCACACCGGGCTGGCTGACGTGGAGCCTGGCCGCGGCCCGGGTGAAGTTCCGCTCATCCGCGACCGTCACGAAGTACTCCAGCTGCCGTAGTTCCATAACCACAGATTCTAGTAGCGAGACAAACTATTTCTTGGAATTCTGGGGTAGCCCCTGGCAGGCTGGAAACCGAGACCAGGGAAAGGAGTACGACCATGACTGACGACAGTGCGACCACCGCGGCCGCGACCTACTTCGACGCCTGGCTGGCCGGGGACTTCGCCCGGCTGCGCACGGTGCTGGCCGACGACGTGGACTTCGCCGGGCCGATGGGCCAGGCCCACGGCGCCGACGAGTGCCTGCGCGGTCTCCAAGGAATGGCCAAGATCATGACCGGCATCGATGTCCAGAAAGTCTTCACCGCCGACTCCGACGTGCTGACCTGGTACGACATGACCACCACGGTGGCCGCCCCGGTCCCGGTGGCGAACTGGATGCACCTCGAGGCCGGCAAGATCACCCGGATCCGCGCTGCCTTCGACCCCAGGAGCCTCGTAGGCGGGTCGTGACCTCCTCGCGTGCGGGCTGGCTGGCCGTCGCGGTCCTGGCCGGGTCGCAGTTCCTGGCCGTCATGTCGACCACCGTGGTCAGCGTGGCGCTGCCCGCGATCGGGCCCTGATCGAGGGCAACCCGCTCGGCTGGGCGTCCCCGGCGGTCCTGGCGGGGTTCGTGGTGAGCGGTGTGGCGCTGGCCGCGTTCGTGGCCCGGGAGCGCCAGGCCGCCTCTCCGGTGGTAGACGTCTCGCTGTTCGGCCGGCCCGCGTTCGCCGCCGCCAACGTCGCCGCACTGGTGGTGTTCTTCGCCTTCATCGGTGCGATCGTCTTCCTCAGCGCGTACTTCCAGCAGGTCAGAGGCGACTCTCCGGTGGCCGCCGGGTTGCAGGTCTCGGTCCTCGGCGCGGCCTTCGCGGTCACCGCCCCGCTGTCCGGGCGGCTGACTGGCCGGGTCGGCGCGCGCTGGCCCATGGTGGGCGGCCTGGTCGCCGCCGGAGCGGCCATGCTCGGCCTGCTGCGCCTCGGCCTGCACACCGGTGCCGGGGCGACCTGGTGGGACTTCGCGGTGGCCGGGGCGGGCGTGGGGCTGTGCCTGACCCCGATGACGCAGGTGGCCGTGTCGGCGGTGGCCGCGTCCCGGGCCGGGATGGCCTCCTCGGTCCACAACGCGCTCCGGCAGTTCGGCCAGGTACTGGGCGTGGCCGTGCTCGGCGCGATCATCTACGCGCACGGGGCCCACGGGTTCGTCGCGGGGCTGCACGCGGCCATGTGGGTGTCAGGGATAGCGCTGTTCGGGGCAGCGGTACTGGCCGCGGTGCTGCTGCCGCGGGCGGCGTCGCCACCCGCGGGGCGCGCGGAGCCGGCCGCGCTGACCACGGTCCGTTCGGCCAAATAAAGCCAAAGACCCGCGAACTGGCACTACTTGCAAAGGGCCAATCTTGGCATCCTGAGTGGTATGCCGCGCCGTCTCATCCAGTTGTTTGCCGGCCTCCTGCTGTACGGGATCAGCGACTCCATGCTGTTGCTGGCCGGGCTCGGCGTGGACCCGTGGGACGTCCTGCACCAGGGCCTGTCCCGGCGCACCGGGATCCCCGTCGGGACCTGGGCCATCATCGTGGGCGCGCTGGTCCTGCTGCTGTGGATCCCGCTGCGGCAGCGGCCCGGTCTCGGCACGCTGTGCAACGTGATCCTGATCGGCGCGGTCATTGATGCGATGCTGGCCCTGGTCGCGCCGCCGCACTCACTCGCGGTGCGGGCGGCGGTGATGGTGTCGGGCGTGGTCCTGAACGGCGTGGCGACCGGTCTGTACATCGGCGCGGGCCTCGGGCCCGGGCCGCGCGACGGGCTGATGACCGGCTTCGCGGCCCGCGGTCACTCGCTGCGCGTGGTGCGCACCGCGATCGAGGCCACGGTGCTGCTGGCTGGCTGGCTGCTCGGCGGGACGGTCGGCGTGGGCACCGTGGTCTACGCGGTCTGTATCGGGCCGCTGGCCCACATCTTCGTCCCCCTGTTCAGCCGGTCAAGTAGGGCCGTGTCGGGCGCTAGCCCTGGCACAGTTGCTCGAACCGGGACTTCGACAACTCCATGACTGCCGCGCTATCTCGAATTGACAATCCGGCGGCGCGCAGGGCCGAGGCCATGGTCCGTGCCTTAGTGCCCAGTTCATCGTTGGCTTTGCGCAGCTCCGCTGCCGCTTCGTCGCGCCGTGATCGTTCATGCTGGTAGTCGATGAGGACCTCGCCGGAAAGGCCGGGGACTTCATAGATGTAGTCGACATTGATCCGTGTCGCCGGGTCCGTGTCAGTAATGAAGTGCTTCAGTGCCTCGACTTCTTCATGCAATTCGGCGATGCTGCGGCCGCCAGCGCTCCCTGGGTACCCCTGCGGCAGCGCCGTCCAGACCCAGGCGCCCGTGTCCAGCACCTGCTCGCGCTTGACGTGTACCACCAGGCTGATCGCAGGTCCGCTCATTCCATCCACTCCTTCCCGAACACGGGGGCCAGGTCCTCGCGCAAGCGATCGAGCTTCGCCATCGTGATGTCTCGGACCGGAACGGTTGTTCTTGCCACGACGACGTGATTGCTGTCATAGAGCAGGAGCAGCCGCACCGATCGCGTGGACCCGATCTGGGCGGAATCAGCAGTTCCGTGCTGGACGCGCTGGCCGCACAGATCAGGCAATTCTGTGCGCTCAACAGGCAGCCAAGATCGCCAAGGCTACGCGCACTAATCGGCGCTCGGCGCTTAATGGCTGGGCACCAGCATCAAACGCGAGCTCACCTTGCGTGAAGCTTCTGTGGTCCGCCGCGATTATCGTGCCCGGCTGGTGCCCGGCTATGTCCGGGTCCTGGTTGCCTGGCGGCGCTGCGGGCCGAGCGGCATGACTGTCAGGGCCGGGCCGGCCGGACGCCGCCCGGCCAGGGAGAACCTGGCGATGGCGGTGCCGGTGAGCGTGACCTCCGCGATGTGGTCGCGGCGGCCCACCGCGGCCGGGCAGTCCCGCTCGCGCACCCGCATCTGCATGCCGGTGATCACCACGCCCTCGCCGCCGAGCCGTCTGACGTCTTGTTCCAGCCGGCGCCTGGCGTCGTGCCGCGACTGGTTCACCAGCTCGGTCCAGCCGGCCACCTCGACATTGCCGGACCACCAGCGCGCCTGGCCGGCCAGGCTGCGGTCATCATGCCGCGACCCGATCGAGATGCCGGCCGCAAGGCCGGCCGGCACCCACCCCGCTGTAATCAGCTTGGCGAAATCCTGCCCGGAGATGTCGCAGGTGAAGAGCGCCCGCTGCCCGTGCGCGGCACCCGGCGCGCGAACCGCGGTGCCGGCGGCCGTGAAATCCAGCCCGCTGAGGGGCAGCGCCCCCCGGGACAGCCGGACGCCGACCACCCCGTGCCCGCCCAGCGCGGCGCACTCGGCGGTCATCCGGTCGATGGCCGTCTGCCGGGCCTGGTACATGGCCTCCGCCAGCGGCCCGAACGACCCCGCATCGCGTCGCCCTGACACCTGCGCGGCCGGCCCCGCAGGCCTGCGGTCGCCGGATGATCCCCATGCCCCGGGACAGGTATACCCGCTGGCGTAACCGGCGGCATGCACGGCCGCGCCGAACACCTGGCCGACGGGCTCAAAGCCCACGCCGCGGACGGCGGTGAACTCCTGACAGGTCAGCGCGGACTCCCACCTGCCGCCCGGCCAGGCGCCCGCAGCCCGGGCCACGGCACCGGCGGGCAGTTTCTCGCTCACGCTCCCAGCCTAGGTCCGCTCCTCCTCGCTACCGGACCGGGGTTTCCGGGCAGCGGCCGATCCGGCGCCAGGCCAGTCCCGGCATCAGGCATCACCAGTTCCCAGACAGCCACCAGAGCGCGACACACACCGGCTCCGCCGATCTGGCGTGATGACGGCACTTCGGTGGTCGTCGGGCGCAAGCGCGCATATCCGGTGGATCTGGCATACTGTCGTGTCCGTTTGCAGGTCGCCGGATTATCGTGGGTCTCGGTGGCCGCTCGGGACGCAGTCTCCCGTCAGTCCAGCAGGGTAGTGAGTGCCGTAGAGGCAGACTCGCCCGGCGTCACGGCCGCCACCCTCAGGCAGATGCCGGCCAGGCGGCTGGCTGCCGCCAGCGTCTCTGCGGTTGCTCGCGCCGTCCGTGGCTTGTGGCACGGCGGTCCTGGTATCCGCGGCCAAGCCCTGATTCTCCATCGGCTTCCCGGACTCGGCGGGAATCAGTGCTTTCAAAGCCCGCAAGGAGTTGCCGTACCCGTCCTAGCAGCGGGACAGGGCCGCACGCAACGGGTCCAGGCCCATGGCGCCCAGGCTGAGCGCCTTGGAATGAAAGTCCTTGAGGCTGAAGGTACCTCCGGCCCTGGCTTTGGCTTCTTCCCTGGCCTGGAGCCAGATTCGCTCGCCGAGCTTGTAGGACGGGACCTGGCCAGGCCAGCCGAGGTAGCGGTGCAGTTCGAAGCGCAGCCGCTGCTCGTCCCAGCTGGAGTGGGCCTGCAGGAACTCCCAGGCGGTCCCGGCATTCCAGCGCTCGCCCTCCCGCCAGCCGGTGCCCTCGGGGATCTCCAGGTCCAGATGCACCCCGATGTCCAGGGCCACGTTGGCGGCGCTCATCATCTGCATGTCGAGCATCCCCAGATACGCCCCCGGGTCCTCGTCTAGGTATCCGAGCTCGCCCATGAGCCGCTCGGCGTAGGTCGCCCAGCCCTCGCCGTAGCCCGAGACCCGGGACATCAGCCGCTGCCAGCGGTTCAGGGTCTCCTGCTCGGTCAGGGACTGCGAGATCTGCAGGTGGTGGCCGGGAGCACCCTCGTGGTAGACGGTCGTGACCTCCTTCCAGGTCGCGAAGCTGTCAAGACCTGACGGCACCGACCACCACATCCGCCCGGGCCGGGACCAGTCCTCGGAGGGCCCGGAGTAGTAGATCCCGCCATCGTTGACGGGAGCGATCATGGCCTGGATCCGCTGCGCGGGCTCCGGGATGTCGAAGTGTTTTCCGTGCAGCTGCGCGATGGTGCGCTCGGCCAGTTCCTGCATCCAGGCGCGGAAGTTCTCCCGGCCCTCGATGCGCCGCGCCGGGTCCTGATCCAGGATCGCCATGGCTTCCTCCCGGGTGGCGCCTGGCCGGATCAGGCTGCTGACGTGCGCTTGCTCGGCGCGCAGCCGGGCGATCTCCTCCCAGCTCCAGGCGTAGGCCTCCGCCAGGTCCACGGCGGCGCCGAGGAAGTACCGTGACGCCCGGGCGTAGACCTCCGGTCCGCAGGCGTCCTTTTCCCGGGCCAGCGGCAGCAGCTCGCGGCGCAGGAAGTCACCGAGCCTGGCCGTGGCGGCCGTCGCCTCGCGGGCGGCCGCGTCCAGTTCGCCGCGCAGCGAGTCCGGGACCCCGGTCAGCCGCTTTACCAGTCCGCCGTAGAAGGAGTCCTCCGGCGTGGCCCAGGCGGCGCACTGCCTGGCGACCTCCTCGACTTGCAGCCGGGCCGGGGGCCGGCCGTTGCGGGCCGCACCGAGCAGGGTCTGCGAGAACTGGCGGTAGGCCTGCGGCACCGCGGCCATGCGCGTGGCGACGGTGGCGGCGGCCTCCTCGCCCTCGGCGGGCATCAGGTCGAAGAGTGCGCGGACATCATGCACCCAGCTGGCGATCACGTTGAGTTCGCTGGTGGTGTCCCCGGCGTCGTAGCACTCCACGGCCAGGGCCAGCCGCTCCTGCATCGCGGCCCGCGCGGTCTGCTCGCGCAGCCCGGGAGCCCCGGCCGCGTCGAGGGCCGCGAGGGTCGCGCGATCCAGTTCGGCCCGTTCGGCGAACCCGTCAGCACTCAGATCCGGCAGCTCATGGTCGTGTCCGGCGATCCCAGCGAAGGTGGCCAGGGCCGGGTTCAAAGCGGCCGCCCGCTCCACATAATCCTCGGCGATGCTGTCGATCGAACGCATACCGACGACCCTAGCCAGATACTCCTTCTCCCGGACAACCGTTCTCGCCTGATCCGCACTGACTAGCAAGCGGAAACCAGGTACGCCGCAGTCACAGCAGACGACCCCAGCCCGTCAACCTGGCCCCTGGCGGAACGGCTAGCGTGAACGCTGCTCCACAAGGAGCTGCACTCCCGGGCGACGCCGACCACGAAAGGAAGGCCAAGCATAACTGGCCGTTCGGGCACCGGAACCAAATCAGGTATCCAAACCGGGCTATACGCGAATATTCGTTATGTGAGTGGTTGAAGATCAGCGGGGGGGCCCTGGCTTCCCGTCCCCAGAACACGGCCGGGCACTGGGCGGCTAGCTGTTCGTCGGCCGGCTGCGGCGCAGCCTGGACAAAGCCGGAGAGCACGACCGTGGCCGCGACCCGCTCGGGACGGGTCCGCAGCAGCTGGGCCGCCATCAGGCCGCCCTGGGAGAATCCGACGACGGCCACCGTCGCGTCCAGGGTCAGGTGAGCGTCGATCCACTGCCAGGCGGCGTCGATGGCGCGGGCCGGGTCCCGGTCGCCAAGCGCGATGGGCGGGAACCACGCATAGCCGCCGGGAGCCACCCCGAGCGGGGCGCGCAGCGCTGCCCAGGGCAGGGCCGGTGCGAGCATCGGCCCGAGCGGGCGAGATCCTGCTCGTTCGCGCCGTAGCCGTGAAACAGGACCAGCGCCACCGGCGCGTGGGTGTTATGGCATGCACGGCACTGTTCGCTGGCCTGCTTGAGTGTGTCGCCGCTCGGCCGGAAAGCGCTTGGATCAGTTCGGGAGACACTTGGCCGGCATGCCGCTCGTGATTAATCCGTTGCGCAGGCTTCGTGCCCGCAAGAGCCGGCTAGCCCGGTAGAGATCGCCGGTAACCGGTGTTCGCGTGGGCTCTGGGCGGCCGCGGTGCTGTCGCGCACCCATGGTGCTCCTTGCGTAACGTTCCCGGAACGGTGCAGGCGTAGCGTGGCGTTCGTGGGCGAGGCGCAGCCAGCAGTTCGCTGGCTGCCCGTTGAAGGCGGCATGAGCGCGATGCGATGGGCTTGCAGGTCAGCGTGGTTGCTGTGGGCGGCCACGCTGGTGGTCGCCGCTGTGGGGCTGGCGCTCATGATCTGGGACTGGTCGACACCGGTGCCGAGTGGGTCGTTCGGGGTCCGCGGGTTCAGTGGCTTGTGGGCCGTCGGCTTTGGCGGCGTCGGCGCCCTGCTGACCAGGCGCCGGCCCGGCCACGCGGTGGGCTGGATCTTCGCGGCGGCGGGGATGCTGGCCGCGGTGGATTTCGCGAGCTTCGAATACGCCCTGGCCGTCGTCGCGGGTCATCGGGACTTGCCCGCTGGTGAGTATGTGGGCTGGTTGCAGCTGTGGATCTGGGTCCCGTTCGTCGCGCTGATCACCGTCTACCTTCCTCTGCTGTTCCCCGATGGGCGGCTGCCCGGGCGGCGCTGGCGGCCGGTCTGCTGGGCGGCCGCGGGATGCGGGGTCATTGCGGCCACCGGGCTTGCCATCACTCCGGGAGTAGTGGTCAACCTGAGAGCGCTGCGGAATCCGTTCGGGGTCTATCCGGCCGCCGTGCCGAACACCGCGATCGGGGTCGGGCTGGCCGGGTTGCTCGGCTGCGTCGTGCTTGCGGTGTGGTCGCTGCTCGTGCGCGCCCGGCGGGGGACGTCCGTGGAGCGGCAGCAGATCAAGTGGCTGGCCTACGCCGGGTGCCTGGTGGCTGCGACGCTGGTGCCGTCGACGATCCTGTCGCTGAGCACCGGGACGGCCGCCCGCATCGCCGAGGGCGCGCTCATGGTCGCCATAGTGACGGTGCCGGTCGCGGTCGCGGTCGCCGTGCTCAAGTACCGGCTCTATGACATCGACCGGGTCATCTCCCGCACCCTGGCCTACGCGATCCTCACCGGGCTGCTGGCCGGGATCTACGCCGGGCTGGTGCTGCTGGCCACCCAGGTGCTCCGGTTCTCCTCCCCCGTCGCGGTAGCCGCCGCCACACTGGCCGCCGCAGCCCTGTTCAACCCGATCCGGCGGCTGGTGCAGCACGCGGTGGACCGGCGGTTCAACCGGGCCAGGTATGACGCCGAGGCCACCGTGGCCGCGTTCGCGGCCCGGCTCAAGGACGCGGTCGACCTGGACACCGTCCGAGATGACCTGGCCAGCGTCGTGCAGACGGCACTGGAACCGGTCCACGTCTGGGTGTGGGCCGGCCAGCGCGACTGAGCTAGCCGGGAGGCCGCCGCTCCTCATCCGGCCGTCCGGCGTCGTGACGCAGGCCAGGGAGCCTTCCGATGACCGGGTCCCGCGGCCACTGCCCCGAACGAAGGACCGCCCGGAACCCAGCAGCTCACCATCACCATCGAGACCGGCAGTTCAGGCCGGCTGAACCTCACCCGGGTCATCTGGTCGCCGCAGGCGATGTTTCACGATGACGTGGCGAGGTTCACCATGGCGGCTCACCGGCGGGGATCACCTGATCGGACACCTGGCTTGCTTGCGCCGCGCACTGCCGCCTCGTTACAGATGGTGGCGAACGGCGACGGCATGACACGCGATATCGATCTGCGCGGGCGGCGCGATTGGCTGGCTTGGCATCCGAGCGAGCCCGAAGGGACATTCGGTGCGGGGAGCTCGGCGGTTGCGGCGCGCTCGCATGAGATCTGGCCGCAACCTGGGATCGGGCTGGGGTGCGCAGGCAGGGCCGGTCAAGGGCACGTCCGGTGTCGGCTGCCGTTCTGGTCAGTTCCTCCCGCATGGCGAGATCGCCGATGACATGGTGTTTGCCTCCGGCTGGTCCGAGGAGTAGCTGCCGTAGCCGCTGGCCGGCGGCGGCGCGGTGATCAGTATCCGGCTGCCGCCGACACGAAGCTGTGGGTCATTGCGAGTTCTAGGCGCGGACCGGTGCGGCCACCAAGGCGGTCGCTCCGGCGAGGTTGGGCTTGTGCATGGTTACTCCATCTGCCGGGTCGTGCGGCAATCGGGCAATGTGGCCGGCAGGTGTGCCAGGCCGGCGGTTCCGGCCGGCCGGTCAGCGGCGGCGGGCCGCAGACCCGGAGCGGGCGGCGTGGCCCAGGCTCAGGGCCACTGCGCCATTGCCGGCGAATCGGCCGGCGCGGGAGACGCCGAAATCGGCGGTCCCAGCACGCTTCCCCGGCCCAGCGCCAGCCGGGCCAGCTCGGCCGGGTCTGGGGGCCCGTGCACCGACGCCAGGTACGCGCTCTGCGCGGCGAAGAATTCCTCGATGCCGCCGGGCACCGTCACGCCGAACATGCGCACCGGGGATGGGCCGGCGTTGGCGAAGGTGTGCGGGGTGCCCCGGGGCAGCCAGGCGAACGACCCGGCCCCGAGCTGGTGAAGCTCCTCGCCGATCTGCACCAGCAGTCGCCCTTCGATGACGTAGATGCACTCGTCCTCGGCGTCGTGGACGTGCAGCGGCGGGCCCGGGGCCCACGCGCCGAGCACACCCTCCACGGCGGTCATGGCACCCCCGGTGTCCGCCGCGCCAGCCTTGATGCGCGGCGTGGTCCCGGGGTGGCTTCGCTCCTGTCCGGCGGCGAGTACGTACGGCGCGGCGATGTCGTTCACAGTGGGCCTCCTAGAGTCTGACTAGTATCGGTAGAGTATGACTCTACTCAGGAGTGCGGTACTGTCAAGGGGTGACCTCACCCTGGCGGAAACAGCAGGCGGCCGCTACCCGGCGGCAGATCGCCCTGGCGGCGCGGCGGCGGTTCTCGGCCGACGGATACGCCGCCACCACGATCGAGGCCATCGCGGCCGAGGCCGGCGTAGCCCCGGCCACCGTGTACAAGGTCTTCGGCACCAAGCGGGCTATGGCCGGCGAGCTCTTGGCCCTGGTCGATAAGGAGGCCGGGATCGAAGGCTTCCGGCAGATCCTCGCCGCCGGCGAGGACCCCAGGGGACTGCTCGCCACCGTCGTGCAGCTCGGCCGCAGCCTCTTCGAGCACAGCGGCGACATCATCTCCGCCGTCCGGGGGGCTGCCGCGGTGGAACCGGAGTTCGCCGGCGTCTACGCCGAGGGCAGGCGCCGCCACATGGCCGGCTGCCGCACCCTGGCGGACCGCCTGGCCACCCTGGGGGCGCTGCGCGACGGCATCGACCCGTCGTGGGCGGCCGGAGTGATCAGCATGCACAGCGACAACGAGACCTTCGACAAGCTCACCACTTTGTTCGGCTGGACCCTCGACCAATGCCAGGAACGTCTCACCGGCCAACTCTGCCAGCTGCTGCTCGGCCCCGGCCAGCGGCACCAGTCACCAACCACGGCGGGCCGATCACCATCACGGGCAGGCCGGCAACACCGCGCCGCCGGTGCCGACGGTGCCGGCCGCAGCGGCCATGCCGACTAAAGGCGGCAGACCTGCTGCCCTGTCCGCCTAAATCAGCCGAGCACCGGGACCTGTGATCAGCCAGGCTGCCCGCTGCCCGGCGATGTGGTGTCCCCACAGACAGTTCCAGGCGATCGCGGCGATCGCCGGCGAGCGCCGCCCCCGCAGCCGGCCGCCCGCGTGCCTACAGAACAGGTTATCTGCGCGGTTGGTACGGCCAATACCTATCGAATGACCAGGAATTCCTATTCGGCGATATGCGCCCAGCACACGGCCACGGCGCCTTGCGAATTGTCGCCTTCCGTGGCAGCCGCCGATCCGGCTTGGTGGCCGCCAGCGGACAGACGGGTGACACAGACCCGAGTGCTTAACCTCCTACGCCGCGGTGTCTTCGGCTTCGGCGAGGGCCCGGTAGAGCGAGGCGACGGAGGGGTGCTTGCCGGCGTTCCTGCCCGCCTTGATGACGAGTTTCCCGGCGATCTGGGGTACAGGGGTGCTGGGCGGACAGGTCATCAGCTCGGCCGCATTGCGGGCCAGCCGCTTGAGCTCATGGACGACAAGGATGACCGGCTGGTCCGGGGCGGCCTCCTTGATGTCGCAGGCGAGCCTGAGCGCGTTCTCCAGCTCGGGGCGGACCTTGATGCGGGTGCTGATCTTCTCGGAGAAGATCCGCTTGCACTGCGACCTCGCCCACCCGCACCCGGCCTGCCGCGCACAGTGTTCGTGCGCAAGACCAAGCTACGAGCTCAACGTGGAGATCCTGGACCGGCGCCTGCGTCGCCGCCAGCCCGCCTCGCGATCATTTCCCGGACCGGGTGGGAGCCGCGCGACTTGTACCGGAGGGTCACCCGAGTTCGTGATTAACCTCCCGGGTCCGCTTCTGTGACGGGACCGGTCTCGCCGGCGGCAGGCTGCACCAGCTGCTCGCCGAGCACGCGGTCCTCGTCCAGCGCCGACGTTTGCACGACGAGTACGTCGCACAGGGCGTTCTTCACCACGTTGCCGGGAACCGATCCCAGGCGCTGCCCCTCCTTCGCGCCCAGCCCGCGGTTGCCGACTACGACGAGGTTCGCCGGGTTGGGGCCGACGACGTCGAGCAAGGCCTGAGCCGGGTCGCCGGCGACGAGCCGCTGCTCGATGTATCTTGCTCGCTCCCTGGTGAGACCGGTGACCGACTTTTCCAGGGCCTTGCGAGCAGCCTCGGCACCGTAGAGATCGCGGTGCAAACCTTTGGAGGGACCCGGAGCCGCGCTGGGGTCGCCCTCCGCGTACGCCGTGACCACCACCAGCTTGGCCTGGGCGGCCTGGGCCACTTCCGCGGCCCGGTCCACGGCGTACAGGCTGGGCGGGGTGCCGTCGGAACCGACCACGACCCGGTCGTACACAGTGATGCTGCGCTGGCTGCCGAGCGGCACGATGGGCGACTCGTCCGTCTCGTGGGGCGGGTTCACCCACAGCATCGCCACGGCGCCGATGGCCATCAGGACGCCGGCGACGGTGATCGCATTGGACCCCTTCCCGTGGAGGAGGTGGGTGAAGATCCAGCCGAAGGTGACCGTCTCGATCAGCATCGGCACCACGATCATCATGTTCAAGATGCCCATGTAGACGCCGGTGCGCTTGGCCGGAACCATGCTGGCGACCATCAGGTAAGGCACGCCGACCGCGCTGGCCCAGAAGATGCCCAGGCCGATCATCGGGACCAGCGCGAGGTACTGGTTGTGGGCGTGAGCCAGCCCTATCAGCGCCACCGCGGCCAGGCCGAGGGCGATCGCGTGCACGCGCTTGGCACCGATCCGCACGCACCAGCCCACCAGGAACAGCGCGGAAATCATGGTGACGAAGTTGTACGCACCGTTCTCCAGGCCGCTCCACGCGATCGCGCTCTGCCAGGCCGAGCCCCCCCGCGCTGGCGTCGCGTGGAACACCGTCTCACCGAGGCTGACCGCCAGGAACTGCCAGTAGATGAACATCGCGTACCACTGGAAGAAGAAGACGATACCGATCTTGTGCATGGCGACCGGCATCGCCTGGACGGCGGCCCTGATGTCGCGGACCGCGTTCCGGGCACCCCTGGGCGTGGCGCGCATCTCCTGCAGCGCCTGGTCCGACGGGGTGAGCTCCTTGGTGCGCGCCATCGCAGTCAGCACCGTCAGCAAGATGCACACGGTGCCGATCCAGAAGCAGGTGTACATCCAGTAGGGCACGTGGTTACCGGCGGTCTTATCCAGCGCCGACACCTTCTGCAACAGGAACAGCGAGATGTTCGCGAGCACCGCGCCGGCCCCGGTGAACATGCTCTGCGTCAGGAACCCGCGCGCCAGCTGCGACTTGGGCAGCCGGTCGGAGATGAACGCCCGGTACGGCTCCATCGAGGTGTTGTTGCCGGCGTCGAGCAGCCAGAAGCAGATCACGCCCAGCCACAGAGCGCCAACGAACGGGAAGACGAACAGGATGATTGAGCAGAGGATCGCGCCGGAGGTGATGAACAGGCGCCGTCGGCCCCACCGGGGGCTCCAGGTCCGGTCACTGATCGCCCCGATCATCGGCTGGATGATCAGTCCGGTGACCGGCCCGGCCAGGTTAAGGATCGGGAGCAGACCGGGTGACGCCCCGATCAGCAGGAAGAGCGGGTTCACCGCCGACTGGGTGAGGCCGAAGCTGAACTGGACCCCGAAGAACCCGAGGTTCATCATCAGGAGGGCGCGGCCCGACATCAGCGGCTTGCGCTCGACCTCCCCGGCACCCGTTGAGACGGACTCAAATGTCGTGGTCATGGCGACCCCCTCGGCCGAGGCGATGTAGGGCAGGCTTCCTTCGCTTGCAACGGTTAAACCTCTCGGCGCCGGCAATTCGACTTTCCCGGCGTTCACCCGGCACCCGCCGCCTGCCGCTGCCGGCGAAGTGCGGCTGTGCCCGCATAGCCGCCCAGGCACGTACACCGGTCCGCGGCGTGCCTGGATGGAGGGCAGCAACATCACGGTCACCCCAGGGGTCACCGCCAGCTCCGAAGGCGAAAATCGGCCTCGACGGCAGGACGGCGCGTAACAGCGTCCAGGACGGGCAGCTAGCAGCTGACGTCACGGCGCTTTGGTGCAACTCCCGCCCTCCGCCGGGGCGTACGACAGCCTGCCGAGGCAATATGGTCTGACGAGCCCGCCGGCCCGCCGGGACCCGGAAAGGAGACGACGGTGAGTAAGTGGAAGACCATCGTGGTCGGCGTCGACGGAGCGCCCCCCAGCCGGACCGCGTTGACCTGGGCTGCCGCCGAGGCCGCGGATCACGGGGCCGACTTGGTCGTGCTGACCGTGTGGGAGCGCACGCTGCTGCCACCAATGGGCAGCGGCGGCGTGCCGCGAAGCCCCCTGCCCGACCCCAGCCAGCGCGCCGCCGAGGACCTGCTCACAGTCATCAAGGCCGAGCTCGGCGAGGACCCGCCGGTGGCCGTTCAACCGCGCGTCAAGGAGGGCAATGCAGCGGAGGTGCTCATCGAGCAGTCGGCGGACGCCGACCTGCTGGTGGTCGGCACGCGCGGCCGCGGCGGCTTTAAAGGGCTAGTGCTCGGTTCGGTCAGCCAGCATGTCGCCGCCTACGCGAAGTGCCCGGTGACCGTGGTCCGCTGATGAGCGACGGCGGCGAGTAGTGGCCGAAGACGCCGCCGGTTAGCTGCTCCGGAAGCCGGTCGAGGGCGGCGCAGCCGCTAGCACACAAGGGCGAGAACCGTCAGCCAGATCGGCGGCGCCCGGTGAGTTCACTTTCGAGTGCCCACATTTTCTTGCCACAGCTCGCATGAAAACGCGCCCCCGGATGATCTGGGTGGCGCTGGCCGTCATCCCGTAGCGGGCCAGCTCGCGAAGCGAGAGCTGGAGGCAAGCCTCGCGTTGATCAGGCCAGGATCGGTGACTAGCGTGCTCATCATGGCGCAGCTACACGCGATAGACGCCGCGCTGGCCCAAGCTCCTCGTTCACCCTGCGGGGTTAGGTACGACGGGTTGAGGAGGCCCCTCGGCGGACGCTAGGACGCCGGGGGCCCTTGCTGTATCTGCGCTGGGCTAATCGCGTGCGGCTTACCAGCCGCGTGCGCGCCACTCCTCCAGGTGGGGCCGCTGGACGCCGAGCGTGGTGTCGTTGCCGTGCCCCGGATACACCCAGGTCGCGTCCGGGAGCGCGTTGAACAGGCGCTCGATTACGTCGTTGAGCAGCAGTGTGAAGTCGTCAGGACCATTTGCCGGCGGCCGACCGGAAATATATCCTGAACCGTAGGTGGTCTTGCCCACGCCGCCGGGAAACAGCGAGTCCCCGGTGAACACGTGCGGCGCGTCCGCCAGGCGGCCGCCCGCGTCGTACAGCACGGCCAGGCTGCCCGGCGTGTGGCCGCGCAGGTGGATGAGCGATACCGCGCAGTCGCCGAAGGTCAGCACCTCGCCGTGCTCGGCGCGCCGGCCGACCTGGACCGGAAGCTCGTCCGCGTCGGCCGGGTGGGCGACCACTACCGCGCCGGTCCGGGTCTGCACCTCGGGCAGCGCCTGCCAGTGATCGGCGTGCCGGTGCGTGGTGACGATCGTCTCGACCGGCGTGTCCCCGATCATCTCGATCAGCCGGCCCGCTTCGTTGGCCGCGTCGATGAGCAGGCCCTGACCCGTACTGGTGCAGCGCAGCAGGTAGGCGTTGTTGTCCATCGGGCCCACGGATATCTTGGTCACGGTCAGGCCGTCGATCTCACGAGTGTCAGGCGGGCCGCCGACATGAACCTCTCCCGAGTAAGTCACCTTCAAAACTTATACCGAACGGACCTGCCTATCAGCGCTGAGCCGGCGTCTTGCCGCTCCTGGCTTCGCCTCAACTCCTGGAGAGCCGCGTGAAGATCCTCGTCCTGTCCGGTCACCACGTGCGTGAGCTGCTCGGATACCGCGAGTGCGCGGACGTGATGCGCCAGGCGCTGACGGACCTGGCCCGCGGACAGATCCAGCAGCCGCTGCGCACCGTGGTCAAGCCCCGCGACGCGGCCGGGTTCATGGGCCTGATGCCCGCCTACTCTCCGGCCGGCTACGGGCTGAAGGCGATCTGCATCACCCCCGGTAACCCGGCGATCGGCAAGGACGCGCACCAGGGCGGCGTGCTGCTGTTCGCGGCGGACACCGGGGAGCCGCTGGCTATGGTCAACGCGTCGGCCGTCACCGAGATCCGCACCGCGGCGGTGTCCGCCGTCGCCACCGGGCTGCTGGCCCGGCCCGGCCCGGCCGAACTGGCCATTGTCGGCACCGGCGTCCAGGGCCGGGCGCATGCGCACGCCCTGGCCGCGACCCGGCCGCTCACCGGGATCCGCATCACCGGACGCGACCTGGCCCGGGCCCGCGAGGTGGCCGCGGAGCTGACCGAAGAGCTGAACGTGCCGGTCACCGCGACCGGCTCGGTGCCCGAGGCGGTCGCAGGGGGCCGGCATCGTGGTCACCGCGACCAGCGCGGCGCAACCGGTGCTGCGCCGCGAATGGCTAGCCGCGGGAACCCACGTCAACGCGGTCGGCGCGTGCCTGCCCCGGGACCGGGAGATCGACACCGCGACCATGGCCGAGGCGGCCGTGTTCGCCGACAGCCGCGAGTCGGTCAGCAACGAGTCCGGCGACTACCTGCTGGCCGCCCGCGAAGGCGCCGACAACCCCGTCCGGGCCGAGCTCGGCGAACTGCTCACCGGGACCGCGGCCGGGCGGGCCGGCGACGACGAAATCACCGTGTTCGAGTCGCTCGGCCTGGCCGCCGAGGACCTGGCCGCGGCCCTCTACCTGTACGAGAAGGCCGCCCGCCTGGGCGCCGGCACCAGCGCCGATTTCTAGGCGGCACGCTGCCGGTCCGGGCGCTATCGTGGAGGGAGCGGGCGGGCATAACGGTGGCCGGTTCATTGCTTGTAAGACGGAACGGGGAGAGCCCGGGCGCGCAGCGACCCCAAAATGTCAGACCCCCCGGCTACCATCGCCAAGCGATCCGTATACCCGTTTCCCGAGCCCGTAGAGAGAGGCGCAGTGGCTGACCGACTCGTCGTTCGCGGCGCCCGCGAGCACAACCTGAAGGACGTCTCGCTGGACCTGCCGCGGGACGCCATGATCGTGTTCACCGGGCTTTCCGGCTCGGGCAAGTCCAGCCTGGCCTTCGACACCATCTTCGCCGAGGGCCAGCGCCGGTACGTCGAGTCGCTGTCCGCCTACGCCCGGCAGTTCCTCGGCCAGATGGACAAGCCCGACGTCGACTTCATCGACGGGCTGTCGCCGGCGGTCTCCATCGACCAGAAGTCCGCGAGCCGTAACCCGCGCTCCACGGTGGGAACGATCACCGAGGTCTATGACTACCTGCGCCTGCTGTACGCCAGGATCGGCAAGCCGCACTGCCCGATCTGCGGGCGGCCGATCGCGCGGCAGGCCCCGCAGCAGATCGTGGACCGGGTGATGGAGCTGGAGGAGGGGACCAGGTTCCAGGTCCTCGCGCCGGTGGTGCGCGGGCGCAAGGGCGAGTACGGCGAGCTGCTGCGCGAGCTGCAGACCAAGGGCTATTCGCGGGCCCGGGTGGACGGCACCATCGTCCGGCTGGACGAGGCGCTTTCCGGTCAGCTGCCGGCCCTGAAGAAGTACGAGAAGCACGACATCGAGGTGATCGTCGACCGGCTCGCGGTCAAGGACACCGCGCGGCGCCGGCTGACCGACTCGGTGGAGACCGCCCTCGGCCTGTCCGGCGGGGTGGTCATCCTCGACTTCATCGACCTGCCCGAGACCGACCAGCACCGCGAGCGAATGTACTCCGAGCACCTCGCGTGCCTGTACGACGACCTGTCGTTCGACGAGCTCGAGCCGCGCTCGTTCTCGTTCAACTCGCCGTGGGGCGCCTGCCCGGACTGCACCGGACTGGGCACCAAGCTCGAGGTCGACCCGGAGCTGATCGTCCCGGACGAGAGCAAGTCGCTGGCCGACGGTGCGCTCGCGCCGTGGAGCAGCGGCCACCTCAGCGACTACTTCGAGCGGCTGATCCAGGCCCTGGCCGAGACGGTCGGGTTCCGGATGGACACGCCGTGGGCCAAGCTGCCCAGCGCCGCCCGGCAGGCCCTGCTGCGCGGCTTCGACGGGCAGGTCCACGTCCGGTACAAGAACCGGTACGGCCGGGAGCGCTCGTACTACACGACCTTCGAGGGCGTGATCCCGTGGGTCGAGCGCCGGCACGCCGAGGCGGAGTCGGACTCGAGCCGGGAGAAGTTCGCCGGGTACATGCGCGAGGTGCCGTGCCCGTCCTGCGGCGGGGCCCGGCTGAAGCCGGTGTCGCTGGCGGTCACGGTGGACGGCCGGTCGATCGCCGAGCTGTGCGCGCTGCCCATCGGCGAGCTGGCCAAGCTGCTGCTCACCCTGGAACTGTCCGACCGCGACCGGCAGATTGCCCAGCGGATCGTCAAAGAGGTCAACGCCCGGATGGGCTTCCTCCTCGATGTCGGGCTGGACTACCTGACCCTGGACCGCGCGTCGGCCACGCTGGCGGGCGGCGAGGCCCAGCGGATCAGGCTGGCCACCCAGATCGGCTCCGGGCTGGTCGGGGTGCTGTACGTGCTGGACGAGCCGTCCATCGGGTTGCATCAGCGGGACAACCACCGGCTGCTCGAGACGCTGCTGCGACTGCGCGACCTGGGTAATACGCTGATCGTCGTCGAGCACGACGAGGACACGATCAGGGCCGCGGACTGGATCGTGGACATCGGGCCGCGGGCCGGGGAGCACGGCGGCCACATCGTGGTCTCCGGGTCCGTCGCCGACCTGCTGGCCAGCCCGGACTCCCTGACCGGCGCGTACCTGTCCGGACGGCAGGCCATCCCGCTGCCCGCATCCCGCCGGCCGCGGAACAAGAACCGTGAGGTCACGGTCAAGGGCGCCAGCGAGCACAACCTGCGCGGCGTGGACGTGGCATTCCCGCTCGGCTGCCTGGTGGCGGTCACCGGGGTGTCGGGCTCGGGCAAGTCGACCCTGGTCAACGACATCTTGTACAAGGCGCTGGCCCGCGAGCTCAACGGGGCGCGGACGGTGCCGGGCAAGCACGTCAGGGTGACCGGGATCCAGCATCTGGACAAGGTGGTCCATGTTGATCAAGGTCCGATCGGACGTACTCCGCGATCCAATCCGGCCACCTACACCGGCGTGTTCGACCACGTGCGGAAGCTGTTCGCGGCGACCACCGAGGCCAAGATCCGCGGCTATCAGCCGGGCCGGTTCTCGTTCAACGTCAAGGGCGGCCGGTGCGAGGCCTGCTCCGGGGACGGCACGATCAAGATCGAGATGCAGTTCCTGCCCGACGTCTACGTGCCGTGCGAGGTCTGCCACGGGGCCCGCTACAACACCGACACCCTGCAGGTCCACTTCAAGGGCAAGACGATCGCCGAGGTCCTGGACATGCCGATCGAGGAGGGGGCCGAGTTCTTCGAGGCGGTGCCCGCCATCCACCGGCACCTGAAGACGCTGGTGGACGTGGGCCTGGGCTACGTCCGGCTCGGCCAGCCCGCCCCCACCCTGTCCGGCGGCGAGGCGCAGCGGGTCAAGCTCGCCTCCGAACTGCAGCGCCGGGCCACCGGCCGCACCATCTACGTGCTGGACGAGCCCACCACCGGCCTGCACTTCGAGGACATCAGAAAGCTGCTCGGCGTGCTGAACCGGCTGGTCGAGACGGGCAACACGGTGATCGTGATCGAGCACAACCTGGACGTCATCAAGACCGCCGACTGGGTTATCGACCTCGGGCCGGAGGGCGGCGCGGGCGGCGGGATGGTGGTCGCCGCCGGCACGCCGGAGCAGATCGCCGCGGTCGAGGAAAGCTACACCGGCCAGTTCCTCAAGAAGATCCTCGAGGATTGAGCTCGGCCCGGTCCGGTTGCGCGCCCGCTGGTGGCACGGGCGCCGGTGCCGAGCTCGGGCCGGACGGCAGCCGGCGGGTCACGGCCAGCGCCACCAGGCCGACCGCGGCCGCGGCGCAGAAGGCGGCCACGACGCCCAGCTGAAGGTCACGGCCGGCGGCGGCGGCCACCGCCGCGCCGCCCACGCCGATGCCGATCGCGTCCCCGAGCACGTCGGCCAGGTTCAGCGACGCCGACACCCGGCCTTCCTGGCCGGGTGGCGCCTTCTGCAGCATCATCAGCGAGATGGGCGCGTAGGCCAGGCCCATCCCGAGGCCGGCCACGGTCCAGGCGGCCAGGCCCACGGCTACCGGCACGCCGGACTGCAGGACCAGGGCCATCCCGGCGATGCCGGCCAGGATGACGACCAGGCCGGTCCGTACCAGGCGGCGCCCCTCCCAGCTCTCGCTCAGCCGGGCCTGGACCCACGCCCCGGCCGTCCAGGCCACCGTGGCGCCGGTGACCGCGATGCCCGCCACCACCGGGGTCCGGTGGCGGACCGTGGTCAGGGCCAGCGTCACGTAGGCGTCCGCGCCGAAGAACGTGAACGTCAGCAGGCCCCGGGTGAGGATGGTGGCGGGCAGCCCGGCCTGCGCGGTCAGCGTGCCCGCCGGGACCAGCCGGCGTAGCGCGGGCATCCCGAGGGCCCCGCCCGCCGCGATCAGGCCCAGGCCACCCAGTGCGGCGGCGAGACGGTTCCGCGCCGGTTCCCGCCGCCAGCGTCAGCCCGGCCAGGATCAGGGCGGCTCCCGCCGCGGTGCGGAACCCGTCGATCATCCGGTGTTCCTCGCCGCCGCCGGCGGCGGGCGGGCCGAGCCGGATCAGTGCGGGCACCGCGATCGACGCGGCCACCGCGACGATCGGCAGCAGGCCCAGGAATACCCACCGCCAGCCGAACAACCGCGCCACCTCGGCGCTGATCGCGGGTCCGGCCAGGCCGGGCGCGACCCAGGCCGTGGACAGGACCGCCATCATGCGGGCCCGCAGCGGCCCGGGCAGGGTACGGCCGATCACGGCGTACGCCACCGAGGGCGCCGCGCCGGCCCCCAGGCCCTGCAGCACCCGGCCCGCGACCAGCACGCCCATCGAGGGGGCCAGGCCCGCCAGAGCGAGGCCGGAGCCGAACAGCGCCACCCCGGCCACGAACGGGACCGCGGGGCCGCGCCGGTCGGCCTCCCGGCCGGCCGCCACGATGCCGATCACGCTGCCCAGCATGAACCCGCTGAACACCCAGCCGTACAGGCGCAGCCCGCCCAGGTCGCGGGCCACCACCGGCATGACGGTCACCACCGCCAGCGCCTCGGACGCCACGAAGGTCACGGTCAGGACCAGGCCGGCGGTCAGCGCCCGGCGCTGCGGGGCCATCAGCCCGCCGCCGTCCGCACCCTGCACCGCCGGATCCCTCATGCGCTCACACTAGGCGGCTTGCCGTCTGCGCACATCGGCCGAGCGCCTCGGGCGGGCTGCGCCGGTGGTCCTAGGACCTCGCCCGGTGCGACTGGCCGGTCAGGCGGGCTGGTCGTCGAGGCGGAAGCCGACCTTCACGGTGACCTGGAAGTGGCAGCGGTCGTCCTCGATGCGGCCGCGCATCCCGGTGACCTCGAACCAGTCCAGGTTGTGCAGGGTTCGCGAGGCCCGGTTCACCGCACCCTTGATCGCGTCATCGATGCTCTCGGTGGAGGAGCCGACGATCTCGCTGATCGAGTAGATGTTCTCTGCCATTGGTGGGTTCCTTCCGCCAATCGGGTTTCCCCACCGCTTACCCAGAACCCAGGTCGCCTCACTCGCGTTCGCCGGCCAGGCGGGCGGCCTGGGCGTTCAGGTAGCGCTGCTGCGGCAGGTTGCTGGTGCGCTTCGCCGCGTCGAGGAAGGCGGCCCGGGCCGCGTCGGGCTGGCCGGCCATTTCCAGCAGGTGCGCGCGGACCGCGGCCAGCTGGTGGCTTCCGGCCATCCGCTCGTCGCGGGCCAGCCCGTCCAGGAGCACCAGCCCCGCACGCGGGCCGCGCACCATGGCTACCGCGACGGCCTGATTCAGCCGCACCACGGGGTTGTCGGACAGCCGCATGAGCAGCTCGTACAGCGCCGCTATCTGCGGCCAGTCGGTCGCGTCGGCGGTCGGCGCCTCGTCGTGGACCGCGGCGATGGCCGCCTGCAGCTGGTAGGGGCCGGCCGGGCCGCGGGCCAGGGCGGTGGTGATCAGGTCCACGCCCTCGGCGATCTGGGCGGCGTTCCACAGGTTCCGGTCCTGTTCGGCCATGGGGATCAGCTCGCCGCCCGGGCCGGTGCGGGCCGGCCGCCGGGCGTCGGTCAGCAGCATGAGCGCGAGCAGCCCGGTCACCTCGCCGTCCTCGGGGAGCAGCCGGTGCACGAGGCGGGCCAGCCGGATCGCCTCGGCGGCCAGCTCGGTGCGGTGCAGGCTCGGCCCGGACGTGCTGGCGTAACCCTCGGTGAAGATCAGGTAGAGCACGTGCAGGACCGCCGCGAGCCGTCCGCCGCGTTCGGCGGCGGCGGGCATCCGGAACGGCACCGCGCTGGCCTTGATCTGCTGCTTGGCGCGGCTGATCCGCCGGGTCATGGTCGCCTCGGGGACCAGGAACGCCCGGGCGATCTCCGCGGTAGCCAGCCCGCCGACCGCGCGGAGCGTCAGCGCGATCTGCGAGGCCGGGGTCAGCGCGGGATGACAGCACAGGAACAGCAGGATCAGCGTGTCGTCGTGATCCGCGGGCGGCCGGTCGGCCGGCGGAGCCAGCCAGTGGTCGGGCAGGACCCAGCGGGCCACGGTGTCTTCGCGGCGCCGGCGGGCCTGATCGGCCCGCAGCAGGTCGGTGAGCCTGCGCGAGGCGACCGTGATCAGCCAGCCGCGCGGGTGGTCCGGGAGGCCCTCGCCCGGCCATTGCGCGGCCGCCGCGACCAGCGCCTCCTGGGTAGCGTCCTCGGCCTCCTCGAAGTGCCCGTAACGCCTGACCACCGCGCCGAGGACCTGCGGCGCTAGCTGGCGCAGCAGGTCCTCGACCTCGGTCTCGGCCATGACCGGTCAGGCCCGTCAGGCCCGCGGCTCAGCCATCGAGCTCGTCCCGCGACTCGGCGATCGGCCGCACGTCGATCACCTCGTGCTCGCCGGGCTGCCGCGGGCCGGGAACCTGGGTCAGCCGGGCGGCTATCTCGGTGGCCCGGTCGAAGCTGTCGCAGTCCACGATCCAGTAGCCGGCCAGGACCTCCTGGCTCTCGGCGTACGGCCCGTCCGTCACGACCGGGACGTCGTTGCGCAGCTGGATTCTCCGGGTGTGGACCGGGGCGATCAGCCCCCGCGTGTCCACCAGTTCGCCGGATTCGGCCAGGTCCTTGTTGAATCCCTCCATGAACGCCCCCATCGCGGCGAAGTCCGCCGCGGACCAGGCCGGCTTGCCCTCCGCGGCGTGGCCGGCCATGGAGTCATAGTCCTGCTGCGAGCCGTACACCAAGATCATGTACTTCATGATCGCTCCTCTCGGTTCAGCGCGCCTTCGTCCGGCGCGTGCTTCATCTGAGACGTCGAGCCAGCCGGCCCATCCCGGACATCCGCGCCGCGACTATACGCTCGACTTGCGCGACAGGCTCGCGGACGGGGGAGCGTGCGGTGGAGATCATGACCGGCAGCGGGGTGGCCCGGGCCGAGCTGGACCCAGACGGCCCGGCGCAGCCCGGTGCGGCCCGGTTCCTGCTCGTGCTCACGCACGGGGCCGGCGGCAGCGCGGGCGCACCCGATCTGCTGGCGGCCCGGGACGCGGCACTCGGGCTCGGCGCGGTGGTGGCCCGCGTGACCCAGCCGTACCGGGTCAAGGGAGCTCGCGCGCCCGGCCTCGCGGACCGTCAGGACGCCGCCTGGGTCGAGATCGTGGCCGCGCTGACCGGGTTCATGCCCGGCGTCCCGCTCGTCCAGGGCGGGCGGAGCAACGGTGCGCGGGTGGCGTGCCGCACGGCGGCCGCGGTCGGGGCCCGGGCCGTGATCGCGCTGGCGTTCCCGCTCAAGCCGCCGGGCCCGACGGGCCAGAGCCGGCTGGCCGAGTTGCGAGCCGCGCGGGCGGGCGGGGCCGCGGTGCTGGTGATCAACGGGGAGCGTGACCCGTTCGGGATTCCCGGGGCCCGGGACGCGGACCGGGTCGTCGTGGTGCCGGGGGAGACGCACGCGCTGAAGGGTCACCGCGCCGTCATCGCCGGGGCCGTGGCCGACTGGCTGCCCGGCGTGCTGCGCTCAAGGATTTCAACTGAGGGATAGCAAAAAGGGGTTATTCGATCAGGCACCCCGCTTGGTGCCGCCGCCGGCGGATAACGCCGCCGGCGCCTGCCCGCTGTGTGGCGGTATGACCCGGGCCGGGCGATCGAAAGCCCAGTCAGTGGGCCGGTGCGGCGCGATGCACGCGCCGTCAGGCAGGAGTTCCCCCGTGTCTTCGAAGATCACGATGCCGTTACAGAGCAGGCTCCAGCCCTGCTCGGGATGGCTCACGACGGTGTGCGCCGCTTCGCGGTCCGGGGCTGACGCCTCCGGACAGGGCGGCGAGTGTGGGCACATATCAGTGCCTCCTGGTTGGTTCATCATGTGTGTTGTTGAACAGTTGCTAGTGTGCCGCAGCTCTCGCGATCGTTATATGGCCCGCGTGAATCGTTTTCCGGCTGGCCATCTGTAGCGTTCCGCTAGTTTCTGCCTGGCACAGATTGACTACTGCTTGTAACTCCTTAGCTCTACTGTGCGTACCCAGATGGTGCTTCTATGTAGTTTTCTAGCCCTGCCGGCCAAGTGGCCTAGACCAGTCTACGGTCTAGGCCGAACCGAGTGGCCTAGACCAACTGTCCCCCTCCCGGTCCCGTGGCGCAAGCGACACGCCTGATTGCAACAATCGATTGCTGTGTATACATTTCTCCGGGCCGCCGTAAGTGTGCAGAGCCCCGGTCGGACTGATCCCCTCTATCTGGAGACGTCGCAGCACCCCGGAAGGTTCACCGCGGCCGGGGCAAGAATTCCTGGGACCGGGAGGCTCAGGCCTTGGTGATCTGACCCATCAGCGGGCTGGGCTCGAACGCCACCGCCGGGATGTCGTTGAGGCGATGGGTTTCGCGCAGGGTGAGCAGGCGCTCGGCGTCGGCGGTGAGCGCGTGGATGTGCGGCTTGGCCTTGGCCTTGCGCCGGTAGATGCGGTCGTCGTAGCCGCGCACGCCGATCTCCGCGCGCTGCACCGCGAAGGCCGCGCGCATGGCGTCGGTCAGCGCGGCGTCCAGGGCCAGCGCGAGCCGGCGCAGCTCGGCGGCGGGTGCGCGGCGGGCCTGCGCCTGCCGGAACTCGGTCTCGGCCGTGCCCGCGGCGTCGAGCAGTTCCGCGTGCCTGCCCGCGAGCGCCAGGTCGGCCGCGTAGCTCTGCTCCGCCTCGCTGCTGGGCTTGTACCGGTTCATGGCCCCAGGTCTCATGGCCATAGGTTACAAGCGCTCAGGAATAGTTGCGGAAGGCGGGCCAGGCCTGGGCCCAGGACGACCGCGGGCCGCTGGCCACGAAGATCTGCACGCCCTGCTCGTCGTCGCTCACCCCGAGACCGTTCCGGAACGTGGCCACCAAGCGGACCTGGGCGAACTCGCGGCGCAGCAGGGCCGGGTCCAGGTTCACGCCGATGACCGCGTCGTCGCCCGCGGGCGGCGGGCCCCACAGCCAGAAGTTGTTGGCGCCGCTGTAGGCCTGCGGCAGGGCGAGCCCGGGCCCGTAGCGGTCGATCGCGCCCGCCTCGCCGTAGTTCCCGGTCACGATGGCGGTCCGCCGCTGCTGCGGGGCGGGCAGCGATCGGTATTCCTTAGCCACCAGCGCCACCAGCCGCGGCCAGGCGATCGTCTCGGCCAGGTCGTAGTTGATCTTCTGCAGCGGCACGGTGTGCAGCGTCCGGGCGGGCAGCGCCGACAGTGCGACCGGCGCGGCCAGCACCGCGCCGGCCAGCATGCCCGCGGCGGTCGCCGTAGCGGGCCTGACCAGCCGGCCCAGCGCTGCTGGCCTGACCAGGCGGGCCAGCGCCGACCTGACCGCGGGGCGGGCGGCGAGCCTGCGCTCGAGCGGAACCGAGCCGGCCGCGATCAGGAACGTGTACGCCGCACCCGGGTAGTACGCCTTGCCGCCCAGCACGAACTGCAGCCCGATCGCGAGAACGCAGGCGATCGCCGCCGGCCGGAAGCGCCGGGCCGCCGGGCTGCGCAGCGACCAGATGACCCCGCTCACCCAGACCGGGGTCACCGCCGGGCCGGTGTACAGGATCTGCGCGGGCCAGAACACGGCCCGGTTGTGGCCGGCCGAAGCCTGCAGCGCACGGAAGACGTCCAGGTTGGGCCAGCCGTGCAGGGCCTGCCAGACCAGGTCCGGCGCGGCCAGCGCCGCCGCGAGTACCCCGCCGATCAGCAGGTAGCGGCTGCGCAGCAGGCGCCGGGCATCGGTGGCAGCCACGCCCGCCACCAGCGCGGCGGCCAGGAAGCCGATGTTCCACTTGGCCTCGCTGGCCACCCCGACGCAGCCGCCGATGGCCACCCACCACCGCGGATCCTCGCTGGCCAGCAGGCGCACGACCAGCAGCAGGGTGATCGTCCAGAACACGAAGTCGGGCGCGGCGGTGGTCAGCTCGTGCATGGTGCCGAGGTACTCCCCGCAGGTCGCGGCGGCCAGCGCCGCGAGCAGCTGGCCGGTCCGGCCCGCGCCGAGCTGGCGGCTCATCGCGGCCGTGGCCACGGCCAGCACGGCCAGGCCGAGCGCGGGCAGGACCCGGAGCCCGGCCAGCGTATTGCCGGCCGCCGCGGCCGCGAACCGGGCCAGCAGCGGGGTGAGCGGCGGCTGGTCGACGTAGCCGAAGGCCAGGTGGTGCCCGGCGGCGAGGAAGTAGAGCTCGTCGCGGGCGTAGCCGTAGCGGGCGCTGACCGCCATCTCCAGCCCGAACGCGGCCGCCGCGATCACGACGATACCGAGCCAGGGCGGCCGGGCCGCCCCGGTCGTGTCCGGTTCTGCTGATGCGGCGGCCCGGGCCTCGTTGATCGTGTTCATGGGCTCATCATGGGAACACGGGGGCGCCCGGCGGATCGGGCGCCGTGGGGATTTCCCGGCTCCGCTCCAGGTCGCAGGGAGCAGCCGGAAACCGCCCGCGGCTCCGCCGTAAGTCGCAGTGCCCGGATCCCCCTAGCGGCTGATCCGCCGTCCGGGCAGCCGGCCGTACCATCAGGGCGTGAACCCCACAGACGGGCTTCCGCGGTCGCTGGGCGCGCGGGTCGCCGCGCTCCCGCCGCGGCGGCAGGAGTTGCTCGCCGACGCCGGACTCGGTGTCGCGCTGGCCGTCGTCAACGCCGTCGCGCTGCTGCCGTACCGGGCCCAGCAGCATCCGCAGTGGCTGGCGCTTCTGCTGGTCGTGGCCCAGGGCCTCCCGCTGGCCTGGCGCCGGTCGCGGCCGATCGAGGTCGCCCTGGTCATCGGGGCCGCCCGGGTCGCCTACGACCAGATCGGCTTCACGCTGGCGCCGTTCCCGCTCGGGCCCGCGATCGCGTTCTACACCGTCATCGATCGCCGCGGCCCGGCCTGGCGCTGGGTTGCGTGCGTGCTGGTCGCGGTCGGCCTCGCGGTCTCCCAGGCCGCGCCCGGGCACCACCAGCCCTACGACGCCATCTTCCAGGTGATGATCCTGCTCACCGCGTGGGTCGCGGGCACGCTCAGCCGGACCAAGCGGGCGAGCCTGCAGGCGGCCAGGAACCGTGCTGACCGCGCCGAGGCCGAACTCGACCGCCAGGCGGCCATGGCCGCCGGGCGCGAGCGGACCAGGATCGCCCGTGAGCTGCACGACGTCGTGGCCCATCACGTGAGCCTGATCGCGGTCCAGGCGGAGGCGGCCGCCTCCCTGCTGCCCGGCCGGCCGGACCAGGCCCGGTCGGCGGTGGACATCATCGGCGACACGGCCCGGCAGGCGCTGACCGAGCTGCGCCGGCTGCTCGGCGTGCTGCGCGGTCCCGCCGAACGGCTCGAGACGGCGCCATCGGCGTCGCTCGGCGACCTCGGCGAGGTGCTCGACCAGGTGCGCGGGACCGGGCTGCCGGTGAACTTCGAGGTCGTGGGCACCCCGGGCCCGCTGTCCCCGGGCGTGGACCTGACCGCGTACCGCATCGTCCAGGAAGCGCTGACCAATACGATCCGCCACGCCCGGGCCAGGCAGGCCGCCGTGACCCTGCGCTACGAGCCCGGATACATCACGGTCAGCGTCACCGATTCCGGCCGCCGGCCGGACGGCCCGCCCGCGGCTCGCGGCGGCGTGATCGCCTCGCCGGGCTCGCTGCTCACCGGATCCGGGCTGGGCCTGGCCGGGATCGCCGAGCGGGTCGCGTCCTGCGGCGGCAACCTGAGCGTCGGCCCGACCGGGGCGGACGGCTTCGCCGTCACCGCGCGGCTGCCGGCCCGATGACCGTCCCCGCCTCGCCGGACCCGACGGCCCCGATCCGGGTGCTCGTGGTCGACGATCAGGAACTGGTCCGCTCGGGGTTCTGCGTCATCCTGGACGCCGCCGACGGCATCACGGTGGTGGGGGAGGCCGGCAACGGAGAGGCGGCCGTCTCGGCGGCCGCCGCGCACCACCCGGACGTGGTGCTGATGGACATCCGCATGCCGGGTATGGACGGGCTGGAGGCGACCAAGCTGCTCACCCGCGCTTCGCCCGCCCCCAAGGTGGTCATGCTCACCACCTTCGACCTCGACGAGTACGTTTACGAGGCGCTGCGCGCCGGGGCGAGCGGGTTCCTGCTCAAGGACTCGCCGCGCGCCGACCTCATCGCCGCGGTCCGCGCCGCCGCGGCCGGCGAGGCCATGCTCGCCCCGTCGGTCACCCGCCGCCTGATCGAGACGTTCGCGCGGCGGCCGCCGGAAACCGCTCTCGCGCCGTCCCGGCTTGCGCTGCTGACGGCGCGGGAGCGGGAGGTGCTGATGCTGGTGGCCCGGGGCGGCAGCAACAACGAGATCGCGACCGCGCTGTTCGTCACCGAGGCGACGGTCAAGACGCACATCGGTAACCTGCTGGCCAAGCTCGGGCTCCGCGACCGGGTCCAGGCCGTGATCCTGGCCTACGAGACCGGCGTCGTCATCCCCGGCCAGCCCCCCGCCTGAGCCCGCGCTGCCCCCGCCCGCCTACGCCTCCGTGGCGGTCTCGCCGCCCTGGCCGAGCACCACGTGGACGGCACGCTCCTCGGTGCCGCGCAGGACGGTCAGGTCGACGGTGCCGCCGGCCGCCGCCGCGCGCAGCGCGCCGGACAGGTCGTCGACGCTGCTGACGGTCTGGCCGCCGACCGCCACGATCAGGTCGCCGCGGGCCAGGCCAGCCCGGGCGGCCGCGCTGTTCTCGGCGACCTCGCGGATGAGCAAGCCGTCGGCGTCGGGGAGGCCGACGGCGCGGCGCAGGCGCCGGGCCACGTGGCCAGGAGCGATCGCGATGCCGAGGTGAGGCGGCTCCACCGATTCGCCGCGGGCCAGCGCGTCGACCCGGCCGCGCAGCGCCTCGTCGGCAGGAATGGCCAGGTAGAAGCCCTCGCCGAGGCGGTTGGTGTTGATCCCGAGCAACTGGCCCGCGGCGTTCAGGACCGGGCCGCCCGAGGAGCCGGGCAGCAGCGGGGCGGTGTGCTCCAGGCTGCCGGTGATACGCAGGCCGCGAGGGCCGCGGAAGCTGCGGTCGATGCCCGAGACGAACCCGAACGTCACCCGCAGGCCGCGCCCGCCCGGGTTGGCCAGCGCGAAGACGGGCGTCCCGATCGCGGGTGCGTCGCCGGAAATAGATATCGCCCACGGCAGGACCGGGGCCTGACCGGTCTCGACCTGGACCACGGCGAGGTCCCCGTCGATGTCGGCGCCGGCCACGGTCCCCTCGGCGGTGTGCCCGTCGGCGAAGGTCACCGTGACCTGGCTGCCGCGGACGTTGTGCGCGTTGGTCAGCACCTGGTTGCCGCCGAGCACGATGCCGGAGCCCACGCCCCACCGCTGCCCGATGCCCACCACCGAGGAGCCGCCCTCTTCGGCCAGCCGCGCGATGCTCGCCTGAATCTCGTCGAGGATTGTCATGTCTGCTCACATCCCTTGAGGGTTAGTAGTAATTTGCAAGTTACTACTGACTCGGGAAGTGTCAATGCGACAGGCTACGATTTCGCTCATGGCTCAGCGGGAAACAGCCGCCTCACCGCTCGCGGAGGCGCTGGCCAGGGTCGGTGACCGGTGGACGCTGCTGGTGGTGGAGGCACTGCTGGCCGGGCCGCGGCGGTTCAACGACCTGCTCGACCAGCTACCCGGGATCGCCGCGAACATCTTGTCCGAGCGCCTCAAGCGGCTCGAACGGGAAGGGCTGCTGGTCGCCCGGCCCTACTCCGAACGCCCGCCGCGCGTCGCCTACCAGCTCACCGCCGAAGGCCGGGAACTCGCCGGGGCGCTCCGCCTGCTGGCGTACTGGGGCACCGGCCACGCGGACCCGGCGCAGGCACCCCGGCACCCCGTCTGCGGGACCCCGGTGGAGGCCCGCTGGTACTGCCCGACCTGCGACCGCCTGGTCGACGACGAGCCGGACCACCCCGACCTCCACTACGTCTAGCCCTGCGGGCCAGCATCGTGGATCGTTACTGGCGTTATAGCACCAGTAACGATCCACAATCGTCGAAGCGGGGTAGGCGTCAGGCCAGGCTGGCGGCCCAGCTGGAGTGGAGGGCGGCGTACTCGCCGTCGCCGGACATCAGCTCGCCGGGCGGGCCGTCCTCGGTGATCCGGCCGTGGTCCAGGACCAGCACCCGGTCGGCGATGGCCACCGTGGAGAGCCGGTGGGCGATGATGACGGCGGTCCGGTCCGCCAGCACGGTGCGCAGGCCGGCCTGCACCAGCCGCTCGCTCGGGATGTCGAGCAGCGAGGTGGCCTCGTCCAGGACCAGCACGGCCGGGGCGGCCAGGAACGCCCGCGCGAACGAGATGAGCTGCCGCTGCCCGGCCGACAGCCGGCCGCCGCGCTTGCCGACCGGGGTGTCGTAGCCCTCGGGCAGCGCGTCGATGAAGTCGTGCGCGCCGATCATCCGGGCCGCCCGGCGCACGTCGGCGTCCGGCGCGTCCGGGCGCCCGAGCCGGATGTTTTCCGCGACCGACCCCTCGAACAGGAAGTTCTCCTGGGTGATCACGATCACCTCGGAGCGGAGCACCGCATCGGACAGCTGCCGCAGGTCGGTCCCGTCCAGCGTGACCCGGCCCGAGCGCGGGTCGTAGAACCGGCCGAGCAGCCGCGCGATCGTGGTCTTGCCCGCGCCGGTCTCGCCGACCACGGCGACGGTCTGCCCGGCCGGGATGTCCAGCTCCAGGCCGGGCAGCACGAGGTTGTCCCGGTAGCCGAAGGTGACGTCTTCGAACCGCACCCGCCGCCCCGCCGAGGCCCGCGCGTCACGGACCGGCAAAGATGCGGGGGACGCGGGCTCCGGCACCGAAGGCTCCTGGTCCAGCACGCCGGAGATCTTCTCCAGGCCCGAGGCCGCGGACTGGAACGTGTTGTAGAACTGCGACACGTCCTGCAGCGGGTCGAAGAAGCGCTGCAGGTAGAGCAGGAAGGTGGCGAGCACGCCGACCTTGATGTCGCCGTCGATGACCAGCAGCCCGCCGTAGCCGAGGACCACGCCGGTGATGATGTTGCCGACCAGCGAGATGCTCGGCCCGTAGACCGCGTACAGCCGGGAGGCGTGCCGGCTCGACTCGGCGTAGTCCTGGCCCAGCCCGGAGAAGATGGCCGAGTTCCGCGGCTCCCGGCGGAACGCCTGCACCGCCCGGATCCCGCCGAACGTCTCCACGAACTGCACGATGACCAGCGCGATGGCTTCCCTGGTCCGGCGGTAGGCCCGCGCCGACTCGCGCCGGAACCAGGCCGTCATCCAGGTCAGCGGGATGAAGCCGCCCAGCACGACCAGGCCGAGCTGCCAGTCAAGCAGCAGCATGCCGGTGCCGACCAGCAGCAGGGTCAAGATCGCGGCGATCAGCGAGTCCAGGCCCTCCTCGAACAGGTCGGAGATCGACTCGATGTCCGAGGTCTGCCGGGAGATGACCCGGCCCGAGGTGTAGCTCTCGTGAAAGGCCACGTCCAGGGTCTGGCAGTGCGCGAACAGGCGGTTGCGCAGCCCGAGCACCACCTTCTGGCCCACCCGGCCGGTCATGGTGACGAACATGCGGGTGGTGACGGCCTGGACCGCGACCGCGAACGCGAAGGCGGCGGCGATGGCGAGCAGCGGGCCCGTGTCGTGCGCGCGCAGCAGCGGCGGCAGGCCGTTGTCGATGGCCAGGCCGACCAGCCACGGGCCGGCCAGGGCGGCCAGGCTCTCGATCACGATGAGCGAGATGGTGGCGATCACCGCGCGCCGGTGCGGCCGCAGCAGGTCCCCGAGCAGCCGCCGGCTGCGCTCGCGCAGCAGCGCGGCCAGGCCGGCGGTGACCTCGTCGGCTTTCTCGGCGGCAACTCCCCGCCAGGCGTCCGCGGTCACGCGGTGGCCTCCAGGTCCTGGACGTCCATCAGGTCGGCGTACTCCGAGTTGGTCGCGAGCAGGTGCCGGTGGCTGCCGGTGGCCGCGATCACGCCGCCGGACAGCAAGGCCACCGTGTCGGCCAGCGCCACGGTAGACGGCCGGTGCGCCACGACCAGGGCCGTCGCGCCGGCCAGGATCTCGTGCAGGGCCCGGGTCACCCGCTCCTCGGTGTGCACGTCGAGTGCGGACAGCGGGTCGTCCAGGATCAGCACGTCCGGCCCGGCCAGGATGGCCCGGGCCAGCGCGATCCGCTGCCGCTGCCCGCCGGACAGGGCCATGCCCTGCTCGCCGATCCTGGTGTCCAGGCCCCACGGCAGGTCGAAGGCGAACCGGGCCTGCGCGGCGGTCAGCGCGGCCTCGACCGCGGCCTCGTCCGCGTCCGGCGCGCCGAACATGACGTTCTCCCGCACGCTGGCCGAGAACAGCGTGGCGTCCTCGAACGCGCACCCGACCGCCGCGCGCAGCCGGGCCAGCGGGATGTCGCGGATGTCGGTGTCGTCCAGCCGGACCGACCCCGACGTCGCGTCGGCCAGCCGCGGCACGAGCTGCAGCAGGGTGGACTTGCCCGAGCCGGTCGCGCCGGTGAGCACCACCGTCTGGCCCGGCGGCAGGTCGAGCACGATGTCGCGCAGCACCGGCTCGGGCGCGCCCGGGTACGTGAACGCCACGTGGTCGAACACCAGGTGACCCCGGGGACGGGCGCGGTGCTGGCCCGGGGGGGCGACCCCCCGGAGCCCCCCGCGGCCGGGGGAGCCCTTTCCCCCGGACCCCCCGGCATCGGTGATCTCCGGCTGAGCGTCGAAGATCTCCAGGACCCGCTGTGCGGCGGTGGCCGCCTCCTGCCCGGACGCGATGATGTAGCCGAGCGCCTCGACCGGCCAGACCAGCTGCAGCGCGAGTGTGATGAACGCCACCAGACCGCCGAGGGTCAGCGAGCGAGTGCTGACCGCGACCGCGCCGAGCACGATGATCATGCCGATGACGGCGTTCGGGATCAGGTCCAGCAGAGCCCAGAACGAGCCGAGCAGGCCCGCCTTCTCGACCTGCGTGCGGTAGACCTTCGTGGCCTCGGCGTCGTGCCGGACCGACGCCTCCCGGCCCCGGCCGAGCGCCTTCAGCACGCGGATGCCGGTCGCCGCCTCCTCGATCAGCGTGGCCAGGTCACCCTGCTGGTCCTGGACCCGGCGGGAGAGGACCCGGTAGCGCTTCTCGAACCGGAAGCAGACCGGCAGCACGGGCGCGAACACCGCGCCGGTGACCAGGCCGAGCCACCAGTTCAGGTGGATCAGCAGCGCGACCACGGCGACGAACGTCATGACGTTGGTGACCATGAAGATCAGGCCGAACCCGGCGAACCTGCGGATCGAGGACAGGTCCGTGGTGGCCCGCGACAGCAGCTGACCTGATTGCCAGTTGTCGTGGAACGAGGCCTGCAGCCGCTGCAGGTGGGCGTACATGTCGTCCCTGATCGTCTTCTCCATCGACGCCACCGCGTCGGCCTGGATCCAGCGGCGGATCAGGTTCAGCAGTGCTTCGGCCGTGCCCAGGCCGATGGCGGCCAGGGCGAGCGGGATCAGGGCCCGCCGGGCGCCGTGCGCGATCGCTCCGTCGACGACGGACTTGGTCAGCAGCGGGATGAGGATCTCGGCGGTGACCGCGCCGAGCGCGGCGGCTAGCATGATGATCATCTGAGCGCGGAACGGCTTCAGGTAGCCTCGCAGGCGCCACAGTGCCCCGACTGGCCGGACCCTGGCGGAGGCGTGCGTGACCAGCAAAGGGGATACAGGGGGCATTGTCGGGAGGTTAACCGCACGGGTGAGAGGTTGTCACCTGATTTTTCTTGCGGCGTACGGCTTGTCCGCGGGGCGTAACTCTGGCACGCTGGCTCACCCGGAAGCTTCGCGAGCCGGTTGCCGGGAGTTACCGGCAGGGAGAGGAACCGTGAAGCGCAGCAGCATCACCCGCCTCGGACATCCGTGAGCCGCGTCTCGCGGGCGGGCGTCCTGGCCGCCTACCGCGACGGCGTGACCGTGATCTGTGAACTGGCGGGCCAGTTCACCGACGCGACGTGGCTGGCGGCGACGCCGTGTTCGGAGTGGCGGGCGGTGGACCTGGCCGGCCATCTGCGGTGCGTGGCGGACGACTACCACGAGTACCTCGACGACGCGCCGGCCAGCCGGCTCGCCCGGCTGCTGGCCACCAACGTGCCCGCGGACTCGCTGGCCCGCAAGCTGGCCCGGCAGAACGCGGCCGAGCTGGCCGCGCTGCCGGACGCGCCCGGACCCGAGCACATCGCGGCGTTCGCCGACTCGGCCCGCGCCTACGGCCGCCGGCTGGCGCCGTCCTGGGACCTGCCGCACCATCGTTACCGCGGAACCGAGGTCACGGTGGGCGCGATGGCGGGCGCGGCCTGCGCCGAGTGGCATCTGCACGCGTGGGACCTGGCCCGCTCGCTCGGCAAGGACTACCGTCCCGCCGATCCCGAGCTCGTGCTGGCCACCTGGCAGGGTGGCACGCCCCAGCTGTGGCCCGCGCTCGCCGCCGGGCCGGCGGGCGACGATCCGTGGTACTTCCTGCTTCTCGCGTCGGGACGCGATCCGAGCTGGGCTCAGCTGTTAGAGTGATACGCCGTTAAGCGGAACGTAATCACTTCGCTACGAGGAGTATTCCATGAACGGTGCGGAGTCTTCGGCATGCCCGGGCCCTGCGGGGCGGTATGTGGGGCTGTGCGCGGCCGGGCTGGGCTTGTGCGCGGCCGGCTGGCTGGTGCTGACCCCGTTCGCGTTCGGCTACCAGGGCCGCGGGTGGCATGCCGCGACGCTGACCGACCTGGCCACGGGCGGCGGTCTCGCCGTGATCTGCGTGACCACCCTCATTGCCTGGACCCTGGCCTGGCGGCGCGTGCTGCGCGCCGACGGCGTGCTGACCCGCGCGGAGCGCGGCCCGGCCCGCGCCCGGCGCCGCCGGGGCCGCGGCGAGGAGAAACAGGGCGGGGGACAGGCCGACCCGGAACAGGTGCTGACCGCGCTGCGCGCGCTGCTCGCCCCGGTGCTTGACGCTCCCGCCGAGCACGCTCCCGCGGTCGCCGCCGTGATCCCCGGGCCCCGGAGCGCGCCCGAGAAGGCAGCCCAGGTGTCCCGCGTCATGCCCGCTGACCCGGCGCGGCCGCAGGTCATGCCCGCCGGGCCGGAAGGGATCGCGGTCATCGAGTCGATGCTGGCCGGGGCGGAGCTGCTGATGACCGGGTGCGACGAGGAGGAGGCGTGGTGAACAAGATCGCCCTGGGCGGCCTGCTGGCCATGCTCGCGGCCGGCGCCTGGCTGATCGCGGCGCCGTTCGTCGTCCGCTACCAGCCCGCGGGCGCGCCGTGGACCGGTCCGGCCCGGCTGGACGTGGCGGTCGGCGCGATCGTGGCCACCGCGGGCTTCGCCGGCTTCTTCGCCGCGCTGGCCGGCCGGGTACGGGAACTGTACGCCGGTCGGCCCCAGCCGGGCCCCGAGCTGCCATCCGGGATAGAGTCCTGATTTCGTGAGCTTTGATGTAGAACGCGTGCGGGCGGCGTACCCGGCCCTGACCGATGGCTATGCCTACCTCGACGGGGCCGCCGGGACCCAGGTGCCCGCGGCGGTCATCGAGGCCATCGCGCAGACCTACCGGTCCGGGATCGGCAACGCCGGCGGCGCGTTCCCGGCCAGCGGGCGCGCGGACCGCATCGTGGCCGAGTGCCGCCGCGCCGTGGCCGACCTGACCGGCGCCGAGCCCGACGGCGTGATCCTCGGGCCGAACATGACCACGCTCACCTACCGGCTCGCGGACACGCTGTCCCGGCGGTGGGGCCCCGGGGACGAGGTGGTCGTGTCCCGGCTCGATCACGACGCCAACGTCCGGCCCTGGGTCCAGGCCGCCGAGCGCAGCGGTGCCACGCTGCGCTGGGCCGAAGTGGATTCCTCGACCGCCGAACTCCCGGCCGCCCAGTACCGCGACCTGCTCTCCGGGCGCACCCGGCTGGTCGCGGTCACTGCGGCCAGCAACATCGTGGGCACCAGGCCGGACGTGCCCGCCATCGCCGCCGCCGCGCACGCGGTCGGCGCGCTGTGTTACGTGGACGGGGTGCACGCCACCCCGCACGTGCCGGTCGACGTGCGGGCGCTCGGCGCGGACTTCTACGCCACCAGCGCCTACAAGTGGTCAGGGCCGCACATCGGCACCGTGGTGGCCGACCCGGCGCTGCTGGAGACCCTGCACCCGGACAAGCTCGCGCCCGCCCCGTCCGGCGTGCCCGGCCGGTTCGAGCGCGGCACCGCCGCGTTCGCCGACCTGGCCGGGGTGACCGCGGCCGTCGACCATCTGGCCGCGCTGGACGCCGCGGCCGCCGGCAGCCGGCGGGAACGGCTGCTGGCTTCCATGGCCGCCGTGGAACGGTACGAGGGGCAGCTGTTCGCCCGGCTGCTCGACGGCCTGGGCGCCATGAGCCACGTGACCTTGTACGGCAAGGCGGCCCGCCGCACCCCGACTGCCTTCTTCACCGTGGACGGGCACACCCCCGGCGAGGTCGCGGCCCGGCTGGCGGCCCGCCGGGTCAACGTGTGGAACGGCGACAACTACGCGTGGGAGCTGGCCGGGGCGTTCGGCCTGCGGGACAGCGGCGGCGCGGTCCGCGCCGGGCTTGTCCACTACAACGACGAGGCCGAGGTGGACCGGCTGCTGGCCGCCGTCGCCGAGCTGGCTCCCGGCGGCGTACGCTAAGAGGTAGTTCCCCGCGGGGACGGGGAGTTCGGCGCGTCGCGGAGGTTTCGGGTCGATGGCGATGACGGCGCTCGGCGGCCTGCTGGCCATGCTGGCCGGGCTGCTGCGCGACGTCGCCCAGCTCGCGGTGAGCCCCTCGGGCCTGACCGCCTTGGCCGCGACCGTCCTGGCCGGGGCCATGTTCGCCGCCGTGCTGGCCCTGCTCACCTCGGTGGCCGGAGTCTCCCGCACCGCCGCCGCCCTGCCGCTGATCCGCCGCGCCCGCGCGCTGCGGGAGAAGTCCTGGCGTGCGGCGTTCCTGCGCCAGCGTGACCCGGACGCGGCGGGCCGGACCAGACCCAGAGCGCCTTCGGCGGCCCCAGCGGCCGCCACTTCCCGCTGACCCCTACTGCCGAAGGCTCGGGGGGTTCGGGGGTCGTCCCCCCGGAGGTACGGAGATAACCGCGGCCGCTTCCAGCACCCATCAGTCCTAGCTGGAAGGCCCTTTTGGCATGTCAAACATCCTCGGCGTCCCGGTGGACGCCGCTTACCACCTCGTCTCGGGATTCACCGGTTTCCTCACCCCCGTCCTGGGCGGCGCGGCCGTCGTGGCCGCGATCGTCCTGTTCACCGTGGCGGCCCGGCTCATCTTGATGCCGCTCTCCCTGCGCGGCCTTCGCGGGCAGGCGGCGCAGGCCCGGCTGGCGCCGCAACTGCAGGACCTGCGCAAGCGGTACGCCAAACAGCCCGAGCGCCTGCAGCGCGAGATGACCGCGCTGTACAAGCGGGAGGGCACTTCCATGTTCGCCGGCCTCACCCCGCTGCTCCTCCAGTGGCCGCTGCTGTCGGTCATGTACCTGCTGTTCCGGTCGACCCAGATCGGCGGGCAGCCGAACACGCTGCTTACCCGCGACCTGTTCGGCGTGCCGCTGGGCAGTCACTGGCTGGCCGGCGCGGGACCGGTGAGCCTGCACGGCCTGGTGTTCCTCGGGGTCTTCGCGCTGCTGGCCGGCCTGTGCTGGTTGTCCGTGCGCCTAGGGCGGCTCATGACGGCCCAGCCGGCCGGGGCCGCCGCGCCGGGTGGCGCCGCCGCGCCGGGTGGCGCGCTGATCCGGGTCCTGCCGTACCTGACCGTGGTGATCGCCGCGTTCGTCCCGCTCGCGGCCGGGATCTACCTGCTCACCTCGACCGGGTGGGCCCTGGCCGAGCGGGGCTTCTTCTGGCGTACCGGCCGCATCTCGGGCGCGGCCCCGGCCCCGCAGAAACCGGCGCTGGCCGCCCGTAACTAGGCCCGGGCCCAAGCCCGGGGATGCCGCGAGCCGTTGCCGCGCTGGCCGGAGCGCGGCAGGTCGTCACACGGCAGTTCACGAGGACTATCCATCCCGTGAACGGCCCGCGCGCGGCTGCGGTTCAGCTTTCCTCAGCCGAAGTAGTGGCCCTTGTCGAGGTCCTCGATGAGCCCGGGCTGGACCGGCTGCCAGCCGAGCAGCGCGCGGGTCTGCGCGCTTGAGGCCGGCTGGTCGATCGCGAGGATGTGTCCCAGCCAGCCGAAATCCCCGGCCGGGACGGAAGCTGTCGGCAGGTTCAGGTGGCGCCCGATCACCGCGGCGATGTCGCGGATCGGCACGCCCTCGTCGCCGACCGCGTGCAGCCTCGATCCCGCCGCGGCCTGCTCCACCGCCAGCCGGAACAGGTGCGCGGCGTCCAGCACGTGCACCGCGGGCCAGCGGTTGGACCCGTCGCCGATGTAGCCGGAGACGCCCGAGTCGCGGGCGATCCCGACCATGCGGGCGATGAAGCCGTGCCGGTCGCCGTCGCCGTGTACCGTCCGGGGCAGCCCGACGACGGACGACCGGACACCCCGTGCCGCCATGTCCAGGGCCACGTGGGCGTTGGCGACCCTGGCCGCCGCGGGTGAGCCGGAGGCGGACTCGTCGCCTTCGATGGCCAGCCGCCCCGGCACCGCGGGCGTCCCGGAGGCGATGACCAGGGGCTTGCCGGAGCCCTCGAGAGCGGCACCCAGCGTCTCGATGGCCCGCCGGTCGGCACCTATCGACGCCTCGAAGTCGCTGAAGTCGTGGATGAACGCGAGATGGATGACCCCGTCGGAGCCGGCGGCCCCGGCGCGCAGGGTGTCCAGGTCGCTCAGGTCACCGCGGAGCACCTCGGCTCCGGCGGCGGCGATGGCCGCGGCCGAGGAGTCCGACCTGGCTAGTCCGAGGACCTGGTGACCCGCGCCCAGGAGTTCGGGAACGACGGCCGAGCCGATCCAGCCGGATGCGCCGGTGACGAATACCTGCATGAGAAACCTCCTGATGTCAGTTGCTGTCATCACTCTAGCATGGCGATGCCAGTCACTGTCATCACGTACCATCATGCCATGGGTCGATGGGAGCCAGACGCGCGCGGCCGGCTGGCGAAGGCAGCCATGGAGCTCTACGGCGAGCATGGCTTCGAGCAGACCACGGTCGCCGAGATCGCCGCCCGGGCCGGCTTGACCGAGCGGACGTTCTTCCGGCATTTCGCGGACAAGCGCGAGGTCCTGTTCTACGGCATGGAGATGCTCCGGGGCCTCCTGGCTCAGGCCGTGGCGGACGCGCCGGCCTCGGCGACCGCGATGGACGCGGTGAGCGCGGCATTCGAAGCCGCGGGGGCCATGTTCCAGGAGAACCCGGAACGGGTCAGGCTGCGCGACGCCATCGTGTCCGGGCACGCCGAACTACGGGAACGCGAGCTGATCAAGCTCGCGGCGATGGCCGCAGCGGTGGCCAGCGCGCTCCGCGACCGCGGCATCCCCGAGCCTGCCGCCAGCCTGGCCGCCGAGACGGGGGTCGCCGTCTTCAAGGTCGCGTTCGCGCGCTGGATCAGCGACCCAGGTCAGCCAGACCTGCCGCACATCTTCCGCGAGTCCATGGCGGAACTGAAGGGCGCACTCGCCGACCGCGCCCCGGTGTGAGCACTGCCTCGACGGTCAAGATGCAACGGCTAGAGCCGCTAACGGCCTCGACGGTCAAGACGTAGACCAGGGCCCGGCGTCACAGCCGTCCCGGGACGTCGCTGGCGTCCCGCCAGCCGGAGGGCCGCTCCGGTTATCGCGGTTGATCCGGCTTACGCGGAGTGTTGTGGCTGCTATAGCTGCCCGGATCCACCACGAAAGCCGAATCCACCACGCAAATGGGTCGCACGGGGTCTGAGGGGCTAACGGGGCAGAGCCTGCTGTGATCGCGGGGGCGCGGCCACACCGGGCCAGGATCTAGGCATTGAAGGATCGTAGCTGCCGGTTTACGATCTCATTACAGCGTTATGCAACCTCGTGCCTTCCGGAGCTTAGGAGCGAACTCGTGCCGCATATCAGCCTGGGTAACGACGCGCCCGGCATCTTGTCCTTGTTCGAATACCGGCCAGAAACAGCCAAGCCGCTGTGCGATCTCGCCGAGTCCTGCTGCGCGGCCCTAGCTCCCTGACCCGGGGGGAGCGGGAGCTGATCGCTTCCTACGTTTCCACGCTCAACGACTGCAACTTCTGCGCGTCCTCCCACGCCGCGTTCGCCGCCGCGCAGCTGCCGGAGGGAATGGCGCTGGTCGATCAGGTCCGCGCTGATCCGGCCGGCGCTCCGGTCTCGGCGAAGCTCGCCGCCCTGCTCCGGATCGCGGCCGCGGTGCAGCGGAGCGGGAAGGATGTGCGCGCGGCGGACATCGACGCGGCCCTCGAGGCCGGCGCGACCGACCTGGAAATTCACAACACGGTCCTCATCGCTGCCGCGTTCTGCCTGTTCAACCGCTACGTAGACGGGCTCGCGACAACTGTCCCCGAAGACCCCGCCGGTATGCGGCATGGCGGAACTGATCGTGAGCAACGGATACGCGGTGTCGGCGGTCCCGGCCGTCGGCTAGAGCCGCTAACGGAAACCCGGCTACATCACCAGGGTGCGCAGCAGCCGGGCCGGCGGCGAGCCGTGCGCCAGCATCCGGTCGTGCACCTCCCGGTCGGCCAGGCCGGGATCCAGCGCACGGAGCGAGTCGGACAGGTCCGAGACCTCGGTGTAGCCGACGTAGTAGGTGGACAGCTGGGCCGAGGTGAGCAGGGCCCGGCGCCACTTGCCGGCCGCCTCGCCCTCCTCCTGATGGCCGCGCCCGGTCATCAGGGTCATCGCCTCGGCCTCGGTCATGCCGTGGCCGTGGATCCGGGCGTCCAGGATCGCGTTGATGATCGTGCGCAGTTGCATCTTCAGCTGCTGCATGCGGACCGCCCGGGGATCACCGTCGCCGGGGTAGCCCTGCTCGGCCATGATGCGCTCGGAGTACACCGCCCAGCCCTCGACGAACGACCCTGACCGCAGCGCGGCCCGGAGCGCGGTTCGCGAGCCCGCGAACCGCCGGGAATGCTGCAGCTGCAGGTAGTGACCGGGCATCGCCTCGTGGACCATCAGGTTGTGCACCATGTGCCGGTTGTACTCGCGGTAGAACGAGGCCACCCGCTGCGGCGTCCAGTCGGCCGGCGTCGGCGAGACGGCGATGAACGTGGGCAGCGGCGCCGGCTCGAGCGGGCCGGGCGAGTCGCAGTAGGCGACGGCCACGCCGCGGTCGATCTCCGGCATCGGGATCACCTCGACCGGATCGTCGTAGACCGTGACCAGGCGGCGGTCGGTCACGAAGGCGATCTGAGCGGCGAGGGCGTCGCGGCAGAAACCCAGGATGGTCGCGTCGTCGGGCACGTCCTGCGCCAGCCGGTCGAGCACCTGCCGCACCACCGCCGGGCCGGACGCGGCCGATCCGGCCAGGTCGGCGGCCAGCGCCGCGATCTGCTCGCTGACCAGGTCCAGGTCGGCCTGGGCCCGGGCCAGGATGGCATCCGCGTCGGAGGCCGCGCTCAGGGTGAGCGAAAGCTTGCGGGCGAACCGCACGGGCCCGATTCGCGGGTCCCGGTCGCCGTCCGGCCCGGGCGCCGCCGCGGCCAGGCGCGCGGACAGCCAGGCCCGGTGCTCGGCCAGGGCCTCCAGGGCGGCCGGCCGGACCTCGGCCAGCCGCGGACCGGAGGATGGCGCGCTCTCGAGCGCGGCGCCGACCTCCTTGTCGACCAGCGCGATCGCGCCGTCGAACTGCCCGATGGCGGTCTCCAGGTGCACCCTGGGCATGGCCCCGAGCTGCCGCCGGGCCTCGGCCAAGACGGCGGGGACCTCGGCCAGCCGCCCGGCTACCGAGGCGAGCCGGTCGGGCAGCGGGGCGAAATCCCGGGCCAGCAGCTGATAGATGGCCCGCCCCGGGTTGGCCAGCAGCGGGTTCCAGGAGTGTTCGGCCAGCTCGTCAAGCTCGAACACCCGCCGGGCCACGCTGTCGGCCATCATCGCCGCGTCGACCTGGTGCTCGGCCGACACCGCGCCGAGATCCAGGGCGTCCAGCCGGGCGGCCCAGCCGTCCAGGGACCGCCGCTCGTCGGCCCGGGCGGCCTCGGACGGGTCACTGAGGCGGTCGTCGAACCGGTGGTCGCCCAGGCTGGTGGCCAGCTCCGGATGCCGTTCCGCCCGGTCGGCGAGGTACTCGCCCGCCAGCGTCGCGAACTCCCGATCGGCCTCGCTGTCCATCGAGTCTCCTCTCGCCGCTCCAGGAACACTAACGGGTCGGCGTCCTCGTGTTGCTTCAGGACCGGGCCCCTTTTTAAGACCTTTTCTGCCGAACGGTCCATGGTGCGTGCCGCCTAGGAACTGTGCACCACGACCGTCGCGGACGGGTAGCCGCTGGCCCCGTTCGGCGGCGGCTGGGCCTGGGCCGCGGTCTGGGTGTATCCGGTGGCGTCCGTGGCCCGGGCCTGCAGCACGTGGGTGCCTGCAGTGGCGTCCCATTCCCACACCCACTGCCGCCAGGTGTCGATGTCGGGCACCGCGGCCAGCCGCGCCTGCTGCCACGGCCCGGCGTCCACCCGGACCTCGACCGCCGCGACGCCCTTGTGCTGCGCCCAGGCGACACCGGCCACCGGGGTCCGGCCCGGGGCGATGGTGGCGTTGCTGGCCGGCACGTCGATCCGGGACTCGGTCTTGATCGGCGCCTGCTGCGACCAGCCCCGGGTGGCCCAGTACGCGTAGGCGGACGAGAATTTGGTCACCTCGATGTCGGTGACCCACTTGCACGCGGATACGTAGCCGTAGAGTCCGGGCACCACCATCCGGGCCGGGAAGCCGTGCGCGACCGGCAGCGCCTGGCCGTTCATCGCGACCGTGAGCAGGGCGTCGCGGCCGTCCAGCACCACCTGCAGCGGGGTGCCCGAGGTGAACCCGTCGACCGAGGTGCACAGCAGCTGGTCGGCGCCGGCCAGCGGGCGGGCCTGCCGGATCAGGTCGGCCAGGCTCGCGCCCAGCCACTTGGCGTTGCCCACGTAGGGTCCGCCGACCGGGTCGGACACGCAGGTGAGCGTGATGTAGTTCTCGATGAGCGGCCGCCGCAGCAGCTGGTCGAAGGTGATGCTCACCTCGCGCTGGACCATGCCGTGGATGCGCAGCTGCCAGGTCGCCGGGTCGACCTCGGGCAGCAGCAGGGCGGTGTCGACCCGGTAGAAGCTCTCGTTCGGGGTGATGAACGAGCTCAGGCCCGGGATGTTCAGGTTGGCGCCGGGCGGGAGCGGGGGAGCGGCGACCGCCGGCCGGGGGAAGCGCAGCGCGGCGCGGGCGGCGCTGACGTTGTGCCGGGTGATCAGCTCGCGCCCGACCAGCGTGCCCGCCGCCGCGGTCACCGCGGCCACCCCGCTGGTGACCAGGAACCGCCGCCGGGCCGGTCGGCGGGAGGCGCCGCGGTCGTCGGGGCCGGGCAGGTAGGTAAAGGTCGACGCGGGCGCGGCCTCGGGGAGGTCGGGCGGCGCGAGGTCACGAGCGGGCGGCCTGATCTCCGCGGGCCGGCCCGGCCGGGAGCCGAGCGCGCCCGCCGCGCGGACCAGGCGGGTCAGCGCGAAGGCACCGGCCCCGGCGCCGACCAGGGTCGGGATCGCGTATGCGGCCGTCGCGGTCGGCCGGGTCAGCGCGGCGGCCAGGCCGATGCAGGCGAACACGGCCAGGCCCGACATCCCGAGGGCGAGCCGGCGCACCGCGAGGATCCCGATCACCGCCGCGAACGCGGCCAGGATGACCAGGATGCCCACCAGCAGCGCGGTCTTGTCGTTGGCGCCGAACGTCGAGATGGCGAAGTCCTTGACCGGCAGCGGCGTGAGATCGATGGCGGCCTGGCCCACCGCCAGCACCGGGGAGCTCTGGGCTACGGTCAGGCCGGCCGCGAGCTGGCCCACGCCCATCGCGACCGCGGCGGTGAGCACCCCGGCGGCCGCCCCGGCGAGCGCGCTCGGATGCGGGGGCGGGCCAGCGGCGGGGGCAGGGGGTTGTGTCATGGGGATTCGCAGGTAGACCCTGCCTCCACGCTACCCGCCAGCCAGCGGCCGCCGGCCGCGCAATTATTGTCTTCTGATAACCGCTAGTCCTCGAAGATCCAGCGTGTGGGCGAGCCGGTGAAGTCCCCGGCCCGCAGGCTGAACACCCGGCGCGCCCGCACTCCCACGGTCGCGTTGACGGCCGGATCCAGGAAGTCCACGCCGAAGTCCGTGTGATATTTGGCGTTCATCAGGTCGATCACCCGCTGCAGCACGGCCGGCTCGGTGCTGATATCGGCCATACCCTCGATGACCACCGGGTCGGAGGCGTCCTCGGTGGTCACGCAGCAGCGCGGGTCGGCGGCCAGGTTGCGGATCTTCCGGGAGCCGACCGCGCTGGTGAACCAGAGCATGCTGTCGTCCCACATGCCCCAGACCGGCATGACGTGCGGACGCCCGTCCGGCCAGACGGTGGCCACCCAGTAGTTACGCGCCGCGGTCAGCCGCTCCGCGGCCCAGGACCAGTGCAGGAGCCCGCTTCCTTCTGCTGGCCCGGAGATGCCGTACCCAGGCATATAGGGCCGGCTTACCCGAGGGGTCTCCATGGCGAAGGTCTACCATGCGACACAGTCCCCCTGGGGGACTAACGTTGGGAGCCGTGAAGGCATCACCGCAGAGCCAGCTCCGGCTGCTCGAACTGGCCGACCTCGACGCCGAGCTCGCTCGCCTCGACCACCGCCGGCATAGCCTGCCCGAAGTCGCCGACCTCGTCCGCCTGGAGACCCGGGCCGGTGAGCTCAAAGACGAGATCGTCGTGGCCGAAACCGAGCTCAGCGACCTGGCCCGGGAGGAGAACCGGTCCGAGCGCGACGTCGAGCAGGTCCGGACCAGGATCGACCGGGACCGGGCCCGGCTGGACGCCGGGCAGGTGTCCGCCGCCCGGGAACTGGCCTCGCTGCAGTCCGAGATCGAATCGTTGCGCCGCAGGCAAGGCGATCTCGAGGAGATCGTGCTCGAGCTGATGGAGCGCCGGGAGGGCTTGGTCAGCCGGCGAGACGAGCTCGCCGCCGAACGCGACAGCCTGGGCATCGAGACCGCCGAGGTGGCGGCGCGCCGCGACGCGGCGTTCAAGGAGATCGACGAGCAGGCCGGCAAGGCATCAGAACAGCGTGCTGCCGTCGCCGCTGACGTGCCCGCCGATCTGCTCAAGCTCTACGAGCAGATCCGCGACGCGCGGGGTGTGGGCGCGGCCGTGCTGCGCGCGGGCCGCTGCGAAGGCTGCCACCTGTCCCTCAACAAGGTCGACCTGAACCAGATCCGGGCGTCCGCGCCCGACGAAGTCCTCAGGTGCGAGGAGTGCCGGCGGATCCTGGTCCGCACGCCCGAGTCTGGTATCTAATTGCGGCCCGCGCCCCACTGGCGGCCCGCCCAGGGCGAGCCCACGGCCACCGTGCTGCTGCGGCACGGGCAGACGCCGATGTCCGTGCAGAAGCGGTACGCGGGCCGCTCCGACCCGCCGCTCACCGAGGCGGGCGTCCAGCAGGCCGCGGCCGCGGCCAAACGGCTGGCCTCGGCGGGCTTCGGTGTCATCGTGACCTCGCCGCTGCTGCGGACGGTGCAGACGGCGCAGGCGGTGGCGGCCGTCACCGGCGCCGCCGTGGTCACGGAAGACGGGTTCCGGGAGACTGACTTCGGCGCCTGGGAGGGCCTGACCTTCGCCGAGGTGCGGGAACGCTGGCCGGCCGAGCTCAGTGCCTGGCTGGCCGACCCGGAGATCGCCCCGCCTGGCGGGGAGAGTTTCACCGACGTGAGCGTGCGGGTGATCGCGGCGCTGGACCGCGTGCTGGCCGCGCGGGCGGGCCAGACCGTGCTCATCGTGAGCCACGTCACGCCGATCAAGACGCTGGTCGCCGCGGCCCTGCTGGCCCCGCCGGCCGCCCTGTACCGGATGCACCTGGACGTCGCGGCGCTGTGCGAGATCGACTGGTACGCGGACGGGCCGGCCGTGCTCCGTTCGTTCAATGACACCAGCCACCTGTCCTGATCATTAGACTCCACGTCATGGACGACCGCGGGCGGCTCACCGCTCCAGGCAGCTTGTTGGACGGGACCGTGCTCGCTTCCGAGGACGAGGCACCGCCCGAGGGCGACGGGAGCCTGGCTGAACTGGCCGCCCGGTACGGCCTGCGGCCCAGTTCCGCGCGGGCCAGCCTGATCTCCTACCTGCGCCAGGTCTGGCAGCGGCGGCATTTCATCGTCGCCTACGCCACGGCGCGCAGCGTGTCCATGTACACCGAGGCCCGGCTCGGCCAGCTGTGGCAGGTGCTGACCCCGCTGCTCAACTCGGCGGTCTACTACCTGGTCTTCGGGATCTTGTTCCAGGCCAACCGCGGCATCAGCCACTACACGGCGTTCCTGGTCACCGGGGTGTTCATCTTCGGCTTCACGGAGCGGTCGATCGTGGTCGGCTCCAGCGTGATGCGGGCCAACCTCGCGCTGATCCGCGCGCTGCACTTCCCGCGGGCCTGCCTGCCGCTGGCGTACGTGCTGGTCGAGTTCCAGCAGTTGCTGGTGTCGATGCTGGTGCTGTTCGCCATCGTGCTCAGTACCGGGGAACCCCTCACCTGGTACTGGCTGTTCCTGGTGCCGGTGCTGGTCATGCAGGCGACGTTCAACATGGGCGCCGCGCTGATCCTGGCCCGGGTCGGCGCGGGCGCGCAGGACGTCACCCAGCTGGTCCCGTTCCTGACCCGGATCTGGCGGTACTTCTGCGGGGTCATGTACAGCATCGCCTCGCTGCCGGCCACGCTGCCGGAGTGGGCCAAGAACGTGCTGTCGCTCAACCCGGCGGCGGTGTACATCTCGCTGACCCGGAACGCGATCATGTCTTCTTATCGCAACGACGCTCCGGGCGCTCAGCCGTTCAACGCGGCGAAGTGCGCCGTGTTCACCGCCAAGAAGATTCCCGCTCTGCAGGCCTACTGCCACCCGGACGTCGTGACCAGCGAGCTGTGGCTGGCCGGGATCGGCTGGGCGGTCGTCACCCTCGTGGTGGGAGTGGTGTTCTTCTGGCAGGCCGAGACGCGCTACGGCCGGGGCTGACCCCGGAATCGCCGCGGGCGTTCAGCCAGTCGCCCGACAGCAGCGCGGCCAGGGTGGCCAGGGCCCACGCGGCGTGCGTGTCCGGTTGCGGCGGGGCCAGCACCCGCTCGGCCGCCGCCCGCCGGACGATATCGAACATCCCGCCCGCGGCGCCCAGGTCCAGGGCGTAGTCGCGGAGCAGCCGGGCCATCTGGTCCCCGTAGGCCTGCCGCCAGTCCGCCGCGCCCGCCGCCCCGTCCGCTGGCGCGCCGGCGGTCGTCGCGGCCGCGGCCGCGGCCCGGACCGGCGGGATCCGCGGCCCGGACTTCCAGCCGCTGTCCGCCAGCGGGAGGTCGAGCAGTTCCGGGCCCAGCTCCGCGAGCACGCCTCGGTGCAGCCGGTCGGTGATCCGGTCGGGCAGCGGAACCGCGCGGGCGGCCCGGACCACCTGGTCGCCGAAGAACGGCTGGACCAGCGACTCGCGAAGCAGGTACGCCTGGCGGGCCGCGGCCGACCACCGGCCAGCCCGGTTCACCAGGTAGAAGTCGTCCAGCGTGCGTAGCGGCCCGCGGGGGAGGGCGGCGGCGAACGGGGCCAGGCTGGCGAGGTACGCGCCGGCCGCGGCCGGGCGCAGCAGGCCCAGGCGGCGGGTGGCCATGCGCCGGAACAGCTCGGCGCCGCGCGCCTCGCTCCAGGCCCGGGCCGGTCGCCGGGCGCTCCACGCGGCGGGCGCGTAGCCGCCGCGCAGCAGTTCGCCGCCGTGCCCGCCGGTCTGCACCGGGGTCACGGTCAGCTGCGGGTCGGGCCGGCCGACGTTCTCGAACGCGGACAGCATCCCGTCGGAGACCAGCACCGCCGACCGGAGCCTGGCCAGCACGCCGGCCTCGTCGGGCGCCCGCTCCGGGTCGGCCGGGCGTGGCTCGGTGACCACGTGCTCGATGCCGAGCTTGCTCGCGATCATGGCCGCCACGATGACGTCGGGGTGGCTGGCGAAGCCGTGCGTGCGGGCCCGGAACGGTACCTGGGCCGCGGTCAGCGCGGCGGCGATCAGCCGGCTGTCCTTCCCGCCGGTCAGGGACAGCTCGACCGGCACGCCCCGCTCGCCGAGCGGCCGGACCGCGTCGGCCAGGGCGGCCGCGACCGCGCCGTACGATCCGTCCGGGGCGGCCCCGTCAGGCCGGGGGGCTGCCGCCTCGGTCAGCCGGCCGGCGGTGACCGTCAGCTGGCGCCGGGCGGCCAGGGCCCGGACGCCGCGGAACGGGGTCGCGGCGCCGACCGGGTAGCCGAGGCCGAGGAAGGCGGCCGCCATGACCGGGTCCGGTTCGGCCAGCCGGCCCGCCACCGCCGCCGCCCACGAGGCACGGTCGCTGATGAGTACCGCCCCCGGGACCTCGGCCAGGTAGACCGGGTCGACCCGGGTCACCCCGGTCCGCGCGTGCAATCCGTCGTCGTCCGCCCAGATCGTCCCGGCGTGCGAGCGGGCGGCCGTACCGTCCGGCCCGGGCCAGCACAAGACCGCGGCCGGCCCGTCCTGCCAGACGACGGCCGGCGGACCGGGGATCGGCATGACCCGGGGATCCGTGCTGGCCGCCGCGCCGGCCAGCGCCGTGCACCGCTCGCGGGTGGCCGCGCTGATGGCGAGCGTGAAGTACATGCCGCCTCAGCCGGAGCCGAGCAGCTCGAGCTTCGGATCCGGCACCGCCGGGTCCAGGTCGGTGGTGAGCAGGTCGCGCCAGGCCTCGCACACGCGCGGCAGGTTGAACGCGGCGGCGGCCTGCGCGTGGGCCTCGTCACCGGCCCGGCGCCAGCCGGCCTCGTCGTCCAGGGCCGCGATCGCGGCCGCCATCTCGGCCGGGCCGCGGTGGATCCAGCGCGTGTCGTAGATGGTCTCGGCGCCTGGCCAGTGCCGCAGCACCGGCACCGCCCCGGACGCCATCCCCTCGGCCGGCGCGACGTGGAAGCTCTCGTCGTCGCTGGTGGACAGCATGAAGCCGACCCGGCGCATCCAGGCCGGGACATCCGGGCCCGCGTCGTCGAACACCACCGCCCCGCGCAGCAGCGGGGACCGCTGCACCCGGCGCAGCGCGGCGGCGTAGTGCTCGCGCTCGGCCGGATTCTGCCACACCCACCAGTGCTCCCACGGCATCCCCGACTTGATGAACAGCAGGTACCGGTCGTCCTCGCGGCGCAGTTCCGCCAGCACGTCCAGGGCCAGGTCCATGCGCTTGCGGGACGGGACGATGCCGACCAGGCCCAGGTGGAACCGGGCGCCGTCGAGCTTGGGCCGGTCCAGCTGGGCCACGTCGATGGCGTTCGAGACCGTCACCACCTTCGCCTCCGGCCAGCCGGTCTGCTCCCGGGTCAGCCGGGCGTAGTGCGGGCTCACGCACACCACCTGGTTCACCGCGCTGATCTTGACCTGGGCCGGGTAGGGCGAGGCCAGCTCGAACCGGTGCAGCCGGACCACCAGCCGTGACCCGCGCCGCTTGTGCTTGCTGTACCAGACGGCGTTCGGCCCGCACCATTCGCAGATCACCACGTCGGCCCAGCCCGCCAGTTCCCGGCTGAGGTCCGCGTCGTGCTTGCCCAGCGCGGCCCACTGGTCCAGCCGCACCTCCAGCCCCGGCTGCAGCCGCAGGTAATCCAGCAACGGGGTGAAGAACTTCAGGTCGTGCCCGGCCACCACGACCTTGAGTTTGTCCGGCGTGGCCGCCACTGACTGGGGCGGCAGCGCCCGGGCCAGGTACCCGCGCAGCCGCTCCGCCGCCCGGTCCAGGGTGAACTGCTGGGCGGCCGCGCTGGTCCGGCCGGCCGCCTGCCGGAACACCCCCGGGTCAGCCGCCGCCGCGGCGGCCGTGTCCGCCACATCGGCGAGGCTGGCCGCGAACAACGGGTAGTCGGCTCCCAGCAGCCCCTCGTGCATGGGCGTGCGGTTGAGGATGACCGGCAGCCCGACGGCCCCGTACTCCAGGACCTTGGTGGACAGCTCCAGGCTCGCGTCAAGCTCGGGGTGCCGCCAGCCCAGCCCGATGTCGCAGGACGCCGCGAGGCGCAGGGCGTCCTCCCGTGAGTGCCCGCCGTGCCAGATGACGCCCTCGGTGTCCAGCGCGGATCGCATCCGCTGCTGGTAGTCGCCCGGCGCGTTGTGGATCTTGTCGCCGATCATGTGCAGCTCGGCGGCGACCCCCCGGGCGGCGAGCAGGCCGGGCAGTTCGGTCATCTCCAGCGTGTTCCAGCGCGGCGCGAACTTACCGGAGTAGACCAGCTTCAGCGGGGTCCCGGCCGCGGACGTGTCCCGGGACGCGGGGATCTCGGTCAAGATGGGCGGCAGCAGCACGCACTTGCCGCACGCCGCGGGGATGCTGCCCTCCAGGAAGCAGCGCAGTTCCTCGGTCTGGCAGAGGATGTAGCGCGCCGCGGCGGCGATCATCGCGAGTTCCTCGGCCGCCGCCGGCGTGAGCCCCGGCACCGACTGCGGGACGTCGGTCAGGTACGGCCACAGCCGCCCGGCGAACGCGCCGCTCTTGGCCGCCGCGGCGGTGACCGCCCGGCCGCGCAGCACGACCAGGTCGTGCGGGGCCTCGGCGTCCAGCCGGGCGAGCAGTTCCGGGGCCGCCGCGGCGGTGACCGGACCTGGGACCCCAGAACCCTCAAGCAGGTGTTCCTCGAACGGCCGGCGGACCGTCACGCCCGGTTCGGCCAGCAGCGGCTCGATCAGGCGGCTGGTGCGCACCGGTGCCTTGAGCACCAGCGTCACCGCGCAGCCCGCCCCGGCCAGCGCCTGCGTGACGGACTGCAGCCAGATGGCCGAGCCATCGATCAGGTTCAGGTCGATGTCACCGTAGACAAGCGCTCGCGTGGTCAACCCGACAACTCCTTAGCTGAGAGAGAAGAGCCGTAGACCGTGGTCCGAGCCGTCCGCGCCGAAGAACTCCGGCCGGGCCAGCGCCGGGTCGAGCGAGGTCACGTACCCGTAGCCGGACCCGGCGTAGCCGACCGCGTCGGCCTGCGCGCACTCCCGCGCGCAGGCCAGGTCGAGCAGGTACCACTCGTCGTACTCGCGGTCGGCCTGCCACGGCGCGACCCACGGCGAGCGCGCCGCCCGGGCGGCCTGCGCGATCCAGCCGGCGCCCCCGGCCTCCTGCGAGACGGCCGTGATCAGTATGCCCTGCCCGGCCAGGTCGGCGAGCGCCGCGATCACCGCGTGGCGGGACAGCTCGGCGGATTCCGCGACCACCGCCACGAGCTCGGCGGGCGCGCTGCGCTGCCGGCGCAGGCGGGCGGCCAGGGCGGCGGCGCCAGCGGCGTCCTCGACGCGGGCCAGCACCGCGATCTGCCGCCCGGTGACCAGGTGCCCGGGCAGCCCGGCCAGGCTGGCCAGCCCGGCCAGCCGCACCGGAGTCGCGTGCGCGGTGAAGATCTCCCTCAGCTCGGGGAGCGTCCCGGCCTCGGTCAGCGGCGCCTGCGCCCGGGCCGCGGCGATCTGCTCGCGCAGCGCGGCCTGCTCGCCGTCGATCATGATCACCCGCGCGCCGCAGGCCCGCTGCTCCCTCGCCTGGCCGCCGGACACGGTGACGAACAGGGCGTGCTCCCGGTACAGCGCGGGCCGCCGGCGCCAGCCGACCTCGCCGGTGACCGTCACCGGGCCGGCCGTCCCGGTCAGCGAGTCGAGCAGGGCCCGGACGGCGGGCGGCTCCCGGGGGTCCCTGGGGCCCGCGTAGAACGGGTCGGACGGCCGCTGTCCGGCCAGCCCGATCGGGTTGAACCGGGCCAGCTGCACCCCGAAGCCATCGTCGGACACCGCGTCGCAGCTGGCCGCGACCCAGTCCAGGCCCGGGGCCAGCTGCGCGGGGATGTTGCGGACGAAGATCACCGGCTTGCCCAGCGCGCGGGCCCCCGCGATCAGCCGCCCCAGCCGCCGGCCGCGGTCGGTGGCGGCCGGGTCGCCGGCGTAGGCCCAGGCCGAGCTGGCCAGCATGGCCGCGGCCTCGATCAGCACCACGTCGGCGCCGACGCTCTCCAGCATCACGTCCGCGTCGTGCGGCAGCAGCGGGTAGACCGCCGCGTCCGGGGCTAGCGTCGCGCACGATTCGGCGCTGAGCACGCCGGTGACGACCAGCCCCGGCGGGGTGATCCCGACGCCCGGCGCGCCCAGGCCGGGCGCGGTCAGCGCCGACAAGAACCGTTCCCCGACCCCGGACAGGTCATTGAGCTGCGCCGACGCCAGCGCGAGGGTGGCCGCCGCGGGCCCGGTCAGGCCGCCGCGTTCCCGCCACAGCCGCACCAGGTCCAGGGGCAGCTGAACCCCGCGGGACCACGGGCGCCGCGCGGCCCGGACCAGGGTCCGGCCCAGGGTCAGCGTCGCGGAACGTTCCAGCGCGGACAGCCGGGCCTGGGTCATGGCCAGCTGCAGCCGGGTGTCGCGCAGGGTCCGGGCCAGCCGGTCGCGCTCGGCGGCCAGGCCCGATTCTCCGATTGCCTCCGGGCCGCCCTCCAGGCGGTCCCTTACGTCGTCGCTCATAGGTCCAGCCAGGCGGTGATGATCCGGGCGATCCGCGGGCCAGCCTGCCCGTCCCACAGCGGCGGCAGCTCGCCCGCATAGGGCCCGTCGTGGCACGCCTTGAGCACCGCGGCGGCCAGCTCGGCGTCGGTGACCAGGCGGTTGCTGCCGCTGGTGATGGTGATGGGCCGTTCGGTGTTCGGCCGCAGGGTCAGGCACGGCACCCGGAGCAGGGTGGTCTCCTCCTGGACCCCGCCGGAGTCGGTGATCACCGCGCAGGCCCCTTTGACCAGGGCCATGAACTCCAGGTAGCCCAGCGGGTCGCAGACGTGCAGCCGGGGGTGCGCGTCCAGGCCCGCGGCCTGCAGCGCGGCCCGGCCCCGCGGGTGCACCGGGATGATCAGGTCCAGCTCGTCGGCCACCTCGTGCAGCGCCCGCACCAGCAACGCCGCCGCCCGCGGGTCGTCGACGTTGGACGGCCGGTGCAAGGTGGCCGCCACGTACCGCTCCGGCAGCCCGGCGGCGGCCCGGGCGGCGGCCACGTCGAACCGGTCCAGATGGGCCAGCAGCGTGTCGATCATCGGGTTGCCGACCAGGTGCACCGCGCTGACCGGGCGGCCCTCGCGGGCCAGGTACCCGATCGCCTCCGGCGAGGTCGCGAACAGCAGCGCGCACAGCTGGTCGGTCAGCCGCCGGTTGATCTCCTCCGGCATCGAGTCGTCGAAGCTGCGCAGCCCGGCCTCGACGTGGGCCAGCGGCACGCCCAGCTTGGCCCCGGCCAGCGCCGCGCCCACCGTCGAGTTGACGTCCCCGTAGACCACGGCCAGCGCGGGGGAGTTCGCGATGAACTCCTGCTCCATCCCGGTCATGATCTCGGCGGTCTGCCGCGCGTGGCTGCCCGACCCCACGCCCAGGTTCAGGTCCGGCCGCGGCAGGCCCAGCTGGACGAAGAACACCTCGGACATGCGCTCGTCGTAGTGCTGCCCGGTGTGCACGATCCGCTGCTCGTGACCAAGCTCGGCCAGGGCGGCGATCACCGGCGCGGCCTTCATGAAGTTCGGCCTCGCGCCCAGCACGTGGGTGATAGGTGCGCGCATCGCGTCCTTTCCGTTCACCTGAACCGATAAAATCTGCCGTGATGACGTCCGCCCCGCGCAGGCTGGGCTTCCGCGGCTTGCACGCGTCGCCTCGCGCGCTCACGCTCGCGACCTCGATTGCCTGGCGGCACGCGGCCGCCGATCCGGTCCGTGCCATCATCCTGGCCCAGAGAGTACTGCCCCCGCCGCTGCGCCGGGCGCTCCGGCTCGCCGGGCCCTACGGGCGCGCGGCGGCGCTGTGGGGCGCGGGGGACCGGGCCGCCGCGCGGGCCGCGCTCGACGCCTCGCCGCGCCGCCTGGCCGCGTTCAGCCTGGCCGTCGACCAGCCCGAGACCGCCGCCGCGGCGCTGGCCCGGCTGCCCGAGGACGACCGCGCCCGCCCGGTGCTTGCCGCCCGCCTGGCCTGGCGCGAAGGCCGCCCCACTGACGCGCTCGAAGCCCTCGAGCACGCCCCCGGCCGCCGCGCCCGCCGCCTCCGCACTCGCCTGTCCGCCGAGCGTGCCGTCCTGAGCGGCGATTCCATGATCATGGCCAGTTCTGGCCAGATACGGCCGCTTTCTGGCCACGATCATGGAAGCAACCCCCGGCCGCGTGCTTCACATCGTGAACGACGCGCTGCCCACCACGAACGCCGGCTACACGATCCGCACGCACGAGATCGTGCTGGCCCAGCAAGCCGCCGGGCTCGACCCCCACGTGGTGACCCGCTGCGGCTTCCCGGTGACCCAGGGCACGCTGGACGGCAGGCGCCTGGTCACGCTGGACGGCATCCCGTACCACCGGCTGCTGCCCTGGAGAATGCCGAGCCGCGCCGACAAAGCGGCCGGTCTCGCCGTCGAGATGGCCGCCCGGCTTACCGAGCAGCTGCGCCCCGCGGTGCTGCACGCCGCGAGCAACTACGTCAACGCCGTGGTCGCCCTGGCCGTCGGGAAAAGATACGGGCTGCCCGTGGTGTACGAGGTGCGCGGGTTCTGGGAGGACACCTGGCTGTCCCGGCACCCGGACAGCGAAAAGATGGCCAGCAGCGAGCTGTACCAGCGCAGCCGTGACCTGGAGACCCGCTGCATGCTGGCCGCCGACCTGGTGGTGACCCTGGGCGAGGCCATGCGGGAGGAGATCGTGGCCCGCGGCGTCCCCGCCGACAAGGTCCTCATCGTGCCGAACGCCGTGTCCGAGGAGTTCCTCCAGCCGCTGCCCGACGCCGGCGCACTTCGCAAAGAACTCGGCATCGCGCCGAACGAGCACGTCGTCGGCGAGGTCACCAGCCTGGTCCCGCACGAGGGGATCGGCACCCTGCTCGAGGCGACCCGCCTGCTCAAAGACCGCGGCCTGCCGGTGCGGACGCTGATCGTCGGCGACGGGCCGGAGCGTCCCGCCCTGCAGCGTCAGGCGGCGGACCTCGGCCTGGGCCAGGCGGTCATCTTCACCGGCCGTGTGCCCGCGGCGAAAGTACGTGAATTCCACGCGCTCCTCGATGTTTTCGTCGTCCCCCGCACCCCGGACAGGGTATGCCAGCTCGTTACGCCGCTGAAACCGGTAGAAGCAATGGCCAGCGGGCTGTGCGTGGTCACCAGTGACGTGAAGGCACTCGCCGAAATCATCAAACCTGACGTGACGGGGGCGCTAACGATACCGCAAGATCCGGTGGCCCTAGCCGATAGTCTTGAGCTCTTGGTTTGCAGTCCGGATATCAGAAAGAAACTCGGCGACAACGCCCGCGAATGGGTGGCCAGGGACCGGACCTGGGCCCGCAACGCGGCGCGGTACCGGGATGCGTACGCCCGCTTGGGCGCGCTCTAGATAGGGGTCCATACATGCCGGGGCAGGACGTACTGGTGATCGGGCTCGGCTATGTCGGCCTCCCGCTGGCCATCGCGGCGGCGCGGTCGGGGTTCCGGGTTACCGGGCTGGACCTGAACGCGGAGATCGTGGCCGGGCTGATGGCCGGGCGGTCGCACGTGGATGACGTCACCGACGGCGAGGTGGCCGAGATGCTCGGCCACGGGTTCCGGGCCACGACCGACGAGACCCAGGCGCAACCGCAGGACGTCATCGTGATCTGCGTGCCGACCCCGCTGTCCGAGGCCGCCGGCCCGGACCTGAGCGCGGTGCGGGCCGCGACCGCCACCGCGGGCCGCCTGCTGAAGCCCGGGACGCTGGTGTCGCTGGAGTCCACGACCTATCCGGGCACCACCGAGGAGGTGCTCGGCCCGCTGCTGGAGAAGGCCTCCGGGCTGACCGCCGGGATCGATTTCTGGCTCGCGTTCTCGCCGGAGCGGATCGACCCGGGCAACCCGGTCTACGGCTTCCGCAACACGCCCAAGATCGTCGGCGGCCTGACCGCGTCCTGCACGGACGCGGCCGAGGCGTTTTACGCCCGGATCTGCGACCAGGTGGTCCGGGCCAAGTCGGCCCGCGACGCGGAGATGGCCAAGCTGCTGGAGAACACCTACCGGCACGTGAACATCGCCCTGGTCAACGAGATGGCGATCTTCTGCCGGGAGCTGGACGTGGACCTGTGGGACGCGATCCGGTGCGCGGCGACCAAGCCGTTCGGGTTCCAGGCGTTCTACCCCGGGCCGGGCGTGGGCGGGCACTGCATCCCCATCGACCCGAACTACCTCTCCTACAAGGTCCGCACGCTGGGTTACCCGTTCCGCTTCGTCGAGCTGGCTCAGGAGATCAACAGCCGGATGCCCGGCTACGTCACCGACCGCGCCGCCGAACTGCTCAACCGGCACGCCAAAGCGGTCAACGGGGCCAAGGTGCTGCTGCTCGGCGTGACCTACAAGCGGGACATCGCCGACCAGCGGGAATCCCCGGCCCGGCCGCTGGCCCGCAAGCTGCTGGCCCGCGGCGCCCAGGTCAGCTACCACGACCCGTACGTGCCCAGCTGGCAGATCGACGGGCAGTCCATCCCGCGCGCCGGCGACCTGCAGGCCGCCCTGGCCGACGCCGACCTGGTCGTCTTGCTGCAGGCCCACCAGGCCTACGACCCGGCCCAGCTCACCCTGGCCGCCCGCCTGCTGCTCGACACCCGCGGCGTCGTCCCGGCCGCGCCGCACGTCGAGGCCCTGTGAGGGCCTGTGACTGTGCGGGTAGTGGTGTGTACGGTCGTCCACCATCCGGCCGACGCGCGCATCTACCACCGCCAGATCAGGGCTCTGCTCGAGGCTGGTCACCAGGTCATCTACATCGCCCCGGTGGAGGCAGGTTCTCTAGAATCTTCTTTTCTAGATTCCTCGGCCGAACGGACCGGACCTCAGCTCCTGCTCATCGCGGTTCCGCGAGCCGTGGGACGGCGCAGGCTCGGCGCCCTGCGGGCCGCCCGGCGCGAGCTGGCCCGGCACACCGCCGGCGCGGACCTGCTGCTGGTCCACGATCCTGAGCTGCTGCTGGCCCTGCCGCCGCGACGCAAGCGGCCGCCCACGGTCTGGGACGTGCACGAGGACACCGCCGCCGCGCTCAGCACCAAGGCCTGGCTGCCACGCCCGCTGCGGCCCGCGGCCGCCGCGGCCGTCCACGCCGCCGAACGGCTCGCCGAACGGCGCCTGCACCTGATCCTGGCCGAGCAGGGTTACGTCCCCCGGTTCGGCCAGGCCCACCCGGTGGTGCCGAACACCACCTACGTCCCGCAGACCGCGGCTCCGCCGCGCGCCGACCACCGCGTGGTCTACCTCGGCCACCTGTCCCCGGACCGCGGGGTGGCCGAGATGATCGACCTGGCCGGCCTGCTGCGCCCGCACGGCGTCGCGGTGGAGCTGATCGGCCCGGCCGACGCGCGGGCCCGGGCCCTGATCGAGCCCGCGCAGGCCCAGGGCCTGCTCCGCTGGCCCGGCTTCGTGCCGAACGACCAGGCCATGGCGCTGGTGGACGGCGCGCTGGCCGGCCTGTCGCTGCTCCAGGACGAGCCCAACTTCCGGCACTCCATGCCGACCAAGGTCGTGGAGTACATGGCGCACGGGGTTCCGGTGGTGACCACGCCGCTGCCCGCCGCCGCCGACCTGGTGACCCGTTACGAATGCGGCTTCGTGGTGCCGTTCGGCGACCCGCGCGCGGCGGCCGACGCGGTGCTCAAACTGGCCGCCGACGCGTCCCTGCGGGCCAAGATGGGCAGCCGGGGGCACGAGGCGGCCGCGGCCTCACTGGGCTGGCCGGCCGATGCGCAGGCGTTCGTGGCGCAGCTGGAACGGTGGGCCATGACGCGTGCTTAACTCAATCGTTGACGTTCTTCAACCGGGAAAGGGATCGGCGTGGTCGCAGTAATGTCACGCGCGCCGCTGGCGCGGCTGCGTGAACTCGCCGTGCGCAACCCGCACTTTTCCGTGGCGCTGGCGGTCGGCGCGCTCCTGCGGCTGATCGCGATGCTCGCTTACCCGGGCACGCTGTGGTTCGCCGGTGACTCCTACGTCTACGTGGGCGCGGCGCTGCGGCCGACGCCTGACCAGTCCAAGACCACGGGCTACTCGCTGTTCCTCCGGGCCCTGCTCCCGTTCCACAGCTTCACGCTGGTCACCGGCCTGCAGCACCTCATGGGGCTGGGCATCGCGGTCATGGTCTACGTCCTGGCCCGCCGCGCCGGAGTCTCGAAGATATGGGCTACCGCGGCGACCCTGCCGGTGCTGCTCGACGGGTTCGAGATCGAAGACGAGCACATGGTGATGGCCGAGGCGCTATTCACCTTCCTCATCATGCTGGCCATGCTGCTGATCCTGTGGCGCAGCCGCACCTCCTGGGTCACCGCGCTGATCGCGGGCCTGCTGGTCGGCTACGCGGTGATCGTCCGCAGCGAAGGCCTGCCCCTGCTGGCCCTGTTCCCGCTCTACCTGCTGTGGCGCGGACGGAGAGTAGGGGGCAGGGGAGGTGCGCGGAGCTATTCGTGGGGCGGCTGGCTGGTCGCGGTGGTGATGGCCCTCGGCTGCGTGGCGCCGGTGCTTTCCTATGCGACGTGGTTCGACCATGAGCAGGGCAGCTTCACGCTGAGCCGGGCCGACGGGTTCTTCCTGTGGGGACGGGTGTCCTCCTTCGCCGAGTGCTCGGTCATCAAGCCGCCCGCCGACGAGGTGCAGATCTGCCCCGGCGGCAGCCCGTCCAGCCGGACCGCGCCGGGCGACTACATCTGGCACTTCGGGCCGGTGCACAACATCGCGGGCGGCCCGGTGAGCATCGCCAATGACCGGCTGCTGCGCGACTTCGCCATCCGCGCCATCGAGGCGCAGCCGTTCGGCTACGCCAAGGCGGTGGTCAAGGGCCTGCTGCTGTCGGTGGAATGGCCGCGGCACAAGTACCCGGACCCCGGCACGGTCGGCTACTACAACTTCACGGCTGTATACCCAGTCGATCCCGAACACCAAAGCGTGGATTGCCGGCGGCACCGCATACCAGGACGCGATCAGCTACGGCCACGCAGCCCCGAGCCGGGTCGTGCAGCCGTTCGCCTCCCTGATCATCTTGTCCCAGCGGATCCTCTACACCTACGGCCCGCTGTTCGGGCTGATCATGGTCCTGGGGCTCGGCGGACTGGTGCGGATCGAAGGGCTGCGGGAACGGCGGCCGCGACTGGCCTGGTCCCGCAGAGCGGGCAGCATGCTGCCCTGGGTCACCGGCGTCGTGCTGCTGGTGTTCCCGATCGCGACCGCCGACTTCGACTACCGGTACCTGCTCCCGGTGCTCCCGTTCGCCAGCCTGGCCGCGGGCCTGGCGTTCGCCCCGGCCCGGGTCCGGCCCGCCCCGCCGGCGCCGGTCCCGCCGTCACCAGAGTCGGAGCGTGATGACGAGGCGCGGGACGATGTGGCCAGTCAGGTTCCCGGTCCGTTGAGCTGATCTTGGTTCACCAAACCGTGCCCTAAAATCTCCGGTTCGCCCGGGTCTGCGGCGCAGATCTTGTGTCAGGGTGGTGTCAGTCGAGCGAAGCTGATCGATGGTGATCAAAGCTGAGGAGGCTGACATGCGGAGACTTCGAAGGGCCTGGCGGGTTCCCGCAATGGCCGTGGTGTTTGTCAGCGCGACGCTGACGCTGGGGCTGACCTCGGTCACCAGCCCGGCCGCGCACGCCGCGAGCACGGGGGTCGCCCCGAATGCCACCGGCGAGCTGGACTGCAACGGCCTGAGCCCGATCCAGCATCCGGTCAAGCCCGCCGTCATGTGCAAAGACCCCCGGGGCACCGACGACGGCCGGTTCGAAGAGAACGGGAAGTACATCGGACACGACGAGCCGTCCATGCGCTTCGTCTCGAACCAACCCGGCTCCGGGGACAATGTCACGTTCCTCGAGCGCCTGCCGCTCGAGCCCAAGGCCCTGCCGACCGTGGCCCACCCCGGCCGCGACGTGACCCACACATTCGAGCTGACGGTCGCCCCCTGGTATTCGATCACCGTCTGCGACCCGCAGTCCGCGCCGCAGAACCCGTGCACCCCGGAGTCGGACGCCAACGCGCCCGCCGGAAACTACCCGGGCGCGGGCGCGGGCTTCGTGGAGCTCCAGTTCTATCCGCCCGGTTTTGCGCCCTTTACCGACAACATCAGCTGTGACAACACGCACTGGTGCTCGGCGCTCAACATCGACAGCCTGGAGTGCTCCCAGGGCGGGTTCGCGCCGGGCGGGTGCAACCAGAACTGCACCGAGCCGGTGAACTTCGCGTTCGTCCAGACCAACGGCGTGCCCCCCGGGCCGCCCAGCCCGCAGGAGAGCGACGACTCCACGTTCACGCCCAACCGGCAAACCCTGCTGATGAACCCGGGCGATCTGATCAGCATTCACCTGTTCGACGCCAGGATCCCGGGCGGGCACGCGCTCGAAGCCAGAGAGACCGATCTGTCCACCGGCCAGAGCGGCTTCATGATCGCCTCGGCCGCCAACGGCTTCATGAACACCAGCATCACCGACTGCAGCGGGACGCCGTTCAACTTCCAGCCCGAGTACAGCTCCGCGGCGGCACCGAACGTCATCCCGTGGGGCTTCGGGCCTTACATGATCAACAGCGAGTTCGAAATCGGCCACTTCGAGGCCTGCACCTCGCTGAAGAACCCGGTGACGACCACCGGCGACACCTACTACACGAACTGCGAGGGCCCGTACGAGACCAGCTCGGAGAACTCCGCCCTCGAGCCGGACGACGCGCCGTGCTACCCGTTTGGCGACACCCATGGCGGCACCGCGCCGCCGAACCTGGTCACCGGCTGCGACGTGTTCACCGACGCGATCGGCGACCTGGACTACGACGGCACGCCGTACTATCCGGACTGGCCGAACTCGGTCCTGCCCGACCGGTTCCCGTCGACGTTCCTGCAGTTCCAGCCGTTCACCGGGTTCGGCCAGCGCTATCCGCGGATCCAGTTCGTCACCGACAACAGCGCGACCCAGTTCGTCACCGGCTGCGACCCGCAGTCGGGTCAGAACTGCGTGCTTCCGGCGCCCGGACCGGGGAACTTCTACCCGTACTGGACCCAGGCCCGGGTCGGCGGAGCATGCGTGTGGGAGTTCGGCAACGTGCGCAACGGCAACACCTTCGGCGGTGACAAGCAGTACGGCTCGGTCGGCCCGACCACGCTCGGCGCCTTCGCCAGCGCCGTCCAGCGGAACCCCAACTGCTAGCCACGCTTCGGTAACCTACGCGGGCCCCGTGGAGCTCGGCGTATCCTGAGCATGGGTGAGTCGGCCGGGCGGTCGCGCCGGGCGCAAGCCCGGTGAGGAAGGTCCGGGCTCCACAGGGCAGGGTGGTCGGTAACGCCGACCCGGGGTGACCCGCGGGACAGTGCCACAGAAAACAAACCGCCCCGCGTCTCGTACGCGGGGTAAGGGTGAAACGGTGGTGTAAGAGACCACCAGCGCCGCAGGTGACTGCGACGGCTTGGTAAACCCCACCCGGAGCAAGGTCAAGAAGGGGAACCAGTGGTTCCCTGCGCGAGCGATTGAGGGCGGCCCGCCCGATGCCCGCGGGTAGATCGCACGAGGCTGTCGGCAACGGCAGTCCCAGATGGATGACCGCCGCCCCGCGCAAGCGGGCGCACAGAACCCGGCCTACAGGCCGACTCACCCGCCCGTTAGGGTTCTGACCTGCGGTGCGGCGTGGTATGGCACGGCGGGGCACATTGGGGGCACATGCGCATCAACCGTAGGCCTTGTCCAGAGCATCACGGGCACGGCCGCTGGCCTCAGTACCAGATGCCGTAAGGAAAGGCCGTAGCCGGGGCTATGGACTGGTTCAGGGGCGGGGTGGCGGAGAACAGCGGGATCAGCGCGGTGGCGTGCGTGGCCTGGACGGTAAGTGCTGTGCGCCGCCGGCATCGAGTTGCAGGACTGCAAGGCTCGGTGGCCGGGGTCCCTTGCGATGGGCGGCGAACCGCGCCACGGCGGTACCCGTGATGACTGCCTCTGCGAAATGATCGGCGCCGGCCACGTGCGCGTGGCAGGCGTCGCTTCGGACGCGCAGTGTCATCGCGGACACGACGACGCCATCAGCGCCCAGCTCGCGCACCGTCTGCTCCAGCCGGCTCCGCGCATCCTGCCGCACGTGAGTCATCAGTCTGGTGTAGGCCGGGACCTCCGCGTTCCCCGTGCCCCAGGGGCCAGAGCTGGTCGTCACCAAGGTGTCGTGCAGCCCGGCTGCCGAGATGCCCAGTACGATCCCGGCGGGCACCCAGCCGTCCATGAGCAGCTTGGCGAATTCCGAGCCGGACGGCCCGGAGGTGAACGGGCGGGCCAGCGGCGGGCAGCCGCGGCTCCGCACGGCCGTGCCGATCACCTTGAACTCGACGGTGGCGGCCGTGAAGTTATCGCCGGGGTTCTCGGTGACCTGCAGTGACGCGCCCACCACGCCGTGGCCGCCGATACCTGAGCACTCACCGGTCATCCGGTCGATCGCCGTCCGGTACCCGTCGCAGAGCGCCTGCGCGATCCGCGCGGCCGGGCCGGCCCAGCCCGTAACCCTCCCCGGCGCGCTGGGGGTCAGGGAAGCCACCGCAGCCCCGGGGCAGCTGACTGCCGCGGTGGCGAACAACGGGTAGACTGCGGCCCCGAATACCTGGCCCACAGGCTCGAACCCGACACTCCTGACCGCGGCGAACTCGTTAACCGACAGGACGGATCCCCACGTCGCGCTACGGCCTGCCAACTCGGTCATCATCGCCCGCCTTTGCTCAGCGGTACTCGCCGGGCGTGCGCTTAGATGCGCTCGCCACTCGCCAGCGGCTGCCGATGCCTCTATGGCGACAGGTACCAAGAGTATCCGCGAGAGCCCACAGCCGTCGAAAGAGCCCGGTCCGCAGGACCGCTTCAGGAGCAGCTGGTTAGCGCGGCGTTTCCGCTAACCGTGGCGGCGGCGTTATTCGCGGGAGCGGCCTCCCGCCCGGTTTGATTACGGATGTCTAAGCCTTGCCAGACCGGAACGAAAGGCCGCCGGTACAGTGTCGTATGCCCGCATTACCGCCGTGACCATCATGATCAAGAACGGGGCCGGGAAGGTTCCCGGCCTGCTGGCGGTGCTGGCCCTGGTCCCGGACCCGCGCAGGCCCCGGGGGCGCCGGTTCCCGCTGGTGTTCGTGCTCGCGGTCGCCGCCGCGTGCACGCTGGCCGGGGCCAAGACGTTCCGGGAGATCGGCGACCAGGCCGCTGACCTGCCCCAGAAGGTACTGCGGGACCTGGGCGGGAAGCCGCACCCGCTGCGGCGGAAGGTCATCGCCCCAAGCGAGACCCGGATCAGGACGCTGCTCCACCTCATCGACACCGAGATCCTGGATGAGATTACTGGCGGGTGGCTGCGCGATCTCGCGGACGCCGGCCGCATGGACGGGATGCTAGCCGTCCCGATCAGCAGCGGGATCCGCTCGGTAGTCCTGGCTGCCACCCGGAAGAAGACGCCGGGCAGCGTCTGGAAACCGGCGAAGCCGCCGACGGTCTGCCCGGTCCCCGGGTCGACCACCACGGCTGTCACCTGGCCGTTTGTCGCGATGGTCAGCTCTTGGCGGGTAAGGTTGCCCACTTGCAAGCCGTGCCGCAGGGTGTGCCCGGAGCGGACCACGGCCGGGCCGTCCAGCTCGGCGGTGATCTCCTGAGGGGCGAGCAGGCCGGAGGGCGGGGCGGTTGCCGGCAGGGGGCGTGGCTGACGGTCGGGAGGGTAGGGCAGCGCCCCGACCGTCAGCTCGACATCGTCCCCGAACTGCCGGTGTAGTTCCTCGACGTGGTGGTGGCCCAGGGCGCCAAGGTGATGGCGAATAGCGGCACCCTGCCTTCGTCCACTTCTGGCATCGGGTACTGCATCAGGACGCCGGGCTGCTCATCGCGGAGCCGGAGGAGTACTGCCTTCAGCTCGTCCCAGGCCGCCATACCGGCAGGCTATCCGGCAGGGCGGCCGAGATCGTGGGCCGGCCAGGATAGTTGGCACCTTCTCGCCTAGTCGCCTACCCCGGACCTGTGCCGAAGCGCGGGTCCTATGTGCTGGTCAGTCGTGCGGTCGGACTTCCCACGCGGGCCGCCGGGGCTCGTCGTTGTGCACGATGATGTCGGCGTGATCGGCCGGGCAGGCGGTGGCGAAGTAGAGCTTCTGGGCGGGGATGTAGCGGGTGCGGAAGCGCCGCTCGACTTCGGCGGTGGATCCGAGTCGCGCCAGATCCCGGATCCGGGCGCGGTCCAGTATCTGCTCGAACGCGGCGGACACGAAGATGCTCAGGTCCCATCGGCCGACCAGCTCCGGGCGCAGGAGGAACACCCCGTCAAGGAGCAGCACCGCGTCCGCGGGAGCCGTCGTCACCGGCGGGGACACAGCGGTGTCCGTGTCGCAGTCGTAGACCGCGTGCTGGTACCGCCGGTCGCCATCCGGGCCCAGCGGATCGAGCAGGACCCGGCAGAGCGTGTCGTAGTCGAAGGAATCGTGGTAGTTGGCCTCGGGCGAGAATTCGCCGCGCCGGTAGCGCTGTGCCCGGGGCAGGTGGAAGCCTTCGGTCGAGGCGCGGATGACCTCCCGGCCCCGGCTGCGAAGGAGCAGTGCGAGCTCGTCGGCCAGCGTGGTCTTGCCGGCGGCGGGCGGCCCGTCGACGGCGACCCGCAGCGGGTGCGGGGTGATGACGGACTCGATTGCCCCGGCCAGCCGGTCAAGGAGCTCGCCGCGGGTGCCCTTGTCCATAGCCTGTCACCCTTAGCATGTCGTGGTGCCGCGTCGAACTTACCTCGGGCAGGCACTCGGCGTTGACGCTCAAGCGTCAGGCCAGCCAAGGGGTGACAGAACCCGGCCCGCAGGCCGGCTTACCCGCCCGCTCGGTCCGCGGGTAGAACGGGCCTATGACCGAAAGCTGTGTCTTCTGCGATCACGACCGGTTGCGCGAGGCGGACCTGTACTTCGAGAACGACTGGTGCATCTACGCCTCGACCAGAGACCCTCGTGATCCGCCCTGGGTGATTCCAGGCTCCGGCGGCATCGTCCCGAAGGTTCACCGAGCTTCTCCGTTCGACCTGACCGCCGAGGAGTGGGCGGCAACGCGGGAACTGCTGCTTCTCGTACAGGCCGAGCTACACGAGCGGCTCGCTCCGGACGGCTACACGCTCGGCTGGAACGACCAGGGCGGGCTCCACCCCCACCTGCATGTCATCCCGCGCTTCGATGACGAGCCGATGGCCGACCATGGCGTCCGGTCGGGAATCAAAGATCCCGCCAACCGGCGACCTGATCCGTGGCGTCCCGGCACCGGGAGGCACCTGGCCCGGTCATGACACCAGCTGGCGAGTTCACCAGTTGTACGTCTGTCGTACATGTCGCGTTTGCGATATCGGTGAAGTCGATCATCTCTGGCGGTATTGTCCTCATCCGTGGAGGATGTGGTCTTTGCTGGCGATGTCAACGCCGGTGACGTGGTCGTCCTGCCCGGGGCCAGCAGTGCCGTCCTGGTCAAGATGGTCCCCCTTGGCCAGGGCGGGTTTCATCCTCACGGTGGCGCCAGTCGACGACGACCGGCCTCAGGCCGAGCAACTCGTCACCCTGACCGCCGGGGCCCGCCTGCGCAAACACGGCCAGGATCTGGCCAACTAGGACTGGCTGTGTGACGGAGATCTCGGCGCCAGCGCTCCGTGAGTACCGGCGGCACAGGTGGCCGGCCAGCACGACCAGCGACGCCGACGCCAGGAGCACCGCCGGCGGCAGGCAGAGCAGCAGCCCGATGATCAGCGTGTTCCTCATAACCGCAGGTTAGAGCGGCATCGTCCCGGGAACGTTACGGTACGACGTGCAGGTCTCACCCCCGGAACGGTGCACCCGGGCAGCCTCATTCTCCAGCCCGCTAAAGGGCTGGCCGGGAAGCACCGTTCCGGGGGGCGGGACCTAATGAGTGATCGTGCCGAATGTCACATCGGAGTCCCAGATTTTCTGCCAGGCGATCCCCTGAGATGGGTCGGTCGCCGAGACGATGTGATTGTCGCCCTCGTAAATGGCCACGTGGTAGACATAGCTGTTGGGGTCCGAATCCACGTGGAAGAAAACGAGGTCTCCGCCCCATGCCGCGTGCTTGCTCTCGCGGCGGAACCGCAAGAACTGAGCCTCTGCGGTGCGGGGGATCGACTTGCCGTAGTGGCGGTACACGTACTGGGCGAGGCCGCTGCAGTCAAAGCCTGACCTGGGAGAAGTACCACCGTAGGTGTACGGAACCCGTCCGATGAACGTCTCCACGTATGAGGCTGCCCTCTGGTTGAACGACGTGGTATGAGCACTTGCCGTTCCCGAGAAAAACGCCAGACTTACTGCCATCGTTCCGGCGATGGTGCCTACCTTATGTCGTACTGCCACCGTTCTGTCTCCTTAGGGTTTCCGGGATTGACCGAACGCATCGGGCGTCATCGGCCGATGCCGGGCGGGCCACTTCAGGGTCGCGGCGATGGCGCGACTGGCCCGCGTCACGCAGGGCAAGCGTTTTTTCACGCTGTGAGATAAATGGCCTGCGCTGAAACATCATGCGGGCATGATGGCCAAGAAGTCCAGCATTTCTGGAAATTGTCCCAGCTTATGGAACATTCAACTGGGCATACGTGATAGTCGCTACCAGCTTTAACACGGGTATCACGGAAGAGTTTCGGGGGAATCACGGTTTGTGATTTAGGCCACATCGCATTGGCGCAAGAACGTCGCCGGCAAAGGTTTTTGGCACCTATAACCCCAGGTCAGAGCAGATGTCAGCGGCAACTGAGGGGTCAGGAATTCCCGTCCGTGACCCTGGCCAGGCGAGTCCAGGTGGTCGCGAGCCAGTCCTGGTAGGTGTCGAGGTCCCAGTCCGTGAGGCGCGTGATAAGCAGGTACGTCTCGGCGGCGGCCAGGATGGTGGCCGTGTCGATCAGCCAGTCCAGGTCGACCCGGGGGTCGAGCAGCCCGTCCTCGGCCATCCGGGTCCAGACCACGACGTTGGCATGGCGGTGTTGCTCGCGGCCTTGCTGCCAGAACGCGGCGATGAGCGGCTCGATGGCGGCGGCTTGCTGGGCTACGCCGAACAGGGCGCCGGTGCGCTCCATGACCTGGCGCCCGGCCGCCGCGCTGGCCGCGATGCGCTCGGCGGCCGTGGGAGCGGTCAGCGCCGCCTGCATCCAGTCGCGGCCCAGCACGTCGACCGGTTCGGTGTCACCCACGATGGCCACGTCCACGACCCGCTTGAACAACGCCACCTTGGTGCCGAAGCGCAAGTAGACGGTGCGCGCGCCCACCTGGGCGCGCTTGGCCACCGCCTCCAGGGTGGTGGCCACATACCCGTCGGCCAGGAACAGCTCGGTGGCCGCGGTCACGATCCGCTGCTCGGTCTGCGCGATCTGAGCCTGCCGGAGTGGCGGCAGCGGGCGTGCGGGGTTGACATCGCTGGTCATACGATGCAGTATAACTGCATCAAGTGCACTTAAACTGCATTGGAGCAATCATGGGCATGTCAGCCGCGCCGGCCCTGGCCGGGATCCACCACCTCAAACTGCCGGTCACCGACCTGGACCGGGCCCGTGAGTGGTATCTCAGCCGTCTGGGCTACCAGGTCCAGGTGGAGTTCGTCGAGGAGGGCCGCCTGATGGGGATCGTGCTGTCCCATCCCAACGGGGGCCCGCCGCTGGCCCTGCGCCTGAACCCCGAGCGCGCTCGCGCCGCCGCCGGCTTCGACTACTTCAGCATCGGCGTGCCGGACAAGGACGCGATCGACCAGCTTGCGGCACGGCTGAGCGGGCTCGGCGAGCAGCACGCCGGCGTGCACTGGGCCACCATCGGCTGGATCCTGCCCGAATTGCACGACCCGGACGGGCACGAGGTCCGGTTCTACACCATCCAGCACCACACGGAGCCGGATCCGGACGCGGTCACGGTTGTCCACGCCCGCGGGAGAGCGCGGAGCGCCGCGAACGCGCCGCGTCCCAGCCGTCCTAGCCTCGCTCCTCATCCCCTGGCGCTAGCCTCAGATCCACGGACTAGCCGGGAAGGGGAGTTGTCCATGCTCACGTTCGGCGTGGTGGTGCTGGGCGTTACCGATCGCCAGCGAGCCGAGGACTTCTGGTGCGGCGCGCTCGGGTACCAGGTGCATGACGGGCCGTTCGGCGGCTGGGCCCGGGTGCTGACCCCGCCGTCGGGCCGGACCGGCGCCGCGATCGCGCTGCAGATCAGCCGGACGCCGCCCGCGGACTACCCGCGGCTGCACTTCGATCTGCACGTAACCGGGACGGACGAGCAGCAGGCCGAGGCCGAGCGCCTCGTCTCACTCGGTGCCGTCCGGGTCGACTGGGACAGCTACCCGGATGATCCCGACTTCGTGGTCCTGGCCGATCCGGACGGCAACCGGTTCTGCATCGTCGACCTGGACCACGAATACGCCTAACCGTCCGCGGGCCGGGCTTGCATCGGCTGGCCCTGCCGGTACATGTGCGGCGGCTTGTTCCCGGCCGCCTGCCCGCCGTCGATCGGCACGACGGTCCCGGTCACGAATGAGGACTGCCCCGAGCACAGCCAGAGCACGACCTGCGCTACCTCGGCCGGACGGCCGACCCGCCGCATCGGCGTGGACATGGCCGCGCCCTGCTGGGCCTGCGGGCCGGCCGCCTCCAGGTGATAGGTGAGGATCGGGCCGGGGGCCACCACGTTGACCCGGATGCCCTGGTCCGCGTAGTCCAGCGCCGCGACCTTGGTCAGGCCGATGATCCCCGCCTTGCCCGCCACGTACGCGGCCAGGTTGGCGGTGCCGTTCAGGCCCGCGATCGAGGCCATGTTGACGATCGCGCCTCCGCCGCTGTCCAGCATGGCCGGGATCTGGAACTTCATGCCGAGGAAGGTGCCCCGGATGTGCGTGGCGATGCCGAGGTCGAACTCCGCGGGGTCGATCTCGGCCAGCGGCGCGGGCAGCGGTCCCGCGGCGGCGTTGTTGAACGCCGCGTCGAGCCGGCCGAACGTGGACCGCGTCTGGTCCACAACAGCGCGCATCGAGTCGGCGTCGGTGACGTCGAGGTACGTGGCCAGGGCCTGGCCGCCGCGTGAGCGGATCCGGCCGGCGACGGCCTCGAGCGCGGCGATGTCACGGGAGCCCAGCACCACGGCGGCCCCGGCGGCGGCGAACGCCTCGGCGGTGGCCGCGCCGATGCCCTTGCTGGCCCCAGCTACCAGGGCCACCCGTCCATTCATGTTCTCATCCATGGCATCGAATCGTATGAGATCTAACGATTAGATGTCAAACGATTGTGGTATGCTCCGGTCATGGGCCGTCCCGTACGCGAGCCGCTGGGCTTGCATCTGACCAGGGCGTCGAGAACTATCAGCCGCGCCTTCGATGACGCCCTGGCTGAGGCGGGCGGTTCGCTGCCGGTCTGGCTGGTGCTCATCTCGCTGCAGCGCGGGCAACTCGCCAGCCAGCGCGAGCTCGCCGAGGCGGTCGGCGTCCAGGGTGCCACGCTTTCCCATCACCTGAACGCCATGGAGTCGGGCGGCCTTGTCACCCGGCGCCGTGATCCGCGCAACCGGCGCCTGCACCTGGTCGAGCTGACTCCCGAGGGCGACGCGCTGTTCCTCCGCCTGCGCGAGGTGGCCTTCGCCTTCGACCAGCGGCTGCAGCGGCCTCACCGAACACGACGTTGACCAGTTCGAGTCACTCCTGACCCGCCTGCACGACAACGTGATCTGACGGGTGCCGGTGCACAGCCTGCTAGGCGGCGGCCCGCAGCTCGGCCAGGTCGATGCCGAGCCAGTCCCGCAGGCCGCCTGGCCGCCTCGGTCACGGTGACGATGCGGCTGGCCTCCCTGGTGGCGGTCCAGCAGCGCTCCGCGTACGCGGCGGTCAGGGCCGCGCCCAGGCTTCCCGCCAGATGATAGCGGCGCTCGCTCCAGTCCAGGCACGGTCGCAGCAGCGGCCGGGTCCCGTGCTCGAGCCGGGCCAGGTCAATGCCGAACCGCCCGAACTCCGCAGCGCCACTAGCCCCCATCCGGTACGTGCCGTCCTCCTCGTCGAGCAGCCCCCGTGCGATCAGCGCCTCGGTAACGCAGACCCCGACCGCGCCGGCCAGGTGGTCGTAGCACATGCGCGCCCAGCGCAGGCTCCGCACCCGGGTCGCGTCGGTCAGCGACCGGACCTTCCTGGCGGGCGCGATCAGGATCAGGATCTCTAGCGCGTCGGCCACCGATTCCGAGGCGACGGAGTAGAGCTGCTGGCGTCCGCTGGGCTGGGCGTGGACCAGCCCGCCCGCGACCAGTTTCTTCAGGTGCGCGCTGGCCAGCGACCGGGAGATGCCGGCCGCCTCGGCCAGGGCCGAACCGGATTGCGGCGTGCCGCCCAGCAACGTGAGGAGCATCTGGGCGCGATGGCGGTCGGCGATCAGGCTGGCCACCGCGGCCAGGTCGGCATCGGGGTCCATGACCGCACGATAGCCGATGCATAGTCAAACGAGGATTTGACGGTTTGCAAGTTATGGTCGATGTCATGGCTACCACGACCGTCACCCGGGCCGGATCCGGCCCCTGGGTCAAGATCGCGTTCGCGATGTTCGCGGTCGGCTGGGGAGCTAACCAGTTCTCGCCGATGCTCATCGTCTACCGCCACGAACTGCGGCTCGGCGCGGGCGCCGTCGCCGGGCTGTTCCTGGTCTACGCGCTGACGCTGATCCCGGGCCTGCTCATCGGGGGACCGGCGTCCGACCGTTTCGGGCGGCGTCCCGTCGTGCTCCCGTTCGTGGTCCTCTCGCCGCTGGCCACGCTGCTGCTGATGCTGGGCCCGCGATCGCTCGCGCTGATCTCCGTGGGCCGGGCCCTGGCCGGGCTGTGCTCCGGCGTGGTGTTCGGCTCGGCGACGGCCTGGGTGCAGGAACTGTCGCACGGCACCGGGCAGAGCGCGCGGCGGGCCGCGCTCGCGCTGACCGCGGGCTTCGGGCTCGGCCCGGTCGCCGCCGCCGTGCTGGCCCAGTGGGCGCCCGACCCGCTGATCCTGCCCTACTTGCCGCACCTGGTGATCGGGGTCGCGGCCGCGATCATCGTCTGGCGGACGCCGCACGGTGCGCCACCGCCCGCCGGTCCTGCGGAAGGACGGGAACCTGGCCGCTGGCCGCCAGCCCCGGTACGCACCTGGCGGTTCTGGCTGTCCGTCGCGCCGGCCAGCCCGATGGTGTTCGGGTCGGTCGCCTTGGCCATCGTCGTCCTGCCGGAGGACGTCACCAGCGCGCGAACGCTGTCCGCCGGCTTCGCGGGCCTGATGACCGCGCTGGCCTTCTCGGCCGGAGTCGGGGTCCAGCCGTTCGCCCGGCGGCTCGGTAACCCGCTCGCGGGCGTGGTCGGCGGGCTGTGCTGCGCGGCGGCCGGCGCGGGCGTCGGCGTCGCCGCGGTGGCTGCCGCGGACCGCGTTCTCGCGGGGGTCGCGGCGTTGCTGCTCGGCATGGCCTACGGGCTGTGCCTGGTGTCAGGGCTCCGGCAGGCTGAGCAGATGGCCGGACCGGCCCAGCGCGGCGCGGTGGTCGCCTGTTACTACGCGCTGGCGTACCTGGGCTTCGCCGCGCCCTACCTGGCGGCCGGGCTCGGTGCGGTGTCGGGCCAGGCCGGCGCGTTCGCCATCCTGGCCGGGATCGCGCTCGTGATCGCCGCGGGGACGGCCGGGTACGGGCTCAGGCGGGCCCGGGCCGACCGGGCCCCGGACCCGCCGGTCCTGTGCCAGGCTGGCACGACGGGCACCAGAACGTTATCCGGTCCTGCTGGCCCGCCGAGCGAACGGGCGTTCCGCAGCGCCGGCACGGACGGCCGCGCCGCCCGTACACCCAGGTCTCCTCGCCCCGGCGCCGGCTGCCCGTCCGTCGCAGGTCACCCGGACCCGGGCCAGGTCCGCGGTGATCTCGATCCGGCGGCCGATCACCGCCGGGTCCACGGAGTAGTCGTTGCTGTCCAGCCGCACGTAATGATCGCGGGGTAGCCGCGCCGTGCGGTGCCACCCGGTGACCGGAGGCACCGGGGGAAGCGGGATCATCGCCGCCTTATCGGCGGCGATCCGGTCCGACGGCGCGCACTTCAGATGCCGCCGCCACCGGCGTGTTCGACCGTCGGCGACCCACCCGGCCAGCTGGGCGTTGAAATCAGCCGGCGAAGCGAACGTGCGGCCCGGCAGCCATGACCGTTCCAGGTAGTCGTGGAACCGCTCCACCAGGCCTTTCGCCTCCGGGTCCCGGGGCTGGCAGACATACACCCTGGCCGCCAGCGTGCCGCGGAACGCCTGGCACTCCGCGGTCAGCTCGGCCCGGCCGTCCCGATGCCGGCCGATCGCGCCTTCCCCGTCCCACACCAGCAGCTTGGCACCGCGCCTAGCGCCTCAATCTCGGCCCGCCAGCCGGCGAACAGGTCCTCCGCGCACCGCGACGGCACCAGCAGCACCGAGGCCCACCGCGAGTACCCGCACACCATCGTCAGCACCGGCAGCTGCTTGGCCGTGCGGACCTGCCCGAACCCGACCGGAACCGTCACGTCAGGGAACCAGAAGTCATGCTGCGCGATCTCCCCGGCCGCATACGCCGTCCGCGACGCCGGATCCGGCGGCAGGTACGCCGGACGCCACTCCGCCACCTTCCCGCTCAGCGCCCGCACCGAATACGGCCACCCGATCCGCTCCGCGATCACCGTCGACGGCATCTGCGGGATACACCCGCAGCAGCTCCCGGATCCGCGGCTCGAACTCATCCGCCACCGACCCCGACACCGCCCGCTCATACCGCGGCGGCCCCTCCGACCGCACCGCCGCGCGAACCGTGTTCCGGGAGACCTTCATGACCCGGGCGATCTGCTTGATCGGCAGCCCCTCCGCCTTGTGCAGCCGGCGGATCTCTGCCCAGTCCTCCACTGAAATCACCTGCTTCCTCCCTGGCTCGACTCGAGCCAGGCTCTCGGGAAGAAGGGTCAAAATTCGGATGCCGCGCCGGGGTCAGTATTCACCTTCCGTCGACACGCCCGGCCAAATCGTCCAGGCCGGACCGACCGCTTCGCCGTTCGAGAACCCCGCCGATCCGCGCACCGCAGACTATGTGCACGGCCGCTTCGGCTGAGGTCTCTTTCGGGCCTGACGAGGCGTGGCTTCAGGGGCGGTTCAGAAGCCGCCGCGGGCGGTGCCGGTTACCGTGGCGCCGGGCCAGGTCTCCAGGACTGTGTCGGTGATGTAGCCGCAGACGGTGGGGCCGTTGGGCAGCTTCTGGCAGGGACCGCCGTTGAACATGAGCGTCACGATGACGTGCCCGGCCTTGAGTGGCGTGAGCGGATTGTCGGAGAGGGTGACGATCAGGAGCTGCTGGCGTGCCCAGGCCGCGGACCGCATGGAGCCCGCCTTGACGACTGCCCGGATAGCGGCGGTGACGACAGGCTGGTCGGCCGGCTTGTCGGCGAGCAGGTAGTTGCACGACAGCAGGGCCGGCTGTTTCGCCTGCGGGTAGGCCGGACCCCACGCGGTGAAGAACCCGCGGAAGCCCCTGCTGCTGACCGGCAGGCCGATGAGGTCGAGCACCTTGCCCGTGGCGGAGTCGCGGACCTGCGCCAGCAGGCGCTTCCCCAGCGCGTGCCGGGCAAGCGCCTCCGCGCCGGGCCGCAGCGCCCCGACGTAACCCCAGGACGTTTCGTCCTGCCCGCAGGGGATCGGGACCACCTCGCTGCGCCCGGGCGCGTTCGCCACCCCGAGGTCCTTGACGCTGGTGGCAACCGGTCCGCTGGCGGTGCTGGCGGCCGGATGACCGGCGACGGGTCCGGCGAGCACGAACGTCATCACCGCGACCACCGCCACGCCACCGGCGATGGCAATGCTCCAGCGTTTTGACATCGGCCCCACCTTCCCTGCCGATCCGCCTACAGTTCAGACGGCCGCCGTCGCCTGCCGGTTCCCAGAGGTCACGCTGCCAGCCAGGGATACTGCCTCCCGCGGACTGCACCCACACCGGTGCAGATCTGGCCAATATGCGCTGGCTGGCAACACTCACGTCGGCAGACATCAGACCGATCCAGAACGGCGGCTACTTGCGCTGCCCCGGGCGAGGGTGAATTACACAGCGTTAAGAGGAGCGTCATCCGCCGCGACATTCCGGTGTTCGCAGGCGTCGATTGCCTATGGCACCAGGCGGCGCGTAGGGAACGAAAACTGCAATTGCGCGCATCTGCCGCCACGGTGCCAAGACCAGCCTGCCAGGTAGACGGCGATTGTCACAGTGGGTGATGGGTTGCTGGGGCGTCACGCCTGGCGAGACCACTCCCTGCCGAGTCTGTACGCCTGGCAATGTCGAGGGCTCAGATGGGCTTGGAGTACAGTCAGCCAATTCTGCGTGACCGGGCAGGAGAAGGCCGCGAGGCCGGAGTGAAACGGCAGTACATGGGGTGCGCGGGCCGGGTGGCAAACGGGATCAACGCGGTCCACCTGTCGTACGTGCGGGCCAGGACCGGGCACGCGCTGATCGACGCCCGGCAGTGGATCCCGCAAGAGCACACCGAGGACCCGGTCAAGTCCCTGGTCATGGGGCTGCCGTACTAGGGGTGCGGCCAAGGTCCACGCCTTCCGCCCGGCCTGGGAAACAGCAGCGGCATAACTGCGAAAGTCGAGAGTAACGTGGAGATCGGACAATACCTGGGCTCAGTCGCGCTCATGCATGGCGGGGGATCGGACCGATCATGTCCAAACGTTTTGCCTACGCCATTGACAAGCGATATTTGCCGTTGTTGGTGCCCTTCGGGCTGCGAGGTTCAAAGGACGGCGTCACGCTCACGGACGAAGGCTTCCTCTCGGCGACCTTCGGTTTCTTCAAGATCAAGACGCCGCTGGCAAACGTCACTGAGGCGCACATCACCCGGAACTACCGCTGGTGGACCGCGTTCGGTGTTCGTGGATCCATGGTCGACGACGGCTTGAGCTTTGGAACGAACCACAACGCGGGGGTGTGCATCCATTTCGCGGAGAAGGTGCCATCACCGCTTCGCCGAAGTGGCCACTCGGCGCTCACCGTGACCGTGGCGGACCTCGAAGGGTTGACCGGCGCCTTGGGGGCCGAGCACGGCGAAGCATCCAGTGCCTCCCCGCCCTGAGCCGCGCCGACCGATGATCCGGGCCGCATCCTTCGCCGAGCAGGACCCGGTTTGGTGAACGAGCCGCCAATCGATCACATCCTCGGAGTTCTCGCCAAGCTCGACGTCACGGCGGTGGCACCTGGAGCCGGTGCGCCCCCGGAGGTCACCTGCGGCCACCATCGAGCTGGATCCATCGGGGAACTCACGACAGTTAATAGGCGCGCTCACCAGTACCGAGAGCCGTCCCCGGCTCCCTGGCACCAGTTGGGTGTTCCGCTCCACCAGCCCAGATCTTGCGGCCCGGCGTAGGGGCTCAGTGCCGGGGATCTGGCTGCTTGGATCCGGTGGCGCCCCCCGCCACCTCGCCCGCGGTATGGTCGGAGGCCGCCGCGCCGGCGGGCACCGTGTCCGCCGCCCGGCGGGCAGCTCCGCGCTCATCCGGCTCATCTTCGATGGCCACCAGTTCCACCGGCCGAGCAGCACCACCGTGGAGGGCACCAGCAGCGTGCGGACCAGGAAGGTGTCCATCAGGATGCCCAGCGCCAGGCCGATGGCGATGTCCCGGAACTGGCTGCCGCCCGACCCGCCGCCCGCCACGATCCCGAACACGACAAACGTCCCGGCCAGCACCAGTCCGGCCGAGGTTATCGTGGTGCCGGTGGCGCTCAGTGCGCGGGTAACCGCGTCCCGTAGCGGGAAGCTGCGTGCCTCCTCCCGGATCCGCGTCATCATCAGGATGTTGTAATCCTCGCCGAGGGCCAGCAGGAAGATGAACATCAGGAACGGCATGAAGAACACCAGGCCGCCGCTGTGGCCGATCTCGACGAACAACAGCACCGACAGGCCGAACGCCGCCAGGTAGGAGATCCCGACCGAGGCGATCAGGTACAGCGGAGCCACCAGGCTGCGCAGCACTATCGCCAGCAGCAGGCCGATCACCACGATCGCGACCGGGATCACTCGCTTCAGGTCGCTGTTGGAGATGCTGCTGATGTCGTAGATGGCGGGTGCCTCGCCGCCGACCGCGGAGTCGGTCGCGCCGATCGCCTTTGCCGTCGCAGTGGTCGTGGCGCGAATGGCGGGCACCGCGTCCAGCGCGGCCGTGCCGCCCGGGTCGCCGGCCTTCAGCCCGGTGGAGTACTGCACGACCCGGCCGTCGGGGCTGACGTAGTTCGCAGTAGCACGGTAGGCCTCATACAGGGCGGCCGGCACCTTGCTCCCGGGCGGTGGCACGGCCGGGAGCGCCTTGGCCGGACCGAGCTGGGCGTGCAGCGAGCTGTACTGCGCCGGGGTGAGGGGCGCGCCCGCCGGGTTCAGCGGGCCGGTCACCTGCGTAAAGAGCCCGCTGGCCCGCAGCTTGCTCGTCGCCGTGGCCAGCGGCGCCGGGTCCTGCCATACCGGGTCGCTGAACTGGAAGATCACGCTTGTCGGGTTCGCCGCAGCCTGCGGGAAGTGCTTCGTGAGCAGTGCCTGCCCCGCGGCCGAGTCGCTGTCGGCCGGCGGGGACACGTTACCGCCGAACCCGGCCGCCGTGTAGCCGGTGACAGCCAGCGCCAGCCCGCCGAAGACGACAACCCCGGCGAGCAGCGTCGGCACCGGGTGCCGCACGACGCGCCCGGCCACCTGGCCCCAGACGCCCGACTTGCCGCTGCCCTGGATGTTCCACGGCAGCAGCTTCGGCCTGCCGAACATGGCCCGGAACAGGGTGCGCTTGGCGGCCAGCAGCGACAGGCGGATCGACAGCAGCGCGGGCAGCAAGGTCAGCGCGGCGACCAGGGTGACGCCGATGGCGATCGCGAACGGGACGGCGAGGTCGGAGTAGAACGTGAAGCTGGCCAGCAGGAGCGTGAGCACCGCGGCGATCACGGTGGCCGCGGAAAACGTGATCGACTCGCCGACCCTGGTCACCGACCTGACGATCGCGTCCGCGGCCGGGCGCCTGGCGTGGATCAGGTCGCCCAGCATGCTGCCGGGGACGCCGCGGGAGCCCGGATAGCTGTCGCCCTGCGTGCCGTGCGGCACCGCCCTCAGTTCCTCGCGGACCCGGAACACCAGGAACAGCCCGTAGTCCGTGCCCGCGCCCAGCACCAGGACGATCAGCAGGAACTGGGCCAGCGGGGATACCTGGAGCCCGTGCTTGGCCGCCTCGCCGACCAGCGGGCCGGAAATGAGCACCGAGATGAACGCGGGGGCGAGCGTGGTCAGCGCCAGCGTCAGCGACCGGAAGATCAGCACCAGCAGCACGATGATGAACAGCGCCGAGAAATACTGCACCTTGCCGCCGGTGTTGCCGGACGCCTTCTGCTGGTCGACTGACACGGCGATATCGCCCGCCAGGTGCACCTGCAGGCCGGCCGGCAACCCGGCGCTGGCGATCTTCGCGCGCAGCCCGTCCACCAGGTCGGTCTGCTGGCTCTGGTTGCCGCCACTGGCCTGCGCGAGTACCTGCAGCTGCTCTGCCTGCCCGTCGGGCGACCTGCCGAGGTCCTGCACCCGGCTGACGCCGGGGACCGTGCCCAGCTGATGCTGCAGCGCGGCCAGCGCCGTCACGTCGGCCGGCGTCAGCGGCGCGCCTGACCGCGCGGCCACCACCGGGATCCCGAACAGGTTGGCCGTGCCGAGCGGGGCGGCCAGCACCGCGGCGTGCTCGCTCGGCGCGCTGGCCGGCAGGAACGTCGAGTTGTTGTTGTTGGTGACACTGCCGAGCGACGGCAGCTGCGTCACCGCCCCGAAGGCCGCGGCAATCCACACCAGGACGACAAGCCACCGGAACCGCACCGCGAAACGCCCGATGGCGCCGAAGATCGCGTCGATACGCATAGTGACACAGCCTACGTGAGGCCCATGAACCCGCGATGACGCTACCCAGGCGCCCCGGCGCGCCTATCCCAGCCAGCGGGCAGCCGTCCCCTGCCGGACACGGACTCGAGGTCACCGGGAGGCAGCCGCACCCTGGCGGCCTCGGGCAATCCTGCAGCATCCAACGCCCAGGGCTGCCTTCGCGGCCTCGCCACAGGGCACCAGTCATGCCCGCGGGATGGACGGCCGCCCGGCAGATGAGCACCGGGCCGCCTGGTCGGATGCCCGGCTTGCGGCGGCGCTTCCCGCTCAGCCGGATCACCGCTGCGCCTGCCCCACCCGGCATAACGCCCACCTCCTGCATCAAATTTGCTGATCAGCGGAGAATGCCGGTGCGTGTCGTCCAGCTGGTCATCAGAGCCGTCGTGCGGCCGCCGCCACCAGCACCGGAACCGGCCCGGCTGGCAGCTCATCGGGAAGTATGCCTTGAGCACGATCCGGTCCACGCGGTCGTAGCTGACACTCAGCAGATCGCCGTACCGCCCGGAGAAGTCGTCGGTCAGGCGCCGACGCTACGGATCAGCGGCACCGCATGTCAGCCGGACTGCCCGAAGGGCCACCGATTCGGAGCGAAGTGTCCGAATCGGCGTATTATGTACCCAGCCGCCACAAAGCCCCGCCACCGTGACCAGCGCGCCGACGCTGTGCCCTGACCCGACCGGGCTGAAGGCCCCCCAGCCCGGCCCGTCCGCCGCCGCCGCACTGGTCCTGCTAAAGGTGGTGAACGACATGGCTCGTGACGATGACCGCGTGCAGCTTCCGCTGGTCCTCGGGCCGGTCTCGAACGGGGAGTTCCTCCCGGCGGCGGCGAGTCCAGGTGACCTCCAGCTGGCGGAGGCGGTGCTTGCCCGGGCTGCCCGGGCCGCGGACAGGCTGGGCATCGACCGGCGGCGGTTCCTGCAGACGACCGGCGGGATGGCCGCCCTGCTCGCCGCGGTCAATGTCGCCGCGTGCAGCGGTCCTGGCCGGCGGCTGGCCAGCCCGCGGCCAGGCGGCAGCTACCGCGTTCCGTCGCCGGAGAATCTGCCCGCCTGCCAGCATGCGCTGGGCAGCCGCGGCGAGTTCATCGTCGACGTACATACCCATCACGTCATGCCGAGGCTGCCCTGGCGCAAAATGGCTCCGGACACGCTCCGGCTTGTGCTGGACATGGTCCCGCCGGACTGCACCGCGTCGGATCCGCTGACCTGCGTAGACCGCAGCCGCCTATCTACACGATGTCTTCCTGGCCAGCGACACCACCGTGGCGCTGCTTTCCGACCTGCCCAGCACCGGCGAGTCCAATGATCCGATCCCGTTCACCGATGCCCAAGGCACCCGGCAGCTCGTGGCAGGCCTTACCCGCGGCGGGGCGTCCCGCCTGCTGCTGCAGAACGTTCTGGCGCCTAACTTCGGCTCGCTGCAGGCCAGCGCCTCGAAGAGATGACTGCAGACGGCCGAGACCGGCCAGGTCGACACGTTCAAGGTCTACACCGCGTGGGGGCCGGGCGGGCACGGCTTCGACCTCGACGACCCGGCCATCGGGCTTCCCGTCGTCCAGCATGCGCACGACCTGGGCGTCAAGATCATGTGCGCGCACAAGGGGCTGCCGCTGCTCAACTTCGAGAGCACCTGGAACCAGCCGCGCGACATGGTCGCCGTGTCCCGCCATGTTCCCCGACATGCAGTTCGTCGTCTACCACGCGGCCTGGACTCCCCAGCCACGCAGAGGGCCCGTACAACCCGGCGAACCCGGTCGGCATCGACTCGCTGCTCAAGGCGCTCGATCGACTATCAGGTTCCGCCGAACAGCAACGTCTGGGCTGACCTTGGCGACCACGTGGCGCATTCTGCTCACCGACCCGACGCAGGCCGCGCACGTGCCGTCGGCAAGCTGCTCAAGCGCGTCGGCACGCAGCGGGTGCTGTGGGGTACCGACAGCGTCTGGTACGGACCGCCGCAGACCCAGATCATGGCGTTCCGCGCCTTCGAGATCTCCGCTGAGTACCAGGACCGCTACGGCTACCCGGCGCTGACCGATGCCGTCAAGGCCGAAGTTCTCGGCCTGAACGCCGCCAGAGCTGTTCGGGCTCGACCCGCACGCCACCCGGTGTGCCCTCGCCGCCGACCTCCTTGAGCGCAACCGCCCCGTGCGCGCGAACTGGCCAGCTGCAGGGGACCTGCCGGCGCCCTGGGCGCCTCGCGGCCCGGTCACCCGCGGCCAGTCCTGCGCTGGCTGGCTCACGAGTCCGGCCCCTGGACCCCCACCTGACCATCAACCCGACGTATGAGGGCCTGGCGGCCGACACCCACCCGGCGGGCAAGCTGCGCGCCTACGCGTACTGGAACCCGGTTCCCGAGCGCCCTGACGCTGCCGTAGGCCAAGATCGCCGGAGCGGTCTGCCACCGCTCCGGAACGTGTTAGGGCCTGCTCTATGGTGAACACGACTGCAGAGTTCCCCCGCATATTCCGTCGCTTTGGAAGGTGCACATGATGGCGCGGTAGCGCGGGATGGCGATAGACACCGCTGGTTCCAGTCACGCACTCGCTCGCCTGACAACGCCAGAATGTTCGTTCGGGTGCGCCTTCGGTAGCCAGCCAACCGACCGGCACTGGCGCACCGAACGGCGGGTCCGCGTGCGCCCCGAGGCTCCGGTTCTGCCACGCATCGTGACGCGTCTGGCGCCGGACCAGCAGGGTACGGTTGCGCTGCCAGCTAGGCGACGCAGATGCCTTCGACGGGGATCTTCTTGAAGACGTGCGGGGTGGCGACGGTGCTGGCGGGGTAGCCGGCGACGCGGGCCTGGAAGTCGGGTGAGCTGAATGCCCGGCCCAGGCCCGGGCGGATTCCCAGACGGCCACGTTGATGAAGGTCGCACTCCCGGCGGTGCCCTGGTGGAGCTGGGTGGAGATGAAGCCGGGCTGCTGCTTCATGAACGCGGCGTCGCCGGCCCACACCTCAAGGAACCGCCCGGTGTCTTCGGGCGCCAGGGTGAACTGGTTGATCAGGACCACCGGGCCGTCGTCTTGTTGCAGTTGCTGCCGGTAGGTGACGTGGTTGTCCATCTCAGCGAGCCTCATGGCTTCTCCTTTGTCCGCTGGCCGTGTCGTTCGCTGGTTTCCAGCCGGTCGCCGAGCTCATGCAGCATGCCGGCGGCGGCCGCCAGGTCTGTGACCGTCAGCCCGGCGGCGAGCTCGTTGATCCAGCGGGTCTGCCGCCGGTCGACCGCCGCATACCTCTGGCGGCCCAGCTCGGTGAGCCCGAGTAGCGGTGACCGGCGGTGATCGGGGTTGTCGCGGGCCTCGGCGAGGGCCTCGGCCAGCAAGCGGTTGACTGATTCCTGCACTGCCTGCCGGGTCAGGCCCATCCGCCGCGCGATCTGCGGCACCGTGAGCGGCCGCCCGGCCAGCGCCACCGCTCCCAGCACCTGCCACCGCGCCGCGGTGAGCGCCTCCTGCGCCGCAAGCCGGGTACCGGCGGCTAGCAGCAGCCCGTTGACCCGGAAGATCTCCAGCACCACCGTCGTTGCCGCGTCCCCTTCGGCAGTTCGGCCCCGCCCTTCAGGCATGACAAGAGCTTGTCATATTGGGGCACCTTTGTCAATATCGCGAGCCTTGGCCGGAGATCACCGGCCGCGGGCAGTCTCGCCCGCCGAGATGCCAGTTCGGTATGCCGTTGAGCAGCCATGCGGGCGGTGGAGTTGCCGACCATAAGGCGGATATCGCGTGCCGCATGTTGGCCCCGCCGATACCGTCAGTGACGGTGGGCTGGGGAGTCGTCGCCGGCCGCGGCCACCACGGCGCGCATCCCGGAGCCAGGGTGGGGGTGTCGTGGACGTCCACTGCCGGACATTCCAGCGGCTGGCGCTCGCCATGAGTGATGTCGGGCGCTCATAGTGGACGGCGCGTAACGCTATTTCTGGCAGGACGGGCACCAGAACCTGAGCCGTTCCTGGCCCGGAGGACCCTGCTCGCCCCTCCTGATCGGTGTCCGGCACCGGCGGCACGGTCGGCCCGCCCGCCCATACACCCAGCTCTCCCGGCCGGGCCTGGTGTCCCCGGTCGTCACCTGGCCGATCCGCTCCTTGTTGGCCTCCAGCAGGCGGCGCGCGAGTTCGGCCATGGCGCCGAGGTCCGCGACCTCGCCGGCTGGACGCCACGGGTTGACGCCGCGCAGGAACAGCATCTCGGCCGTAAAATATGTGCCCGATCCCGGCCAGGTTGCGCTGATCGAGCAGCGCCTCGCCGATCGGCCGGCCGGGTTCGGCGGCTAGCCGCCGCACCGCCTCGGCGCAGTCCCAGTCCGGGCCGAGCAGATCGGGCCCTAGATGCCCGGTGACCTGCGGCTCCTCGCTGGTCCGGATCAGCTCGACGACCCCGAGCTGATAGCCGACCGCCTGCCAGTCGTCGTTGGCGAGGACCAGCCTGATCCGGTGACTGTCCCGGAGCGCCTCGGCCGCGGGCCGGACCCGCCAGCTGCCGTCCATCCGGAGATGGGTGTGCACGGTGAGCCCGTTCTTGGTCCGGGTGAGCAGGTGCTTGCCGCGGGCGACGGTCTCGATCACCACGTCACCGGTCAGGTCGGCGGTGGCCAGCCGCGGCACCCGGAAGTCGCTGCGGGTCAGCGTCCGTCCCGCCAGGGCCTCATGCAGGCGCCGGGCGGTGTACCAGAACCACGTCTCCCTCGGGCATGCCCTTAGTGTGCGCGAGGTCAGGCCAGAGGAGTTAACCGGCGGTCATAGCCCCGCGGGTCATAGGGACCGCGGTGCCCGTTGGCCGGCGGATACCCCGGACGCGAGCCCCAGCTTCCGTCGCCAGCGCCGTTTTCGCCGGCCTGGCCGGGGCTCCAGCCGCCGTTCGCCCGCCGAGGATCACCACCAGCTGGACGGGGCTGCCCGGCCGGAGCGCCGTATCCGTACCGCTCGCCGTTGGGCGGAGTGCTCGCCGACGAGGCCGGCTCGCCGTAGGGCCGCGAGTTCGGCTGCGGATACGGGTAGGCGCCAGTGGCGCCGTACCCGTCGCCTGACCGGGACGGATCGGGCCGGAGGTAATCGGACCGCAGCGGATCGGACCGCAGCGGACCGGACCCCAGCGGACCGGACCCCAGGGGATCGGACCGCGGGGGATCGGACCGGTAACCGTCGGACCGGCCGCGGCCGTTCGCGCCGTGTGCGGGCCGGTCGAACTGCCGGGACGGCGGCACCCGGTCGGGATACCCGCCGCCCGCGGCCTGGGTGTCAGCCACGCTGAAGGCCTGGGTCGGCTGGGCGATGGCGGCCTCGTACTGCTCGCGGCCGAGGTCTGCCCGCCGCGACCGGCCGTCGACGCTGCCCTTGGCCCGCAGCGAGTATGCCGGGCTGGTCAGCGGATCCTCATCCGCGCTGATGGCGGCGCGCGACCGCCCGCGCGACCCGGCAGGCGGCTGGGCGCCGCGCACCGGCTGGGTGCCGCTGCACCGGCTGGGTGCCGCGTACCGGCTGGGCGGCAGCGGGCGATGGCTGTGGCACCGTCGGGTAGGGCTGCGTCGCCAGCGGAGCGGTAGCACCGGGCTGAACGGCGGCCTGAACAGCCGGCTGGATCGTGGTCCGGTCGTCCGGGCCGAGGCGGGGCTGCGGGTGCGTGCCCGCGCCGTCGGCCGTGGCGCGCCTGCTGTCCTCGCGGCTCCGGCTCTGGTCCGGGTGCAGGTCAGGCAACGGGCCCGAGTTCGGCCGCCGCCGGGTGGCGGTCTCCGGCTGAGCGGCGCGCGCGGTCGTGGCCAGCGGCTTGTCGGCGGCCATGTCGTCCCAGAACTGCTCGTCGGAGACACCGCCGAACGACTCGGCCGGCCACAGCTCCTCGTCGACGTCGGATCCCTTACGCCAGCCGACGCGCCGGCGTGACCTGGCCGTCCTGGCTGCGTCGTCGGTCTCGTCCGCGCTGGCCTCCGCGAGGTGCCGGGAGGCGGCCCGGCGGCCCGTGGCCGCGGGTTCGGCATCGTCCAGGACCGGCTGCGGGCCGGTGAAGTCGATTACGGTGCTGGCCCCGGGCCGCTCTGATCGGGCGGGTCGGCTGGCTCTGGCCGAGCGCTCGGGGCTGGCGGACCGGCCCGAGGACGGGGGAGAGGTTCTGCTTCTACTGGCCGGAGCCCGGCCGTCCGCGGCCCGGCCAGGTTCGGCCGCCCGGACCCGGGAACCCCGGGGCCTCATGCTGAAGTAGAAGGCGGCCGCTATTCCGGCCAGTCCCGCGACGGCGAGTCCCGCGACCAGGATCATGGTCTCCATCCAGAATTCCGGGCCTGGTGGGGGGTATTAGGGGCGCTTGCCAAGGCGCACGCGGCCAATGACGCGAGCCTTCCCTCGTTGTCGCGAGCGCCCTGAGCCCGCTTGATCAAGATCGATTCTGACTCACCGCTGGGGACCGTGTCACACGATTGAAAAACTTCCCCTTAAAGCCGATTACGACATGTATCAGGATGATCACGGGTTCCCGGTGACCACTATTCGCCCGCGTCCGATTGTGGCGTTCCCGATCTGCCGTCCATACCGCCAGCAGGGGCGCGCCATTTGGCAGCGTGAGCTGGCGGTTCAGTGCATAAACCGTGAAACGGTACGAGTGAGAATGACCGTTCGGACAGGGCGCATCGTACTTCATGGTGCCCATGCTGTTCAGCGCCTGTCGCGCCCCGGTCGGCAGTGCGCCTTCCTGGATATCGGTCGTGCCTGGCTGGATGTCGAACACGAGCCAGTAAATGTACGGCGTGATGGGTGCCGAAGAATCGTCGACCACCACAGCGAGGCTCTTGGTGTCTTCCGGCGCGCCGGACCAGTCGAGCGGCGGGCTGATCCGCTCGCCGTGGCAGGTATAGGCCCGCGGGAGGATGTTTTGCACGAATGCCGCGCTGCTGACCGACATCGTCCGCGGCGCGACCGGCGCGCCCTGGCCCGCCTGCCCGCAACCGGCCAGCGCCAGGGCCGTCGCCACGGCCAGGAAGACCGCGGCGTACCGCCGTGCTGGCGCGTGGCCCCGGGGGATCCCGCTCTGGCCTGACGCCACCCTCGCCTCTCTCTTGCCGACGGTTGATATTAGAACCTGCTAGAAGCGTAGGGCGCGAAGACGAGTCGAATGGTCCGGCAAAATGGAGGCGGGGTCCGGGACGGCTATGGATGACCGGAGAGGGCGGATGCCGGACACGCTGCATATCGGGCTGCTAGGCCCGCTTCAGGTCCGGGACGGGACGGGGCGCGCCGTCCACGTCGGCGGGCGCCAGCTGCGTGTCCTGCTCATCTTGCTCGCCCTGGAGGCCGGGCGTGTCGTCCCGTCGGGCTCGCTGGCCGACCAGATCTGGCCGGAGGAACCGCCGGCTAACCCCGGCAACGCCCTGCAGACGCTGGTCTCGCGCCTGCGGGCCGAGCTGCGCCGGGCCAGCCTGGACCAGGTGATCGAGTCGCACCCGGCCGGATACCGGCTCGCGGTACGGCCGGACGCCGTGGATGCGCTGGACTTCCAGGTCCTGGCCGTCCGCGGCCGGCGCGCGCTGGCCGACGGCGACCCGCGCGAAGCGGCGGCGGTGCTGCGGTCCGCCCTGGCCACCTGGCGCGGACCACCGCTGGCCGACGCGGCCGGGTACGACTTCGCCGACGCGGCCGCTGCCCAGCTGACCGAACTGCGCTCCAGCGTGCTGGCCGACCGGATCGAGGCCGACCTGGCCCTCGGCGAGGGAGCGAGCCTGGTCGGCGAGCTGCGCGCGCTGCTCTCCGCCGACCCGCTGGCCGAACGTCCCCGCGCCCAGCTCATGCGCGCGCTGTACGCCGCGGGGCGCCAGGCCGAGGCGCTGGAGGTCTACCACCAGGCCCGCGAGTTGCTGGCCGGCCGGCTCGGCGTCGACCCCTCGGCCCAGCTCGAGCAGGTGTACCTGCGCATCTTGCGCGGGGAGGAAGGGCCGGAGACCGTAGCACGAGGCACGGTCCGTTCTGCCGAAAATTCTTTTGATACCGAACGGGCCGTGGTTCCCGCTGCCGCTACCACCGCGCACCCCGTGGCCCCGAACACGCTGACCAGCTTCGTGGGCCGGGATACCGAGGTGTCCCAGGTGCTGAAGAACCTGGGCTCGACCCGCCTGGTCACGCTCACCGGCCCGGGGGGAGTGGGCAAGACGCGGCTGGCCGCCGAGGTCTCCGGGCGGCTGGTCGGCGGGGCCTGGTTCGTGGAGCTCGCGCCCGTCACCGAGGCGGCCGACGTGGCGTACGCGGTCCTGGACACGCTCGGCATCCGCGAGCGCGTCATCTCGCGCCGGGCCGGCGATCCCGGGGCCGGTCCGCTGGACCGGCTGGCCGAGGCGCTGGCTGACCGCGACGACGTCGTGATCCTGGACAACTGCGAGCACGTCGTCGAGGCGGCCGCCGCGCTCGCCGGCCGGGTCCTGGCCGCCTGCCCGCGGGTGCGGATCGTGGCCACCAGCAGGCAGCCGCTGCGCATCGACGGCGAGATCCTGTACCCGATCACCCCGCTGCCGGTGCCCCCGCCGTCCGGGACCGAAGCGTCCGAAGCCTACGCGTCGGTCCGGTTGCTGCGGGACCGGGCGGCGGCCGTCCGGCCCGACTTCGAGCTGCAACCGGACAACATGGCCGCCGTGGCCCGGATCTGCCGTGCGCTGGACGGGATGCCGCTGGCCATCGAGCTGGCCGCCGTCTGGCTGCGCGCGCTGACCCCCGGTCAGCTCGCCGAACGGCTGGACGACCGGTTCGCGCTGCTCACCGGGGGCAGCCGGACCGCGCTGCCCAGGCACCGGACGCTACGGGCCGTGGTCGACTGGAGCTGGGACCTGCTCGAGCCTGCCGAACAGGCGCTGGCCCGCAGGCTCGCTCTGTTCCCGGCCGGCGCGTCCCTGGCCATGGCCGAACAGGTCTGCGCCGATGAGCTGCTGCCGCCGGCGCACGTGCTCCCGGCCCTGTCCGGCCTGGTCGATAAGTCGATCATCGCCGCTGGCCAGAACGCGGACGGGGACCCGGGCTCGCGGTACCGGATGCTGGAGACCGTGCGCGCGTACGGACTGGAGCGGCTGGCCGAGGCCGGCGAGCAGGACCGGATCCGGGACGCCTTCGCCGCGCACTACCTGAACCTGGCCGAGACGACCGACCCGCGGCTGCGCGGCCCCGGGCAGGGCCGCTGGCTGCGCGAGCTGGCCGCCGAGCAGGACAACCTGTACGCCGCGCTGCGCTGGGCGATCACCAGGCGGGACGCCGACACGGCGCTGCGTTTCATCCGGGCCCTCGGCTGGTACTGGATGCTGCGCGGACAGCCCGGCGAGCCGGAGACCCTGGCCCGCGCCGTGCTTGAGCTCGAGCCCAGGGAACGCTCCGCGCGGATGGCCGAGGCCCGCATGGTCTGTGCCATGACCGCGGCCGGCCCTTCGTGGGAGATTGACACGGTGCAGCCCGCGCTGGCTGCCGCCGTGGCCGACTTCGCCGAGCTCACCCATGGGGAGCCGCCCGCCAACCCGGTCGCCGCGATGGCCGAGCCGATGCTGGTCCTGAGCGAGCGGGATCCGGAACGGGTGTTCGTCGTCTTCGACCGGTATCTGGCCTCAGCCGATCCCTGGGTCCGGGCGGCCGCGCCGATGCTGCGCTGCTCGTTCGCGCGCATGCTCGGCCGCATCGACCTGGCCGAGTCCGACTGCCGGGACTCGCTGGCTGCGTTCCGCGCCCTGGGGGACGCCTGGGGGGCGGCCTCGGTGCTGATCCAGCTGGCCGAGACTCGCCAAGCTCCGGGGCGACTACCCGACCACGGTCGCCGCCCTGTCCGACGCCGCGTCGTTCGGCCGGGAGCTGGGCGCCTGGGGCGACCTGTCCTACATCGACGGCATGCTCGCCGCGGTCCGGCTCAGGATGGGCGATCTGGAGCAGGCCCGGACCGACCTGGAGCAGGCCGAGCGCGCCCAGGCCGAGCGCAGCACGCGCCTGAACGACGCCGGAGCCTGGCTGGCCCAGGTGCGCGCGGAACTGCACTGGCAGCAGGGCGACATGACCGCGGCGGCGGCCAGCTGCACGAAGGTGCTGGCCTGGCTGGACGAGAAGCAGTCGCCGTGGTGGGACGGGATGCGCGCTCAGCTGATGGCCAGGCTGGCCATGGTGGTCCTGCGGCAAGGGGACCGAGCCCGCTGCCGCGAACTGCTCAGCTTCCGCGCTGGGCACGGCCGCGGCCTGGGTGGAACGCCCGGCGCTGGCTGCCGTTATCGACGCCATCGCCGTGTTCGTCCTGCAGGCTCGGCCGAGCCTGCTGAGCCGGGCGAGGGCGCCGCGCTGGCCGCCACCCTGCTCGGCGCCGCCCATACCATCCGCGGTGCCTTCGACGAGGGCAGCCTGGACGCTCCGGGAGCGCGCGAGGCCGCCCGCGGCGTGCTCGGCGAGGCCGGATTCGACGCTGCCTACGAACGCGGCCGCGCCCTGGACGGCGACCAAGAGATCGCCGCGGCCCAGGGCGCGCTGGCCGGGCCGCCCGCGGCAAGCTAGGTCTTGCGCCGGTATACGCGGACCGCGAGCGGGGCGAACACGATGAAGATGCCGAGCGCCCACAGTAGCGACCGGAGCGCGGGGGTGGCTGCCGGGCCGCCGGTCAGCAGCCCGCGTTCGGCCTCGGTCAGGTAGGTCATCGGGTTGACCTTGACAAAGGCCTGCAGCCAGCCCGGCATCGTCGCCGTCTTGACCAGCAGGTTGCTGCCGAACACCAGCGGGAACATGACCAGGAAGCCGAACCACTGCACGCCCTGCGCGGACTTGACCATCAGCCCGATCAGCGCGGAGAACCAGCACATCGCGAGGGCGAAGGCGAGCACCAGCAGGCAGCCCGCGGCGGCGGACAGCGGGCTGGCCGTGATCCTGAACCCTAGGATCATGCCGAAGCCGAGGGTGACCGCCACCGACGTCATGTACCTGACCATGTCGCCGAGGACCGCGCCGGCCAGGGGCGCCCAGCGAGCGATCGGCAGGCTGCGGAACCGGTCGAAGACGCCGGTCGTGATGTCCTGGTTGAGCATCATGCCGGTGCCCAGCGTCGCGAACACTACGCTCAGCACCAGGATCCCCGGGAGCGAGAACTGAAGGTAATTGTGCGTGCCGCCGGCCAGCGCTCCGCCGAAGACGTAGGTGAACAGCAGCAGGTACATGATCGGCTGCAGGAGCAGCCCGAGCAGGTCCTCCATGTTGGTCCGGATCTTCAGCACGCTGCGCCAGGTCAGCGTGAAGGTGTTCCGCAGTCCGCCCTGCAGGCCGAGCCTGCGGGCCGGAGCCGGGAACGCCGGTGCTGCGATCGCGGTCATCGGGTCTCCTCCAGTTCACGGGCCGGCGTTTCCTCATCTTCGGCCCGGTGGCCGGTGATGGCGAAGAACACCTCGTCCAGGCTCGGCTTGCGCAGCGTGAACTCCGCGAGCTCGATGCCCCTGTCATCGAGCTCGCGGGCCACGCGCGGGAACAGCGTCTTGTCGGTGACGGGGGCGGATACCGTCCCGGCTTCGGCGTCGGTGCTGACCTCCGCTCCGGCCAGCGCCTCGAGCAGCGCGGCGGCCTCGGGCAGGCGGGCCGGATCCGCCGGCGCGACCAGGAGCACCTGGCCGCCCGCTCTGGTCTTCAGCTCGTCCGGCGTCCCGGTCGCGATGACCTTGCCCCGGTCGATGACCACGATGTCGTGGGCTAGCTGGTCGGCCTCGTCCAGGTACTGGGTGGTGAGCAGGACCGTGACGCCGTCCGCGACCAACCCGCGGATCATGGCCCACACGTCGCTGCGGCTGTTCGGGTCCAGTCCGGTGGTCGGCTCGTCCAGGAACAGCACCCGCGGGCGGCCGATCAGGCTGGCCGCTAGGTCCAGCCGGCGGCGCATCCCGCCCGAGTAGGTTTTGGCCGTTCGCCCGGCGGCCTCGGTCAGTTCGAAGCGGGTCAGCAGCTCGGCCGCCCGGGCCCGCGCCTGGGCCCGCGGTAGGCCAAGCAATCGGCCGATCATGATCAGGTTGTTGGTCCCGGACAGTCCCTCGTCCACGGACGCGTACTGGCCGGTGAGGCCGATGAGCTGGCGGACCTGGTAGGCGTTGCGCTGCACGTCGTAGCCGCATACCCGCGCCTGACCTGCGTCGGGCCGCAGCAAGGTGGCCAGGATCCGGACCGCGGTCGTCTTGCCGGCTCCGTTGGGGCCCAGGACGCCGAGTACCCGGCCCTCCCGGGCGACCAGGTCGACGCCGGCCAGCGCCGTCGTCTTACCGAACCGCTTGATCAGCCCGGTGGCCTCGATCGCATTTCCTGATGTCGCGTCATATCGCATGAACCCATCCTGGGCCACGCCGCTGTCAGTACGCGCACACCCGCCTGTCAGCCCCTATCCCGGGCTGACAGGGCCCGCTCAGAGCAGCCGGTTCAGTCGCGCTGGCGGGAACTGCCGAACATGATCTCGTCCCAGGACGGAACCGAGGATCGCCGACCGCGCGCCGCCTTGCGGCTCTGGCGCCCGGTCTGCTCCGCGCCTGCCTCGGCCTGCGCGGCTGCGTCGCCGGTCGCGGCGGTAGGCTCGGCCGCCGTCTCGGTGACGGGCGGGGGAGCAGGCTGATGGTTTTCGCGCACGCTCTCCGCGGCGACCGCGGGAACCGGCGCGGGCTCCCGGGCCGCGGGCTGCGGCCAGGAGTTCCGCTCTGCGGCGGGCGGGCGGGACACGTCCCTCCTGGGCTCGGCCGCTACCGCTACCGCGGGCGCAGGCGGCATCGACGGTACCGGCGGGACCGCCGCCTGCGGGGCAGGCTCGGCGGCCGGCGGCCGGACCGGCGCCGGCCGCTCGTGCCGGGCGTTACCGCTCCGCGGGGCGAGCCGGGTGACCGTCGCTTCGCCCGGCGGCGGGGCCGCGGGCAGAGGCGGCTCGCCGCCAGGCAGCGACATGCGCGCGGCGTTGTCGTCATTGGGCAGCACGTGCCTGCGCCGCGGATCGAAGACCCATTCGGCGGTGTGCAAGCGGCCGCCGGAGGTGAAGCCGAGCTGGACCTGCCAGCTGCCGTCACCGCGCTTCTTGGCGTCCCATTGCGCGTCGTCCGGGTCGCCGCCTATCGCGTTGAGCCGCTCGGCCACGATCTCGCCCAGCCGCGGGCCCGGTGTCGAGTCTCCGTGGCGGCGGACCGACGCGGTTTGCGCCTGCTCGGCCATGTAGGCACGCTCGGCCAGGACCGGTCCCTCGAACCAGCGCACGCGCTCGACGGCGATGCCGGCCGCGTCCGCGATTTCCTCCACCGTTTCCCCGGCCCGGATTCGTGCCTGGATCTCCTTGGGTCGCAACGGGCTCTCCACTTCGATCTCGTACTGCGCGAGCCGGGAGGTCTGTCCCAGAGCCACTGCCCTGAGCCGCTCGTCTATCGGCAGCATGAAACGTGCACTCCGCCCGGGGATGGCGAGGACTGCGTACCGGCCGTCCTCGCTCACCGCGACGAAGCGCAGTTCCTGCATCGTCGTCCCTTCCGTTCCGACCCGTGAAAGCCCCTCCGCGGCCTGCACGGTCGGTCCCGCCGCCGTCCGTTGCTGGCCCTTTCCGGCGTACTCTAGCCCAGCGGCCAGCGCGGAGACGATGGACTGCTCCACCTGCATGAGTCTGTCGGGTCTGATCCTGGTTGGCCAGCACCGCGCCCGGCATGTCCGGAGTTAATCCCGGTATCCGCACCGATGACGATCGCCGGCCCCGCTCATCCCGGATCCCGCGCACCCGCACCCCGCCCCGCTCATCCCGGATCCCGCGCACCCGCACCCCGCCCCGCTCATCCCGGATCCCGCGCACCCGCACCCGCCCGGGTTCAAGATGTTCGGTTACAGAAGCAATGTTGATATTCTCTAACCAGGATGTTCGCTTACAGAAGTATCTTGCGGGAGCCGCCGCGGCCTGCCGCGGTGCGCGAGAGCCACCGGGCGCCGTGGCTCGCGGTCGGCGTCGTGTGCTTCGGCGCCTTCATGGGCCAGCTCGACGCCAGCATCGTCACGATCACGTTCCCGGCCATGGAGCGCGACTTCGGCGTGCCGGTGTCCGCGGTCCAGTGGGTGTCCCTGATCTACCTGCTCGGCCTGGTCGCCCTGCTCGCCCCGGCCGGGCGGCTGGGCGACGCGGTCGGCCGCAAGCTCGTCTACACCTACGGGTTCGCCGTGTTCACGGTGGCCTCCGCGGCCTGCGGCCTGGCACCCTCGCTCGGCGCCCTGGTCGTGCTCCGCCTGGCCCAGGCGGTCGGCGCGGCGATGCTCCAGGCCAACAGCGTGGCCCTGGTAACGACCAGCGCGCCCAAGGACCGGATGCGCTTCGCCCTGGGCGTGCAGGCGGGCGCGCAGTCCATCGGGCTGGCGCTGGGTCCCACCCTGGGCGGAATGCTCACCGCCACCATCGGCTGGCGCGCCGTCTACTGGGTAAACGTCCCCGTCGGCCTGGCGGCGATCGTCGCGGGCCGCTACCTGCTGCCGCGTACCCGGCAGTTCAGCCGGGCGGAGAGGTTCGACTGGCCGGGTTCCCTGCTGCTGGTGGCCTGGGCCAGCGCGCTGCTGCTGGTCCTGTCTGCGGCCTCCGGCCTGAACCTCCCGGGCTGGACGACAGCGCTGCTCGCGGCGCTCGCGCTGACCGGCCTGGCCGCGTTCATCCGGCGTGAGGTAACCACCAGGCACCCGCTGATACCGGTCTGGCTGCTCCGCTCCGCACCGCTGGCCCGCGCCCTGGCCGGCGCGGCCTGCGGCTACCTCGTGCTGTTCGGGCCGCTGGTCCTGATCCCGCAGCTGCTCGGCCATGACCTCAGCAGCGAGGCCCGGGCCGGCCTGCTGCTCTCGGCCCTGCCGCTCGGGTTCGGCCTGGCCGCCTTGTTCGGCGACATGGTCCTGCCCAGGGCCTGGACCGACAGCCAGCGCGGCTTCGCCGGTGCCGTGCTGACCTGCGCGGTAATGGCCGTCTCGGGTTTCGTGCCGATGACGGTGCAGACCGTGGTCCCGCAGCTCGCTCTGGCCGGCCTGGGCCTCGGGCTGTTCGTGCCCGCCAACAACACGGTCATCATGCGCAGTACCGCTGATTCGTCTGCCTCCCTGCTCGGCGGTCTGGTCAGCATCGCCCGGGGGATCGGTACCACTCTCGGCATCTCCCTGATGGCGCTCGCCCTGCACCTGGGAGGCGACGGCCACGGGTACGCTGGATCGGCGCAGGCGCGGCCCGCGTTCATCGTGCTCGCCGTCGCCGCCGCCACCGCGGCCGCCATCGCGCTGGCCGGCCGCGCACCGGCGCGGGGACGGGCCGGACGGCCCAGGGAGGCGGACCCGTCAGGTGGCTTCAGCTGAGGGCGACGTAGCCCAGGACCTGCTCGGACACGAGCAGATCGGCCCCGAGCTGGCCGACGTCGTGTCCCGCTTGCGGCGGGCCATGCGCCGCGCCGCGCGGGCCACCGACCCCGCCCTGGGGCTCTCCGTCGCCCAGCTCGAGCTCCTGTCGTGCATGGCCGAGCACCCCGCGATCCGGCCGAGCCAGCTGGCCCGGATGCTGCGGCTCGCGCCCAGTTCGGTGGCGACCCTGCTCAGCGGCCTCCAGACGGCCGGTTACGTGACCCGCACGCCCGGTGGTCTGCGCGCCGACGGGACCGGCGACCGCCGCACCGTCAGCCTGGACCTGTCGGACCAGGGTGCGGCGGCCGTGCACCGCTGGCACCGGGTGAACGAGGAGATCATCCAGGCTGCGCTGGCCGCGCTTCCGCAGCGCGACCGGGCCGCGCTGCGCGACGCCGCCCCCGCCCTGCGCGACCTGACCTCCTCGATCGACGCCCTGGCCGACTGAGCCCAGGCTCGCCCGGCAGGAAGGGGTCAGCGGGTATGCGGCGCGGCCGGTTCGGCGGCCGGCGCGGCGTCCGCGCCCGGCTGCTGGTCGGCCCGGCCCATCTTGGCTGGCCACCAGTTCCACCGCCCGAGCAGCACGACCGTGCACGGCACCAGGACAGTGCGGACGATGAAGGTATCCATCAGCACGCCCAGGGCCAGCCCGACACCCACGTCGACGATCTGGCTACCGCCGGACTGACGCCCGCCGACCAGCGCGAACACGGAGAACGTCCCGGCTAGGACCAGGCCGGCGGAGGTCACCGTGGTGCCGGTAGCACCTATTGCGTGGCTGACTGCCTCACGTAGCGGACGATGCTGAGCCTCCTCCCTGATCCGGCTCATCACCAAGATGTTGTAGTCCTCACCCAGCGCGAGCAGGAAGATGAACATCAGGAACGGGAGGATGAAGGTCAGGCCGCTTTCCCCGCCGAGCTTGATGAACAGCAGAGCGGACAGGCCCAGGGCGGCGAAATACGACAGCGCGACCGAGGCGATCAGGTACAGCGGCGCGACCAGCGAACGTATGACCAGGCAGAGCAGCAGGCCGATCACGATGATCGCGACCGGGACGACGTGGACCAGGTCGCTGTCGGAGATGTGACTGATGTCGTAGAAGGCGGGTGCCTCGCCGCCCACCCCGTAGGCGGTTGCACCCAGGGTCTTGGCCACCGTGGCGGCCTCGGCCCGGATCGAGGGCACCGCGTTCGACGCGGCGGTGGTCGACGGGTCGCCCGCCTTCAGGCCGGTCTCGAACTGGATCGTCTTGCCATCCGGGCTGACGTACTGCGCGGTGGCCCGGTAGGCCTCGTACTCGGCGAGCGGGATGGTGAGGTGGCCCGCGGGCACGGCAGGCAGCACCGCCGGATTCCCTAGCGTTTTGTGCAGAGCCTGGTACTGCGGCAGCGAGACGCCCGCCGGGTTCAGGGGCCCGGTGACGCCCGTGAACAGGCCGCTCGCGGCGAGCTGGCTGGTGGCCGCGGCAATCGGCGCGGGATCGTCCCAGACCGGCTGGGACAGCTTGTAGACCAGGTTGGTCGGGTTGGCCGAGCTGGACGGGAAGTGCTTGGCCAGCAGTGCGGTGCCAGCCGCGGAGTCGGTGCCGGCCGGTGCGTTGATCGAGCCGCCGAACCCGCCGGGCTGGTAGCTCGCCACCCCGATCGCGAGCGCGCCGAAGATGACCACGCCGATAACCAGCGGTATCGCCGGCCTGCGCACAAGCCGCGCCGCGACCCGGCCCCACAGGCCGAGCTTGCCGGTGCCCGCCCGGGTCTTGCTCGGCCAGAACGCGGCCCGGCCGAACACCGCCAGCAACGCGGGCAGCAGCGTGAGCCCGGCTAGCAGCATGGTGCCGATCCCGATGGCCAGCGGGATGCCGAGTTCTTGGTAGATCTGGAACGTGGCGACGAGCAGCGAGAGCAGCGCGGCGATGACCGTCAGGGCGGAGAACGTTATCGTCTCGCCGACCCGGGTGACCGCGGCGCGCACCGCGTCCTTGGGATCCGCCCCCTCGCGCATGTTCTCCCGCACCCGGAACACCAGGAACAACCCGTAGTCGGTGCCCGCGCCGAGGACCAGCACGATCAGCAGCAACTGGGCGATGACCGAGACCTTCAGGCCGGCGTGCGCCGCCTCGCCGACCAGCGGCCCGGCGATGGCCACGGCGAAGAACGCGGGTATTAGCGTGATCAGCGGCGCCAGCAGTGACCGGAAGATCAGCAGCAGCAAGACCAGGATAAAGATCACGGACAGGCCCTCGACCTGGTTCCCCTGGTTGCCGGACTTGGCCTGCTGGTCCACGTTGATCGCGATCTGGCCAGCCAGGTTCACCTGCAATCCGGCCGGGGCCGCTGCCGTCACGATCTTCGCGCGGATGTTCTTCACCAGCGTGGTCTGGTCCGGCTGGCTGGCCTGGTTGACGTCGGACAGCACCTGCAGTTGCTCGCCCTGCTGGTCGGCTGACCGGCCCAGGTCACGCACGGAGACCACGGTCGGCACCGTCGCCAGGTCGTGCCGCAGCGTGGCCAGCCAGGTGGTGTCGGCCGTGCTCAGCGTGCCATGGCCGACCGCCGCGACCACCTGAACCGGGACCAGGTTGGTGGCCCCGAACGGCGCCGCGAGCTGCGCGGCCTGCTCGCTGGGCGCGCTTGCGGGCAGGAAGGCGCTGTTGTTGCCCTGGGTGACGCTGTTGAGCGAGGGCAGGAATTTAGGCACAGCGATGGCTGCGATAACCCAGGCCGCGATAACGACCCAGCGAAATTTGACGGCGAACGCGCCGATTCCCCCGAAGATGGCGTGGATGCGCACCGGGACAGCATATTGGCTGGCACCTGTGATCGCGCTAAGAGACCTCGCCGGGGAACGTGGCTGATCACTCGCGTGACGACACGCCGCGGAGCTCATGACGTCCGGCGTGCCCGGCCGTAAGCTTCCCTCTGTGATCGACTAAGGGGTTGAGGGATATGCGCCATCTGATCGGTGTGGCCCTGGCCATCGTCATGGCCGCCGCGGTCTTCTTCGCGGGTTCATGGGGTTACTTCAAGCTGCTCAGCGGGCCGGCCAGAGGCACGTTGCCGGCCGGCGGCGGCTCTCTCATCCATGACCACGCCGTCCTGGAGGGGTTCGGCGTGCTGCTCGCCGTCGGCCTGCTGGCCGGGATCTTGATGGTCTTGCCGATGATCTCGCCGCTCGCGGCCGGCCTGCCTGGCCTGGCCCTGCTCGGCTGGACCGGGCTGTACCTGTTCAGCGTGCGGCGCGCGGTCCAGTACATCCCGCTGAAGTCGCAGACCTACGGCACTGGTTTCGAGGTCCTGCTCTTCAACGGCGTGCTGGCCCTGGCGGGCCTGGCCATGATCATCCCGTTGTTCGTGCCGTCCCGGTGGCGGCGCCGGGCCGTCGCCGAGGTGCCCGCGCCCTTCGAAGCCGCGCCGGGTGCCTTTCCCGACCTGGGAACCACTCAGACCATAGGAGGCAATGGCCTGCTGGCCGACTGGGCCGAGACCAGGCCGCAGCCCCGGGTGGAGCCGGGCCGCTCGCAGGCGCCCTGGGGCCCCGCGGATCCCGGGAGCCAGAGCGGTTCCGGCAGCTCCCCCGACTTCAGCTGACCAGCGGCTCAGCCGCGCCCGCCCAGCCACACCGACAGGTGCGCGGGCTCCAGCGTCCTGGTCACCACTCCGGCCAGGTCGGCCCGGACCGAATCTAGATCCACCTCCTCCCGGAGCCGGGCCGCGAACGCGGCCACCGTCACGTCCGCGTCGTACCGGGCCCGGTTGAACCGGCGGTCCACGACCCGCTGTACCCGCCGCCGCAGCGGGCTGAACGCCGCCGCCGCGGCCAGCGTCGAGGCCGCCACCGCTACCGACGAGGACAGTCCCAGCACGTTGGTGGACAGCAGGACCAGGCCCGCGTACGCCGCGACGAGCAGGCCGGTGACCACCGTGTAGGCCAGCGTCCGGGAGATGATCCGGTCGATCTCGTACAAGCGGTAGCGCAGGATCGCCACGCCCATCGACACCGGCAGCGCGGCCAGGCCGAACCAGAAGAAGTTGTCCACCCACTCCCGGAGCGTGGTGGTGGTGCCCGACGTGGCGAACACCGCCGCGAGGACCAGGCTGACGATGGTGACCGCGGCGCCGCTCGCGAGCCATTTCAGCTGCTGGCGCCGCTCGCCGGAGGAGCGCCGCCAGCTCACCACCTGCCGGAAGATGAAGCCGAGCGACAATATCAGGCTCACGACCAGGATCGAGTGCTCGGCGATCGCGAACCAGCCTGCGGGGTTGTCCGTCGCCACGAGGCCACCCGTGTCATCGATGCGCAGAGGATGCGCGCCCAGCGCACCGGCCAGGGCCGCGGCCACCGCGGCCAGCAGCGCGATGTACAGCGCGCAGAAGACCCGTAGGCCCCACCGCCAGAACCGCGACGTCAACCTGCCGTCGGGAAAGAGCAGGATCACCACCACGAACAGGACCAGGCCCGGGATCCACAACTGCTCCAGCGCCAGCGCCGCGGGGCCGAACGGGAGATGATGGCCAAGGCGGTAGACGAAGTACGAGTAGTCTCCGCCGTCGTTGGCGACGAACAGGCAGAGGGCGATGGCCAGGAAGAGCCAGCCAAGCGGATTACCGGGCTGGCGCCGGGCGACCACCACTCCGACGCCAGCGCACGGGATGCCGATGACCAGGGCCACCAGCCCCTCGCCGAGCTGGCCGGAGAGCAAGGTCAGCGGCAGCGTCGCCACCAGGAACAGGACGGCCAGCCCGCCCAGCGCCGCCGCCCAGGCCGCGGAGGGGCCTCGGCCCGCTGCCCGTGGCTCAGTCACGGTGGCCACTGTACGGGCGCACCGTTCCGGGAACGTTACCGCGGCACCGCCGCGTCACCCGATGTGCAGCAGTTTCTTCGCCTGAGCCCAGGTGAACACCGCGTCGGCGGGAGTCGGCCCGCACACGCCCGCGAGGACCTCGGTGTCGCTTTCGCCCCATCCGGAGGCCTGCATGACGTGGCCCGCGCCCATGGCCAGCTCGGCCTGGCCGCCGCCGCAAGCGGCGCTGCCGAACGCGACCAGGATGATGTCCCGGTGGCCCCAGCACCGCGCCGAGCCCGCGGTCCGGCAGTCCTCGTTGGTGCCGCCCGGCCCGTCGTCGTACATCCACCCGTAGTCCGATCCCAGCGGGTTGATCCATCCTCCCGACCAGGTGGCGCCGAGATATGCGGTCCGGCCGCCGCCGGGCAGGGCCCGGGGCACGTCCGCGATGGCCGGGTCCCGGCTGGCCTGCGCGCCAGCCCGGGCGATCGCGTCCAGCGACCTGCTCAGCACCAGGACGGGAGGCAGCCCGCGCGCGGTCCGTTCCAGGTCGACGGTGACGAACAGCTGCTCATCAGGGGTCAGCTTCTCGTAGCCGGCCAGCGAGAAGGACATGGCACCCAGCTTCTCCAGCGTCTGGCGCGCATGGCTGATCGCGGTGAGCGCTACGTCGTTGCACTGCGCCCCGTCGTCCCCCTGGGCGCACGACGCCATGAAGGACGGGGCAGGCCACAAGCTGGCTGCGGGATTGTGCGGCGGGAGCATGCCCCGGTGAGCTATCCCGGCGCTCTCGCCGGCCCCGGCCGCCGACCCGGTGACCGCGGCCCCGCCCAGGCCGAGCGCACTCGCACTCAGCAACACAAACAACCTCAGCACCAGGCGCTTCCCCATAGCGCCCGATGCTAACCAAGTACCCACAAATGAGACATAGGCAACATAAGAACCACTTGCCCTTCGCTAAGCCGCAAAGAGCATCTACCTGCACGAAATCCCCCAGTGCCCGCGATTCTTGCACCCTCCCCGCAACCAACCCGCACCCCTCCCGCAACCACCTCGCGCCGCCCTGCGCCCGTCCCGAACGAAATGAACCCCGGGTTTCACCACGCTAGAGGGCAGTGAAAGCCGGGGTTCATTCGGTTAGCGGCGGAGCAGCAGCGCCAGCTCGACGACGCAGCGCGTTGCCTCGGAGACGCTGGGTGCTTAGGCGGCGTGGAACTGCTCGGCTTCGGTCGAGCCAGCCAGGGCCACGGTCTCGGCGTTCGGGGAGATGGCCGAGGTGACCAGGTCGAAGTAACCGGTACCCGCCTCGCGCTGGTGCCGGGTGGCGGTGTAGCCGTGCTTCTCGGCCGCGAACTCCGCTTCCTGCAGCCGGACGTAGGCGGGCATGCCTTCCTCGGCGAAGCCGCTGGCCAGCTCGAACATGGAGTGGTTGAGCGCGTGGAAGCCGGCCAGCGTGATGAACTGGAACCGGTAGCCCATGGCCGCGAGCTCCTTGCCGAACTTCGCGATCGTCGCCTCGTCCAGGTGCGCGCGCCAGTTGAACGACGGCGAGCAGTTGTAGGCGAGCAGCTGGTCCGGGTACTCGCTCTTGATCGCCTCGGCGAACTCGCGGGCCACGTCGAGGTCGGGCGTGGAGGTCTCCATCCAGATCAGGTCCGAGTACGGCGCGTAGGCCAGCCCGCGGGCGATACACGGCTCGATCCCGTTCCGCACCCGGTAGAACCCCTCCGCGGTGCGCGTCCCGGTCACGAACGGCCGGTCCCGCTCGTCCACGTCCGCGGTCAGCAGCGTGGCCGCGTGCGCGTCGGTGCGCGCGACGACCAGCGTCGGCACGCCGCACACGTCGGCGGCCAGCCGGGCCGCGTTCAGCGTCTTGATGTGCTGGCTGGTCGGGATGAGCACCTTCCCGCCCAGGTGACCGCACTTCTTCTCGGACGCGAGCTGGTCCTCCCAGTGCACCCCGGCCGCACCCGCCGCGATCATCGACTTCATCAGCTCATAGGCGTTCAGCACGCCGCCGAACCCGGCTTCGGCGTCGGCCACGATGGGCGCCAGCCAGTGCGGCGCGGTGCGCATGTCGCCGTCCGCCGACTCCGACCAGCTGATCTGGTCGGCGCGCAGGAGCGCGTTGTTGATCCTGCGCACCACCTGGGGCACCGAGTTGACCGGGTACAGGCTCTGGTCCGGGTAGGTCTGCCCGGCCAGGTTCGCGTCCGCCGCCACCTGCCAGCCCGACAGGTAGATGGCCTTGAGGCCCGCCCTGACCTGCTGCACCGCCTGCATGCCCGTGACCGCGCCGAGGGCCGTGACCGCGTCCTCGGCTTCCAGCAGCTTGCGGAGGCGTTCGGCGCCGAGCCTGGCCAGCGTGTACTCCTCCTGGACCGTGCCGCGCAGCCGGATGACGTCCTCGGCCGAGTAGGTCCGGGAGGTGTCCTTCCACCGGGCATCCGTGGCCCATTCCGCGTCTAGCCTGGCCGCCTGCTGGCTGATCGTGTCCACTGTGGGTGCCTTCCTGCAAATGCTGAGATCCCGGTACCGGGCGGGATGTTTACCTCAGCCTGTCCGGCCAGCCCACGAAATAGTAGAGCAGAAGACGTAAAGATTGTAGAATTTTTCCAAAGCAGCAATATATAGTCAGCTTCACGATGAAAGATCGCCAGAATTTGGTTGAGACCGATGGTATAGACCTTATAACCCTCGGCCAACGGCTGCGTCATCTGCGCCGGGCCCGGGGTCTGACGCTCACCGAGCTGGGGGAGCGGGTCGGCCGTGCTCCGTCGGCGCTGTCCCTGCTCGAGAACGGCCGCCGGGAGCCGAAGCTCTCGCTGATCGAGCAGCTGGCCAATGCGCTGTCGGTGCCGGTGTCCGACCTGCTCAGCCGGCAACCGCCCAGCCGCCGGGCGCAGCTGGAGATTGCCCTGGCCGACGCGCAGCAGGACCCGTCTTACCGGCGGCTGGGCCTGCCGCAGCTCAAGATCGGAGCGCGGGTCCCCACCGATGTGCTCGAGCACCTGGTCGCGGTCGCGGCCGAACTGCGGGCCCAGGGATCCAAGCCGACCGCCACGCCGGAGGAAGCCCGGACCGCCAACGCGGCGCTGCGGGAGGCCATGCGCGAGCGGGACAACTACTTCGAGGTCATCGAGAGCGAGGCGGCCGCCGCGCTCAGCGCGGGAGGCTATTCGGGCGGCGCGGTGACCCAGGGCATGCTGGTCTCGGTGGTGAGCCACCACGGCTTCGCCGTCCGGTACATCCAGGACCTGCCGCGATCGGTACGGTCGCTGACCGACCTGAGGAACCGTCGGATCTACGTCAAGCAGGAGCCGGTCGGCGCGCATTCACCGCGGGCCATCGTGCTGCAGGCGCTCGGGCACTTCCTGCTCGACCACCAGGTGCCCCGGGACTTCGCCGACTTCCTGCGGCAGCGCGTGGAGGCGAACTACTTCGCCGCCGCGCTGCTGATGCCGGAGTCCGCGGCGGTGCCGGTACTCGAACGCGCGAAGCAGAACCGGGACCTCTCGGTCGAGGACCTGGTGGACCTGTTCTCGGTGTCGTACGAGATGGCCGCGCACCGGTTCACCAACCTCGCCACCCACCACCTGGACCTGCCGTGTCACTTCGTGAAGAACGACGCGAGCGGCATCATCTACAAGGCGTACGAGAACGACGGCGTGGTCTTTCCCGCGGACCCGTCGGGCGCCATCGAGGGGCAGCGGCTCTGCCGCCAGTGGTCGGGCCGCCAGGTGTTCGGCGCCGCCGACCGCTTCTCCGCGTACTACCAGTACTCAGACACCCCGTCCGGCAGCTACTTCTGCACCGCCCAGGTCGACCCGCGGGCCGACCACGGGTTCGCCATCACGTTCGGCGTGCCATTCGAGCATTCCCGCTGGTTCCGCGGCCGCGAGGTGACGACCAGGAAACGGTCGGCCTGCCCCGACGGCGAGTGCTGCGCCCGGCCGCCCGCCGCGCTGGCCGAACGGTGGGAAGGCAACGCGTGGCCGTCGGCTCGCGCGCACTCGCACATCCTGTCCGCGCTGCCGGCCGGCAGCTTCCCCGGCGTGGACGACGCCGATATCTACGAGTTCCTCGACCGGCACGCCCAGGACTAAGCCGGCTAGGACGATCCCTTGAGGTCGCTGCGGACCTCGTCGGCGATCTGGTGGATCTTCTGCTCGGTCTCCCGCAGCGAGGCCTCGGCCCGGGCCGTCCGCTCGGCGGCCTGGCGCTCGCGCCAGGTCGGCTTGACGTGCGCCCGCGTCGTCCGCCTCGATCGCCGGAACCAGCTCACGGTGCCACCTCTCCTTTTGGGCCGCCTTACGGCCGTGGCATCCTGCTACCCGCGCGCGGCCGTTCCATTCAGGGCCCGGCGGCCGCGTCCTGGCTGATGTAGTAGCCCAGGCCCGGCACCCGGTAGATCCGGCCCTCGCCCTCGAGGATGCGCATCGCCTTGCCGACCGTCTGGCGGGAGTGACCGTGCTGGCGGCGCAGAACCGCGATCGACGGGAGCCTGCCGCCCGGAGCGAGCGTCCCGCTGGTGATCTGATCCCGGATCAGCGCGGCCAGCCGCATGTAGGCGCGCGGGTCTGGTTGGGGGACTGCCGTCATGTCCCCGGATCGTACACGATGAGTATCGAAAGTAGTCGACTATTAACGGACAATCACGAATAACCACGTCAGTGCGGGGGTGACGACCGGCGACAGACGCGGCGCACGCACCACGGCCCGTTCGGCATAAACTTCCCGCGAAGTACGGGCGGTCGCCTTGCGCGCCTTGCCGGAGGGCCTCCCCGGCTCCCGTCCGCCAAGTCCGGATCGGACCTGAACGACGCGAAGAACGAGAGGTCCCTTGCCCCGCGACCGAGTGTCCGCCCGGGCACGGATCAGCACAAGAATGGGCCGGGCCGACGCTCGTCGGCCGTACGGCCGGCGATCGGAAACCCCTGCGAGCCTACCTTTCCACAGGTCAACCTAGTTATTGGGGATACCCGATAACTCTGCCTCTACGCGAAGATCTTCACCATCTTCGAGGGCACCTCGGAGATCCAGCGTCTCATCAGCGGCCGCGCCCTCACCGGTCTCGACGTCCGGTAGCTAAACGCAGCCCGGTGATCCAGCGTCCGCTGGATCACCGGGCTTGACGTGCGGTAATAGCGACGGTGGATGTTGTCGATCAGGTGACGCCGACGTCGAGGATGAAGTGCCCGAGCCTCAGGTTGAGTGCTCCACCGCCCGCCCAGTGGACGATGAACGCCAGGAGGATGATGACCAGGATGATGACCACCAACCAGAAGAAGAACACGATGATGCCGGGGATCGCGTACCCGCCCACAGTTCTCGCTCTAGTCACGGTCGCCAGCTACCCGCCGCCGCCCGACTCGCGGCTGCGGAATATCGAGTGGGAGCGGCTCGCGGCGGGCGTCGGCTGGCGCACAGGAGCAGGTCGACGATCAGAGAAACTGGCCCGGCGAGGTCTCCGTATCGTCGTTCCACACCACGGCCATCACGTCGCTCGGATCGATCACGGCCCACCCGCTCTCGCGAGTCAGCTGGACCAGGCCGTCCGGGCGGATCTCGACGCCGGTCAGCTTCTTATTGTCAGCCGTGGCGAATCCGATCGGCCCGGTCCTGTTGACCACCATGAAGATCGAGCCACGCTTACCGATGAGAGGGTCGAGCAGGTCGCGGATTGTCTCGCCCGTCATGCACCACCTCCAGGTCTGGCTCCAGGAAACCATGCCCGATCCAGGGGCAGACGCACGCACCCCGGAGAACGGCGCGGCGTGGTGAACCCCGGGGTTCACCACGCCCTGACGAAGCGAAACCCGGGGTTCACTCCGCTCATGCTCAGGCCGGGGGCCAGGGCGCATCGATGAGGTGCTGGAGATCCTCGCCGAACGGCCGGTCGCCATCGATCGGGGCGATGATGCCCGCCAGCCAGTCCAGCAGCGCCCGGGACCCGGCGGGCGGCGGACGGCCGGACAGGGCCGCCGCCTGGTAGCCGGCCAGCAGCTCGCAGGCCGTGACCGCGCGGGCGTGGCGCATCGCGGCACGAAGCTTCTCGGTGGCCTCCCAGGCGAACGACTGCACGTCCTCCTGGCCGCCGGAGGTCTCGATCAGTCCGACCGGGGTCGCGCCGGCCAGCCGCCGCATGGCGTGGACCTCCCCGGCGGCCCGCTTGTGGACCGGCGTCAGGCCGGCCTGCGGACCGGGGTCCCGGGCCAGCTGCGCGGGCAGGCCGGTGACCGCCGGATCCAGCAGCCGGTGGATCCGGGCCGCCGCCACCTCGGCCGCGTGGCAGAACGCCGCGGTGAGCTGGTCGCAGTGCGCGGCCAGGTCGATGCCGTGGAACCCGGCGGTCCCGGTGAACTGCCCGTCGAGGAAAGCGGGGGAGTCGGTGACCCCGGTCAGGGCGCGCCGCACCGCGGCCTCCAGCAGGCCAGCCGCCCGGACGACCTGGGTGAGGACCGGTCCGGCCACCCGGAACGAGGTCGGGGCCTGCAGCGACCGCGGCGACGGCTCGTCGCCGGCCGCCGCGCGGAGGCGGCCGAGGACCGCACCGAGCAGGTCGTCGCCGCGGGCGCAGGCCGCGTGGTAGGGATCGCGCGACGCCCTGACCGCCACGATGGACAGCGCCGCGGCGCCCTCCATGAGGGAGGTGAGCGCGGCTGCCTCGCCGAGCCGGAGCGCGGACAGGCCGGTCGCTCCGGGCACGCCCTGGATCAGTGCGATGCCCTCCTTCGCGCCCAGCGTGAACTCGCCGAGCCCGGCCTCGCGCAGCGCCGCGCCCGCCGGGACCGTGGTGCCGTCGGGCCGCAGGACCCGGCCGATCCCGGTCACGGGCCCGGACGCGTGGGCCAGCTGCATGATCTCGCCCGCCGCCCCGGCGCCGCCGCGGGGCACGGCGGGCACCACGCCGCGGTTGAGGAGGTCGGCAAGCCGCTGGCACAGCTCCGCCGACACGGCGGCGTCGCCGGACAAGAAGGTCGCCAGCCTGACCGCGACGACCGCCCGTGCCTCCGGCTCCGATAGCCACGGCGGGCCGCCCGCCGCCCGGGCCAGCAGCAGGTTGCGCTGGTGGGAACGCTGCTGCTCCTCGGTCAGGCGCACCGAGGACAGCGCCCCCATGCCCGTGTTCACGCCGTACACCAGGCGTCCGTCGGCCAAGGCCAGAGCCGCCTCGGCGCGCTGCCGCCGCACCACCGCCAGCGACGATGACCCGATGCGGACTTCGCACCCGGCGGCCACAGAACGGATCAGGCCGAGGTCAGCGTCGCCGCCGAAGGTTACCGGCGTCACGATCGGTAGCGGAGCATCGTCCCGGCGTCCAGCTGCTCGGCCCGGCGCAAGATGGCCAGGCCCACGGCGATGTCGAGAATGGCCAGGCCGCGGTGCCAGAACAGGATCCGCTCGTCGTCGCGTTCCCGGCCGGGGCGCGCGCCGGTGACGATCTGGCCCAGCTCGGCGTGCAGCGACGCGGGCGACAGCCGGCCGGTGTCCACGTGGCGGCGCAGCGCGCCGAACCGCCCCGACTGGGCCTCCCGCCAGTCGTCCACCACCACCTTGTCCATCACGTCGAGCAGATCCAGCTCGACGGCGCTGATCGTGCCGTAGGGCACGACGAACGCGCCGGGCTTGACCCAGGCGGTACGCAGCAGCGGCTCGGGCGTGGTCAGCCGGGACGCCTCGACCAGGATGTCGGCGTCCTCGAAGACCTCCTCGGCCGAAGACGCCACCCGGATGCGGGTATCGGTGACCGCGGCCAGGTCCCGGGCGAACGCCTCCCGGGACTCCGGCCGGCGGCTGGTGACCCGGATCTCGTCCAGGCTGAACAGCTCGTCCAGCAGCACCACGTTCCAGAACGCGGTGCCGCGGGCACCGACGTGGCCGAGCACCCGGGCGTCCGGCCGGGCCAGGTAGCGGGCGCCCACCGCGGTCATGGCGCCGGTCCGGCAGGCGGTGATCAAGGTGGCGTCCATGATCGCCAGCGGCACGCCCGTCCAAGGGTCATACAGCGTCAGCAGCCCGAGCTCGCTGGGCAGCCCGGCGGCGTAGTTGGCCACGAAGTCGCCCACCACCTTGACGCCGCTCACCCCGGGCACCGACAGGTGGCCGCGCAGGACGTTGAAGTGACCGGCGCCGTCGTTGTCCGGGACCAGATGGACCCGCGGCTCCACCACCACGCGCCCGTCACCGTGCGCGCGCACGGCCTCTTCGACCGCGGTGAGGATGTCGGCGTTCGACAGGCCCAGGCCGTCGATGTCCGGTCCGGACAAGAAGCGAAGCCACAGCATCTAGGTAACCTATCGACCCCAAGTTAGCCTTGGGAAAAGGCAGCCGCTGACCCAGGAGGCACCGTGACTCACACGACCTTCAGCGTCCACGTCGATCCGGACAAGTGCCAGGGACACAACCGCTGCTACAGCGTGTTCCCCGACCTGTTCGAACTGGATGACCTGGGCATGTCCCACGAAGTCGGCGCGGGCCTGGTGCCCGCCGGCCAGCTCAGCCTGGCCCGGCTGGCGGTGGCCAACTGCCCCGAGCACGCCATCTCCCTGGTCGAAGCGCGGGAGGCCTAGCAATGACCGACCGCCATCCGCGGGTGCAGGACTTCGCCTCCGACTTCGATCACACCGACGCGGCGTGGGTCGCTGACCCCTACCCGATCTGGGACGACCTGCGCCAGCGGTGCCCGGTCGCGCACAGCGACCGGTACGGCGGCGCGTGGCTGCCGGTCACCCACGAGCTGGTGTCGGAGGTGGCCTACGACCACGAGCACTTCACCTCCCGGTCGGTCGTGGTCAGCGAGCGGCGGCCGGGTCCCGATGACCTGCCCGCGCCCATCGGGGTGTCCCCGCCGATCAGCTCGGATCCGCCCTTTCACGGGGTGGTGCGCCGGATGCTGCTGCCCGCCTTCACGCCCAAGCCGATCGCCGCCCTCGAGCCGTTCACCCGTGAGCTGTGCCGCGAACTGCTAGAGCAGACCAGCGGCAAGAAAACCTTCGACGCGGCCCTGGAGTACGCCCAGCACATCCCGGTGCGGGTCATCGTCAAGTTCCTCGGCTTCCCCCAGGAGGACGCCGACCAGTTCCGCGGCATCATCCGGCTGGTCCTGGAGGAGGTCGACCTGCCGCCTGAGGAGCGCGAGGAGCGGTTCGCCGCCGTCGACGAGTACATGGACGCCCAGATCGAGGACCACCGCGCCCGGCCCCGGGACGACCTGACCTCGTTCCTGCTTGAGGCCGAGATCGGCGGCCAGAAGCTGCCCGTGGAGCACGTCCGCGGCACCATGGTCCTGCTGATGATCGCCGGGATCGACACGTCCTGGTCGGCCATCGGCGCCTCCCTGTGGCACCTGGCCCAGCATCCCGAAGACCGCCGCCGGCTGGCCGCCGAACCGGGCCTGATGGACACCGCCGTCGAGGAACTGCTTCGCGCCTACGCTCCGGTCACGATGGCCCGCCTGGTCACCACGGACTTCGACTTCCACGGGCACCCGTTCAAGGAGGGCGACTGGCTGCTGCTGCCGTTCCCGGCGGCCAACCGGGATCCGGCCGCCTTCGAGAACCCGGACCTGGTGCAGCTCGACCGGGTCAGGAACCGCCACGCGGCGTTCGGGCTGGGCCGGCACCGCTGCCTGGGATCGAACCTGGCCCGGATGGAGCTGCGGGTCGCCCTGGAGGAGTGGCTGGCCCGTTACCCGGACTTCGAGCTGTCCGACCCGGCCGCCGTCACCTGGTCGGCCGGGCAGGTGCGCGGGCCGCGCACGCTGCCGGTGACGATCCTGGCCGGGGACGGGTGAACCACGGCCCGTTCGGCAAATAGAGATCTTTTCTTAGGCCGAACGGCCAGGCGTGTTACGGTCCCGGACCCTTGCGGCGCCGTGGCGACCTGGCATGCTGGTCCCGTGACCGATCAGCCTGCGCCGCAGGGCCGCATGGCCCGGCTGTGGCGCTACGCCGACCTCCGGCACGTCCCGCTGCGGACCATCGTGGTCACGGTGGCGGTGGTGGCGGCCGCCTACCTGGCCGGGCAGCTGCTCTACAAGCTGCGGACCATCCTGCTGCTGATCGTCGTGGCGGGGTTCGTCGCGCTGCTGCTCAACCCGATCGTGGTCCTGCTGCAGCGTCGGATCCCGCGCCGGGGCCTGGCGGTGACGATCGTCACCCTCGGGGCCTTGGTCGTCTTCGCCGTCGTGGCTTACTCGTTCGGCAATCCGCTGGTCAACGGGATCACCGACCTGGCCGGGCGGCTGCCCGGCTACGTCACGAGCGCGGAGCACGGCACGGGCTGGATCGGCCACCTGGCCACCAAGTACCACATCCAGGCCTGGGTGCAGAAGAACGCGCCCAAGCTGGTGACCTACGTCGAGTCGCTCAGCAAGCCGGTCCTGACCGTCGGCAAGGGCGCCATCTCCCTGGTGATCGAGCTGTTCACGATCTTCGTCCTGGTCCTGCTCCTGCTGCTCGAAGCGCCCAAGATCCGTAAGTGGCTCCTGGGCCAGATGCGGCCGGAGCGCGCGGCGACCGTCACCCGGATAGGCTCCGAGGTCAGCCAGAGCGTCAGCGGGTACATGCTGGGCAACCTGCTGACCTCGCTCATCGCCGGGATCGTGGTGTTCGTGACCCTGGTGATCGTCGGCGTGCCGTTCCCGCTCTTGTGGGGCCTGTGGGTCGCCCTGGTTGACTTCCTGCCCATGATCGGCGGGGCCCTGGCCGGCATCCCGACCGTCCTGTTCGCCTTCTTCAGTCAGGGCTTCACGGCCGGGATCGTCACCCTGGTCGTGTTCCTGGCCTACACCCAGATCGAGAACCACGTCCTGAACCCGGTGATCATGAGCCGGACGGTCAAGATCAACCCGCTGCTGGTCCTGCTGGCGGTGCTGATCGGCGCCGAACTGGGCAACCTGGTCGGCGGGCTGTTCGGCGGTTTTGTCGCGGCGCTGCTGGCCATCCCGCTGGCCGGGGCCTTGCAGGTGCTGGTCCGCGAGGCGTGGCAGGCTACTGACCCGAAGACCCAGAAGACCCCGACACCGCCGACCCCGACCCGCCCCTCGCCGCCGAAATCGAGATCGAGACCAGTACCGAGATCTTCCCTGCCACGCCGGACGCGCGAAAGCATGGCAATTAACCCGTAACCGTCACAGGAGGGGTCATGCCGAAGCCTTCAGTCCTGGGAATCGTGCTCGCCGGCGGGGCGGGCACCCGCCTGAGCCCGCTGACCGCGGACCGGGCCAAGCCCGCCGTGCCGTTCGGCGGGCTCTACCGGCTGATCGACTTCGCGTTGTCCAACATGGCCAACGGCGGTATCCGCAAGATCTGCGTGCTGACCCAGTACAAGAGCCACAGCCTGGACCGCCACATCTCCACCACGTGGCGGATGAGTTCCCTGCTCGGCAACTACGTCACGCCGGTCCCGGCGCAGCAGCGGCTCGGCCCGCACTGGTACACCGGCTCGGCGGACGCCATCTTCCAGTCGATGAACCTGATCAACGACGAGCAGCCGGACATCGTGATCGTCTTCGGCGCGGACCACGTGTACCGGATGGACCCGACGCAGATGGTCGATCATCACGTGGCGCACGGGGCCGGCGTGACGGTGGCGGCGATACCGGTCCCGCGGGCCGAGGCCTCGGCGTTCGGCATCGTCCAGGTGGCGGCGGACGGCCGGACCATCGACGCGTTCCTGGAGAAGCCCGCCGACCCGCCGTCCATGCCGGGCAACCCGGACCTGAGCTACTCCTCCATGGGCAACTACGTGTTCGACACCGACGTGCTGGTCGACGCGCTGCGCAAGGACGCCGACGACGACTCCAGCCGGCACGACATCGGCGGCAACATCATCCCCAACCTGGTCCGGAACGGCGCCGCGCAGGCGTACGACTTCACCCTCAACCAGGTCCCGGGGGCGACCCCGCGGGACGCGGGCTACTGGCGCGACGTCGGCTCGCTCGAGTCCTACTTCGACGCTCATATGGACCTGTGCGCGGTGGAGCCGATCTTCAACCTGTACAACGAGAAGTGGCCGATCCTGACCCATGTGCCGTCGCTGCCGCCGGCCAAGTTCGTGCATGACGCGGGAGACCGGGTCGGGCGGGCGCTGGACAGCCTGGTCAGCCCGGGCGTGGTGATCTCCGGCGGCCTGGTGCGCCAGTCCGTGCTCTCGCCCGGGGTACGGGTGAACAGCTGGGCCACCGTCGAGCGGTCGGTGCTGCTGCACAGCACCAAGATCGGCCGGCACGCGGTGGTCAGGGACGCGATCATCGACAAGAACGTCACCGTGCCGGAATGGGCGCAGGTCGGGGTGGACAAGGACCGGGACCGGGCCCGCGGCTTCGTGGTCTCCTCGGGCGGCATCACCGTGGTCGGCAAGGGCCAGGAGGTCGTTCCGTGACGGGTCGCCTGCGCGTCGCCCTGCTGACCCGTGAGTACCCGCCCGAGGTGTACGGCGGCGCGGGCGTGCACGTCACCTACCTGGCCCGTGAGCTGGCCCCGCTGGTCGACCTGACCGTGCACTGCCAGGGCGCGGACCGCCCGGACGCCGTAGCCCACCGGCCCTGGGAGCTGCTGGCCGACGCCAACCAGGCCCTCCAGGTGATGTCCACCGACCTGTCCATGACCGCCGGCGTCGGTTCTGCCCAGCTGGTCCACTCGCACACCTGGTACGCCAACCTGGGCGGTCACCTGGCCGCCATGCTGTACGGCATCCCGCACGTCATGACCATGCACTCGCTCGAGGCGCTGCGGCCGTGGAAGGCCGAACAGCTCGGCGGCGGCTACCGCCTCTCGACCTGGTGCGAGCGGGTCTCGGCCAGCTCGGCGGCCGCGGTGGTGGCCGTGTCGGACGGCATGCGCGCCGATATCCTGACCGCCTACCCCGAAATTTCGGCCGAACGGATCCGGGTTATCCGCAACGGGATAGACACCACCGAATACCACCCGGATCGCGGGACCGACGTGCTCGAGCGGTACGGCATCGATCTGAGCCGCCCCTACGTGATCTTCGTCGGCCGGATCACCAGGCAGAAGGGCGTGCCCGTGCTGCTCCGGGCGGCGTCCGGGCTGGTCCCGCAGGCCCAGCTGGTGCTGTGCGCGGGGCAGGCCGACACCCCTGAGCTTGAGGCCGAGGTGACCGGGCTGGTGGACGGGCTGCGCGCCACCCGGTCCGGCGTGGTCTGGATCCCGGAGATGCTGCCCAAGCGCGAGGTGATCCAGCTGCTCACGCACGCCACGGTGTTCGCCATCCCGTCCGTCTACGAGCCGCTCGGCATCGTGAACCTGGAGGCGATGGCGTGCGGGACCGCGGTCGTCGGGTCCCGCACGGGCGGGATTCCCGAGGTGGTGGCCGACGGCGAGACCGGCCTGCTGGTTCCGCCGGGCGAACCTGAGCCGCTGGCTGAGGCCCTGAACGCGCTGCTCCGAGACCCGGACCGGGCCGCGGCGATGGGCCAGGCGGGCCGCAAGCGGGCGGTCGCGGAGTTCGGCTGGGCCGCCATCGCGGCTCAGACCGCGGCGCTGTACGCGGAGCTGGTCACCGCGGCATAAATCACCGTTTCTCGCACGGCGCCGCCGCAGCGGGTGTAAACCGGTGCCTATTGTTCCGCGTCCTGCAATGGGGAGCATGGGGCCTAAATCACGTAGAGAGGCAGTTGATGATGCGGGGAATTCGTCGTCTTGTCGTCTGTACGGCAGTGAGTGGCCTGCTCGCAGCCGGGGCGGTCACTGCGAGCCTGCAAGTCGCCCAGGCCGCCCAGGCCGGCAACTTTGCCGCTGCCTGCGGCGGGAACGGCAGTAACGGCTATATCTGCAACCTGGACACGGTGGTTCCCGCGTCCAGCTCGATATCGGTGGGCGTGGATTCGGGCAGCGCTAGCGAGCAGGTCAGCGTGAACTGGACGGTAACCTGCACCAACGGCGGCACCTCGCAGAACGAGGAGGGCGCCACCGATAACGCCGCGACCCCCCTTACCGTGCCGCTGATACCGCTGCCCGCCGCCGCCGCCGGCCAGTGCAACGTGAACGCGGGCATCAGCCTGCCGCCCCACGACCGGACCGCGAAGATCGATTACACCGGCACGCTGACCTACACCCCGGCCGGCTCCGCGCCGCCTGGTTCGAGTCCGGTGCACCCCGTCGTGGGCTTCGACGGGAAGTGCATCGACGACAAGGGCAACAGCTCCGCCAACCGGGCCGCGATCGTGATCTGGTCGTGCAGCGGCTCCGACCCGGCCGAGAACTGGAAGTTCAGCAACGGCGAGTTCATCCACAACAACAAGTGCCTGAACGACCAGGGCAACGCAGGCAGCGGCGGCCACCTGATCCTCTACTCCTGCAACGGCGGCTCGAACGAGAAGTGGAGCGAGCTGGCCAACGGTGAGCTCAAACTGCAGTCGCACGGCGGCACGCTCTGCGTGGACGACCCGCGTTCCTCGACCAAGAACGGGACGCAGCTTATCGTCTACAGCTGCCACGACACCGCCAATCAGCAGTGGAAGCTGCCCTAGCGCACAGCACCAAGCCGCAGGCGCCTGCTGACCGGTAGTGACGGCCGCGGGCGCCTGCGGCTTTGCACCTGAGACCTGGTCAGCGGGGCATATATCTCCGTTCCGCGCACAGCGCCGCTGCGGCGGGTGTAAACCAATGCCTATTGTTCCGCGGCCTGCATTGGGGAGCCCGGGGCCTAAACAACGTAGAGGGGCAGTTGATGATGCGGGGAATTCGTCGTCTTGTCGTCTATACGGCAGTGAGTGGTCTGCTCGCCGCCGGCGCGGTCGGTGCCAGCATGGAAATCGCCCATGCGGACTCCGTGGTCGGCCACTGCATTGGGGCTTCCGACAGCACTCCCACCGCCTTTGCGTGCACCGTGACGGGGAACGTTGCCACGCCGACCGCGATAACGGTAAGCGTGACCGACAACTCCGCTAACAGCACCAACGAGGACGTCACGGTCAGCTACACGTTGACCTGTACAGATAACAACGCCACTTCGCCAGTGGCGAAGGGTGGTACCACCGGCATGACCCCGCTGACCGAAGGTGTCTCGCCGCTGCCTGCCGAGGCCGCTGATGGCCAGTGCAATGTATCGGCGGCCGTGAGCCTGCCGACGACCGACACCACCAAGAGTCCGTTCACCGCCACGCTGAGCTTTACCCCTGCTGGGTCTGCCAGCCCGTCGCCTGGGCCGTCGCCCACGCCGATCACCGGTTCTGTACACCCGGTCATCGGCTTCGACAACAAGTGCGTGGACGATAAGTTCAACAGCTCGGCCAACCGGGCTGCGGTCGTGATCTGGTCGTGCAGTGGTTCTGACCAGGCCGAGAACTGGCGGTTCACCGGCGGGGAGCTCATCCACAACAACAAGTGCCTGAACGACCAGGGCAACGGCGGCATCCGCAGCAAGGTCATCCTGTGGACCTGCAACGGCGCCGCCAACGAGAAGTGGAGCGAGCTGGCCAACGGCGAGCTGAAGCTGCAGTCCCACGGCGGCACGCTCTGCCTGGACGACCCGCGTTCCTCGACCAGCAACGGCACTCAGCTGATCGTCTACACCTGCCAGGACAGCTCCAACCAGAAGTGGAAGCTGCCGTAACCGACATATCAACCTGAATGAAACCCGGGTTTCACCGCCCTCTAGCGCAATGCCGCTTAGCTTAAGTTGATCTTGGTTTTACGGTGGTTCTGCTTGCCGTGAACGCGGGATCGAGATCGGGGGGAGCGCGGTTGGTGCGGCCATGGCGGAGACTGGCGTGGTGGCTGGCGGTGTGCTGACGGATTGGATCTCGCTGGGGGTGCTGGCCTCGGCGGTGCCGCGGGACGCGGTTGATGAGGCGATCGCGGTGACGGGCAAGGTGGCGAAGCGGGCCGGGGGGAAGCTGCCGCCGCATGTGATGGTGTATTTCGTGATGGCGCTGGCGCTGTTCGCGGAGGATGACTATGAGGAGGTCGCGGCCCGGCTGACGGAGACCTTGCGGGGGTGGGGCTCCTGGGATGAGGGCTGGGAGATGGCGACCCGGAGCGGGTTCACCCAGGCTCGGGCGCGGCTGGGCCCCGAGCCGCTGGAGGAGCTGTTCAGCCAGGTCGCGGTGCCGGTGGCGGACCTGGATACGGCGGGGGCGTTCCTGGGGCCGTGGCGGCTGATGTCGGTGGACGGGATGGAGTGGGATGTCCCGGACACGCGGCAGAACCGGGTCGCGTTCGGGGCCAAGGGCGGCCCGGGGGGCGTGTCGGCGTTCCCGAAGGTGCGGGTGGTGACGGTGGCCGAGTGCGGGTCGCACGCGCCGGTGCTGGCCGCGGCCGGGCCGTCGGCGGCCGGGAAGGGCACCGGTGAGCAGGCCCTGGCCCGCCCGCTGCTGCGGCAGCTGGAACAGGACTGGCTGCTGATCGCGGACCGGGGGTTCTATTCCTGGCAGGACTGGTGCGCCGCGGCGGATACCGGGGCGGCGCTGCTGTGGCGGCTCAAGGCCAATATCGGGCTGCCGGTGCTGGAGCTGCTGCCCGACGGGTCCTACCGGTCGGTGCTGGTGGCCCCGGCGGTCCGGGGCAGCAAGCGCCAGGCCCTGCTGGAGGCCGCCGGCCGCGGGGAGGACCTGGACGAGGAGCAGGGCCGGTACGTGCGGGTGGCCGAGTACGAGGTGCCCGACCGGGACGGGCAGGGCGAGGTGATCGCGCTGGTCACCACGATCACCGACCTGCGGCTGGCCAGCGCGGCAGAGCTGGCGCAGGCTTACCACCAGCGCTGGGAGCATGAGACCGGCAACGCCCAGCTCAAGACGTTCCTGCGCGGGCCGGGGAAGGTGCTGCGCTCGCAGTCCCCGGCCATGGTCGTGCAGGAAATCTGGGGCTACCTGCTGACCCACTATGCGATCAGCGCGCTGATCTGCACCGCGGCCACTGCGGCCGGGGTCGATCCGGACCGGGTCAAGTTCACCCGCACGCTGCGGATCATCCGCCGGGCCGCAGGCCCGGCTTTCCCCCCCTGACCGCGCCGCCGCGCGGCTGGCTGAGGTCCTGAGTGACATCATCCGGCCAAAGAACCTCAACCCGCCGCGGCGGCACCGCAGCTACCCCCGCGCCGTCAAGCGCACCCGGTACAACAGCTACCGGGTCAAGAAACCCGCCGACCACGGCACCCGGCACGACGGCCCGCCCACGATCCGGCTCGTCAACCCGGTAAGAGCCCTGGCCCCAGCATGATCAACTTAAGCTAAGCGGCATTGCCCTCTAGCGTGGTGAACCCGGGTTTCACTTCGTAAGGCCCGGCCGTCGGAGACCCAGCCGGCCGACGCCGCGATCGCGGCCAAGCCAGGCGGAGGCCCTGGCTCCTGAGGACGCGGCTGTACGTGTGGCAGCATGGCGGGATGCAGGTGCTGCGCACGCCCGAGGACCGTTTCGCCGCTCTTCCCGGCTTTGCCTATCCGCCGCGCTACGCCGATGTCGGCGGGCTGCGGCTGGCCTACGTGGAAGCCGGGCCGTCGGGCGGCGAGCCGGTGCTGCTGCTGCACGGCGAGCCGAGCTGGTCATTCCTGTACCGAACGGTCATGCCGGTCCTGGCCGACGCCGGACTGCGGGTCATCGCGGCCGACCTGGCCGGGTTCGGCCGCTCGGACAAGCCGGCCGACGTCGCCGATCACAGCTACGCCCAGCACGTGGAGTGGATCCGCGCTCTCGCCTTCGACCAGCTCGACCTGCACAGGCTGACGCTGGTCGGACAAGACTGGGGGGGCCTGATCGGCCTGCGGCTAGTCGCCGAGCACCCGGACCGGTTCGCCCGGGTGGTGGCGGCCAACACCGGCCTGCCCACCGGTGACCAGCCGATGCCCGACGTCTGGCTGCGGTTCCGCGAGGTGGTCCGGACCGCGCCGGCGCTGAGCGTGTCCCGGCTGGTGCAGTCCGGCTGCCAGACGCGGCTTGCTCCCGAGGTGCTGGCCGCCTACGAGGCGCCGTTTCCGGACCCGGCGTTCATGGCCGCGGTGCGGGCCATGCCGAACCTCGTGCCGGCCACCCCCGATGACCCGGCATCCGAGGCCAACCGGGCCGCCTGGCGACGCCTGGCCGCCTGGGACAAGCCCTTCCTGGTGGCGTTCAGCGACGGCGACCCCATCACCGGCGCCATGGGGCCGATCCTGGCCCGTGCGATCCCCGGCGCAGCAGGTCTGGAGCACCCGGTGATCACCGGGGCCGGCCACTTCCTCCAGGAGGACGCGGGGGAACGGCTCGGCACGGTCGTCGCCGACTTCATCCGCGCGCACCCGGCCGGCTAGCCGGCCGCTCGGCCGCGCGGTAGATCAGTCAGGAAGCCCGGGTGGTCCTAGCCGAGCTGGGCGGGCGACATGTTGGCGCCGCTGATCACCACCGCGACGTGCTCGCCTGGCGCGGGCTTGTACGCCCCGGCCAGCAGCGCCGCGATCCCGACCGAGGCTGCGGGCTCGGCAGCGACCCGGAACGCCTGCCACAGGGCCTGCTGCGCGGCCAGGATGGAGTCGTCGTCGACCAGCAGCACGTCCTCGACGTAGGACTGGGTAATGGGGAACACCAGCTCGCCGATCCGCCGTGGCGCCAGGGCATCCGCCGCGACGCTGCCCGCGGGGGCGTCGGCCGGCTGGCCCGCGGCCCGGGCGTAGGTCAGCGTGGGCGCGCCTTCCGGTTCCACCCCGATCACGCGGACCTCCCCGGCGAACCAGGAGGCGACGCCGGCCAGCAGGCCGCCGCCGCCGACCGGGACCAGCACCGTGTCCAGGCCGTCGGCCTGCTCGGCGAGTTCCAGGCCCAATGTGGCCTGGCCCAGGATGGTCTCGCGCTGGTCATAGGCGTGCACGCTCATCGCGCCCGAGCTCCGCTGGAAGTCCTGAGCCGCGGCCAGGGCGTCGGCGTACAGATCGCCGGTGACCACCAGGTCGGCGCCGAGCTGGCGAATGCGCTCGATCTTGGTCGGCGCGGATACGGTGGGCACGAAGATCTTCGCCGGGACGCCGATCCGGTGCGCGGCGTAGGCCACGGCCACACCGTGGTTGCCGCCGGACGCCGCCACCACCCCGGCGGCCGGCACCTCGCGCAGCAGCAGGTTCGTGAACGCGCCCCGGGCCTTGAACGCACCTGCGCACTGCAGTTGCTCGAGCTTGAGCGTGCCGGCCGGCAGGGTCGCCGACTCGTCGAGGTCGCCGAAGGGGACCTGAATGACTGGCGTCCGACGGATGTACGGCCGGATCGTGTCGTAGCAGCGGCGGATATCGTCACGAGAGATCACTTCTGCACGATACCTAAAGAG
>CAWGJL010000030.1:0-65208 GCA_963822765.1 uncultured Actinomycetes bacterium | reverse complement strand
TGTGCAGGCTGCCAGTCCTGAAGACTCACGTCGGGGCAAGCGCTGACCCTGGTGGTGAACTGCTCCACTGCCTGGCTGACCGCGGCGGACCGGATGGACTCGAACAGGTCGAAGTCGTGGTGTGCGCCGGGTAGCTCGGCGTAGATGACCGGCGGCTCGACACCGCGCGTACCCGATCCACGAAGGCGCGCGGCTGGTCGGCCTTGAACAGCAGCCCCGCTCGAGCCTGTCGGTTGTGTTTGACGCTGAACACGCTCAGCGCGGCGGTTTCGCCGTCGCCGGTGGCCATGCCCTCGTGGTCGAGGCCGAGGCGGTTGTTGACGGTCCAGTAGCCGTAGTAGCAGCCCAGATAGTGGGTGAAGTCCTCCTCGGGCCGAATATCAGCCGACGGACCGTCGAATGCGCCCCGTCGGCGCCGATGACCAGGTCGAACCGTTGCGGCGGCGCGTGCTCGAAGCTGACGTTCACGCCGTCGTCGTCCGGTTCCAGCGTGGTGATGGAGTCGCCGAACCGGTACTCGACCCCGGCCTGGGCGGCCGGTCGTGGAGGATTCCGATCAGCTCGTCGATGAGCACCTCCAGCTCCCCGGCGTACAGGACCGATGGCATGACGGCGTACGGCACACCTGCGGCGTCCACGATGGTGCAGTCGCCGATGCCGGTGTCGCGTTCCTTGACCCGCTCCAGCAATCCCATGCGGTCCAGCACGGTCAGTGCCTGGTCGCGGAAGTCGACCGCCTGACCGCCCGTGCGCAGCGCGGGGCCCGTTCCACGACCGTCGGCGCGAACCCGTGCTGTTTGAGCCAGTACGCCACCGTCGAGCCCGCCACTCCCGCCCCCGAGATCAGCACCGTCCGCGGCTTGGGCCGCAAGCCGGCGAACAGGTCGTCTTCGGGGAGCGTGACCTGGATGTGCGAGCGGGCCAGGTGGTAATCCTCGGTGGGCCACACCTCGCGCTCGACGTCCCTGTCGTGGAGCATGAAGCCTTCATTCGGGTCGATCTGGGTGGCGTGCGCCAGCAGCGCCCGGTCCCGGACTGGGAAGTACTCCGCGCACGGGACGCGGGTGGTGAACTCCGGCGCCGGGACGTCCTCGGGGAATTCGGTGAGTACCTCGTCCATGCCGGAGGGGATGCCGCGTTGTGTCATGCCGTTGTGCAGCGCCTCGAACCAGGCTTTCGACAAGGCGCCGTGGTAGTAGAGCTTGAGCGGCTGCCACGGCTGGCCCGTTCCGGGGAACCGGTCGGCGTCGCCTGCCGCCTCGAACGCCGCGACGCTCACCTCATGGGTTCTGATGTGGTCGGGATGCGGGTAGCCGCCGGTCTCATCGTAGGTGATCATCACGTGCGGACGGAACCGGCGGATCAGCGCCACGAGCCGTTCGGTCGGCTCCTCCAGCGCAGTGACGGCGAAGCAGCCGTCTGGCAGCGGTTCGCCGGCGGCGGGCAGCCCGGAGTCGACGAAGCCCAGGAACTGCTGACCGACGCCGAGGATGTCGCGGGCGGCCGTCATCTCCGCGCGGCGGATCCTGGCGAGGTCGCCGCGCAGTTCGGGCCGGTCCATGGCGGGGTTGAGCACGGTGCCGCGCTCGCCGCCGGTACAGGTGACCACGAGGACGTCCACGCCCTCGGCGGCGTATTTGGCCAGTGTCGCGGCGCCCTTGCTCGATTCGTCGTCGGGGTGGGCGTGCACGCTCATCAGGCGCAACGGTTCTTCTCGGGTAACGCGCAGGTTCACGCGGATCTCCTTTCAGTCCAGTCCGCCAGGCGGCGCAGGAACGTGGTCGTGGTGGAGGACGGCGTGCCGGTCAGCATCGCCAGGTGGAAGACATGCGGCATGCCCTCGTAGACATCGAGCTCAACGGCCGTTCCCGCCGCGGTGGCAGCAGCGGCGAATCGCCGGGCGTCGTCGACCAGGACCTCCGCCGCCCCGGCCACCAGCAGCAGGCCGGGCAGGCCCGCCAGGTCTCCGTGCAGTGGTGACTGAGGCGCGCAATCGGCTCGCGCCCCCGCCAGGTACTGGGTACAGGCCTGTTCCAGCACGGCTCGGCTGATCAGGTCCAGCCCGTCGTTGGTACTCAATGACGGGCTGGACAGGGTCAGGTCGGTCACCGGCGACACGGCGACGGCCCTGGGCAGCGGCTTGTCCGCGCCCTTGAGCGCGAGTAGCGCCGACAGGACCAGGGTGCCGCCGGCGGACTCGCCGAACAGGACGACCTCCGCCGCCCCACCGGCGAGCAGGCTGTCGTGGGCGGCCAGAACATCGTCCAGAGCAGCCGGGTAGGGATGTGCCGGGGCGAGCCGGTAGTCGAGGGCGAAGACCGGCCGGCCTGCCGCTTTGGACAGGTGATAGGCCAGCAGCCGTTCGGCTCGTGGTTCGGTGTGCGCGAAGCCGCCGCCGTGGACGTACAACACAACCCCCGCGTCCATGGCCGATCGCCCGGAGGCGTTCACCCACTGGCCCGACACCCCGCTCCCACGGGGGAGCGCGGGCCCGCGGTCGGCGCCGACCGGCAGGTCGGGGACGCCGGCCGCCAGCAGCTCGAACTGGGCCTTGACGGCACTGATCTCTTCGGGTGCGGCACGGATATACATGAATGTTCTCCTCGAGTCTGGACAGCTCCGCCGTCACGGGACTTCACACCGCACGGCTCCCGCGCGGTCCATCGAGCCCCCAAGAGACGATCTTGATCGGGGTGATCCGAATGATCTCTCGAGACAGGGATGGCAGCGGCGGTTCCTGATCGGTCAGCGCCACCGCGGCGCCTCGGATCTCGATGCCCCTGGGCGCCCATGGGTCGACCGTCGCCAGGTCGTCCACGACGAACGCGACCGTGCTGCCCCGCTGGACGTTCCGGAACTTCTTTGACCTGCCGAGCGCGCCCCCGCCGATGACGATCGTGCCGGCGTCGGCGTCGACGACGAAGTTGGTCGGGTTGTTCTGTACCTGCCCGTCGGGCGAGACGGTGGCCAGCCGCCCGATGTGCTGCGTGGCCAGGTAGTCGAGCTCTGCTCGGGTGAAGATCAAGAGTGAGGTCCTTCCGCTTCGGTCTGAGCCCTGACGGCGGCGATCTGTTCGGGCGTGGCCCGAATGTGCATGTGTCAGCGCCCTCTCTTGCCGTGGCGGGGAAGGCGCCGGTGCTGGCGCCGGGATGACATACAGACGCCCGGGGCCCGGGTGGCGTCGGTGCCATCCGGGCCCCAGGCTGGCCGCTCCGGGCGTCAGGCCCCGGGCTGGCCGCTGCGGGCGGCGGCCTTGGCGCTGCGCGGCTCGAGGGCCCGGGCCGGCAGCCGGGACGCGCGCACGCCGAGGGCGACCGTGCGCACCAGGATGATGGCGATGGCCATGAAGATCAGCCCGTCGGCGAGGGCCGCGACGCTGACCTGGTGTGCGATGCCCCAGCTCACCAGCGGGGCGGTGAACCAGTGCACGGAGCCGTAGGAGAAAGCCGCGCGGGCGCCGATGATGGCGGTCCAGAAGATCGCGTACGGCAGCCCGGCCCGGCTGACCGGCTGGCCGGTCGTCGGGCTCCGGTAGACGCCCATCAGGGCGCTGGCGGCCAGCCCGCACAGCAGGCCGGCGGCGACGCCCGCGATCTCCACCGCCAGGGCCATCCCGTGGGTGGCCGGCCAGTCGACAAAGAACGGGATGATCACCGCGGCGGCGATCACGGGACGCAGCAGCCGTATCTTGCTGATCTTGCGCGCGGGGCCGAGGTCGGTGGCCAGCACGGTGGCGAGCACGACCCCGTTGACGATCATTGCTTCGGTCAGTTCGGAAAGCATCTCGCGCTCCTTCGAGTGGGTTTCGTTAACTAAATTTAGGTTGAACATAAATATATGTCAATACTGTTTTTAGGTCAGTCCTATGAGAGGATGGTCGCCATGACCGTAGGACTTCGCGAGCTGAAGAAGCAGCAGACCCGTCAGGCGATCTCCGACACCGCAACCCGGCTGTTCATGGAGCACGGTTTCGAGTCGGTGACCATCGCCCAGATCGCCACCGCCGCCCAGGTCGCCAAGATGACCGTCACCAACTACTTCCCGCGCAAGGAAGACCTCGCCCTCGACTACCACGAGACCTTCACCGCGAGCTTGGCCCGCACCGTCGCCACCCGCTCAGTAGGCGAGTCCGCGCTGGCCGCCCTGCGCCGGGAGTTCCTGGCCGCCCTCGCGCGGCACGACGCCGTGATCGGCTTCTCCGGCCCGGGCTTCGCCCGGATGCTCGCCGACAGCCCTACCCTCACCGCCCGGCTCCGCGAGCTGCACGACCTGCGCGAGGGCGCCCTCGCCCAGGTACTCGCCGCCGACACCGCGGCCACCCCCGGCGACCGCACACCCCAGGCCGCGGCCGCCCTGCTCACCGCCGCCCACCGCACCCTGTTCCAGCAGATCATGGACCTGACCTTGGAGGACAAGGACAACCAGGAGATCGCCGCCATCGTGGCCGACACCGCCCACCACGTCTTCGACCTGCTGGAACCGGCCCTGACCGACTACGCCGTGCGTACGCAACCGCTGTGACGCCAACCCATGAACCCAGTTCTCGGCAGGTGGAAGTCACAACTCCTCGCCACACGAAAGGCCCGGCAGGTGCCCGGGAGACCTGATGGTCACAGTCCCACGTCCGCAGCCACGTGCGTGAGGACCGGCGGGGTCGGTGGTGGATGCGGCCGAGCCGCGGATCCGGGAGCTGCTTCAGGCGTATCCGCGGATGCTGGCGACGGTGATCGCGGAGCGGATCGGCTGGGACCGCGGGATGACGGTGCTCAAGGAGCGGGTGCGGGAGCTGCGGCCGGTCTACCTGCCGCCGGATCCGGCGAGCCGGACCCGCTATGTGGCCGGGGAGATCGCGCAGTGCGATTTCTGGTTCCCGCCCGTGCAGCTGCCGGCCAGGTCCGGGCAGGTGCGCCGCCCTGCGCAGTTGCCGGTGCTGACGATGGTCACCGGTTATTCGCGGTTCCGATTCCCACACGCACGCCAGCGCTGCTCATGCTGACCTCACGAGCTGGTGGCGGTCGCTCAGGGGCGTCTCACGACAATGACGGATCCGCCATCCGTCCGCCATTTACCGTGAGATTCCGCCACGCGGCTTGAGACCCTACAAGAGCTCGGATGGCTATCCTGCCATGTCCACGAAACGGGAATAATGGCCCTGGAAGGCCACCGTCACGGTGGCGGTAGGGCCATTCCTGTGTTTGGCCACGATCAGGTCCGCCTCGCCCGCTCGCGGTGACTCCTTCTCGTACTGGTCCTCGCGGTGCAAAAGAATAACTACATCGCTATCTTGTTCGATTGAATTATGTAGGCTTATGCCATTTGCGACAAAATTATGAGTTCCAAGGACCGTCGCATCATAAACTGGCTGATACCCGATACTATCCATCGATGAAATGGTATCCCAATAGACGTCGTTCGAGGCGAGCAGTTCTAGCTGAGCATCACCGAGAACCTGCGCAATTCGGCCTATGCGCGTTCGTGTGGGGCAGATATTAGTATTTAGGTCTCCGCGGCTGCGTGTACCGACGGCCGCCTGGATACGGGATAGCGTAAGGGAACGCTCCTTCATGACCTGCTCAACCCGTTCCCAGACACCACTGGGAATCGTGTCGAAGCGACCCGCTGCTGTCATGGCGTCGAGGCGCCTTCGCACGGCTATTGCGGCAAGGCCACGCTTACCATACGCGCCGATCAGATCTATGAAGGTCCGTTGATCTTTTACCCCCTTTACATCGACGGTCCACTGAGGATGGCCGTAGGTATTACCAACGGCATGAAGCCTTGCGGTGATTCCGAACCGAAGTAGCAGAATCTGCAACTCCCGGGCCAGCCGCTCACTTGTCGTCCCGTAGTACACCCGCACCGCACCGGACTTGGCAACGGTTATCGAGCCGTCCGTTGCCCATAGGTGACGAAGGAAGAGTGCGAGCTGATTCTGAGGGAGCGAAAAGACTTGCGGAGGGATGAACTTCTCGTGGCTACGCAGCCCGAACAGGTCCATCGAGTCAAGCCAAGCGGCGATGGGGTTCCGGCGACCATGAGTCAGGTGGTACGGCGCGGGGAGCCGCAATGATGTGCAGCGCGCAGCCTCGTAGAAATCGCGGACGGCGGTGATCCCGAAATGCCGCGCCGCGTCGGTCACGACCGCCAGGTTCGCCTCGTCTGTACTGGCGTATCGGATCGGCTGGTTCCTCACGAACGATCCGTCTCCAAGAAGATGGGCGAGCATGATGAGCTCGGGCTCGGGCATCTCCTGTGCGTGCAGCGGTCCCGGAATCTGCCGAGGGACGGCGACCCGGGAGCCGGGCTCAAGGTCGCCTAGCGGGCGCCATCCGTCGAGCGTGAGGAACGGGTGGTTGGCGGTTGCTTCCACTTCGCGGCCCGAGGTCAGCCGGACCCGGAATACTTCTTTGACCCCGCTCGGGAACGCGTGCGTCATGGTCTGCGGCACCAGGCGCAGCCGCTCGTCAAGCGACCAGACGGGAACGTTACGCGCGCCGGAGGCCAGGAGGTCGCCGAGCGTGATCTCCGATCCGGTGTCGGCGCGCAGGATGCGCGTCCCGGCGGTCAGGCAGCCGGACTCGCGCAGGTCCGAGAGCATCGGCCTTTTGTCGGTGCGCTGCTCGGAGCCGCGGTTGAGCTGGGACAGGGCGACGACCGGGACCTCGAGTTCCTTGGCCAGCAGCTTGAGGGACCGGGACAGCTCGGAGACCTCCTGCTGCCGGTTCTCGACCCGTTTGGGCGAGGACATCAGCTGCAGATAGTCGACGATGACGAACTTCAGGTCGTGCCGCTGCTTCAGCCGGCGGCACTTGGCCCGGATCTCCATCATCGACATGTTCGGCGAGTCGTCGATGAACAGCGGCGCGTCGGCCACCTCGCTCATCCGCCGGGCCAGCCGGGCCCAGTCGTCGTCGTTCATCTGGCCGGTGCGCATCGTCTGCAGCGGCACCCGCGCCTCGGCCGACAGCAGCCGCATGGTGATCTCGTTGCGGCCCATCTCCAGGCTGAACAGCACCGTGGCCATGCTGTGCCGGATGGCCGCGGCGCGGGCGAAGTCCATCGCCAGGGTCGAGTTGTGGGTGGGGATCATGCCGCGCCCGGCCAGGTACAGGTGGTCCGGGCTGTCCACCTGGACGCAGCGGACGGGCCGGGACTGCGCGGGCCGGACATCCATGACGTACTGCCACCGCTCGCTACGATGCAGCACCGGGGGCGGCGAGATCAACTGCGCGGCCACGCCCGTGAGCCTGATCGGAGCGGTGATGGCCACCGCGTGGTTGGACCGGCGCAGCTTCGGCTCGCAGCGCAGGGTGCGGCGGATCTCCGCGGTCGTGACGACCTGGGGCGGGACCAGGTCGCTCGCCGGATGGTTCCAGGTGACCCACTGGTGGTTCTCGTCGGCGACGATCACGTCGCCGCCGGAGAACTCGACCTCGTAGCAGGGGCGGCCGCGCAGTACCTCGGTGGCGGCCACGACCCGGGTCGGATAGCCGTTGGTATCGGTCAGCTGATCGCCGACCTGGACCTTGCCCATCGTGGTCCAGCCGGACGGGGTGGGCAGCGGCGTGTCCAGGGCCAGGGCCTTGCCCATGGCGGGGCGGGCGGCGATGACGACCATCTGGCTGGGGTGCAGGCCGTTGGTGAGGGCGTCCAGGTCGGCGAAGCCGGTCGGGACGCCGGTGAGTCCGCCGTTGCGGCTGCCGATGGCCTCGATCTCGTCCAGGGCCCCCGGCATGATCTCCGACAGGGAGTGGTAGTCCTCGCTGGTGCGGCGCTCGGTGACGGAGTAGACCTCGGCCTGGGCCCGGTCCACCAGCTCGTCGGCGTCGGCCTCGCCCGCGTAGCCGAACTGGACGATCCGGGTGCCGGCCTCGACCAGGCGGCGCAGGATGGCGCGCTCACGGACGATGCGCGCGTAGTAGCCGGCGTTGGCGGCGGTCGGCACCGAGGAGATCAGGGTGTGCAGGTACGGCGCGCCGCCGACCCGGGTGATCTCGGCCCGGCGGGTGAGCTCGTTGGCCACCGTGATGGCGTCGGCCGGCTCGCCCCGGCTGTACAGGTCGAGGATCGCCTCGTGGATCAGCTGGTGGGCCGGCCGGTAATGGTCGGCCGGGCGGATCACCTCGATCACGTCCGAGATGGCATCCTTCGAGAGCAGCATCCCGCCCAGGACGCACTGTTCCGCCGCTACGTCGTGCGGCGGCGTGCGCTCGAAGTCGTCGTTCCTCGGAACAATCTCGGTGACGCTCACCTAGCCCTCCTCCCCCGTGCAAGTGAACGCGGCACGAACGCGGCACAGCCTTCGCCTGAGTCCGTTGTAGCCGATGGCTCTGACATTTTTCCCCGGCACCGCGCCGAGCACCAGCCGGGGCGTGGACGACGGTGTGGACAAGGTGTGTAAACACGCCGGCCACGTTGTGCGCAGGCTGGGGAAATAGTTGTGGAAATGGTGGAGCCAAATACCAGCGCGCGGCTGCTAGCTGGGCAAATACGGTCCACTGGCTGTGTGGAAGAAATACTTTAGCGGGAATTTCCGGCGAGAAAATCCACAGCCGATATCCACAGCAGCATGGTTACGAATGTGGCTAGCAGTTCTGCGGAAGGACCCGCGCCGGGATCGCCGGACTGCTAGGATTCGATGGTGTGTTCGATCGAGGGGGGCGCGCTCCGGCGCGTGACGGAGGCCATCGACCGGCTCGAGGCCGACCGTCAGAACGCAGACGCAGCCGACCTGGAGGCCCGGGTCGCCGCCGTCTGGTCGATGGTCAGCGAGATCGATCCCGAGCTGGCCCGGCTCGCTTCCGGGTATCACAAGCCCGGCTGACCGGCTGCGAAAAGTCCGCCCGACCCAACTGGTAAATACAAGCCCGGCTGACCAACGGGGCCAGCCGGGCTTGCTAACTCGCGCGTCCTGCCAGGGAACCTAGGGCCTAGCTGGCCACGATGTCGATGTCGACCGGGGCGCTGAGCTCGGGGTGCAGCCGGACGCGGACCTGGTGCGAGCCGAGCGTCTTGATCGGGTCGCGGACCTCGATCCGGCGCCGGTCGAGCTCGGGACCGCCGGCCTCGCGGACCGCCTCGGCGATATCGGCGGACCCGACCGAGCCGAACAGCCGGCCGTTGGCGCCCGCGCGGCGGCGCATGCGCACGTGCAGGCTCTCGAGCTGGGCGGCGATGACCTTGGCGTCTTCCAGGCCGCGGATCTCGCGGGCGGACTGGGCCCGCTTGATCAGCTCGATCTGCTTCTCCGCGCCGCGGGTCCACGGCATCGCGAAGCCGCGCGGGATCAGGTAGTTGCGGCCGTAGCCGCTGGCCACGTCCACCACGTCACCGGGTGTGCCAAGGCCGCCCACCTCCTGGGTGAGGATGAGCTTCATCGGGGTACGACTCATCTGCCTGACCTCTCCTAGCGCGCCGTGCTGGTGTACGGCAGCAGGGCCATCTCGCGGGCGTTCTTGATCGCGGTCGCGACGTCACGCTGGTGACGCGTGCAGTTACCCGTTACCCGGCGGGCGCGGATCTTCCCGCGGTCCGAGATGTACTTGCGGAGCAGACCGGTGTCTTTGTAGTCGACGTAGACGTTCTTCTCCTGGCAGAACGAGCAGACCTTCTTCTTGGGCTTGCGCAGTGGTGGCTTGGCCATCGTGGTGCTCCTTCAAGCAGAGCCCCGCCTGCGGCGGGGATGGTGTGATTCTGAAATGGGTTCTAGAACGGCGGTTCGTCGGAGAAGCCGCCGGGGCTGTCGGAGGCCCACGGATCGGCATCTCCGCCGCCGTAGCCGCCCTGGCCCTGCGCATTCCCGGCGCCGGAGGACCGGCCGCCGCCCTGGCCGCCTTGGCCGCCCTGGTTGCCCGAACCGCCAGACCGGCCGCCGCCGTAGCCGCCGTCACCGCCGGACCGGGCTACCTTGTTGACCTTGGCCGAGGCGTTCCGCAAGCTCGGGCCGACGTCGTCGACCTCGACCTCGTACACGGTCCGCTTCTCGCCCTCCTTGGTCTCATACGACCGCTGCCGCAGCCGCCCGGACACGATCACCCGCATCCCCCGGGTCAGCGACTCGGCCACGTTCTCCGCCGCCTGCCGCCACACATTGCACGTCAGGAACAGCGAATCGCCGTCCTTCCACTCCCCGGTCGCGTTATCCCGGAACCGCGGCGTCGAAGCCACCCGGAACCGCGCCACCGGCTGCCCGGCCGGGGTGAACCGGAGCTCCGGGTCATCCACGAGATTGCCCGCGATCGTGATCTGCGTGTCGCCTGCTGCCATGGGAGTACTCCGGATCGCTAACGAATATCGGACTGCTTGGTGAGACCGGGCGGCGTGAAACGCTCCGCTCAGCGGTGGTGCTCGGGCCGCGTGACCTTGGTCCGCAGGATGGCCTCGTTGAGGTTGAGCTGCCGGTCGAGTTCCTGCACCACGGCGGGCTCGGCGGTCACGTCGACCACCGCGTAGATGCCCTCTGGCTTCTTCTCGATCTGGTAGGCGAGACGGCGCTTGCCCCAGATGTCGACCTTCTCGACCTTGCCGCCGCCGCCGGACACGACCTTGAGGAACTGGTCGAGCGACGGCTGGACGGTGCGCTCCTCGAGGTTGGGGTCGAGGATGATCATGATCTCGTAATGACGCATGAGCGTCGCAGCCTCCTCTGGACTGATGCGGCCACGGTCTTTCCGTGGCAGGAGGTACCGCGGGTACACGCCGGCGCTGGTGCCGGCCGAGTCGTCCGCAGCGGGCGTCAGTTTACCAACATCGGCCGGACCGCGGTAACCAGATGCCAAGCCGTCGCCGTGACGTTAGCAAAGCTCTGGATTCCCGGCCGCCGACCGGGGGAAGATTGTCGGGTAGCGACAGCCAGGAGGTGGTCATCGTGGCAGGCACTCTCCGGAACCGCCCGCGCCTGAACGTCTTGAACAACGACGGGCAACCACACCCGGCCGAGAACGCCGGGGCCATTGTGGTGCTGGTGCTCGGGCTGGTCTCGTTCGTGCTCGGGCTGATCGTGCGGAACGAGCACACCGGCCCGGCGGCGCACATCATCGCGACCGCGACCGGGCTGGTCGCGTTGCTGGCCGGACTGTACCTGCAGATGGTCTCCTCCACCCGCAACCAGCGCGTGGTCATCGTGGCCGGCATCATCGCCGGGTTCGTGGGGCTGGCCATCGGGCTGTCTAAAGGCGGCTTCGTCGGGTAGGGCTCAGGCCGGGAGAAGTAGGCTCGGTGCATGCCGCGCATCGGAGCCCACATCCACGTTGCTGACCCGCTCGCCGAAGCGATCGCCATCGGCGCGGACGCGGTCCAGTTCTTCCTCGGCGACCCGCAGGGCTGGAAAGGCCCGGTGATACCCGGCGGCGACGCCGGCGCCATCAAGGCCGCGTACGCCGCCGCCGACATGGACATCTACATCCACGCGCCGTACGTCATCAACGTGGCCACCAGCAACAACCGGATCCGGATCCCTAGCCGCAAGCTGCTCGACCAGCAGCTCAAGGCGGCCGCGTCGGTCGGGGCCAAGGGGCTGATCGTGCACGGCGGCCACGTCAACGCGGGCGTCGACTTCGCCGAGGGCCTGGAGAACTGGCGCAAGGCGGTAGCGCGCATCGAGCGGCCGCTGCCCATGCTGATCGAGAACACCGCGGGCGGCGACGGCGCGGTGGCCCGGTCGCTGGACGCGATCGGCCAGCTGTGGGAGGCGGTGACCGAGGCGGCCGGGGACGACGCCGAGAGCGTCGGGTTCTGCCTGGACACCTGCCACGCCAACTCGGCCGGCATCGACCTGGCCGACGCGGTGGACCGGGTCAAGGCCATCACCGGCCGGATCGACCTGGTGCACTGCAACAACTCGCGTGACCCGTTCGGCTCGGGCCGGGACCGGCACGCCAACATCGCGTCCGGGACGATCGACCCGGCGCTGCTGCTCGGCGTGGTCCGGTCGGCGGGCGCGACGGCCATCTGCGAGACGCCCGAGGAAGGCGGCGGGCTGGCCGCCGACGTCAGCTGGCTGAAGCAGCACCTGGGCGCCTGACTACCACCCTACGCCGGCCAGCACTAACTAGCCAGCACTAACTAGCCAGCACTGACCGGCCGGCCGAGCCGGATCCGGAACCGGTCCGGGGCCTGGTCCAGGACGCCACCCGCCGGGTCGTCGAGGCCGTGAGCACGCACCACGTCCCGTTCGGAATAAAGAATGTCCTTCACCACGTAGGCGGCGAGCAGGCCTACGGTGAGGAACCTGGCCGCGAGCGCCGTGAAGTACCACCCCGTGCTGAGGCCCTGGTAGCCGGCGAACGGGGGCCCCGGGCTGAGGCGTGCCTGGAAGATCAGGTAGGCCCAGATGGCGAGGAAGTAGCCGATCTCAGCCAGCTGCCAGAGCAGGTAGGGCCACAGCCGGGGGCGGGCCAGCACCGCCAGCGGCACCAGCCAGATGACGTACTGCGGGGACCAGACCTTATTCGTCATCAGGAACGCGGCCAGCAGCAGGAAGCACAGCTGCGGCAGCCGGGGGCGGCGGGGCGCGGCCAGCGCGAGCAGGGCGATCGCGGCGACGGCGACCGCCAGCGCCGCCGCGGACATGTCGTTGAGCACGCTGAGCTGGTAACTTCCGAGTCTGGGCAGGTTGAAATGCTGGAACATGTACCAGACTGAGCCCCAGTCGGCGCCCCGGTTCTTGCTGTAGATGTAGAAGGTGGCCCAGCCGGGCAGCGCGACGATCATGACCGGGACGTTGACCGCCAGCCAGGCCACCGCGGCGGCGGCGAAGGTCTTCGTGAACTCCCGCAGCCGGCCGGCCCGCAGGCAGAGCAGCAGCAGCGCGGCGAGTACCACCAACGGGTAGAACTTGGTCGCGACGGCCAGGCCGAGCAGGACGCCGGCCCAGACGCCGCGGCGCGCCGCCCAGGCCGCGATGCCCAGCGCGGTCAGCGCCATGGCGATCAGGTCCCAGTTGACGAACGCGTTCAGGATCAGCGCCGGGGACAGCGCCACCAGCAGCGCCTGCCACCGCCGGCCGGGCCCGGCCGCGCTCGCGGTCGCGAGCACGGCGGCCACCGCGCACAGCGCGAGCAGGACCACGGTGACGTCGTAGAACTCCCGGCCCCTGATCGCCGCGTCGACGTTGCGGACCAGCCAGGCCACGGCCTGCATGGCCCCGCCGATCAGCACCGGGTACTCCACCGGGTGCCCGCTGTAGGGGACCCGCTTGTCGTACAGGCCCTCGCTGTAGTACAGCGGGTAGATGTCGGTGTAGCAGAAGTCCTGGTACTTCCTGACGTCGGTGTTCCAGGCGCCCGCGCGGCACGGCACCTTCTCGGCGAACGCGAGCACCATGGCCAGCACGGAGGCCGCGACCAGCACGCTGGCGCTGCCCAGGGTGACGGCCAGCGGCACGCGCCCCCGCAACGCCCAGTTCACCTGGTGGTGATCATCGGGCGGGAGAGTACCCGGCCGGGTGTCTTCCACGCTCCTATCTAACCGCGCCTGGTGACTCCCCGGCGCGAGCGGCGCCGGACCCACAGGCACGTCGCGGGGAGCCCGGCGACGATGCCGCCCATCGCGGCGCCCGCCTCGATGGCGCTGACCGACTGGGTGGTGCCGTCACCGCTCGCCGCGTTCGGGTTGCAGGTCACCACGGACGGATCGCAGCTGTAGGTGGGGTACGGGTTCGGGTTCCCGTTCCCTGGCGGGGGGCGGGTTATTGCCCGGGTCCGGGTTCTGGTTGTTGTTGTTGTTCTTCTTCTTGGGGTGCTTCTTGCCCACGTTGACCAGTTTCGGCCGGCGCCAGGATCCACGTTGGCCCCGGTGAACACCGCCGGCGTGGAATTCTCCGCCCCCAGCGGGATGAACATGTTCTGCGCGTAGCTGTGCCAGATCATCGCCGGCCAGGTACCGCCAAACGCCCTGGGAGATGCCGCCGAGGCCGTTCAGAGTCTGCGGGTCGTTGAGCTTGCCGCTCTGGTGGTTGGTGAAGATGCCGATCGCCAGCGACTCCTGCGGGATCGCGCCGATGAAGAACGCCGACTGGGCGGTGTTCGTGGTCCCGGTCTTGGCGATAATCTCGCGGCCGTCGCTCATCCCGGCCGCGGCACCGGTGCCGTCATACGCGACCTTCGACATCGCGTACTGGACCTGCGACGCCATTTCCGAGTTCACGGTCGGGCTCTGGCTGAACACAGCGTAGCTGCGGACGCTCAACGGGTAGTGCGCGCCGCCCTGGGAGATGGACCCGATCACGTGAGCGGCGTGATACGTACCGCCATTGTCGATCGCCGCCAGCATTGTGGTCTGCTCCAGCACGCTGAGCGAGGCTTGGCCGAGAGCGACGCCCGCCTCGTGCACCATGCCGGTCAGCCCGGATAGGTCGGTCGACGCCGAACATCGCCGCCATGTGCACGACGGCCTGGCCGCCGACGTAGTGCCACAGGTCGGCGTAGGCGGTGTTGATCGAGTTGGCCATCGCGTCCTGAGGGCTGAACGCGCCGTTCTCGCCGGTGCTGTCGTTGCTCATCGGGTACCAGCCGGGCTGGCAGTTGTTCGGGTACCCGGCAGGGTCCGGGTAGGCATTCTTCATCGTGCGGTTTCCTGGGTACTGCGAGCTGTCGGGCGGGATGCACACGTTGTCCTGGCCGTCCAGCATGGACCCCTGCACGTTCATGTCGGCGGCGACGGCGGCCGAGAGCACGTACGGCTTGAACGAAGAGCCGACCTGCTCGCGGGCGTAGACGGCCATGTTCTCTTCGCAGTGGATGATGTTGCATTCCTTGACGGTGATGCGGCGACCGTCGCCGTCGTACTTCCAGCCCGGATAGCCTGGCCCGCCGTAGAACGCCTCGATCGCGCCGGTCTGCGGGTTCTCAAGCGCCGCGCCGATGTGCATGTAGGACCGCAGCGGTTCGCCGCCGGCGGCCATCTGCGCTTCTCGGTGATGACCGCCTGGTACAGGGCACGCATCTTGACCGGGTCGATGGTGGTGACGATCTTGTAGCCGCCGTTGAGGAGCTGCGACTCCGTGTAGCCGTAGACGTCCATCAGCTCGTTCTTGACCATGTCGAGTCACGTAGGGGTCCCACACGTCCTTGCCGTAGCTTCCCGGCGTGTAATCGCCGAAGGCGGGGAACTTCATCTGGTCATATGTCTGAGGCGTGATCCAGCCCATCGTGCGCAGGCCGTCCCGGACGTACTGCCAGCGGGCCTCAAGATCGTTCCGGTACTGCGGCAGCGGGTAGGTGCTTGGCTGCTGGATGATCGCGGCCAGCAGCGCCGCCTGGCTCCAGCTGATGCTGGAAAGCTTGGACACGGGGATGTTGAAGTACGTCTGCCCCGCCGCGCCGATGCCGTAGGCGCCCTGGCCGAGGTAGATCGTGTTGAGGTAGTTCTCCAGGATCCACTGCTTGGACTTCTGCCTGGAGACCTTCATCGCGACGAAGATCTCTTTTATCTTCCGGCTCGCGGTCTGCGAGGTGCCGATGCCCTGGTAGTAGTTACGCACGAACTGCTGGGTGATCGTCGAGCCGCCCTGGAAGTTGCCGCCGCCGAGGGTGTCCTGCCACGCGGCGCGCAGGATGCCGGTCGGCGAGACACCACCCTCGTTGAAGAAGTTGCGGTCCTCAGCGGACAGCACCGAGTCGATGATCTGGGCCGGGATCTGCTGGTAGCTGACGACCTGCCTGTCCGTAGACCCGAACCGGCCGATGACGGTGTGCCCGTCGCTGGCGTACACCACGGACTGGGACGACATGCTCAAGGCCATCTGCTCGGCGGGCACCGGGGTCTTGCTGTAGATATAGGCCACCGCCACGACGAGCAGCACGATGATCCCGCCGATGATCGACAGCAGGACGCCGAGCGCCTTGCGCCAGGTCCAGTGGCGCCACCAGCTGCCCTTGACCTTGGCACCGCCCCCGGGTGGTTTCGGGCCGCCCGGCCCGCCGGTACGCGCCCGGCGGCCGCGCCGACCCGGCGCGAACGGGGACCCGGGCGGGACCGGGAGCCAGGGGCCGATGCTCCCCGGGGCGTCGGGTGCGTCCGGAGCGGGCGGTGCGTCCGGGGCATCCGGGGCCCAGTTCAGCGGGCCGACCTGCTGGGTGCCGCTCGTCCGCGCGTGGCTGCCGCCGCGGCCGTTCTCTCGCCGCGGGGCCGTGCCGAGGCCGCCGTCGCCGTCGCCGTCGCCTAGCTGGGCGGTCTCGTGATTGTCCAGGTAGCCGGCCGCCGGGCTCCGGAAGCCCTGCGTGTCCCAGCCGTTGGCGTCGTAACCCAGGTCGTAGTCGACTGTCCCGCCCATCGCTCCATGATCGTCTCCGGCGTAGGCCCCGTCACCGTAGCGCCCGTCACCGTAACCGCCGTTGGCGTCGTCCTCGTCCGCCCCGCTGCCCCAGGCGCGGCCGTCGCGGCCGTCGCGAAACCGAACGTCAAAGTCATCAGCTTTGCTGCTCACGCGTCCTCGCTGGTGGCTCGGAGGCCGCGGCTTTTGCGGGAAAAAGCGGCCTCTACCCGGCGGCGGATCCGGTCATCCGGCGACCCGCCGATCAAACACGTTACCTCCTGGGTAAGGAGTTCACTGGCTGCTCCGCGCACGCCGCCTCCGGCGTACGGCAGGTTCACCAGTGCCGAGAACGTAGGAGGAGGCGAGGTGGTTCCACCCGCAACTTTGGCAGACTTCGACCACATAAACCCGGAATTCGCCGTATTCGGCGGCCATCTCGTCCAGTTCGCGGGTCTTCTTCACCCGTCCCTCGTACTGACCGAGCTCGTCGCCGTAGACGTAGGTGACGTGGGTCAGCCTGGCCTTACGGCAGATCGGGCAGCGCTCGTCGGTGGGCTCACCATGGAACTTCGCCGCGCGCAGCAGGTACGGGTGCGCGTCACAGACGTCGGTAACGGTCGTGCGCCCGGAGAACACGGACGCCAGGGTGGCCCGGCGGGCCAGCCCGTAATCCACGACGGAACGCCTTGACGTCATATTCGCCAGAGTACGTCCCAACCGGGGTCTGAGCCGAGCCCGGTAGGTGATCATGTTCGGGCTTGCCGGGGACCGAAGCGGGACATAGTATGCAGATGTATCGGACCGATACATCGGGGCGATCTAGCGAACCGAAGTATCGTCTCGACACATCGTCTCGACACATCGTAGAGATACACAAGATAGGGATAGAGCCGGACTCAGGGGGCAGCGTGGGGCGCAACCGGTCCGCAGTACTCGAGCTCGCCGTGCTCGGGCTGCTGCACAGGACGCCGATGCACGGCTACGAGCTGCGCAAGCAGCTCACCAGCGTCCTCGGGTTGTTCCGCGCGCTCTCCTACGGATCGCTCTACCCGTGCCTGCACGAACTGCTCGCGGCCGGGCTGATCGCGGAGGAGCACGACGAGGCCGAGCCTGCCCGTACCACCGCGGCCTGGCCGCGGCCCGGCCGGCGGGCGCTGAAGGTGTACCGGCTGACGGCCGAAGGCAAGGAACGGCTGCAGGACCTCCTCGGCGAAGGCGGCCCCGCGGCGTGGGACGACGACGGGTTCGGAGTTCACTTCGCGTTTTTCGGGCAGACGAGGGCCGACGTACGGCTCCGGATCCTCGAGGGGCGGCGCAGCCGGCTCGAGGAGCGCACGGAGTCCATCCGGGCGGCTCTGACGCGAACCAGGGAGCGCGTGGACAGTTACACCCTGGAACTGCACCGGCATGGCCTGGAGTCAGTGGAACGAGAAGTCCGGTGGCTGAATGAGCTGATCGCCTCAGAGCGGCAGGCCGGCGGACCAGAGAACACTTCCGATAAGGAGTCATCCTGATGGGCAAGGTACGCATCGCCATCGTGGGGGTGGGTAACTGCGCTAGCTCCCTGGTGCAGGGACTGGAGTACTACAAGGACGCCGCCGACGGGGCGAGGGTTCCCGGCCTCATGCATGTCCGGTTCGGGCCGTACCACATCAGCGACCTAGAGGTCGTCGCCGCGTTCGACGTGGACACCAAGAAGGTCGGCGTCGACCTGGCCGAGGCCATCCTGGCCAGCGAGAACAACACGATCAAGATCGCGGACGTGCCGCCGACCGGGGTGACGGTCCAGCGTGGTCCCACCCTGGACGGCCTGGGCGAGTACTACCGGGAGATCATCACCGAATCCGACGAGCCGCCCGCGGACGTGGCCCAGGTGCTGCGCGAGACCGGCGCCGACGTGCTCGTGTCCTACCTGCCGGTCGGGTCCGAGCAGGCCGACCGGTTCTACGCCCAGTGCGCGATCGACGCGCGCGTGGCGTTCGTGAACGCGCTGCCGGTGTTCATCGCCTCCGACCCGGAATGGGCCGCCAAGTTCACCGAGGCCGGCGTGCCGGTCATCGGCGACGACATCAAGTCCCAGGTCGGTGCCACCATCACCCACCGCGTCCTGGCCAAGCTGTTCGAGGACCGCGGGGTCGAGCTGCTGCGCACCTACCAGCTCAACTTCGGCGGGAACATGGATTTCATGAACATGCTGGAGCGCAGCCGGCTCCAGTCCAAGAAGATCTCCAAGACCCGCGCGGTCACCTCGCAGATCCCGCACGAGATGGAGCGCGCGGCCGTGCACATCGGCCCGTCGGACCACGTGCCCTGGCTGGACGACCGCAAGATGGCGTACGTGCGGCTGGAAGGCCGGGCGTTCGGGGACGTGCCGCTCAACCTGGAGTACAAGCTCGAGGTGTGGGACTCGCCCAACTCGGCGGGCGTGATCATCGACGCGGTGCGCGCGGCCAAGATCGCGCTGGACCGCGGCATCGGCGGGCCGGTGATCTCGGCCAGCTCGTACTTCATGAAGTCGCCGCCGGAGCAGTTCGGCGACGACGTGTGCCGCGACCTGGTGGAGAAGTTCATCCGCGGCGAGGTCGCCCGCTAACCGGCCGCCCGGGCTGGGTTCTAAGCTGGACAGGTGGCAGCGAGCGGCCGGTCGGCGTTCCTGGGCGACCTGAGGGTCGTCCTGGCCGAGCGGGACTTCCGGCGGCTGTTCGCCACCCGGCTGGTCTCGCAGACCGGTGACGGCATCATCACCGCCGGGGTCGGCACGTACGTGTTCTTCAACGCCTCGACGTTCCCCAGCCCGGCGGCCGGCGCGGCCGCCTTCGCCGCCCTGTACCTGCCGTACTCGCTGATCGGGCCGTTCGCCGGGGTGCTCATCGACCGGTGGTCCCGGCGCCAGATCCTGGTCTGGTCGGCGGTGGTCCGGTCGGCCTTCGTGGTGCTGACCGCGGCGCTGATGGCGGCGGGCAGCCGCGGCGCCCCGCTGTACGTCGGGGTCCTGCTCGTCCTCGGCGTGAACCGGTTCTTCCTGTCCTCGCTGTCCGCGGCGCTGCCGCACGTGGTGGCCGAGGACAAGCTGGTCATGGCCAACTCGGTATCGCCCACGGCGGGCGGCATCATGGCCACGCTGGGCGGGATCGTGGCCCTGGGCCTGAACGTGGCCACCGGCAACACCGAACGCGGCGCGGCCGTCACGCTGCTGGTCGGGGGCGGCTGCTACGTCGCGGCCAGCATGGTGGCGGCCAGCATGGGCCGCGACCTGCTGGGCCCGGTGCGGGCACCCGGGCAGGAGCCGCCGGGCCGGCTGCTCAGCGAGCTGGCCGTGGTCGGGGCCGGGCTGGCGGCGGGCGCGCGGTACGTCGTGCGGCGGCGCGGCGCGGCGGCCGCGCTGGGCGCGACCGGCGGCTTCAGCTTCCTGTTCGGGCCGTTGTTCCTGATGTCGATCCTGCTGTACCGGGACTACTTCTACCGCTCGAGCGTGGGCGCCGCCGAGGGTCACCTGGGCGGGCTGGTCATCGCGTCGGGGATCGGCTACGCCTGCGCGGCCGTGATCACCCCGCCGGTCACCCGGCGGCTGTCCAAGCCGGCCTGGATCACGGTGCTGCTGCTGGCCAGCGCGGTGCTGACGGTGGCGCTGGGCGAGACCTTCAGCCAGCTGGCCTACCTGGCCATCGGGTTCGGGCTGTACCTGACCCGGCAGGGCGTGGCGATCTGCGCCGTCACGATCTTGCAGGAGGAGGTGGCCGACGAGTACCGGGGCCGGGTGTTCGCCTTCTACGACCTGATGTCCAACGTCCCGTACGTGGCCGGGGCCGCGCTGAGCGCGGCGTTCATGCCGTCTGACGGCCACTCGCCGGCCATCGTGGCCGCGGTGGCGGCCGGGTTCGCGATCCTGGCCGGGGCGTACTGGCTGGCGCGGCCCCGGGGTCAGTCCTCGCCCGGCTCTTCGCCGGCTGGCTCCGGGACCGGGATGCCCTCCTCCGCGGCCCAGTCAAGCAGTGCCTGAAGGGCCTGCTCGCGGCCGATCGGGCCGCGGGTGATGCGCAGCTCGAGCAGGAAGTCCCAGGCCCTCCCGACCACCCGGCCCCCGGTCACGCCGAGGATGCGCATGATGTCGTGCCCGTCCAGTTCCGGCCGGAGCCTGGACAGCTCCTCCTGCTCGCCGAGCTCGGCGATGCGCTGCTCCAGGCCGTCGTACGCGCGGGCCAGCCGGTGCGCCTTGGCCTGGTTGCGGGTGGTGCAGTCGGCCCGGGTCAGCACGTGCAGCCGGGTGAGCAGCGGGCCGGCGTCCCGGACGTACCGGCGCACCGCCGAGTCCGTCCACTCCCCTTCGCCGTAGCCGTGGAACCGCAGGTGCAGCTCGACCAGCCGGGACACGTCGTGGATCACGTCGTTCGGGAAGCGCAGCGCGGCCAGCCTTTTCCTGGTCAGCTTCTCGCCCACCACCTCGTGCATGTGGAACGCGACCCGGCCGTCGGGCAGCAGCTCCCGGGTCTTCGGCTTGCCGATGTCGTGCAGCAGCGCGGCCAGCCGCACGGTCAGGTCGTCCTGGAGGCCGTAGCGCGGCTCCAGCTCGATGGCCTGCCTGAGCACGGTGAGGCTGTGCTGGTAGACGTCCTTGTGCCGGTGGTGCTCGTCGGCCTCCATCCGCAGCCGGGACACCTCGGGCAGGACCTGATCGGCGACGCCGGTCTGGACCAGCAGGTCGATACCCAGCGCCGGATCGGGGGTGAGCATCAGCTTGGTCAGCTCGCCGGCGATGCGCTCGGCGGAGACGATCTCCAGCCGGGCCGCCTGCTCGGTCATGGCCGCACGCACCTCGGGCGCGACCGCGAAGCCCAGCTTGGCTGCGAACCGGGCCGCGCGCAGGATGCGCAGCGGGTCATCGCTGAACGAGTCCTCCGGGCGTCCCGGGGTGCGCAGCACCTTGTCCTTCAGCGCGTCCAGGCCGCCGAACGGGTCCACCAGTTCGTAGCCGGGCAGCTGGGCCGCCATCGCGTTGATGGTGAAGTCCCGCCGGCTCAGGTCCTCCGCCAGCGACTGGCCGTACCGCACGTCGGGCCTGCGGGACTCCGCCCGGTACTGCTCGCTGCGGTAGGTGGTGATCTCGAAGATCGTGCTGCCCTTGCGCAGGCCCACGGTGCCGAAGGCGATGCCCACGGTCCACGTCGCGTCGGCCCAGCCCGCCACCAGGGCCAGGACCTGGTCCGGGTGGGCGTCGGTGGTCAGGTCGAGGTCGCTAGGCCGCTCGCCGCGGAAGACGTCCCGGACCGGCCCGCCGACCAGGGCCAGCTCGTGCCCGTGCTTGGCGAACAGGCGGCCGATGTCGGCCACCTCGGGGACACGCTCGCGCAGCAGCGCGGCGGCCGCCTTCCGCTGTTCACTGGTCATGGGCACGGCCATTGAGAGTAACGCACGGGTTTAGTTTCGATCGGCAATACCATTCCAAGTGTGCACGGCTTGCTACCGGCGGACATCCCGCGGCGGATCCTATCCCTGGCCGCCGCCGCCGTGCTGCCGGCCGCGGTCACCGCCGTCCTCGCCCTGGCCGGCCCCGCACAAGCCCAGCCAGCCCAGCCGGGCCAGCCGGTTTATGCGGCTCAGCCGGTTCAGGCCGGCCGGGTGTCGATCGTCATCGACTCGATGACGCCGCAGACGGCCAAGCCCGGAAGCACCGTCACCGTGGCCGGAACGGTGACCAACGGCACCAGCCAGACCAAGGCCGGGCTGGACGTCCAGCTATGGACCTCGTCCGCCCGGTTCCAGACCCGGGACGAGATGGACGGATACGTCAGCCACGGCACCGGCGCGAGCCTGCTGGAGGCCGGCAACGCGTTCTCCCTCACCGCCAGCCTGAAGCCCGGCGCCAGCGTCCAGTGGCACGCCTCATTCCAGGTCGACACCGTGGGCATGGACCAGTTCGGCGTCTACCCGGTCAGCGCCCAGCTCGGCGACGGCGCCGGCGACGTGCTGGGCGTCGACCAGACGCTGCTGCCGTTCTGGCCCGGGCAGCAGGCGGCGGGCCTGGCGCGCCCGCTGGACATCGCGTGGGTCTGGCCGCTGGTCGACCAGCCGCATCACCAGGTCTGCACCGCGCTGACCAACAACGACCTGGCCACCAGCCTCGCCCCTGGCGGCCGGCTGTCGGCCCTGCTGGGAGCCGGGCTGGCGAATCCCGGCGCGCACGTGACCTGGGTCGTGGACCCGGCGCTGCTCAGCGACGTGAACACGATGACCCAGCCCTACCAGGTGGCGTCCGGGCACGGGTGCAGCGATCCGGCCAACGAGCCGGCCAGCAAGGCGGCCACGACGTGGCTTAACGCGCTGCGGGGCATCACCGCCGGGCAGCCGCCCGTGATCACGCCCTACGCCAACGTCGACGTCTCGGCGCTCGTGCACAGCGGGCTGGCCCCGGACATCACCAGCGCCTACAGCATGGGCTACGCGGTGGCGGACAGCGTGCTGCACGGCTCGTTCGGACCGACGATCGCGGTTCCCGCCGGGCGGACCGCCGACCTCAGCGTGCTCACCAACCTGGCCACCGCTCAGCACATCGGCGCGGCGGTGCTGGACAGCAACGAGATGCCGCCCGCCAGCCCCGCGGTCTTCGAGGACGACGCGATCACCTCGATCCGGACGCCGTCCGGGGTGAACATGACCATCCTGCTCGCCGACCACGTGCTGACCGGGGTGCTGGCCACGGCCGACACCAGCTCCGGCGTGCTGCCGCCGGGCACGAAGTTCACGGTCACCCAGCGGTTCCTGGCCGAGACCGCGATGATCGCCGCCGAGGCGCCCGATTCGGACCGGTCCATCGTGGTGGACCCGCCGGAGGACTGGAGCCCGCCGGCCACGCTGGCCAGCGACCTGCTCAGCGAGACGACCAGCACCCCGTGGCTGTCGCCCACCGCGCTGGGCAGCCTGGCCGGCGCCCAGGACAGCGAGCGCCACCTCGCCCGCCAGGCCCCGCCCGCCAGCAAGGACAGCCCGGGCGAGCTCACCGGCAGCTACCTGAGCGCGGTGAACCAGACCAGCATCGAGCTCGGCGTGTACCACGACCTGCTGTACCTGCCCTCCAACTCCTACGTGCAAGGCCTGCAGCAGGCGCTGACCGCCACCGAATCGTCGGCCTGGCGCGGCCCCGGGGCGGCCCAGGGCCTGCGCCTGGCCAAAAAGCTGTCCAGGTTCATGAGCGGCGAGGAGGGCCAGATTCATATCATCGCCGCGCAGCAGGTACCTATGGGCGGCTCCTCCGGCCTGGTCCCGGTGTCCATCCAGAACTTCTCGCAGCACACCATCCAGGTCCGGGTTAACACCGAGGTGGTGAACGTGCCAGACCGGACCTCGCAGCTGAGCATCGGGCACTTCCAGAGCCTGATCACCATCCAGCCCAAGCAGGCGCCGCTTGTCCGGCTGCCGGTGAACTCGGCGCCGATCGGGCCGACCGCCATCCGGCTGACCCTGACCACCGTGCACAACAAGGAGCTACCGCTCCCGGTGACTTCGCTCACGGTCGAGTCGACCAGGTACGGCCTCGCGATCTTGTTCCTGATCGGCGCCGCGATCGGCGTTCTCGTCCTCACCTCGGTGTTCCGCGGCATCCGGCGGCGAATGCGCGCTGACACCCGGGTTGCCCCCGGAGATGCCGATCTACCAGGTAGCGTCGACACCAGAAGCGCGCGAAACCCGACGGAGGCACCGGATGACCTGGCCGATGCACGACGCTGGGCCGACGACACCTGACCCGGGCTCGCGCGAGACCGGGCGTGAGCCCGGCCCCCCGGAGCCGGAATCAGGGCGGGAGCCAGGGCCGGGGCGGGAGCCAGGGCCGGGGCGGGGCCGGACGAGCCGGGGCCGGGCCGGCCCAGCCGGCACCCCGCGGACGCCGATCCGCTGCCGCCGCTGGACGGCCCGATGCCGGGCGGCGGCCCGAGCCCGGCCGAGACGACGCTGCCGCTGGCGCTCGAGTGGCCCGCTCCGCCCGCCCGGCCGCTCCGCACCCCCAGGTTTACCCCCACCGGGGCGCCCGGCTCGGTGGACGCGCCGACGGGCTGGCGCCGGGTACCCCGGACAACCGGGTACCGGGCGCCCGAGGATCTCAGGCCGCGGCACCCGCAGCCGGGCTACCGGCCGCTACCAGGAACGCCGGGAACGCCGGGAACGCCGGGAACGCCGCAGGGGGGCCGCCGGGCGGCCCGGGCGGAGCACCGCCCGCCGGGCCGCCGCCGGGCGGGCCGCAGCCGCCCCGGCCGCGGCCGCCCCGGCCGGGAGGCCAGCGCGCCACCCCGCGGTCGAGCCTGATCCGCTCCGGCGCCGGCATGGCGGTCGGCACCCTGGTCTCCCGGGGCACCGGGTTCCTGCGCACCCTGGTACTGGTCTACGCGACCGGCATCGGCGTGCTCGGCAACGCCTACAACAACGCCAACACCCTGCCGAACACCATCTACTACCTCATGCTGGGCGGCATCTTCACCAGCGTGGTGGTGCCGCTGCTGGTCCGGGCGGCCCGCCGGGACCCGGACCACGGCGAGGCGTACGCGCAGCGGATGTTCACCCTGGGCGCGGTGGCGCTGCTGGTGGTCACCGTGGTGGGCACGCTGCTGGCGGGCCCGCTGGTCTACCTGTACGCGCCCACCATCCACGGGCCGGCCGGGAGCCCGCTCGGCGCCGAGCACCACCTGATGGTGGTGTGGGCCTACTTCTTCATCCCGCAGATCTTCTTCTACGGCATGAGCTCGCTGATCGGGGCGGTGCTGAACACCCGCGGCCGGTTCGCGGCGCCGATGTGGACGCCGGTCATCAACAACCTGGTCGTGATCGTCGTCGGCGGGCTGTACGTGGTGACGGTCGGCCTGGGCAAGACCCCGCAGAACATCTCCCCGTTCGGGGTGCAGCTGCTCGGCATCGGGACCACGCTGGGCGTCATAGCGCAGACCGTGGCCCTGTTCCCGTCGCTGCGCGCCGCCGGGTTCCGCTGGCGGCCCGCGCTCGGGTTCCGGCGGGCCGAAGTGTCCGAGATGGGCCGGATGGCCGGCTGGATGTCGGTCTACGTGATCTCCCAGTGGGCCGGCAACCTGATCGTGCAGATCGTCGCGAACGCGGCCTCGGCCGGGGTCAACGGCTACTCGGCGTACTCCATCGCCTGGCAGCTGTTCCAGCTCCCGTACGCGATCGTCGGCATCTCGGTGATCACGGCGCTGCTGCCCCGGATGAGCGAGCACGCCAGCGCCCGCCGGTACTCCCTGGTCCGGGACGACTTCTCCATCGGGGTCCGGCTGGCCTCGGTGATCGTGGTCCCCGCGGCCATCTACCTCGGCCTGCTCGGCGGCCCGCTGGCCGAGGTCCTGTTCTCCTACGGCACCGTCGACCCGCACCACGCCCGGTACATCGGCGAGGTGTTCGGCCTGTTCTCCCTCGGCCTGGTCCCGTACATGCTGACCCAGCTGCAGCTGCGGGTCTTCTACTCGTTCCAGGACAGCCGGACCGCCGCCTTCGTCGGCCTGCTCACCATGGCGGTCAGCATCGCGGCCGACTATATCGCGCTGTCCATGCTGCCCCGCCTGGACGTGGTGGCCGGGCTGGGCATCGCGTACGGGATCTCCAACCTGGTCGGCGCGATCGTCGGCTGGGCCGCGCTGCTGCGGCGGGTCGGCAGCCTGGACGGCCGGGCCATCGCCCGCAGCCTGACCCGGATGCACCTGGCCACCGTGCCCGGCGCGATCTGGGCGGTGGCGGTCACGATCGGCGCCGAACACGTCGCGCACAACCCCAGCGTGCCCTACGGCCTGCTCGTCACGGTCGTCGGCGGCGGCGGCGCGGTCCTGCTGTACGCGCTGTCCGCCCGGGCCCTGCGGATCGCCGAGTTCGGGTTCCTGACCCGGACCGTGGCCGCGAGGTTCGGCCGGCCGGGCGGGCGGCATTAGCATGGGTACCGACCTATGAGCACATACACGTCGGAACCAGGAACCCTGCTCGCGGGGCGGTATCGCCTCGTAGACCAGACGAGCGTGGGCACCGGCTGGGCGTTCTGGAAAGCGACCGATGAACCTCTCGCTCGCTCCGTCACCGTGCTCACGTTCGCGTCCGGTTTCCCCAGGATCACCGAGGCCATCACCGCCGCCCGGGCCGCGAGCAGGCTCGGCGACCCGCGTTTCTCTCAGGTCTTCGACGTCGAGGACGCCGGCGAGCTCGCCTACGTGGTGCTGGAGTGGGTAGCCGGCGCCTCACTGCTTGACATGCTGGCCGACGGCCCCCTGGACACCCCGGCCGCGGTGTCGCTGCTGTGCGAGGCGGCCCGGGCCATCGCGACGGCGCACACCGGCGGGCTGGCCCACCTGCGGCTGAACCCGGAGTGCCTGCACTGGACGCGGGGCAGCGGAGTCAAGATCACCGGGCTCGGCATCGACGCGGTGCTCGCCGGGCTGACGCCCGCCACGGACGGCGACGGCGAGAATCCCGAACTCACCGACACCCGGGACCTGGCCCGGTTGCTGTACGCGGCGCTGACCGGGTACTGGCCCGGCTCGCCGGACCCGGCCGAGCCCGGCGACGGCGCAGCGCCGGCCGACCTCCAGGGCGCCGATCCCCAGGGCCGGCCCGCGCTGCCCGCGGCGCCGGAGGCCGACGGGATACCGCTCACCCCGCGTCAGGTGTCCGCGGCCGTCCCGGCCAGCATCGACGCCCTGACCTGCCAGGCGCTGTTCCAGCGGCCCAGCCGTCACGGCCCGGCGCTCAGCACCCCGGCGATGCTGGCCGAGGCACTGGCCACTGTGGCCCCGCCCGACCCGCCGCCGATGCCCACCGCGGCCACGGCCTCGCTCCGCGCTCAGCCCGACCGCGGCTACCGGCCGAACGGGCCCACCAACCCGTTCCCGGCCGCCGACCCGGCCACCCGGCCCCGGTCCGGCGCCCCTCGCCGGCGACCCGATCGCTCCTCGACACGGGCGGTGATCGTCAGCTCCGTGGTCGTGGTCGTCCTGGTGGCGGCGGGCGTGGTCGGCTGGGCGCTCAGCCACCGCGGCAGCACCGGGGCCGCTGCGCCGCCGGCGAACAGTCCCTCGTCTTCGTCCGCCCCGTCGGCCGCAGCCTCGGTGGTGATCACGCCGGTCAGCGCGAACAGCTTCGACGCGCTCGGCAACGACGGCGGGGACGAGGACGGCAGCGGGGCCAAGTACGCGATCGACAACAGCCCGGGCACGTTCTGGCACACCGACTACTACTTCACCTATCCGAATCTGGGCAACCTGAAGAAGGGCACCGGACTCATACTGGATATGGGCAAGCAAGTACGGCTGAGTCAGGTGGTGGTCCAGTTCGGCGCGAGCTGCTGCACCGACGTCGAGATCGAGATCGGGAACGACAACACCCCGGTCCCGTCCGCGCTGAGTTCCTTCACCAAGGTCGCCACCTCCACGACCGCGCACGGCAGCACGACGTTCGACGTGAGCAGCACCGCCACCGGCCGTTACGTCCTGATCTGGATGACCCGCCTGCCGCCGCTGGCCGGATCGGGCAATCAGTACGAGGCGCAGATCTACAACGTCGTGGTCCATGGTTCCGCCGCTAGCCAGTCGGGCTGATGCCTCGTGCCCGCCACCGACGGCGAGCGGCCCTCGGACGCTGAACTCCTCCGCCGGCACGTGGCGGGAGACAGCGACGCCTTCGGCGAGCTGTTCCGCAGGCACCGCGACCGGCTGTGGGCCGTAGCACTGCGCACCGTCTGCGACCCCGAGGAGGCAGCCGACGCCCTCCAGGACGCGATGATCTCCGCCTTCCGCCGCGCGGGCGATTTCCGCGGCGACTCCGCCGTCACCACCTGGCTGCACCGCATCGTGGTCAACGCCTGCCTTGACCGGCTGCGCCGCCGGGCCGTCCGCCCGGCGACGTCCGCCGGTGACGAGCAGGCGCTCGATGCCCTGCTGGCGCACGACCCGGACCCCGCCCGGGCCACCGACATCCGGCTGGACGTCGACGCCGCGCTGCGGATGCTGCCGGAGCCGCAGCGGGCCGCCCTGGTGGTGGTGGACATGCTCGGCTTCTCCGTCGACGACGCGGCCGCCATCTTGAACACCTCGCCGGGCACGATCAAGAGCCGCTGCGCCCGGGCCCGCGCCCGGCTCCTGCCGTACGTAGCCCACCTACGCGGGAACCGATCCGCCAGCCAGCGCGTCTCACCTGCGCAGGGAGGAGACACGTGACGGGCCATCCGGAGTCCGGCGTGCTGGCCGAGTACCAGGCAGGGCTCGTGACCGGACGCCGGCGCGCCAGCATCGCATCGCACCTGGCCATTTGTGACCGCTGCGCCGGGCTGAGCGACCAGCTGGGCGAGATCCCGGCGCTGCTCGCCGCGGCGCCGCACCCCGCCATGCCCGCTGACGTGGCCCGGCGGCTGGACCTGGTACTGGCCGCGGAGGCGGCACAAAGACATTCTTCCGAACGGACCGCCGATGACAGCCCCGAGCACCGTGCGACCACCCCGGGGCCACGCAGGCGCTGGGATTTCCGGCTGGTCACCCAGCGGATCCTGGTGCCCGCGGCCGCCGTCGTGGCGCTGGCCGCGGGCGGGTTCGGCCTGAGTCACGTCATCGGCAGCAGCAGCTCCTCCTCGAGCTCGGTCGCCGCCGGTTCCGAGGCTGCCCCGGCCCCCTCCGCACGGCCGGCCAACGGCACCGCCGCGGCCCGGAGCGAGGCGGGCCGGGCCGGCGCGGTCCCGGCGTTCAAGACTCCGGCCCGCTTCCAGGTCGTGAACAGCGCGACCAACTACCTGCCCGCCACACTGCGACAGCAGCTGGAGACCGAGCTGCAGCGTCACACCCAGGCCGCCGCGGCCCCGCAGGTGCTCGTGTCCGGGTCGCTGAAGGGGTGCGTGCTCCGGGTGACCCACGGCACCCGCCCGGGGACCCTGGTCCTGGTCGAGAGGGCTCACTTCCAGGGTCAGCCGGCCATCGTGATCGTCGCCGTCAGCGGCCACGACCGCGCGGCCTGGGTGACCGCCTCCGGGTGCTCGGCCAGCACTGATCACGTCCTCGCCACGGCGACCCTGCCGGGAACATCTGCGCCCTAGGATCGGTTCTCACCAGAGCTAGTCAGAAGGGGGTCGATAAGGGTTGTCAGAAGTGCCAGAAGTCCGGAATGTCATCGTGATTGGTTCCGGCCCGGCCGGTTATACGGCGGCACTGTACGCGGCTCGCGCGGAGCTGAAGCCCTTGGTCTTCGAAGGATCGGTCACCGCCGGCGGCGCGCTCATGCAGACCACCGAGGTGGAGAACTTCCCCGGTTTCCCGGACGCCGTCATGGGCCCGGAGCTGATGGACTCGATGCGCAAGCAGGCCGAGCGGTTCGGCGCCGAGCTGCTGTCCGACGACGTGATCGAGGTCGACCTCACCGCGACGCCCAAGATGATCAAGACCGACAGCGAGACGTACCTGGCTCACGCGGTCATCATCGCCACCGGTTCCCGGTACAAGGAGCTCGGCGTGCCCGGCGAGAAGGAACTCGGCGGCCACGGCGTCTCCTGGTGTGCCACCTGTGACGGGTTCTTCTTCCGCGGTCACGACATCGCGGTCATCGGCGGCGGCGACTCGGCCATGGAAGAGGCCACCTTCCTGACCAGGTTCGGCAAGTCGGTGACGGTGATCCACCGCCGGGACACGCTCCGGGCGTCGAAGATCATGCAGGACCGCGCGCTGGCCAACCCCAAGATCAGCTTCTTGTGGAACAGCGAGGTGGCCGAGGTTCTCGGCTCGGACAAGGTGACCGGCCTGCGGATCAGGAACACCAAGGACGGCACCGAGCACGTGCTGCCGGTGACCGGGGTGTTCGTGGCCATCGGGCACGACCCGCGGTCCGACCTGTTCACCGGGCAGCTGGCCGCCGATCCGGAGGGGTACCTGCTGGTCGAGCAGCCGTCGACGCGTACGGCCATCGAGGGCGTGTTCGCCTGCGGCGACGTGGTGGACCGCACCTACCGGCAGGCCGTGACCGCCGCCGGCACCGGCTGCGCGGCCGCCCTGGACGCCGAGCGCTGGCTGGCCAGCCAGGAAGACGCCTGAGATAAAGCACCGGATATTCACCCGCGAGTAAAGGGATGTGATCGTAGTGGGCACGACCAAGGTCGTGACGGACGAGACCTTCGAGACGGAGGTCCTCAAGAGCGACAAGCCGGTCATCGTCGATTACTGGGCCGAATGGTGCGGCCCGTGCCGCATGGTTGCCCCGGTTCTCGAGGAGATCGCGACCGAGTACGCGGACAAGATCAACGTCGTCAAGCTCAACATCGACGAGAACCCGGCCGTCTCGCAGCGGTACGGGATCATGGCCATCCCGACCATGAACGTATTCTCGGGCGGCCAGGTGGTCAAGCAGATCGTGGGCGCCAAGCCCAAGTCGGCCCTGCTGCGCGAGCTCGCCGAGTTTATCTGAGCCGCCGCGAACGGCCCCTCAGGGGCGCCCGGCCCTTACACCGGCCGCAGAGCGCCCTGGGGGGTCGACGGCGTCATCGAGCCGAGCAGGCGCTCCAGCGCCACCTCGACGTCCTCCCGCCAGGTGAGGATGGTCCGCAGTTCCATCCGCAGCCGCGGGTAGTGGTGATGCGGGCGGATGGTCTTGAACCCCACCGCGAGCAGGTAATCCACCGGCAGCATGCAGGACGGCGACTCCCAGCGGCGGTCGCCGAAGGCCTCGATCGCCTTCACCCCGCGCCGGGTCAGGTCCTTGGCCATGGCCTGCACGAGCATCCGGCCGATGCCCCCGCCGGTGAACTCGCTCAGCAGGTGCGCGGTCATGAGCAGCACCGCGTCGGCGCTGACCGGGCTGGTCGGGAAGGCTATCGAACGCGGCACGTACTGCGGCGGCGCGAACAGCATGTAGCCGGCCGGGACGCCGTCGACATACGCGATCTTCCCGCAGCTGCCCCATTCGAGCAGCACCGAAGACACCCACGACTCTTTCTCGAGTTCCGGGTCCCCGTTTTCCTCGGCCCGGGCCCGGCTGACCGGGCCCAGTTCCCAGAAAACGCAGTTGCGGCATCTCGGCGGCAAATCGCCGAGATTGTCCAGCGTGATATTGACGATACGGCGCGACATCCTGTTCCCCGGTAGGCCGATCCCCGGCAGAATCCCTAAGCGTGCCCAGGAGATACCCCTTATCCTGGCATGATACTGGACCACTTCAGGCACCTCCTGCAGGAGAATCCGTGACCGGCGACGAGCAGCCCGCATCCCAGCGACAGCGAATTGACCCCTATGTCGGTCAGTACGCCGAACGTGCCGTCGGCATGGTCGCCTCCGAGATCCGGGCCCTGTTCGCCGTGGCCGCCCGGCCCGAGATCGTCTCGCTGGCCGGCGGCTCGCCCTACGTGTCCGCGCTCCCGCTCGACAGCGTCGGCCAGATGATCGGCAAGCTGATCGCCGGGCACGGCGCCACCGCCCTGCAGTACTGCACCGCGCAGGGCGACGCCGGGCTGCGCGAGCGGATCTGCGACGTCATGGCGCTGGAGGAGATCCGGGCGCATCCGGACGAGATCGTGGTCACCGTCGGCTCCCAGCAGGCGCTCGACCTCCTGACCAGGATTTTCATCGATCCCGGCGACGTGATCTTGGCCGAGGCGCCGTCCTACGTGGGCGCCCTGGGGGCCTTCGCCTCCTACCAGGCCCGCGTGCTGCACGTGGCCATGGATGACGACGGCCTGATCCCCGAGGCGCTGCAGGAGGCCATCGCCCGCACCGCCGCGGCCTGCCGCCGGGCCAAGTTCCTGTACACCGTGCCGAACTTCCACAATCCGGCCGGCGTCACCCTGGCCGCCGCGCGCCGGCCCCGGATCCTCGACATCTGCCAGCGCGCCGGCCTGCTCGTGGTCGAGGACAACCCGTACGGCCTGCTCGGCTTCGACGGCGACCCGATGCGGGCGATGCGCGCCGACGACGGTGACGGAGTGGTGTATCTCGGCACGTTCTCCAAGACCTTCGCCGCGGGCGTGCGGGTCGGCTGGGCGGTGGCCCCGGCCGCGATCAGGGACAAGCTGATCCTGGCCGCCGAGTCGGCGGTGCTTTGCCACTCCAGCTTCGCGCAGCTGACTGTGCGCGAGTACCTGAACAGCCAGCCCTGGCTGGAGCAGGTCAAGGACTTCCGCGAGCTCTACCGGGAGCGGCGCGACGCCACGCTGAGCGCCCTGGACACGATGATGCCGCCGGGCTGCCACTGGACCCGGCCGGCCTGCGGGTTCTACGTGTGGCTCGGGCTGCCCGACGGCGTCCACGCCAAGGCCATGCTGCCGCGGGCCATCTCCTCGCGGGTGGCCTACGTGCCGGGTACCGGCTTCTACGCGGACGGCTCGGGCGGCCAGTACGCCCGGCTGTGCTACTCCCTGCCCAGCCCGGACCGGATCCGCGAGGGGATCCGCCGGCTGGCCTCGGTGATCGAGACCGAGATCGAACTGCGGGACGACTTCGGCCCCGCACCCGGCAACCGGTGAGGTTACTCCCACATCATGGATGAGCTTGATCGCGTCGTGGTGCTGGCCGGCGGCCTGTCCGCCGAGCGGGAGGTATCGCTGCGCTCCGGTGACCGGGTGCGGGACGCCCTGGCCGAGGCGGGCATCGACGCCGTGGTCGCCGACGCCGACGCCGACCTGCTGACCCGCCTGCGCGCCGACCCGCCCAGCGCGGTGTTCCCGGTCATCCACGGCGCCTCCGGCGAGGACGGCGCGATCCGGGAGGTCCTGGGGCTGCTCGGCGCGCCGTACGTCGGCTCGGTGGCCAGCGCCTGCCAGATGGCGTTCGACAAGCCGACGGCCAAGGCCCTGGTCGCGGCGGCCGGGCTGAGCACGCCGGCGTCGGTGACGCTGCCCCGGGAGGCGTTCCACGACCTCGGGGCGGCCGCGGTGATCGACCTGATCATCGCCCGGCTGGGGCTGCCGTTGTACATCAAGCCGTCCCGGGGCGGCTCCGCGCTGGGCGCGGGACCGGTGCATGACGCGACCGCGCTGCCGGCCGCCCTGCTGAGCTGCTTCGCTTACGGCGATATCGCGCTCATCGAGCGGTTCGTCTCCGGCACGGAGGTCACCGTGGGGGTGATCGACCTGGGTGCCGGGCCGCTGGCGCTGCCGGCCGTGGAGATCGTCCCCGGCGACGGCGGCTACGACTACGCGGCCCGGTACACCGCGGGCAAGACCGAGTTCTACGTCCCGGCCCGGCTGCCCGGCGAGGTCGCGGCCCAGGTGGCCCGGATCGCGATCGCCGCTCATTCGGTGCTCGGGCTGCGTGACCTGTCCCGGACCGACCTGATCGTGGACGAGGCGGGTACGGCGCACTTCCTCGAGGTCAACGTGTCGCCGGGGATGACGGAGACCAGCACGCTGCCGATGGCCCTGGAGGCCTCAGGCCACGCGTTCGGCACCACCTGCCTCCGCCTGCTCGAGCTGGCCGCCGCCCGCGGCGCCTAGGCCGCGTCAGGCGGCCTGCGCGCGCCTCAGGAGGCCTGCGCGCGGATGGCGGTGATGAGCGAGCGGGCGGTGGCGGTCACCGGGCGGTCTCGCGGGTAGCACACGGCGATCGTCCGCGGGGCGGCCGCGTCGTGCGGCTCCAGCCAGGTCAGCGCCGGGTCGATGGCCCGGCCCGCCGCCACCCGCCCGATGCAGGCGTGGCCGAGCCCGGCCGCGACCAGCCGCTGCAGGGCCAGGTTGTCGTCGGTGCGGTAGACGATCCTGGGCGCCAGGCCGCGCCGGGCCCAGGTGTCCTCCAGCTCGGCCTGGCCCCGCCACCGGCGGGTCCAGGCGACCAGGTCGAGCTGATCCAGCACGCCGAACCCGGGGTGCTCCAGGCCCGCGATCGTGCTGTCCCGGCGGGTCAGGATGACCCAGGGGTCCGCCAGCACCGCGACGGCCTCGACGTACTCGTCGGACTCGGGGTTGTAGGAAAACGCGAGATCCAGCTCGCCGCGGCGCAGCGCGGCCCGGGAGGTATCCGGGTCGTCGGCCGCGACCAGCACCACCTCCACGCCGGGGTGGTCGTCGCGGAAGGCGCGCAGGGCCGCGGGCATGATCTCGGCCGCCGCGGTCTGGGTCACGCCCACCCGGACCCGGACGATCTCGCCGCGGGCCGCCTGCTCGGCGTCGGCCGCCACCGCCTCGACCTCGCTCAGCGCCCGCCGGGCCCGGCGGCAGACCGCCTCGCCCGCGGGCGTCAGCCGCACCGGCGCCCGGCCGCCGGGCCGGTGGAACAGCGGCTGCCCGAGCGCCGCCTCCAGCGCCGACACCTGGTGCGACAGCGCGGACTGGGTGTAGCCGAGCGCCGCGGCCGCCCGCCGGAAGGAGCCGAGCTCCTGGACGGCGAGCACCGCCTGTAGCTCCCGCAACCCGAGCCCGCTTTTGATCGGCTGAATCGATCGTAGTTGCGACATTCCTTCACTTTAGTCGGAGTTTCTCTCATATTAAACTGACGAGTGCCAGTTCAGCCGCCTATCTCGAGCAAGGAGAACGTGATGACGCGGGGCACCGGGACGGGACCGTTCCGACTGCTGATGTACGGGCTCATCCTGGCCAGCGCGGCCGCCCAGTTCGCGCTGGTGCCAGTCATGCCGGCCTACGCGCACCGGCTCGGCCTGTCCGGATTCCAGCAGGGCCTGGTGCTCGGCGCGACCGGGCTGGCGAGCCTGGCCGTGTCCGTGCCCGCCGGCACGCTGTCGGACCGGTTCGGCGCCCGGCGGATCACGCTGGCCGCGGGCCTGCTGATGGCGGCCGCGACCTTCGGGCAGGCGCTGGCGGGCAGCTTCCCGGCCCTGCTCGCGGCCCGGCTCGCGTTCGGCGCGGGCTACGGCGTGGTGTGGACCGCGGGACTGTGCTGGCTGGCGGCCGGCGCGGCCGGGCCGCGGGCCCTGGGCGGGTCGGTGGCCAGCGCCGGCGTGGGCGGCGTAGCCGGACCCGCGTTTTCCGGCACGCTCACCCAGCACCTGGGGCTGGCCGTCCCGTTGCTGGCCACCGGCGCGGGCTTCGCGCTCATCACCGCGGGGCTAGCCGCGCTCCGGGTGCCGCCCGGCCCGGCCGTGCCCCGAGGACAAGCCCGCCCCGTGAGCCTGCGGGCGGCCGTCCGGGACCGCACCGTCATCGGCGCCGCGGCGGCGGTGGTTACGGCCGGGCTGAGCACCGGCGCCTGCGCCCTGCTCGTCCCGGCGCGGCTGCACCTGGCCGGAGCCTCTTCCGGGCAGATCGGGCTGGCCTTCGCCGCGGCCGGGATCTTGTTCGCGGTGGGCAGCGCGCTGACCACCGCAATCGGGCGACGGGCGGTGACCTTGCCGGTGACCTGCGCCGGGATGCTGGCCCTGACCGCCGCGCTGGCCCTCGGCGCGCTCAGCACCGCGCCGGTGATCCTGATCGTGATGCTGTGCGCCGGCACCGCGGCCCGTTCCGTGCTGTGGACGGTCAGCTACCCCCTGGCCGCCGAGGCGGCCGGCCGTCGCGGTATCGGCCTGGGTGCCGCGGTCGGGCTGCTCAACGGCATCTGGGCGGCGACGGCGGTGCTCGGCCCGCTGGGCGCCGGCCTCGCCGCCCAGCATCTCGGCGACCGGGCCGCCTTCGGGCTCACCGTGGCCGTCTGCGCCGCCGCGCTGGCCGTCACCGTGGTGGCGGGACGATCCCGGATTCGCGCCCGCATGCCGGCCCGGCTCGCGGCCCGCGTCCCGGCCCGTCCTGGCCCCCGAGTCCCGGCCCGGCGGGCGGCCGCCGGTCCGGATCCGGACCCGGTCGCGGGTCGCGCTTCGGGAACGGCCGTCCCCTAGGCTCGTGTCCATGACGGGACGCAAGAGCTTCGGCAGCGACAACCACACCGGTGCCCATCCGGCGGTGCTCGACGCGATCGTGGCGGCCAACTCCGGCGACGCCGTGGCGTACGGCGCCGACGAGTGGACGGCGCGGGTCACCGCCGCCCTGCAAGAGTCGTTCGGCGCCGAGGGCGGCGCCTTCCTGGTGCTGAACGGGAGCGGGGCCAACGTCCTGGGCCTCAGCGTCCTGCTGCGCCGGCACGAGGCGGTCATCTGCGCGGCGTCCGCGCACATCAACACCGACGAATGCGGTGCCCCCGAGCGCCTGGTCGGCACCAAGCTGCTCGCGGTGCCGGCCCCGGACGGCAAGCTGACCCCGGAGCTGATCGCCGGACAGCTGGGCGGACGCGGTGACGACCACTTCGCCCAGCCGGGCGTGGTAGCCGTCACTCAGTCGACCGAGCTCGGCACCTGCTACACGCTGGCCGAGCTGCGCAAGATCGCCGACTTCTGCCGGTCCAGCGACCTGCGCGTGTTCCTGGACGGGGCGCGGCTGGCCAACGCGGCCGCCTACCTGGACTGCCCGCTGGCCGAACTGGCCGAGTGCGCGGACGTGCTCACCTTCGGCGCCACCAAGAACGGCGCGGTGGGGGCGGAAGCGCTGGTGGTGATGCGCGCGGACCTCGTGGCCGACGTCCCGTACCTGCGCAAGCAGCAGACCCAGCTGACCTCCAAGATGCGGTTCGTGGCGGCCCAGTTCGGCGCGCTGCTGGCCGATGACCTGTGGCGGCGGAACGCGGCGCACGCCAACGCCATGGCGCGCAGGCTCGCCGACGGCGTGCAGCAGGTGGACGGCGTGGAGATCGTTTACCCGGTGCAGGCCAACGCGGTCTTCGCCCGGCTCGGGCCCCGGCATGTCACCGCCCTGCAGCGCGACTGGACCTTCCACGTGTGGGACGAGCGCGACTCGGTCGTCCGCTGGATGACCGCCTTCGATACCTCGGCCGCCGACGTCGACGCGTTCCTGGCCGACATCCGCGCTACCGCCGGCGCGTAGCCCGCGGGACGAACCGTGCCATGCCTACGTAACGTAGTCATATATGCCTCTTACGTAATTCCGGCCCGCCGGCCCGCACCCATGGTGCAACCTGGTTGATTGACTGCACCCAGCGTGTGGCGTGCCCGTGCGCTCGCCGCGCCCGACCGGAGGCTCGATCCTGTCCAGCACGATGGCTCGGCACCGCAAGCCGCCGCCTAGCTCGCCGGTCCGGCGACGCGCGGCGACCCGGCAGTCCCGGCCTCCGGAGCCAACCCGGCGCTCCGAACAACCGCAGCCTCCTGAGCCGCCCCAGCGTCCGCAGCAGTTCCAGTCGGCAGAGCCGCCCCGGCCGACGGAGCCGCCCCGGCCTTCGCAACCAACCGGGCCTCCGCAGCTAACCGGGCCTCCGCGGCAGCCCCGGTCCCCGGATCCGGCCCGGCGTCCGGAGACGCCCCGGTCCTCCGCGCCGACCCGGCCCGTTCCGCAGTTCCGGCCCGCGTGGCAGTCGCAGCCACCCCGGCCTTCGCAGCCAGCCCCCCTTCGCAGCCGGCCCGGCCTTCGCAGCCAGCCGGGTCTACGGGGCCAGCCCAGCCGCCGCGGCCGCCTCGGCCTGCTCAGCAGGCCCAGCCCGACCGGCCCCAGCCTGCGCAGTCCCGGCCCTCGGAGTCCCGGTCGTGGTGGCGGCTGGCGATCGCGGCGGCGGTGCGAAGCAAGTCCGTGCTGGTCGCGGCGGCGGCGGTGGCCGGCCTGGCGCTGCTGGTCTGCGTCTGGCCCGCCGCGGCCCACTTTATGGCCCAGGCCCCCAGCTCGGCGTGGGCAGACGAAGCGGACGTGCTCGGCCTGCAGGCGGGTGGCGCCCTCGGTCTTCAGGCCAAGCTGCAGCCCGAGGTCGTCAGCACGGGAGTGGCCGTCGCGCCCATCTACCTCAACCCGTTCCGTAACGTCAGCGGCCTGGTGCCCGAGCGCATCGACCAGGGTGTCGACTTCAGCGGCTCGGGCCCGGTCTACGCTCTGGGCGACGGGGTCGTCACCAATGCGATCGCCTATTCCCCTGGGTGGGGCGGCGGATGGATCACCTATCAGCTCAGCGACGGCCCGGACGCCGGGTTGGTGGTCTACCTGGCCGAAAACGTCACGCCCACCGTTGTGGTCGGCCAGCACGTAACGCCCTCGACCGTGATTGGCAACATGTTCGAGGCCGGCGACGGCATCGAGACCGGGTGGGCGCAGGCGAGCGGTGCATCCGCGGAGTCGCAGCTGCCTGAGGCCGGGGGGATCGGCGGCGGCGGCCCGTTCCCGACCACGGTCGGGGTTAGCTTCGACGTGCTGCTCAACTCGCTCGGCGTGACTGCCGCCCCCAACCGCTACCAGCCTGCCTCCGGCCTCCTCCCGGCGAACTACCCCGCGCCCTGACGCGGACCTCGGGTCCGCACGCTATACCAGCCCAGCAGGGACGCGTCGGTTATCAACGCTCAGCGATGGCCCTCGTCCCGACGCCGGTGTGCTACCGCCCGGAAAGGGCAGGCGCGGCCCGCCAGGCCTGGCGGGCCGTAAGCCTGCTTATTTCCATGATCGCGAAGACTTTTGCGTGCTATGTCGTATAAAAGGTCTTCGCGATCATGAAACTCTCGCTCCCGGGTCCTGATACTCCGCCACTGACAGCCTTCGCGCGGTCCAGGGCGCTGCGGCCCCTGCCGTGGTTTCTTCGTTCTGCGTGGAGGTTGATCGTGCGCGTCTTGTTTCGCCGACCGCGCCGTGACATGTCACGAGCGGTCCGTCCTTCGTTTGGTGATTCCCGCTTCGTTTTGCTGTTGGCCGGCCAGACCGTCAACTCGATCGGCGGCTGGGCCTCCGCCATCGTGCTGTGGGGGTTCGCGGCCTACCGGTTCAACGCAAGCCCGTACGCCGTCTCGGTCACTATCATCTGCTGGGCCGCCGCCGCCGGGTACGGCCTGGCCGCGGCCTTGTTTACCGGCACCACTTGGGTGCCAGCGGCCTATACTGGCGCCTTCTTGTGGGGGATTGCCGGATCGGTGTTCTTCGCGGTCGCGTTCACGGCCCTCCAGCAGGTCGCCCCCATGGACGCGCACGGCCGGGTCATGAGCATTAACGCCACCCTCCAGTCCTGGACCGAGACCATCGCCCTTCCGCTGGGTGGGCTGACCCTAGCCGCCCTCGGTGTCCGCGCCGGAGCCCTGACCCTGGCCGGGGTAGCCCTCGCTGCGGGGCTCATCGGTCTAGCTGTCGTCACCGTTCACCCACCTAGAGCACTCACGACCCCGGTGATCGAGGGCGGCGACAGGACAGAATGAGATCTCGCCGCTCCGCAGGAACATGGAACCCGGGCTGACTCTGTCGGCAAGACCGCGCGTGGTGCACCGGCGCGTGCGCCCGGTGCACCACGCGCCACGCCCGAGAGATCCCGCGCAGTGTCCCGCCGGCCGACGACGTTTCCCGTGTAACATGACGGTGAAACAACTCAGGGAGCGTGCCGTGCCATCACAGTTCGACTTCGGGTTCCTGATCGGCCTCCTGGTCGGCGAGGGTCATTTCGGCGGCGACGGACGCCAGCCGCACGTGACCCTGCGCATGCACGTCCGGCACGAGGCGATCTTCGACTGGCTGCAGCGGACCTTCCCTGGCAGCCGTGTCTACGGGCCGTACCACCACGGCGGGCGGGATTATCTGCAGTGGATGGCGCGCGGCGCCTTCCTGCGCGATGAACTCGCGCCCGTGCTCGACCGGTTTCTCTCGCCGGGTCTGGACCAGCACAGCTTCGACCGGTACCAGCTGATGAAGGCCCGCTACCCGCAACTGGCGGCCGGCCCCGGGGCGCCGCTGCCGCCCGACCGGTCACGCCGGGCCGCGGAGCGCCGGCCCGCCAGGAACGAGACGACGAAGGTCTCGTCGCACCCGGCAGCCCACGATCCTGGCGACTTCGGCGACTTGTTCGCCGAGCTCCGCGAGGTCTGGCCCGGCTGACCTACTCCGACGGCACCTGTGCCTGCGGGCTCATCGCATTCACGATGCGCTCCAGGTCCTCGGTCGAGGCGAACTCGACGATGATCTTCCCCTTGCGCCGCCCGAGCTCCACCTTGACCCGGGTCTCGAACAGGTCGGACAGGCGGTCGGCCAGGCGGTTGAGGCCGGGCGCGGTGGGCGGCTTGGCCACGGTCCGGGCCGAACGCCGGGGCGCCTCGTCGGAACCCACCGCGACGATCTCCTCGACGGCGCGTACCGACAGTCCCTCGGCCACGATCCGGGTGGCCAGCCGGTCCTGTGCGCCGGGATCCTCCAGGCTCAGCAAGGCCCGGGCATGGCCCGCGCTGAGCACCCCGGCCGCCACGCGTTTTTGCACGGCCGGCGGCAGGTTCAGCAGCCGCAGCGTGTTGCTGATGTGCGGGCGGGAACGGCCGATCTTGCGCGCCAGCTCCTCGTGCGTAGCGCCGAAGTCGTCCAGCAGCTGCTGGTAGGCCGCCGCCTCTTCCAGCGGGTCGAGCTGCTGGCGATGCAGGTTCTCGATCAGCGCGTCGCGCAGCAGGTCGTCGTCTTGAGTCTGCTTGACGATGGCGCCGATCTCGGTCAGTCCGGCCCGCTGCGCGGCGCGCCAGCGGCGCTCGCCCATGACCAGCTCGTACCGGCCAGGCCCGACCGCGCGGACGACGACCGGCTGCAGCAGGCCGACCTGCTTGATCGACTCGGCCAGCTCGTCGAGCGCGTCTTCGTCGAAGGTCCGCCGCGGCTGACGCGGGTTCGGGGTGATCGCGGTGACCGCGACCTCCTCATAGCGCGCCCCGGCCACCTCGCCGAGCGCCGCCGCGGACGTTTCCCCCGACGGGGCCCGAGCCGCGCCCCGCGCGGCCTCTGCCTCAGCCAGCCGGCCGGGCTCCGGAATAAGCGCTCCGAGCCCTCTGCCTAGACCGCGCCTCTGCTGCGCCACTGCCTCTCCCGATCTCACCGTGCTTTGTCGGCCGGCTGCAAGGCCAGTTCCTTCGCCGCCTCGGTGTAGGCGATCGCGCCGCTCGACCCGGGGTCATAACTGATGACCGACTGGCCCCGGCTCGGTGCCTCCGACACCCGGACGCTGCGCGGGATGATCGTCTGCAGCACCGACGGGCCGAAGTGGGCACGCACGTCGTCGGCCACGTCGGAGGCCAGCCGGGTGCGCCCGTCGTACATGGTCAGCAGGACGGTCGAGACGTGCAGCCCGGGGTTGAAGTTCACCCGGACCAGTTCCGCGGTGTTCAGCAGTTGCTGGACCCCCTCGAGCGCGTAGTACTCGCACTGGATCGGCAGCAGGACCTCTTCCGCCGCGACCAGCGCGTTGACGGTCAGCAGGCCCAGCGAGGGCGGGCAGTCCACGAACACGTAATCCAGGTGCGAGGTGTCGAATCCCCGCAGGGCCCGGGCCAGTCGCAGCTCCCTGGCCACCACCGGGACCAGCTCGATCTCGGCGCCCGCCAGGTCGATGGTAGCCGGGGCGCAGAACAGGCCCGGCATCTCCCCGACGGGCCGGATCACCTCGGCCAGCGCGCGGTCATCAACCAGCACGTCGTAGACCGACGGGATCCCGACGTAGTGATCCACGTCCAGCGCGGTCGACGCGTTGCCCTGCGGGTCGAGGTCGATGACCAGGACCCGGGAGCCGTGCTGGGCCAGGCTGGCGGCCAGGTTGACCGCGGTGGTCGTCTTGCCGACCCCGCCCTTCTGGTTCGCGATCGTCATGATCCGGCAGCGGGGCGGACGCGGCCAGGTCTGCCGGTCGGCCAGGCCCCGCACGCCGACCGCGGCCTCGGCAGCCCGGCCGATCGGGGTGTCCACCTGGCTGCGGGGGATATCCGGGATGACGACCGGCGGAGCGGGCATGCTCCGGCCGCCCGGCGTCTGCCGCGTTCTCGACGGTCACGATTGCCGACCTCTCACCCTTCACCTGAACGCCTCCCGATCCGTGACCCGCGCTCGAGCCCGGATCCGTGCCTGCACCCGCGTCTGGCCAGCCCAGCCCGCCGACGCCGACGCCGGCCGTGCCGGTCAGCGCGATGCCTTTCGCCTCCGGCACCAGCGACCCGTCCGGCCAGCCCAATCCGGCTGCGCCCTGCCGGTAATAGCTAGGCCCCACCTATGCCCTGCCTCATCTAGCGGAGAACCGAACGACGGTCGTCGCTGGATCGACCTTACCTTGCCCCGCCCGTACAACCCGGGCGTCGCGGGCACCTATTCGGCGCAGCACCGGCCCGGCCGCCCTCAGTTCTTCCGCTGCCGTGCGCCCCTTGATCGCCAGGATCATTCCTCCCGGCCGTACCACGCCCATCGCTAGTCCGGCCAGACGGGGCAGAGGGGCTACCGCACGCGCTGTCACCACGTCCGTTCGTATAGTGACACCTTCGGCCCGGCCGCGCAGCACTGTCACATTGACCAGCCCGAGTTCGGTGACGCACTCGGTGAGGAACCGGCAGCGGCGCTCCATCGGCTCGAGCAGGGTGACCGCGGTACCGGGGAGCATCATGGCCAGCACCAGGCCCGGCAGTCCCGCTCCCGAGCCGAGATCCAGGAGCGTGCCCGCGCCGGGGTTCGATGAGCTCGGCCACCACCGCGCAGTTGAGCAGGTGCCGGTCCCAGATGCGGGGCACCTCGCGCGGGCCGATCAGGCCCTGCTCCACCCCGCGACTGGTCAGGATCCCGGCGTACGTCACGGCCGCCGGCAGCGCCGCACCGAACACGCTCGCCGCGCTGTCGGGAACCGGGCGGTCAGGAACCGGGCTGTCGCCAGCCAGGCGGCCGGGAACCGGCTCGCACGCCTCGGCCGCCACCGGCGCGTCCCAGGTCACGGCGAGCCGGGCTCTACTCGGCGGGGAAGACCACGACCCGCCGGTCGGGCTCCTCGCCCTCCGACTCGCTGCGCAGGCCGGCCTCGGCCACCGCGTCGTGCACGACCTTCCGCTCGAACGGCGACATGGCCTCCAGCGCCTTGGGTTCGCCCGTCCGCGCCACCTCCTCGGCCACGGTGCGGCCGTATTCGGCCAGCTCGGCCCGCCGCCGGGCCCGGTACCCGCCGATGTCGAGCATCAGCCGGGCCCGGATGCCGGTCTGGCGGTGTACCGCCAGCCGGGTCAGCTCTTGCAGCGCCTCGAGGACCTCGCCGTCGTCGCCGACCAGCTCGTCCAGGGTCGCGCCGACCACCGAGACGATCGCCCGGTCGCCCTCGACGTCCATGTCGATGTCGCCGTCCAGGTCGGCGATATCGAGCAGGCCCTCGACGTAGTCGGCGGCGATATCGCCCTCAAGCTCGAGATCGCTGAGCTGCGGAGTGTCCTCGGTCTCGTCGAGGGCTTCCGCCTCGTCCGTGACCTCCACGTCCTGGCTCAAGACCGGACCTCCCACCGTGCTGAGTCCTTAACTGACCGTTCGGGTAGTGCTTGGTTAGCGCTTGCCCGACCGCTTGCTTCTGGCCTGCCGGGACGGCTGCTGCCGGACCACCTTAGTGGCAGGCACTTCCGGCTCGGCGACGGGTTCTGGTTTCGGCCGTCCCAGCCGCAGCAGGCCGCGCTTGGGGGCACCATCCTGCCCGTTCGGCGTGGCGGCCGCGGCATCGCCGCGGACCGAACCGGTACGCGGCCGGGCCGCCCCGGCGCCCGCGGTAGCGGACGCGGACCGCGACGTGCTTGTCCGCCCGTTGGTTCCGGCCGACGCGCCAGCGGTGGCGGTCTTGGCCGCGCTGGTGCTCCGGGCCCCGTTGGCCGCGGGCTTGGCCGAACCGGCGGCGGGCTTGCCCGAACCGGCGCTCCGGGCGCCGTTGGCCGCCGGCCTGGTGGCGCTCTTCGCGGCGGCTGAACCCGAGCCGGCCGCGGGCTTCGCGCCGCCGGACGCCGCACGTGCCGTGCTCTGGGTGGTGGTCCGGGCCGCGCCGCCGGATGCGGTGGCCGTGGCGCTCGCGGCCTGCGCGTCCTCGGTGGCCCAGTTCCGGAACATGAAGAACTGCTGGCCGAGCGTCCACAGGTTGGTCGTCACCCAGTACAGGACCAGCCCGTACTGCCAGTACAAGCCCGTCAGCGAGAAGAACGGGACGATGTACATCATGTACTTCTGCGTGGCGGCCATCGGGTTGTCCGGGTCCACGTTGGTCTGCATGAGACCGCGCTTGGCGCTCTGCCGGACGGTCATGAACGTGGTCGACGCGCTGACGATGACGGTCAGCACGATGACGATCGCCACGTGCAGCGGCACCGACTGGTGCGAGAAGAGCAGCTTGTCGTACAGGTGCACGCCGAAGATCGTCGCAGTCCGCGCGCTTTCCAGCACCGGCACCGTCAGCCCGTACGCCGGCTTGACGCCCGGATGCCAGTCGGCGATGGCACGAAGCACGTAGAACAGCGAGAAGAAGATGATCATCTGCGGGATCATCGGCAGGCAGCCCGCGAGCGGGTTGACCCCGTTTTCCTTGTAGAACTTCATCGTCTCTTCGTTGAGACGCTGCTTGTCGTTCTTGTATTTCTTACGCAGCTCCTGAAGCTGCGGAGCGTGCTGGGCCATCTTCCGCTGGGCGTGAACCTGCTTCACGAACAGCGGGATCAGGCACACCCTGATCAGGACGACCAGAATCACGATGGACAGGCCCCAGGCCAGGCCGGTGTCCGGGCCGAACAGCGCGCCCATCGCGGCATGGATATGCACGATCGCCCATGCCACTAGGTCGGCCAGCGGGTTGAGAATGCTCACCGGTCAGCTCCTCGCTGGCTTGGCGGGAAATACACGGTCCGGCACCGGGTCGTAGCCGCCGGGATTAAACGGATGACACCGGGCGATGCGCTTGACCGCGAGCCACAGCCCGCGCGCCGCGCCGTGCTCGGCCACCGCGGTGAGCGCGTACTCACTGCACGAGGGCGCGAACCGGCACCGCGGGGGCAGCAGCGGGCTCACGAACCGCCGGTAACCCGCGATGGGGACCATGAGCAGCCGGGCCGGCACCGTGGCGGTGCGGCCCGTACTGTTCTGTATGGCTGTCTGTGGCATTACTGACGTGTGTCCCAACCTGCCGCTGCAGCAACCTACTGATCACCAGGTCCAGATCCGCGGCGAGGTCTGGCTGGCGTGCATGCGCGGCCGCAGCGTTTGCGCGCACCACAAGAAGGCTACCGCCAGGAAGCAACTGAAGGTACCCGCGCATAAGCTCACGAAGGCGCCGCTTGACCCGGTTCCTGGTCACCGCGGAGCCAACCGCCCGGCTGACCACGAATCCTACCCTGGCCGGCTCCCGGTCATGGATCCCGTCGGTATCGTTCTCCGGCCGCACCAGTAGGTGACCCACCACGCGCGGCCGGCCCGCACGAGTCCCGGTGCGCACGGCCAGCGTGAACTCCGCGCCGCGGCGCATCCGGGACTGGGACGGCAGGATCAGGCACTCAGCTTTTCGCGGCCCTTGTGCCGACGGGCCGCCAGGACCGCCCGGCCGGCCCGGGTGCGCATGCGCAGCCGGAAACCATGCGTCCTCGCGCGGCGCCGATTGTTCGGCTGGAACGTACGCTTACTCACTGGAGGCTCCAGGTAGGAAAATGCCGGAGAGAGACTCTGATGGGCACGCTCGATCGACACGCGTGCCGCCCTCGGATTCACCCCAGGCTACCATCTAGAACCCCGCCGTTTGCCACCCGTGCTCAGCTATCGCGGCTTAGGCTGTGGAAAGCTATTCTCCCCGGACTGCGGCGGTCACCGCGTGCAGCTGGGAAGCCACGTGCACAACATGTGGATAGTTCTGTGGATCGTGAGCGCCTGGCTCGCGGCATGGGGATGCGAGGGGAGCGCACGGTGGCTACTACCGACCTGGCGGAAGTCTGGGCACGATCCCTCGACGGACTTGGCGATCTGCAGATTCAGCCTCATCAGCGGGCCTGGCTGAAGCTGACCCGCCCGCTCGGGCTGGTGGAGAACACGGCGCTGATCGCCACCCCCAACGAGTTCGTCAAGGAGCAGCTGGAGACGCGGCTGCGCCCGCTGGTGACCCAGGCCCTGTCCCAGCAGCTCGGCCGGGACATCCAGCTGGCCGTCACCGTCGACCCGGCGCCGCAGCTCAGCACCGCTCCGGCCGCGACGGTCAGCGATCTCGCCCCCGAGCCTGCCGCGCCCCGCACCCCCGGGCACCCGGACACGGACCGTATCCAGCGGCACGGACCGCCGGTCCAGGACGACGGCCTGCACGAGCCGTCCCGCCCGGACCACGGACCGCACGGCGCGCTGCCGCCAGGTCCGGGGGGCGCGCCCGGGTCGGTCGGTCCCCGCCTGGGCGGCACCCGGCTCAACTCCAAGTACACGTTCGAGACGTTCGTGATCGGGTCGAGCAACCGGTTCGCGCACGCCGCGGCGGTCGCGGTCGCCGAGGCGCCGGCCAAGGCCTACAACCCGCTGTTCGTCTACGGCGACTCCGGGCTGGGCAAGACCCATCTGCTGCACGCGATCGGGCATTACGCCCAGACGCTGTACTCCGGGCTGAAGGTCCGCTACGTGAGCTCGGAGGAGTTCACCAACGACTTCATCAACATGATCCGGGACGGCAAGCAGGACGGCTTCCGCCGCCGGTACCGCGACGTGGACGTGCTCCTGGTCGACGACATCCAGTTCCTGGAGAACAAGGAAGGCACCCAGGAGGAGTTTTTCCACACCTTCAACACCTTGCACAACGCGAGCAAGCAGATCGTGATCTCCAGCGACCGCGCGCCCAAGCGCCTGGTCACGCTGGAGGACCGGCTGCGCAGCCGGTTCGAGTGGGGCCTGCTCACCGATGTCCAGCCGCCCGAGCTTGAGACCCGGATCGCGATCCTGCGCCGCAAGGCGATCCAGGAGGGCCTCAACGCGCCGCCCGAGGTGCTGGAGTACATCGCCAGCCGGATCTCGACCAACATCCGGGAGCTGGAGGGGGCGCTGATCCGGGTCACCGCGTTCGCCAGCCTGAACCGGCAGTCGGTCGACCTGCAGCTGGCCGAGATCGTGCTCAAGGACCTCATCCCCGAGGCCCAGGGCCCGCAGATCACGATCGCGACGATCATGGGCCAGACCGCGTCCTACTTCGGCCTGTCGATCGATGACCTGTGCGGCCAGTCCCGGTCCCGGGTCCTGGTTACCGCCCGGCACATCGCCATGTACCTGTGCCGCGAGCTGACCGACCTGTCCCTGCCCAAGATCGGCCAGCAGTTCGGCGGCCGCGACCACACCACCGTGATCAACGCCGACCGGAAGATCCGCTCGCTGATGGCCGAACGCCGGTCGATCTACACCCAGGTCACCGAGTTGACCAACCGCATCAAGCAGCAGGCCCGGGCGGGCTGATTCCGCCGCCGTACTGATATGCACACAGTTTGTGGACAACATTGTGGAAGAGTTTCGGAAAACCGGGGGACAACTAGTGGCAAGCGCGTGCACGGCCCGCCGTCCGCCACAGCCGACCCTTGGCCGTCCCCCGACCCCGAACACCCCCTGTGCGTAGCAAAAGGCCAGCTGGACTGCGGAAACAGAGTTTCTCCCCAGTATCCACCGCACCTATGACTACGACGGTTCTCTATTACGAGAAAAGGACAACCGCAAGTAGGAGGCAGGTCCCGTGAAGCTCCAAGTCGAGCGTGATCAGTTGGCGGAAGCCGTGGCCTGGACCGCGCGGGCCCTGCCGGCTCGCCCGACTGCTCCCGTGCTAGCGGGGATGCGCCTGCGCGCGGGGGCCGACCTCACCCTCTCGACCTTCGACTATGAAGTCTCGGCCCAGGCCACGGTCCCGGTGATCACCGACGAGGAGGGCGCGATCCTGGTCTCCGGCCGCCTGCTGGCCGAGATCGTCCGGTCGCTGCCCGCCCGCCCCGTCCAGCTGGTCACCGACGGCACCCGCGCCACCCTCAAGTGCGGCACCGCCACCTTCACCCTGGTCCTGCTGCCCGAGGAGGAGTACCCGACGCTGCCCGAGATGCCGCCGCTGGCCGGCACGGTGGGCAGCGACGCGCTGGCCACCGCGATCAGCCAGGTGGCCACCGCCGCGGGCCGCGACGACACCTTGCCCGCGCTGACCGGCATCCGGATCGAGATCCAGGGCGACACGCTGACCCTGGTGGCCACCGACCGGTACCGGCTGGCCGTCCGCGAGCTGCGCTGGAACCCGGCCCAGCCCGACCTGTCCACGGCGTTGCTGGTCCCGGCGCGGGTGCTCGGCGACACGGCGCGTGCGCTCACCTCGGGTGCCGAGGTGTCCATCTCGCTCGGCGGCGACAGCCTCATCGGTTTCGCCGGGGCCGGGCGGCAGACCACCACCCGGCTGCTGTCCGGTGAGTACCCCAAGTACTCCGCGCTGCTGCCGAGCGAGTTCAGCGCCACCGCGGAGCTGGTGGCCGGCTCGTTCGCGGAGGCGGTCAAGCGGGTCGCCCTGGTCGCCGAGCGGAACACCCCGGTGCGGCTGGCGTTCAGCCAGGGCCAGCTCGTGCTCGAGGCCGGCGCGTCGGAGGAGGCGCAGGCGGTGGAGATCATCGAGGCGGCGTTCGACGGCGAGGACCTGCAGATCGCGTTCAACCCGCAGTACCTGCTGGACGGCATCGGGGCCATCGACTCCGACACGGCCCGGATCTCGTTCACCTCGCCGACCAAGCCGGCCGTCATCACCGGCAAGACCGAACGTGAGCCCGACTTCCGCTACGTCCTCATGCCGATCCGGTCGGCCGGTTAATCGAGCTCTGCTGACTTCTGGGGGACGACCCCCCAGACCCCCCGAATGGCTGCGCCATATCAGTACGCTCAACTTGTGCACCTGACCCGGCTCGCGCTGACCGACTTCCGGTCCTACGCCGACCTCAGCCTCGAGCTGGGTCCCGGCGTGACCACGTTCAGCGGGCCGAACGGCGAGGGAAAGACCAACCTGGTCGAGGCGATCGGCTACCTGGCCACCCTGGGCAGTCACCGGGTGGCCACCGACGCGCCGCTGATCCGGCAGGGGGCCGAACGCGCCGTGGTGCGCGCCGCCGTGGCCGGGATCAACGGCAGCGCGCTGGTCGAGGTCGAGCTGAACCCGGGCCGCGCCAACCGGGTCCGGCTCAATCGCGCGCCGCTGCCGCGGCCCCGCGACATCCTGGGCACCGTCCGCACGGTGCTGTTCGCCCCGGAGGACCTGGCGCTGGTCAAGGGCGATCCCGGCGAGCGGCGCCGGTTCCTCGACGAGCTGCTCGTAGCCACCGCGCCGCGGTACGCCGCCGTGCGCGCCGACTACGACCGGGTGCTGCGGCAGCGCACCGCGCTGCTCAAGTCGGCCGGCGGCAAGACGCACCTGCGCGGCCCGGCCCGTGAGTCGATGACCGCCACCCTGGACGCGTGGGACGCGCAGCTGGCCCGGACCGGCGCGCCGTTGCTGGCCGGCCGGATGCGCCTGGTGGCCGCGCTGCGGCCGCACGTCGAGGCCGCCTACGAAGCGGTTTCCGGCGACCCTCAGGGCGAGGCTGCGGGAATGTCTTACCGCAGTTCAGCGTTGAATAGTGATGAAGGGTTCGAGGATATGGCCGCGCTCGAGACGGCCATGCTCAAGGCTCTGGACGGGGTGCGGTCCAGCGAGCTTGATCGCGGTGTCTGCCTGGTCGGCCCGCACCGTGACGAGCTCGAGCTGACCGTCGGCCGGCTGCCCGCGCGCGGCTACGCCAGCCACGGCGAGTCGTGGTCGCTCGCGCTGGCCCTGCGCCTGGCCAGCTTCACGCTGCTGCGGAAGGATCACGAGGACCCGGTGCTCATGCTGGACGACGTGTTCGCCGAGCTGGACGCGGGCCGCCGGGACCGGCTGGCCGGGCTGGTGGCGGGCGCGGAGCAGGTGCTGATCACCGCCGCGGTGCCCGCCGACGTCCCGGACGTGCTGGCCGGCGTGCGGTTCGGGGTCCAGGCCGGCGTGATCAGCCGTGCCGGCTGATCGGCCCCCGGCCGGCGCTGACGGCTCGGACCGCGTCCGGCGGGCGGCCGAGGCGCTGACTGAGGCCAAGGCGGACGCGCGGGCCAGGGGCGATCTGCCGGCCGGCCTCCGCGGTCGGCCGGGGCCGGATCAAACCAATGAGTCCGAACGGACCGGGCCCCTCCCCCCGGGCCAGGCCGGCGAGCTCACCGGGGGATCGCGGCCGGGCGCGGTTCGCGGGACAGATGTGTCCGGTCCGGCCCGCGGCCGGCCCCGCCGGGATGACCCGCAGCTCCTCGGTCAGGCCATCGGCGGCCTGCTCGATCACCAGGGCTGGCAGCAGCGGGCCGCGATCGGGTCGGTGTTCGGCCGGTGGGCGGAGATCGTCGGCCACGACCTGGCCGCGCACACCCAGCCCGACGCGTTCGCGGACGGCGAGCTCGCGGTGACCGCCGACTCGACCGCCTGGGCGACCCAGGTCCGGCTGCTGGCCCCGCAGCTGGTCCGGCGGCTCAACGCCGAACTCGGCGACGGGACGGTCCGCCGGGTCAGAGTCAAGGGTCCGGCGCCGCCCCGGCAGCGCGGCGGCTGGCGGGTGCCCGGCGGCCGCGGGCCACGCGACACGTACGGCTAGGAGCCAAGACGGCCCTGGCTGTCGGTACTAAAAGGTAAAATGAATCGAGCGCAACGACGGCCACGTCGAGGGGGGCTAGGCTTCGCGCTTCCGATGCAGGATGGAGTTCGGTTTGTCCTACGATGCCGGTTCGATCAAGGTTCTGGAGGGCCTGGAAGCTGTCCGCAAGCGACCCGGAATGTACATCGGGTCGACCGGCGAGCGCGGCTTGCATCACCTGGTCCAGGAGGTCGTGGACAACGCCGTAGACGAGGCCATGGCCGGGTACTGCGACGACATCGAGGTGACGCTGCTGGCTGACGGCGGCGTGCGGGTGCGCGACAACGGTCGCGGCATCCCGGTCGACGAGCACCCGGTGGAGCACCGCCCGGCGGTCGAGGTCGTGATGACCACGCTGCACGCGGGCGGGAAGTTCGACAGCAAGTCCTACGCGGTCTCCGGCGGCTTGCACGGCGTCGGCGTGTCGGTGGTGAACGCGCTGTCGATGCTGCTCGAGGTCGAGGTGCGCCGCGACGGCTACGCCTGGGCCCAGGTCTACGAGCGCGGCGACCCGATGGGACCGCTGGAGCGCGGTGCGACGTCCGACGAGACCGGCACCACGATCACCTTCTGGCCCGACAACACGATCTTCGAGACCACCGTCTGGTCGTTCGAGACGCTGTCCCGGCGGATGCAGGAGATGGCGTTCCTCAACAAGAACCTGGCCATCTCCCTGACCGACCTGCGGACCCTGGACGAGGCCGGCCAGCCACGGTCGGCACGGTACCAGTACGAGGGCGGGATCTCCGATTTCGTTCGGTACATAAATGCCTCGAAGGAGCCGGTGCACGGGTCCATCGTGGACTTCGGCGAGGACGGGGACGGGATCGCGGTCGAGATCGCGATGCAGTGGACCGGGTCGTACACCGAGTCGGTGCACACGTTCGCGAACACGATCAACACCACCGAGGGCGGCACGCACGAAGAGGGATTCCGCGCCGCGCTGACCACGATCGTCAACCGGTACGCGCGGGAGCAGAAGCTGCTGCGCGAGAAGGAAGAGAACCTGACCGGCGACGACGTGCGCGAGGGCCTGACCGCGATCGTCTCGGTCAAGCTGGCCGAGCCGCAGTTCGAGGGCCAGACCAAGACCAAGCTCGGCAACACCGAGGCCAAGTCGTTCGTGCAGAAGGCGTGCAACGACCACCTGCGGGACTGGTTCGACCGCAACCCCGGCGAGGCCAAGGAGATCATCAACAAGGCCAGCCAGGCGGCCCGGGCCCGGATCGCGGCGCGGCAGGCCCGCGACCTGACCCGCAAGTCGCTGCTGGGCAGCACGTCGCTGCCGGGCAAGCTGGCCGACTGCCAGTCCACCGACCCGGCGCGGTCCGAGATCTACGTGGTCGAGGGTGACTCGGCGGGCGGCTCGGCCAAGGGCGGCCGGGATGTGAAGTTCCAGGCCATCCTGCCCATCCGCGGCAAGATCATCAACGTGGAGAAGTCGCGGATCGACCGGGTGCTGAAGAACACCGAGGTCCAGTCGATGATCACGGCGCTCGGCGCCGGCATCTACGACGAGTTCGACATCACCAAGCTCCGCTACCACAAGATCATCTTGATGGCGGACGCCGACGTCGACGGGCAGCACATCAGGACGCTGCTGCTCACCCTGCTGTTCCGGTTCATGAAGCCGCTGGTCGAGGCCGGGCACGTGTACCTCGCCCAGCCGCCGCTGTACAAGATCAAGTGGGAGGGCCGCGGCGTCAAGCCCGGCTACGCCTACAGCGACACCGAGCGCGACCGGCTGATCGAGGCCGGCATTGCCGAGGGCCGCAAGGACCCGCGGCCCCGGGACGCGGTGCAGCGCTTCAAGGGCCTGGGCGAGATGAACGCCGAGGAACTGTGGGAGACCACGATGAACCCGGCGGAGCGGGTCCTGCTCCAGGTCACGCTCGACGACGCGGCCCAGGCCGACGAGCTGTTCAGCGTGCTGATGGGCGAGGACGTCGAGGCGCGCCGCTCGTTCATCACCCGCAACGCGAAGGACGTCAGGTTCCTGGACATCTGACGGGCGGCAGGCCCCGGCTGATTCACCGTATTAGTTAAGGATTGCGAAAAAGTGACCGAAGTTACCGATCCGCCCGAGGGCGGGTACGACCGTACCGAGCCGGTCGACATCCAGTACGAGATGCAGCGCAGCTATATCGACTACGCGATGTCGGTCATCATCGGCCGGGCGCTGCCCGACGTGCGGGACGGCCTCAAGCCAGTGCATGCCCGCATCCTGTACGCGATGTACGACCAGGGATTCCGTCCGGAGCGCGGCTACGTCAAGTGCGCCCGGCCCGTCGCCGAGGTCATGGGCAACTACCATCCGCACGGCGACAGCGCGATCTACGACGCGCTGGTCCGGATGGCGCAGCCCTGGTCGATGCGGATGCCGCTGATCGACAGCCAGGGCAACTTCGGCTCGCCGGGCAACGACCCGCCCGCGGCCATGCGGTACACCGAGTGCCGGCTCAGCCCGCTGGCCATGGAGATGCTGCGGGACATCAACGAGGACACCGTCGACTTCAGGGAGAACTACGACGGCCGCTCGTCCGAGCCCGTGGTCCTGCCGAGCCGGTTCCCCAACCTGCTCATCAACGGGTCCGAGGGCATCGCGGTCGGCATGGCGACCAAGATCCCGCCGCACAACCTGCGCGAGGTCGCGGCCGGCGTGCAGTGGTACCTGGATAACTTCGACGCCTCGGACGACGAGCTCCTGGACGCGCTGATGGAGCGGATCCAGGGGCCGGACTTCCCGACCCGCGGCCTGATCGTGGGCCGTCGCGGCATCCGCGACGCCTACCGTACCGGGCGCGGCTCGATCACCATGCGCGCCGTGGTCGACGTGGAGGAGGACTCCCGGGGCCGGACCTGCCTGGTGGCCAAGGAGCTGCCGTTCCAGGTCAACCGGGACAACCTGGCGACCAAGATCGCCGAGCTGGCCAAGGACGGCCGGATCAGCGGCATCGCCGACCTGAACGACGAAAGCAGCGGCCGGACCGGCCAGCGGCTGGTCATCGTGCTCAAGCGGGACGCCATCGCCAAGGTGGTGCTCAACAACCTGTACAAGCACACTCAGCTGCAGGACACGTTCGGCGCCAACATCCTGGCCCTGGTCGACGGGGTGCCGCGCACCCTGCGCCTGGACCAGATGATCCGCTACTGGGTGGCGCACCAGATCGAGGTCATCGTCCGGCGGACCAAGTTCCGGCTGCGCAAGGCGGCCGAGCGGCTGCACATCGTGGCCGCGCTGATCAAGGCCATCGACCGGATCGACGAGGTAATCGCGCTGATCCGGGCCAGCGCGTCGGCCGCCGAGGCCCAGCAGGGCCTGATGGGGCTGCTGGAGATCGACGAGATCCAGGCGCGCGCGATCCTGGACATGCAGCTGCGGAAGCTGGCCGCCCTGGAGCGCCAGGAGCTGGTGAACGAGCGCGACGACCTCGAGGCCAAGATCGCCGACTACGAGAGCATCCTGGCCTCGCCGGAGCGGCAGCGCGAGATCGTCGGCACCGAGCTGGGCGAGATCGTCGCCAAGTACGGGGACGAGCGCCGGACCCAGATCATCGCCTACGACGGCGAGGTGGCCGACGAGGACCTCATCGCCGAGGAAGACGTCGCGGTCACCATCACCTACGGCGGCTACGCCAAGCGCACCCGGACCGACCTGTACCGGGCCCAGCGGCGTGGCGGCAAGGGCGTGCGCGGCGCGCAGCTGCGCACCGATGACATCGTCGACCACTTCTTCGTCACCTCGACCCACAACTGGATCCTGTTCTTCACCAACAAGGGCCGGGTCTACCGGGCCAAGGCCTACGAGCTGCCCGACGCCGGCCGCGACGCCCGCGGCCAGCATGTGGCCAACCTGCTCGCGTTCCAGCCCGACGAGCGGATCGCCGAGGTCATGACGCTGCGCGACTACCAGGTGGCGCCGTACCTGGTGCTGGCCACCCGCAGCGGACTGGTGAAGAAGTCCAAGCTGACCGCGTTCGACTCGCCCCGCTCCGGCGGCATCATCGCCATCAACCTGCGCGAGGACGACGAGGTGATCGCGGCCCGGCTGGCCGCGCCCGAGGAGGATCTGCTGCTGGTCAGCAAGGGCGCCCAGGCGATCAGGTTCCACGCCGACGACGAGTCGCTGCGCCCGATGGGCCGGGACACCTCGGGCGTGATCGGGATGCGCTTCAACGACGGCGACGCGCTGCTCGGCATGTACGTGGTCCGCGACGGCGGCGACGTGCTGGTCGCCACCGGCGGCGGGTACGCCAAGCGCACACCGGTGGACGCCTACCCGGTGCAGGGCCGCGGCGGCCGCGGCGTGGTCACGGCCAAGATCGTGGAGGCTCGCGGCGAGCTGGTCGGCGCGCTCATGGTCACGGCCGACGACGAGATTTTCGCCATCACCTCGGCCGGCGGGGTCATCCGGACCCGCGCCGCCGAGGTCAAGCAGTCCGGACGGCAGACCATGGGGGTCCGCCTGATGAACCTGGCCGCGGGCGATAGCGTGGTAGCGCTGGCCCGCAATGCCGAGTCGCTCGCGGAGGGCGACCCGGAAACGCCTGAATCGGATGAGGAGATTGGCCTGGACCCTTCAGCTGATGAAGCGGACCCAAGTTGACGGCAACGATTACCGGGGCTTAAGCGTCCTAACCAGTGTCACGTTGTCGCGGAGTTTCGGCACAAAGCCGTCATCTTGGCATGAGTGTCCTTTGGGCGTCCTGTCCAGAGATACCCTCATGAGGGTCAGATCATAGGAGGACGGCTTGGACAGGCGCACGAATACGTCGGACGGCTCGGGTGGAGCCTCGCCCACGGTCGTGACCGTACAGCATGACGACGATGATGACCTGATGACCGAAACCGACGAGGACACCCAGATCATGGCCACTTCGGCCGTGCGCGCGGCCCGGAACAAGGTCGCGCGGGCCGCCGCGGCGGCCAAGGAGGTCCTGGCCAACGGGAGTTCGGCCGCGGCGGCCAAGGCCGGCACGGCGAACGGCGGCGCCGATGTGCCCGGCAGTGCCAACGGCGGTCCGGTTAACGGCGGGACGGCGGCGGAGGAGAAGGACGCCGTGACCGACGAGGTCCCGGCGCTGCCGGCCGACACGATCGGGACGCCCCGGGATTCATCGGGCCTCAGCTTCAGCCGGTCAGTCGCGGCGCCGGTCGCGCCGGAGACCGGCGACTGGAGCCTGGGCGATGACGGCCCGGCGTCGTCGATTGCGCCTGCGGCGGAGCCCGCTCCGGCGGCGGAGGAGCCGCCGTCGATTTCGACCGGAACCGGGTGGCCGGAGGACAGCACCCTGTTCGGTACCGGAATCGGCACCGAGCGCTCCGACCCGGCCCCGGCCGCATCGCCGGCCGCCGAGCCCAGCGTCTCCGCGGCCTCGTTCGTGTGGGACGTGCCCGATCCCGAGCCCACCTCGCCATCCTCTCCGGCCCGGAATTTCCTGCGGTCGAGCACGAACGCCAAGACCTCGGCTCCGCCGCGGACGCCGCCCGTCAGCGTGACCCCGGGGAAGGCTTCCGCCGCGGGGGCGTCGCCCGCGGGCGCCCGGACCAAGGGGTCGTCGAAGCGCTCGTCGCGGCAGGCCCACCTGACCATCGCCCGGGTCGAGCCCTGGTCGGTGATGAAGTTCAGCTTCGTGGTGTCCCTGGTTGCGTTCGTGATCTTGTTCGTCGCGGTCAGCGTGATCTACGGCACGCTTTCCGCGCTCGGGGTGTTTACCTCGCTGCAGCACGTCGTGCAGAGCGTCACGTCGAGCCAGGACTCCAACGGGGTGAACGCGGCCAAGTGGTTCACCGCGTCCCGGATCCTCAGCTACACGGCCCTGCTCGGCGCGCTCAACATCGTGCTGATCACCGCCATGTCGACCATCGGCGCGGTAGTCTACAACCTGACTTCGCGGCTGATCGGCGGCGTGGAAGTGACGCTCCGCGAGACGGAGTAGCGCTTCACCCGTCACGGCGCAACCCGTCCCGCCGGTACGGTAAGATGTTTGCTGCTCCTGTTTCCGCAGGTCAATGGGGTTATAGCTCAGTCGGTTAGAGCGCGTCCCTGATAAGGACGAGGCCCGTGGTTCAAGTCCACGTAACCCCACGCGGCGGCGAACGCTGCTCGGTGGTCCCTGACGGGACCACCTTCGCCTAGGGCCCCGCAGTGCTGGCCCGGGGGGACGACCCCCCGGACCCCCCGGTGCCGGGCTTCGCCCGGCGCGGTGGCCGAGACCGTAGCCACGGGTTTGGTGTTCTTCTCACTTCACCTCCCGGCAATTCGCGTTGGCACAACCGCACCCACGTCCGCATCCGCCTGGCCATCGCCTCGGCCCCGTCCCCTCACCTGGCCGGGCGCTTACCTCTGCCGCGTCTGCGAACCCTGCCCGGCCCGCGCCTCCGCCTCGTCCCTAACCCGCCTGGCCATAGCCTCCACCCGGCTCATTAACCCCACCGGTGCCTTTTTTGCGAGGGGTTCATCGACCACAATCTTTTCCGGTGCGACGTTGTGACCCGGCGGGGGCTGGTTGGAGCGTAGGGGGCTTTGGGCTTGGTAGGCTGCTGGAATCTCTTGGTCGTGTGTTTGCGACTTGGCTGTGAATGTCATTGAGGCGGAGGGTTCCTCGCTGTGAAGATTAAGATGTTGCTGGTCATACTGGCTGGACTTGGCGCGTTCGCCGTGTGGCGCAAGGTGCAGGCCGACCGCGCCGAACTCGACCTCTGGAACGAGGCCACCGCCGCCGACGAAGGCTGAAGTCGGCCGGTGAGCGATACGTCCCCGGTATCGCTGGTCTGCTGTGACGTCCTGGGAGCCGCAGCAGTCGACGGCAGCGTGCTCGAGCGGGCGTTCGCCGAGGCGATCGCGACTCAGGGTGTGGTTACGGGAACCGCGGCCTACGTCAAGGCGATGGTGCACTTCGACCAGACCCGCGGCTGGTCCCCGGCCGAAGTTATCCGCACCCTGTTTCCCGAGGACGAGATCCGGGCTCAGGCCGCGAACCACTCCTTCGATCGCTCATTCCAGACCGCCGTCGACCGGTTCGGCGCCCTCCCGCTGCCGGGCGCTAACGATGCGCTGGCCAAGCTGGCGGCGGCCGGGACCAAGGTGTGCCTGATGTCCTGCCTGTCCCGGCCCGCGCTCAGCCTGATCATGGAACGCCTGGCCTGGTGGCAGCGCGGCGACCTGATCCTGTGCGCGGACGACGTGGCCCGGGGCTTCCCCTGGCCCGACCTGGTGCTCACCGCTATCCTGCGCCTGGGCATCGGTGACGTACGAGACGTGGCCGTGGTCACGGCCAGCGAGAGCGGCGTCCTGTCCGCTCGCCGGGCCGGCGCCCGGCTGGTGATCGGCGTGCTAAGCGACGTGCACGACGGTCGCAGGCTCCGCCGGGCCGGCGCCACCCACCTGCTCGCTGACCTCGGCGAGCTGCCGGATCTGGTCGCCTCAGCCAGCTAAACCACCCACTGACCGGGGCAAACCTCCGGCGGCACGTGGCAAACTGGATGCATGCCGGAACTACCGGAAGTGGAGTCGCTGGCCGCCTTCCTGCGCGAGCACGCGGTCGGCCACGCCGTCGCGCGCGCAGATGCCGCTTCGTTCTCGGTGCTGAAGACGTTCGATCCGCCGTTGACCGCGCTGGCCGGCCAGGTGATCACCGAAGTCGGCCGGCACGGCAAGTTCCTGGATCTGTCCACCGACCAGGGCTTGCACCTGATCACCCACCTGGCCCGGGCCGGCTGGCTGCGCTGGCGCGACGACCTGCCTACGGCCCCGCCCAAGCCGGGCAAGAGCCCGCTGGCCTTCCGGCTGCGGCTCGACGACGGTTCCGGGTTCGACCTGACCGAGCAGGGGACCAAGAAGCGCCTGGCCGTTTACCTGGTCCGCGACCCCGCCGAAGTCCCCGGCGTCGCCACCCTCGGCCCTGACCCGCTGGCCCCGGACTTCACCCTGGACACCCTGTCCGGCCTGCTGGCGGGCCGGCGAACGCAGGTCAAGGGGGTGCTGCGGGACCAGAGCATCATCGCGGGCATCGGCAACGCCTACTCCGACGAGGTACTGCACGTGGCCAAGATGTCGCCGTTCAAGATCGCCGCCAGCCTGACGCCGGAGGACGTGGCGGTTCTGTTCGATGCGATCAAGACGACGCTGGGCGAGGCGGTCAAGCGTTCGGCGGGGCTGGCCGCGGCGGACCTGAAGGGCGAGAAAAAGAGCGGTCTGCGGGTACATGCGCGCGCGGGCCAAGAGTGCCCGGCCTGCGGGGACACGATCAGGGAGGTTTCGTTCGCTGACTCGGCGCTGCAGTACTGCCCCACCTGCCAGACCGGCGGGAAACCCCTCGCCGACCGGCGGCTTTCCCGGCTGCTGAAGTAAGCGCTAGACAGCCGCGACTCCGCCGTAGGCCCAGGCCCGGTCGGCGTTAGGCCCTGGATCGCCCGTCTCCGGCCGCCAGTACGAGACCAGCACCAGCCCGGGATCGACCAGTTCGTGCCCGTTGAACATGCGCAGGATCGCGTCTTTGCTGCGTGGGATGAGTACCGCACCGCTGCTCTCGGCCACCTCGGAGTTCGCGCGCATCTTCTCCGGCGAGGGATCATCGGTGGCGTGCGATATGACCAGGTAGCTGCCCGGCGCCACCGCGGTCAGATACCGGGCCACGATGCCGGCCGGGTCATCGTCATCCACGATATGGTGCAGACACCCGACGAAAAGCAGCGCTGTCGGCTGGGTGAGGTCGAGTAGTTCCCCCGCCTTGGCCAGGACCTCACCGACGTCGCGCAGGTCGGACCGCACCACGGCGGTCGCGCCGTTCCCGGCCATCAACGCCTCGGCGTGCAGGAACACCACCGGGTCGTTGTCCACGTACACCACTCGCGCACCGGTATGCCCGGACTGGGCGACCTCATGAACGTTCGGGCTGCTGGGCAGGCCGCTGCCGATGTCGATGAACTGCCGGATCCCGGCATCGCGCAGGAAGCGCACTGCGCGGGCGAGGAACTGACGATTACCGCGCACGGTATCCAGGATTTCCGGCATCACCTGCATGACCTGCTCGGCGGCGGCCCGGTCGGCGGCGAAATTGTCCTTGCCGCCCAGCCAGAAGTCATACACCCGGGCCGGGTGGGCGATGTCCGTGCGGATGTCCGCCGGAACCCCGTTCTCCGGCTGACCCGATCCGGTCATTTCGTCCCTTCCTCGCGACGGCCCCGCTCGCCTAGATTGTGCCATGCACGACTGCATAAAGCGTGACGAAATCCCCCGCGCCCTGCCAGCGGCAGCGTAGCCGCGCTGAGCTACCTGAGCGGTAATCCGCGCCGGCCGGTAGTAGCGGGTACCCTTGACGGAAGGCATCTCGGGGCTATAGCTCAGCTGGAAGAGCGTCTGGTTTGCATCCAGAAGGCCAGGGGTTCGAGTCCCCTTAGCTCCACAGGTCAGAGGCCAGTCGCGATCTTGAGGCCCCCTTCTCCGTCCCGTCGGGGTCGCCATCAGCACCAGTCAGTCGCCGGGCGCGGTCAGTCCCATCGTCCCATGGCAAAATCAGCTGGGTGCAGATCGGGATGCTTGGACCATTCGAGGTTCGTACGGACGACGGCGTCCTCGCCGACGTGCCGGGCGCCCGGCTGCGCGGGCTGTTGATCGCCCTGGCTCTCGAACCAGGTCACACAGTCCCGAAGGCGAGGCTCGTCGACTGGATCTGGGGTGAGCACCCGCCCGGCGACGCGGCGAATGCCTTGCAACGCCTGGTTTCCCGGCTGCGGAAGGCGCTGCCGGAAGGGCTGGTCGAGGGGCAGACGGACGGCTACCGGCTGGCGGCGGAGCCCGACGCTGTCGACGCGGTGCGGTTCGAACGCCTTGTCGGCCAGGCCCGCGCCGACGAGGGTCCCCGGCGGCTACGGCTGCTGCGCGACGCCCTCGGCTTGTGGCGCGGTGCGGCTATGCAGGGCGTCGGTCTGGAGGATAGTGCCGCGTTTGACGCGGCGGTCACCCGGCTCGAGGGGCTACGCCTGACGGCCATGGAGGATCGGTTCGATGCCGAGGTCAGCCTCGGCCACGGCGCGGAGCTGGTCACGGAACTGACCGATCTGGTAGTCGCGCATCCGTTGCGAGAACGGCTTGTCGCTGCGCTGATGCGGGCCCTGGTCGCGGCCGGCCGTGACACCGAGGCGCTCCTGGTGTACCAGCGCGCGAGAGAAGCACTGGCCGACGCTCTGGGGGTCGATCCCTCGCCGGACCTGGCCGCATTGCACGTCGCGTTGCTGCGGGGCGAGCTGGGGCGGCGGGAGGAAAACCGGAAGACCAACTTGCGTGCCGAGCTGACCAGCTTCGTCGGCAAGGATGCTGATGTCGCCGCGGTCCGCGAGCTCATCGGCGAACACCGGCTCACCACCGTGATCGGGCCGGGTGGCTCGGGGAAGACCAGGCTGGCCACGGAAACCGCGCGCACGCTGCTCGGCGACCTGCCGGACGGGGCCTGGCTGGTGGAACTGGCCTCGATCGGCACGGACGGTGACGTGGCGCTGTCGGCGCTCGCCGCGCTCGGCCTCCGGGACGCGCTGCTCGGTGAGGCCCCGAACGCGGAACCGACGGACCGGCTCATCGCGGCGATCCGCGAGCGGGAGACGCTGCTGATCCTGGACAACTGTGAGCACGTGATCGAGTCGGCGGCGGCGTTCGCCCATCGAGTGCTCGGGGAGTGCCAGCGGCTGCGGATCCTGGCCACGAGCAGGGAACCGCTCGGCATCACCGGTGAGGCGCTGTGGCTGGCCGAGCCGCTGGCGTTGCCGCAGGGGGACGCCAGCCCCGGCGAGATCGAGTCCTCTCCAGCCGTCCAGTTGCTGCGGGATCGGGCCGGCGCGGTGCGCAAGGATCTTGCGACCGACGCCCGCACGCTGTCGAACATGGCGCGCGTCTGCCGGGCGCTCGACGGGATACCGCTGGCCATCGAACTTGCCGCCACCCGATTGCGCACCATGTCCCTTGATCAGCTCGCCAGCCGGCTCGACGACCGGTTCCGTCTGCTGACCAGCGGTAGCCGCACCGCGTTGCCGCGGCACAAGACACTTCGCGCGGTGATCGACTGGAGCTGGGAGCTGCTCACCGAGGCCGAACGAACGGTCCTGCGCAGGCTCTCGGTGTTCTCGGGCGGGGCGAGTCTGGAGGCGGCCGAGCGGGTCTGCGTCGCCAGCGCAGTCGAGCAGAGTGCAGTCGAGCAGGAGCAGGTGCTCGAGCTGCTCACCGCACTGGCCGAGAAATCGCTGCTGCTCGCCGAGGGCGACCGGGCGCCGCGTTACCGGATGCTCGGCACGATCAAGGAGTACGCGGCCCAGCGGCTCGCCGAGACGGGGGAATCGGACCTAGCCCGCCGTGCGCATCTCGCCTACTTCACCGAACTCGCCGAGACCGCGGACTCGCATCTCCGCCGCGCCGAGCAATTGGAATGGCTGGCCGCGCTGGAGGTCGAGCACGACAACATCGGTTCTGCGATGCGTGGTGCGATCGCGGCCAGTGAGGCGCAGGAGGCAATGCGGCTCGCGGCGGGCGCTGGCTGGTACTGGTGGCTCGGCGGGCACAAGGCGGAGGGCAACGAGCTCCTCACCGCGGCCATCGCCATTCCCGGCAAGGTAGCCGATGAGACCCGGGCCTTGGTGTACGCCTATGTCGTGACGTTCCTGAGCTCCGGCCGGGGCGACCAGTACCAGGTGGCGGACTGGATCCACGAGGCATACCGGTTCAGCCAGCGCAGCGGGGTTATCAACCCGCTGCTCGGGTTGATAACCCCGCTGGAACTTATGTTGCAGCGGCCGGACGCGTTCTTGCCCGCGTGGGACGCGCTGCTGGACAGCGAGGACCCCTGGGTACGGGCGCTGGCCCGGCTGCAGCTCGGCAAGATGCGAATCATGCTCGGCCAGGGCGGCCGGGATGCGGACGCGTATCTCGAGATGGCGCTCGCCGAGTTCCGCGCGATCGGCGAACGGTGGGGGATTTCTTTCGCCCTGACCGAGCTGGCAGACCGGATCGCCGTGCGGGGTGAGTTCGCCGGCGCGTGCGAGTACTACGAACAGGCGATCGCGGTCCTCACCGAAGTCGGTGCCATCGAGGATGTCATCCGGATGCGGTCGCTGCAGGCGCAGCTGTACTCGCTGGCCGGCGATGAGGACTCCAGCGCGGCCGCCATAGCCGAGGCGCAATGGTACGCGGACCGGGTCACCTGGCCGGATGCGCTGGCTGAGCTGGCCCTCTCGAAGGCGAAACTCGCGTATTGGAACGGCAACGCCGAGGAGGCGTACCAGCAACTCGGCGTCGCGATCACCATGCTGGGCGACGAAGCGGACCAGGCGGGCAACCGCGCGGCAACACACGACCTGCTCGGCTACCTGGCCGACGATCTCCCCGAGGCCCGTACGCACCGCGTATCGGCCTTCCAGGCGGCGTCCGAGGCGGGGCATGCGCCTCTGCTCGCCCAGGTACTCGTCGGGATCGCGGACCTGGCCCTGCGTGGCGACCACTACGAGCAGGCCGCGCGGCTGCTCGCGGCGAGCGCCGCCGTCCGCGGACTGCCGGATCGGTCGCAACCGGATGTGGCCCGCATCGAGCAGGCCGCCCGGCGTCACCTCGGCGAAGCGCGGTTCGCCGGGGCAACGCAGGAGGGGGTGCAGGCGAGCTGGCGTGAGCTAGCCGAAGCTGCGCTCGCTGGCTGAGCCTGTTGACGGGCGCTCAACCGATAACCGGGAGGTCACGCGCGCTTGCTGAAGGTGGCCCGTGACCACAGGTACCCGAGGAGGGCGATCCCCGCGCACCAGGCCAGAGCGGCGGCCGCGTAGCCGCCCGACGGGGTGCCGGCCAGCAATCCACGCAGGGATTCGATAATCGGCGTGAAAGGCTGATACTCCGCGAATTGCCGGATGCCCTGTCCCATCTTGTCGGCCGGCACCACCGCGCTGCTCACGAAGGGCAGCAGGAGCAGCGGCACGACGGTCATGCCGGCGGATTCCGGAGTTTTCGCCGCCATTCCCAGCGCGACCGTGAGCCAGGCGGCCGCGAAAGCCGCCGCCACGGCGATACCGATCCCGCCGAGCCAGTCGAGGGGCGTCGCAGGCGACCGGAACCCCAGTGCGAAGGCCATCCCGATGATGGCCGCGATCGCGATCGAGCTGATCAGCATCGTGGCCACCACGTGACCGGTCAGGACGGCACCGCGGGAGACATTCATGACCTTGAACCGGTTGATGATGCCCTTGGTCATGTCGGTGCTCACGGATACCGCGGTGCCGGCCAGCCCGTAGCAGATGGCCAGCACGATCAGGCCCGGGGTGGCGTATTCGACGTAGTGTTCGCCGACATTGAATGCGTTGCCGAACACGTACACGAGCAGCAACATGAGCACGATCGGCATAACCGCCGCATTGAATATCGTGATGGGATTCCGGAGGATGTGCTTGAGGTTGCGACGCATCATGATCCGCGAGTCGGTCAGCGGCGCTGAAAAGGTGCTCATTGTGCGATGTCCTCCGTACTCGCGTGACCGGTCAGGGCCAGGAAAACGTCATCGAGGTCCGGTGTGTGCACCGAGAACTCCTCAACGTCGATCGAATGCTCATCGAGCCGATCCAGCAGTACCCGCACCGATTTCACCCCGCCGTCGCTGGGAACCCGCAGGGTTAGGGCCGCTTCATCCACGGTGGAGGCGCTCAGGACTCGCGCCGCCGCGGTCAGCATCGCGAGGTCGGAAAACCGAAGCCGGACGTGGCTGCCGGGAATCTGGCGCTTGAGTTCGCCCGGGGTACCCTCGGCCACCAGGCGGCCCTGGTCGAGCACCGCGATCCGGTCGGAGAGCCGATCGGCTTCCTCGAGATACTGGGTGGTGAGGAAAACGGTCACGCCGTCAGCCACCAGCTCGCGCACGATATCCCACATGGTGCGACGGCTGCGCGGATCCAGTCCCGTCGTCGGCTCGTCCAGGAAGATGATCTGCGGCCTGGTGACCAGCGTCATGGCCAGATCCAGCTTCCGGCGCATACCGCCGGAATAGGTCGCCGCCATCTTCCGCGCCGACTCCGCCAGATCGAACCGTTCCAGCAACGAGGTGATCACCCGCTTGCCCTCGTCGGCTCGCAGGTGGTGCAGATCCGCCATCAGCTGCAGGTTCTCTTGCCCGGTCAGCAGATCATCGACCGCCGCGAACTGGCCGGTAACCCCGATTGCCGTGCGCACCGCCCTGGCCTCGGTCGCAACATCATGGCCGGCCACCCGTACCGTCCCGCCGTCGGCCTTCACCAACGTGGTCAGCACGTTCACCGTCGTCGTCTTGCCCGCCCCATTCGGGCCGAGCAGAGAAAAAACGGTGCCCGCAGGAACATCTAGATCGATACCGTCGAGCACGGTCTTGTCCCCGTAAGCCTTCCGCAGCCCTGAGACTGCAATCGCTGAAGTTCTCATGCAGCCAATATCGGCACCGTCCCTGACACGCTCCTGTCACGCCCCTGACACGATCACTGACGCGGCGTTCTATATCGTTTCACCAGGTCAGGGGGCATATGCGGGAAACAGGCGGCGCAGGTGGTAGTCGATGACCGCCTAGGCCTGCTCGGGTGTGGAGTGGCCGGCCAGAACGCTGGTGCCCAGG
>CAWGJL010000029.1:0-155253 GCA_963822765.1 uncultured Actinomycetes bacterium | reverse complement strand
CGGCGTACAGGCCGCCGGCCGCGAGTAGTTCGGCGTGAGTGCCGTGCTCGATGATCCGGCCCTCCTCCACCACCAGGATCTGATCGGCCTCCCGGATGGTCGACAGCCGGTGCGCGATCACCAGCGACGTCCGGCCGGCCAGGGCCCGCTTCAGCGCCCGCTGCACCGCCACCTCAGACTCCGAGTCCAGGTGCGCGGTCGCCTCGTCAAGCACCACCACCGACGGGGCCTTGAGCAGCAGCCGGGCCAGCGCCACCCGCTGCTTCTCGCCCCCGGACAGGCGGTAGCCCCGGTCACCGACGACGGTGTCCAGCCCGTCCGGCAGCGCCCCGACCAGCTCCCAGATCTGCGCCGCCTCGCACGCCTCGATCAGCTCAAGCTCGGTGGCCTCCGGCCGGGCGTAGAGCAGGTTGGCGCGGATCGTGTCGTGGAACAGGTGCGCGTCCTGGGTCACCACCCCGACCACGTCGTGCAGCGACTCCATGGTCACGTCGCGCAGATCCCGGCCGCCGATCCGCACTGCCCCCGCGTTCGGGTCATAGAGCCGCGCGGCCAGCGCGGTGATCGTGGTCTTGCCCGCCCCGGACGGGCCGACCAGCGCGGTCAGCCGGCCCGACGGTGCGGTGAAACTCACCTCATGCAGCACCCCGGCCGCCGACGCGGGTCGCTCCGGAGCAGGCAGCGCAATCGACTCCAGCGACGCCAGCGACACCTCTGACGCCGACGGGTAGCGGAACGACACCTGATCGAACTCGATGGGCGGCGCGACCCCATCCTCGCTGTCCACCCGGGCGGGCAGGACCTCGGCGTCGGGACGGTCGGCGATCAGGGGCTTGAGGTCGAGAACCTCGAACACCCGGTCGAAGCTGACCAGCGCGGTCATCACGCTGATCTGCACGTTGGACAGCGACGTGATCGGACCGTAGACCCGGCCGAGCAGCGCGGTCAGGGCGACCAGGGTGCCGATCTCGAACGTGCCGTTGATGACCAGGGTCCCGCCCAGCCCGTAGACCACGGCGGTCACTAGCGCGGTCAGCAGCGTGAGCGACACGAAGAACACCTGGCCGTACATGTCCCGGACCACGCCGATGTCCCGGACCTTGCCGGCCCGCCCGCCGAACGCCTGCGACTCCTCTCGCGGCCGTCCGAACAGCTTGACCAGCAGCGCGCCCGCCACGTTGAACCGCTCGGTCATCATCGTGCCCATCTCGGCGTTCAGCTGCATCGATTCGCGGGTCAGCCGCTGGAGCCTACGGCCGACCAGGCGGGCGGGCAGGATGAACAGCGGGATCATGGCCAAGGCGACGATGCTGACCAGCCAGGAGAAGTAGAACAGCGCGATCAGGATGACGATCAGGCTGATCAGGTTGGAGATCACGCCGGACAGGGTGGAGGTAATGGCCTGTTGCGCGCCGACCACGTCTCCGTCGAGGCGGCTGACCAGCGATCCGGTCTGGGCCCGGGTGAAGAACGCGATCGGCTGCCGCTGCACGTGGTCGAAAACCTGAGTACGCAGGTCGTAGATGAGGCCCTCGCCGATCCGGGCGGAGAACCAGCGGATCGCGAAGCCGAGAAACGCGTCGAAGATCGCGACCGCGGCGATCGCGGCCGCAATCGTGATCACGTACGGGTCGTCGCGGCGCAGGATGCCACGGTCGATGATGTCCCGCAGCAGGAACGGGTTGACGACGGTGATGAGCGCGTCGATCACGGTGGCGAAGAGAAAGACGGCGAGCATCCAACGGTAGGGCCGGGCGTAGGCGGCGATCCGGCGGACCGTGCCTGGCTTGAGCTTCTGCTTGGTGATGGCGGGGTCCATCCGGAAACCCCGCATCATGGTCATGTTTCCCCGGCCGTACATGCCCTGGAAAACCTCCCGAGGGGCTGAATTCGTTCCCGTGCCGGGCCGGAACGCTATCAGCTAGCAGCGAACTCGGAAGGCGGATTTACCGGTGGCTGTCCGGGCGGGGTCCCGGTTGCCGTGAGGTCCACGGGTCCGGGCCGGTGCCACCGGGCGCGGCCTGCGCTATAACTTGGCTTTGCTGCTGCGGGTTGCGCCGCCACGCCCGCGCAACGTCACACCGGTCTCGGTGAGAATCCGGTGGACGAAGCCGTAGGACCTTCCTGTCGAAGCCGCGAGGGAACGGATGCTCTCGCCGCTGTCGTACCTCTTTCCGAGAAGTGTCGCTAGCTTGCTCCGATCCACGCCGGTTACCCGCGTGCCTTTCTTGAGGGCGGTGTCGGCCACTTGCACCTCCGTTTGCTGAAGTAAAGAGTGAGTTGCTGATCCTCCTTCGCAATGATCATGCATGACCAGTGGATTGACTACCCAGATGCCCGTAAATGATCACCTATTTTTATCCGGCCATGGCGGAATCGTTGCCTTTGTCCGGAGAGCGCACAGCCGGTAAGTATTTACGCAAGCGCAACGAGATCCGCGAAATCCTCACTCCACGCGTCTTCCACGCCGTCCGGCAGGACGATAACGCGTTCTGGTGAAAGCGCCTCAACCGCACCTTCATCATGCGTCACAAGCACTATCGCGCCGCGGAAGCTTCTCAGCGCGGCGAGAACCTCTTCCCGGCTGGCCGGATCGAGGTTGTTGGTCGGCTCGTCAAGCAGGAGCACGTTAGCGCCTGATACAACCAGAAGAGCGAGGGCGAGTCTGGTCTTCTCCCCGCCGGAAAGCACTCCCGCGGGCTTTTCCACGTCATCACCGGAGAACAGGAATGACCCGAGAACCTTGCGCTGCTGTGATTCGGTAAGGTCCGGCGCGGCGGTGCGCATGTGGGCCAGGACGGTCTGCTCAGTTTCCAGGGTTTCATGCTCTTGGGCGTAATATCCGAGGCTGAGGCCGTGTCCCGGCGTGACTTTTCCGGTGTCCGGAGTTTCCAGCCCGGCCAGCAGCCGGAGCAGGGTGGTCTTCCCCGCGCCGTTGAGGCCGAGCACCACGACCCGGCTGCCCCGGTCGACGGCGACGTCCACCCCCGCGAACACCTCGGTCGACCCGTACGACTTGGACAGGCCGGAGGCGGTCAGCGGCGTGCGCCCGCACGGCGCGGGCACCGGGAAGCGCAGCTTGGCCACCCGGTCCGCGGAGCGCTCGGCCTCCACTCCGGCCAGCAGCCTTTCGGCCCGGCGCTGCATGCTCTGCGCCGCCCGGGCCTTGGTGGCCTTGGCCCGCATCTTGTCGGCCTGGGTCATCAGCGCGCTGGCCTGCCGGCTGGCATTGACCCGTTCCCGGCGGCGGCGCCGCTCGTCGGTCTCGCGTTGCTGCAGGTAGGCATGCCAGCCCAGGTTGTACATGTCCAGGACGGCCCGCTGCGCGTCCAGGTAGAACACCTTGTTGACCACGGCGGCCAGGAGGTTCACGTCGTGGCTGATCACGACCAGGCCGCCGCGGTAGCTCTTGAGGTGATCACGAAGCCAGACCACCGAGTCGGCGTCCAGGTGGTTGGTCGGCTCGTCCAGCAGCATGGTCTCGGAATCGGAGAACAAGATCCGGGACAGCTCCACCCGGCGGCGCTGGCCGCCGGACAGAGTGTGCAGCGGCTGATGCAGCACCCGGTCGGGCAGGCCCAGGCTGGCGGTGATCGAGGCGGCCTGCGACTCCGCGGCGTACCCGCCGAGCACCGCGAGCCGCTCCTCGAGCCTGCCGTACCGGCGGATGGCCACGGCCGCGGCGGCGGTGTCAGGGTCGGACATCTGGGCTTCCGCCGCGCGAAGGTCGGCCCGGAGCTGGTCGAGCCCGCGGGCCGACAGCACCCGGTCGATGGCCAGCGTGTCCAGGTCCCCGGTCCGCGGATCCTGCGGCAGGTACCCGACCGCGCCCGAACGCCGGACCGAGCCCGCGGCCGGCTGAGCCTGCCCGGCCAGCACCTTGGCCAGCGTGGTCTTCCCGGCGCCGTTCCGGCCCACCAGGCCGATCCGGTCCCCCGGGGCCACCTGGAAGGACGCGCCTTCCAGCAGCAGGCGCGCGCCAGCCCGCAGTTCGATGTCGGTTGCCACGATCATGATTCAGCTGCTCCTGAGAACGAACGAAAACGGACAGACTTCTCCCCTGGAAGGTGTCCTCAGTCCGTTGTCCGCAGCACGACGCCTAGTTTACTTGGTCGGCCGAGGGCGGTCTAACGGGTTCTGGGTCGGTCAGGCGGATGCGAATGGCCAGGAAGGAGCGTGGTATCTCCTTCAGCACGGCCAGCCGCGGGTCGGGGACGGTGAGGAAGCGGTCGGTGGCCAGGGTCAGGTACGGCGCCAGCCGCGGGTCGCCGCGGATCCCGGTGATGGACCGCTTGTCCCCGCCCAGGACCAGATCGTCCAGGCGGTGCGGGCCGAAGATCGCGACCGCGGCCTCGGCAGCGGCCCGCAGCGCGGTCGCGGCCTGGTTCTCCCGGCGCCGGGCGAAGCGGTGCTGAGACCAGCCGCCCGCCGCGCTCCGGCCGTGCACCAGCCGGCTGCCGGTCTTCGAGCTCACCAGGCGCGGCGGCGAACCGGTAAAGACGCCGGCCGCGTAGCCGCCCAGCCGGACCAGCAGGACGCCGACGATCCGGTCAGCGACCGCGTGCGCCACGATCGCTTCCGCGACCGCGGCAGGATCGCCTCCCCCGGCCCACGGCACCGGAGGGAACGGCGGATGGCACTCGGCCACGGCCCCGTCCGCAGCCTCGAACGTGACCGCCGCGCCCGCCGGATCGCACGATATGGGCCCGGCACCGTGACGCTCGGTGAACGTGACGATCCAGGACACTAGGCGTTCTGGCGGAACATCCACCCAGCGGCCGCCCCCAGCTGCGGGATTCTTCACTACGCACCGCCCTAACGTGGCTACTATCCGTACTATTAGTTGCCTGACCTCGCCGTGAGCAGTTGACGAAGGAACACGCCTATGAACCCGAAGACTCCGACCAATCCGGGCTCTGCCATGTTGCAGGGCGGCACCTTCATGCGCCCTGGAGCCGTCGCCTGGGGGTATCCGGAGCAGCCTGGGACGCCAGAGCCGGACCTCACGCTGGCCGCGACCGAGCATGCCCTGGCCGCCGCGGCCAAGGACCCGGACCGGGTCACCGATCTGCTCGACGAGCTTAGCCGAGGCCGGCTCTGGCTCCCGCTGCCCGAGGACGAGCGGCCGGTCACCGACGGATCGGCCGTGCTGCTGCCGACCGTGACCTACCTGGGCGCCGAGTTCGTCCCGGCCTTTACTTCCGCGGAACAGCTTGCCGCCTGGCACGGCCGGGGCAAGCCCGCCGGGCAGGTGTCCGTGCCCGCCCAGCCGCTGCCGGACGACTCCGCGCGCCGGGCCTCAGGCGGAGACGGCCCGTTCGCGGCCATGCCGCACATCGTGGTCCCGGCCGCCGAACTGGCCCGGCTGCTGCCGGCCGGCATGGGCATCGCGCTCAACCCGGGAGCCGGGGCCAGTGTGCCCATCTACCCCGAAGGGGTCGGTTACCTGGCCGCGGCGCTGGTCCCGGCGGACGGCGCCCGCGTGCGGGTGGGCCGGCCGCCGGCCGACCCGGTCACGCTGCTGACCGAGATCCGGACCGCGCTGGGGACCATTCCCGATGTCCAGCAGGCGTCCCGGGCCTGGCTGTCGGTTCCCGGTCAGGGCGAGGGCCTGGTCATCTCGGTCACGCTGCACGACCCGGGTTCGGAGGCCGCGCACAGCCGGGTCATCACCGCGATCGAGCGGGCCGTCGGCACGGTACCCGAGCAGGGGTTCCCGATTGACGTCACGTTCCCCGGCGAGGGTGAGCCGGACCAGGTAGACGAGTGGATCTCCGCGCACGCGGAGCCGTTCTACATCCGCACCTGACGCCAGCTAGATGATGGGGTCTAGATGTTGAAGCCGAGGGCGCGGAGCTGCTCGCGCCCGTCCTCGGTGATGCTCTCCGGACCCCACGGCGGCAGCCACACCCAGTTGATGCGGAAGTCGGTCACTATCCCTTCCAGCGCTTCCCGGGCCTGATCCTCGATCACGTCGGTAAGCGGGCACGCCGCGCTGGTCAACGTCATGTCGATGGTCGCCACCCGCTCGCCGTCGACGTCGACGCCGTAGACCAGGCCGAGGTCCACCACGTTAATGCCGAGCTCGGGGTCCACCACGTCACGCAGGGCCTCGAGCACGTCCTCCTGCTCCGGGGTGAGCTCGTCTGTGAGGTCTGCAGCCACATCCGGCTCGGCGGCATCCTGAGTCGTGTTCTCCGTCATCGTTCCTCCTCCAGGGCCTTGGCGGTCGCGTCCTTCCACGCCATCCAGCCCAGCAGCGCGCACTTGATCCTGGCCGGGTATTTGGACACGCCCGCGAACGCCACCGCGTCCTCGAGCACGCTCTCATCGGGTGATCCCTCACCCTTGGACTGCATGAGCCCGAGGAACGCCTGGCTGATCGTCATGGCCTCGGTCACCGGCTTGCCGATGACCAGGTCGCTCATGACCGACGCGCTGGCCTGACTGATCGAGCAGCCGAGGGCGTCATAGGAGATGTCCTCTACCACTGGCTCGCCGTCGACGTCCTTGAGCGCGACCCGAAGCGTCACCTCGTCACCGCAGACCGGGTTGACGTGGTGCACTTCGGCGTCGAACGGCTCCCGCAGCCCCTTGTGATGGGGGTTGCGGTAGTGATCCAGGATGATCTGCTGGTACATCGACTCGAGCTGCATCACGTCACCTATTGCCGGGCGCCGAAGAAGCGCTGAGCGTAGCGGATGCCGTCGGCCAGGGCTTGCACCTCGGCGTGGTTGTTGTAGACGTAGAACGTCGCCCGGGTGCTGGCCTGCACGCCCAGGGCCCGGTGCAGCGGCCAGGCGCAGTGGTGGCCGGTGCGCACCGCGACGCCCAGTTCGTCGAGCACCTGGCCCACGTCGTGCGGGTGGACGCCCTCCACCTCGAAGGCCACCGCGCCGCCCCGGTCCTTGGTGGTATCCGGGCCGAGGACGCGCACGCCGTTGATCTCGCGCAGCGCGTCGAGCGCGTGCGCGGTCAGCGATTCCTCGTGCGCGGCGACGTTATCCATGCCGAGCGTGGTCAGGTAGTCGATGGCGGCGGCCAGGCCGGCGGCCTCGGCCACGGGCGGCACGCCCGGCTCGAACCGCTGCGGCGGCGGCAGGAACGTGCTGCCCTCCATCCGCACCATCTCGATCATCGAGCCACCGGTCAGGAACGGCGGCATGGCCTCAAGCAGGCTGGCCCGGCCGAACAGCACGCCGATCCCGTACGGCCCGAGCATCTTGTGCCCGGAGAAAGCCAGGAAGTCCACGTCGAGCGCGGCCACGTCAACCGGCTGGTGTGGCACCGACTGGGCGGCGTCGGCCAGGACCAGCGCGCCCTTCTCGTGCGCCGCCCGGGCGATTTCGGCCACCGGCGGGATGGTGCCGGTCACGTTGGACTGGTGGGTGAGCGCGACGAGCCTGGTGCGTCCGGTGATCATCTGGTCCAGGTGGTCCAGATCGAGCCGGCCGTCCGGGGTGACGCTGAGCCAGCGCAGCGTGGCGCCGGTCCGCTGGCACAGTTGCTGCCACGGAACGAGGTTGGCGTGATGCTCCATCTCGGTGATGAGGATCTCGTCGCCGGGTGACGCCTGCATCGTGTAGGCGACCAGGTTGATCGCTTCGGTGGCGTTCTTGGTGAACACGACCTCGCCGACCTCGGCGCCGATGAACGCCGCGACCTTGGCGCGGGCGCCCTCGTAGACATCGGTGGCTTCCTCGCCGAGCAGGTGGGTGCCGCGGTGCGCGGCACCGTTGTGCCGCTCGTAGAACGACCGCTCCGCGTCCAGCACCTGGACCGGCTTCTGCGACGTCGCGCCGGAGTCCAGGTAGATCAGCGGGTTGCCGTTGCGCACCGTCCTGGCCAGCACCGGGAAGTCGGCCCGGATCGCCCCGACGTCGAGGTGCTCAGGAGAGTCGCTCATGCGGGGACCCCCAGGAACTTCTCGTAGCCCTCGTTCTCCAGGCGTTCGGCCAGCTCGGGGCCGCCTTCCTCGACGATCCGGCCGCCGACGAACACGTGCACGAAGTCGGGCTTCACCAGGCGCAGGAGCCGGGGGTAGTGGGTGATCAGCAGGACCGCGTGGCCGGGCTGGCCGCGGAACCGGTTGATGCCCTCGGCCACGACCTTGAGCGCGTCGATGTCCAGGCCGGAATCGGTCTCGTCGAGCACCGCGACCTTCGGGTTGAGCAGCTCGAGCTGGAGGATCTCGTGCCGCTTCTTCTCCCCGCCGGAGAAGCCCTCGTTCAGGTTGCGCTCGGCGAAGGCCGGGTCCATGGACAGCGCGGCCATCGCGGCCCGCAGTTCCTTGACGAAGTCGCGCAGCTTCGGGGCCTCGCCCCGGACCGCGGTGACCGCGGTGCGCAAGAAGTTCGACACCGTGACGCCGGGGACCTCGACCGGGTACTGCATGGCCAGGAACAGGCCCGCCCGGGCCCGCGAGTCCACGGTCATGGCCAGTACGTCCTCACCGTCCAGGGTGACGCTGCCCTTGGTGACCAGGTACTTCGGATGGCCGGCGATCGCGTAGGCCAGGGTCGACTTGCCCGAGCCGTTCGGGCCCATGATGGCGTGGGTCTCCCCCTCGGCGACGGTCAGGTCCACGCCGCGCAGGATGTCCCGGTGCACGCCTGGGCTCTCCTCCACGCTGACGTGCAGGTCGCGGATCTCGAGGGTGGCCACTATGACTCCTTAGCTATGGCGACGTAGACCTCGTCGCCGTCGATCTTGACGGGGTAAACGGGCACCGGCTCGGTGGCCGGCAGCCCGGTGGGCTGGCCGGTGCGCAGGTCGAAGCAGGATCCGTGCAGCCAGCACTCGACCGTGTGGTCGTAGATCTCGCCTTCGGACAGCGGCACCTCGGCGTGCGAGCAGACGTCCCGCAGCGCGAAGATCTCGCCGCCGGCGCGGGCCACCGCCACCGGCTCACCCGCCACCTCGACGCCGATCACGCCCTCGACGGGGAGATCGGACAACGAGCAGGCCCGGGTGTAGGCGCGGGTCTCGGTCATAGCGACCTCTCCCTGCTAGCCCGGGGGGACGACGGGTTTCTCCCGGGGGGACCCATCCCCCCGGACCCCCCTTGGGAACCGCGCGCTGTCGCCGGAAGCGACTTGGTGAGCTCCGCCTCCACGGCCTCGGTGATCCTCATCCGCAGCTCAGGCACCTCGATGGTGTCGATCAGCTGGCCGAAGAACCCGCGGATGACCAGCTTGCGGGCTTCGTGGAACGGGATGCCGCGGGCCATCAGGTAGAACAGGTGGTGGTCCTCCAGCCGGCCGCTGGCGCTGGCGTGGCCGGCTCCGATGATCTCCCCGGTGAGGATCTCCAGGTTCGGCACCGAGTCGACCCGGGTGCCGTCGGTCAGCACCAGGTTCCGGTTGTACTCGTACGTGTCCGTGCCGGTGGCCTCGGGCCGGATCAGGACGTCGCCGATCCAGACCGCGTGCGCGTCGCTGCCTTGCAGCGCGCCCTTGTAGGTGACCCGGCTCCGGCAGCGCGGCACATCATGGTCGACAAACAGCCGGTGTTCCAGGTGCTGGCCCGCGTCGGCGAAGTACAGGCCGGTCAGCTCGGCGTCGCCGCCCGGGCCGTCGTAGCGCACCTCGGTGCCGAGCCGGACCACCGAACCGCCGAGGCTGACCGCGGCGTGCCGGAGCCGGGCGTCCCGGCCCAGCGTGGCGTAGTGGTGAGAGGCGTGCACCGCGTCGTCGGCCCAGTCCTGCAGGCTGACCACCGAGAGCGCGGCGCCGTCGCCCACCACGAGCTCGACGTTGTCGGCGTAGGTGGCGCTGCCGCGATGGTCGATCACCACCACGGCCCGCGAGAACGGCTCGGCCTGCACCAGCAGGTGGCCGTACCCCGCGCCGCCGTGACCGGTGACGGTGACGACGGTCGGCCGGGACGCGTCGGCCTCCGCGGGCACCGTGATCACGGTGGCCTCGTCGAACGACGCGTAGGCCTGGGCGCTGATCCGGTCGGCCGGGACGAAGGTGCGGGCGGCGTGAGCCACGGACCGTTCGGCCGAAGAGGTCTTCACCTCAGGGGCCGGGTCCACGTCCACTTCCACGCGCGCCGTCGGCGACGGTACCGGCGGAGAATCGGTGTGCAGCCCGCGCAGCCGGCGCAGCGGGGTGAACCGCCACTCCTCCTCGCGGCCGTTCGGCACGCCGAAGTCAGCCGGGTCGTAGGACCTGTGCTCGTGCAGCCTGCTGACGGGAGCGGACTCGATCGCTCCCTGCAATCCAGCCGACATCAGCCGACCGCCCCCTCCATCTGGAGCTCGATCAGCCGGTTCAGCTCGAGCGCGTACTCCATGGGCAGCTCGCGGGCGATGGGCTCGACGAACCCGCGGACGATGGTGGCCATCGCCTCGTCCTCGGTCATGCCGCGGCTCATCAGGTAGAACAGCTGGTCTTCGGAAATCTTCGACACGGTGGCCTCGTGGGCCATCTCCACGTCGTCCTCGCGGACGTCCACGTACGGGTAGGTGTCGCTGCGGCTCACCGTGTCCACCAGCAGCGCGTCGCACCTGACGTTGGACTTGGAGTGCTCGGCGCCCTCCTGCACGTTGACCAGACCGCGGTAGGAGGTCCGGCCGCCGGCCCGCGCCACCGACTTGGAGACGATGGTCGAGGACGTGTTCGGCGCGCAGTGCACCATCTTGGCCCCCGCGTCCTGGTGCTGGCCCGCGCCCGCGAACGCGACCGAGAGCGTCTCGCCCCGGGCATGCTCACCCATCAGGTAGACCGCCGGGTACTTCATCGTCACCTTGGAGCCGATGTTGCCGTCGATCCACTCCATCGTCGCGCCCTGCTGGGCGACGGCGCGCTTGGTCACCAGGTTGTACACATTGTTCGACCAGTTCTGGATCGTGGTGTAACGGCAGCGCGCGTCCTTCTTCACGATGATCTCGACCACCGCGGAATGCAGCGAGTCGGATTTGTAAATGGGCGCGGTGCAGCCTTCCACGTAGTGGACGTACGCGCCTTCGTCCACGATGATCAGGGTCCGCTCGAACTGGCCCATGTTCTCGGTGTTGATCCGGAAATAGGCCTGCAGCGGGATTTCCACCTGGACGTTCTTTGGCACGTAGATGAACGAGCCGCCGGACCAGACCGCGGTGTTCAGCGCCGCGAACTTGTTGTCGCCCGGCGGGATCACCGTGCCGAAGTACTCGCGGAACAGATCCGGCTGCTCGCGCAGCGCGGTATCGGTGTCGAGGAAAATAACGCCCTTCTCCTCGAGGTCTTCCCTGATCTTGTGGTACACGACCTCGGATTCGTACTGGGCGGCCACGCCCGCGATGAGCCGCTGCTTTTCCGCCTCGGGTATGCCGAGCCGGTCGTAGGTGTTCTTGATATCAGCGGGCAGCTCGTCCCAGCTCGCGGCCTGCTTCTCGGTGGAGCGGACGAAGTACTTGATGTTGTCGAAGTCAATTTCCGACAGGTCGGCGCCCCAGGTGGGCAGCGGCTTGCGGCCGTAGGACTTCAAGCCCTTCAGCCGCAGGTCGAGCATCCATTCCGGCTCGTTCTTGCGCGCCGAGATGTCACGGACCACCTCTTCGGACAGGCCGCGGCGCGCGGACGCGCCCGCCACGTCCGAGTCGGCCCAGCCGAACTTGTACGTGCCCAGCCCTTCGAGCTGTTCTTGTGTGGTGGTCATGTCAAGAGCCCTCCGGACTCTGGAACTTTCTCGGTAGATACGCCGTGCTTTATAACAGTTCGCACCGGGCCCGGCTTCCCGCCGCCCGTGACGTGCGTGACGTGCGTGGTGCAGATCCCGTCGCCGTGCGCGATCGTAGCGAGGCGCTGCACCGGCGTGCCGAGCAGCCTGCCGAACGCCTCCGTTTCCGCCTCGCACAACTGCGGGAACTCGGCCGCCACGTGCGCGACCGGGCAGTGGTGCTGGCAGAGCTGCTCGCCGGCCGGACCTGCCGCCCCGATCGCGGGCGCCGGGCCCGCGGAGGCAGCGTAACCGTCAGCCGACAGCGCCTCGGCCAGCGCCTGGACCCGCGCGGCGAGCTCGCCCTGGGCCATCACCGGCGTGTACCGGCGCTCCAGGTCGGACAGCTGCCTGCGGGCGAATTCGGCGACCGCGTCCGGGCCCGCCGTCTCGGCCAGGAACCGCAGCGCGCCCGTGGCCAGGTCATCGTAGGCGTGCTCGAACGCGCTCCGCCCGGCGTCGGTGATCACGAAGACCTTGGCCGGCCGCCCCCGGCCCCGGTTCCCGTAGGTCCTGGCCGTCCTGGTCTCGATCAGGCCCTCAGCCAGGAGATTGTCCAGGTGCCGCCGGATGGCGGCCGGGGTGAGCCCGAGCCGGCTGCCCAGCGTCGCGGCGGTCGACGGCCCGTGCTCCAGGATCAGCCGCGCGACTTGGCCCCTGGTCGGGCCGTCGCCCGTACCAGAGCCGACTGATCGCACGTTTTTCACAACATCATTGTGCCGTAAATACCCCTCTCAGCGCAAACTTTTGGCAACACCGACGTGACGTAAATCACGCCGCCGGCGCCGGGCACCGCAGGCCCTGCGCGCGGCGTTGGCCTGCCCGCTGCGGCCTGCCCGATGCGGCCTGCCCGATGCGAATGAACCCCGGGGTTCACCTCGCCCTAGGCCAGTGAAACCCGGGGTTCATTCGGCTGGCTCGGGGCCTGGCTGCGGCTTGAGGCCGAGGACGCGTTCGGTGTTGCCGCCCGCGATCTTCGCTTTGTCGTCCGGGCTGAGCGGCAGCGTGTCGAGCAGGGCGCGGCCGTCGGAGTTGGAGCCGAACGGATAGTCGACGCTGAACAGCACCCGGTCCACCCCGAGCACCTGCACCGTGCACATGACCGGCGGGATGCTGAACAGCCCGCTGGTCGTCACCCAGATGTTGCGCCGGAAGTACTCCGAGGGTGCCCGGGCCATGCTGTCCACCCTGAGCATGGCGTCGATCCGGGCCAGCATGAACGGCAGCATCTCCCCGCAGTGCCCGACGATCAGCTTCAGCGCGGGATGACGGTCGAACACGCCGGTGGCGAGCATGCGCAGCACGTGCAGGCCGGCTTCGGCATGCCAGCCCCAGGCGCCGGTGGCCAGCCGGGCCGCCACGCCCGGCGCCAGCCCGCTGTAGAGCACCTCGCGCAGGGCCGCCGAGGGCGGCGCGGGATGCAGGTAGAGCGGCATGTCGAGCCGTTCGAACCGGTCGAGCAGCGGCTCGAACCTGGCGTCGTCCAGAAACGCGTCGTTGGACCCCAGCGTGCTGTTGACCAGGGCGCCGACGAAGCCGAGCTCGACGGCGGCGCGTTCCAGCTCGTCGGCCGCGGCCTGCGGGTCGGCGGTGGGCAAGGTGGCGAAGCCGGCGAACCGGTCCGGGTGGGCGCGGACCGCCGCGGCCAGCTGGTCGTTGGCCCGGCGGGCGCGGGCCAGGCCTTCGGGCCCGGCCCGGCCCTGCGCGGCCGGGGCCACGTGGGAGATGACCTGCAGGTCGATCCCGTTCGCGTCCATGTCGGCCAGGCGTAGCGCGCCGAGGTCGCTCAGCTGGTCGCCGACCTTGGGCCCCCACACGGCCAGCGGGCCGGTGCCCGGCGGCGCGGCCATCTCGGCGGCCCAGAAGTGCTCTTCCAGCGCAATCGTTCGCACCGGGTCATTGTGTCAGCTACCCGACGCGGCCGGTCAGTCCGTCCGGCATGAAGTCGGCCAGGTACGCGTCGAGGTCGGGCTTGTCCGGCAGCAGCATGTGCCGGACCCAGGCGTCGCGCTCGTGGGCGATCGGCGGCAGTTCCCACACGCAGCCGATCCAGGGACGGTCCTCGATCACGATGAAGTTCGTCGGGTCGGCGTCGGGACAGCCCAGCGCGGGCTGGGCCGCGGCCGCGGCCCGCAAGTGCAGCACGTTGTCCCAGACCCAGCTGTAGGCGTTCAGGTAGGCCGCGTTGTCGCCGCGACTGCGGTGCACGACGATGAAGGTGGCGGGCGGGGTCTCGTCCCGTTCGGGCAGCAGCCGCGGCAAGATCGCGAACGCGGCCCGCTCGATCTCGGGCTCGACACCGTCCGGGCCCGGGGTGACGTGGTAGCGCTTGACGCTGCGCCCGGCGACCTCGATCGCGGGCCGGGCGCGCAGGAACTTCTCGGTAAAGGTCATGACCGCACGCTAAGGCCGGTCTGCTGACACCTCGTGTCAGTAGAGTGGAGCATGCGCGCGAGCCGGCTGGTCTCGATCCTGCTCTTGCTCCAGTCCCGGGGCCGGATGACCGCGGCGCACCTCGCCGCCGAGCTCGAGGTCTCGGTCCGCACCGTGTACCGCGACGTGGAGTCGCTGCACGAGGCCGGCATCCCGCTGTACGGAGACGCCGGGCACCGCGGCGGCTACCAGCTCCTCGACGGCTACCGCACCCGGCTGACCGGGCTGAATACCGACGAGGCCCAGGCGCTGTTCCTGTCCGGCCTGCCCGGGCCCGCCGCCGAGCTGGGCCTGGGCCCGGTGCTCGCGGCGGCCCAGCTCAAACTGCTGGCGGCGCTCCCGCCCGGACTGGGCGAGCAGGCCGGGCGGGTCCAGGCCCGGTTCCACCTGGACGCGCCTGGCTGGTACGCCGCCCCGGATGAGGTCCCGCTGCTGCCCGCCGTCGCGGGCGCGGTCTGGCATGGTCGCGCGCTGCAGGTCCGGTACCGGCGCTGGAAGGAGCCGACCGACGTGGACCGGCGGCTGGAACCCTACGGGCTGGTCCTCAAGGCCGGCCGCTGGTACCTGGTGGCGGCCCCGGGACCGCGTACCTACCGGGTCGACCAGATCCTGGACCTGCGCGTGCTGGACGAGGAGTTCGGCGTGCCGGAGGGCTTCGAGCTGGCCGGGTACTGGCAGGGGTACCTGGCCGACTTCCGCGCTCACCTGCACCGGGCCGACGCCGTGGTCCGGCTGGCGCCCGCCGCGGCGGCCCAGCTGTCCGATGCCCGGACCGTCGCGGCCGAAGCCGGAGGCTGGGTGCGCGCGGTCGTTCCGATCGAATCGGTCGAGCAGGCGTGCCGCGACTTCCTGGCCCTGGGGGCCGACATCGAGGTACTGGAGCCGCCCGAACTGCGCTCGCGGCTGGCCGCCGCTGCCCGGGCCACGGCGGCCCTGTACCAGTGAGGCGTACCAGACATTCGTCCGATACCCCCGCGGATACTCAACACGAGTAGCGCAGTCGGGACGCCGGCGCAAGAGACTCCCCCGCCGCCGATCGCCGAGCAAGTGGCCGCCACCATCGCCCTGGCCCGGGATGTGCTGGCTACCCTGGCCCGTTAGGCGACGATACCGACCGTGATCCCGGCCGCGCCGCTGAAATGCTCGGCGGGACCGCGGAGCACGGAGTCGGCCCGGGCGGCGACCCGGAGCGGCTCGGCGATCTGGTCGAGCAGCGCCGCGGCGTTCTCGTCGTGCGCCTGCACGACGAGCTGGCTGAGCCGGGCCGAGTTGCCCAGCCGGAGCCCGCTGCGCAGCACCCGGGTGGCGTCCAGGATCACCGCCAGCTGGTCCACCGCCGAACGATCCGACCGCCAGCGCGGGTCGGCCACCGGCCAGCTAGTCAGGTGCAGCGACACCGGGTCCTCGTGCTCGCGGTAGAACCGCTGGTACATGTGCTCGGTCAGGAACGGCGCGAACGGCGCGAACAGCCCGAGCAGGTCCCGGAACGAATCCCGCAGCGTCCACCGGACGCTGTCGGAGTCGGCCCGGTCCTTGATCATCTCGATGTACCGGTCGCAGTAGATGGACCAGAACATCCGGGAGGCGGCCTGGTGGGCCTGCATATAGTCGTAGGCCTCGAACGCCGCCGTGGCCTCGTCGATCGCGTCGGCCAGGTGCGACAGCACCCACCGGTCCACGATGTCCCGCTCCCCCGGCTCCGGCGCCGGGCGGCCGGGACCGAGGTCGCCCAGGTGCAAAGACACGAACCGGCCCACGTTCCACAGCTTGACCGTGAACTTCCGGCCGGTCCGCACGTCCTTCTCGTTGTACCTCAGATCGGTGCCGATGCGGCCGCGGGTGGCCCACAACCGCAGCGCGTCCGCGCCGTACCTGCCCATGACGTCGTCCGGGACATACCGGTTGTAACCGTCCGGACCTGTCGATTTGTCGAGATCTCGCTTCGACAGCTTCTTGCCCTGCTCGCTGAGCCCCCAGCCCGAGATCAGCGCGATCCGCCACGGCACCCGGCCGAACAGCAGCTCAGACTGCACCACGGAGTAGAACAGCCAGGTCCTGATGATCTCGAACGCCTGCACCCGCATCGACATCGGGGCCAGCGCGGGATCAGTCCCGCCGAGCGCCCACCCGTCGTTGATCTGCGGGCTCAGCGACGAGGTCATCCAGGTGTCCATCACGTCCGGGTCGCCGGTCAGCTCGCCGTGACCGCAGCTCGGGCAGGACTGCGCGGGCGGCTTGTCGGTCAGCGGGTCGACCGGCAGGTCCTCGAGCCGGGCCAGGACGGGCGCGGCGCACGAGGCGCAGAACCAGACCGGGAACGGCACCCCGTACCGCCGCTGCCTGGTGATGTTCCAGTCCCACTTGAGCCCGTTGATCCAGTCCTCAAGCCGCCGTCGCATGAACGGCGGGATCCACTCCAGCTCGGCCGCGCGGGCCCGGAACCGGTCGGCGTGCTCGCGCACCGCGATGAACCACTGGGGCCTGATCTGGAACTCCACCGGGGTCTGGCACCGCTCGTGCACCCCGACCACCTGGCGGATCGGCACGCTGGAGACCAGCAGCCCGGCCTCGTCGAGCGCCTTGACGATGGCCGCCCTGGCTTGGGTGACCTGCAGCCCGGCGAACGGACCGGCCAGCTCGCCCAGGCGCCCGTCGGGTCCCACCACCAGCCGCAGCGCCAGGTGGTCGCGTCGCCACCGCAGCACGTCCTCGCTGTCGCCGAACGTGCACACCATCATCAGCCCGGTACCGAACTGCGGATCGACGTCCTGGTCGGCTAGCACCGGCACCTCGTAGCCGAACAGCGGCACCCGCGCCGTGGTAAGCCCCTGATAGCGGGTATCGGCGGGATGGTGGTACAGCGCCACGCAGGCCGGCAGCAGCTCGGGCCGGGTGGTCGCGATCATCACGTTCTCCCCGAACCTGATGGTGTGCAGCCTGCTGGTCCGCTCCAGGTCCTCCACGTCCGCCTGGGCCAGGGATGTCTGGTCCTCCGGGCACCACAGGATCGGGTCCTGTACCCGGCGCACGTAACCCGCCTGGTGCAGGGTGACGAAGCTGGTCTGGGCGGTCCGCTGGCAGCGGGCGTCGATGGTCGAGTAGCGCAGCGACCAGTCGAGTGACAGGCCCAGCCGCCGCCACAGGTCCTCGTAGCGTTCGGCCGTGCGCCCGGTCTCGGCCAGGCATAGCGCGACGAACTCGGCCCGCGGCAGGTCCACCGCGCGCACGCCGTAGGCTTGCTCGACGTACCGTTCGGTGGGCAGCCCGTTGTCGTCGAACCCGATCGGGTAGAACACCCGCTCGCCTAGCATCCGCCGGTACCGCACGATGAAGTCAGGTTGCGAGTAGCTCATCGCGTGGCCCACGTGCAGATGCGTCGCCGACACGTACGGCGGCGGGGTATCTACGCTGAATACCGGCCCGTCCCCGGCATGGTCATACCGGTAGACGTCGTACGTCTCCCACAACGCGCGGGCGGCCGCCTCGACTGCCTGGTGGTCGTACTCGCCGGGTTCCATAGCAAGGGAAGGTATCTGCTCCGGGACGTGCATCTTAAATTCTTTTTACCGAACGGACCACGGTATGAATTCTTCGTGGTGCCGCATGCCGCAACTAGGTGCCGGGCAATGAACATGGTACGAACGAACCAGCCGGCCTCACCGAGAAAGCCCAGGAAGATAGAGACAAGCGCCGCCATGTCCGCCCCGCGCCCCGACATCCCTGACCTCCTCCAGGTGGACGTTCCGCCCGACGTCAAGGTCATCACGGTCAGTGACCTGCACCTGCCTCCGGTCCGGACGGACGTCTCGGGACGGTCCTGCGAGATGCTCGCACGCCACCTGGCCGAGGAGCCGGGGACGCCCACCGTGGTCCTGGCCGGGGACGTGATCGAGCTGCTCGGCTCCCCCGGCTCGACAGCCACCGACATCCTGCGCCCGCATGAGGACTTCTGCACCGCACTGCTGGACGTGACCGCGCGCGGCGGGCAGGTCATCTACGCCATCGGCAACCACGACGCCGACCTGGCCTGGGACGTCAAGGCGGCGGACGCGGTGCGGGAGATGACCGGGGCCCGGCTGTGCCTGGCCGCGGACCTGATCCTGGCGGGCGGCAAGAAGATCCGGGTGGAACACGGCCACCAGCTCGACCCGTACAACTGCTTCTGCGACGCGCGCAACCCGCTGGACACCCCCATGGGCCACCACATCGTCCGGGAGGTCATCCCCCGGATCGAGTTCCTCGGCCGCGGCTGGGTCGACGGCGCGCACGAGATGGCGGACCCGACCGACTTCCCGTCCTTTATCGGCTCCCGGCTCGTCTACCGCAAACTGGGCCGTCACCTGTGGTGGCTGATCGCGATCCCGCTGGCCATCTTGATCCTGGTCCGCATACCGGAGTTCGGGCTCGCCGCGGTCAGGTCCCGGTACCCGGACACCGACGTGTGGGTGCACCGGGCCGAGATCCTCGGCTACGGCGCGATCGCGGACCTGCTCGTAATCGCCGCCCTGGTCGCGATCCTGGCCCGGCGTGCGTGGGTGTCGATCAGCGCGCTGGCCCTGGACAAGCGGGGTTACACGCAGAACCAGGCCGCCCGCCAGCGGGCCGCCGACCTGGTCGCCGACGGATACCACGGATTCATCTCCGGGCACACGCATCACCCGGAGCTGGCCGCCATGGCCGACGGTTTCTACGCCAACTCCGGGTCCTGCACCTCGGTGGTGGAGGCCATCGGCGGGAAGTTCGGCCTGCCTCCGGCGTACGTGCGCAACCAGCAGGTCTGCTGGGTGGAGGTGGCTGGCGGCCGGGCGGAGCTGGTCTCGGCCCGGGTCGAGCTGCCGGGCGCCACCCGGATGGAGCGCTTCGTCGCGCACGGCCGCAACCCGCACTCCGATAGCCCGGTCCGGGTCGCATCCTGGCCCGCCGGACCCGACTGGCCGCCCCCGGAGAAGAGGAGCGACCCCAAGAAGGCAGACGCCCCGCCCGCGCCGCGGGCTTAGGCTCAGCGTCTCTTATCGTCCGGCCAGGAAGCCGCTCAGCGCCGGGTGAAGGGCCTCGGGGTGGTGCAGGACACCGTGGTCCTGGCCATCGAGGGTGAGATAGCGCCCGTCAGGGACCGAGGCGGCCACGTCGCGGGTCCCGGTGCGGATCCACTCCGGTGACTGGCCGCCGTCCACCGCCAGCACCGGAATCCGGAGTGCGGCCAGGCGTGCGGCGGGCACCTCGTAGTCCCCGTGCAGCGCCACGTCGTAGGGCAAGGTGTGGGCCAGGCCGGTGAACCAGCCCCAGAAGTCGCTGGCCTGCATGCTCTCGACCATGGCCGCGGGCAGGCCGACCGCCTCGGTCTGGAAGAGCGTCACCGCCTCGTCGCGCCGGTCCTGCCCGATCAGCTGGACGAGGCGCTGGTAAAGGTCGGCGCCGGGCTGGGTCCGGGCGCTGGACGTGATGTAGGACGGCTCGTAGACCGCTAGCCGCCCGACCGGCAGGCCGCGCAGCGCCGCCTCGATGGCCAGGACGCCGCCCGAGGAGTGCCCGAACACGCTGGCCGTCCCGCCGGCCTGCTCGATCACCGCGGCCAGGTCGTCGAACTCGCGGCTGACGTCGAAGCCGCGGTCGTCGTTGCCGCTGTCACCCCGGCCGCGGCGGTCGTAGGTGATCGCGGTGAAGTCCGGGGCCAGCGTGGCGGCCAGCGCCGCCACGGTCGACCGGTCGTTGAAGGCACCGCCGATCAGGACAACGGGTGCCCCGTCCCCGACACGCTCCAGCGCGATCCGCGTCCCGTCCGCCGACGTCACGGTTTCAACAATGGTGTTCACGCTTACCTCCAGTGATCGGAACTCGTTTCACTGAGAGGTCGGAGCCACCGCGCGCAGCTCGACATGGCTCCCGCGACAGACCCTGATCCGAATGAACCCGGGCTTCACCGTGCAAGAGCGGGGTGAAACCCGGGGTTCATTCGATTCCGCGGGCCGGACTCAGGCCGGGCCGCGATGCTGAGGTTGCGGGTGGGGATACAGGGTGGGTGGGTTAGCGCTCCGCGGCGCGGGCTTCGGAGATGGTGAGTTCGGCGGCGGGATCGGCTTCCAGGCGCTCGTCCGGGATTGGCTCGCCGCTGCGGATTGACTTGCCGTAGGTGCCGGTGTCCAGCCGGTGCAGCGCGCGCTCGATGGCCTCCAGCCGGTCGCGCATGCTCTCCGCGATGGCGTCGTCCTCGCCTTCCTCGGTGAGCGCCAGGGCGGCGTCGGCGTTGTCTTCCGCCACGCTCTCCACCTCCGCCACGCGGTCAGCCTGGCCAGCGGTCTCGGTCTCCTTGAGCAGGCGCTGTACCTCGTCCCGTTCGGCGATGAGCAGGCTACGGGCCCGGTCCTGATCCATCCGGCCGTCCTCCCTAGTGCGTGTGGGACACGTTCGCGTCCATGTGGTCGTGGCTGTCGGGCGAGCCGCCCATCATCCGCAGCATAGCGACCCCGCCGGTGCGGACGAATCGAATGATCAGGGCGGCGGCCAGGATCAGGAAGACGATGTTCAGCCAGCTGGTGTAGTCCCAGGACACCCCCTGGTCGGGGATCTTGGCCCGGGCCGGGTCCGGGATCAGGCCCAGGCTGCCGAAGACCAGCTCGACCACGTAGCCGGCCACGGCCATCGCGGCGTAGAACGTGCCGAGCAGGAACCAGGCCATCCGGGCGCCGTAGTACTTCCGGTAGATGTTCAGGATCGGCGCGATGATCAGGTCGGCGAAGATGAACGCCACCACGCCGCCGAAGCTGATGCCGCCCTTCCACAGCACCACGGCCAGCGGCACGTTCCCGATCGAGCAGACAAACGAGATGATGGCTACCGCCGGCCCGATGAGCGGTCCCCAGATCTTGGCCGCGAGCGGATGGCCCGCGATGAAGAACACCCGCCAGAAGCGGTCGGGAACCCAGGCCGCGATCGCGCCCGCGGCCACCAGGCCGATGATCAGGTCCTTGAGGATCGCGGACCACTCCATCACGAACACGTGCGCGACGGCCGTGTACCCATCGCGCGAGAACAGCCGGCTCGCGAACGAGCCGGGCCGCTGGACGGACATGTCCATCGCGGCGTGGCCCTCCATCAGGCCGGCTATCCCGCGGTCGGCCTGGGCCCGGGCCCCGCGCAGCAGCCGTTCCCGAAGCAGAAGCCTGAACAGCACGGCGATCAGCACGATCATGACCGGACCGCCGGTGAACTCGGCCAGGGTGAACTGCCAGCCCATGAGCAAGGCCAGGATCACCCCGAGCTCGATCACCAGGTTGGTCGAGGCGATCTCGAACGCCATCGCCGCGGTGAAGCTGGCTCCCTTCCGGAACAGCGACCGCGCCAAGGCGACCGCCGCGTACGAGCACGACGATGACGCCGCCCCCAAACCGGCGGCCAGCGCCAGCGTTCGCGGCCGGTCGTCCCCCAGCAGCCGGATGACCGTGGACTTCCTGACCAGGGCCTGCACTATCGCCGACAACCCGAACCCGAGGATCAGCGCCCAGGTGACCTCCCACGTCATCGACCCGGCGATGGACAGCGCGTGCAGCACGGCGTCGATCAGGCTCACCTCTGATACCTTCCAGGCTTCGAACCGAGACTATACCCCATAGGGGTATATGGCGTCGTGCCCCCGCACGGCCCGTCGCGCCGCCCCGTAGACTCGCGTGCGTGAGCACCGGCAAGGGCCCTGGCGACCCGGCGGCGCCTGCCGTTGAGCTCCGCGGGCTGGTCAAGCGCTACGGCCAGATCGCGGCTGTGGACGGGCTTTCGCTGACCGCGGCTCGCGGTCAGGTAACTGGAATCCTCGGGCCTAACGGCGCGGGTAAGACCACCACGATCGAGATCTGCGAGGGCTACCGGCGGCCTGACCAGGGTACGGTGCACGTCCTCGGGCTGGACCCGGCCCGGCAGGCACGCGCGCTGCGGCCGCGGGTGGGCGTGATGCTCCAGTCGGGCGGCATTCCCCCGTCGGTCCCCGCAGCCGACTACTTGAAGCTGCTGAGCAGCTTCCACGTCAGCCCCATCGATCCGGCGCAGCTCCTTGACCTGGTGGGGCTGGTCCCGGTCGCGCGCACTCCCTATAAGCGGCTGTCAGGTGGTCAGCAGCAGCGGCTGTCCCTGGCCGCCGCCGTCATCGGCCGCCCGGAGCTGGTCTTCCTGGACGAGCCCACGGCGGGCATGGACCCGCAGGCCCGCCACGCCACGTGGGACCTGATCGGGCAGTTGCGCACCGCTGGCGTGAGCGTCATCCTGACCACGCACTTCATGGAAGAGGCCGAACGGCTCTGCGACTTCGTCGCCATCATCGATCACGGACAGCTGGTCGCAGCGGACACCCCGGCCAAGCTCACCGGCACGGTCGGCCAGCTCAGGTTCCGCGCGGAGGCCGGGCTGGACATCGACAGCCTGCTCACCGTGCTGCCGCCGGCCAGCGCGATGAAGGAATCCCCGGCCGGCCACTACGTGATCGAGGTGCACGGCGCGGTGGACCCGATGCTGCTCGCCACGGTGACCGCCTGGTGCGCCGAGCGGGGCGTGCTGGCCAACAGCTTGATGATCGAGAGCCGGACGCTGGAGGATGTCTTCCTCGAGCTCACCGGGAAGGAACTCCGGACATGAGCGAGGCGGCGGCGGCCGAGGGACGTCCGGCGGCCTTGTTTGCGCCGGACCCGGGCGCGGCACCGCTGGGCCGGATGGTCACCGCGCAGGCGACGCTGGAAATCCGCACGCTGCTGCGTAACGGCGAGCAGCTCCTGCTCACGCTCATCATCCCGCTGCTGCTGCTCACCGCGTTCAGCCTCGAGCCCCTGATCAACTTCGGCACCGGGCTGAGCCGGATCGATTTCCTGACCCCGGGGATCATCGCGCTGGCGGTGATGTCCACCGCGTTTACCAGCCAGGCGATCGCCACCGGGTTCGAACGCCGCTACGGCGTGCTGAAACGGCTGGGGGCCACGCCGCTGTCCCGCGGCGGCCTGATCGCGGCCAAGACCGCGACCGTGATCGGGGTGGAACTGCTGCAGGGCGTGCTGATCCTCGCCGTCGGCCTGGCCATCGGCTGGCGGCCGGTCGCCAGCCCGGCCGCGATCGTGTCGGCCCCGGTGCTCATCCTGCTCGGCACGGCCGCCTTCAGCGGGCTCGCCCTGCTGATGGCCGGCACGCTGCGGGCCGAGGCCACCCTGGCCGCGGCCAACCTCGTCTACATCCTGCTGCTCGGCGTGGGCGGCGTGGTGTTCCCGCTGACCAAGTTCCCCGCAGCGGCCCGGCCCGTGCTTGAGCTACTGCCCACCGGCGCGCTCTCCACCGGGCTGCGCAGCGTCCTGCAGTACGGGGTGGCGTTCCCGGTCGGTAACACGGTGACGCTGGCGGTCTGGGCGGCGGTAGCGATCGCCCTGGCGGCGCGCACATTCCGGTGGGACTGACGGCTCAGGCCAGCGCGGCATCGAAGCGGGTCCGCAGGTCACCGAGCCGGTCGATCGGCTCGTTGGCGAATACCAGGCGGAGGTAGCGCTCGCCGCTGGGTCCCCAGCCGGTCATCGGGGTGGCCGCGATCTCAGCCCGGGCGAAGAGGCGTCGCGAGGCTTCTGCGCCGGAAAGCCCCATCTCCGCGCAGTCGACGAGAAGTGACCACCCGCCGTCCGGGCGGATGCACGGGTAGCCCCCGAGCTGATCAAGGATGTGCTGGCACCGTTGTTCCCAGATCGCGGTGACCGCCGCCACGTCGGCGCTGGCGTCCGGGTGACGCAACGCGGCGGCCACGGCTTGCTGGGCGATGCCGACCTGGCAGACCACGTTGGTCAGGCCGACCAGGCCGATGTCCTTCACGATGGGCGCCGGACCGACGACCCAGCCCACGCGCCAGCCGATCATGCGTAGTTCCTTGGACGCGGAGCCCACCGTGATGGTGCGCGCGGCCAGGCCCGGGTGGGTACCCGGGTGCACGGGCCGGTTGTCACCGAAGACCAGCCGCTCCATGGCGGCGTCCCAGATGACCCAGGCGCCGCGGCGGTTGACCGGCTCGGCGATGGCGTCGAAGTGCTCGCCGGACAGGACGGCTCCGGTGGGCATGGCCGGGCTCATCAGCAGCACGGCAGCCGTCTGCGGGCCGATGGCCGCCGCCAGCTCGCCCGGATCGGTGACCCAGCCGCGTTCACTTCGAACGCATCGCGCATACCGGGGAATCCCGCCCGCCAGCCGGATGCGGTTGACCAGCCCGGCATAAATCGGATCGCAGATGACCACTTCCTGCCCGGGCTCCACCGTGGCCAGCAGCACGTTGAGAATGCCGTTCAGGCCGCCGGCCACGCTGACGCATTGCGTGCCAGGGTCGTAGCGGCTGCCGGTGGCGGCGCCGACATGTTCGGACGCGGCCTCGCGCAGCGCGCGATGCCCCTGGAACGGCAGATAGCTGTTGGCGTCGTCGTCTTCGACCGCGGCGTGGGTGATCTCGCGAGCGATCGCGGGTGGCGGCACGTCGGTGTCGAGGTTCTCCAGTCGCAGGAAATCGGGGTTCCCAGTGGCGTCGGCGGCGTCACCGATCTCGTCCACGCCGATTCCCGGGATATGCGCCAGACGCGAGACAGGCATAAAGCCAGTGTCCCGCAGTAGCCGGGCGCTGAACGAGGTGAAACCCGGGGTTCACTTCGCTACAAAGCCGGAGCCGGCCCGGCGGGTGCGCGGCGCAGGCACCACGGAAGCATCAAGGCCGGCCACCGGACCTCCGTCTCTGGCGGACACCACAGTCACCAGACCTTTCATGTCGCTATCTCCTGGGCGGCTTGCTGGCCTTCCCAGCGTTGCCACCGCACAGGTGAGCTGTCGTCACCGGATCCTGGTGATTCACCCGCGGTTCCGCGGGCACCCGGGGCCGGGGCGGCGGCCAGGTACAGTGACCTGCCAGAAGGATGACGGACAGAACCACCGCGGATGCGGGCCATCAAGAGCGTGAAACCCGGGTTTCAGGACGCCCTGACGCGGCCGGGCCAGGGTCGCACGGGCGTAAGGGACGGAGCCAGCTAGCGCTGCCCGCGGCGATGGTGCTGTCCGGGATCGTCTCGGTGCAGGCCGGGGCGGGCATTGCGGCCAAGCTGTTCCACGAGATCCCGCCCGCGGCGGTGACGGGGCTGCGGCTGTGGACGTCCGCGGTGGCGATGGCCTTCATTTCCGGGCGCGGGCTCACCCGCGCGCTGCGTGACCTGGTCACGCGAAGAGCCTGGGCCGAGGGCGGGATCGCCGTTACGTTCGGTATCTCGCTCTTGATTATGAATTTCTCGATTTACCAGTCGTTCGCTCGGATCCCGCTGGGGGTCGCGGTCACCATCGAGTTCCTCGGCCCGCTGGCCGTCGCGGTGGCCGGGTCGCGGCATCTGCGGGATGTGGGCCTGGTCATCCTGGCGGGCATCGGGGTGGTGCTGCTGACCCAGGGCGGGCCCGGGCACCTGAACCTGGTCGGGGTGCTGTTCGCCGGGGTGGCCGGGGCCTGCTGGGCCGCCTACATCGTGCTCAGCTCCGCGACCGGGCGGCGCTTCCCCGGTTCGGCGGGCCTGGCCATCGCGATGGTGGTGGCGGGGATCCTGATCACGCCGCCCGCGGTGGCGGCCGGCGGCGACGCCATGTTCCGGCCCGCCGTGCTGGCCACCGGCGCGGCGATCGGCATCCTGTCCTCGGTGATCCCTTACCGGCTGGAGCTCGAGGCGCTGCGGCGGATGCCGATGCGGCTGTTCGGGGTCTGGATGAGCCTGGAGCCCGCGGTGGCGGCGCTGATCGGGCTGGCCCTGCTCGGGCAGCACTTGAGCGTGGTGGAATGGATCGCGATCGGCTGCGTGATGATCGCGTGCGCGGGAGCGGCGGGCGGCGCTTTACCATAAGGGGCGTGCCCGCCGCCGACCTCGTCCGCACCTGGATGTCCCGCCTGGAGACCTCCCGGTTCGCCCGGCCCCTCCTGGCGCCGACGGCGACGTCGATGCGGCGGATCGCGCTGGCCGGGGTCATCGCCGATACCGCGATCATGTCGACCGGCGCGGCGGTCCGGCTCAGCTCGTCCGGCCTGGGCTGCCCCGACTGGCCCAGGTGCTCCGCGGCGGACGTCGTGGCCAGCAAGAACGCCGGCCAGACGCTGATCAACACCTGGATCGAGTTCGGCAACCGGCTGCTCAACTTCCCGCTGGTCATCATCACCGTGATGGTCTTCGTCGCGGCCTGGCGGTTCCGGCCGCGGGGGACCAGGCGGCGTGACCTGGTCTGGCTGGCCGCGATCCAGCCGGCCGGGGTCTTCGCGCAGGCGGCGATCGGCGGGATCGTGGTGCTGACCAAGCTCAACCCGGTCACGGTATCCATCCACTTCCTGGTCTCCGCCTCGATCGTGGCCGCGGCGGTCGTCCTGCACGTGCGTTGCACCGAGGGCAACGACCCGCCCACGACGGTGGTCCGGCGAGACCTCTACCTGCTGTCCGCGGCGCTGGTGGCGGTGACCGCGCTGATGCTCGCGGCGGGCACCGTGGTGACCGGTACCGGACCGCTGGCCGGCCATGCCGACACGCCCCGGTACAAGCTGCCGCTGGAAGGCGTCACCCAGCTGCACGCCGACATCGGCTGGCTGCTGGCCGGCCTGGCCGTCGCGCTCGTCGTCGGGCTGCGGATGTCCGGCGCGCCGCCTCGGGCGGTACGAGCCAGCGTGATCATGTTCGGATCGCTAGGCCTGCAGGGCGTGATCGGCTACACCCAGTACTTCACCCACCTGCCCGCCGGGCTGGTCTGGGTCCATGTGACCGGCTCGGTCCTGGTCTGGATCGCGGTGCTGCGGCTGTTCTTGCTCATGCGCGACCGCGGCCCGCTGACCCGGCCGTCACCCGAGCCGGTGCAGGCCGCACCCTACCGACAGCCGGAACCGCTAGACCGATAGGCTCCTACCGTGAGCAATCAGTCCCAGCTTGACTGGACGGCTACCGACGAGCGCGCCGTCGATCTGATCCGGGTCCTGGCCATGGATTCGGTCCAGAAGGTAGGCAACGGGCACCCCGGCACGGCGATGAGCCTGGCCCCGGTGGCCTACCTTCTCTACCAGCGACTGCTCAGGCACGACCCGGCGGATCCGCACTGGCCGGGCCGGGACCGGTTCGTCTTGTCGTGCGGGCATTCGAGCCTCACCCTGTACATCCAGCTGTACCTGTCCGGGTACGAGGTGACCCTGGACGACCTCAAGTCCTACCGGACCTGGGGCAGCATCACCCCCGGGCACCCCGAGCACGGCCTGACACCGGGCGTGGAGACCACCACCGGGCCGCTCGGCCAGGGCATCGGCAACGCGGTCGGCATGGCCATGGCCGCGCGCCGCGAGCGCGGACTGTACGACCCGGACGCCGAGCCGGGCCGCAGCCCGTTCGACCACTACATCTACTCCTTCGTCTCCGACGGCGACCTTGAGGAAGGCATCAGCCACGAGGTGTCCTCGCTGGCCGGGCACCAGCGGCTCGGCAACCTCATCGTGGTCTACGACGACAACTACATCTCCATCGAAGACGACACGAACGTCGCCAAGTCCGAGGACGTCGCCGCCCGCTACGAGGCCTACGGCTGGCACGTCCAGCGGCTGAGCTGGCGCACCCCGAACGGCTACCACGAGGACATCCAGGCGCTGTACCAGGCGCTGCTCACGGCCAGGGAGCACACCGAGGCGCCGTCCTTCATCGCGCTCAAGACGATCATCGGCTGGCCTGCCCCGCACAAGCAGAACAGCGGCGCCGCGCACGGCTCCGCGCTCGGCGCCGACGAGGTGGCGGCGACCAAGGAAGTCCTCGGCTTCGATCCGGGGGTGAACTTCCCGGTCGAGGACGAGGCGCTCACCCGCGCGCGCCAGGTCGCGGAGCGCGGCAAGAACCTGCACGCCGAATGGGAGCAGTCGTTCGCCGCGTGGAGCGCCGCGAACGCCGACCGCCGGGCGCTGTTCGACCGGCTGGCCGTCCGCCAGCTGCCGGACGGCTGGACCGAGGCGCTCCCCTCGTTCCCGGCCGACGCCAAGGGCATGGCCACCCGCAAGGCCTCCGGCACCATCCTCACCGCCCTGGCCCCGGTGCTGCCCGAGCTGTGGGGTGGCTCGGCCGACCTGGCCGAGAGCAACCTGACCACGATGGAGGGCGAGCCCTCGTTCATCCCGGTCGACCATCAGACCGCCATGTGGCGGGGCAACCCGTACGGCCGGACCCTGCACTTCGGTATCCGCGAGCACGGGATGGGCGCGATCCTGAACGGCATCGCGCTGCACGGCGGGACCCGCCCCTACGGCGGGACGTTCCTGGTGTTCAGCGACTACATGCGAGGCTCGGTCCGGCTCGCGTCGCTGATGGAGCTGCCCGTCACCTACGTGTGGACGCACGACTCCATCGGCCTGGGCGAGGACGGGCCCACCCACCAGCCGATCGAGCACCTGTGGGCGCTGCGGGCCATCCCGCACCTCGAGGTGATCCGGCCGGGAGACGCGAACGAGACCGTGGTCGCCTGGCGGACCGTCCTGGAGCGCGCCCGGCCCGCCGCGATGTGCCTGACCAGGCAGGGCCTGCCGGTGCTCGACCGATCGGCGGGAGGCCTGGCCAGCGCCGAGGGCGTGGCCCGCGGCGCGTACGTGCTCGCGGACGGCAGCGACGTCATCCTGATCGGCACCGGCAGCGAGGTCTCGCTTGCGCTCGAGGCTCGCGACCAGCTGGCCGCCGAGGGCATCTCGGCCCGGGTGGTGTCCATGCCGTGCGTGGAATGGTTCACCGCGCAGGACGAGTCCTACCGGCACGAGGTACTGCCGCCGGCCATCCGCGCGCGGGTGTCGGTCGAGGCAGGCATTACCGAACCCTGGCGATTGTTTGTAGGAGACGCAGGCGGTTCAATCGGAGTAGACCACTTCGGCGCTTCGGCCGCTTACCAGAAGATCTATCAGGAGTTTGGCATCACAGCGGAGCGGGTAGCCGCTGCCGCACGCGACAGTCTGGCCCGGGTCAGGGCCTAAGCCCGGCCCGCGGCTCGCAGGGAAGGGAAGCAACGGTGTCAGTTGACGTTCTCGGGCAGCTATCCGAGGCCGGAGTGTCGGTATGGCTGGATGACATCAGCCGTGACCGGCTGCGCACCGGCAACCTGCAGATGCTAATCGACGACCTGCACGTGGTCGGCGTGACCTCCAACCCGACGATCTTCGCCAAGTCGCTGTCCTCAGGCGACGCCTACGACGAGCAGATCGCCGACCTGAAGACCCGCGGCGTAACCGTGGACGAAGCATCCCGGATGATCACGACGTACGACATCCGGTGGGCCTGCGACGTGTTCCGCCCGACCTACGAGCGGACCGGCGGGCTCGACGGCCGCGTCTCGCTCGAGGTGGACCCCCGGCTGGCCAAGGACACGGCCAGGACCATCGCCGAGGCCCGGGCGCTGTGGTGGATGGTGGACCGGCCCAACCTGCTGATCAAGATCCCCGCGACCCCCGAAGGGCTGCCCGCGATCACGCGGTGCACCGCGGAGGGGATCAGCGTCAACGTCACGCTGATCTTCGCGCTGGCCCGCTACGGCGAGGTCATCGACGCCTACATGACCGGCCTGGAGCAGGCCGCCGCGGCCGGGCATGACCTGTCCCGGATCCGCTCGGTGGCGTCGTTCTTCGTCAGCCGGGTCGACACGGAGGTCGACGCCCGGCTCGACAAGATCGGTACTCCCGAGGCCGCCCAGCTGCGCGGCAAGGCCGCCGTGGCGAACGCGCGGCTGGCCTACGAGCTGTTCGAGCAGCGGGTTGCCACCGACCGCTGGCAGGCGCTGCGGGCCCAGGGCGCGCAGATCCAGCGGCCGCTGTGGGCCTCCACCTCGGTCAAGGACCCCGCGTTCGGCGACACCATGTACGTCGTCGACCTCGTGGTGGCCGACACGGTGAACACCATGCCCGAGGCGACGATCCGGGCCACCGCCGACCACGGCAAGCTGCTCGGCGACACCGTGCACGGGACCTACGACGCGTCCCGGCAGGTCTTCGCTGACCTGGAGAAGCTCGGCATCGGGTACGACGATGTCGTGCAGGTCCTGGAGGACGAAGGGGTGCAGAAGTTCGAGGCGTCGTGGACCCAGCTGCTCGACACGATCAGCACGAAGATGGGACTGGGGTGACGGCAGAAACCGAGGAGTCACGGGGCCTGGCCCCGGCCAGCCCGGGCGTCATCGCGGAGGTCGACGCGGCAGCCCAGCCGCGGAACCCGCTACGCGATCCGCGGGACCGGCGCATCCCCCGGGTGGCGGGGCCGTGCGTGCTGGTCATGTTCGGGGTCACCGGTGACCTCGCGCGCAAGAAGCTGATGCCGGCCGTCTACGACCTGGCCAACCGGGGCCTGCTGCCGCCGGGCTTCTCGTTCGTCGGGTTCGCCCGGCGGGACTGGGCGGACGAGGACTTCGCCCAGGTCACCTACCAGGCGGTGAAGGAGTACGCGCGCACGCCGTTCCGCGACGCGGTGTGGGAGCAGCTCAGCGAGGGCGTCAGGTTCGTGTCCGGGTCGTTCAGTGACGACGCGGCGTTCGACGAGCTCGCGCAGTGCGTGCGCAAGCTCGACGCGGAACGGGGTACGGGCGGGAACTACGCGTTCTACCTGTCGATCCCGCCCAACCAGTTTCCCACCGTGGTCCAGCAGCTCAAGCGCAGCGGCCTGTCGGACTCCCATGGGCGCGGCTGGCGGCGGGTGGTGATCGAGAAGCCGTTCGGCCACGACCTGGCCAGCGCGCGGGAACTGAACGCCACGCTGGACGGGGTCTTCCCGCCCGAGGCGGTGTTCCGCATCGATCACTACCTCGGCAAGGAGACGGTGCAGAACATCCTGGCGCTGCGGTTCGCCAACGAGATGTACGAGCCGATCTGGAACCGCGGTTACGTCGACCACATCCAGATCACCATGGCCGAGGACATCGGGATCGGCGGCCGGGCCGGGTACTACGACGGCATCGGAGCCGCCCGGGACGTGATCCAGAACCACCTGCTGCAGCTCCTGGCGCTGACCGCGATGGAGGAGCCGGTCGCGTTCGACGCCGACTCGCTGCGGATGGAGAAGGAAAAGGTGCTTTCCGCGGTCCGGCTGCCGGCCGATCTGGCCACGGGCACCGCGCGCGGGCAGTACGCGGCGGGCTGGCAGGGCGGCCATCAGGTGCACGGCTTCCTGGAGGAGGACGGCATCCCGGCGGATTCGCGGACCGAGACGTACGCCGCGCTGCAGCTCGGCGTCGACACCAGGCGCTGGGCCGGCGTGCCGTTCTACCTGCGCGCGGGCAAGCGGCTGCCGCGCCGCATGACGGAGATCGCGCTCATCTTCCACCGCGCGCCGCACCTGCCCTTCTCAGCCACCGACACCGAGGAACTCGGGCAGAACGCGCTGGTGATCAGGATCCAGCCGGACGAGGGGATCACGGTCAGGTTCGGCTCGAAGGTGCCGGGCACGGCCATGGAGGTCCGGGACGTGAACATGGACTTCGCCTACGGCGAGTCGTTCACCGAGTCCAGTCCCGAGGCCTACGAACGGCTGCTGCTCGACGTCCTGATCGGCGACCCGCCGCTGTTCCCCAGGCAGCAAGAGGTCGAGCTGGGCTGGCGGATCCTCGATCCGGTGGAGGATTTCTGGGCCTCTTACACCAAGCCGGAGCAGTACCCGGCTGGTTCGGCGGGTCCGGCATCGGCCGAAGCCATGATGGCGCGGGCCGGGCGCGCCTGGCGGCGTCTGTGAGGACCTGGGGTGGGTTCGCGGGATGAGCAGAGTGGGTTCGCGGGAAGAGCAGGGAGGAAGCCGCGATGACCATTGACCTGACCGACACCACGACGGGCGCCATCCATGACGCGCTCACCCAGGCCCGGCGTCGCAGTGGCGGCCCGGCCTCGGGCATGGTGCTGACGCTGATCATCGTCACCGACGAGGCCGACCAGTACGACGCCGTCCGCGCGGCCAGCCACGCGGGCCGGGAACATCCGAGCCGGATCCTCGCCGTCATCACCCGCAAGCCGAAGTCCGAATCCCGGCTGGACGCCGAGATCCGGGTGGGCGAGACCGGCCCGGGCGAGACCATCCTGCTGCGCATGTACGGCCCGCTCGGCCAGCACGCGGACTCGGTGGTCGCGCCGCTGCTCGCGCCGGACGTGCCGGTGGTGACCTGGTGGCCAGACGATGCGCCGCCCGCGCCAGGCGGGGATCCGCTCGGGGCGGTGGCCCAGCGCCGGGTGACCGACGCGGCCGAGGCGGACGCGCCCAGGGACATGCTGCTGACCCTGGCCAAGTCCTACCAGCCCGGCGATACCGACCTGAGCTGGACCCGGTCGACGCCCTGGCGTTCGCTGCTCGCCGCGACCCTGGACCAGCCCTATCCCGAGCTGCTCAGTGGCGAGGTGCTGGCCGAGCCGGGCAACCCGACCGCCGACCTGATCGCCGCCTGGCTGCGGGTACGACTGGGTATCGAGGTGCAGCGCGGTGAGTCCGAGGGCCCGGGGATCACCGAGGTCGGCTTCGAGACCTCGGACGGGAGGGTCACGATCTCCCGCCCCGACGGCCGGGTGGCGACCCTGTCCTGGCCCGGCCGGCCGGAGCGCCGGGTCGCGCTGCACCGGCGCGACACCGACGACCTGATCGCCGAGGAGCTGCGCCGGCTCGAGCCGGACGAGGTGTACGCCGAGACGCTCCGCGCGCTGGCGGGGGGTTCGGCTTCATGAGCGTGCCCGAGGTGATCGTGCACCGCGATGCGCAGCTGCTGGCCAAGGCGGTGGCGGCGCGGCTGGTCACGCGGCTGGTCGATTCGGTGGCCGCGCGCGGGACCGCCTCGGTGGTGCTGACCGGGGGCGGCATCGGCACCGCGGTCCTGGCCGAGCTGGCTGCCGCCCCGGCCCGGGACGCGATCGACTGGCGGCACGTGGACATCTGGTGGGGGGACGAGCGGTTCGTGCCGGCCGGCGACCCGGAACGGAACGAGACCGGGGCCCGCGAGGTGCTGCTTGACCACGTGGATACCGATCCGGCCCGGGTGCATCCGATGCCGGGTCCGGACGGGCCGGACGGCGACGACCCGGAGGCGGCGGCGGCCAGGTACGCGTCCTGGCTGGAGGCCGCGGCCAAGCCCGAGGATCACGGCCAGGTCCCGGAGTTCGACGTTCTCATGCTCGGCATCGGGCCGGAGGCGCACGTCGCGTCGCTGTTCCCCGGCATGCCCGCGCTCTACGACGAGCGGCCGGTGGTGGCGGTCCGGGGCTCGCCCAAGCCGCCGCCGACCCGCTTGTCGTTCACGTTGCCGTCCATTCAGGCGGCACGGGAGGTCTGGATTCTCGCCTCGGGCGCGGAGAAGGCCGACGCGATCGCGATGGCCCTGTCTGACGCCGGGCCGGTGCAGGTTCCCGCCGCGGGCGCGCGGGGCAGGCAGCGGACGCTATTCCTGATCGACAGTGCCGCCGCGGCCAAGGTTCCGCCGCAGATCGGCCGCCAGGGCGCGCACTGAGCGACGGGGTTTACCGTCAGGCCCGCGGGTGAAGGCCAGCCCGGCGGCCAGGCAGGCCGCCGGCGCCGCGGCGAGCACGTACCGGTAGCTGAACCCGGCGGTCATCGGCGGCAGCACGATCAGCAGCGCCCCGACCAGCCAGGGAAGCAGGCCGACACCGCCCCAGCGGCGCCACCGGGCCAGCACCCCCGCCGCGCCGATCAGGGCGATCAGGCCGAGCAGGGTGCCGGGCAGGTAAACGTACCGCTGGTAACTCTCGAGCACATGAGCCCAGGGCTGGACCTCTTTGGTGAACCCGAATCCCTGACCGGGCCCGGCGAGGTCCCGCTCCGCATTCATGATCACGACCGCCTGCGCATCGGTCTGCTGGCACAACGCATTGCACCAGGTCAGGGCCGTTTGACTGTGCAATTGGTAGGTGGGGGTGCCCGGAATCTGGGTCGGGGTGACGTACCAGGGAATCTGCAGGTTCATGTCGTGCTCGCTGACGAACCGGAAGTTCGGCCCGTTGCCGTAATAGTCATCCGGGTCGGGTTGCCGACCCCAGCCGAAGGTATGCACGACGTCGTCGATCACCACGCGCGCGTAGGCCTGGGGCTGAGATTCGATAGCGGCCACGGCGAACTGCTTGGCCAGGGAGTTGATCTCAGGGGTGAACCGTATCGAAGTGTCGCTTCCGTAGACGTTGTACATCGGCGTGTAGTAGTCCCGCTTACCGTGATCGCTGTAGGGCAGTTGCTCGTGGTCGGCCCAGATGTACTCCCCCGCGACCGGGCGGTCCTTCAGCTTGGTCGGGTCACACAGGAATGCTGAGATAGCCGGCACGTTCATCTTGGAGCACTGGGCGAACGTACTGACCCGGCTGTACAGGAAGCTCCCCGAGGAGTTGGTCAGCGCGTACTGACCGTAGTTGCCGTGGTACCAGACCGCGTACAGGCCGATGGGGACGATGCCGGTCACGGCGAGGATCAGCAGGCGGAGCCAGCCGACCCGGCGTATCAGCATGGCGACCAGGGCCACGACGAGCAGCGGCTCGCCGACCGACCGCACCAGCGTCGCGTACCCGATGAGCAGCCCGACGACGGCCATGGTCCAGATCGAGGGCCGGTCGCTCCAGCACAGCATCACCACGGCGAGGGTGACCAGGAAGATGAACAGCGGGTCCGCGGTGATCATGTGCTCAAGGTGCAGCTCGTAGGCGTCGAACAGCACCGGCAGCGCGGGCAGCGTCGCGCCCCACCAGGGCAGCCCGCGGTGGCGCAGCAGCGCGTAGATGGCCACGCCGATGGCGACCCCCATCGCGGCCTGAAGCAGCGCGATCGGGTTGTAGCTGTGCAGCGGGAGCAGGAGCCGCAAGAAGAACGGGTAGCCGTTCGGCCGGACCTGGTCCGGGATGCGCGTTACCGCGTCGTACAGGTAGTTGTAGGAGTCGCTGAAATACAAGATGGGCGGATAGCCGAGGATCACGACGATGCGTACCGCAATAGCGGCCGCTGCGACCAGGCCGAACTGCCAGTGCGCCCGGACCGGGCGGATCAGCCGTGCCTGCAGCGGGGTCCGCCCTCGCGCAGGTGGCTGCTGATCGGGAACCACCCGCTCGCTACCGGTGGTCGCGTTCGTCAACGACCGCCTCCCGACTCCTAGAGCCTGCCGGAAGATGCTCCGGCCCGTTCGCTGATCCCGCAGGCCCCGGTGATCTAGCAGGCCGGCGGGCCTTCTCGCGCGCCGGCGGATCAATAGTAGCCGTCGGCTCGCACCCAAATGAGTATTACCGCTGAACGACGTGCACCAGCGTGTCAGCCGTCACCGGTGTCTACGAGCGTCCCCCGTATCCGATGCGGGTAGCCAGCACGCAGATGAAGACGAACGAGAGTGCGGCGGCGATGTCCGGCGATCCGGCCGCGGCCGAGATCAGGATCCAGACGAACAACACCGGCAGTACCCGGTCGAGCGGGCGGCCGCGCCTGACCCGGGCCGGCCGGACCGCGGGCGGCACGGTCTGCGGATCGCCCTGCGGCCGCTGGTGGACGTCGGCTCCGAGCAGCGGTTCGGCGGGCAGGTCGGCGGTCAGCACCCGCAACTCGCTCCAGGTCTTGGCGCCGTATGCCGCCGCCGTCCGCTCATCGAATTCGTCGAAGGTGAGGCGTCCGTCGGTGAACGCGTCGCGCAGGACAGCTACGACGCTCTCCCGCTCCTGGTCAGACGCGCGGATCGGTCGGTCGGTCATCGGCGGACACCTAGACCCTTCCGTGGGTTTCCTTTGATCTTACCCAGCGCAGGCGCGGAACCTTTAGGTGCCGTGAGCCGGATTCAAAGACCGCTCGCACGGGGAAACTCTGTGTGCTGCCACAAATTCGGAGGACCGCATCCGAATGGTTACGAAAAGTGAGAGGTTTTGGGTCTCGCACCGTAACGCACGTGGGCGTTACGCTGTTGGCGAATCTTTCATCTGGTCAAGCTGGGTCAGGTGTGACCAGAGGAAGGTTTGGCGCGAAACGAAATATTTCGCGCCGAGCACGCAGGTAACGCCGGACAACCGCCCTTCCGGCTGCCGCCGGGGCACGCCGGAGTGAGAAGGGCCATTCCTTCATTAGGAGGGATCCTATTGAGCGTCAGCGAAGAACGCGCAGTCCAGGCCACCACCGCTCCTACTACAGGCATCGCCGACCCGGCACCGCTCGGGCTCGCCGGCTTTGCCACCACCACCTTCCTGCTATCCGCGGCCAACGCCAACTGGATGGGCGCCGCCAGCGGCGCCGCCTTCCTGGGTTATGCCTTCGCCTACGGCGGGTTCATCCAGCTGCTGGCCGGGATGTGGGAGTTCCGCAACAGGAACGTCTTCGGCGCGACCGCGTTCTCTACCTACGGCGGATTCTGGCTCGGCCTCGGCCTGTGGGTCCTGCTGGTCGCCCCGAAGGCTACGGCGTTGCAGGCGGGGCACGACAAGGCCTGGATCCTGCTCGCGTTCGCCATCGTCAACACGTATCTGCTGATCCTCAGCACCCAGTTGACCACGGCTGTTTTCCTCGTCTTCCTCACCCTGGAACTCACCGAGATCCTCCTGTTCATCGGCGGCTTCGCCAACAGCACCGGCCTCGTCAAGGCCGGCGGATACGTCGGGATCCTCACCGCGGTGGTCGCCTGGTACACATCGGCGGCCGGCATCTCGAACGGCATGATCGGCGGCAAGCTCAGGTTCCCTGTGGGGCCGCCGCTGATCAGATAGGCATCCAGATCGGGTAAGTGCTGGGGACCGGCCGGTCCCCAGCACTTATTTCTGGGCTCGGTGGTTGTGCCGGGTCGTCCCGCAGCACCCGCTTCCTGCCGGATAGCGTTAGGCCGGATAGCACGGAAGGAGGAGCGGCGGGTGCAGGAGAGACAGATCGATCTGTCGGCCAAGGTGGCGCGGGTCAAGCGCAAGACGCGACCGTGGAAGGCGATCATCGCCCTGCTGCTCGCGATCGCCGCCGCGGTCATCTCGCGCATCGCGCACCATGCCTCGGACACCGAGTTCACCGGGAGCCATCTCACCAACCAGGTCGTGGCCAACGGCACGGCCGTGCTGTTCCTCATTTTCGCGTCGACGGCGACCTATGGCCTGGCCGGGAAGTCAAGGCAACTGCTCGAGCCGAAGGCAGGCACCCCGCACGCCGCCATCGTCAGGTACGCCATCTTGATCGTCGGCGCGCTCGCGACGCTGGTGATCACCCTCTGGCTGTTCGCCGTCCCCGTCAGCCAGCTTCTCCTTAGCGGCGCGCTGACCAGCGTGTTCGTTGGCATCGCGGCGCAGCAGGCGCTCGGCAACGTGTTCGCGGGACTGGTGCTGGTGTTCGCCCGGCCGTTTGTGGTGGGCGAGGCGATCCAGCTTCGGGCCGGCGCCCTGGGCGGGACGCTGGACGGCACCGTGACCGACATCGGGATCACCTACGTCCGGCTGGATACCGGAGGCAGCGTGATGTCCATCCCGAACTCGCAGGTGCTGAACGCCGTAATCGGTCCCATCCCGCCGGTCGAGGAGGACGCCAGCCCAGCCCCGGCCGTCGCGGACGGCAAGTCGGGCACGCCGGGCGGCCCGGAGCAGCCCCAGCCCGGCCCGCCGGGACCCGCCTGAACGGCAAAGCGCCAGCCTGGCCGCCAAAGGACCGCTTGCGGGACGGCAAAGGGCCGACCCGTCGGCGAGCAAATCGCCCGCCGGCGAGCCGGCCCTTCGTTACGCCAACCGGTGCGGAGGTCGCCTCTCGGCGAAAGGCACGACGCGGCTCCAGCCGAACGGTATTCCGCGAAGGCAGTAGGTGCGGCCCGGGGACACAGCCGCACCGGCCTAGTCGTTAACGCCGGCGACGGCGACGATGTTCCCGCTCCGGCGGCGGACCACCGTCGTAGGGGAACGAGGACATCGGCTGGCTCGGCGTCACGTCCGGGTCCTCGTACTGTCCGCGGTCCCTGGTGCCGCCGTCGTGGGCGGCGGTGTAGCCCGTGCCGTCGTAACCGGACCCGGCGTAGTTACCGTTGCCGTATCCCGCGCCTTCGTGGCCCGCATTGCCATACCCGGCACCGTTATAGCCAGGCTGGTCGTACCCGGCACCGTTGTAGCCAGTCTGGTCATAGCCGGCCCCGTTGTAGCTAGCTTGGTCGTAGCCGGCCGTCGCGCCCGGGTCATAGCTGCGGTTGGCGTACCTGCCGGGATCGGCACCGGGACGCTCGTAGCCGCCCTGGTCGTAGCCGCCCTGCTCGTAGCCGCCCTGCTCGTAGCCGCCCTGGTCGTAGCCGCCCTGCTCATGGCCCGCCGGGTAACCGCCACTGCGGTGGTCGCCCGCGTAGTCATAACCTGCGTAACCCGGTTCGGAGTACGTCGCGCCCGCGCTGGCGTAGCCCTGGTCCCGGTAGTCTTGCCCCTGGTATCCGTACTGGTCGCGAGCGGACTGGCTGGCGTCCTCATAGCCCGGCTGGCCGTACCCGCGCTCTGCGTAGCCCGGCTGGCCGTCCTGGCCGTTATAACTCCCGTGCGCCTCGAGGGCCTGGCTCCGGCTCACGCGCTCGTCGTACCCGTAGCCCTGATATCCCTGCTCGGAGTACGACTGTCCCTGGTAGGCCTGCTGCTGGTAGCCGCGGTCGTCGTAACCCTGGCCGGCGTAGGCTCCGCTGTCGTAGTCCTGGCCGGAGTGGGACGACCCGAGCGGGGTGAGCCCGGGAGGGGTGGGCTCGCCGTACGGGGACGGGGCATACGCCCGGTCGCCGCGATCGGCCCCGGTGCTCGCCTGCTCGCCATACCCGTATCCCTGGTAACCAGGCTCGGCAGGAGCCGCGTACCCGCGGTCCTCGTACCGCTGGCCCGGCTGCGGCGCCTGGGCCCCCTGACCTCCGTAGGATCCCTGGGATCCGTATCGGTCCTGGTAGGTCTGGTCGGAGTAGGCCCGGTCGGCGTACTGGGGCTGCGTGGCGTATACCGCCTGATCCGCGTACTGGGCCTGGGCCTGGTCCTGGTACCTGCTCTGGTCGGGGTACTGAGCCTGCTGGGCGTACCCCTGATCCCGGTACGGCGACGGCTCGGCGTACTGTCCGGGGTCGGTGTAGCGCGACTGGTCGCTGTAGCCTCCGCCGGGCGGCAGCGCCCGCGGAACGGCGGGGATGCCGAGTGCCGCCGTTCCGGCCGGGTCATCGGCGCGCAGGGCGCGGAAATCACCGGTCACCGGGCCGGTGAAATCAGCCTCACGGCCAATTTCGCGCACGCCTCCATAACCAGGCACCGCGGTGAGCCGCGGGTCGGTCGGGGCACCGGGAAGCTGGCGCGGGAAACCGCCGGTGCCGCGGGGATCGGGATACATGCCGCGTTGCAGAGCGTCGATCAGCCGGGGCAGTTCTTCCTGGGGCAGCCGGAACGTACCGGTGCAGGTACCTCCCTGCCAGATACTGAACACCGAGACCCCGGTATCGGCGTACCAACTCAGGCGCATGCTGCGGGAACTGCCGCGCACGTCGAAGAAAACCTCACCGAGCCGGGGCAGAGGTGCTGCGTCCGACGCTGACATGCTGCCCATGGTCCCGTGCTCACTTCCCTTTGTCCAGTTCGTCACGAACATTGCCAGGCAGGCTAGCCGCAGCCGGAGGACGCCGAGAAAGAAGCGCAAAATCGGGCGGTGAATTTTGCCACCCGGCATGCACGATGACTATCGAGGATGGCATCATTATCGCGGGCATGGCAACGGCCCGCGCGATGGTTAGTAGGACGGGTGAACCGCCGCGCTGGCGCCAGCCGTTCGGTATAGTGACCGTTTGCTTACGCGATCGCCTTACCTGCGCACGGGAACACCACGTCACCAAGACGCGTTGTATCTTGCAACGGAGGTTCCCGGACAGGTTGGGCTCGCGTTCGCTTGTTCACGAGCCTGACGCTCCACTGTAACTCACGATTTGATGCATCTTGGTTGAGGTGATTCGATCCATGTCTCAGGTACGTCGGCAGTCGGCTGTGCTTCCCCGCCCTAACTGGGGTTGGCAGGATGCTGCAGAGTGCCGTGGCGAGGACCTGCTGCTCTTTTTCGGCCCGGATGGTGAGCGCCAGCCGGAGCGGGACATCAGGGAGCGCAAGGCCAAGGAGATCTGCGCTGCTTGCCCCGTGCGGCTTGAATGCCTGAACTACGCGGTATCCCGGCCGGAGAAGTACGGCACCTGGGGCGGGCTGAACGAGGACGAGCGCTCGGCTGAGCGCCGCCGTCGCATGCGCCGCGCCAACGCCGCCTGATCCCACGCGCCCGGAAACCCCTCAACCGCTCAGCCCGGCAGGGCTAGGGCGTCGGCTTCGGCGTGCGGGGATTCGGTCGTCCCCGCGCGCTGCACAATAAGGACCATGATCTGCGTACCGTGCCGGAAGCACCATCACGAGGACTGCCCCGGCGGCACCTGGTGCGACTGCCAGCACCAGCCGCCGGCTGAATCGACCCCCTCGGGGTCCGAGCCGCCGCTGAGCTGGATCCGCCAGGGCTGACCGCCGGGCCGTCCCCGAAGCTGGCCACGGGCCGTCCCGGAAGCTGGCCGCGGGCCGTCCCGGAAGCTGGCCGCGGGCCGTCCCGGAAGCAGGCCGCGGGCCGTCCCCGAAGCTGGCCGCGGGCCGTCCCGGGAATACCCTGCGGAACGGCCCGGTTGCCGCATGCATGACGCCGGCTGTGAACAACCGCACTGTCCACATGCCGGAATTGTCCTGGACAGCCGGGTCCGTTACATGTGATCCTGCTGTAATGAGTGTTACGGACCCGCTGCTCGTCGTCCGTCGACACGTCGATTTCCTGCGCATTCGTAGCGCTATTTGTCGCGACACCCGTTGATCGCCGCCCCGGATAACTGACCGGGCGCGCGGGCGATACCGGGTGTCTTCTGCTGTCACGCGTCATTGAACCGTGCCAGCGGCGACCCAGGTTCTCGTGACCCGCGCGTCCCCGAGCCTGAAGGAAACTCACCGATGTCAGTCGCCACCGCGACCAAGACGGGACGCAAGCGAGGCGAGGGCCAGTGGGCCCTCGGCTACCGCGAGCCGCTGAATAAGAACGAGGAGAATAAGAGGAACGACGACGGGCTCAACGTCCGGCAGCGGATCCTCGACATCTACTCCAAGTACGGCTTCGACTCCATCGACCCGGCCGACCTGCGCGGCCGTTTCCGCTGGTACGGGCTGTACACCCAGCGCCGCCCCGGCATCGACGGGGGCAAGACCGCGGTGCTGGAGCCAGAGGAACTCGACGACCGCTACTTCATGCTTCGGATCCGGATCGACGGCGGGCAGCTCGACCACCGGCAGCTGACCACGATCGCCGACATCTCCCGCCGCTACGCCCGCGGCACCGCGGACGTCACCGACCGGCAGAACATCCAGCTGCACTGGATCGAGATCGAGAGCGTGCCCGCCATCTGGGACGCCCTGGAGGCGGTGGGCCTGAGCACCACCGAGGCGTGCGGAGACACGCCGCGGGTGATCCTCGGCTGCCCGCTGGCCGGCCTGGATTCCAGCGAGATCATCGACGCCACCCCGGAGATCGCCGCCATCGGCGAGCGCTACATCGGCGACTCCGCGTTCTCCAACCTGCCGCGCAAGTTCAAGTCCTCGATCAGCGGGTGCGCCGAGCAGTGCGCGACTCACGAGATCAACGACATCGCGTTCGTCGGGGTGCTCAACGAGGCCGGAGAGGCCGGGTATGACCTGTGGGTCGGCGGCGGCCTGTCCACCAACCCGATGATCGGCCGCCGGCTCGGCACCTTTGTCCGGCCCGGCCAGGTGCCCGAGGTGTGGGCCGGCGTGACCAGCCTGTTCCGCGACTACGGCTACCGCCGGCTGCGGCACCGGGCCCGGATCAAGTTCCTGGTCGCGGACTGGGGCCAGGAGAAGTTCCGCGAGGTCCTGGAGAAGGAGTACCTCGGGTACGCGCTGCCCGACGGTCCCGCGCCGGCCTCGCCGCCCCATGGGACCCGCGACCACGTGGGCGTCCACCAGCAGCGGGACGGGAACTACTACGTGGGGTTCGCGCCGGCCGTGGGCCGCCTGTCAGCCGACGCGCTGGACGTCATCGCCGGCCTGGCCGGCCGGTACGGCAGCGGCCGGGTGCGCACCACCGCCGAGCAGAAGATGGTCATCCTGGACGTGCCCGCGGACCGCACCGAGGATCTGGTCGAAGAGCTGGACCAGGCGGGCCTGCCGGCCCGGCCCAGCGCCTTCCGCAGGCACACGATGGCGTGCACCGGCATCGAGTTCTGCAAGCTCGCGATCGTGGAGACCAAGGCCCGGGCCGCGGACCTGATCGCCGAGCTCGAGCGACGGCTGCCCGACTTCGACGCGCCGGTCACGATCAACGTGAACGGCTGCCCGAACTCCTGTGCCCGGATCCAGACCGCGGACATCGGGCTGAAGGGATCGCTGGTCACCGGCCCGGACGGGACCCAGGTCGAGGGCTTCCAGGTGCACCTGGGCGGCAGCCTGAACGGCGGCGACGGCACCGGCTCAGGCTTCGGCCGCAAGCTGCGAGGGCTCAAGACCACGGCCGAGGATCTGCCGGACTACGTGGAGCGGGTGCTGCGCCGGTTCGAGGCGGCCCGCGAACCGGGCGAGAGCTTCGCCGCGTGGACGGTGCGAGCGACGGAACAGGAGCTCACATGAGTACGCGAGCCGTCCCGTTCTACTGCCCTTACTGCGGCGAGGAAGACCTCGAACCGCAGGGCGCGACCGACGGTGAATGGCATTGCCGCAGTTGCACTAGGAGTTTCCAGCTACGCTTTGCCGGAATAGGAGTCACGCTGTGAGTCCCGTCGTAACGCGCGGCCTGGCGCAGACGCCCCTGGAGGACCCCGAGCTCATGCGAACCCTCGCCGAACAGGCTGCTGAGGCACTCGCCGACGCGCCGGCCGAAGAGGTCATCCGCTGGGCCACCGATACCTTCGGGGACCGGATCTGCATCACCTCGTCCATGACCGATGCGGTGATCATTCACCTGGCCGCGGCCGTCCGGCCCGGCATCGACGTGGTCTTCCTCGACACCGGCTACCACTTCGCGGAGACCATCGGCACCCGGGACGCGGTGGAGGTCGTATACCCGATCCACCTGGTCAACGTCACCCCGTCGCGCACCGTCGCGGAGCAGGACGCCGAGCTCGGCCCCCGGCTCTACGGGCGCAACCCGGACCTGTGCTGCTACCTGCGCAAGGTCGAGCCGCTGGAGCGGGCACTGACCAACTATGACGCGTGGATCACCGGCGTCCGCCGGGACGAGACCAGCAACCGGCGCCAGGCCCAGGTGGTCGAGTGGGACGACCGGCGGGAGATGGTCAAGGTCAACCCGATCGTCAGCTGGACCCAGAAGCAGGTCGACGACTACATCACCACCAACGGCGTGCTGGTCAACCCGCTGGTCTACGACGGCTATCCCTCGATCGGCTGCTCTACCTGCACGCTCCGGGTCGAGCCAGGCGCCGACCCGCGCAGCGGGCGCTGGGCCGGCACGGGAAAGACCGAGTGCGGCATCCATGCCTGAGCGGGCCCTCGTCGCCGTGGCCCACGGCAGCGCGGACCCGCGCGCGGCGGCGGCCATCAGCGCGCTGGTACCGCTGGTCGCGCGCCGGGCGGCCGACCGCGGCCTGAGCGTGCCGGAGTTGCGGGTGGCCTACCTGGGCCACGCCGCACCGTCCGTGCCGCGGGTCATGCGGGCGTTCGGGCCGGACACGCAGGTCACCGTGCTGCCGCTGCTGCTCACCGCGGCGTACCACAGCAAGACCGATATCCCCCGCGTGCTGGCCCGGGCGGGCACCGCGAGGCTGAACCTCAGGTACGGCGCACCGCTCGGGCCGCACCCGCTGTTGCTCCGCGCGCTCGAGCGGCGCCTGCCCGAGACGGCATTGGAGAACCGGTCCGAGACCGGCGTGGTCCTCGCGGCGGCAGGATCGAGCGATCCGGCGGCGAATGCCACCATCGCGGGCCTGGCCGCGCAGTGGCAGGCGGCCGGCGGCTGGTTCGGTGTCCGCCCGGCTTACGCATCTGCGGTCAGCCCGACGCCGGAGCAGGCGGTGACGGAGCTGCTGCGGGCTGGAGCCCGCCGGGTCGTGGTGGCCAGCTACCTGCTCGCGCCGGGCCTGTTCGCCGACCGGATCCGGGATGCTGCACTGGCCGCGGGGGCGGCCGAGGTGTCACCGGCGCTGTTGCCTGGGCCGCCTGCGGCGGCGGGGCTGTCTTGGCCGCCTGCGGCGGAGGGCGGCGCCGTACCGGAGGTGGCCGACATTGTCCTGGACCGGTACCAGGAGACGGCCATACGGGAGCGGACTGCGGCGTAAAACTGGGTAAAACCCTTGATGGTCCCCGGTGCTATCGGGGATTCCAGACCCGCAGATCACGATCCGGTAACGTACGTCCCTCCGGGCATGCGCGTACCCGGTAGAGTCGGCCGCTGATCCAGGCGACCAGACTCGCAGGAGAAGGGGGCGAATGCGTACCTGGCCGGGAACGCCTTATCCGCTTGGCGCGACCTGGGACGGGTGGGGGACGAACTTTACCTTGTTCTCTGAGGTCGCCCAGCGCGTCGAACTCTGCCTGTTCGGCGATGCGGAGAACGGCGACGGGAGCCCGCTGACCGGGGAACGGGTCGAGATAACCGAGGTCGACGGGTTTGTCTGGCATGTGTACCTGCCCGGGATCGCGCCCGGGCAGCGGTACGGCTACCGCGTGCACGGTCCCTACGATCCGCCGCGCGGGCTGCGCTGCGACGGATCCAAGCTGCTCCTCGACCCGTACGGCAAGGCGACCGAGGGCGACGTCCGCTGGGACGAGTCGCTGTTCGACTACCAGTTCGGCAACCCGAGGAAGCGGAACACCACCGACAGCGCGCCGCACATGCCCAAGAACGTCGTCATCAACCCGTTCTTCGACTGGGGCCACGACCGGGCGCCGCAGACGCCGTACCACGAGACGGTCATCTACGAGGCGCACGTCCGGGGGCTGACCCTGCGCCACCCCGACGTCCCGGAGCACCAGCGCGGCACCTACGCCGGCCTCGCGCACCCGGCCGTGATCGCGCACCTGCAGCGGATCGGCATCACCGCGGTCGAGCTCATGCCGGTTCACCAGTTCGTGGCCGAGCAGTCCCTGGTCGAGCGCGGCCTGACCAACTACTGGGGCTACAACACGATCGGGTTCCTGGCCCCGCACAACCGGTACTCCTCGGCCGGGCAGCGCGGCGAGCAGGTCGGCGAGTTCAAGACCATGGTCAAGGCGCTGCACGAAGCCGGCATCGAGGTCATCCTGGACGTGGTGTACAACCACACCGCCGAGGGCGACCACATGGGGCCGACGCTGTCCTTCCGCGGCATCGACAACGCCGCCTACTACCGGCTCGACGGTTCCGAGCGATGGCGGTACCTGGACTACACCGGCTGCGGGAACAGCCTGAACGCCCGGAGCCCGCACGCGTTGCAGCTGGTCATGGACTCGCTGCGGTACTGGATCGGTGAGATGCACGTCGACGGGTTCCGGTTCGACCTGGCCAGCGCGCTGGCCAGGGAGCTCCACGACGTGGACCGGCTGTCCACCTTCTTCGACCTGGTCCAGCAGGACCCGGTGGTCTCCCAGGTCAAGCTCATCGCCGAGCCGTGGGACGTGGGCGAGGGCGGTTACCAGGTGGGCAACTTCCCGCCGTTGTGGACCGAGTGGAACGGGAAGTACCGCGACACCGTCCGGGATTTCTGGCGGGGCCGCCCCGAGGCCATCGGTGAATTCGCGTCCCGGCTCACCGGGTCCAGCGACCTGTACGCCACCAGCGGGCGGCGTCCGGTCGCGTCCATTAACTTCGTCACCTGCCACGACGGGTTCACCCTGGCCGACCTGGTCAGCTACAACCACAAGCACAATGAGGCCAACGGCGAGGGCAACCGGGACGGCACCGACGACAACCGGTCCTGGAACTGCGGCGTAGAGGGCCCGGCCGACGACCCCGCCGTCGCCGCGCTGCGCGCCCGGCAGAAACGGAACTTCCTGGTCACCTTGTTCTTGTCCCAGGGCGTCCCGATGCTGCTGGCGGGCGACGAGATGGGGCGCACTCAACAGGGCAATAACAACGCCTACTGCCAGGACAATGAGGTGTCGTGGCTGGACTGGAGCCAGGCCGACGCCGAGCGGGACCTGCTGCGTTCACCGAGACCCTGGCCGCCCTGCGCCGCAACCACCCGGTGTTCAGGCGGCGCAGGTTCTTCCGCGGCCGCCGGGCACCGGACGATGAAACCATCGATATCAGCTGGCTGACCCCGGCCGGCCAGGAAATGACCCAGGACGACTGGGTGCGCCGGCTTCGCCCAGTCGCTCGCCGCCCTGCTGAACGGCGAGGCGATCAGCGAACCGGACCCGCGGGGCGGGAGAATAGTGGACGCCAAGTTCCTCCTGCTGTTCAACGTGGACAGCGATCCGCTCACGTTCACCCTGCCCGAGGCCAGTCTGGCCCCCGGCTGGGAGGTCGTGGTCGACACCAGCACAGCGCAGGCCAGCGACGAGGAGGACGGAGCGATCCTGATGCCCAAGAGCGAAATCGAGGTTGGTGCCAGGGCCGCGGTCGTGCTGCGGTCAGCGGACTGATCATGCGGCAGATCTTCGTATCTTCCGACCTGCGCGAGTCCGACCTGGCCGCGCTGTACGCGTACCCGGCCGGGCCGTGGCTGCGGGCCAACATGGTGTGCAGCGCGGACGGCGCCGCGATGCTGACGGGCCTCACCGCGGGCCTGTCCTCGCAGGCCGACCGGCGCCTGTTCGCGCTGCTCCGCACGCTGGCCGACGTGATCGTGGTGGGCGCGGGAACGGTCCGGGCCGAGAAGTACAAGCCGGTGCGCCAGCACGAGCTCTGGCCGGACCTGCGGTCAGGCCGGACCCCGACCCCGCCGATCGCGGTGATCACCGCGCGGCTCGACCTCGAGCCGTCCAGCCCGGTCATCGACATGGCCCCGCCGTCGGCTCGCACGATCGTCATCACCACCGCGCAGGCCCCGGCCGATCGCCGCGCCGCCCTGGAAGAGCGGGCCGACGTCATCGTGGCCGGTCAGGAAACCGTGGACCTGAAGGCGGCCGTCGCCGCGCTGGCCGAGCGCGGCCACCGGCGGATGCTCACCGAGGGAGGTCCGCGCCTGCTGGCCCAGATCGCCGCGGCGGGCCTGCTGGACGAGCTGTGCCTGACCATCGGCCCGCTGCTGGCCGGCCCGGGCGCGGACCGGATCCTGGCCGGCCAGGCGTTCGCCGCGGCGCAGCCGCTCAGCCTGGCTCACGTCCTGGAGGACGACGGCTTCTTGTTCTGCCGGTACACCAGAAAAGTTCATTTATTCCGAACGGACCGTGGTGCCTGCCCCCGGACCGCGGGCGCGTAACATTGTGAACACGCAGAGCGGAGCCTGGATGCGGGAGGGCTGCGATGGGACTGCGACGGCAGCGGCGGGACCTGGTGGTGTGGAGCCAGTCGCGCGATCGGTACCGGTCCTCGCTGGTCGCGCGGCGGGCCCGGCCTCGGCGGATCCGCCGGTGGCTCCGGCTCGCCAGGCTGCTCCCCCTGCTCGGTCTCCTGACGGTGGCGCGTGGGGTGCGGCCGCGCTGGAAGCCCTTGCTGGCCGGTACCGTGCTCACGGTCGCCGGGCTCATCATGCGCGGCAGCGGCCCCGGCAGCGTGCTGCTCCTGCCCGGGCTCCTGCTGCTGCTGTCCGCCCCGCTGCTTCCCGGCGCGCCGAGCGCGGAGCGCACGGAACTGGAACGTGAGCTGGCCGGGTACTGGACCAGCGCGCAGCGGCACGACCTGGAGGCGATGCTCGACCGGTACCCGGACGACGCTACCCGGGAGGTCCGCGAGATCCTCGCCGGGCAGGCCGTGGCCGCTGGCGACAACCGGATCCCGGGCGCGGGCCGGGACTGGGTCGTATTTTAGGGCCGGGGCAGCAAGCCGCGCTCGAAGCCCGTGGCCACCGCGGCGGCCCGGTCGTTGACGCCCAGCTTGGCGTAGATATGCAGCACGTGGGTCTTGACCGTGGCCTCGCTGATGAACAGCTGCCCGGCGGCTTCGCGGTTCGAGCAGCCGCGGGAGATCAGCCCGAGGATGTCGAGCTCGCGCTGGCTGAGCGGTTCCCTGGCCGGCTCCCGGACCTGACCGACCAGCCGGGTGGCGACCGAAGGCGAGAGCACGGCCTCGCCCCGGGCCGCGGCGCGGACCCCGCGCCGCAGTTCCTCCGGCGGTGAGTCCTTGAGCAGGTAGCCAGTGGCGCCGGCCTCGATCGCGGGCAGCACGTCCGTGTCGGTGTCGAAGGTGGTGAGCACGAGCACCCGCGCGTCGACGCCGCGCTGAGCCAGGGCCCGGATCGCGCTGACCCCGTCCAACTCCGGCATGCGCAGGTCCATCAGCACCACGTCGGGACGCAGCGCCGCGGCGCGGTCGACCGCCTCGCGGCCGTTGGCGGCCTCGCCGGCCACCTCGAACTCACCGCTGGCCTCGAAGATGCCGCGCAGCCCGTCGCGGACCACCGGGTGGTCGTCGGCGATCAGCAGCCGGATGATTCCGGTCACGAGGGGCCTCCAAGGGGGATGGCGGGCAGGCTAGCCGAGACGGCGGTGCCGGCGCCCGGTTCTGACTCGATCTCCAGCTGGCCAGCCAGCCGGTTCACCCGCTGCCGCATGGCGATCAGCCCGAAACCGCCGCCGGACTCGCTCTGGCCGGGGGCGGCGAACCCGGCACCGTCGTCCCGCACATCGAGGGTCACCACGTCCTCCATGTAGGAGAGCGTGACCCAGGCGTGCGAGGCGGCGGCGTGCTTGGCCACGTTGGCCAGGGCCTCCTGCCCGACGCGCAGCAGCGTGACCTCCACCTCCGGATGCAGCGCGCGCGGGTCGCCGGTCGTCCTTATCTCCGCGGGCACGCCGCTGGTGGCGGTCCAGTGGGTAACCTCCTCGGCCAGCGCGTCCGGCAGCCTGCTGTTCTCCAGCGCCTGCGGCCGCAGCGCCTGAACCGAGCGACGCGCCTCGGCCAGGCTGTCCCGGGCCAGCCGCGTGGCGTTGCCGATCCGGCGTTCACGCTCGGGGTCGCCGCCGGTCTGCTGGATGGCCTCGAGCTGGGTGATGATCCCGGTCAGGCCCTGGGCCAGGGTGTCATGGATCTCCCGCGCCATCCGCTGGCGCTCGTCCCCCGCCCCGGCCTCCCTGGCCTGGGTGAGCAGCTGGGCCTGCAGGCCGGTGTTCTCCGCCATCATCTCCTCCAGCCGGTGGTTGGCCTGGGCCAGCTCGGCGATCATCTGCTTGCGGGCCAGATTCTGCTCCTCGGACTTCTGGCCGAGGAGCACGAAGAAGCCGATCAGCAGGAGGTCCACGCAGGCCAGGATGACCCACACGACCACCTGGGACACGGTTAGCCGATGGAAGCCCCCGCCCTGGTCCAGAGCGAAGATGAGCGCCACGACCGCGCAGGCGGCCCAGCGCCAGGCGCCGGCCAGGTACCGGAAGGCGGTCAGGAAGCCGAGCCAGGTGAAGAAGCCGTACCAGGGGCTCCGGACGGTGAGCGCGGCGATGAAGGCGAGCAGGCCGACGCAATACAGCCGCATCAGCCAGCGACGTTCTGCCCAGCCCGGATGCAGGACGGTAAACCAGGTGATCCAGGCCCCCGCGGCCACGGCGACGCCGGCGGTGATGCCGGCCGCCCCCGCGGTCGGGCTCTGGGACATCACGTACGGGAGGAGCGGGACGGCGAGCACCAGGTACGGGACCACCCGCATGATCGACTCGTACCTGCGCTCCAGCGACTCAAGGTTGCTGTCCGGCGGTCGGACCGTCAACGCTCTCCCCTTTTCCTACGCCTGTTCCCAGCGGAAGAAACGGGCCGCCAGGGCCCCGGCGACCAGGGCCCACGCCGCCATTATGCCCAGGTGCTCCGGCCGGGGATCTATTCCCATCCAGCTGTCGCGCACCGCGTGCAGGGCCGAGCCGAGCAGGGTGAAGTTGCCGATCTGGCGCATCGTGGACGACATCTCCTCCTGCCCCGCGTCACGCCGCCGCAGTCCCTCCATGCCCTGTCACCTCGATGACCGGTGTCATCTCGCGCCTCGCTTTCGTTCCTCGCCTCAGTGGCGCACAGCCAGCTTCGCTCGGCACCCCCCGGGTGCGGATCGGCCGCGCGGCCATACTTCGGGCGCCGGCCAGCGCCCGGCCAGCCGGCCGTCTGGGCCGGTCCCATCCACCGTTCGGCTGATCCCGTAGCCTGTGGGCCATGCCGCTGCACACCAAGGTGGACGAGTCCGACCGCGACGCCGAACTCGAGATCAACCCGATTTACTTCCGCGAGAAGACCTGTGCGATCCCGCGGTACCAGCTGCCCGAGCACGGGGTCCTGCCCCGCACCGCGCTCCAGGTGGTCCGCGACGAGCTGATCCTCGACGGAAACGCCCGGCTCAACCTGGCCACGTTCGTCACCACCTGGATGGAGCCCGAGGCCGAGCTGCTCATGGCCGAGTGCGCCCAGAAGAACATGATCGACAAGGACGAGTACCCGCAGACCGCCGAGCTCGAGCGGCGCTGCGTGAACGTCCTCAGCAACCTGTGGAACGCCCCGGCCGGCAGCGAGGCGGCCGGCTGCTCTACCACCGGGTCAAGCGAGGCCTGCATGCTCGGCGGCATGGCCCTGCTCTGGCGCTGGCGGGCCAAGCGGCAGGCGGCCGGGCTGGACGCGGCCAAGCCGAACCTGGTGATGGGCTCCAACGTCCAGGTGTGCTGGGAAAAGTTCTGCCGCTACTGGCAGGTCGAGCCGCGTTACGTGCCGATGGTGCCGGGGCGGCTGCACCTGGGCCCGGCCGAAGCCGCGGCCAAGTGCGACGAGAACACCATCGGCGTGGTCGCGATCCTCGGCTCCACCATGGACGGCAGCTACGAACCCGTACTGGAGATCAGCCGGGCCCTGGACCAGGTGCAAGCCGAGCACGGCTGCGACATCCCGATGCACGTCGACGGCGCCTCGGGCGGGTTCGTCGCGCCGTTCCTGCACCCGGACCTGGAGTGGGACTTCCGGGTGCCGCGGGTAGCCTCGATCAACACCTCCGGCCACAAGTACGGCCTGGTGTATCCGGGGGTGGGCTGGGTCATCTGGCGGACCCCGGACGCCTTGCCAGAGGACCTAATCTTCAAGGTCAACTACCTGGGCGGCGAGATGCCCACCTTCGCGCTCAACTTCTCCCGGCCCGGCGCTCAAGTCGCCGCCCAGTACTACAACTTCCTCCGGCTCGGCTGGCAGGGCTACCGGCATGTGCAGCAGACCTGCCAGGACATCGCCCTCTACCTGTCCGGCGAGATCGCCAAGATGGGCCCGTTCGAGCTGCTCACCGACGGCAGCGACCTCCCGGTGTTCGCGTTCAAGCTGCGCGATGACATCACCAGCTACTCGGTGTTCGACCTGTCCGAGCGGCTGCGCCAGCGCGGCTGGCAGGTGCCCGCGTACACCTTCCCGGAGAACATGACGGATACCTCGGTGATGCGGATCGTGATCAGGAACGGCTTCAGCATGGACCTGGCCAACCTGCTCCTCGACGACTTCCGGCTGCACCTGCGGATCCTGGAGCACCACCCGCAGACCCAGCCGCCGCCGGAGATCCAGCAGATGCGCCAGGCCTTCAAGCACTGATCCGGGCCTCGCGGCGATCGGTCTCAGGGCGCCGGGGTCGCGGTCGCGGTCGGGGTCCCGGTCGTGATAGCGACCGGGTGAGCCGATGAGCAAGCCGGTCCGGGTCAGCGGGCTGACCTCGGGCTGCAGTTCTCGCCACATGATCATCCCGTCCTTAGCTCAATCAAAGACAACTGGCGCGTCCGCTATCACCGCGCGGCTCCACCTACGATGGCTGCGGGGGCGGGGTGGTTCGTCGGGGGGTGTGGGGGAAACTCAGGGGGACCGGGTCGAGGGAGGAGCAGGCGATGACGCCACTGCGCAGCTACGTGAGCGGAGCATGGACCGGACCAGCCGACGAGGGCAGGCCGGTCCTCGACGCGGTGACCGGTGAGGAGGTCGCCCGGGTCTCATCAGCCGGGATCGACGTCGCCGCGGCGCTGGACTACGGCCGGGCCACCGGCGGCCCGGCGCTGCGCGAGCTGACCTTCCACCAGCGGGCCGGGCTGCTCAAGGCGCTCGGGCAGGCCCTGCGCGAGCACCGGCCGGAACTGTACGCCCTGTCCGCGCGTACCGGCGCGACGCTCGGCGACGCGAAGTTCGACGTCGACGGCGGCATCGGCGTCCTGCTCAGCTACGCCAGCAAGGCCAAGCGTGAGCTGCCGAACGACGTCATCTTGGCCGAAGGGCCGGTCGAGCCGCTGAGCCGGGACGGCGCCTTCGTCGGCCAGCACCTGCTGACCCCGCTGCGCGGGGTCGCGGTGCAGATCAACGCGTTCAACTTCCCGGTCTGGGGCCCGCTGGAGAAGTTCGCCCCCGCGTTCGTCGCCGGCGTGCCAAGCCTGGTCAAGCCGGCCACCCAGACCGCCTACCTGACCGCCCGCCTGGTCGAGCTGATGCTCGAAACCGGGCTGCTGCCCCCGGGCTCACTCCAGCTGCTCTGCGGTAGCGCCGCCGGCCTGCTCGACCACGCCGGCGAGCAGGACCTGGTGTCGTTCACCGGGTCGGCCGCAACCGCGCAGCAGTTGCGGGCCCATCCCGCGATCACCAGCCGGTCGGTCCGGTTCAACGCCGAGGCGGACTCGCTGAACTGCTCCATCCTCGGCCCGGACGCCCAGCCGGGCACGCCGGAGTTCGACCTGTACGTCGGTCAGCTGGTCACCGAGATGACGGTCAAGGCCGGCCAGAAGTGCACCGCGATCCGGCGGGCCTTCGTCCCGGCCGGCCTGGCCGGGCAGGTGGCCGAGGCGGTGCGCGACCGGCTGGCCGCGGTGGTGGTCGGCAACCCCGCCGCGGACGGCGTGCGGATGGGCGCGCTGGCCAGCCTGGAGCAGCGCGAGGAGGTCCGCCGCTCGGTCAAGGCGCTGCTGACGGCGGGCCGGCTGGTGTTCGGCGACCCGGACCACGTCGAGGTCGCCGGGGCTAGCGCCGAGCGCGGCGCGTTCATCGCTCCGCTGCTGCTGCACAGCGACGACCCAGGCCGGCCGGAGCCGCATCAGGTGGAGGCGTTCGGCCCGGTCAGCACGATCATGGGGTACCAGAGCCCCGCGGAGGTGGTCGAACTGGCGGCGCTCGGCCGGGGCAGCCTGGCCGGCTCGGTCGTCACCGCCGACGCGGAATTCGCCCGCGAAGTGGTCCTCGGCCTGGCACCGTGGCATGGCCGGCTGCTCGTCCTGGACCGCGACGACGCCGCCTCCTCGACCGGGCACGGCTCTCCGCTGCCCGTGCTCGTGCACGGCGGCCCCGGGCGGGCCGGCGGCGGCGAGGAGATGGGCGGCATGCGCGGCGTGCTGCATCACATGCAGCGCACCGCGGTCCAGGCCAGCCCGCGGGTACTTTCGGCCGTCACCGGCCGCTGGATCAATGGTGCCGAGCGGAGCGAGGCCGGCGGCCACCCGTTCCGTAAGTCGCTGGCTGAGCTGCGTGTCGGCGACACCGTGGTGGCCGGCCCGCGCCAGGTCACGCTGGCCGACATCGAGCACTTCGCCGAGTTCACCGGGGACACCTTCTACGCTCACATGGACGAGGAGGCGGCCCGGGCCAACCCGTTCTTCGACGGCCGGGTGGCGCACGGGTACCTCATCGTCTCCTTCGCGGCCGGCCTGTTCGTCCAGCCCGACCCGGGACCGGTGCTGGCTAACTACGGCCTGGAGAACCTGCGCTTCCTCACCCCGGTGTACCCGGGTGACGAGCTCACCGTGACTCTGACCTGTAAGCAGATCACGAGCCGGGAGGACGCCGAGTACGGCGAGGTGCGCTGGGACGCGGACGTGACCAAGCAGGACGGCGCGTCGGTGGCCACCTACGACGTCCTCACCCTGGTCGCGAAGCAGTGGCCGCCGGAGGCCCGCCAGCACGGCCAGCCAGCCCAGCGGCAGCCGCCAGCCGTGCAAGCGGTAATCGACGTACGCGGGTTGCGTGGCTGATGCCAGGCCGCCGCGCGCAGGCGCCGTCCTACGTTCCTCCCCACGGGGGCTCAGCTACGCTCGGAGCGTTCCGGGAACGTTACGGCTGAGCCAGGGCCAGGCCGAGCGCGACTGCGTAGCGGTGGCCGAGCGGTTCGCCCGCGCAGGTGCCGCCGACGTGGCCGCGCCCGACGGCCACGCCGCCGGGCAGCGAGCGCGCGATGATGGCGAGCAGTTCCTCGTCCCCGGCGGGCCCGCCGACGACCAGGACCTGGCTGAGATCCGGGCCAAGCGTCCGCACCGCGCGCTGGAAGTTGCCGGCCAGGACGGCGAGCTTGAGCCGGATCCGGATCGCTCGCCATTCGCCCGGCCCGTGCCGGCGGTCGAACGGCAGCAAGCCGCCCGGCCCCTCCACCGCGAGCAGGCCGGCCGCCGAGGCCGGAGCGGGATGAGTCAGGAAGCCGCGGCTGCCGTCCTCGGCCTCGAATCGCTGGCCGCCGTCCACCCGCAGGCACGGGCCCCGCTTGACCCAGTCGGCGGCCGCACGCGGGATGCCGAGCGTCTCGGCCACCGCAGCGGTCAGCAGGTCGCCCGCTCCGGCGGCGACCACATCGGACTCCGCGCTGATCACGTCGATGGTGCCCGCGCCCAGGTCGACGACGACCGCCTGCGGGCGGCCCCCGGGCGTGGTGAGCGCGCCGCGCCGGGCCGCGGCCGGCTCGCTGGCTGGCGAGCGGACGGGCACGGCCAGCAGATCACCAAGCAGGCCGGCGGGCGACGGGGCCAGCGGGCCGGCGGCGCGGCCCAGCGACGCGACGAGCAGCGCCCGGCCGGTACTGCCCTGCCGGGCGGTCGCGGCCTCGGCCACCGCGGCCAGGTCCACCGCGAACAGGTCGTCAACCTTGGTCTCGCCGAACGCCCGTACGGTGCCGACCGGCCAGCCGGGCAGGTGCTGGCACGCGTCCCGCAGCGACAGGCGGCCGCCGTCGGCCGTCTGGACCCACGGCTCGTCCGCGGTCTGGGGCCACGCCCCATCCGGCCCCGGCCCCGCGGCACCGGCCTGCGCGGCACCGGCCGGCGCGGCGAGCAGGCCCACGACGGCGTTGGCGTGATCGGCCAGCGCCCGGCCCAGCGCGACGGCGTCCGCGGCCTCGTGGCCGGCCAGCCCGAGCCGGGCGGCGAGCGCCACCGGGTCGGTCAGCAGGCTCAGCGTGTGCCCAGGCGGGCGCACCTCGACCGCGAGCAGCTGACACGCGGCCGCGGCGGCCGCGGCGACCTGGTCGATGACCGGCAGCCCGCCGGGCAGCCGGTTGGCCACCAGCACACCCTCGTCGCCCGCCACCAGCACCGCGCCGACGGGCGTCCCGGCCGCGAGCAGAGCCCGCAGCCCCGCGGCGGCCTCGTCATAGCGCAGCCCCGCGGGGACCACCGCCACGAACGGCGACCCCGCGGACCGGGGCACCGGCGGACCGGAGGGCAGGCCAGCGGCCGACAGCGGCAGCGGCGGGCCGACGCACACCCCGGCACCCCCGGGCGTGGCCACGCCGGCGGCCAGCACCCGCAGCCGCCCGCGCGGCGGCACCGTGTCCGGGACCGTCACCACCGCGGTGTCGACGGCGCGCAACGGGGCGATCCTGGCCTCGGTGATCGTGCACCCGGCCTGGCGCTCCACCCGGCGGACCAGCGCCGCCGCGCCGCGCAGCGAGTCCGCGGACCCCTTCCGGCCGCGGGTCGGCACCCGTCCGGCGGCCAGGATCTTCCCGCCCGAGGTCAGCACCACCTCGGTCGTGGCGTTGCCGACGTCGACCCCGGCGACTACCGTCACGCGGTGAGACCCCGGCGGGCGTAGACCTCGGCCGCCTCGGCGACCAGGGCCGCGCAGCGCGGCAGCCCCCGGTCGGCCAGCGAGCCGGCCAGCGCGGTCAGCTGCGCGGCGCTGGACCGGCCCGGCCGCAGCGCCTCGTAGATGGCCAGCACCTCGTCGTCAGGCAGTCGGGTCAGCTCGGCGGCCCGCCGCAGGTTATCGGCCAGCTGCGGGTTGGAGTGCGCTTCCGCCACCACCGCCTGCCGTTCCAGCGTCTCGGGGTGGATCCGCAGGTCCGCCAGCCCGACCTCGCCCGCCCGCACCGCCTCCACGGTCAGCCCCTCCACCGCCCGCCCCGACAGCGCCCGCACCCCAGTCACATCAGCCACGTCCTTCACATCACTCGCCAGCTAGGCAACGACATGATTGCCGCAATCATGTCGTCCTGACGACATGATTGCCGCAATCATGCTGCTGCGGCTTGGAACACGAGTCACTTCAGTCCCTCCAGGCTCAGCTCTTCCGGGGACAGGGCGGCGTCCATGCGGCGGCGCTCCAGCTCCATGAGCGCGATCACGGTGGTGTGGTACCGGGCCTCGATGGCCTCGTCGGAGTACGGGTTGCGGGCCGGGTCGGGGGTGCCGCCCTTGGCGTGGCGGGCGGCGTTGGCGCCCAGCAGCCGGTACAACTCCGAAGTGACCGAGGGAGCGACCGAGTACAGCTCCAGGTTGGCCAGCGGGGCCAGGTCGCGGCGGTGGATGAGCGCGGTGCCCTTGCCCTGCAGGCCGATGCCGATGCCCGAGCCGGACAGCCGGGCCGCGGCCAGGCCGACCCGGCCCAGGTCCACGGTGTCGTTGAACCGGACGACGCGGCCGGTGCAGCCCTCCTCCTCCAGTCCGGCCAGCATCTCGCGCAGCACGTCGGTCACGGCCAGTCCGGACAGGCACCGCCACACGTCGCGTCCGACGGCCGGCGAGACGCCGATCACCACGTCGCGCGGGTCCTGCCCGGGGGCCGCCGGGCCGAGGGAAGCCAGCAGCGGCACCGCGAACCGCGCCTGTTCTGACCGCAGGTCGGAAACCCCGCGGGCCTGGCGGATCGCGTCGATCTCGCGCTGCCGCTCGGGCGTGGGCGCGTACCCGGTGCCCGGGCCCGCGTAGTCGTTCGGGTCGGTGATGAGCGAGAGCACGTTGAGCTGCTCGTCGAAGATGGCTGAGGTCTGGAGGTAGTCGCCTGACATCCGGGCGCGCACGAAAGCCATGGTCCGTTCGGCCAAATCAAAATAGCCGCATTCGTCGAGGGCGGCCACGATGTCCACCACCGTCAGCCCGCGCTGACGGATGGAGTGCGCGGCGGACAAGACAGCCAGCGTGTCGGTCTCTCCCAGGTCCTTTGACCCGGCGGCGTCCACCGCGAGGTCAACATGGGAATCGGTGAAGTCGGCCAGGCCCAGGTGGGCGTAGACGGCGCGGCAAGCCTGGGCGGCCTCGCGGCGCAGCTCACCGATCCGCGACGGCGAGACGGTGCGCAGGCCGCCGTCGATACCCCAGTCCCGCTGCATGGCCAGGAAGTCGTCGATGTCCTCGGCGTTGAAGTTGCTCGGGCCGAACATGTTGTCGTAGCGCTGGATGGAGCCGAACCCGCTGAACGTGAAGTCCGACCCGGCCAGCACGATCGGCAGCGTCCGGGAGGTCCGGCGCATGTCGGACTCGCTCATCAGCGCGTCGTTGCCCGAGCAGGACTCCAGGTTGCGCATCATGACCATGACGTTCTCGGCCATCAGCTCGCGCAGCCCGGACGGGACGGCGGCCGCCACAGAAGCGCCGTCGATGCCGCCGTTCTGCACCCCCTGGGCGCCGATAGCCCGGGCCAGGGCCACGCAGCGGGCCTCCAGGTACAGCATCGACTGACCCCGCGCGCCCGCCATCAGGACCTCGGCCCCGGCGCCGGAGGACACCCGCATCTTCATCCCGCGCGAGGCGTAGGCCGAGCTGAGGAACGCCTTGGACCAGGGTGTGTCGTCGCCGTCGGTGAACACCTGCTCGGTGCCGTACAGGGACACGGTCTCGGCGTAGGAGGTGAGCCCGCGCATGCCGAGCTCGAGCTCCAGGGCCTCCTCGACCGAGCACTGGATGAGCACTCCGTCGGCGCCGAACGCCGCCCCGATCAGGCAGGCCACCGCGTTGGAAGGCGCGTCGGCCAGGACCGGCACGGTGGTCTCGATCTCGCGGAAACCGAACGCCGCCGCGGTCGCCGCGTCCGCGGCCAGCAGCAGCGGGTCGTCAAGGCGGTTCGTGACGTGCGCCTGGTTCGACGGGGTCCGGCGGGCGCGCAGCTTGGTCATGGCCAGGCCGAGCTCGGGCGGGCGGAGCAGGGCCAGCACCCGGGCCAGCTTGGCTGGGGTAGCGCCCGCGCTGAGCCGGATGATCTCCTGCCGCGGGACGGCCGGGTCGACCAGCAGCCGGGCGAACGCGACCTCGGACAGGGCCATCACCTCCGCCGCGACGGACAGGTCGAGGCCGTGCCGGGCGATGTAGGTGTCGATCGAGTCGAACTCGGCCTCGGGCACCCCGTCCAGCTCGGTCACCCGGCCGTCGCTGATGACCAGGCTGGCCGGCGGGTCGTGCGGCGAGGACAGCGCGGCCAGCCCGAGCTCGGGGTTCTCGACCGCGAACCCGTCCAGGTTGACCCGCTGCTGGTCCATGAACCGGACCCGGCCGACTGGCTGCTGCGGCGCGGTCATCGCGACGACGCCTGGGCGCGCAGCTCGACGACCCGGGCCCGGCCGGGGACGGCGCGGGCGCTGCCCCCTTCGGTGCGGACCACGATCCGGGTCCGGTCGGCGCGGAACAGGTCGCGGGAGAACTCGATCGGCTCGCCGTCGGCGTCCGACGCGGTCCGCGTGATGGCCAGCAGCGGCGCGGCCGGATCGACCTCGAGGATGGCCGCCTCATCCGCGGTAGCCGCCACGACCTCGATCCGCTCCACCGCGTCGTGCGGCGTGGTGCCGAAGTGCTCCTCGATCAGTTCGTAGACCGAACCGCCCAGCGGCAGTTCGAGCAGGCCGGGAAAGCGCTTGGCCGGGAGTCTGGCCCGCTCGAGGGAGAACGGGCTGCCGTCCGCGAGCCGGATCCGGACCAGGTCCACCACCAGGTCGCCGGGCCCGACGCGCAGCGCCTGCGCGGCGACGTCGTCGGCCGGGGCGAGCCGGGCGGACAGCACCCGGGTCCCGGCCACCACCCCCTGGCTGCGCAGCAGCGCGGGTACCCCGACGATGCGGGACAGGTCCCGCTCGATCTTGCCCTTGGCCACGAACGTGCCGCCGCCGCGGCCGGGCACCCGGCGGACCACCCCGCCCTCCTCGAGGACCGCGAGGGCCTGGCGGAGCGTGGCCCGGCTGACCCCGAGCTCGGCCGCCAGCGCGCGTTCGGCGCCGAGGCGCTGCCCGGGGCGAAGCTGGCCGTTGCCGATCCGCTCGGCCAGCGCGCGCCGGACCTCTTCCGAGGTCCGCCCGGCCGACACGGCCTCTGCGCTCATCCGCTCCCCTTGACCTCTAGCACGGCCTCGAGCGTTTCCGGAAGCACCTGACCTCCGTCGACCACGATCGTCTGGCCAGTGATGTAGCCGGCCTCCTCGGTGGCCAGGAACAGCGCCGCGTAGCCGATGTCATCGACACTGCCCAGGCGGCGCAGCGGTATCGACGCCGCCATCGATGCCGCGTACTCCTCGCCCAGATCGGCCAGGCCTTCGGTGACGATGTTGCCGGGCAGGACCGCGTTGACCGTGATGCGGCTGGGCGCCAGCTCGATGGCGGCGGTGCGCATGAAACCCAGCTGGCCGGCCTTGCTCGCGCCGTATCCGGTCCAGCCCGGGTACCCGGTGATCGGCCCGGTGATCGACGAGGTGAGGATGACCCGGCCGCGGCCCGAGCGCTTCAGCGCGTCCAGGCAGGCCTGGACCGAGAACACCGTGCCCTTCAGGTTGGTGCCGAGGACCTGGTCGAGCAGGTCCTCGGTCATGTCCGCCAGCAGGCTGTCGGGAAAGACGCCCGCATTGGCACACAGCACGTCGATACCGCCCAGCCGCTCGATGGCGTTGGCCGCCATCCGCCGGCAGTCCTCCCGGCTGGACACATCGGTCTGGATGAACGAGACCTCCGCGCCGTCCGTGCTCAGTTCCTCGGCGGCGGCCCGGGCCACGTCCGAATCCCGGCCGGTGATCAGGACCCGGGCTCCGTTGCGGGCGAACACGCTGGCGATGCCCTTGCCGATGCCGCGGGTGCCGCCGGTGACCACCACGGCGCGTCCGGCGAGCGATGTGAACATGCCTTCGGGTCCTTTCAGTGGGTGCTGAGGTATGACTCGGCCAGGTCGCAGCTGCCCTGCGTGTACCCGGCGCCGAGTTCGGCGGCGATGTCGACGCTGTGGTGCGACCCGATCCACGCGAGCAGCAGCAGCCGGCGGAACATGATGAACGTCCAGATCTCGGCCTCGTCCGGCGCGGACAGCCGGCCAGCCCGGCGGTAGCCGGTCAGCCAGCTGTCGACCAGATCCGGCACCTCCGGTGAGTGCTCGAAGAAGCTCACCGAGGTGCCCAGGTCGTACAGGTACCAGCTGAACCCGCAGTCGTCGAAGTCGATGACGCTGACCGACCCGTCGTGCACCAGCAGGTTGGCCAGCCGGGTATCGGCGTGCACCAGGCCGTAGCGCTCCGGGCCCTGGCCGAACGCCCCCAGCCGCGCGCACAGCGCCTCGTCCAGGCGGGAGAGCACGCGGTGTTCTGCCGGGCCGACCCCGACGCCGTCCTGCCAGCGGCCCCACCGGGCCGTCGCGCCGAACGCAGCGTCGTAATCCCAGGCGAACCGGGCGAACCACGGCGGCCGGGGCCACGCCCGGGCGTGGCCGTGCATCCGCGCGGTGATCTCGCCGAGTTCCTCGAAGTGCGCGCCGGTCAGCGTGCTCCCTGGTTCTCCCCCGGGCTCGGCGCCGGGCAGGAACTCAAAGCGCACGCAGTGCCGTTCCCGGCTGCCGGTTTCTGGCACCGTCACCACCCGCTGCCCGTCGGTGGCGGGCAGGACCCGCGGCGTGTGCACCCCGGCCTCCGCGCGCAGCGCGTCCATCCAGGCCAGCTCGGAGGCGATCTCCGGCTCGGTGTGATAGCCGAGGCGGTGCACCCGCAGCACCGAGAGCCCGGCGCCGGGATCACGGACCAGGAAGGTGGCGTTCTCCGAGACGTTGAGCAGCTCGACGGACGCGTCTGGGTGGCAGTCGTAGCGGCGCAGCGCCGCGCGGGCGCACGCCGCCACCCGGTCCATGACGTCCCCGCCCGCCGACAGGTCGTGTCCGCCTACGCTCTGGGGCTCGCTCACTGCTACTGCTCCCGGCCGGCCACGGCGGACAGCACCTCGGTAATCTCGGCCTGCGCGAGCCGCACGTCCGCGACGGCCCCGGCCAGGTAGATCCGCCCGGCGGCGCCGATCATCGACACGTCGACCAGCGTCACGCCGGGCGCGGCCCGCTCGGCCTCGTTGGCCGCGACCGCGGTGAACAGGGCCGGCGTGACCTCGCTGACGCCCAGGGTGTCGCCCGGGATGATCATCGAGCCGGCCCGGTTGCGGTTGATGATCACCGCGTGCGCGTCGGTCACGTCCTCGATCACGTCGGAGAACAGGATCCGCGGGCGCAGCTGGTCCTTCTCGTCGGCGCCGAGCCCGTCCAGGATGGCCTGCCCGGCCCGGCGCACGTCCGCCAGGTCCGGGCCGTGCACCTCAAGCACGCCGAACTGCCGCTCCACGAACAAGATGCCCGGCTCGATGCCGGGTACGGCGCGCAGCGCGAGATCGATGACCCGCTCGATGGCCAGGGCCGGCGCCACCTCCACGATGAGCGCGTGCTGCCCGGCGAACGGCGGGTAGCCGCGAGCGCGGGTCGGGGTGCCCAGGTACGCGGCGAACTGTGGCTGCAGGTCCCGCACCAGGAGGTAGACCCGCAGCTCAGGCGCGTGCTCGTTAGTCACCGCTGATCTTGAAGTGCCGGGCGAGCTCGGGGTGGGGCCGCGGTATGACGTGCACCGAGATGAGCTCCCCGACGCTGGTCGCGGTCTCGGCTCCGGCCTCGGTGGCGGCCTTCACCGCGCCGACGTCCCCGACGATCGTCACCGACACCAGCCCGTCGCCGACCTGCTCCCGGCCGACGATGGTGACGTTGGCCGCCTTGACCATGGCGTCGCCCGCGGCCAGCGCGGCCACGTACCCCTTGGTCTCGATCAATCCGATCGCGTTATCCGCCATCGCTGGCTTCCCTTCTGTTCGGTCCTGCTTTGCCTGACCGGGCCGGAGGCGGGTCGATGGACCCGATGATCAGGGCGTCGACCGGCGGCGGCTTGCCCGCGAACCACGCGGAAGCGACCGAGCCCTGGGCGATCAGCACCCGTTCGCCCACGCCGCTGCCGAGCACGTCGAACGCGACCAGCCGCTGCCCGCTCTGTCCATTCCCGGCCTCGACCTCCACCTCAAGGAAGGCACCGCTGGGCAAGCCGGCCACGCGGCGGGTCGCCCATACGCTTCCGATCACCGTCGCGGTCAGCATCAGCGCTCCCTGGAGATCTCGACGCCGCTGGCCCGGGCCCGGTCACTGGCCAGCGGGGTAAGCACGGCCCGAGGTCCGAGCACCAGCCGTTCACCGGCCCGCGCCGCGTCCCGGACCACCTTCTCGGTCACCGCGCCCCGCTCGACGCGCCGGGCCGGCGGACCCGCGGAACCATTTACGGCCGTTAGACCGTTAGACCCATGAGACCCACTGCCACCGGAGGCCGGGGCGGACGGGGCTTGCGGGGTTTGCGAGTATGACGGGACGGCAAGCCGGAACCGCTTCCGGCCCGCCCGCAGGTCCTCACGAGCCTGCGGGTCCAGGTCAAGCAGCCTGGCCACGAAGGCCGCCAGGTCTTCGTCCGTGGAAAGGTTAACCGTTTCGCTGACCGGGAGATCTTTCGGCAGCAGGTCACGGATGACCTCGCGGATAAGCGCCCGCAGCTCGTCGCCGACGTCACTCATGGCCGGCCTCGCAGGGCGTCTTGCGCGGCATCGGCCGCCTGCCGGACGTCCGCCTCGGAGCCGGACAGGTACAGCCGCCCGGTGGCGCCGATCATCCGGTAGTCGACCAGCTTGATCCGGGCCGCCTTCTCGGCCTCGTTGGCGGCCAGGATCGCGTACGAGGCGGGCTGCATCTCCAGCACGAACAGCGACTCCCCGGCCAGCGCCATCGAGCCGATCTTGTTCCGGTTGACCAGGAACGCCTGCTGCGGATCGAGCATGGTGATGATCTTCGACGCCAGGATCTCGGGCCGCTTAGCGTCCCGCGAGGTCGCGCCGAGCGCGCCCAGGACCGCCGAGGCCGCCGCTTGCACCTCGTCCGTGCCGCCGTGAATCTCCAGGTAGCCGAACTGCCGCTCGACGACCAAGATCCCGGCCCGGACGTCGGCGTGCTTGACCGCGACGTCGGTAAGCGGCTCGATGTCCAGCCCGGGCGCGATCTCGATGACCTGCGCGGCGACGTGGCTGCGCGGCAGCGAGCCGCGGATCCAGGTGCCCAGGTAGCACATGGTCTGCGGCTGGAGCCGGGACAGGAAGATGAACGAGCGCAGTTCGGCCATGGTCACCGCCGTACCAGCTGGGCGAGTTCTTCGATGACCATCCGCCGGATCTCTTCCCTCAGGGCCGCCGCATCTGGCTGCCATTGAATTTTGTCCGAACGGACCATGGTGCCCGGGGCCGGCCCGTGCGTGCCCGGCCCCGGTCCGCCGTCCCGCTGGTTGGACGCGACCGGGTAGGCGGGTACCGGCCCGGCCGGCGCCCGCCAGGGCACCAGCCCGGTGAAGTCGCCGAACGGCTCGGCCCGGTCGCTGTTGTAGGCCAGCCTGGTCCACTGCACCAGGTGGCTGGGATGCAGGTTCTCGGCCGCCGAGGACCGGCCGAAGAAGCCGGTGCCGATCGTCATGGTGGGCGCCAGGCCAGTCTCCAGTCCCGCGCTGCCCAGGCTGTTGCCCACGTTGACCGCGACCCGCAGCACCTCGACCGCCGCGCCGTACTCCATGATCACCCGCGGGTCGGCGCTGTGGATGGCGGCCGAGTGGCCGCGTCCGGACAGCCGCAGCACGGCGCGGGCGGCGTCGATGCCGCGCCGGGCCGACGGCACCCGGACCAGCCCGAGGACCGGGCAGAGCTTCTCGTGGGCCAGCGGCTCCTCGGGCACCACCAGGTCGAACGGCGCGAGCAGCACGCGGGTATTGGCCGGGACCCGGATGCCCGCCTCGGCCGCGATCCAGGTCGCGTCCTTGCCGACGAACCGGATGTCGAACCGGCCGCCGGGAAACAGCAACCGGGAGATCTTGTCGCGCTGCCCGGGGTCGAGCAGGAACGCCCCGGCCCGCTTGAGCTGGCGCAGCAGCGCGGTGGCGGCCTGTTCCTCCACGATCAGCACCGATTCGTTGGTGCACAAGATCGAGTTGTCGAAGCTCTTGCTGTCCACGATCCGCTGGGCGGCCTTGGCCAGGTCGGCGGTCGCGTCCACCAGCACCGGCACGTTGCCGGGCCCGACACCGATCGCCGGGTTACCCGAGCTGTAGGCGGCGCGGACCACGGGCACGCCGCCGGTAGCCACGATGACGCTGGTCCGCTCGTCGGTCATCAGCGCGTCGATCAGCGGTACCGAAGGCTCATCGACGACCTGGATGACCCCGTCCGGCGCGCCCGCTCTGACCGCCGCGTCGGCCAGCGTCCGGGCCGCGTCGGCGCAGCATTCCTTGGCCATCGGGTGCGGGCTGACCACGACCACGCTGCGGGTCATCAGCGCGAGCAGGCACTTGAAGAACACCGTCGCGACCGGGTTGGTCGACGGGGTCAGGGCGAACACGACGCCGGCCGGGCGTGGTATCTCGACGATCTTGGCCTCGGGATCCAGGCGCGGAGTGACGTAGTCGTGGCCCGCGTAGTAGTCCGCGATCCCGGTGCTGCACGCGACGTTCTTGATGACCTTGTGCTCGGCCACCCCGAACCCGGTCTCGCGGACCGCCCACTCGGCGTACTCGCGGGCCTTGGCCGCGCCCGCCTCGGCCGCGGCGCGGACGATCGCGTCGACCGAGGCCTTGTCGTACCGGGCGTACGAGCGCGCGGCCCACTCGGCGCGTTGCAGCATGGCCCGGGCCCGCGGCACACCCGCGGGGTCGGTGAGCAGTTCGCTCACGCTAATGGGAGCTTCGGTCACAGTGTCTCCGCGTATGTTCGCTCCGCTCACGGGCTCGCCCCCGTGGCGACATCGTCCCTGGCCTTGCCGATGGCTACCTCGGTCCGTTCCAGCAGTTCCTCGCACACCGCCGGGGTGAGCAAGATGCCCGGCTTGTACTGCAGGACCTGGGGATCCAGGGTGGAGAAGATGGCCCAGACCCCGTTCTCGTACAGCCGCTTCATGACGAACTTAGCCCCCTGCGGATGCCCGAACTCCAGGCCCATGACCAGCCCGTCCTGCCGGATGCCGGTGAACCAGTCGGGGTAGGTGGCCTGGATCTTGCTCAGTCCGTCGGTGAACATGGCGGCGATGTAGTGCACCATCGACCTGACCTCGGGCCGGCAGGTGATCTCCAGCGTCTTGAGCGCCGCGACGCAGCCGAGTTCGGCGCCGCCGAAGGTGGACATGTGCGCGAAGCCGTCCTCGGTGAGCCAGCTCGCGGCGGCCTCGCTGGCCAGCACCACGCTGACCGGGTACATGCCGCCGGAGATGCCCTTGCCGGAGACCAGGATGTCCGGCGCGACGCCATGCTTGTTGATCGCCCACAGCTCGCCGGTCCGCATCAGGCCGGTCTGCACCTCGTCGGCGATGTACAGCGCGCCGTAGCGTTCGCACAGTTTCTTCACTCCGGCCAGGTAGCCGGGCGCGGGCAGCGGGAAGCCGTAGGTGGCCGGGATCGTCTCCATGATCACCGCGGCCACGTCGCGGCCGCGCAGTGCCGCCTCCATGGCCTGCAGGTCGTTGAACGGCACGTGGGTGAAGTCTTCGGGCTGGTCGGACAGGAACAGGTTGGCGAACCGCTCGTCCCCGGTGGCCACGGCCAGTCCGGTGTGCCCGTGGTAGGCCTTGGCGATCGAGACGATGCCGCGTTTCTTGGTCGCGTGCCGGGCGCTCTTCAGCGCGATGTCGATCGCTTCCCCGCCGCCGCTGCCGTACATGACCTTGGTCAGGCCGTCCGGCGCGGTCGCGACCAGCGCTTCGGCCAGCGCGGTGCGGGCCAGCGACGGGAAGTGGTGGTTGCCGATGTCGAAGCGCTGCATGGCCGCGGTGACCGCGGAGACCACTTCGGGGTTACGGTGCCCCAGGTTGTACGTCCCGCCGTTGAGGTGCACGTCGATGAGGCGCTTGCCCTCGACGTCGTAGATGAAGTAGCCCTCCCGGCGGTCGATGACCAGCGGGACGCCCGAGTCGATCCAGAACTGGGTCTTGTCCGGGTTCCAGAACTGCTTGGACTTCGCCAGCATGTCCTGCTTGGAAGCGAAGGCGATCAGTTCCTCGGCCACGGTCACCTCCAGTGCTAGTCGAAGACCAGTGGCGCCAGCCAACCACCTGCTCGTTCGGCTCAACCAAATAAGTATCGAACGTACCGATTACTGTCAAGCGGTTCCGCTTCGCGCAGATGAACTCAACCGAAACTCTTAACCATGAACCGCAAGCCCGCCGACCCGGTCGCAGCGGGCCGCGGAGCGCCTCGGATCATAGAGCCCGGACCGCGGGGGCCCGGTCAGCGGAGACCCGCGAGCCTAGGCCCGGCCGGAGGGCTGGCGAGCGGAGGGCCGACGGGAGGCTAGCGAGCGGAGGACCTGCCGGAGGGACGAGTCGCGGGTCAGGCGGAGGCACCGCGGGTCAGGCGGAGGACGCCTAGGCGGAGGCGCCGCGGAGGCGGGCTAGGGCCTCGGCGAGGATCGCTTCGCCGTCGGAGTCGCTGCGGCGCTCCTTTACGTACGCGAGGTGCGTCTTGTAGGGCTCGACGCGCGGCGGGGCCGGGGGGCTCTGCTCATTCTGGCCGGCCGGGTTGCCGCACCGGGGGCACTCCCAGGTCTCGGGTATGGCGGCGTCGGTGGCGAAACTGGGGCGGGTCTCGTGCTTGTTCGCGCACCAGAACGACACCCAGACACGCGGTGCTGACTCGCCGCGTTCGGCCTCTCCCATGGGTCCCGCGCCCACCCTGCTGCCGCGAATGGCGTTACCACTACTCACAGATCACCCCTTGAAGGCCATAGAGCTGTAGAACCCAGAACTTCGGTGCGGGAAGACGTACGGGTTAGCGATTGACCAGCAAATTGAGAGCAATGATGTCCACGAACCAGAGGACACCGAAGAAGATGGTGATCCGGTCCAAGTTCCGCTCGACGACAGAGGAGGAGCCAAGGGTTGAGGACACCCCCCCGCCGAACAGATCAGACAGGCCGCCACCCTTGCCCTTGTGCAGCAGGACGAGCAGGACCATCACAAGACTCGTGATAATCAGGATAACGGAAAGCCCGATGATCATCTCTGTTATCCAACTCCTGCCGAGGAAGACCTATGCTGCCAGCTCACGATACCGGCAGATCTGAGCGAACTGGCCGGCGTCGAGGCTGGCGCCTCCGACCAGGGTGCCGTCGACGTCCGGCTGCGCCATGATCGGCGCGACGTTGTCGGGCTTGACGGACCCGCCATACAGGATACGCACACTCGCGGCCGTCTCGGCGTCATGAATCTCCGAAATCCGCGTCCTAATTGCTGAGGTCATCTCCTGCGCGTCGGCCGGCGTGGCCACCTCACCGGTACCGATGGCCCATACCGGCTCGTAAGCGATCACCATCGCCGCCACTGCGTCGGACGGGATCCCCTTCAGCGACCGGTCAAGCTGACCTGTGCAGTGGTCCACATGCTTGCCCTCCTGGCGGAGGTCGAGGGACTCCCCCAGGCACAAGATGGGCGTCAGCCCGGAGCGCAGCGCCGCCTGGACCTTGGCGTTGACCACCTCGTCGGACTCATGGTGGTAGTGACGCCGCTCGGAGTGCCCGGCCAGCACGTAGTCGCAGCCCAGCTTGGCCAGCATCGGACCGGATATGTCACCGGTGTAGGCCCCGGAGTCGTACGGGGACAGGTCCTGGGCACCGTAGGAGAGCCGCAGCTTGTCGCCGTCGATCAGGGTCTGCACGCTGCGCAGCGCGGTGAACGGCGGGAGCACGGCCACCTCGACCGCGTCGAAGTCCTTGCCGGTCAGCGTGAACGCGAGCTTCTGGACCAGCGCGATGGCCTCGAGGTGGTTCTCGTGCATCTTCCAGTTGCCCGCCATCAGCGGCAGGCGGGTCCCGGCGGCTTTCTGCGCGGTCACGCCGGGTCTTCCAGCGCCGTCAGGCCGGGCAGGGTCTTGCCCTCGAGGTACTCCAGGCTCGCGCCGCCGCCGGTGGAGATGTGCCCGAACGCGCCCTCGTCAAGGCCGAGCGCGCGGATCGCGGCGGCCGAGTCGCCGCCGCCCACCACGGTCAGCCCGTCCACCCGGGCGATCGCCTCGGCGACCGCGCGGGTGCCCGCCGCGAAGGCCGGGAACTCGAACACGCCGAGCGGCCCGTTCCAGAACACGGTCTTGGCGTCGGCCAGCTTCTCCGCGAACAGCGCGCGGGTCTGCGGACCCGCGTCCACGCCCTCCCGGTCGGCCGGGAAGGCGGTCACCGGCACCACGGAATGTTCGGCGTCCGGGGCGAAGTGCGTCGCGGCGACCAGGTCGACGGGCAGCACGAGTTCCACGCCGCGTCGCTTGGCCTCCTCCATTATCTCCCTGACCGCGGGGATCTGGTCGGCTTCGAGCACCGAGTGCCCCACCTCGTAGCCCTGTGCGGCGAGGAACGTGTACCCCATGCCGCCGCCGATGAGGATGCGGTCGGCCAGGTGCAGCAGGTTCCCGATCACGGCCAGCTTGTCCGACGGCTTCTTGCCGCCGAGCACCACCACGAACGGGCGGCCCGGATCGGTGGTGAGCTGGCGCAGCACCGACACCTCCTCCCGGACCAGATCGCCGGCGGCGTGCGGGAGCAGCGCGGGCAGGTCGTAGACCGAGGCATGCTTGCGGTGCACGGCGCCGAACGCGTCGTCCACGTACAGCTCGCCGAAGCGGGCCAGCTGCCGGGCGAACGCGCCCCGTTCGGCGTCGTCCTTGCTGGTCTCGGCCGGCTCGAAGCGCACGTTCTCCAGCACCGCGACGTCCTCGTCGCCCAGGCTGAACGCGGTCTTGGCGGCCGACTCGCCAGCCACGTCGGCGGCGAACGCCACCGGCCGTCCCAGCAGCTCGCCGAGCCGTTCGGCCACCGGCCGCAGCGACGGGCCGCCGGCCGCCCGCTCGGCGAACGAGCCGCCCTTGGGCCGGCCCAGGTGCGCGAGGACGATGACCCGCGCGCCCCGGTCGGACAGCTTGCTGATCACCGGCAGGCTGGCCCTGATCCGGCCGTCGTCGGTGATCTCCCCGGTGCCGGTCAGGTCCAGGGGCACGTTCAGGTCAGACCGCAGCAGCACGCGCCGGCCGAGGACCTCCAGGTCATCGACGGAGCGCATTACCGCAGCCGGGAGGCGACGAGCGCGGTCAGGTCGACGATGCGGTTCGAGTAACCCCACTCGTTGTCGTACCAGCCGAAGACCTTCACCTGGTTGCCGTACGCCATCGTGATCGACGCGTCGAACGTGCAGGACGCCGGCGAGCCGACGATGTCGGAGGAGACGATCGGGTCCTCGGTGTAGTAGAGGATGCCCTTGAGCGATCCCTCGGCGGCGGTCTTGAACGCGGCGTTGACCTCGTCCTTGGTGACATCGCGGCCCAGTTCGACGACCAGGTCGGTGATCGAGCCGTCCGGGACGGGGACGCGCAGCGAATAGCCGTCGAGCTTGCCCTTGAGCTCGGGGATCACCAGGCTCGTGGCCTTCGCGGCGCCGGTGGAGGTCGGCACGATGTTGATCGCGGCGGCGCGGGCGCGGCGCAGGTCCTTGTGCGGGCCATCCTGGAGGTTCTGGTCCTGGGTGTAGGCGTGCACGGTCGTCATCAGGCCCTTGACGATGCCGAAATTGTCGAGCAGCACCTTGGCCATCGGCGCCACGCAGTTCGTGGTGCAGGAGGCGTTGGAGATGATCGTGTGGGCGTCGGGATCGTACTTGTCGTCGTTGACCCCCATCACGATCGTGATGTCTTCTTCCTTGGCCGGCGCGGAGATGATGACCTTCTTCGCGCCCGCCTCGATGTGCGCCCGCGCCGCGGGGCCCGTGGTGAACAGGCCGGTGGACTCGATCACCACGTCCACGCCGAGGTCGCCCCATGGGAGCTTGGCCGGGTCGCGCTCGGCCAGGATCTTGATCGACTTGGCGCCGACCTGGATGGTGTCGCCGGACACCGACACGTCGTAAGGAAGCTTGCCGATGACGCTGTCGTACTTGAGCAGGTGCGCCATGGTGGCGACGTCCCCGAGATCGTTCGCCGCGACGATCTCGATGCCACGGTCGCCGTCCGCGGCGTTGACGGCCCGCCAGAAGTTACGGCCGATGCGGCCGAACCCGTTGATTCCCACGCGAATGGTCACAGTACTAAATCTCCTCATCGATCCCCGTGATCGCCAGCGCTCAGAGACTATCGGACACCGCCCCCTGGGGATGACCCGGAAGGCGGGGCCAGATCCGCGCGTGCGGAGCCTGTCTGGGCCCCGGTACCGGGCAGGCATGCACAGACTCCCTGAGGTCTAGACCATATCAAAAAGACAAGGTTCTTTCCTGAGCGGCCCGGGGCAGGTGCGAGGATCCTTCCGAACTGCCCGGGGGCAGGTGCGCAGATCTTTCCTGAACGGCCCGGTGGAGGTGCGCAAATCTTTCCGGACGGCGCGGGAATCCGCGGCCGGTGATGTCGATCCGGGAGCGTGGCGTTCGTGTAGGAGGTGAGACGCTGGACCACTTAGGAGGGAAAAGGATGAAGCAGTACCTGCTCAGCGTGTACCACCCCGAGGGCAACATCCCCGAGCCCGAGGTCATGGAGAAGATCAATGCAGACGTCCTCGCGCTGAACGCCGAGATTCAGCAGGCCGGCGCGTGGGTGTTCGCCGGAGGCCTGTTTCCGTCCAGCACCGCGACCGTGGTCCGGGTCGAGGGCGGCGACGTCCTCATCACCGACGGACCGTTCGCCGAGGGCAAGGAGCACGTGGGCGGCTTCTGGGTGATCAAGGCGCCCGATCTGGATTCCGCGCTGGAATGGGGCCGCAAGGCCACCCGCGCGTGCACGGTCCCGGTCGAGGTGCGGCCGTTTCGGGATGAGGCCCCGGAAGGAGCCGGAGACTGAGGGTGCCCGGTCCTGCGCTCGCCGATATCGAGGGCGTCTTCCGCGAGGAATACGGCCGGGCGGTGGCCGTCCTGACCCGCGTCTTCGGCGACATCGACACCGCCGAGGACGCGGTCCAGGACGCGTTCGCCGAGGCGGCGCGGCGGTGGCCGGAGGCCGGGCTGCCGCCGAGCCCGGCCGGGTGGATCATCACCACCGCGCGCAACCGGTCCATCGACCGGCTGCGGCGCGAGGCGGCCCGGGCGGACAAGCACGCCCAGGCGGCGCTCTTGCACGCCCGCGACGAACCCCTGGAGGAGGGACCCGTGCGCGATGACCGACTGCGGCTCATGTTCACCTGCTGCCACCCGGCGCTGGGCACCGCCGCCCGGGTGGCGCTGACGCTGCGGCTGCTGGGCGGGCTCACCACGGCCGAGATCGCGCACGCGTTCCTGGTACCGGAGCCGACCATGGCTCAGCGCCTGGTCCGGGCCAAGGGCAAGATCCGCGACGCGGGGATCCCCTACCGCGTTCCCGCCGAGGCGGACCTGCCCGGACGGCTGGCGGCGGTGCTGGCCGTGGTCTACCTGATCTTCAACGAGGGACACACGGCGAGTTCGGGAGACCGGCTGGCGCGCGGCGACCTGTGCGCCGAGGCGATCAGGCTCGGGCGGCTGCTTGTCGAGCTCATGCCGGACGAGCCTGAGGCGCTGGGCCTGCTCGCGCTGATGCTGCTCACCGAGTCCCGCCGGGCGGCACGGACCAGCCCGGACGGCACCTTGGTTCTGCTCGCCGACCAGGACCGGGCGCGCTGGGACCGGGCGCTCATCGCCGAGGGCCAGGACCTGGTCCGGCGCTGCCTGCGCCGTGGCCGGCCCGGCCCGTACCAGATCCAGGCGGCCATCAACGCGGTGCATAGCGACGCGCCCACCGCCGCGGCTACCGACTGGGACCAGATCCTGCAGCTGTACGACCAGCTTCTGGTCGTCGCGCCGAGCCCGGTGGCGGCCCTCAACCGGGCGGTCGCGGTGGCCGAGGTAGGAGGCCCGGCGGCGGCGCTCACCCTGGTCGAGAACCTCGACCTGGACCGGTACTACCTCTACCACGCGATCCGCGCCGACCTGCTGCGGCGGCTGAACCAGTCGGCCGAGGCCGCCCAGGCCTACCAGCGAGCGCTGACGCTGACCGGGAACGCGGCCGAGCGCGCCTACCTGACCGTGCGGCTGGCGGAGGTCAGCCGCCGAGCATAGCCGCGGTCACGTGCATAGTCTTATTTTGTGCGGCTGGTAAACAAAATCCAGCATCGATGGTCCGCGGCGCGGCACGGACCCGATGACCCGGCCCGGCTGTTCAGGGCCCGGGTTGCGCTGTGCGCCGTGTTCGCGGCCCATGGGTTCATCTTCGCCAGCTGGGCGGTCCGGGTGCCCGCGATCAAGGAGCAGACCGGGGCCTCGCCCGCCGTCCTGGGGCTCGCGCTGCTGGGCCTGTCGGCCGGCGCGGTGGCCACGATGCTGATCGCCGGGACGCTGTGCCGCCGGCTTGGCAGCGAGCGGGTCACGGTGGGCTCCTGCGCGCTGTTGTCGGTGACCCTGGTGCTGCCCGCCCTGGCCCGCTCGGCGATCACGCTCGGGCTCGCGCTGCTGATCTTCGGGGCCGCTTACGGCTGCCTCAATGTGGCCATGAACAGCATCGCCGTGGACCTGGTGGCCGCGCTGCGGAGGCCGGTCATGCCGGGCTTCCACGCCGCGTGGAGCTTCGGCGGCCTGGCCGGGGCGGGCCTGGGCGGCCTGCTCGCGCCGCACCTATCCCCCGTCCGGCACCTGCTGCTGGTCGCGCTGGCCGGCCTGCTCGCGAGCGGCGTGGCCGGTCATATCCTGCTGACCTCCGCCCGCTGGCTGCCCGCGGGCCCAGCCCAGCCGGCGCGCGAGAGCCAGCCGGCCGGAGCCTGGCGCCGGATGCTGGTGACGGGCCGGGTGGTCGGGCTGTTCGGCCTGATCGCGCTGTGCGCAGCGTACGACGAGGGAGCCATCGGCGACTGGGGCGCGCTGCACCTGCGCCAGGACCTCGGGGCCGGCCCGGGCCTGGCCGCGGCGGGCTACGCGGCCTTCGCGCTCGCCGAGGCGTGCGGGCGGCTCTCCGGCACGTCACTCCTGGAGCGGCTCGGCCGCACCCGGGTGCTGACGCTGGGCGGCCTGACCGCGTGCGCGGGCATGCTCCTGGCCTCGCTGGCCCCGGACGTGTGGCTGGCCCTGGCCGGGTTCGCGGCCACCGGGCTCGGCCTGGCCAACCTGTTCCCCGCCGCCATCGCCCGGGCCGGCCTGCTGGCCGGATCGCACGGAGTCGCCCTGACCTCGATGCTCGGCTACACCGGGTTCCTGCTCGGCCCGCCCGCGATCGGCTTCCTGGCCAGCGCGTTCGGTCTGCGGGTGGGCCTGACCACGCTCGCTTTCCTGGCCCTGGCCGCAGCCGTCATCGCCCGGATCGGCGATAGTAATGACGTCCGGGGCGGCTAGCACGAAGGCGGAGACGACCGGTGACTCGTTTCTTGTATCTGGTCAGGCACGGCCAGGCGGACCCGCACGACGGCCCGCTCAGCGCGGCCGGCCAGCAGCAGGCCCGGCTGACCGGGCAGCGGCTGGCGGACGTCCCGTTTTCGGCCATCTACCACGGGCCGCTGCCCCGGGCCGCCCAGACCGCGGACCTGATCGCCGCCAGCTTGCCCGGCGTCCCGATGTCAGCCAGTGACCTGGCCGGAGACTATCTCCCGTCGGTGCCCGACCCGGACGACCTAGCGCCCAGCTTCGCGGGCCTCCTGGCTGGCTTCTCGGCGGCCGAGCGCGCGGCGGGAGCGAAGCTGGCCGCCGCCGCACTCGAGCGGTTCGCCCGCCCCGGTGACGATCACCACGACACGTACGAGCTGGTCGTGACCCACAACTTCCTCGTCGGCTGGCTGGTCAGCCAGGCTCTGGAAGCGCCGCCCTGGCGCTGGATGGGGGTGAACCAGATGAACTGCGCGGTGAGCATCATCGGCTACCTGCCCGCGTCACCCGCCGCGCTGATCAGCTTCAACGACGCCTGTCACCTGCCGCCGCAGCTGCGCTGGACCGGATTCCCGGCCGCCCTCAAGCCCGCCTCAGGCTGACTAGTGCCAGTCGCTGGTAATACCGGGTGAAGAGAGACATGTGATGAGACTGAAGATCGCCAGCTAGGGGAGCATGTCGGCGGTCAGGCAGGCCTCGGTGCTGGGGAGGCCCTGCTCGCCGGCCCGGCGGTCGGCCATGGCCAGCAGGCGGCGGATACGGCCCGCGATGGCGTCCTTGGTCAGCGGCGGGTCGGCCAGCTGACCCAGTTCCTCCAGGCTGGCCTGGCGGTGAGCCATCCGCAGGTGGCCCGCCATGGTCAGGTGCTGCGGGGCGTCCGGGCCCAGGATCTCCAGGGCGCGTTCTACCCGCGCGCCGGCCGCCACCGCGGCCCGGGCGCTGCGGCGCAGGTTGGCGTCGTCGAAGTTGGCCAGCCGGTTCGCGGTGGCCCGGACCTCGCGGCGCATCCGGCGCTCCTCCCAGGCCAGCACGGCCTGATGGGCTCCGAGCCGGGTCAGCATGGCGGCGATCGCCTCCCCGTCCCTGATCACCACGCGGTCCACGCCGCGCACGTCACGCGCCTTGGCGTGCACCTTCAGCCGCCGGGCCGCGCCGACCAGCGCCAGCGCCGCCTCAGAGCCGGGGCAGGTGATCTCGAGCGCCATCGACCGGCCCGGCTCGGTCAGCGACCCGTGAGCCAGGAACGCGCCGCGCCAGGCCGCCTCGCAGTCGCAGGTGGCGCCGGACACCACTTGCCGGGGCAGGCCGCGTACCGGGCGGCCGTGGCTGTCGATCAGCCCGGCCTGGCGGGCCAGGGTCTCGCCGGCTTGCCCCTTGTCCACCCGGACCAGGTAGCGGTTGCCCTTGCGCAGGCCGCTCGGCGCGAGGACCAAGAACTCGGCCGGGTGGCCGAACACCTCGGTGATGCTGGCCCGCAGCCGCCGGGCCGCGGCACCGGTGTCCAGTTCCGCCTCGATCACCACCCGGCCCTCGGCCAGGTGCAGGCCGCCGGCGAATCTGAGCAGCGTGGAGACCTCCGCCTTGCGGCAGCACGGCTTGATCACCGTGACCCGGCTGAGCTCGTCCTTCACCACGCCGGTCATCGCCATCGACGTCACTCCCCCCAACTTGGCCGGGCCATCGGACTGGCTTCCCGGAAGATTTGCGCGTACGCCCCCGCGAGGAGCTTGGGCTCGTGGACTGGCGTGCCGTCGGCCGCGGCCACATCCGCCATGACCAGCCGGGCTCCGAGCATGCTCGCTGCCTTCTCCAGGTCGGCCAGGTTACCTGTTCCCGCGGCCTTGGTGTCCGCGAGGACTACATCCACAGTAAGGGCCGGAGCGTGCCCGGCGAGGACTTCCAGGTGCTTGTGCGGGGAAAAGCCGTCCGTCTCCCCCGGCTGCGGCGCGAGGTTGAGCACCACCAGCCGCCGGGCGGCGGTGACGTGCAGCGCGGCCGCGAGCTGCGGGACGAGCAGGTGCGGCAGCACGCTGGTGAACCACGAGCCGGGACCGAACACCACCCAGTCCGCGTCGAGCACCGCCTGGACCGCCTCCGGCACGGCGGGCGGGTCGGGCGGCAGCAGCGTGATCGACCGGACCTGGCCCGGGGTGGTGGCGCACTCGGCCTGGCCCCGGACCGTGCTGACCTCGCCCGGCCGGGACGGGTCAGCTCCCACCACCTCGGCCACGATGTCTAGCGGCACCGCGGCCATCGGCAGCACCCGGCCGCCGGTGCCGAGCAGCCGGCCGACCCAGTCCAGCCCGGCGACCGTGTCGCCGAGCAGGTCCCACAGGGCCACGATCAGCAGGTTGCCGACGGTGTGACCGGCCAGGTCGCGGTCCCCGCCGAACCGGTGCTGGACCACCTGGCTCCAGGTGTGGCCCCACTCGTCGTCCCGGCACAGCGCGGCCAGCGCCATCCGCAGGTCCCCGGGGGGCAGGACGCCGTAGTCGCGTCGGAGCCTGCCACTTGACCCGCCGTCGTCGGCCACCGTCACGATCGCGGTCAGGTCCTCGGTCACCCGGCGCAGCGCGCCGAGCGACGCGGCCAGCCCGTGCCCCCCGCCCAGGGCCACGGTTCGTACCCCGGTCAAGGTCACTCTCGCCCCAGATCCCGGTGCACGACCTGGACCTCCACCCCGGCGGCGGCCTGATCGCCGGCCGCGGCCAGGCGCGCCGCCAGCTCGTCGGCGATCGCGACACTGCGGTGCTTGCCGCCGGTGCAGCCCACCGCGAACGTCACGAACCGCTTCCCCTCGCGTTCATAGCCGGGCAGCACCACGCGCAGCAGCTCGGTGTAGTGCCGGAGCAGCTCCTCGGCGCCGGGCTGGGCGAGTACGTAGTCCCGCACCGGCGCGTCCTGCCCGGTCATCGGGGCGAGCTCGGCGATCCAGTGCGGGTTGGGCAGGAACCGGCAGTCCGCCACCATGTCGGCGTCGACCGGCAGGCCGTACTTGTGGCCGAACGAGATGAGCGACAGGCGCAGGCCGGCCGCGGTCCCGCCGCCGAAGAAGTCCCTGATCCTGGCGCGCAGCTGGTGGACGTTGAGCCGGGAGGTGTCGAGCACCAGGTCGGCGTCGCCGCGCACCTCGCGCAGCAGTTCGCGTTCGGCCACGATGCCGTCGGTCACCCGGCCGGCGCCCTGCAGCGGATGCGGCCGCCGCTCGCTGTCGAACCGGCGGACCAGCGTGTCGTCGGCCGCCTCCAGGAATACCAGGCGCGCGGCCGCACCGCGCGCGGCCAGCTCGCTGACCGCCGACTTGAGGTCGGTGCTGAACGCCAGGCTGCGGAAGTCGATGACCGCGGCCATCCGCGACACCGCCCCGTTGGTCCTGGCGGCCAGGTCGACCATGGTCGGCAGCAAGGTGGGGGGCAGGTTGTCCACCACGTACCAGCCGAGGTCCTCCAGTGCCTTAGCCGCGGTAGACCGGCCCGCACCGGAGAGCCCGGTGATGATCACGATGTCGGTCTGCTGGTCAGCGGTCCGCATGCTCGTCCTTCGCGGGGGGGCCCAGGGGGTCTGGGGGGAAGGGTTCCCCCCAGGAGCGGGGGGATCCCGGGGGGTCGTCCCCCCGGGCCGATACAGCGGCGGCAATCGTGGCCGCGAGCTTGGGGCCGATGCCGGGCACGGCGGCGATCTCCTCCATGCTGGCCGCGCGAAGCTTGCGCACCGAGCCGAAGTGCTTGAGCAGCGTGGCGCGCCGGGCCGGGCCGAGCCCGGGGACGTCGTCGAGCGCGCTGGTGGTGGCCGCCTTGCTCCGCTTCTGCCGGTGGTAGGCGATGGCGAACCGGTGCGCCTCGTCCCGGACTCGCTGCAGCAGGTACAGCCCCTCGCTGCTGCGCGGCAGGATGACCGGGTACTCCTGGCCCGGCAGCCACACCTCTTCCAGGCGCTTGGCCAGGCCGCAGACCGCGACGTCGTCGATGCCGAGTTCGCCCAGGGCCCGCGCCGCCGCGGCGGCCTGCAGGGGCCCGCCGTCCACCACGACCAGGTTGGGCGGGTAGGCGAATTTCTTCTGCTCGCTCACGTCGGGCGGTTCGGCGGCCGCCGGGTCGCCCAGCGTGTCCAGTTCGCCGGTCTTCTCGCGTTCGGCGAGGTACCGGCGGAAGCGGCGCAGGATCACCTCGTGGATGGCCGAGATGTCGTCGGTGCCGTCGTGGCCCTTGATCGCGAACCGGCGGTACTCGCTCTTGCGGGCCAGGCCGTCCTCGAACACGACCATCGACGCGACCACGTGCGTGCCCTGCAGGTTCGACACGTCGTAGCACTCGATCCGCAGCGGCGCGTCGTCCAGGCCCAGGCCCTCCTGGATCTCGTTCAGCGCCTTGCTCCGGGTGGTCAGGTCGCTGGCCCGGCGGGTCTTGTGCAGGGCCAGGGTCTCGGCCGCGTTGCGGGCCACGACCTCGAGCAGGGCCTTCTTGTCACCGCGCTGCGGGACCCGCAGGCTGACCGGGCCGCCCCGGCGTCCGGCCAGCCACTGGGTCATGGTGGCCGGGTCCGGCGGCAGTTCAGGCACCAGGATCTCGCGGGGCAGGCCGGCGTTGATCGCCTCGGCGTCGGTCGGGGCGTCGCCGTAGACCTGGCCGAGGAAGTTCTCCACCAGCGTGGCCGTGGTCACGTCCTCGATCTTGTCCAGCACCCAGCCGCGCTGGCCGCGGACCCGGCCGCCGCGCACGTAGAACACCTGGACCGCCGCCTCGAGCTGATCCTCGGACAAGGCGATCACGTCGGCGTCGGTGCCGTCGCCGAACACCACCGCCTGCTTCTCGACCGCGCGCTCCAGGGCCCGCAGGTCGTCGCGGAGCCGGGCCGCGCGCTCGTACTCCTCGACCCTGGCCGCCGCCTTCATCTCGGCCTCCAGGCGGGCGGCGAACCGGGTGGTCTGGCCGGCCATGAAGTCGCAGAAGTCCTCGGCCAGGGCGCGGTGCTCCTCCGCGCTGATCCGCTTGACGCACGGCGCGGAGCACTTGCCGATGTACCCCAGCAGGCAGGGCCGGCCGATCTGGCCCGACCGCTTGAACACCCCGGCCGAGCAGGTCCGGACCGGGAACACCCGGAGCAGGGTGTCGACCGTGTCGCGGATGGCCCAGGCGTGGCTGTACGGGCCGAAGTACTTGGTGCCCTTCCGCTTGGCGCCGCGCATGACCATGACCCGCGGGTACTCCTCGCCCATGGTGACCGCGAGGTAGGGGTAGCTCTTGTCGTCCCGGTACCTGATGTTGAACCGGGGATCGAACTCCTTGATCCAGGAGTACTCGAGCTGGAACGCCTCGACCTCGGTGCTGACCACGGTCCAGTCCACCCCCGCCGCGGTGGTCAGCATGGCCTGGGTGCGCGGGTGCAGGCTGGCGAAGTCGGCGAAGTAGGAATTCAGGCGCTGGCGCAGGGACTTCGCCTTCCCGACGTAGATCACCCGGCCGCGCTGGTCACGGAACCGGTAGACCCCAGGAGACTCGGGAATCGCGCCCGGCGCCGGCCGGTAGCCGTGCGGATCTGCCACGAAGCAACTTTACGCGCCCGGCGGTCTACGTATTCCGCTCCGCGCCGGCCACCATGGCTGTCTGTCTAACCGATTTACCCTCAGGCCGGCGACGATAGCTTCCGTGAGTACCGTCTTTCACACGGCCGGGCGGCTGGCGGTCCGCTTCCGCTGGGCGATCGTGCTGGCCTGGGTGGCGGGCACGGTCGCGGCCATGGCGCTGCTGCCGTCGCTGTCGGACGTGACGCAAAGTGACAACACCTCGTTCCTGCCGGCCAGCGCGCTCAGCGAGCAGGCGGCTCAGCTGGCCTCGCCGCTGCAGGGTGCCTCGCTGACCGCGGTGACCGTGGTGGCCGCCCGGTCCGGCGGGATGCTGACCGGGGCCGACCAGGCGGCCATCGCGCGGCTGTCCGCCGCGCTGGCGCGGGCGGCCAAGGGGACCGCGGTGCGGGACGCCGGGCAGTCCGCGGACGGCCGGGCCGAGCAGCTCACGGTGCTGGCCGCGCTGGCCCAGTCCGGCGGCCTGGCCACCTCCCAGCAGGCCACCCTGGTGGCCGGCCTGCGCGACGTGATCCGGGCCGCGGCGCTGCCGGCCGGGCTGGCCGCGCACACCGCGGGGCCGGTGGCGACCCGGGTGGACACCAACGCGACATCGGGCAAGACCGGCGGCCAGGTCCAGTGGTTCTCGATCATCTTCGTGGTCGCCCTGCTCATGGCCGTGTTCCGGTCGGCGCTGGCGCCGCTCATCGCCGTGCTGCCCGCCCTGGTCGTGGTGCTGGTCGCCGAGCGGCTCACCGCCGAGGCCGCGGTCCACGGGCTGGGCGTGTCGCAGATCGCCTCGCTGCTGCTGATCGTGCTGGTCCTCGGCGCGGGCACCGACTACGCGCTGTTCTTGATGTTCCGGGTGCGGGAGGAGATGCGCGCCGGGCTGCCCGGCAATGAGGCGATCGTGCTGGGCGTGGCGCGGGTCGGCGAGACGATCACGTTCTCCGCGGGCATCCTCATCGCGGCCCTGCTGTCGCTGGCCACCGCGTCGTTCAGCCTGTACTCGGGGCTGGCCGCGCCGCTGGCCATCGCGATCGGGCTGATGCTCATCGCCGGGCTCACCCTGCTGCCCGCGCTGCTGGCCATCGCCGGCCCGGTCGCGTTCTGGCCGTCCTCGGTCCGGCCGGGCGGCGGGCGGACCGGGTGGTGGGGCCCGGCGTGCGCCCGGATCGTGCGCCGGCCGACCGCGACCCTGGTCGCCGGGCTGCTCGTCTTCGGCGCGCTCGCGGTGGCCTCGGCCGGCTACGTGGCCTCGGGGTTCGGCGGGGCGGCGACCGCGCCGGGGGGCAGCGACTCCGCGCAGGGCAACGCGCTGCTGGCCGAGCATTTCCCGCAGTCGGCGGCCAACCCGACCGTCATCGTGCTGCGGCTGCGCCGCCCGGTGTGGGCGGCCCCCGCCGACGTGGCCGCCGCCGAGCGTCAGCTGGCGGCGGATCCGCAGTTCACCGCGGTGTCCGGACCCTTTGACGCCAACGGGACGGCACTGACCGCGGCGCAGTACGCCGCGCTGCACGCCAGCTACGGGGCGCCGCGCGCGCTGACCGCGGCGGCCGGCGCGCAGGTCCCGCGGGCGCGCCTCGCGGCGTACCAGGCCTACCGGGCCAGCGGGTCGTACGTGAGCGCGGACGGGTACACGATCTCGTTCGCGACCTCGCTGGCGGCCGGGAGCCCGGCCACCACCGCGGCCGAGGAGGCGGTGCCCGCCATCCGCGCCGACGCGGCCCGCGCGGCGCGGCTGGCCGGGGCCACGGCATCCGGGGTCACCGGGCAGGCCGCGTTCACCTACGACGTGGCCCAGCTGTCCGACAGCGACCTGCGCACGGTGATCCCGATCGCCATCGCGGTCATCGCGGTGCTGCTCGCGGTGGTGATGCGCAGCCTGGTCGCGCCGCTGTACCTGATCGCCTCGGTGGTGCTGTCGTACTTCTCGGCGCTCGGCCTGACCGTGCTGGTGTTCGTCAAGGCCGCGGGCCAGCCGGGACTGACCTTCATCCTGCCGTTCTTGCTGTTCATGTTCCTGCTGGCGCTCGGCGAGGACTACAACATCCTGGTCATGTCCCGGATCAGGGAGGAGGCGCACCGGCTGCCGCTGCCCGAGGCGGTCGGCCGGGCGCTCAACGTCACCGGCACCACGGTGACCTCAGCCGGGCTGGTGCTGGCCGGGACGTTCGGGGTGCTGGCCATCGTGGGTTCGGGCAGCGCCGGCCAGCAGAACGTCCGGACCATCGTGGACGTCGGGGTCGGCCTCGCGCTCGGCGTGCTGATGGATACCTTCGGTGTCCGGACGCTGCTCGTGCCGTCGGCCGCGGTGCTGATCGGCCGCTGGAACTGGTGGCCGTCCCGGCTCGGCCGGCTGCGCCCCGCCGAGACGGCGAGTTCCTTTACAACGTATAAGTTATTACTTAAGATGGGGCCTCTGGGGGATCTCGCCGGATCTGACTAGGGGCAAGCCATGACGCAGGCGAACACCACGATCGAGCACCTCGGGGCCGAGTACTTCTCCGATCCCTACTCCGTGCACGCGCGGCTGCGCGCGGAGCACCCGGCCACGCGGGTGATCATGCCGGGCGGCACACCCGCGTGGCTGATCACGGGGTACGCGCAGGCGCGCGCCGCGCTAACCGATCCGCGGCTGGTCAAAGTGCCGGGAGACTGGCGCCCGGACCCGGATTCGGAGTCCGCCGCGCTCGACCTGCACATGCTCAACAGCGACCCGCCGGATCACGAGCGGCTGCGCAAGCTGGTCAACAAGGCGTTCACCGCGCGCCGGGTCGAGCAGCTCCGGCCGCGGATCACCGCGATCACCGAGGCGCTGCTCGACGATATGTCGGCCCGGCAGGAGGTCGACCTGCTGACCGCGTTCGCGTTCCCGCTGCCGGTCACGGTGATCTGCGAACTGCTCGGCGTGCCGGTGACCGACCGGGACCAGTTCCGGGCCTGGTCGGCGACCATCGTCTCGGAGACGGTCTCGCCCGAGGTGTTCCAGGCCCATGCCACCGCGATGATCGGCTACTTCCGGGACCTGCTGGCGACCCGGCGGCGCGAACCCGCCGACGACCTGCTGTCCGCGCTGATCTCGGTGCGGGACGACACCGCACGAGACGACACGGGCCGGCTGAGCGAGAACGAGCTGCTGTCGATGGCCTGGCTGCTCCTGGTGGCCGGACACGAGACCACGGTCAACCTGATCGGGGGCGGCGTGCTCGCGCTGCTCCTGCACCCCGGGGAGCTGGCCCGGCTGCGGGCCGATCCCGCCCTGCTGGGCGGCGCGGTCGAGGAACTGCTGCGGTACGTGAGCCCGGTGAACGACGCGACGTTCCGCTTCACCAGCGAGCCGGTGGACCTCGGCGGCGTGCACATCGGGCCGGGCGAGGTGGTGCTGGTCTCGCTGAGCGGGGCGAACCGGGATCCGTCGCGGTACGCCGACCCCGAAGGGCTGGACGTCGGCCGGGACAGCACCGGGCACCTGGCGTTCGGACACGGCATCCACTACTGCGTGGGCGCTCCGCTGGCCCGGCTGGAGGCCGAGATCGCGTTCGGCGCGCTGCTGCAGCGGTTCGCCTCGATAACGCTGGCCGTACCCCCGTCCGAGCTGCGCTGGCGCCCGAGCTCGCTCATCCACGGCCTGGAATCCCTGCCGGTGCGGCTGGCGTCCCGGCTCAGTGAATCACCGCGATGAGCAGCACCGCCACGTGCGCCGGCTGACCGAGATCGCGGCGGGGGTGCTCGTCGCGACGAGCACGTTTGACCAGACCACGTCCACCGTCGTGATGGGCTCGGACGGCGGCTGCCTGCTCATCGACCCGGCGGTGACCGTGGCCGAGCTGGCGCGGCTGGCGGCGGACCTGCGCGAACTGGGGGTGCGGCCATCGGCGGCCTGGTCGACGCATCCGCACTGGGACCACGTGCTGTGGTCCCTGGACCTGGGGCGCGCGTCTCCGCTACGCCACGCCGGCCGCGGCGGCGTTCGCCCGGGCCGAACGGGCGGAGCTGGCCCGCGAGACGCAGCGATCCGTGCCCGGGCACGACTTCTTGCTGCTCGGCCGGCTCACGCCGCTAGAGGCGGACACCATCCCGTGGGACGGGCCCGCGGCACAGGTGATCGCGCACAACGGGCACGCGCCCGGGCACGGCGCGGTGTTCCTGCCCGGGACCGGCGTGCTGGTGGCCGGGGACATGTGCTCGGACGTGGAGACGCCGCTGCTCGACCTGACCGCCGCGGACCCGCTCGGCGACTACCGCGCGGGTCTGGAGCGGCTGGCCTCCGTGGCCGGGGTGCGCCACGTCGTCCCTGGCCACGGGCATGCGGGGGACGCCGGGGAGTTCCAGCGGCGGCTCACGGCCGACGCCGCGTACCTGGACGCCCTGGCCCTGGGGCACCCGTTCGGTGACCCGCGGCTGACCGCGGGCAGCCCGCAGTGGCTGCGCGACGCGCATGCCGAACAGCTGCGTTACGTCCGGGGGCCGGGGTCATGACCGGCCGCAAGGACCCTGGCCCGTTCGGCATCAAAAGATTTTTACGCCGAACGGACCGTGGCCTTTTGCCGTCAGGACAGGTGGACGTAGTCGTAGTCGAACGGCTGCCCGTTGATGCCGTTGCGCGGCGGCGCGATCCAGGCCGCGATCTTGCCCCGCTCGTGTACCGGCTGCATGAGCGACCGCACGTAGGTCTTGTCCACGTCGGTGGGCAGCCACTGGCCCTGGCGGCGCTCCCACTCGGCGGCCGTGAGCGGCTCGCCGTCGGGCGTGGCCTCGATCCCGGCGAACGCGCCGACCTTGCGGTTGAACGCGACATGCGGCAGCTTCAGCCGCTGCCCGACGCCGCCGTCGGCCAGGATGCGGTTCCACCGCTTGACGCCGCCCTGACAGTCCGCGATGTACTCGCGGCGCAGGTCGGTGTTGAGCCCGACCAGCGAACAGACCTCGGTCTGCCCGATCTCGCCCTGCTCAGATAGCGCGTCGACCATGATCGAGTCGCTGGCCAGCTTGTGGTCGTCCTTGCGCCGGTCTTCCAGCCAGCGGCCCTTGAGCCCGGCCGTGTAGTAGTTGGCCACGTTCGTGGAGGTATCGCCGCCGAACAGGTCGAGCGACACCGAGTAGTGGAAGTTCAGGTACTTCTGGATCACCGGCAGCGGGATCGCGCCGAGCCCGGCCACGTCATCGGTGTTGTGTTCGCGCATCACCTCGACGGTGCGCTGCACGATCCGGTCGACGCCCGTGGTGCCCACCATCATGTGATGCGCCTCTTCCTTGAGCATGAACTCACAGGTGCGGCTGAGCGGGTCGAAGGCGCTTTCCTTGAGCGTGCCGAGCTGGTACTTGCCGTCCCGGTCGGTGAAGTAGGTGAACATGAAGAAGCTGAGCCAGTCCGGGGTCTCCTCGTTGAACGCGCCCAGGATGCGCGGCGAGTCGAGGCTGCCGGAGTTGCGGTGCAGCAGTTCCTCGGCTTCCTCGCGGCCCTCCCGGCCGAAGTAGGCGTGCAGCAGGTAGACCATCGCCCACAGGTGCCGGCCTTCCTCCACGTTTACCTGGAACAGGTTGCGCAGGTCGTACAGGCTCGGCGCGGTCGCGCCCAGGTTGCGCTGCTGCTCCACGCTCGCGGGCTCCGTATCACCCTGGATGACGATCAGCCGCTGCAGTTCGGCCCGGTACTCCCCCGGTACCTTGTCCCACACCGGCTCGCCCTTGTGCTCGCCGAACCCGACCTTGCGCCCCGGGTCCCGTTCGGCCAGGAAGATGCCCCAGCGGTACTCGGGCATGGCCACGTGGCCGAACTGGGCCCAGCCGTCCCGGCCGACGTTGACCGCGGTGCGCAGGTAGACGTCCTGGGTCGGCAGGGTCGGGCCCATCGTCTGCCACCAGTGCAGGAAGTTCGGCTGCCAGGACTCCAGCGCTCGCTGCAGCCGCCGGTCCTCGTGCAGGCTGACGTTGTTCGGGATCTTCTCGCTGTAGTCGGCGGTAGCTCTGTTTTTCGCTGGCACGGTCAGACTCGCTTCCGGTCGAACACGGCCCGCTGCCCGGTGCCGAACCGGCGCAGCGCGCCGTCCGGGCCCGCTGCGTTGGGCCGGTTGAATATCCAGTTCTGCCAGGCGGACAGCCGTCCGAAGATCTTGGTCTCCATCGTCTCGGGGCCGGCGAACCGGTAGTTGGCCTCCAGCCCGGTGAGCGCGTCAGGACTGAAGCTGGCCCGCTCCTCGGTCGCGATCCTGATCTCCTCGTCCCAGTCGATATCGTCCGGAGCGAAGGTGATCAGGCCCAGGTCAGCCGCGTCCTCGGCGGCCAGCGCCTCGTTCTTGCGCTTCGCCGCCGCTTCGTAGCCGGGCTCGTCCCCCCAGAAGCGGGTCTGCAGCCGGGTCAGCCCGTTGCTCATGGTCAGCGGGCCGAGGTTCATGTCTCCCAGGGTGATGGTCGCAGGTTCGGCGTCGCTGTCTTCGAAGACCCCGGCCAGCTGGAACGACCGGTCGGCGGCCAGCGCGAGCTCGAGCAGCGACCCGGCGAAGCAACTGCCCGGCTCGATCACCGCGATGAGGCTGCGGCTGGTCACGTCGAGCCGCCGCAGGGTGCGCTTGAGGTAGTGCAGGATCTCGTTGGCGAGCCAGTCGTCCTTACTGTTCAGCAGCAGCTCGTCGTGGGCCAGGACGGTGGCCGGATCACCCTGCGTGCGGAGCACCCAGGTGCCGAGCTCGGTCTCGTTGGTGCGCAGGTCCAGAATCAGGTCGTCGAGCTCGCGGGCCACCGCCAGCGGCCAGAAGTCCGCGCTCCGGGTTCTGGGGTCCTCGGCGAAACTGGCGGGCGGATCGTTTTGCGGACCTTTTACCGATATGTCGACTTTGCCGGTATCGCGGTCGAGCCGGGCCTCGACGTGGTCGTAGGTGATCGTGTCGTCGTCGCGGGTCTTGTTTAGCGGGGTCAGCGCGACGCCCTCGGCGTCGTGCGGGCGGCCGGAGCGCGCGGCCAGCTCGGCGGCCCGCTCGGCCACGGTCTCGTCCCACCGCGGCCGCGGCACGGCCTCGTCGACCAGGCGCCACTGGACGGCCTTCTTGCCCCCGATGCCTTCCGCCTTGGTCGAGAAGTAGTCGGCCAGGTCCCGCCGGACGTGCCGTTTATCGGACACCCGGGTCAGCCCGCCGGTCCCCGGCAGCACGCCGAGCAGCGGCAGTTCGGGCAGCGAGACCGCGGAGGACCGGTCGTCGATCAGCATGATGTGCTCGCAGGCCAGCGCCAGCTCGTACCCGCCGCCCGAGGCGGTGCCGTTCACCGCGGCCAGGTAGGTCTGACCGGAGTGGGCGGTGGCGTCCTCGATGCCGTTCCTGGTCTCGTTGGTGAACTTGCAGAAGTTCACCTTCCAGCCGTGCGGCGAGGCGGCGAGCATGCGGATGTTGGCGCCGGCGCAGAAGATCTTCGGCTTGCCGCTCGTGATGACGACCGTGCGGACCTCGGGATGCTCGAACCGCAGCCGCTGCACCGCGTCGTAGAGCTCGATGTCGACCCCGAGGTCGTAGGAGTTCAGCTTGAGGTCGTAACCCGAGACGATCCCGCCGTGCTCGTCCACGTCCATGGTCAGCGTCGCGACCGGGCCCTCGATGCCCAGGCGCCAGTGCCGGTAGTGCTCCGGGCCGGTGCGGAACTCGACCCTGGGCTGGTCAGGCATGGGCTGCTTCCTTTCCCGCGGCCTGGCTGATCACGAGCGCTGAGGGGCTCTGGATGCGGTAGTGGGTGACCACGAAATCCTTGGCCGGCGCGTCGACCTGCCCGTTGCCGGGGTTGCGGGCGAAGCGGGGGTGCGCGCCGCCCGCGACCTGGAGCCTGAGCCGGTGCCCGCGGCCGAACCGGTGCGCCGCGCCGATCAGGCTGACCCGGACGGTCCCGGTCAGCGGGTCTGCGCTGGTCAGCCGGACGATGCCGTCGCAGACGTTGCGTGACCGGCCGCGCTGGTCGACATCGCACAGGCGCACGAACAGATCGGCGTTCGGGTTGTCGCGGGTCACGTGCAGTTCGGCGGCCACGTCGCCGATGATCTCGACCGGCTCGGCCAGCGGCTCGCTGGTGAACAGCAGGACGTCAGGGCGCTGCTCGACCACCCGGTTGTCGCGTACCCCGGCGTTCAGGGCCAGGATCGCGCCGCCCACCGACGGGGTGGGGTCGGCCGGGTCGTAGCGGAAGCTCACCGGCGATCCGGCGGCGGCTTCGTCCGCTCGAGCCGGGTTCGCCCGAGCCGGGTTCTTTTGAGCTGGGTTCTTTTGAGCTGGGTTCTTTTGAGCTGAGCGTGCCGTCGGGGCCCAGGTACCACCGCTGCGGCGGCTGGCCGGCGGGCGGCCAGGTCGCCGTCTCGCGCCATTCGCGGGCGCCGCCGACCCAGAAGCGCACCGAGTGACCGGCGGCGGGCTCGCCGGGGACCTGGCCGGCGTGGCGCTCGAGCCAGGCCAGGCTTTCGATAAACGCGGGACCGGCCCTGGTCGCGGTGTCCAGGTGAGTCCACGGGCCGAGGAGCATGCGGGTGGGCACGCCCCGCGCGGCCAGCGCCCCGAACTGCTCGATGGTCTGCTCCAGGAACAGGTCCTGCCAGCCGCCGATCAGCAGGGTGGGGACCGAGATGCGCTCCAGCGCCGCGCCGCACTGCAACGGCGCCCAGAACGGGTCGGTCAGCTCCGGATGCTCCAGCCAGGTCTCGAACCACGGCGCCCCGGTGCCGAGCAGGTCGCGGGCGCCGGCGCGGACCGGCGCCTGGCCGAGCGCCGGGCGCAGGCGCCGGTCCGCGGTGACCTGACGGACCATGCCGGTCAGGGGATTAACCCGCTCCTGATTCACGATCAGGTCGCTCCAGCTCAGGAAGTTGTACAGGTCGAAGGCGCCGTTGCGGTACGCGGTCCGGCTGAAGTCGTGCGGGCCGACGACCACCACCGCGGCGACCAGCTCGGGCGGCGGGTCCAGGGCCAGGGCCCACTGCACGAAGCCGAGGTAGCTGGCCCCGAACGTGGCCAGCCGTCCGTCGAACCAGCTCTGGCCGCGCAGCCAGGCCACGGTGTCCTGCCCGTCGCTGGCCTCGCGCCGCATCGGCTCGAACTGCCCGCCGGAACCGAAGGTGCCGCGGACACTCTGCAGCAGCACGTGGAAGCCGCGTTCGGCGACGAGCTGGGCTTGCAGCAGGCTGAACGGGGCCCCGCGTCCGTACGGGCAGCGCACCAGGACCGTAGCGGCCGGCTGGCTGGTGACCGGCAGGTAGTGGTCGGCCAGCAGCACCGCGCCGTCGGACATCGGCACCTGGACGTTCCGCTCGATCGCGACGAAGTTCCGCTGCGGCGGGAGCGACCAGGCCCGGGACAGCATCTTGCTGACCGCGGCCGCGGCCGGCCTGACGGGGCGGGGCGCTTGGCGATGGGTGCTGTGGCGCATCACGCTGTCCCTTCGGCGGAGCTGGCGTCGGCCGGGCGGCCGACGCCGCCCGGTTTGTCCCTACCCGCCCGCCGACTGCCCGACGCGAGGTCCGGCCCGCCGATCATTCCACAATAACTTATGAGTCCGACATCTCTTTGTAGCATTTACGCCGGGCCTGGCACAACCCCCTCGCCCGCGCCGCCGGGTCGCCCTCCAGGTCCTGGCCGCTACTCGCGTGGCCCGGCGTCGTCCGCCTTGACCTCCTGCGTTACCGTGCCGCCGGCCGGCTTGTCGCTGCCGAATTCCTCGTAGTTATCGAATTCGCCGCGCTGCTCAGCCTCGTCGTCGATATCCCAGTCGTGGCCGGGCGCCGGAGCAGTGGCGCCGCTCATGTCGTAGGCCTCGGTCCGGGCGACGTGCCACGTCGGGACCTGAGCGTCGGCGTCATCACCGGGTCGCAGGCCGGCGCTGGCCGGCACGGTCACGTTGTGCGGCGTCGGCGGGATGAAGAGCATCCACGCGCAGGAGACCAGGAGCACCACGACGAGCACGGAGTAGATCCAGAACGAAGGGGTCAGGCCGTTGCTGACGGTCAGCCCGAGCGCCGAGGCCTGCGCGGGCGTGAACCCGAACTGGGTGGGCGAGGTCGCCTCGCCGACCTGGATCAGGGCCGAGATGGCCTGGGCGACCATCGGGATGATGGCTCCGGCGAGCAGGACCGCGCCCTGCCGGGCGGGGCGCCACAGGGCCGCCGCGATGACCACCGCGGCCAGCGCGACCATGACGACCACGTTCCCGGCGATCACCGGTCCCGGATCGGAGAACGCGTTGCCCGCGGCGAAGGTCTGCGTCTGCCCGGCCGCAGTCCGCAGCGTGAAGTTGTCCCAGGAGGGAACAAAGGCGGCGGCCGTTCCGAGTCCGGCCAGGACCAGCAGCACGGCCGGACCCAGCGCCGCGCCGCGCGGCCAGCCCAGGGTGAGCAGGCGTCCGCGTGCCCCGGCCGGATCGGCTGCAGGGGCCGGACCCGCGGCCGGGAACTGGCCCGCGGCGGGGAACTGGCCCGCGGCGGGGACCGGGCGGGGTACGGGCGGGCCGGATCAGGAAGGCCAGCGTGGATCCGGCGGCGCAGACGAGCCAGCCCACCAGGCTGAGGACCAGACCTGCGCCGGCCAGGTGAGCGCCGCCAGCGATCGGCGTGCCCGCGTCCGCGAGGAACAGGCCGAACGTCACGATGCTCAGGCCTACCGCCAGCAGGGCGCCGACCCGCACCCGGGCGCCGCCGAGCGCGATAAGCACGCCACTCGCGGTCCAGGCCGCCAGGTAGACGACATGAGCAAACAGGTTGTCCGGAGCCGAGGCCAGGCTCGTCCCGCCCAGGTAGTCCGGGAACAGCCCGGCGATCCCCAGCGCCACGCCCACGCCCAGGAGCAGCGCCGCCGCGATGGCACCACCGCGGCGAGCGGCGATCGCCGGGGCCCAGGCGGCGTCCGTGCGCTCGCCGGGCCTGGCCGCTGTCCGGCCGACCGAGGTGATCCCGTCGGGCGCTTCAAGCACCGCGAACCGGGTCCACGCGGCCGACCAGCCCTCCTGGGTTTCCGGCCACCACTCCAGCGGCTGCGAGCGGGAACCCGCCACGGTCCAGATCCCGAAATAGTCGCGTCCGCGTCCTATCGCGTAGGTCTCGCCCCGGTACGCGATGGTCACCCTATCCAACACGGTCCAAGCCTTTCCGCTCATACGTCAGCGCACCCCGTTATATCCCTGCACCCAAACTTAGGGAGCGGGCCTGGGAGTCCGCTGAACGGCCTCTCCAGTGTTCCTGACTCCTGGTCCAGGACCGCAGCGATCCTCCCGGTTCCTGACGGCTCGGCCGAACTGGTCTACGCCCCCGGTGAACCTGACCCCGGGCGGCAGGCGGGCGTGCTGGACTAGAGCGCATGGACGTTCTGGTGCTGGGCGGGACGGCATGGCTGGGCCGCGAGGTGGCCGAGCAGGCGGTCGGGCGCGGTCACGCGGTGACCTGCCTGGCTCGTGGCGAGAGCGGGCCGGTGGCCGAGGGCTCGGTCCTGGTGGCGGCGGACCGGCGCGAGGACGGGGCCTACGACCGGGTCCGCGACCGGGACTGGGACGCGGTGGTCGAGGTGTCGTGGCAGCCCGGGCTGGTCCGCGGCGCCCTGGCCGCGCTGGGCGACCGGGCGGCGCACTGGAGCTACGTCTCCTCGGGCAGCGTCTACGCCTCCAACGCCGAAGCCGGCGCCGACGAGACCACGCCGCTGCTGCCCGCGACCGAGCTTGAGGAAGCCGGCATCGAGCAGTACGGCGAGGCCAAGGTGGCCTGCGAGCAGAGCTCGGTGTCGGTGGCGGGCGACCGGCTGCTGATCGCGCGGGCGGGCCTGATCGGCGGACCCGGCGACCACAGCGGGCGGTCCGGGTACTGGGTGGCGCGGGCCGCCCGTGACCCGCTCGGTCCGATGCTCGTCCCGGCCCCCCGGGAGGCGCCGACTCAGGTGATCGACGCCCGCGATCTCGCTGCCTGGCTGCTGGACGCCGCGCAGGCCAGGACCACGGGAACCTACGACGCGGTCGGCCCGGTCATGCCGTTCGGCGACTGGATCGAGCAGGCCCGGACCATCGGCGGGCATACCGGGCCGGTGGTCGAGGCCGACCCGGCGTGGCTGGTCGCCCAGGGCGTCGAGCAGTGGATGGGCCCGGAGTCGCTGCCGATGTGGGTGTGCGAGCCGGGCTGGGACGGCTTCTCGGCCCGCAGCGGGGCAGCCGCGCGAGCCGCGGGCCTGCGCCACCGTCCGCGCCCTGAGCTGCTCGCCGACGTGCTGGCCTGGGAGCGCGAGCAGGGTCTGGACCGGCCACGGCGCGCGGGGCTGAGCGCGGGCCGCGAGCGCGAGCTGCTCGCCGCCCTGGCCGCGGCGTAGCCGATCGTCAGCTTATGTTGACGAGCTCCGGTTGTCAGCATAAGCTGACGGCCATGGAACCAGTACTGGAAATCGCCGAGGGCGCCGCGAGCCACGATCCCGACACGGGTCTGCGCGCCGTGGCAGCGCTACGAGCCCTCGCCGAACGACTCGAGATCCTCCAGGTCCAGAACGCACGGGAGCGGGGCTGGTCCTGGCAGGAGATCGCGGAGCGGCTCGGCGTCACCAAGCAGACCGTGCACCGCAAGTACGGCCGGCGCCTGGGGAGGCCGTGATGTTCGAACGCTTCACGCCCGACGCCCGCGCCATCGTGGTCCAGGCCCAGCAGCACGCTCGCCGGCTCGGGCACAACTTCATCGGCGGCGAGCACATCCTGCTCTCCGTGGTGTCGGCCGATCACCCGGCCAGCGCGGTCCTGGCCGCGCACGGCATCACCTCCGAGTACGTCGAGGCGGAGATGCGGCGCTGGATGGGGCCGGAACGCGCCGCCGGAACCTGGGACGTGCCGTTCGGCGGCCTGGACCGGGATGCGCTGGCCTCGATCGGGATCGACCTGGACGCGGTCCGGGCCCGGATCGAGGCGACGTTCGGGCCGCACGCCATGGCCGAGGCCGACCTGATGGTCCAGCACAGGCTCAAGAGCAGGCGCGGCTCATCGAGCGCACACCGGTTCAGGCTGGATCCGCGCCGGGCGCTGCCGCCGGGCCTGCGGCGGAGCCGACGCCAGTTCCAGCGCGGGCGGGCGGTCACCGCCGCCGCGCAGCGCTCGTCCAGGACCGCGGAGACCGCCGCCTGCCCCTGCCGGGCCGGCGGCGGCCGGCCGGGGGGCCACATCCCGTTCACCCCGGTGGCCAAGCGGATCCTGGAACTAACCCTTCAGGAGACACACGCGCTGCAGGATCCGAACATCGGCGTCCAGCACATCGCGCTCGCGCTGACCGCCGTCCGGCGCGGGCCGGTCCCGTCCCTGCTGGCGGCGGCCGACGCGCCCGCGCCCGCGCTGCACGCCGAGATCCTCGACCGTTACCGGCAGGCCAGCTGATCCGGCTCGGGCTGGTCCGGCTCGGGCTGGTCCGGCTCGGGCTGGTGCCGGACGCGCGGCGCGGCCTCCCCGGAGCCGCGGACGGTGACGGCTACCGCGGCCAGCATGATGGCCGCGCCGGCCATCCCGGTCGCGCTCAGCCGCTGGCCGAGGACGAACGCGGCCAGGACGGTGCCGGTCAGCGGCTCGAGCAGGGTAAGCAGAGCGGCGGTGGTGGCCGCCACCCGGCGCAGGCCACGAAAGTAGAGCGTGTACGCCACCGCGGTCGGACCGGTGCCGAGCGCGAGGAGAAGCCCGGCCGCCTCGAGCCCGGGCCGGAAGCTCAGACCGCCGGTCGCGGCGGCTAGCGGGAGCAAGATCAGGCCGCCCAGCGCGAAGCCGAATCCGGTCACGGTGAGGTCATCCAGGCCGGGCACGGGCCGGGCGCCGGTCAGGGTCACCGCGGCGAAACCGGCTGCCGCGAGGACCGCCATACCCGCGCTGGCCAGGACGGCGGTCTGGGAGAAGCCGGATGGCAGGCCGACCAGCAAGCCCAGGCCGGTCAGCGCCAGGCAGGCCGCGACGGGCGCGAGCCGGCCGACCCGCCGCCCGGTGACCCAGAAGACCCCGAGCACGATGACGGGCGCGGTGCCGATGGTGACCAGGGTGGCCAGGGCCACCGAGGTCAGTGCCACCGCGATGAAGTAGCAGCTCTGGTACAGCGCGGCCAGCACGCCGATCACGGCGATGCGGGACCACACGGCCCGGCCGACCGGCCAGCGCCGGCCGGTCACGGTGAGGAAGATAACGATCAGCACGCCGCCCGCGGTGAGGCGGCAGGCGGCCACCGAGAGCGCGGGCAAGCCGGCCACCCGGCTCAGCAGGCTGCCGGTGAGGCCGCCCGTGCCCCACAGCAACCCGGACGTGATGAGGTAGAGCAGGCCCGTACCGGGCCGGGGTTCGGTCATGGCTGGACGCATGGGAAATCGCTCCTGCGACGAGAAGGGGAAGGGTCGCGGAAGCGGGGCGCGGCACACTGGCTCATCCGGGCGGCACGCGGCGGCCTTCAGCCATGCGGCAGCGCGTCAGCGCTGCGTCGTCAGGGAAAGCGCGCGTCTAGATCACGCGGCCGGGCGCAACCGGGCTATCGCCCCGCTAGGAGCGGGGCGGCGGGGTGATGGGGAACAGCCGGTGCACGAGAAGCAGCTTAACCCGGCCGGCCGGGCATCCGCGAATCACAGCTGGAAGAATCACCAGATGGTTCCTGAGGGCATCCGTGAGTTCTTCGCCGCCAGCGCCGGTGTCGCCGGGGCGCTGATCGGGCTGCTGTTCGTGGCCATCTCGGTCTCGGCGGAACGGCTGAGCCGCGACGGGGCCGGGGCTCAGATCCACCGCATCCGGGCCGTGGCGGCCCTGACCGCCTTCGTCAACGCGCTCTCCGTGTCGCTGTTCGCGCTCATCCCGGGACACAAGATCGGGCCCACGTCGGTGGCCGTCGCCGCCACCGGGCTCTTGTTCGTCGCGGCGGCGCTGTTGTCACTGGTCCGGCTGCGCCACGTGCGGTGGGCCACGGTCCGCGACGCCGTCTTCCTGATCGGGCTGGCCGTCGTGTTCGTCCTCCAGCTGATCGCGGGACTCGCCGTCAACGCCGACCCGGCCGACTCCGGCGACGTGAACACGATCGCGATCCTGGTCGTCTGCTGTTTCTTCATCGGGATCGCCCGGGCCTGGGAGCTGATCGGCGGCCCGTCAGTCGGCATCGCGCACGAGGTCACGGCGCTGGTCCGAAGCCATGGCCGCGCCGACGGACCCGGCGCCGAGGGACCCGCGGACGGACAACCGCCGGCGCCAGCCGGATGATCCGGCTGGCGCCTTCTTACCGGGACCTTTAGTCTCATCAACGGCTAAGCTTGCGCGAATGAGCACGGGCAGACCATCTACCGGTGGTGGCCGGGCAAGGGCGCCGTCGCGGCGGAGGTCATGGGACGCCAAGCGGGCGCGATCGTGCCGGTCCGCGACCCCGGGTCGTTCCCCGATGACCTCACGCAGTTCCTGATCGGCAGCTTCACCGGCCTGGAAGACTCCGACACGCGCCGCGCGCTGCGTCAGCTGGTCTCGGCCGCGCAGGCGAGTAGACCGGGCGAAGGAGGGTAAAGCGGAGGCAAACAGACACTCCGGAGGCCAGTCGATGCTTCTGACGTTCGGGCACGGAACGGCCTCGCCCGAGCAGATGGTCAGCCTGCTGAAGGACGCCGGGGTCTCGGTGCTCATTGACGTCAGGACCATCCCTGCCAGCCGCCGGCATCCGCACGTGGCCCGGGCGCAACTCCAGCGCTGGCTGCCGGAGGCCGGCATCAGCTACCGCTGGGACAAGCGACTGGGCGGGTTGCGTACCCCGGAACCCGATTCGCCGGACGTGGCCTTCGGGGTCGAGTCGCTACGCGGTTACGCCGGGCACATGCGAAGCGCGGCCTTCCTGACCGCGGTGGACCAGGTGCTCGCCCTGGCCAGCGCGCGGGGCACGGCGGTGATGTGCGCTGAGAGCCTGTGGTGGCGCTGCCATCGCCGGATGCTGGCCGACTTCGTCACCGCGGCGCGCGGCCAGGAAGTCCGCCACCTCATGCACGACGGCCGGCTGGAGGAGCACCGCCTCTCCCCCGGTCTGCGGCTGCGCGACGACGGCCTGCTCATCTACGACGGCGGGCAGCCGACGCTGCTCTGAGCGGCCGCCCCTCAGCCGCGGCCGACCAGCCCGCCCTCGTAGGCGGCGATGACCAGCTGGGCGCGGTCCCGTGCGGCCAGCTTCATGAGCAGCCGCCCGACGTGAGTCTTGGCCGTGGACAGGCTGACGTGCAGGTGGTCGGCGATCTCAGTGTTCGACAGGCCGAGCCCGATCAGGGTCAGCACCTCGCGTTCGCGTTCGGTGACCTCTTCCAGCGTGGCCGCCGGGCGCTGCGCCGGCTCGGGACGGCGGGTGAACTCGGCGATGAGCCGCCGGGTCACGCCCGGTGCGAGCAGCGCGTCCCCGGCCGCGACGACCCGGATCGCGGCCAGCAAGTCGGCCGGCGGGGTGTCCTTGAGCAGGAAACCGCTCGCGCCGGCCCGCAGGGCGGCGAAGACGTACTCGTCGAGGTCGAAGGTGGTCAGGATCAGCACCCGGACGGCGGAGGTCTGCGGGTCGGCGGTGATCTGCCTGGTCGCCTCGATCCCGTCCACGCCGGGCATCCGGATGTCCATCAAGACCAAGTCAGGTTTCTCGCTCCGGGCCAGCTCGACCGCCTCGGCGCCGCTGGCCGCCTCCCCGACCGAGGTCAGGTCGGGTGCGGTGTCCACCAGGATGCGGAAGCTGCCGCGGACCAGAGCCTGATCGTCGGCGACCAGCACCCGGATGGTCACGCCGCGGTGCCCGTCAGCGGGAACCGGGCCGCGACCCGGAAGCCGCCACCGGGAAGGGGGGCGGCGCTGAGCTCTCCGCCGTACATGCCGACCCGCTCCCGCATCCCGGTCAGGCCGTGGCCCGCCGCCGGATCCCGGCCGGCCGGGCGCGGGCCGGCGCCGCCGTCGGTGATCTCCAGGTCCAGCGCGTCCGCGGCGTAGCTGACCGTGACCCGGCAGCGGTCGGTGGCGGCGTGCTTGATCACGTTGGTGACCGCCTCCTGGATCACCCGGTACGCGGCCAGGTCCAGGCCGGCGGACAGCCGCGGCCGGTCCCCGCGCACCTCCAGGCAGACCTGGACGCCGGCCTCGGCGGTCCGGTCGACCAGGCTCTTCAGGTCGGCCAGCCCGGGCGCCGGGACCAGGGCTTCATCCCCCTCGGCCCGGAGCACGCCGAGCAGCGCGCGCATCTCGCGCAACGCGCCGCGGCTGGTCTCCTCGATGGACGACAGGGCCCGGGCCGCTTCCTCCGGGTGCTCGCCCACCACGTAGTTGGCCACCCCGGCCTGCACAGCGATCAGGCTCATGCTGTGCGCCACTACGTCGTGCAGTTCGCGCGCGATGCGCAGCCGCTCCTCGCTGTTCGCGCGGCGGGCCTCGGCCAGCTGCTCCCGGGCCTGCCGGTCGCCCTGCGCCCACAGCCCGGCCGTATAGGCCCGCTGCAGCCGCACCAGGTAGCCGATCAGCCACGCGCCCACGATCAGCAGCCCGCTCTCCAGCCCCAGGCCCGCGGCGGCTCTCATCCCGCCCGCTCGGTAGACGCCGTGCCGGACCAGGCCGAAGGCGATCACTCCGGCCGCCGCCACCACCAGCGAGCCGGCCAGCAGCCGCAGCGCCTCGGCCCGGGTCAGCCGGACCGGGATCAGGTACATCACGAAGGCCAGCGCCAGCGGGGGCTCGACGGAAAAACTCAACGCGGCCACGGTCGCCCAGCCCGCGGCGGTCAGCGCGAGCACGGCCCGCGGCCACCGTCGCCGGACCGCGGCGGGAAGCACGGCGAGGGTCCCGATCAGCACGGCTGCCCACCGCGGGAGGCCGGTGATGTCGGCCAGGCCGCCGGACACGAACAGCAGCAGCACCGCGATCACGGCGTCGATCGCGATCCAGTGGCCTGGTCGCAGCCGCGTCAGCGGGGCAGGACGGAGCGCATCCATACCCCGACGGTAGCTCGCCCGCCGCCCGGTCCGCGTCGTACCAGGGACTGACGCGGCCGGGTGTACCTCAGGCCGAGGCCAGGTAGGCCCGGAATCCGCTGGTCTGCCAGACCTGCCCGCCGGGGGTGATCGCGAACGCCTCGTAGCCGTCCAGGCCCTCCACCCAGTCCCGGGCGGCAGGCCCCATGGCGAAGGCCGCCGTGGCGTAGGCATCGGTGGCGGCCAGCCGCGCACCGACCACGGTGAGGCTGGCCAGGCCGGCGGCCGGCTGGCCGGTGTGCGGGTTGACGATGTGCGCGCCGCGCTCGGCGACGCCGGAGGTCGCGACGGCAAAGTCCTGCCCGGTGACGACCAGGGCGAGCGATCCCGGCCGCAGCGGGTCGGTGATCCCCACCCGCCACGCCTGACCGGGACCGCGGTCACCGACGCACTGGATGTCGCCGCCGCCGTTGACGCTGTGCTCGGCCGAGCCGGCCGCGGCCAGCATCGCGGCGGCGCGCTCGATGGCCCAGCCCTTCACGTATCCCGATGGGTCGAACCGGCCGCCGGGCCAGGCCGTGAAGTACCCGCCGCTCAGCGCGCTGACCTCGGCGCAGGCGGCCAGCACCTCGGCCATCTCGGGCGCGCAGTCGGCGAGCGCGAGCGATCCGCGGCCGAACCGGCTCACCTCACTGTCATCGCGGTACGGCGAAAACGTGGCGTCGACCCAGTGCAGCCACTGCACCACGCCATCCAGGACCGGGCCGCTCCCGGCATCATGTCCGGCCCAGTCCGGTACGTCGAACGACACCACGGTGCCCATCACGTGCTCGGCATGCCGGAGCCGCCCCGGCCGCAGGCCGCTCACCGGCGGATCACAGGCCGTGGTCGACCGCGCTCTGCAGCGAGGCGATGTAACCCGCGCTGGTGTAGCTGGCTCCGGATACGGCGTCGACCTTGGCGTTCTGCGCGGCCAGCGTCTCGCTGATCAGCTTGGGGAAGGCGAACTCGCCGATCTGGATGTCGTGAATGGTGTTGGTCGGCTGCTCGAGCACCGCGACCTTCACGATCTTGTGGCTCTTCACGACCAGCTCGATCTGCACCGGGCCGTAGACCGTATTGGCCACCTTGCCGGTGACTGTGGTTTCGCCCGCCGTCAAGGTGCCAGCCACGCTCTGGAACTCCCCGGGGATCGTCCGGGCGGCGGAGGAAGACGACGACGATGTGGACGACCCGCCGCCCGTTCCGGTGGTCGCCGCCACCGGCACGGTCGGGACGTGGGCCTTGAACGACAGCAGGGCCACCAGACCGGCGATGGTGCCCGTGACGGCGAGGATCACCCGGCGCATGTCGTGATCGTCTCCTCAGAACTCGAACGATTCGAAGTGGATCTGCCGCTGCGGTACCCCCGCGCCACGCAGCGCGTCGACCGCGGCCGAGATCATTCCGGACGGCCCGCACACGTAGATCTCCTGCTGGTCCAGCCCGGGTACCAGCGAGCGCAGCATCCGGGGCGACAGCGGATCGCCGCCGATCTCGGCCCGCGACCCGACCAGGTAGTACACCTTCGCACCGCGAGCGGCCGCGATCGCGTCGAGCTCGTCCCGGAACACGATGTCCTGCTCGCTGCTCGCGCGGTAGACCAGGGTGACCGGGCCGGGGAGGGTGGAGAACATGGCCCGCAGCGGGGTGATGCCCACCCCGCCGGCCAGCAGCACCACGCCGCGGCCCGAACGCCCGGCGGTGAACGCACCGTAAGGTCCCTCGGCCATGACCCGGGTGCCCGGCCGCAGCTGGGACAGGGCCCGGCTGTGGTCGCCGATGTCCTTGGCCGTGATCCGCAGCAGGTCGGTGCCCGGCGCGGCCGATAGCGAGTACGGGTGCGACGACCACCACTGCGACCTGGTCAGGAAGCGCCAGCGGAAGAACTGCCCGGGCTCGGCCGCGAGCTCGTCGAGGTGCGAGCCGCCGATGTAGACCGAGATCACGCCGGGCCCTTCGGGCTTCACCCCGACGACCGTGAACCGGTGCCTGGCGAACGCGCGCAGCGGGACCGCCACCCGGTACCACAGCACCAGGACCGCCACGGTCAGGTACATCGCCGACCACCAGAACCGCGCGGCCAGGTTGCTGATGAACGACGCGCCGACGGCGAACTGATGGCTGAAGGCCAGCGCGATGGCCAGGTAGGTGTACAGGTGCAGGTAGTACCAGGTCTCGTAGCGGACCCGCCGCCGGGCCGCGCGCATCGAGACGATGCCCACGCCGAGCAGCAGGAACCCGGCCACGGTGGCCATCAGCACGTCCGGGTACTGGGTCAGCAGCGTGGCCGTCTCGCTGGTCAGGCTGGTGTGCGCCTCGGTCGCATAGCCCCACAAGATCAGCAGGCCGTGCGCGACGACCAGGCTCACGATGTACCGGCCGCCCATCGCGTGCCACCGGGCCAGGTGATCGGTGCCGATACCGCGCTCCAGCGGCGGAAGCCGGGCCATCAGCGCGACCAGGACCACCACGCCGTACCCGGCGAGCAGCCCGAGGACCTCGCCCGCTCCGGTCAGCCAGCCGCCGAGCCCGCTGACGTCGGGGGTGCTGTGCCACCACAGCACGACGACGGCCAGCGCGCCGATCCCGATGACGGCCAGGACCGCGCGCGGGCTGACCCGTCCGTACGCCTTTTGATGCGGAACGGGCCGTGGTGCCTGCGGCTCCGGCCGGGACGAGGCCGGCTGCGGGCGGCGCGGGTTTCGCCGTGGCCGGGGATACTCGTTCCCGGCACGACGAGCCGGGACCGGTCCCCTGGTCAGGCTGGTCACCATTCCCTCCCTTGCGGGCCTAGCTGGATCGTATGCTCAACCGGCCCGGATGGCTCTCCCGGGCTCCTCCCCTTTAGTTACGGGTACGTGACGCCATCTCGCACGGTTCAGCCGCTCCTCGTAAGCGCATCGTAATCGGCAGGCGCCCGCGCGCGGCGTCAACTGAGGTTGACAAGCGGCTGGTGTCAACATAAATTGACAACATGGACAACGCACCCGCCCTGGCTGCCGCGGCGGACAGCTCGGACCCGCGTACCGGGCTCCGGGCCGTGGCCGCGCTGCGCAGGTTGCTGGAACAACTCGAGGCGCTCCAGGTGGACAACGCACGGGAGCACGGCTGGTCGTGGCAGGAGATCGCGGAGATCCTCGGCGTATCGCGGCAGGCCGTTCACAAGAAGCACGCACGCCGGACAGACATCAGCCATCCGGCCCGCCGACGCGCCCGCGTCCGCTGAGTCAAGGGGATACCCGCGATGTTCGAACGATTCACCGACAAGGCCCGGAAGGTCGTGTTGCTGGCCAAGGGCAAGGCCACCGAGCGAGGCGATGATCAGATCCGCCCGGTGCACCTGCTGTACGGGCTCGCCGCCGCCGACGGGGTAGCCGCCCGGGTGCTGGCGGCGCTGGGCGAGCAATACTTACTTTCAGGTGAGATGCACCTAACCAAATAGACAGCACATAGTTACTTTACCGAGAGTATCTATCTGAATACAGATAGTCATAATCTGACATAGGGAGACATCACGGATAGGATACGATTAAATGCTCAGAGTAACCGATGTCTGGGAGAGAGCACTCCACGGGCCGGCGGCGGCGGTTGACATTTCCGGCGATGCCTCCGGTGAGGTCATCATTATCCGCGCGGGCGGAAGCTACGACGGGAAGCAGGGCATGAGCCTGGCCACCGGCGTGAGCAGCCGGTCGGCCGGTTCCCGGGCCCTGTGCCTGCACCTGGTGACGATCCCGCCCGGCACTCGCGGCGTTCCCCACGTCCACGACGGACACGAGTCCGCCATCTACACCGTCAGCGGCGAGACCGAGGTATGGCACGGCGAGGGCCTGCGCCACCGCACCGTGGTCAAGGCCGGCGACTTCATGTACGTCCCGCCGGGCACCCCGCACCTGCCGGTGAACCGCAGCGACGTCATGACCGTGGCCGTCGTCGCCCGTACCGACCCCCAGGAGCAGGAGAGCGTGGTCGCTATCAGCCTGCCCCCGCACCTGTCCGACCTGGACGCCTTCCCCGTCGCCAGCCCGTAAGAGCTATTCCGAGCCACCTCCGCGGCGACCGCGAGCTGAACCCCCCGCCGTTTTCCTGCCAGCCCCGGTCGCCGTTACCCGCCGCGCCCGCCCCCGCCTCCCGCGCCTGCGCGTGCCGCACCCTCCCCAGCGTCCCAACCGGGGGCGCCAGGCGGCACGCGCAGGAGGGGGCGGGCGCGTTTGCGTGCGGCCAGGTCCCGGCCGGACCGGCCGGACCGGCCGGAACCGAATGAACCCCGGGATTCACTACGCTCCCGGGTTAGTCGGCGAAGGCTTCGGGGGGAGGGCAGGCGCAGAGCAGGTTCCGGTCGCCGTAGGCCTGGTCGATCCGGCGCACTGGCGGCCAGTACTTGGCGCGGCGATCCGTGCCCGCCGGATAGGCCGCCTCCTCCTGCTGGTACGGGTGCTTCCACTCCCCCGCGATGAGCATTTCCGCGGTGTGCGGGGCATTCTTCAGCGGGTTGTCGTGCGGGTCGAACTCCCCGTCGGCCACCCGCGTGATCTCGGCCCTGATCGCGATCATCGCGTCGCAGAACCGGTCGAGCTCGGCCAGGCTCTCGCTCTCGGTGGGCTCGATCATGAACGTGCCGGCCACCGGGAACGACATGGTGGGCGCGTGGAACCCGTAGTCGATCAGCCGCTTGGCCACGTCGTCCACGCTGACGCCGGTGTCCTGGGTCAGCGGGCGCAAGTCGATGACGCATTCGTGCGCGACCAGGCCGTTCCGCCCGGTGTACAGCACCGGGTAGTGCGGTGCCAGCCGCCGGGCCACGTAGTTGGCCGACAGCACCGCGACCTGGGTCGCCCGGCGGAGCCCGGCCGCGCCCATCATCGCGATGTACGCCCACGAGATGGGCAGGATGCCCGCGGAGCCGTAGGGCGCGGCCGCGACCGGGCCGACCTCGCCGCGACCGGGCAGGAACTCCGTCAGGTGGGCGCGGACCGCGACCGGGCCCACGCCCGGGCCGCCGCCGCCGTGCGGGATGCAGAACGTCTTGTGCAGGTTCAGGTGTGACACGTCAGCGCCGAAGGACGGCAGCGTGGCCACCCCGACCAGCGCGTTGAGGTTCGCGCCGTCGATGTAGACCTGGCCGCCGGCCTCGTGCACCGCCGCGCAGACGGCTCCTGACGTTCTGCTCGTACACACCCGCAGTGGACGGATAAGTCAACATGATCGCTGCCACCCGGCCCGCATGCGCTTCCAACCCGACCTGTCAGGTCACCGAGGTCGATGGTGCCGTCCGAGCCGCACTTGACCACCGCGACCCGGAGCCCGGCCAGCACCGCGCTGGCCGCGTTGGTGCCGTGCGCCGACTCCGGGATCAGGCACACGTCCCGGTCCTGCTCGCCGCGGGAGGCGTGATAGGCCCGGATCGCCAGCAGGCCCGCCAGTTCGCCCTGGGAGCCGGCGTTCGGCTGGACGGACACCGCGTCGTAGCCGGTGAGCCGGGCCAGCCGGACCTCGAGCGACTCGATCAGCTCCAGGTAGCCTCCGGCCTGCGCGGCCGGCACGAACGGGTGCAGCCCGGCGAACTCCGGCCAGCTGATGGGCTCCATCTCGGCCGCCGCGTTCAGTTTCATCGTGCACGAGCCGAGCGGGATCATCGACCGGTCCAGGGCGATGTCGAAGTCGGCTAGCCGCCGCAGGTAGCGCAGCATCGAGGTCTCGCTGCGGTGCGTACTGAACACCGGATGGGTGAGGAACGGCGAGGTGCGCCGCAGGCCGGCCGGCAGCACGTCGGGCGCCGCTTCGGACAGCTCGACGTCCGCGGGCCGCTCCACCTGGCAGATCGCGGCCACGAGCTCCCGCAACTGCTCGTCGGTGGTGGTCTCATCGCAGCTGACCTGCAGCGCGCCATCGGGTGCCAGGTACAGGTTGTAGCCCGCGGCCCGGGCCCGGCTCGCGGCGTGGACCGCCTCGTCGCGTCCGCCCCGGAAGACGATCCGGATCGTGTCGAAGAAGTCACCACGGTCCGTTCGGTGACCATATTCGTGCATGGTGGCGGCGAGAACCGCGGCGCTACGGTGCGCACCCCGGGCGATGGCGGCCAGCCCTTCGGGCCCGTGATAGGCGGCGTACATGGCGGCGGTCACGGCCAGCAGGACCTGAGCCGTGCAGATGTTGCTCGTGGCCTTCTCGCGCCGGATGTGCTGTTCCCGGGCCTGCAGCGCGAGGCGGTAGGCGGGCCGGCCGTCGGCGTCCACCGACACCCCGACCAGCCGGCCGGGTAGCTGGCGCTTGAGCGGGTCACTGACCGCGATGTAACCCGCGTGCGGCCCGCCGAAGAACAGCGGCACGCCGAACCGCTGGCTGGAGCCCACCGCGATGTCCGCGCCCAGCTCGCCGGGCGGCGTGAGCAAGGTGAGCGCGAGCAGGTCGGCGGCCACCGCGGCCAGCGCGCCGCGGGCGTGCGCGGCCTCGATCAGCGGCCCCAGGTCCCGGACCGTACCCGACGCGCCGGGGAACTGGAGCAGGACGCCGAACAGGTCGTCCTGGGCCTCAATGACCTCGGCCGTCACCGGTTCGACGACCAGGTGGATGCCGAGCGGCTCGGCCCGGGTGCGCAGCACGGCGAGCGTCTGGGGCAGGCAGTCAGCGTCGGCCAGGAAGACGTGTCCCCGTCGCGCGGCCCGCCGGGCCAGGGTCATGGCCTCCACCGCGGCGGTGGCCTCGTCCAGCAGCGAGGCGCCGGCCCAGGGCAGCGCGGTGAGGTCGGCGATCATGGTCTGGAAGTTCAGCAGCGCCTCGAGCCGGCCCTGGGAGATCTCGGGCTGGTAGGGGGTGTACGCCGTGTACCAGGCGGGGTTCTCCAGGACGTTGCGGCGGATGACGGCCGGCGTGATGGTGTCGTAGTAGCCCAGGCCGATCATGGAGGTCAGCACCTGGTTCCGGCCGGCCATCCGGCGCAGCTCGGCCAGGGACTGGGTCTCGGTCAGCGGGTCGGGCAGGGAAAGAAGGGGGCTGGGGAGGTGGGTGGGGAGCTCGGCGTCTTCGGGCAGCGCGGCGCGGATGAGCTCGTCGAGGGAGGCATAGCCGAGGCTGTCCAGCATGTGCCGCTGGGCGGCCTCGTCGGGCCCGATGTGGCGTGCGGCGAAATCTGTCATGGAGAGCCTCCCGGACGAGCGCGGTCGCTGGCTCCCCGTCTGTCGCGGTCTAAACGCTCCAGAGATGCCTGTCCCGCCCGGTTCGTGTGCCTGAGAGGTTCCGGGGATGTTGCCCCTTCGGCGCCCGCCGCTTACGCGGGATCTCTCCCGGCCGGTGTCATCAGCAGTTGCGATCTTACCCGACCAGGACCAGATGGTGGGACTCGACCCGCGGGACGCTACCGGCCGCGGCGGGCGCCGGCGGAGTCCAGGCCGAGCACGGCGGCCAGTTCGTCGACCGCCCACTGACAGGCGGCGGGACGGAAGCCGGTGTGCCGGGCGAAGGACCTGGCCACCTTGTCGCGCACGGTGGCGGGGTCCATGCCGCGGGCCACGTGATAGCCGAGTGCCTCGGCCACACCCTCCTCGGCCGCGGCGACGAGCACCTTGGTCTCCCGGGGCGTGTCGGGCAGCAGGTTCCGCAGCGCGGCCGACATGGCCTGCGTGCTGGACAGGGCGGCCACGCCCAGGTCCGGGTCGGAGACGATGGCGCGCAGCGCGGTCCGGGCCCGGCCGCCGGGGTCGCTGTCCCACAGCGGGACGCCGGCTTCGGGGCTGACCGGGCCGGAAACGCGGGCCGGCACAGAGTCCTTGACCGTCGGCGGGTTCGCCTGGCCGCGCACCGGGTCGGACCGCGGGATGCTGGCCCCGCCGAGATCGGCGGTGGCGGCCAGGATGGCCTCGGCCAGCTCGCCGGCGGTGCCGTGCCGCTGGGCCGGGTTCTTGGCCAGCCCGCGCGCCACGACCTCGTCGACCGCGGCGGGCAGGCCGGGCTGGAGCGTGCTGGGTGCGGGCGGCACGGCGTTGAGCTGGGCCCACATGACGGCCACCATCTCCCCGGCGAAGGGGGCGTGCCCGGTCAGGCACTCGTACAGCACGCAGGCCAGCGAGTACACGTCGGCGCGGCGGTCACCGGGTGATCCCGAGAAGCGCTCGGGGGCCATATAGGCCACGGTGCCGATGGCGCTGCTGCTGGTAGACAGGCTGGCGCCGTTGACGACCCGGGCGATCCCGAAATCGATCAGGTAGGCGAACGGCATGCTCTGGCCGTGGCCGGTGATCAGCACGTTGGACGGCTTGACGTCCCGGTGGATGAGCCCGTCGGCGTGCGCGGCGTCCAGCGCCGAGGCGACCTGGGCGCTGATCCAGGCGGCGGCGGCCGCCGGCATCGGCCCGTCCCGGTCCAGCAGGGCGGCCAGGTCGATGCCGTCCACCAGCCGCATGTCGATGAACAGCCGGCCGTCGATCTGGCCGAAGTCGTGGATGGGGATGATGTGCGGCTCGCTGAGCCTGGCGGCGCGTTTGGACTCGCGGCGGAACCGGTCCTGGAAGGCGCGGTCGGCGGCGAGCTCGGGGATCAGCACCTTGAGCGCCACGGTGCGCCCCTTGGTGGTATCGAACGCCCGGTAGACCACCCCCATGCCGCCGCGGCCGAGCACGGCGGTCAGGATGTACGGCCCGAATCGCGGCCCGGCCGGCTCGCTGATCAGCTCTGAAGTCATTGCCGTTTCCGTCCCGGGCCCCCGGACGCCGGTCAGGTCCTCCTCATCGGCTAGTCGGGCGCGGGTGCCAGGGCGAGTTCCTCGATCCGCTCGGCGAGCTGCAGTGCGGTCGCGGGCCGCTCGGCGGGGTTGGCGGCGATGGCCCAGGAGATGACCTTGCGGATGTCCGGGTCCACGCGGGCGGAGATCGTGGGCGGGTTCGTCATGACGCGGCGCATGGCCAGGAGCGGGTCATCGTCGGGCAGCGGGCCGTACAGGCCCTCGCCGGCCACGGCGTAGTGCAAGGTGGCGCCGAGGGAGAACACGTCGCTGGCCCGCGACGGGCGGTCACCGCGGATCAGGGACGGGTCGAGGTAGCCGATATCGCCCGCTGGGCCCATTCTGGTGATGGTGACCCCCGGCCGCAGGACGTGGCTGAGGCCCAGGTCGGCCAGCTTGGCCCCGCCTGGATAGAGCAGGACGTTGCCCGGCTTGATGTCACGGTGGGCGATGCCGGCTTCGTGCAGGGCGTGCGTGGCGCGGGACGCGTGCGCCAGCGCGACCAGGGCGGTGGCCCGGCTGAGCGGTTCGGCAGGCGCGGCCACCGAGCCGCCCGGCAGGTACTCCATCGAGTAGTAGACCTCCTCGCCCTGCTGGCCCGCGTCGTACAGGGTGACCAGGTACGGCGAGCTGACCGCCGCGAAGGCGGCGAGCTCGCGGTGGGCCCACCTGAACACGTCCTGGCTGGTGCCGCCGGACAGCACCTTCACCGCCACGAACTCGGCCCCGACCGGCAGCCGCTTGGGGGGATGGGCGAGGTAGAACACCCCGTGGCTGCCGGCGCCGAGCTGACGGAGGAACTTATAGTCAGCGATGCCGTCACGTTCGTCGGTCATGGTCATGGCTGCCTTCCTGGCTCCAGCGCCCCTGACCCTACGACAGGGACCGGAGTCGCGATTTCGGGGCGGGCCTCGAGGTTCTCGCTGCTGCCCGCCCGCACGGTCAGGTGCGCTCCGGCGACGACGGCCTCGGCGCCCTCTTCACCGGTGACCAGCAGGGCACCGTCCGGCGGCGGACCGCTGCTGGCCTGGATGCCCAGATGGGTCAGTTCCGTCACGTCGCCGCGGCTGCGGCGGCCGTCGGCCCCGGCCAGCACGAGCGGCAGGTGCCGGGCCGCGGCGAGCTGAGTGGCGACGCTGCGAGCCGCGGCGGCGTCAGCGCCGTGGCCCGAGGAGACCGCCACGGCGGTGGGCGCGTCGGGCACGGAGCCCGACACCATGATCAGGCGGACCCGGCCATCGGCCCGGATGGCCCGGTATGCCTCGTCGTCGCGGGGGTCATGGCCGGAGTCGAGCACGACGGTGTCGGGCTCGGCGGCCGCCACGTAGGCCGACAGCTCGTCGGCTACGTCATCGCTGAAACGGGAGAGCACGGTCGCCGTGGCCCCGCGGGCCGCCGCCCGCTCGACAAGCGCGTGCAACTGCCCCATGACCAGGGTCATCTGCAGCAGCTCGCCGCCCAGACCCGCCCCGACCTCCAGCCGTTGGTCGGTCCGGAGCGAGACCAGGTGGGCCAGGGCCAGCTCACTGCCGGGCCGGGTGGCGGCCAGGTCGGCTCCGATGTCGACCAGGGGTCCCGCGTCTTCCGGCCGGTCGATCAGGACCAGGATCCGGTACGCCGGGCCGCCGGCCAGCTGCGCGCGGTCCGCCGCGGCCAGGTCGCGTTGCATGACCCGGTCCGGGTAGATGGCCTTGAGCAGCGGCCCGCTCATCGCGGTGGTGACCAGGGCCATGACCACCATCAGGGCGTACAGCGGCTTGGTCAGGATATGCAGCTGGAGCCCGACGCCCAAGATGACCAGTTCGGTCAGGCCCCGGGTGTTCATCAGCGTGGCGATCACGCCGGCGTTGCGGCCGCGGACCCCGGTGAACCGCGCGCCGAGGTAGGCGCCGACCAGCTTCCCGACGATGGCGACGACCAGGATCGCGCCGAGTTCTTCCAGCCCGGAGCTCCCGATGGTGGACAGGTTGATGCTGAGCCCGGACACCACGAAATAGATGGGGAGCAGGACCAGCACGCTGACCTGCTCGAGCCGCTCGAGGATTTCCTCGCGCAGCCCCAGGACGTTCTCCCGCGGCATGATGACGCCGAACAGGAACGCGCCGAAGATGAAGTGCAGGCCCATCCAGTTGGTGGCGTAGCAGGACAGCAGCAGCCCGGCCAGCACGGTGGCCAGGATGTTCGGGGTAAGCCGGCCCGCTTGCAGGTAGAACCGGGACAGCCGGCGCAGCAGCGGCCGGACGATTCCGAACATCGCGGCCGCGTACGGGATCGCGAGCAGCACCTTCCACTGCGCGCTGCTCCCGGCCAGGGCGACCACCACGGCCAGCAGGGTCCAGGCCAGCACGTCCGCGATGGCCGCGCTGGCCAGCGCGATGCCGCCGATCCGGGTCCGGTGCAACCCCCGGTCGGTGAGGATGCGGGCCAGGACGGGGAACGCGGTGGCGGCCATCGCGGTGCCGATGAACAGCGCGAAGCTGGACACGTTGTGCAGGTGATTGCGGTGAGCCAGCCACACGCCCAGCGCCGTGCCCAGGCCGAGGGGCAGGATGACCGAGCCGAGCGATACGCCCACCGCGACGCGCTCGCGGCCCCGGATGAGGCGCAGGTCCACCTCGTACCCGACCACGAACATGAACAGGACCAGGCCGATGTCGGCCAGCGCGGTCAGCGGCGGGATCAGGCTGATCGGGAACAGCGCCTTGGTGATCGTCCCGTGGAAGAACGTAGGCCCCAGCAAGATCCCGGCCAGGATCTCACCCAGCACTGGCGGCTGGCCCAGGAGCTTGGCCGCCATGCCGAGCAGCCGGGCCGCGATGATGATGAACGCAACGTCGGCCAGCAGCAGCTGGACATCGTTGAGGCTCATGGTCCGCCCCCCACCTCGATCACGTCACCTAACGGTGACGGTGCGAGTCATATTGGAGTCCGTACTCGCCCCCCAGGCGAATCTGGGCGCCTGCCGCCAGCGGAGTCCGCACTCCGGGCTGCAGGTTGATCGGGTTCAGCTCCCCCGGCATGAGAAGCTGGGTGCCGTTCGCGGAGTTGAGGTCGGTGAGGAAGACCTGCCAGCCGTCGAGCTCCACGCGGGCGTGGATCCGGGACACCACCCCGGAGGCGTCCATGAGCCGCAGCGGCCGGGCGCGGCCGTCGGCCACCGCGCTGTCCAGCGTGGGCTCCCGGCCGATCACGTAGTCGGCGTCGAGCTGGCACACCGAACCGTCGGCGAGGATCAGCACGCCCAGCGGCGGACGGTTGCCCTTCTGCCGGATCTTGGTCAGCTGGCCCATGCTGATGCCGCATATCGAGCAGTAGCGTGCCTCGGGGTCGTTGAAGTGCCCGTTCTTGCAGTAGACGCCCTCGACCTGCGCGGAGGGCATTTCGACCAGGCCCAGGTCCTTCGCCTCGGGGGGTTCGGCGCCGAGCGGCAGCGGATCGCGCTGGGGCACGTCGATGCCGAGTGCGCCCGGTCCGCCGGGTCCGGCCAGCCCTCCTGGCCCGTCCGGGACGAGCGAGATCGAGATGAAGTCCGGTCGCGGACCGCCGTCAGCGGGACCGGGAACGGGCGGCGCGGGCGGCGCGGCGTAGGGGTCGGGCGCGAGCGGCGGGGCCGCGGCCGGGTACGCGTCGGCGGGGCCGCGGCCGGGTACGCGTCCGCGGCGGAGGCCGGGGCCGCGTACGGGTCGGACGGCGGCGGTGCGTACAGGTCAGCGGCCGGGAAGCCGGATACCGCAGGCTCGATCCGGGTGGCGTGGTATTCGGGTTCGGGCTCTTGGATGTGGTCCGCGTAGGGTTCGGGCGCGGCCTGCGGCGACGGGTCGGGCTCGGGAACCGGGACGGGTGCTGGTGCCTCGGCGGCCACTGGCGGGGCGGCCGGGGCCTCGACGGCGACCGGTACGACGGCGGGCGGCTCAGCGAGGGCGCGCTCGGCGAGGGCGCGCGCGGCGGCTCGGCGGCGGCAGGCTCAGCGGGGGCCGGCGGGGGTGCGGGCGCGCCAGCGGACGGCACGACCGCGGCGGCCGGAGCCGGGCTCGCCTCCGCCACGGGAGCGGGGGCGCCGGACCGGCCTTCCTCAGCCGCCTCCGCGGCGACCTCGGCCGGAGCGTACAGCAGGGCGACGGCCCGCACCACGCCGTCGGCCAGGCGCAGATAGGGGTCGGTCTCACCGTCGCCGGGCACCGGCTGCACACCCGCGCGGATCTTGATCAACGTGGACGGCAGGACGCAGCGCAGCCGGCCGTACGGCTCGCCGGCGGTCAGCCGCTGGGCGCCGCGGGCGGTGGTGACTTCGGCCCATCCGGTGCCGTAGACGGCCACGGCCGTGCCGCCGTCCGCGGGCCCGAATGCGACCACGGCGGGACCCTGCTGACCGGCGAGATCGGCGGCGGCCGCGTCGGCATCGAACTCGGCCGAGACCAGATCGGTGAAGCGAAGACCGGTCGCATGGGCCCGGGCCGCGTCAGCCAGCAGGTCCAGCAGCCGGTCGGTGAAGACCCCGCCCCCCGGATGGATCAAGAGCACCAGATCTCCCTGCCGGGCCAGCACTCCGTCGCCGTGAATCGGCCACAAGCCCGGCAGTACGCCGTGTTCGGTCACACTATCCTCCCGCCGTGGAACCGCCACCGGATGAACGGGACCCGCATCGGCCCGTTAGCTACCAGCCATACCCCCAGCCAGACCAGGATGAACTGGATGAGGAAGGCGACTCCGCCGACGCTACCCGCGATGCCGGGTATGGCTCCGGCGCTTAGCAGAATCCAGATCAGCGCGCCTTCGGGTACTCCCTCGACCAGCCCGAACAACGTGGGCCAGTCCTTCTCCCAGCGCCACTGCATCAGCAGGTGGTAAAGCAGTTCCCAGAGCACGCCCACCACGGCCACGCTGAGCAGCACCAGGAAGCCGTCCCGGTACTTATCGCCCAGTGGCGCGCTGCCCGGCAGGATCGGGACGATGATCAGGGTTATGAGGCCGCCGACCACGGCGAGCAGGAAAATCCTGGTCTGTATGCGGCCAGTCAAGGTAGGAAGCACGCCAGCACCTGTCCCTATCGGATCCCTGTCGAGAGCACGAGCATCATGGGGTAACTGAATTACGGTTGCCGGTTGTTCGCCCAGCGCAGCCACTGCTGGACCGAACGACCCGGCCCGATCTTCCGGCAGAATCCGCGACGAGCCAGATCGTCGGTGATCTCCTGGGCGGCGATCTGGAGGCCGAGGAAGGTGTCCACTCCGGGGAAGTAGCCGCCCAGGGTCGCGGTTCCCGAGGCGTAGATCACTCCGGGTGCGCTGGCGGTGCCGCGCAACTCGAAGCTGCGCTCGACGTCAAGGCGGCCGACCGGGTTCCGTCCGGCGCCGGAATGCTCGAGCAGGTCGGCCAGGACCCGGTGCTCGGAGATGTCGGCTTCCAGGCCGGTGCAGTCGATGACGAAGTCGGCCGCGATCTCACCGGGACCGTGCGAGGTCTTGACCATGCTGATGACCATCCCGTCGTCGCGGACCTTCATCTGCTCCACGGTGCCCGCCATCACCCGGTACCAGCCCTGCGCCCGGCCCTGGTTCATCTGCTGCTGCCAGCGTCGCCGCCACGGCGTGTTCGTCCCGCCCATCAGCTTGTACTCGGCGGCCCGCTGCTCGCCTTCGAGCCGGCGCATCTTCGCCTTCAGTTGCCCGCCCCACACCGACTTCGGGTAGTTGAAACCCTGGTAGGCGAAGCCGTTGCCGCCCTTGCGCCGCATCCACGCGTTAGGCCCGTGCGCGCCGGAGATATAGGTGCGGAACAGGTGCACGATCTCGAAGGACAGGTTGTACTTGGCGCGGTCGTCCATCAGGCGCTGCAGCACCCGCGAGGAAACGATCCCGCCCCCGCGGATCAGCACGACCCCGGGCTTGACGCGCAGCCGGTCGTAGACGTGCTCGTGGTCCTCGTAGGCGCTGACCACGTGGTGGAAGTCCTGATTCTCGGTCCGGAAGGCCTGCAGTTCGGGCAGGAACTTCAGGCCCGGGTAGCCGACCGCGATGTGCACGAACTGGGAGCGGAACGCGATCCGGCGGGCCGGTTTCGCGTCCGGCGGGGTCAAGATCGTGTAGTAGCCGCCACCCTGCCGCCGGCGGATCATTCGGACCTGGCCCTTGACCAGCATGTCCGAATAGCTGATGCGCTTCGACTCGCGCTCCAGTCCCTCGAATACCATGCCCGCGCGCGGCGTGTAGAAGTCAGCCCACATCGGCTCGACCAGGACCTGCCGCAGCGCCGCCAGGCTCTTGTCGCGCCACGCCTCGGTCAGCGCGTAGGAGGGAAAGCCCCAGATATTGTCCGGCCGCGACGCGGAATCCGAGCGGATGCGTTCCGGGCGCGGAATTTGTGAGACGCGAGTCAGGTACTCGTAGGTCTGCCACGGAAAGTCGATGTCGGATAGCACGCGCATCCGGTCGGTCGGCACCCCGGCGATCCGAAGGTAATCCACGGTGACGAAGCTTCCGATGCCGCCGCCGATCGTCACGAAGGGTACGTCGACCACGGGAATCCCCGCTGCCGCGACCATGGCGTCAGTCCACCAGTCGGACGTCAGAAGTTCCTGCGTGAGGTCACCGCCCCACCGCCGGCGGCCGCGCCGCGGCCGTGCTGCTGGACCGGGCTGCGGGCCGCAATCGTCGGCGCCGCTTCGTCCGGCTGTGCCACAGAACCGTCTGCCGCCATTTCGCCCCCCAGCGCTAGTCCCCTATCCGGATTACCCGTCACCGAGGCCGGCGAACCCGCTACTGATCCACTGTGACAATCCAGATCGTAGTGCGAGGAACGCAGTCCGGAAAGGCGTAGCAGCGCCAGAAAGAGACCACGTTACACAGTCGTGCCCAGATGCCAGATCTGGCCCTCAGCTGCGCAATTGGTATACAACCACTCGACGCTCGCGGGACCGCCGGCAGCCCGGCTGACAGCGGGCCGCACACGTGGTCACATCGGGCATCATGTCCGGTTTAGTCCTGATATGACTTTATGAGCCTTTTGATGCGCCGACGATGACGGCAATCACGAAACCCGCCAGCCCGAGGACGCTCAGCACGACACCAGCGATCGCGATTCCCCGGCCGCCTTGGTTGCGTCCCTTGATCTGCTTCAGCGCTACCAGGCCCAGGACCAGGCCGACCAGCGAGCCGAGCCAGAACAGCCACAAGATCCCGAGCACGAGCGACGCTATAGCCAGTCCGTTCGTCCTGGTGACGGGCACGAAGCCCCGGGGCTGCGACTGCGGCCACCACTCCGGAACAGGTGGCGGCTGGTAGCCGCCCGGTGGTGACTGGTAGCCGCTGCCAGGGGCCTGGCCGGGGAACCCGGGGGCAGGCGGGTAAGGGCCTGGCGGGTAACTGCCGGGCGCGGGGCCAGGGCTGGATATCGCCGGCGCCGATATGGTCGGCGCGGCGTCGCCGCCGGGCACGGAGGATCCGGGCGGGATGCTCGAGCCCGGAACGGGGCCCGCCGCCGGCCTGCTGAGGCCGAGCGCTCCGGCGATCTCGCTGACCGCCCAGCTGCACGCCTCCGGCCTGAACGGCGTGCTGGCCGCGAACGAGCCTGCCACCACCGCCGACGCGGTGCCTACGTCCATGCCCTGGGAAACGCGGTCCCGCAGATTACCGGCCACGCCCGCCTCCGCCGCGGCGACCAGGATGCTAACCTCGCGCGGGGCGTCGGGCAGCAGGTCCTTCAAGAGGTTCGCCATCATCTGCGAACTCGACAAGGCAGCGACCCCGTATACCGGGTTGGAAACGATCGCGCGGAGCGCATTCTGCGCCTCATCGCCTTGGTCCCACTGGGGACTGACCACCATGACCCCCCAACGCGTCCGGCCGACCTGCCGGACGACAACGGCTTCATTGTAAGAACTCGCCCCGCCGCGGCACGAGGTTCTGGGCTACACCTGTTCGCCTACGAGCGGTCCGGGTCCTTCGGCTCGGAGATGATCTCCATGGCCATCGAGTCACCTCTGAACAACGGCGTCCGGCGGACCTGCCGCTCGATCGAGGAGGCCGACATGGTGTACCCGATGAACAGCAGCAGCGAGACGGCCTGGATGAGGATCCCGGGCCAGTACGAGTTGAAGTCGGACACGCTCCAGTCGTTGAGCCCGTGCAGGATGGCCACCATGGAAACGCCGAGCAGGATGAGCTGCCAGCGGCGCCTGGGGTAGTTGATCGCGATCCCGATGAAGAAGGCGGATACGCCGGCCCAGACGGCGTGCTCGAATCCGTCGACGAAGACGCGGAACGCGAAATCGAGGACGCCGGTGTCGGCCTGGGAAACGGCACTCGCGTTCGCCACCTGCGCGATGGCCATCTCGGTGTACAGCCTCTCCTCGAGAATGCCGAAGGTCAGGCCCGAAATCGTGCCGAGGAACATCCACATCCGGACGTCCAGCTTGGTGGCGCGGAATTTCAGCAGCACGAGCGCGGCCAGCAAGATGGGCAGCGCCTTGGTGATCTCCTCGTTGTAGCCGACAGCCAGGGCGGCCAGGAAATTACTGTTGCGCACCGCGTTGACCAGCTGATCGTTGATGTTGACGGTCACGGCGTAAAGCCAGATCGTCACCCAGACGACGATCGCGATCCCGACGTAGATCTCCAGCGCGGCGATCCGGCCGGGCCGCAGCAAGAGCCAGAACGCGATGGCCCACAGCGGCGCGACGTACAAGCTGTACGCGAAGCCCGGCACGCTCAGGCTCGATGATGACGACAGGAGCGCGAGGAACAGCAGCGGGAGCAGCGCGTACGCGATGACGAGCAGGCGCAGGCCCTGATGCCAGCCAGCGTCCTTGAGCCACGTCTTGATCGGGATCAAGATCTCGAACGCCGTTACGAGTTCGTCTCCTACCCCCTCGTGATGGGCGGCATGCGAGCCCTCGCCGCCCGGCGCGACCCAGCCTGGCGGCGGACCGTAGCCCCCCGGCGGGCCAAAGCCACCGGGGGCCGGGACATAGCCCCCCGGCGGGCCGTAGCCGCCGGGCGCCGGACCATAGCCGCCTGGCGGGCCGTAAACCCCGGGCGGCGGGCCGAAGCCGGGCTGGGGCGCAGACGGCGGGGTGCCGAACGGCGCCGCCTGCGGGCCGGCCTGGAAGGTGGCCTGCGGTCCAGCCGCGTCCAGCGGCTCGAGGCGCAAGGCCGGTCCCTGCGGCGAAGCCAGCGCGAGCTCAGTGGGCTGGCGCACGATGACCTGGTTAATCTCCTGGCCGTTCTGGAACGTGCGGGCCTGGCCCAGGTTCTCGAACTGCCAGCCGACCGGCCCCCAGGTCAGCTGGGCGTGCCGTCGGGAGACCGTCGGATCGCTGACCACGATGCTGTTATCGGACAGGCGCCCGATGTAGACCGTCTGCCCGGGCTGGAAGGTGTAGCTCCGCCCGTCAAAGGTCACTTGCAGTTCGTTCATGCTGCCCCCAGGCTGTCAAGCGGGCGCGGTGCCTAGTCGACGCTGATCTGGCCCTTCACCGAGCCGAAGTCAATGACCATGGTCCGGACGCCGAGCCGCCGGCGCGACGGCACGGTGACGGCTGACTCGCCCTTCGGGGTCATGACCCAGTCATCCGGTCCGACGTTCCGCAGAACTACTTCTCCCGGTTTGGTGGGATGGGCTTCGACCATACCGATAACGGTCCCATGATTGCGGTCCCGGTGCAGGTGGTGGGACGTGATGCTGGCCCCGTCGGACAACACCACGATCCCGCCGGGTAGCTGGAGCAGCGGTGGCCTGATCGGCACCTGACCGCAATGCCAGCAGCGTAGCCCGGGATCGTCCGGGTCGTAGAAGACCGAGGCGGTACAGCGGCATCTGGACACGCAATCACCGAGGCGGTTCAGGGCCCGCCGCCAGATTCCCTCGGGTACCCGGCCGGTGACCGGGTTGGCCAGCCCGACGGTGAAGGCCTGCTCGAATAGCTCACGGAAGAAGCGCGGGTAGATCGGCCACCAGGTGAGCATCGGGTCGCCCGGCGGCGGGGGGTTGGAGGGGTCCTGCGGGTCGAACACGAAAACCGGCTCCAGGCCGTAGGTCCGGATGGCGGCCTCGCTCTCCGATTCCCGCGACGACGCCCAGGAGTAGGCCGCATCGGCCTTGACGCCCTCCAGCGGGTGCCCGTGGACGAACAGGTAGAACAGCAGAACGGCCAGCGAGTGCAGGTCCGTGTGACCAGTCGGGAACTTCTCCCGCCGGACGACCTCAGGGGCCATGAAACCACTCGTGCCCCAGACGAAGACCTCGGCGTCATCGGTTCCCACGTTGTCGTTGTCGATAATGGCGACCTCGGCCTGGTCGGCGTTCACCCAGAGATTCTTGGAATTGATGTCGCGATAGCACAGGCCGGCGCCGTGCAGGGCCTCGAAGGCGGCGACCAGGTGCAGACCGATGTCGATCATGACGCGGAACGGCGGCGAGGCGGTCCGCGCGAGCAACTCCCCCAGCGATTCGAAGGCCGGGTCAAGACGCGGCATGACGTAGCCGAACCCCGCGATCTCGTTGCCGACCACGAGGTCGATCGGCCAGACGAAGGCCGGGTGAGGGCATCCGCTGTCGAGCAGGGCCGTAATGGACTCACGCAGTTCCTTCGGCTTGGGGACGGCCCGGTACCACTTGACGGCGCATGAGGCCCCGCCGATCTGCGCCGCATGCACGATGCCCTGGCCGCCTTCGCCCAGCCGTTCGCCGACCAGCACCGGGGTACCGGCGGCCCGGACCATCCAGACCGTCCTGCCTTCCAGGGGGAGATTCGCGTCAGCCACCCGCCGTACCTCCCTGGCAGGGATTGCTGACCGCGCCGATGTGCGGGACAGCTGTGGCCGTCGCGCTGGCTGTCGCGTGCTCTCTGGCGGTGGCCGACGGCGAACTGCATGAGGCGGGCGCTTTGCCCGGGATGGGGGCACCCGGGGACGAGCTCAGCTGAATGGCCAGGAACGCAGCCACCGCGGCGATCACGACCACCGCTGCCGCGATCACCATCAGCCGCCGCGACCGGTCGGCGGGCGCTCGCACCGGCCTGCGCGGGCTGGGCTGCGGGGTCGGCTCGGCCAGCCGCCGGGCGGCGGTCGTCGCCGCGTCGGCCGCTAGCTGGTCGGGTACGTCATGACGCCAGCCCGTCGCCGACGGGGCGATCAGCAGCGCGATCGTGGTGTCGTCGGCGCTGCCGTCCGCGGACGCGCAGCGGCCCGCCCACAGCGGCAGCTGGCCGGCCAGCCATTCCGGCGGGCGATCATTGATCAGTTCGGCCAGGTCAGCGCTGACCGCGTCGGTCCAGGGGTCGGCCAGCTGGGCGTTGCTGTACCCGTCGGTCGCGAGCATGACCCCGAGCAGCGGCGTGCTTGATGTGTCCACGACCGCGGCGCGGAACTCGTCCTCCGCGCCTGCCCCGCACAAGCTGGTGGTCTGGTGGCCGTCCAGCGACGGGTCGCGCGGCACCGGGAGCAGCGCCCGTCCGTCGGGCTGGATGCCCAGGATGTCTCCGTCGCCGATCTGAACCAGCACGAGCCACCGTCGCCCCGCGATGGCCAGCAGCAGGGTGGACCCGTAGGCGATCAGCGGATCATCGCCGCCGCGGGCGGCATCCTCGCGGGAAGTGAACGGGTCGTCGGCGACGTCCTCGCGCACCGCGTCTCGCCATGCCCCGGTGATCGCGGGGACGAGCGTGCCCAGCGCCTCGGATTCGATCGGCGCGGCCGTGGTGAATCCGTCCAGCCGCGCGGCCAGTTCCTGAGCGGCGTCGCAGGCCACGGTCACCGCGAGTTGCGAGCCGCGGGCGCTGCGGAAGTGACGCCGGTGTCCGTGTCCGTCGGCCACCGCCGCGACCAGGACATCCGGCCGGACCTGACGCACCGCGACGGCATCCTGGTTGGGCAGGCCCGTCGCCTGATGTGCCGCGCCGAGTTGCGAGGCGGTCAGGGCGAGCCACAAGTCCCGGGCGCCGGGCGGCGGCAGCTCCGAAGCATCGGTGGACATCGGCATCACAAGATCGGATCGTCGTCGAGGCCCGATCCCGGGACCACCTCGGGTTGCAGGAGCTGCTGCGCCAGGGCGCCGCGGTCCGCCCCGGCCTCGGACATCCTGGAGACCGCGATCGACGCCGCCACCAGCCGGTCGACGATGACGTCGATGGTCTCCGCCACCAGGACCGGGGCGTCTCGGCTGCGGAACCGGTCCAGCGGCTCGGAGTTCGCGTCCCGGCCGATCGCGACGGCCAGCCGCAGGGACAGGCGGCCCGCCGCGTGCCGGGTCAGCGCGGCCAGCCCGCGCTCGAAGCCGCCGGGCGGATCGGTGGGCAGCCCGTCGGTCACCAGCAAGATGGCCGGGCGCAGCGCCCGGCTCTCCAGCCGGCTGGGTTCAAGGACCTCACCGACGGCCTCGAAGGCGGGCCCCATGTTCGTCCATCCCCAGCGGACATACTCCAGATCGCGCCATCGCGCGTTCAACTCGGCCACCGGCGTCGGTTCCGGCACGTGCCAGCGCGGCTCGGTGGCGAAGCCCAGGATCCGGACGAGCAGCTGCGCCTGGAGCTGCTCGCGCTCCCACCGCAGCAGATGCGGCAGCATGGCCCGCAGCGCGGTGTTCAGCGCCTGGATCTTCGGACCCTTCATCGAGCCGGAGCAGTCGCCCATGATGATGAAATGCAGGGGGCGCCTGGCCACGCCGCCCCCTGGCATCAAGGAATCGCTTACCACGCCGCGTGCGCCTCACCTTGCGCATCCCACGGCACACTGGTCACTTGATCCCCCTCCAGACACACGCCATCGGCATCGAGCGTGCGACAGCAGTCAAAGTCCCCGCCGACCGGTGAGCGCCCCAGACCAGCGCGCGAATCGGCGATGGGAGCATTTAAACAGACCTGCTCGTGACTGTCACCCCCGGACCGGATCGCCGTAGAACGCCCGGAATTCGGCTCTATTAAGCCCGGTCGGCCGTCAGCTGGTGCGGCGCAGACGGCGCTTGGCCAGATCATCCTGGGCGGCCGAGGAGCCGGGGGCGTAGGAGTCGACGGCGACGAAGCCGTCTTCGGCCCGCACGGCGGGCAACATCGCCAGGTCGCCCTCGACCTCACGCCAGACGCGGCCGAGCGCGATGCCGAACACACCCTGACCGCCCTGGAGCAGGTCCACCACCTCGTCCGCGGAGGTGCACTCATAGACGCTGACCCCGTCGCTCATGAGCGTGACCTGGGCCAGGTCGTCGGTGCCGTGGTCGCGCAGGTGCTGGACCGCGGCCCGGATCTGCTGCAGCGAGATCCCCGTGTCGAGCAGCCGCTTCACGACCTTCAGGACCAGGATGTCGCGGAAGCTGTACAGCCGCTGGGAGCCGGAACCGTGGGCGGCCCGGACGCTCGGCTCGACCAGGCCCGTGCGCGCCCAGTAGTCAAGCTGACGGTAGGTGATCCCGGCCGCAGAACACGCGGTGGGGCCGCGATAGCCGATGTCCGCCGAGCCCAGGTCGGCGTCGTGGGAGATCCCGAGCGCTTCGTCAGCCTCGAAGAGGGCGCCTTGCTCTTTGTCGCGGAGAGCGCCTCGCGGGTCGCCCGCGGCGGACGTACCGCTGTCGCGGTCATCCCTGCTTGCCGCCACGCCTACCTCCACGGGAGCTGACTACCCACGGCATTCGCACCGTAAGCCGGCCTGGGTGGCGGCGTCAACGACCGCGCACGGCGCGTCGCGATATTCCCGGCATGCCGGTTCACGTAGCCCGGCCGAAGTCCTCGGGGGAGATGGTGTCGAGGAATTCCCGGAACTTCTCGACCTCGTCTTCCTGTTCATCCGGGATGGCCACGCCCACCTCGTCGAGGATCTCCTCGCTGGCGAAGATCTGGGCGCCGGTGCGCAGGGCCAGCGCGATCGAGTCCGATGGCCGCGCGCTCACCTCGGCGCCGTTGGAGAAGATCAGGTCCGCGTAGAAGATCCCGTCCCGCAGCTCGGTGATGTTCACCGTCCGCAGCTGGATGTTCAGAACCTCGAGCACATCCTTGAACAGATCGTGCGTCAGCGGCCGGACGGAAACCATGCCTTGCTGGGCGAAGGCGATTGCCGTTGCCTCGACCGCCCCGATCCAGATGGGCAGGTACCGGTCCCCCTGCGCCTCCTTGAGCAAGACGATGGGGCTGTTCGACGGCATCTCGACCCGGACGCCGATGACCTCCATCTGACGCACTGCCGCTCCGTCCTCACGTGCCTGGCGAGCCCTTTCTGGCCACCTGTCCCTTTGCCAAGGTACACCCGTAATCGTCCCGAAGCCGACCTCAGGCCCCCGGCGGATGGCTCGGAGGAATCCACGACCTGGTCCGATATGCCGGCGCCGTCCTCGTATCGGCCGACGCGGCTGGGCGCGGCCGCCAGCCCGGCCTCACCCAGGGCGGATTGGACCAGCGTCGCGTGCAGTCGCAAGGTGAGGTCCGCGATCTGCCAGGCGGTCCGGGCCGCCGCGTCCCTGGCGCCGGGGTCGCGCTGGCGCAGTTGCGGCGCCACGACCTGCTCGACCAGGTTGGCCTCCCGGTCGGCCGCCGCCTTGACCGCCCGCAGGTGCCGGGCCTGCACCCCGTACTGGCGGAGCGCGGCCACCACCCGGGCGACGGCCAGGGCCTGCGGACCGTACTGCCGGCCGACCCGGCGGATCAGGCCGTAGTCCTCGAGCTCGGTCAGCTCCTCGTCTTCGATGCCCGCCGCCTCGAGCAACTGGCGGCGGGACATGTCGGCCGGCGCGCGCCTGGACCCGCCGTCGGCATCCGGGGTACCCGAAGGGCCGCGGCCCCCGCCGCCGTGGGCGGCGCCGTCCGCGAGCCGCTCCCTGATCACCTGCAACGGAAGATAGGAATCCCGCTGCACGGTGAGGATGTAGCGGAGCCGCTCGATGTCCTGCCCCGAGAACCGTCGGTAACCTGATCGTGACCTGGCCGGCTCGATCAGCCCCTTAGCCTCGAGGAAGCGGATCTTGGACGTGCTGATGTCGGGAAATTCCGGGCGCAACTGCACCAGCACCTCGCTGATACCGAACTGGCCTCGCCCTGTCGGCTCGTTCATGCTCCATCCCCCGCGAGCCTACGGGGCGCCTTAAGGCACCGTCTTCCCTCGTCGCTTCGCTCCTCGGTCCAGACGGCGCCGCGCCCCTTCGGCTCGCTCATAGCGGATCTATCCCGCGTAGTCCTGTGCGCCCCTGCCGCGAGGCTCGGCCGAGGATGTTCTCGGGTCAAGGTTCTGGCTGGTCAGGAACAACAGCCGGAACTTGCCGATTTGCACCTCGTCCCCCCCGGTCAGCTGCGCCTCCTCGATGCGCTCCCGGTTGACGTAGGTGCCGTTGAGGCTGCCCACGTCCCGGACGGTGAAGAAAGCGCCCCGGCGGTAGAACTCAGCGTGCCGCCGGGAGACGGTCACGTCATCAAGGAAGATGTCGCTGTCCGGATGCCTGCCTGCCGTGGTCAGCGCGCCGTCCAGCCGGAACCTGCTGCCCGCGTTCGCGCCGCGCATCACCACGAGCAGCGCGCTGCCCTCGGGCAGGGCGCCGAGCGAGGCGGAGTCCGGGAAGAGCTCTTCGCCGAGATCGGCGTCGTCCGGCCGGACCGGTGACAGCGTTGACGTGGTGTCACCTAGGCGAGCGCCAGGTCCGGGAACAGCCGACATCACGCCGGTCCCGGCCAGCTGGGTGCCGCAGTTCGAGCAGAACCGGGCGCCGTCGGAATTGGGCCGGCCGCATCGGGCGCAGTAAATGGGTGGCATGCCTCCGGTCGGCCTCCCCTCGCTCAGCTCATCGACCGATCCAGCCCACGGTACCTGGGCGGGGGCTCGGCGGTCCATGCGCCACGCGAACAGCCCGCGCCCGCTACGCTTGATCTTGTCTCCGCGACGCTTCCGCCACACCGCCGTCTCACCTCCGCCGTGCCCAGCCACGCACCGCCGCTCACCCGGACGGTGTCCGCCGGGCGAAATCTTTTCACACTACGGTGGGCGCGATTCTCTCATATTTGCGAATTTCGCGCGGTTCGAGCGTTTCGCATCATCAGGTGAAAGACACAGCCTACCCGGACGCAGCACCTGCATCCGGGCCGCTAGCGGCCTGCCTGCTCCACGACCTCGGCCCACTCCTCCATCAGGAGCTGGGCGTCGTCGGCATCGTTGCCCTCGGCCCACAGGTGGGTGACGGCGTCGGCCGGGTCCGGCAGCGCGAGGACCCAGCCGCGGTCAGGCACGACCACCCGCACTCCGTCCGTGGTGTCGATCTCGTTGCTGCCCGCCGCCTCGACGACGGTACGCATCACGCTGCCCTTGGCCGCCCAGGGCGTCGGGATGGACCGTTTGAGCATGTGCGCGACCGGGATCCTGGCGTCGATCTGGCTGAGCGTCAGCCTGGTCCGCGCGACCAGGCCGAGCAGCCGGACGAAGGCCGCGATGCCATCCACGGTCCGGGTGCACTCGGGCACCACGAAACCGCCGCGCCCGTCGGCCGCGAAGATCACGTCCTCGCGGGCCGCCGCGACGGTCAGCGCGTCCATGGACGTGGGCGTCCAGGTCACCTGAACCCCGTGAAACCGGCAGACCTGCTCGGCCACCCGGGTGGTGGTCACCGGCAGGGCGACCCGGCCGGACTTACGCTCGGCCGCCACCAGGTCCAGCACGGACAGCAGCGCCCGGTCCCCGCTGACCAGCTCGCCCTTCTCGTCCACGAGCTGGATCCGCTCCCCGACCGGGTTGAACCTGACGCCGAACGCGGCCCGCGACGACGACACCATCTCGGCCAGGCGCTGCAGGCCCGCCCGCTGCTGGGCCACGGTCTCGGTCGGCGATATCTCGTCAAGCCGGTTGTTCAGGGTGAGCACGCCCATGCCGATCATGCCGAGCAGGCTCGGCAGCACCAGGGACGTGGTGCCGCCCGCGCAGTCCGCGACCACCTTCAGATCGGCTTCGCGGACGCCGCTCATGTCCACGCACCGGAGCAGCTCGTGGGTATACGACTCGACCACCCGGTGCGAATAGCTGAGCTCGGCGATCTCGCCGGGGAAGGCCCGCCGGAACTCCTGGCGGGAGAAGACGCGCTCCAGCTTGCGCTGGTCGGCCTGGGACAGCTCGGCGCCGCGCTCGTCGAGGAAGATGATGTCGACGGACTGCGGGTCGCCGGGCGTGGTGCGGATGGCGACGCCGCCGCTGTAGTGGTCCCTGGACGTCTCGAACCTGACCACCGGAAGCGCCTGCGCCTCCAGGTCCACCACGTTGATCGCGCTGGCGTTCAGCGCGCCCTGCACGACGCGTTTCAGCGTGCGCGCGGCCCGGGACGCGTCCCGGGACGTGGTGACCGTGGAGCCCTTGCGCAGCGTGGTGGCGTAGGCGCTGGCCAGGCGCACGGCCAGCTCGGGGGTGACCTCGACGTTGATCAGCCCGGACACGCCCCGCGGGCCGAACAGGGTGCGCTGGCCCCGCGACTCCCAGATCACGCTGGTGTTCACCACCGCGCCGGCCTCGATGGTCTTGAACGGGTAGACCTTCACCTTGGCGGACAGGTAGGCCTCGGGCTCGATGACGCACTCGTCCCCGACGATCGCGCCCTCCTCGATCCTGGCCAGCCGCATGACGTCCGTGTTCTTCCCGATCACGCAGCCGCGCAGGTTGACGCCCTGGCCGACGTAGACGTTGTTGTGCACCACCGCGCGGTGAATGAAGGCACCCTCCTTGACCACCACGTTGCTGCCGATCACGGTGTACTCGCGCAGCTCCGCGCCGGCCTCGATCTTGGCGTAGTCCCCGATGCACAGCGGGCCGGTGAGGACCGCGTCCGGGTCCACCTCGGCGCCCTCGGCGACCCAGACACCGGGTGAGACCTCGAACCCGGCGATGTCGGTCTGCACCCGGCGGTCCAGCACGTCGGCCTGGGCCTTCAGGTAGCTCTCGTGGGTCCCCACGTCCTCCCAGTAGCCATCCGAGATGTAGCCGAACAGCGGGGCACCGCGCTTGAGCAGCTTGGGGAAGACGTCGGCTGACCAGTCGACCATCTCACCGGGCGGGACCTCGGCGAGGACCTCCGGCTCCATGACGTACACGCCCGTGTTGACGGTGTCCGAGAACACCTGGCCCCAGGTCGGCTTCTCCAGGAAACGCTGGATCCGGCCGTCCTCCTGAGTGATCACGATGCCGAACTCCAGCGGGTCGGGCATGCGGGCCAGGCCGACGGTGACCAGCGCGCCCTTCTCCTTGTGGAAGTTGACCATCGCGGTCAGGTCCATGTCGGTCAGCGCATCGCCCGAGATGACCAGGAACGGCTCGTCGTGCAGCGCGTCCTCCGCGTTCCTGACGCTGCCCGCGGTCCCCAGCGGCATCTCCTCGGTGGCGTACTGCAGGCTCATCTCGAACTCGTCGCCATCCCCGAAGTAGTTCCGGACGAGCGCGGCGAGGAACTGGACGGTCACGATGGTCTCGTCGAACCCGTGCCGCTTGAGCAGCCGCAGCACATGTTCCATGATCGGCCGGTTGGCCACCGGGAGCATGGGCTTGGGCTGGTTAGCGGTCATCGGCCGCAGCCGGGTCCCTTCCCCGCCTGCCATGACGACGGCCTTCAATGGTTTCGCAGCTCCTTTCCCGGGTTCTATCTTTCCCACGAGCCCACCCTAGGTATCTACCCCGCTGCTGCTGGCCAAGCTTCGCACCTGAGCCAGGTACAGCATCGCGGCCCACCAGTACAAGATCGTGCCCCAGATCGCGAAGGCCCAGCCTAGGACCCGGGCCAGCGTCCCGCCCCAGCCGGGGTGATCGCCAAGGAACAGCAGCGGGAAGGCGTAGAGCAGGCACAAGGTGGCGGCCTTGCCGACCAGGCTGACCTGCAAGGTGCCGAAGCCGGCCCGGCGCTTCAGCACGCCCAGCGCCCCGCCCACGACCAGCTCGCGGAGCGCGAGGACGCCGAGCAGCCACCACGGGATGATGCCCCGCACCGCGAGCGCGACGAGGGTGGCCGCGATGTACAGCCGGTCCGCGGCCGGATCGAGCACCTGACCGAGCCGGCTGCCCTGGTTCAGCGCGCGGGCGATCTTGCCGTCCAGCCAGTCGGTGGCGCCGGCCACGATCAGCAGGCCGACCGCCCAGTAATCGCCAGTGGCGCTCCGAAGTCCGAGCACCAGCCACAGAAAGACCGGGACTCCGGCCAACCGGGCAGCGCTGAGCGCGTTCGGGATGGTCCAGACACGGTCCACGGACCCAGTATCCTCAGGTAAGTGACAATGGCGGAAACGGGGGCACCTCCGCGGGCCCCCACATATAGTTCCGCGCACCTCCCCCAGGCCTCTTCACTGAAGGTGCTGGTTGAAGCGCGCAAGCGCCGGGCGTTCGCGGTCATCAGCCACCCGGACGCGGGCAAGTCGACCCTGACCGAGGCCCTGGCCCTGCACGCGTCGGCGATCATGCAGGCAGGCGCGGTGCACGGCAAGGCCGGCCGGCGGGGCGTGACGTCGGACTGGATGGCGATGGAACGCGCCCGCGGGATCTCCATCACCTCCGCGGCGCTTCGCTTCGACTACCGCGACATGGTGCTGAACCTGCTGGATACCCCGGGTCACGCGGACTTCTCCGAGGACACCTACCGGGTGCTGTCCGCGGTGGACGGCGCGGTCATGCTGCTCGACTCGGCCAAGGGGCTTGAGCCGCAGACGCTGAAGCTGTTCGACGTCTGCCGCAGCCGCGGCGTCCCGGTGATCACGTTCGTGAACAAGTGGGACCGCCCGGGCCGCGAGCCGCTGGAACTCCTCGACGAGATCGAGCAGCGGATCGGGCTCCGCCCGGCCCCGGTGAACTGGCCGGTCGGGGTGGCGGGTGACTTCCGCGGGCTGATCGAGCGGGCCGGCGGCGAATACACCACGTTCACCAGGACCCCGGGCGGCGCCGGGCGTGCCCTGGAGACACGGCTCGACGCCGCGGCCGCCGCTGAGCAAATGAAGAGGGCAGGGGAGGTGCGCGGAGCTATATGCGGGGAGGCCTATGCGGCGGCGCAGGAGGAACTGGCGCTGCTCGACGAGATCTACGGGCCCGGTGTCGACATGGCGTCATTCCTGGCCGGCGTGTCGAGCCCGGTGCTGTTCGGCGCCGCGCTGCCGAACTTCGGTGTCCGGCGCCTGCTCGACGTGGTCACTGAGCTCGCCCCGGCGCCGGACGCGCGGGAGGACATCAAGGGCCAGCCGCGCCCGGTCGACGCGCCGTTCTCCGGCCTGGTGTTCAAAGTGCAGGCCAACATGGACCCGGCGCACCGGGACCGGATGGCGTTCGTCCGGGTGTGCTCGGGCCGGTTCGAGCGCGGCATGGTGCTCACCCACGCCGCCACCGGGCGGCCGTTCGCCACCAAATACGCTCAGTCGATGTTCGGCCAGGACCGGGAAACGGTCGAGGAAGCCTTCCCTGGCGACGTCATCGGCCTGGTTAACGCGACCGCCCTGCGCCCCGGCGACACGCTGTACGCGGGCGAGGTCCCGGTCGAGTTCCCGCCCATCCCGAGCTTCGCCCCCGAGCACTTCGCGGTGGTGCGCGGCAAGGAAGCGGGCAAGCAGAAGCAGTTCCGGCGCGGGATCGAGCAGCTCGACACCGAGGGCGTCGTCCAGGTGCTGTCCTCCGACCTGCGCGGCGACCAGGCTCCGGTGCTGGCCGCGGTCGGCCCGCTGCAGTACGACGTGGTCCTGCACCGGCTCGAGCACGAGTTCGGCGCCCGCGCGTCCCTAGACCACCTGGACTACACGCTGGCCCGGCGCACCGACGCCGAGGGCGCCCGGATCCTGGCCGGGCAGCGCGCCACCGAGGTGCTGACCCGCCGCCACGACGGCGCCCTGCTCGCCCTGTTCAGCGACAAGTGGCGGCTCGGTCAGGTCCAGCGGGAGCACCCCGATCTCCTGCTCGAGCCGCTGATCGCCGGCGAGGGCTGATCCCGGACGCACGCAGCCGGGTCCGTTCGGGATAAAAATCTTTTGACCGAACGGCCCGTGGTGCCCGCTAGCCCAGCCGGGTCGAGTCGATCTGGTCGAGGTCGCCGTTGAAGCCGCCGATGCCGTTGAGCTGGCCACCGCCACCGGACCACTGCCACATGACCGCGTGGCTGCTGGCGTTGGTCTGACCGCCGAAGAACTGCGCGCACGGCCCGGAACCGTGGTTCAGGCACCAGCCGGACGGGAAGGCGCCCTGGTAGTTGGTGGTCTCCGGCTCGTAGGTCCATTCGTAGGTGTTCGGGATCTGCGAGGCGCTCCCGGTGCCGAAGATCTGGGTCCAGACGCTCGCGGTGGAGTAGACGCCCACCTTGTACGGGGAATGCGCGGTGACGTAGTCGAAGAACCCGTTGAAATCGGCGCGGTCCACGGCCGCAGGGATGCCGCTCTTCTTGATCACTCCGCTGCACGCCGAGGTGTAGACGTTGTTCCAGCCGTTGTCGGCCGCCGGCTTGATGCCGGGCAGCTCGACGTCCATCCAGACCACCTTGTAGTCGAAGGGGCCGTTGGCGATGTCGGACAGCGCCCGGGCGGCCTGCTGCGCGCCCCACGCGCTGGCTTCGGCGGTGCTCCCGTTGTAGTGCGGGTCCACGCCGGGCCCGCCCATGAACCAGTAGGAGCCGTCGCCGACGCCCTTGCCGTACTTGGTGAAGTTGGTGTGCGCCTGCGCCGCGTTGGTCGCCGAGAAGGCGATGAAGCCGCCCTTGCAGCCCTGCCAGTACGCCCAGTTCCCGGCCATCCCGATGTACCCGCCGTAGGCCCCGCCGAGGAACGGCATGCTGTACGGCGCGCTACCGGGCACCGAGACCGGGAAGCTGTCCGTACCCCACCAGAACCCGGGCGGCCCGTCGCCGGCCGGGGCCGCGAGGGCCGCGGTCGCCGGGATGAGCAGGATCAGGGCCAGGCAGGCCGTGAGTCCCCCGCGGGTCAGCCACGACCGCTTCATGTCGCCTCCACATGATCGTTCTTGTCATCTCGCGTCCACTTTATGACGGTCCAACCCGGCTTCTGGTTGGCCGGACCGGGCCTGAATTCATGCCGTGCCGCGCACGGCCGGCCGGCATCCGCCCTATAACTAGGATCCCATTCACGCCCGGCGAGGGACGGGCAGGGCGAGGCCGGGCAGGGCGTCCGGGTCGTGGAGGACGGCGGCGCCCAGCTCGTTGACCCGGACCGCGGACAGGCCGTCGTAGCGGGACAGGCAGCTGAGCTGGTCGGCGCCCCACAGGGCGCGGTAGTCGTCGCGGGCGCCGCGGGGGTCGGTGTAGGCCACGTCGATCAGGCCCAGGGTGGCGGCGTACTCGAAGAGCACGCACAGCGCGTACCTGCCCTCGACCAGGTCCCAGGTCCGCGGGCCGGCGTGGCCGAGTGATCCGAAGTAGGAGTCGACCACATACAGCCGCCAGAGCGCCCGCAGGCTGCGGGCCGCCACCAGCGGCGGCTGCTGCTGGGCCCGCAGGCTCGCGAGCAGCTTGCCCGCGCCGGTCCACGCGCCGGGTTGCAGCGCGGCCAGGGCCGCGGCCACCGCGGCTCGCCGGGTGATCGCGGAGGTCAGCGTGCCAGGCTTGCGCTGTCCCTTGATGGCCTCGATCCGGGCCAGCTCATCGGTCGAGACGCTGCTCATCCACTTGGCCCACAGGGCGCCGAGCGTCTCGTAGGACGGCCGGGCGAGCGCCGCGCGGCCGCGCGGGGAGAGCTCGAGCCTGGTGGCAGGGTGCCGGCGGGGGGGTTTGGGGGGGTCGTCCCCCCGGGCCAACACTGCCAGGCCGCCGACCTGGATCAGCAGCGGCCAGGCGAACGCCGCGATGGGCTCGCCGGAGTCGTAGAAGTCCCCCGCCACCAGGACGTCCTCGACCAGCTTGACCGTCGCGGCGGTCGGCCGCCTGGTGCTGGCGCCGTAGCGCACCTGGCCGTCGGCGACCAGCTCAAGGACGGAGATGAGGTTGGACAGCGCGTCCGGCGCGGTCCAGCGGACCAGGACCGGGCTGGCGTCAGCAGCGGCCGCCCGTTCCTCAGTGACGCTGGCTGTCACCTCGGCCATCAGGAAACCCTAGCGGCTCGGTGACCAGCGAGGTGGTAGCCTCGCCGGACATTACCGGAGAAAAGCGAGCGCGGGTGGATCGCCGCAGCGGGATGCGCGTGACGGGGGTGGACGCGTGCCGGGGGGGCTGGGTGGCGGTGTCACTGGAGGCATCGCCGGCGCGGACATCGTCGGCACCGGCCGGGCTCGCCGTCACGGTCACGTCCGGCGTCGGCCTGGCCACGCTGCTCGCGCCGGACCGGCACGCGGTGGTCGGGATCGATATGCCGCTCGGGCTGCTGGAGACGGGCTGGCGCGACGCGGACCGGGCCGCCCGCGGCCTGCTGGGTCCCCGGCGCAGCTCTGTTTTCGCCATACCGCCGCGGGCGGTCTGGGCGCAGACCAGTTACCGGGCCGCGAACCAGCGCTGCCGCGAGCTGACCGGCCAGGGTTTCAGCATCCAGGCGTGGGGCCTGCGGGCCAAGCTGCTCGAGGTCAACCAGTACCGCGAGACCTGCGGGCACCCGCTGTACGAGGTGCACCCGGAACTGGCGTTCGGCGCGCTGGCCGGAGCGCCGCTGGCGGCCAGCAAGCACACCGGCGCCGGGCGTGACCTGCGGCGCGACCTGCTGGCCCGGGCGGGAATCGAGATCCCGGGCGGTCATCCCGCCGCGCTGCTCGGCGACATCCTGGACGCCGCCGCCGTGGCCTGGAGTGCCCGGCGCATCGCGGCGGGCCGGGCGGTGACCATCCCGTCCGTCCCGCAGCGCGACGGCCAGGACCGGGAGATCTCGATCCGCTACTGAGCCGGGGGTCAGCCGATGAGCGGCAGCCGGCTGTCGTCGGCAGGCCGGTCACGATCGCGCTCGTCGCCATCGTGCCCTGAGCCTCGGGCTTAACCGGCGCCGGCCAGCGCGTCCGCCAGTCCAGCCAGGCCGATCGGGCCGAGGCTCAGCGCGGCGGTGTGCCAGCGTTTGAGGTCGAAACCGGGTCGCCGCATCGCGTCGGCCCGGGCCGCCAGCCAGGCCCGCTCGCCGAGCTTGTACGAGATGGCCTGGGCCGGCCAGCCGAAGTAGCGGATCACCTCGGCCTGGATCCGGTGCGGCTCGCCGCGGCCCGACTGTGCCCAGCACCTCGCACGACTTGTCGAAGGTCCACCGGGAGCCGTCCGGCAGCGGCAGGTCCAGGTGGACGCCGATGTCGATGACCACCCGCGCGGCGCGTAGCGCCGATCCGCCGAGCATGCCCAGTCGCGTGCCCGGCTCGGTGAACCAGCCCAGCTCGTCGGCGAGACGCTCGGCGTACAAGGCCCAGCCTTCCCCGTGCCCGCTGACGAAGTTGGATCTGGCGAACCGGGACAGCTGGTCCCCGGCGGTCTTGGCCGCGCCGACCTGCAGGTGATGCCCGGGCACGCCCTCGTGGAAGACGGTGGACAGCTCGGACCAGGTCTCGAACCGGCCGTGGGGATCCCGGCCGCCCAGCGGCCACCAGGTTCGCCCGGGCCGGGTCAGGTCTTCGCTGGGCCCGGTGTAGTGGGCCGCTCCGGAGGTTGAATCGCGGGCCAGGACCACCTCGATCCGGCGCAGCGGAGCGGGGATGTCGAAATGCACGCCGTTAAGCTGCTCGATGGCCCAGTCGTGCCGGTCCTGCAGCCAGGCCAGGTACGCGTCGTCGGAGATGACGTACTCGGACTCGTTGAGAATGGCGGTTGCTTCGTCCAGGCTGGCGCCGGGCCGGATGGCGTTCGCCTCGGCGGTCATCTCGGCCTCGATCCGGGCTCAGCTCGGCCCAGCCCCACTCGTAGGCCTCCTTGAGGTCGATGTCCGCGCCCAGGTTGAGCCGGGCCGCGACCGCGTACCGCTCGATGCCGACGGCGTCCACCCCGGTGGCCTGCGGCGCGTAGTCCTCGCGCAGGTAGCGTGCGATCTCCGTGTATCCCTGGTAGGCCTGCCCGACGGCCGCCGCAAGCTCGGCCGCGAGCGGGCCGTCGCCGTAGGCGGCGACCAGCGAGTCATGGCTTCCCACGCAATGATCGGCGTCCACCGCGGCCTGCACCGCTTGCCTGCGCGCCGCGGTCAGGCCCTGGGCTAGCCCGGTGTCCAGGCTGGCCCGCCAGCCGGCGAACATGACCGGGATCGCGGCCAGGCGCGCCGCGATGTTCCGCCACGCCGTCGTCGCCATCGCGCGGCAGCAGGTCCACGCTGTCCCGGACGGCGCTGATCAGCCCGATCGGGGCCCGGACCAGCCGCAGCGGCTCGTTCAGCTGATGCCAGGCCAGCTGAGCCTCGAGACGCTCGCGGAGGAACCCGGCGGCCAGCCGGTCCGCCGCCGAGGTCACGCTCATGGGTGCGAGCGCGGCCAGCGTGACGGCCATGAGCTCAGCCCGGGCGGCGTAGCCATCCGGGCTGTAGTCCGTGGCCGCGCCGAAGACGCCGCTCAGACCTTGCATCCCCGCGGCGACCGGATCCAGCGCCGCCCACCGCGTCACGTAATCGTCGCAAAGCCCGAATACCGGAGTCATCCCGCTACCTTACCGGGGGTTCGTCCCCCGAGGATTACAGGTGGAAGCGGGTCCCGGTGACCTTTTCCGCGATGCCGCTGTGATCCAGATACGGAGTGATCCCGCCGAGATGGAAGGGCCAGCCGGCGCCGAGGATCAGGCACAGGTCGACGTCCTCAGGAGCGGCGACCACGCCCTCGTCGAGGATCAGCCTGATCTCCTCGGCCAGCGCCTCGAGCGCCCGCTCGCGCACCTGCTCGGGGGTGGAGGGGCGGTCGCCGCCGGCCAGAATGGCCGCCACCGCGGGCACCACCGAGAAGTCGGGCCCGTAGACCGCCGTCTGGCCCGCCGCGACCAGGGCGCGCAGCTTCGGTGACACGCCGAACCGGTCGGGGTAGGCCGCGTGCAGCGTCTCGCCCACGTGCAGCGCCACGGCCGGGCCGACCAGCTGGAGCAGCAGGAACGGCGTGGTCGGCAGGCCCAGCGGGTCGGGGGCGTGCTCGGCCACCTCGAACGGGGTCCCGTCGTCCACCGTGGCGATGACCTCGCCCAGGAACCTGGTCAGCAGGCGGTTCACCACGAACGCGGGCGAGTCCTTGACCAGCACGCAGTTCTTCTTCAGCGTCTTGCCCACGGCCAGTGCGGTGGCCAGCGCCGCGTCGTCGGTGGCAGCGCCGCGGATCACCTCGACCAGCGGCATCATGGCCACCGGGTTGAAGAAGTGGAAGCCGACCACCCGCTCGGGATGGGCCAGCCCCGCCGCCATCTCGGTCACCGAGAGCGAGGAGGTGTTGGTGGCGAGCACGCAGTCCGGCCGGACCACCGCCTCGACCTCGGCGAACACCTTCTGCTTGACCGCGATCTCCTCGAACACCGCCTCGATCACGAAGTCCGCGTCGGCAAAGGCGTCCTTGGTCAGCGACCCGGTCACCAGGCCGGTGAGCCGGGCCGCCGTGTCGGAGCTGATCCGGCCGCGGCTGGCCAGCTTGGCGATCTCCCCGTGCACGTAGCCGACCCCGGCATCCAGCCGGTCCTGGTCCAGGTCGGTCAGGACCACCGGCATCTCCAGCCGCCGGGCGAACAGCAGCGCGATCTGCGCCGCCATCAGGCCCGCGCCCACCACGCCGACCTTGGTCACCGGCCGGGCCATGCCCTCGCGGGGGGGTCTGGGCCCGCCGCCGCCGGCGGCAAGGCCAGCAGGGTCGTCCCCCCGGGCCAACACTGCGTCGGGCGCTCCCGCCGCGTGCCGCGCCCGCTTCTGGGTCAGGTCGAACGCGTACAGGCTGGCCTGCAGCTCGTCGCTGAGCAGCAGATCGGCCAGCCCCTCGTCCTCGGCGGCGAAGCCCTCGTCCCGGGTCCGGTCACGGGCCGCGGCCACCAGCTCGATGGCCCGGTACGGCGCGGGGGCGGCGCCGTGCAGCTTGCCGTCCGCGAAGAACCTGGCCCCGGCGGCCGCCTGCGCCCAGTCTTCCTCAGGGACCGCCCGGGACACGGCGACGTCCCCGGTCAGCACCCTGGCCGCCCAGCGGAGCGACTCAGCTAGGAAGTCCGCGGGCTCGAACAGGGCGTCGGCGATGCCGAGCGAGAACGCCTCGGGCCCGGCCACCATGCGGTTCTGGCTGAGCGGGTTCTCGATGATGAGCTTGAGCGCCCGGGCCGGGCCGATCAGCCGCGGCAGCAGGTAGGTGCCGCCCCAGCCGGGCAGCAAGCCGAGGAAGCACTCGGGGAACGCGACCGCGGTCACGCCCGAGGAGATTGTCCGGTACGAGCAGTGCAGCGCGAGCTCCAGGCCGCCGCCCAGGGCCGCGCCGTTGACGAACGCGAACGACGGCACGTTCAGCTCCCCGAACCGCCGGAACACCTCGTGTCCCAGCCGTCCCACGGCCAGCGCCTCGTCGCGGGCGCGGATCAGCGCGGCCACGCCCAGGTCCGCGCCGGCCGCGAAGATAAACGGCTTGCCGGTCACGCCCGCCGCGGCGATGTCGGTCCGGGCGGCCACCGCATCGAGCGCGTCGCGCAGCGCGAGCAGCCCCGCCGGGCCGAAGGTGTTCGGCCGGGTGTGGTCGTGGCCGTTGTCCAGGGTGATCAGGGCCATGGTCCCGGCCCCGCCGGGCAGCTGCACGTCGCGGACCAGCGCCCGGGTGAGCACTTCGTCCGGGAACAGCGAGGTAATGACGGATTCGTCAAGCATTGAGGTTCTCCCACAGGACAGTGCCGCCCATGCCCATTCCTACGCACATCGTGGTCAGGCCGAAGCGGACGTCCGGTCGCTCGGCCAACTGGCGGGCGAGCTGGATCATCAGCCGGGCGCCGGAGCTGGCCAGCGGGTGGCCCAGCGCGATCGCGCCGCCCCACGGGTTCACCCGCGGGTCGTCGTCGTCGATCTTGAAGTGGTCGAGGAAGGCCAGGACCTGGACCGCGAACGCCTCGTTGATCTCGATCAGCCCGATGTCGTCGATGGTCAGGTCGTTGCGGGCCAGCACGGTCTCGGTCGCGGGCACCGGCCCGATGCCCATCACCTCGGGGTCCACTCCGGCGTAGCTGAAGTCGACCAGCCGCATCCGGGCGTCCAGGCCCAGCTCGGCGGCCACGTCCTGGGCCGCGATGACGCAGCCGGCAGCGCCGTCGTTCAGCCCGGCGGAGTTCCCCGCGGTGACCCGGCCGTGCGGCCGGAACGGCGTCTTGAGCCCGGCCAGCGCCTCGAGCGTGGTGTCCGGGCGGGGCGGCTCGTCGGTGGTGGCCAGCCCCCAGCCAAGCTCCGCGCTGCGGATCGCGACCGGCACCAGGTCGGGCTGGATCTTGCCCGCGGCGTAGGCCGCGGCCACCTTACGCTGGCTGCCCAGCGCGTACGCGTCGGACCGGCCGCGGGTGATCGCACCGAACCGGTCGTGCAGGTTCTCCGCGGTCGAGCCCATCACCAGCGCGGACGGGTCGACCAGGCGCTCGGAGATGAACCGCGGGTTCGGGTCGACCCCGGACCCCATCGGATGATGGCCCATGTGCTCCACGCCGCCCGCGATCGCGGTGTCGGTGGCGCCGAACGCGATCGATCCGGCCGCCGTGGTCACGGCGGTCATCGCGCCCGCGCACATCCGGTCGATGGCGTAGCCCGGCACGGACTTCGGCAGCCCGGCCAGGACGGCGGCGCTGCGGCCGATGGTGAGCCCCTGGTCGCCGGTCTGGGTGGTCGCGGCGATGGCCACGTCACCGATCCGCTCCGGCGGCAGCGCGGGGTTGCGCCGCAGCAGTTCCCGGATCACGCTGACGACCATGTCGTCGGCCCTGGTCTCGGCGTACAGGCCGTTCGGCCCGGCCTTCCCGAACGGCGTCCGGACGCCGTCTACGAACACCACATCGCGTGCGATTCGGGGCACGTCACCCTCCCGGGAACGAAATGCTACTCGCCAGTAACAACACTAGGCCATGGCCCGAGTGTTCCGGCGCCTGGGTGGGGCTCACCCGGGCGGTGAAACCCGGGGCTCCATCCGGCCGCTACGGCTGCCGGCCGAGGTAGGCGATCAGCTGGTCGCCCGGGCAGGCCTGCGCCGGGACGTGCACCGGGGCGCCGAACAGGCCCTCGCGCCCGGTGACCAGCAGCGGAGACAGCCGCAGCATCCTGGTGGCCAGCGCGGGCGGGATCGGGCCGCCGCGGCCGCGCGCCGCGCGGACGTCCCAGCCGTGCACGGCGATCTCGACGGCGCCGGTGCAGGTCACCAGCCCGGCGGGCAGCGGCAGGCCGCCGACCAGGACGAACTGGTCGGGGCCGTGGTGGGCGTAGCACGCGAACAGCAGGTTCGAGGCCCGGTCGCGCAGCATCTCGACCGGGTCGCCGTCATCGGGTTCCGGCGTCGCGGGGTCGTCGGCCTCCAGGTCGAGATGCCCGGTGCGCAGGACCGCTTCCAGGTCGGCCATGGACGCGGCCAGGTGCGCGAGCAGCGCCTCCAGATTCCAGTCCGTGCACGGCGTGGGCAGCGTCATCTCCCCCGGCGTGACCTGCACGCACGCGGCCAGCGCGTAACTGATCGCGCTGGCCAGGAGGGTGACCTCGCCCGACGGCGCGCACCTCGCGTCCGCCTGCCCTGCCATGTGTCCTCCCGCGGCCGCCGGCTGCCTAACCGTATAGACCGGCCGGCGGCCCGTTTCTCACCGGTAGCGGAGCCGATTCCCTTGCGCGGTAGCGGATCAGCGGCCTTTGGCCAGGAAGGCGCGGAGCCGGTCCAGGGGCCAGGTGTTGATCACGTCGTCGGGGGTGAGCCAGCCGCGCTGCGCGGTGCCCACGCCGTACGGCAGGTTGCCCTGGTCGGCCACCGAGTGAGCGTCGCTGTCGATGGCGAACACCACGCCCGCGTCCCGGGCCGCGCGGATGTGGTCCGAGGGCAGGTCGAGCCGCTGCGGCGAGGCGTTGATCTCCAGCGCCGTGCCGGTACGGGCACAGGCCCGGAACAGTTCCCCGAAGTCCACGTCGACCGGCGGTCTTCGCCCGATCCGCCGGGTGAGCGGGTGGCCGATGATGTTGACCCGCGGGTTCTCGCACGCGGTGACGAAACGCCGGGTCATCTCGGCTCGCGGCTGGTCGAAGTTGGAGTGCACCGAGGCCACGCACAGGTCGAACCCGGTCAGGAAGTCTTCGTCCCAGTCCACCGAACCGTCCGGCGCGATGTTGAGCTCGGTGCCGTGCAGGAGCTCCAGCGGTGCCTCCAGGGCCCGCACCTGCTCCCGCTGGGCCAGCATCTTCTCGTCGGTCATCCGCTGGAAGAACAGGTTCGGCGCGTGGTCGGTGATCGCGTAGTACTCATACCCCCGGCGGCCCGCCGCGGCCACCATGTCCTCCAGGCTGGCCACCCCGTCGGTCAGGTTGGTGTGCGTGTGCAGGTCCCCGCGAAGATCATTTTCCCGAACGAGCCGTGGTAGCTCGCCCCGGGCCGCGACCTCCACCTCGCCGTGGTCTTCGCGCATCGCGGGCGGGATCCAGGCCAGGCCCAGCCGCTCGTAGACCTCTTCCTCGGTGCGCGAGACGATCAGCTCACCCGTCCCGACATCGAATAGTCCATATTCGGATAGTTTGAGCTTCTTGCGGACCGCGATCTGCCGGACGGCCACGTTGTGCGCCTGCGAGCCGGTGAAGTACTGCAGCGCCGCGCCCCACGCGTCGAGCTGCACCACGCGCAGGTCAACCTGCAGGCCGTCCGCGGTACGGATGGAGGTCTTGGTGGGACCGCTGGCGATGACCTGCTGTCCGGCCGAGAACGCCGCCATCAGCGGGGCTGAGTCGTCCGCGGCGGCCAGGATGTCGACGTCGCCGATGGTCTCCCGCCAGCGCCGCAGCGAGCCCGCGTAAGCGCAGCGCTGGCAGCCGGGGACGGCGGACAGGGCCGCCACCATGGTGGTCGCGGTGTGCAGGGCCACGTCGAGCAGGACCCGTTCGCGACCCTGCCGGTAGACCTCGATGCCGTCGGCGATGCGCTCTTCGCTGCGGGCGCCGAACCCGGCCAGCCCCTCCAGCCGGCCCGCCTTGACCGCCGCGGCGAGTTCGTCCACCGACTGTATGCCCAGGTCGTGGTTGAGCTGCAACGCGCGTTTGGGGCCCAGCCCGGGCACCCGGGTCAGCTCGAGCACCCCGGCCGGGATCTTGGCCCGCAGCTCGTCCAGGGCGGCGATGTGCCCGGTGGCCAGGTACTCGGCGATCTTGGCCGCGATCGAGGCACCCACGCCGGGAATGGCGCGCAGGCCCTTGGCGTCGAGCCGGCTGATGTCCTCGCCATAGCCGCGGACCGACCGGGCCGCCTTCTCGTAGTTCCGGGCCCGGAACACGTCGCCGCCAGTGATCTGGGTCAGCTCGGCGTACTCCCGGAGCAGCCCCCCGACTTCCTCGTTGAGCCAGGTCATGGCTTAACTTCTCTTCCTCCCGCCCACCCCCTCCCCAGGCCCACCCTTAGGCGTGACAGGTGAGGGGACGGCCGCCGTTGTAGGCCACCATGTCGCCCAGAGCCTGGAGGAGGTCGATGGGGGCGCCGCGCTCGCCACCGTCCAGCTCGAGGTAGGCCCGGTGAAGGTTCCCCACGATCCGTTCGGCATCAAGAAGATCTTTGAACGCACCCAGGTCCACGGCCCGTGCGGCCTGCAGCGGAGACAGGCCCTGCGCCTTGGCCTCGCGCGCGGTGCGCTGCACGAAGCGCAGGTAAGCCAGCACGTCATCGATGACCTCGGGGCCGCAGACCGGGCCGTGGCCGGGCACCAGGGTCCGGGCGCCCAGCGGGCGCAGCACGGTCTCGAGCACCTCGATCCAGCCGCTGACCGAGCCCATCAGCGCGAACGGGGTGCCGCCGTTGAACAGCAGGTCGCCGGTGAAGACCACGGACCGTTCGGGGATATGGACGATCGAGTCGTTGGTGGTGTGCGCCGGGGTGCCCACGTAGCGGACCTCGCAGCGCAGGTCACCGGACCACAGCGTGACGCCGTTGGTGTAGGTCAGGAACGGCGGGGCCGGCTCCAGCGGCCCCCAGTCCACGTCGGTCCACACGCCGGCCGGCGGCGGCGCGGGCGTGCCGAGGATCGCCTCCCGGCAGCGTTCGTGCCCGACGATGGTCGCCCCGCCGAACAGGTAGTTGCCGTGCGTGTGGTCGCCGTGGTGGTGGGTGTTGACCAGCGTGCGGACCGGCTTGCGGGTAACGGTGGCGATCGCGTCCAGGTAGGCGCGGGTGCGCCGCTCGGTGGAAGTGGCGTCAACGCTGATCACGCCGTCGCGGCTGGCCAGGAAGCCGGTGTTGTTGAGCCACCAGCTGCCGTCAGGCTGCAGGTAGGCGTAGATCCCCTCGCTGACCTGCTGGATCTCGCCCAGGCTCATCGTCGTGGTCCTTCCTGGCCGCAGGCAGCAGCAGCGAGATGGCCAGCAGCACCGCGAATATGCCCAGCCCGGCCAGGATGAAGGCGTTGCCGGTAATGAGGTTCAGCCCGTGCCAGTTGTACTCGGGGAACCAGGACTTGTCGCCGTACCACTGGTACCAGTAGGGCTGAGTGTTCTTCGGGATCCAGAGCAGGCCGAGCGAGTCCTCGCCGAGGTTGGGCGGGCGGACACCGAACCAGCGGGTCGGCCAGGCCCCGAACCAGGCCACGATGGCCACGGCCAGGAGCCCGCACGCGGTCGCCGTCCGCCGGGCGCCCCGGCGCCAGGCCTGGACCGCGTAGTGCGCGGCCACGATCACGCCCGGCACGATCCACACCCAGTGGTGATCCCAGCTGACCGGCGAGATCAGCAGCCCGGTCAGGGCGGCCATGAGCAGGCCGAGCATGGCGTGACCCTTGCGGTCGAGCAGCCCCGCGCCGATCACCCCGGCCGCGGCGACCAGCACGGCGATCACGATCCAGGCGACGTGGCCGGCGTTGATGCTGCCGGCCAGCCTGGTGATCAGCCCGTCAAGCGACTGGTTGCCCGCCCAGCCGAGGAACCCGGTCCGCCCGCCCTGCGCGAACAGGCCGCCGAACCACCACTTGTTCGAGTCGCCGGGCAGGATGACGAAGCCGAGCAGCACGCTGAACACGAACCCGGCCAGGGCCAGCGCCGCCTGGCGGAACTTCCTGGCCACCAGCAGGTACGGGATGAAGACCAGCGGGGTCAGCTTGATGCCCGCGGCGATACCGGTACCGAAGCCCTTCCACCAGCGGCTCCGCGCCGTGTCGGGCTGGCACAGGTCCCACATGATCAGGGCCAGCAGGACCAGGTTGACCTGGCCCAGGTAGATGGTCCGCAGCACCGGCTCGGTCCAGAGCACCACCGCCGTGCCCAGCAGGGTCGCGCCGGCCCGGATCACGAGCCGGCGGTAGCCGAGGCCGCCGAGGGTGAACCACACCACCGCCAGCAGCGAGATCAGGTTGACCGCGACCGACAGCTTCAGGGACGCCTGGTACGGCACGAACGAGACGAGCGCGAACGCCAGGCTCGCGAACGGGGTGTAGGTGAAGGGCAGGTGGAGCTTGCCGTACCCGACCCAGTCGTACAGCGGCGAAGCCAGGTGCGGGTCGTAGTACGGCCTGATGTGCCGGACGATGAGCCCGCCGGACCGGTACACCGCATAGTCGACCGGGTCCAGCGTGTAGCCCTTCGCGTGGCCGACCATGTAGATCACATAGCTGCCGAGGGCCACCGCGAACGCGATCAGGCCGGCCAGCAGCAGCCAGCGCCCGCGCGCGGAGGCGGGGCGGGCCGGGGACTGCGGGCGGGTGAGGACCGATCTCACCTGGCCAACCTTAGCCGCTCCGCGGGGCGCGCCTGGCGCCGGTTAGGATTTCACGGATGTCAGAGACACACGCTGCCGCGCGGGCGGCGGGGCAGGCTCAGGCGAGCCGGCTGGTCCGGTTGCGGCTGTCCAGCCTCGGTGCCGTGATCATGCTTATCGTCCAGTTCGTCCTGGGCATCGTCTACAACCTGTACGGGACGGCGCCGACGCCGGCCAAGTCCGTCGGCCTGTTCTCCAGCCCGGACCTGGCGCTGCACGTGATCCTGGGCATCCTGCTCCTCATCGCGGCGCTGGGCCAGCTGATCCGGGCCATCGCGGTGCGGCACCCGCTGTCGGTCTGGATGTCGGCGATCGGGCTGCTGGCCATCCTGGGCGCGGGGTTCGCCGGGCTCGGGCTTCGCCGGCAACGGCGCGTCCGGCGCGTCCCTGGGCATGTCGCTGGCCTTCGCGGTGGCGCTGGCCTGTTACGTGGTCCTGGTCTTCGCGCTGCCCTCGTCGGCGTCGGCGGGGTCATCGGCTTGATCGACTACGTGATGTAGTAGCCCGCCGTCGACCGGCTCTGGCCCGCGTGGCATAGTGGGCATATGAGCGGAACGGCCCAGCTGGTCACCTCCGGCCCGCTGATCCTGGCCCTGCCCGTGGCGGCCGCGGCGGGCGCGGTGACCTTCCTCTCGCCGTGCTGCCTGCCGCTGGTGCCCGGCTACCTGTCGTTCGTCACCGGCATGGCCGGCGCCTCGGGCCCTGCGCCGGCTCCGGCGGGTGGACCGGCGCCCGGGCCGGCGCCGCTGACGCCGGACGGATCCGCGGTGGCGGTGGCCGCACGTCCGGTCGCTCCCGCTGTGCCCGCGCCCCGGGCCCGCGTGGTGGCCGGGACGGCGCTGTTCGTGCTGGGCTTCTCGGTGGTGTTCGTCGCCTACGGGGCGGCGCTGGGCGGGCTCGGGCACCTGCTCACCGGGCACGCGCGGCTGCTGACGCGGATCTTGGGCGGGCTGACCATCCTGCTCGGGCTGCTGTTCGCCGGGGTATTCGACCGGTTCTCGTTCGCGGGCCGGATCGTGCGCCCGTCCGCCCGGCCGAAGGCGGGCCTGGCCGGCGCGCCGCTGCTGGGCGTGATGTTCGGGCTCGGCTGGACGCCGTGCATCGGGCCGACGCTCACCGCCGTGCTGGCCCTGTCGGCCTCCAGCGGGACCGTGTCGCGGGGCGCGCTGCTGGCCTTCGTCTACGCCCTGGGCCTGGGCATCCCGTTCCTGTTCGTCTCGCTCGGCTTCCAGCTGGCGATGCGGGCGTTCGCCTTCGCCAGGCGGCGGGCCCGCCTGGTGACCAGGGTCGGCGGGGCCATGCTGGTCTGCGTCGGCCTGCTCGAGGTGACCGGCGCCTGGTCCACGTTCATGGCCTGGCTCCAAGTCCACTGGGTCAGCAACTACCAACCCCCCATGTAGCCCCGCCCCCGCCGGCCCCTCCGCCCCCGCCGCTCCGTACCCCCGCGCCCCGCCCCCCGTGCCCCTCCGCCCCCGCCGCTCCGTGCCCCCGCCCCTCCCTCCGTGCCCGCGTACCGGCCATCCGTGATCGTGGACAGTTACTGGCGTTATAGCACCAGTAACTGTCCACGATCGCTTCGCGAACGGGGTTATCCACAGGCGGCGGGTTATCCACAGGGCCGGGAAAGTGGGGTTGCGAGTGCGGAGGGCGGGATGCAAGGTCGAAGGCGTGGTAGATGAAAATAGCCTGAGCTGGCAATTTCAATTGCAGGAGCAATCCGCCGTCGTGTCTAGGAAGCAGGCACGCAGGGCGGGATTTACGGAGGACGCCATCACCTGGCGGCTTCGATCCGGCGAGTGGCGGCGCGTGTACCGAGGTGCGTATGCGACCTTCACCGGCGATCCATCGCGGGAGGCGAAGCTGTGGGCTGCGGTCGTCCGGGCGGGACCCGGCGCCGCCCTGAGCCATGAAACGGCCGCGGAGGTACACGGCATCATCGACAAACCGGTCGGCCCGATCCACGTCAGCGTCCCGGCCGAACGACGTCCCGGTCGTATGAAGATAAGGGGAGTTGTCATCCATCGGTCGCGGTGCTTGCGGCCGCAGTGGCAGCCGCCTTGGCAGCTGCCGCGGACCACGGTGGAGGACACGGTCCTGGACCTGGTGGCCAAGGCCCGGACGTTCGATGACGCGTACGGCTGGATCTCGGCCGCGGTGGGGCGCCGGCTGACGTCGGCGGAATTGCTGGGCCAGGCGCTGGCCAGCCGGTCCAGGATCCGCTGGCGGGCCTGGATCACCGGCGCCTTGCAGGACGCGGCCGACGGCGTCCACTCGCCGCTGGAGCGCAACTATGTCTACGGCGTGGAGCGCGCCCACGGCCTGCCTGCGGCGCGGCGGCAGGCCAGGCGCCGGCACGGCAGCGGCACCAGGTACCTGGACAACCTGTACGAGGGGCACGGCCTGTGTGTCGAGCTCGACGGGCTGGCCGCCCACCCGGCCGAGGGCCGCTGGCGCGATACCCGCCGGGACAACGCGAACCAGCTTCAGGACACGCGGACGCTTCGGTACGGCTGGCCCGACGCCACCGCCAACCGCTGCCGGACCGCCGCGGAGATCGCCGCGGTCCTGCGCCGCCTCGGCTGGCAGGGCACGCCGCACCCGTGCAGCCGCACCTGTCCAGTCGGGCGCTAGCGCTGCGGTAAAGAACGGGCCGCGTGCCGCTTGGAGGTCCGCTTGGACCGGCCGGCCACCTCGGCGGCGGGGGCGGCCGCGGCGGGCGCGGGCTTAGCCGCGGCCACCAGGGCCTCGAAAATCCGCCCGTCGTCGCCCTCTTCCGGGTGCCACTGCACGCCGATGCCGAACTTATGTCCCTGCAGCTCGACCGCCTCCACCACCTGGTCCGGTGTCCAGGCCACGGTGAGCAGCCCGCTGCCGATCCGGTCGATGCCCTGGTGATGGGCGGCGGGCACCTGCGCGCTGGCGCCGAGGACCAGGCCGAGCTTGCTCGCCGCGCTGATCTGGACGTCGTGGCTGGTCATCTTCACCGGGTCCGGCTTGTGGCTCTCGCTGCCGAGCCGGTCGGGCAGGTGCTGGATCAGGGTTCCGCCGCGGGCCACGTTGAGGATGTGCATGCCCCGGCAGATGGCCAGGAAGGGCAGGTCGGCTTCGATCGCCGCGCGGGTCATGAGGATCTCGAACCGGTCCCGCCGGTGGTCGGGCACGTCGGTCTGGTCGTGCGGGGCCTCGTTGTAGAGGGAGGGGTCGACATCCCGGCCGCCCGCCACGAGCAGGCCGTCAATCTTGGCGATCAGGCTGGGTACGGAACTGGAGGGGACCGGCGGCAAGATGACTGGCGTTCCGCCCGCGCGCTCGACGGCCCGCGTGTAGCTCACCGGCGAGAGGACCGCTTCGCGAATCCAGTTGCGCCAGCGAGCTGCCTCGAGCTCGCCAGTGATGCCGATTATCGGGCGGCCCATCCGTCGTCCTCCTGCACATAAGGTTCCACTGTCCATAATGGTCCATCGCGCCCGCGCCAGGCCCGCCCACCGGGAAAATCGCCTGCACCGGTTGATCCCGGCTTGCCGGGAATCGATGGTAGCGTTCCGCTCCTAATGCGACACTGAGAGTGTGACAATGTCGGCAGGTGGCGGATCGCCGCGCCATGGCAAGGGTTCCCCGCCCTTCAACGGTACAGGTGGGGTGGCCGGCAATCCCGCTCAAGCCTCATTGTTTCTGCTCGAACCGATCGCCGACGCGGCGATGACCTATTTCTACGGCCAGCTGTTCGCCATGGACAGCGAGATCCGGGCTATGTTCCCGGCCGCGATGGACGTGCAGCGCAGGCGGTTCTTCCGCGCCCTGGTCCGGATCGCCCGCGACCAGGACGACCCGGCGGTGCTCGTGCCCTACCTGGAGCAGCTCGGGCGCGCGCACCGCAAGTTCGGCGTCCGGAACCAGCACTACGGGATGTTCCGCCGCGCGCTGCTGGCGACGCTGCACCGGTTCGCCGCGCAGGGCTGGGACGAGACCACGCAGCGGGCCTGGGAACGCGCGTTCGACCACGCCGTCGACGTCATGATCGACGCCGCTGACCGCGACGCCGAGCACGCCCCGGCCTGGTGGATCGCCAACGTCACCGCCACCGAGCTGCGCGGGCCCGACATCGCGGTGCTCACCGTCGCGCCCGAACAGCCGCTGAGCTACCTGCCCGGCCAGTACGTCAGCGTGCAGACGCCGCACTGGCCCCGGCTGTGGCGCCGGTACTCCATCGCGAACGCCCCGCGACCGGACGGGACGCTGCGCCTGCACGTCCGCGCCATCGCCGGCGGCCTGGTCAGCCCGGCTCTGGTCCACCACGTCCGGCCCGGCGACCCGCTGGTGCTCGGCGCGCCGCAGGGCGCGATGACCGCGAAGACGGACTCGCCGCGGGACGTCCTGTGCCTGGCGGGCGGCACCGGCCTGGCGCCGATCAAGGCCATCATCGAGGCGATCATCCGGGCTCCCGCCCCCGGGCGCCGCCGCGAGGTCGTGCTCTACGCCGGCGCGCGGCGCCACCGGGACCTGTACGACCTGGCCGAGCTGCAGCAGATGGAGGTTGCCTACCCGTGGCTGCAGGTCATCCCGGCGGTGTCGGACGAGCCGACCCGCGAGGAGGTCATGTACGGCACGGTGCCCGAACTGGCCGCCAAGGCGACCTGGGCCGACCGGGATATCTACATCAGCGGGCCGGACGCGATGATCGCCAAGACCGTGCAGGTGCTAAGGGAGCGCGGCGCCCCGGATCACCTGATCCGCTACGACCTGGGCGACTAGCTCAGACCTTACGCCAGCCGGGAATCCACGTGCCGTCGGTCACCGTGTAGTCCCCGAACAGGGCCGGCGCCTCTTCGCGCATGAGCTCGCCGATCTTGTTGAACACCAGGCGGATCTCCTCCTCGGCGCCCTGGTCGGTCCGCGCCTCGATGGTGTGCCGCAGGGTGCGGATGTTCGCCGTCCAGACCAGCCCGGTGGCCACGCCCTCGGGGGCGAACCGGCGCATGAACGAGGTCTTGGCCTTCTTCTCGTGCATCTTGACGCCGTCGTCGTCCAGCCCGAAATGCCCGGCCATCCACAGCTGGAACTGCTCGAGCTCGGTCAGCAGGGCGGTGGCCCGTTTCATCAGCTCCGCGTCGGCCAGGGCCCACTGGGGGAACCAGAACGGCAGCTCATCGAGCCGGACATAGCGCAGCGACTCCTGCGACACGGCCGTGCCGGGCCGGTGCCTGACAACTTCATGGCTGAAAACACGCGAGACGTTGTGCAGCACGAAGGTGAAGCTGACGTGCTCGAGCACCGAGCCGTGCGCCTGCTTCAGGATGTTCTGCAGGTACTCGGCCTGGTCGTCGCGGACCTTGCGGACGTTCGGGTTCAGGCCGGGTTCCCAGGAGCGGTAGCACATCTTCCCGGCGAACTCCGCCAGGTCCTGCGCGTCATTGCCGAGCTGGTCGCGGTCTAGCCGCTCCAGCCAGCGCTCGCCACCCACTTCGCGCAGGTAGGCGGCCATCGCGTCGTAGTCGACCTTGGGCCGAGCGACCAGGAAAACCTCGGGCTCAACGCTCCTCATGGCACAGCACACTACAGGTCGGCGCCGCACAGCGCCAGACAGTCCGCGTGTGCGCCCGCAGCCCGGCCGTCTACCCGCTAGCGTCCTCGAGTGATGATTGACACCTGCTAAGCGCAGGCCATCGTGCCCTTCATGGCAATGGCCCCGACGGCACTCCGGAAACAGAGGTCGTCATCGACTACATGTTCACTGACGTCCGGTTGAGCTCAGCGGACGGCGCCAGCCCGGGCGCGGCACAGGTCCAGGACGTTGGCGATGACCTGGTGGCCGGCGCGGCCGGAGGCGGTCAGGATCGACTCGGGGTGGAACTGCACCGCCCAGCGCCCGGCCTGGGCGTCCTCGATGGCCATCACCACCCCGTCGGAGGTGGCGGCGGTCACCACGAACCCGCCGCGCACCTGGTCGGCCGGCACGTACAGGCTGTGGTAGCGGCCCGCGGTGAACTCGGCAGGCAGCCCGGCCAGCAGTTCTCCGCCGGCCACCCGGACCAGCCCGGGCTTGCCGTGCGCGGGCTCGGGCAGCAGCGACAGTCCGCCGCCGGCGTGCTCCGCCATGGCCTGCAAGCCCAGGCACACGCCGAACGCCGGCAGGCCCCGCGCGTACACCTCGTCGAGCAGCGCCGCGCAGCCGAAGTCGGCCGGGCGGCCGGGCCCGGGTGAGAGCACCACCAGGTCCGGCGCGTAGGAGTCCAGTAGCGCCGGGGGGAACCCGAACCGCAGCGTCGTCACCTCCGCGCCGTACTGGCGGAAATAGTCGCCCAGCGTGTGCACGAACGAGTCCTGGTGGTCGACCAGCAGGATCCGCAGGCCGCGGCCGCCGTCCGAAGGCACGCTCGCCGCGGGGCGCGCGACGCCCTGGGCCGCGTGCCCGGCCTCGGCCAGGGTCTCCAGCAGGGCGCGGGCCTTGATGTGGGTTTCCTTTTCCTCGGCGTCGGGGATCGAGTCGTATAGCAGCGTCGCGCCCGCGCGCACGGCGGCGATCCCGCCGGTGATGTGCGCGGTCCGCAGGGTGAGGCCGGTGTTCATGGACCCGTCGAAGCCGATCTTGCCGACCGCCCCGCCGTACCAGCGGCGCGGGGTCTGCTCGTGATCCTCGATGAACTGCATGGCCCAGGTCTTGGGCGCGCCGGTCACGGTGACGGCCCACATGTGGGTGAGGAACGCGTCGAGCGCGTCGAACCCGGGCCGCAGCCGGCCCTCGATGTGGTCCACGGTATGGATGAGGCGGCTGTACATCTCGATCTGGCGCCGGCCGATGACCCGGACCGAGCCGGGCACGCACACCCGCGCCTTGTCGTTACGGTCCACGTCGGTGCACATGGTCAGCTCGGACTCCTCCTTGGCCGAGCCGAGCAGGGTGGCGATGTTCGCCGCGTCCTCCAGCGTGTCCTCGCCGCGCGCGATGGTGCCCGCGATCGGGCAGGTCTCGACCCGGTCCCCGGTGACCCGGACGTACATCTCGGGCGACGCGCCGACCAGGTACTCCCCCTCGCCCAGGTTGAACAGGAACTCGTACGGGGCCGGGTTGCGCTGCCGCAGCAGGTCGTAGAACGCGGCCGGCGACGCGCACCGCCCGTGGAACACGTGGCTCGGCACCACCTCGAACAGGTCCCCGCGGGCGAACCGCTGCCGCGCTTCCTGCACGACGCGCGCATAGCTGCCCGGCTCCGGCGGCGGAGGAAGATCATTCGGCCGAACGGAGCGTGGATCGTGCTGCGGGACCGTGCCAGCCGTCAGGCGCTCGAGCCCGGCCGTCGACGCGCCGTCCACCTCGAACTCGTAGGCGTACCTGACCGCCTCCTCGCGCTTGCGGTCCAGCACCCAGATCTCGTCGGGCAGGTGCAGGACCAGGTCGCGCTGCCCGGCCGGGCGCTCGCGGCGCAGCCGCACCGGCTCGAACTGGAAGGCCAGGTCATAGCCGAACGCCCCGTACAGGCCCAGATGCGGGTCCGCGCAGCCGAACGCCGCCGCGATCTCCCGCAGCGCGCTGAACACCGTGGGCCGCCGGCTGCGCTCCTCCTCGGTGAAGTCAGGGCCGGGTTCCGGGATCACCACGGTGTCGTCGCCGAGGGGTTCCCCCGTCCGGGCCATGGCCGCGCGGATCACCGGCAGCAGGACCCGGCCGCGGTCGTTCAGCGCCCGCGCGGTGATCCGCCGCCCGGTGGCGATGATCTCGGCGCACGGGTCGGCGTAGGCCATGTGCCAGCGGCTGTACCGTCCGGGATACTCCATCCCGGAGCTCATCACGCCGCCGCGGCGCTCGTCTACGAGCGCCGCGATCCGGTCGAGCTCGGCCGGGTCGAACGGGGTGGCGGTGCGGATGACCCGCACGCCGCCGCGGGTCGTCAGTTCCGTGCGGTGGGCGTCCACGTGGCCCCTCCGGGGTTCGGGCCCGGGAGGCGGCCGTAAAACGCGAAAGCGGCCGCCGTTTCCGGGCGGTCGCTTCGTTGTCGCTGTGTTGCAAAAACAGCGCGAATCAGCGAGGCCGCCTACTGGCGGCGCCACCACTGAAGAAGAGCAGCTCGCGTCACGCCGCTCAGCGTAGCGGGTCTGCGCGCGTGCCGCCAGCTAGCTACCCGAGCCCGGGCAGGCCGGGTGGAGCTCGGGCATCCGCCAGGCCGTGGCCGCGGCCGCGATGAGCTGGGCCGTGCTGCGCAGCTGCCGCTGGGACGCGGTGTCCACCTGCGCGTTTCCGTCGGTCAGGAAGTCCTCGACCAGCTGCCGGACCGAGGCGTTGCCGAGCAGCCCGCCGTGGAAGGCGTCGACGAAGATGACGTTCTGCGGCCACGGGCACGCGGGCAAGGTCACCGCGTCGGCGAGCGGGATCACGGCCAGCCAGGGCAGCGCCAGGTCGTGGCTGACCTGCTCGAAGTACCGGGCGCCGACCTCGCTGACCGACTCGATCAGCTCCTGCGCGCCCGAGCTGCCGTACGGCGACATGCCGCCCACCAGGTTGTTCAGCGTGGTCAGCGCGGCACCGGGCACGGTGTCGCCCGCCTGGCCCAGCTGGCCGGGCTCGACGATCGGGCTCAGCAGCGTGACCGACTTCACCGGCACGTGCGGGTGCCGGGCCAGCATCGCGTACAGGCCGAGGGTGCCCTCGCTCTCGGCTACGACGTCGACCGGCACGCCGGCCTGCTGGGAGAGTTGCTCCACCTGAGCGGCCATCCGGTCGCCGAGCGCCTGGATGGACAGGTCGCCGGCCTGCGGGCCGTACGGGACCGGCTGCCCGGCGGAGTTCAGGCCCAGGTAGGAGAACTGGCGCACCAGCATGCCCGGCTCGGCCGCCTTCAGGCCGTTGGCGGCGTTGCAGCAGCTCGACCCGAAACCCTCGACCACCAGCACCGCGCCTTTGGATTTGCCGGCGGTTACCGTCTTGGCCTGGCCAGCGCCATGGCCCGGCCGGCCGGACGGGATCAGCCCGACCGCTACATCAGCGCTGGCCACCACCTCGCTGGTGCCGTGCGCGAAGCGCACGGTGCCGGTGAAGGCCAGCCGGGTCACGCCCACGACCAGGGCGATGACCATCACCGCGGCCAGCGGCGCGACGGGCACCCAGCTGGTCCGGTCCCCCAACGAGCGCCGGATGCGCTGCAGCGTGGCGCGCCAGTGCCAGGGGTGCAGTGGCCGTTCCGCCGAGCGGCGCACGGCCGCGGCGGTGAGCCCGTACCAGGCCCGCGCGTCCAGCACCCCGGCCAGCCCGGCCACGGCCACGATGCCCGCCGTGTCCAGGTGCACCATCAGCGCCGAGGCCAGGGACAGGATCAGGAACGTCGCCAGCACCCAGGCCGCGGTGCGCGCCGGGGGCAGCCGGCGCCACCAGGCCTGGCCCACGCCACCCTGGCTCAGCGCCACCGCGGTGCCGAGCAGGATCGGGACCGCGGCCAGGTAGGGCCAGGAGAACGGGAGCAGGGCCACCCCGAACATCAGCGTGACCACCGGCGACAACACCAGCCCGACCAGCACGGTGAGCACGATGCAGGACACGACGGAGGTCAGGAAACGCGGCGGCGCCAGGCTCGGGACCGCGGGATCAGACTGGCGCGGCCAGGCCAGCTGGATCAGGACCGCGTCCACGGTCGCCCGGACCACCACCAGCATCACCAGCATGGTCGTGAAGTCGAGCCAGGACTGGTTGAACGCGAACAGCCAGCGCAGGTCGTGGTAGGCGGCGAGCGGCGGAAGCGCGGTGACCTGCGGCGCGAGCGGCCGGGCGGCGGGCGCGAGGTAAGAGAGCACGATCGCTTCGGCCATCGCGCCTCCAGCGGAGAACGCGATGAGTCCCCGGTGCCGGAAAAACGCCCCGGCCAAAGCCGCCTCCCGTATGCCTTTGCCCCCGCTTAGGCTGGTTTCAGCCTAACGCGCGCAAGTGCGCGGACCGCTATCGGGCTGCAACCAGTCGAGGCGGGCGAGTATGCCCGCGCGGTCGCTCAGATCTGGCGCAGTACCGCCACCACCCGGCCGAGGATGCTGGCCTGGTCAGCGTCCTTGAAGGGCGTCACCGTCGCCTGGCCGTCCAGCATCGCGGCCACGATGTCCCCGTTCTGCGCGTCCTCCTGCTGCCGGACCACGACCCAGTCCCCGTCCGCGATCGCGGCGTTGATCATGGCGTCGCCGACCACCTGAAGCAGGAAGAGCGCGCCGTCACCGACCAGCTGTGACGGGATATCGATGCCGGGAAGGCCTGCCCGGCCGGGCAGGCGCACCTCGATGGTCCGCGCCCCGCCCACCTCCCGGCGCAGGTAGCCCTTTCGCTGCAGGGCGCGGAGCTGGTAGGAGACGCTCGAGGTGCTGGTCAGGCCGACCGCCTCGCCGATCTCCAGCATTGACGGCGGGTAGCCGCGGTTGGCGACCGACTCCCGGATCGTCCGGAGGATCTTGCGCTGCCGCCAGGTCAGCACGTGGTCGGGATCGGGCTCGCCGCTGGGAGTGGCAGGCCGAGCCTGTATGGCGGAGTCGGTCATGATCATCACGCTCCTGGTCCGATGCCAAGCTGAGACTAACTCTCGGTACTGACATTCGGCCGTTTTGGAACGTCGAACTAAAACTCGAATCCGCCGGACCGGCCGTTGCGGTCGGCCAGCAGGCCGGCCAGCGTGGAGATGGCGATCTCGGGCGGGGTCCGCGAGCCGATGTTGAGCCCGATCGGCCGGTGCACCCGGGCGATCTCGTCCGGCGGGACGCCGAGGTCGGTGAGCATCTGCACGTGCGGCCCGACGTGCCGCGGGTTGCCCATGACCCCGATCCACCTCGCCTTGGTGGCCAGCGCGTCCCGGAGCATCAGACCGAGTTCGGGCCGGTGGTGGTCGGTGGCGATCACGTCCGCGGAATCGTCGAGGTCGTCGGGCGCGGCGGTCAGCAGCGGGAACCCGAGCGCGGCGGCCCCGGCCGCACGCGCCGGGTCCGGTTCCAGCAGGAACCCGCGGAACCCCAGGTCCGCACCGTACCGGAGCAGGTAACCGGCGACCGGCGAGGCGAAGACCGCGACCAGCGTGCGCTCCCCCGCGCCCCGGGTCCCGGCCGTTCCGGTAACCGGCGCGACGGCTCCGTGGGCAACCGCACAGGCCGAGTCTTCGTCGTGGTGATGGGTGTGCTCGGTCATCAGGTTCGCGGCGCGGGAACCCTATTCCTCAGGCTAGGGACACGCCGCTTCACCTCCTCAGAAATGTCAGTGGAGTCCGATATTGTGTTCGTATGTCCCGTTACCGGCTCCTCCCAACACCCGCCCAGGAGGCGGTGCTGCGGGGCCACTGCAGCCACGCCCGGTATGTGTGGAACCTCGCCGTCGAGCAGCACGCGCATTGGCATCCGGGCCGCGCGAGCGCGCCAGGGTACCTGGAGCAGTGCCGCGAGCTCACCGCGGCTCGTGCGGAGTACCCGTGGCTGGCTGGGGGCTCTCAGGTTGTACAGCAGCAGGCGCTCCGTGATTTCGCCCAGGCGAGGGCCGCCTTCCTCGACCCGGTAAACCCGGCTGGCAGGCCATCGTGGCGCAAAGCCGCACGCAATGAGGGCTTCCGGGTCGTAGGGCGCCATGGTCGGCAATGGGACGTACGCCGTGTGTCTCGCCAAGTCGGCCAGGTCTGGGTGCCGAAGGCCGGGTGGGTCCGCTTCCGCTGGTCCCGTCCCGTGCCCGCCGGGGTGAAGTCCTACCGGGTGACGATGGACCGGGCCGGACGCTGGCACGTCGCCTTCGCTGCCATTCCCGCTCCGGTCCCAGCACCTGGCACAGGCGAGGTGGTCGGCATCGATCGCGGAATAGCCGTCAGTGCGGCCCTGTCCACGGGGGACTTGCTGCACGTCCCTGGCCTGACTTTGCGGGAAGGGAAGAGGCTGCGGCGGCTGGAACGCCAGCTCGCCCGCACGCGGCGCGGCTCGGAACGCCGTCGGCAGGTCAAGCGGGCGATCGCCCGGCTGCGCGCTCGCGAGACCGACCGGTGCAAGGACTGGGTCGAGAAGACCAGCACGGACATTGCGCGGCGGTTCGATCTGATCAAGGTTGAAGACCTGAAGGTAAAGAATATGATCCGGTCTGGGAGAGGCACGCGGGAGCACCCGGGTCGCAACGTTAGCGCCAAGGCCGGGCTGAACCGGGGCATCCTGCGGTCGGGCTGGGGCAATCTGGTGCGTCGGCTGGAGCAGAAGGCGCCCGGCCGAGTGGAGAAGATCAGACCCGCATTCACGAGCCAGCGATGCTGGGCGTGCGGGCGGGTGGACCCGAAGTCGCGTGAGAGCCAAGCCGTCTTCCGGTGCACCGCCTGCGGATACGCCTGCAACGCAGATGTGAACGCGGCCAGGAACATCGCGGCGGGGCACGCCGTGACTGCGCGGGAAGGCGACGGGGCTGCCCGGCCGGTGAACCGCGAACCTCAACTGCTACTCCAATCGGCGTAGTAGCTGGAATCCCCGCCGTCGAGGCGGAGGAGGATGCCAAGGGAGCAAGTCTCGCACGGGATCGCTCACTCGATCACTACCCGCAGCCGGTCGCGGGCGTCGGCGAGCGCCTGCTCGACCTGGTCCTGGGTGTCGCCTTCGGCGAAGATGAAACCCAGGTAGCGGTCCCCGTCGGGCAGCGGGCGCACACGCTGGCCGACCGGGATGGTGATGCTGAGACCGGTGACGCCGGGGATGGCCGCGGCCTCGGCCTGGCCTTCGACGGCGCGGAGGACCCCAGGCCGCGGCACGGGCAGCATGAGCACGCCCGACGGCCGGCCGGCACGGTACCCGGGGACGGGCCAGCCCAGGGCGTGGGCCAGCACCATCTCCTCCAGGCTGGTACCGCCGGGAAACCGCAGCGCGCGTGAGCACAGGCCGCCGATGCAGCGGGCCGCCAGCTCGAGCATGACCGGCCGGGCCTGGCCGTCGCGTTCGTCGATGCGCAGCTCGGCGTGGATGGGGCCGTGGGTGAGGCCGAGGGCGCGGGCGGCCCGCCCGGCGGCGGAGATAGCCGCGGCGAGCACCGGCTCGGCGAGCCGGGAAGGGGTGATGAGCAGCGTCTCCTCGAAGGTGGGACCTTCGGGGGTCCAGGGCTTGTCGAAGACGGCCGTGACGGTCAGCGCTCCCGCGGTGAGCAGGCCGTCGATGCTGAGCTCGGGTCCCGGCACGTACTCCTCCACCAGGAGCGGCTCGTCTGGCCGGCGGCCCGCCGCGGCCAGGACCTGCCGGACCCGCCGGGCCGCCGCGACGGCCGCCGCCGGGTCGTCGGCCCGCAGGACCCCTTGGCTGGCACTGAGCGAGGACGCCTTGACCACGCACGGGGCGCCGACCTCGGCCGCCGCCTGCCGCAGCACATCTGCCGTTGCTGCTTCCGTTGCCGCTTCCGTCGCCGCGGCGGGCACCACGCGGAACGCGGGCTGAGCCACCCCGGCGGCCGCCCACCGGTGTCGCTGCGCGGCCTTGTCGCCAGCGGCGGTCACCGCGTCCACCGGGTTGTGCGGCAGTCCCATCCGCCCGGCAATCACCGCCGCCAGGACCAGCATCGGGGTGTCGGCGGCCACGACCGCGGCGGCCGGCCCGGTGCGGGCGATGATCCGGTCGGCGCTACGCTCCGGATCGCCGGGGCTGACCGGCACGACCGGACGGCCGCCCAGCGGCAGCGCCCCGTCGCTGCCGACCACCAGGTCCAGTCCCAGCCGGCTCGCCGCGGTGAGGAAGTCGGCCGCGCGGTAGGTGCGGGCGGGCACCAGGAGCAGGGCCCGCGGCGCGGTCACCGCTTCTCCGCGGAGAAGAACGGCTGGGTTCCGGCCTGGTGATCGGTGGTGTCCAGGACGCCGACGACACCGGGCAGGCGGGCCCGCAGCAGCGGTTCGATGCCCTGGCGAACGGTCACTTCGGCCAGGCTGCAGCCCTGGCATCCGCCGTCGAGGCGGATGCGGATCCAGCCGTTCTCCGCCCCGGCCAGGACCACGCGACCGCGGTGGGCCGCGATGGCCGGGTTGACTTCGCTATCGATGATGCGGGCGGCCTGCTCGGCCAGGGTTGCGGCCGCTCGCGTCGGTGCCGGGTCGCCGGGCGTGACGATCCGGACGGCGGTGATGCCGGGGACGGCGGCGCGGATCTGGGCTTCGATGCGCGCGGCCAGCGGCAGGACCGCGCCCGGAGACCCGGACAGCTCCAGCGTGGCGATCCCGTCCTGGACACCGGCCACCCGGACCGCCGCGCCGCGGGCGGTGATCGAGGACTGCAGGCCTTTCTCCAGGGCGGCTTCGACCTGCCCGGTCAGACCCGCCGCCGCAGGCGGCCAAGGCAGCTCGGTCATAGCGCGGCCTCATCCAGCGCGGCCTCCAGGTCGGCGACCAGGTCACCGACGGCTTCGATACCGATCGACAGCCGCAGCAGGTCGGCGGGCACGGGTGAGGACGGACCCTCCACCGCGGCCCGGTGCTCGATCAGGCTCTCCACCCCGCCCAGCGAGGTGGCCCGCTTGAACACCCGGACCGCCTGCAGCACCGCGATGGCGTGCTCGGCCCCGCCGGCCAGCCGGATCGACAGCATGCCGCCGAACCCGCCGTCCATCTGGCGGACCGCGATCTGGTGACCGGGGTGGGCGGGCAGCCCCGGGTACCGCACCTCGGTCAGCGCCGGATGCCCGGACAGCTTGGTCGCGATGGCCAGGGCGCTCTCGGAGGCCCGGTGCACGCGCAGGTACAACGTGCGCATGCCCCGCTGCAGCAGCCAGGCCTCGAACGGTCCGAGGACGGCGCCGGCGTTGCGCCGCCAGGACCGGATCCGCTCCCAGAACGGATCCCGGCTGGCGGTCAGGACCGCGCCGGCCAGCACGTCGCTGTGGCCGTTCAGGTACTTGGTCGCCGAGTGCACGACCAGATCGGCACCGTGCTCGAAGGGCCGGGTGAGCACCGGGGTGGCCACCGTGTTGTCGACGGCCACCCGGACCCCCGCGGCGTGCGCGAGCGAGCAGACCGCGGCCAGATCGGTGATTTCCCACATGGGGTTGGCCGGGGTCTCCACCCACAGCAGCCGGGTCCGGCCCGGGCGGATCGCCGCCGCCACCGCGCCGAGGTCGGAGGTGTCGGTGAACTCCACGTCCAGGCCCCAGGTGAGGGCGAACTCGGCCAGCCACTTCCGCACCCCCCAGTAGAGCACCCGGGAGACCAGCACGTGATCGCCTGGAAGCAGGGACTGGAACACGGCGGTGGCGGCGGCCATGCCGGAGGCGAACATGACGCAGGCGCAGTCCGGGCCCTCAAGCGCGGCGAGGACTCGCTCGGCGAGTTCGCTGGTGGGGTTGTCGGCCCGGGTGTAGACGCGGTCTTGCCGGTAGGAGCCGTCCAGCTGCCGCTCGTAGTTGGTGGCCGGGCTGATGACGGGGGCCAGGCCGCCCGATACCGGGTCTGCCTCACCCAGGGCCTGTGCGGCCAGCGTCTCGCGTGACACCGATCGCTGCTCCATCAGCCTGTGTCTCCTCT
>CAWGJL010000028.1:0-114513 GCA_963822765.1 uncultured Actinomycetes bacterium | reverse complement strand
CCGACTATGCGTGCCGAGGAGGGGCGTGGGCAGCGCAGGTGACTGGATGCAGATCGGCCGATTCTGGGCGTTCTCTTGGCACTTGCGGGCGGCGGCACCGGTGGTTACCTGCAGCACGATCGTCCCGAACCACCCGTGTGAATTGGAGCGGTCATGGCCTGCGGCTATTCCTGTCTTCGCGGTGGCGCTGCCGGTAGGCGCGGGTCTTGTCGCGGTTGCCGCAGATCCGCATCGAGCACCACCGGCCCGCACCACTGCGGGAGGTGTCGTAGTACACCCACCGGCAGTCCGCCCTCGGCACAGATCTTCAGCCGCTGCCAGCTGCCGTCCGCCTCCGCGAGAGCTGTGCTGGCTGCCAGCCGGGTGAGCGCGGCCGGCACCCCGGTGCCTACCGCCGGGGAAAGGCGCGGCGCGGCGTGCCGTCCGCGCCGAGCTCGACCCGCAGGGTCAGGCCGGCCGGCGCCTGATCGAAGGACGGGAGGGCCGTCGCCTACCCAGAGGTGATCACCGTGCCGTCGCATACGAAAAGGACACCCCCCTACGAGTTGCTCTCAGACACATCCTCATCGGCAGCGACGCCAGCCGTCTACTACATCCACATCGCGAGCGACGGAGACACGGCTCAGACCCTAAGGCGCTGCGCTGTGGCGACGATGTAGCCACTGGTGCACCGGAAGCGGTGAGAGTCTTCGTTGCCGTCCTCCAGTATCCGCAGAAGCTGGGCTCGGGCCGCCTCTGCCTGGCCATGCCGGGTCAGCACGCCGACAGCTGCGACCGCGAGCGGGTGGTAGCGGGACCCGTGGTCAAGGAAGCTGGCCGCGGATGTCGCGGTGAATGCCAGGCTGTGTTCCGCGGCGGTGACGTGGAGGCCGTGGGGCGCGAAGAGCGCGCCGGCTGCATCGACGTCGTGCCAGGCAAACGGCGGCGGTGGCGGCGGGGCTCCGAGGGCCTGCCGGACCAGGTCGGCGGCGGCGGCGTTCATCTGCCATATCGCGCCACCGGGCAGCCAGGCGCTGTAAACGATCCTTCCGCCGGGGGCGAGGACGCGTGTCATCTCCGCGGCCGCGGCCGACGGATCCGCAGCGAAGATCACCCCGAACGTTGACAGGATCGCGTCGGCGCTTCCAGCGCCGGCGGGCAAAGACTCGGCCTCACCCCGCAGGAACCGGATATCAAGCTCCCTGCGGGCCGCGCGTCGCCTTGCGAGGCGGAGTAGCCGCGGCGCGGGGTCCACCCCAACGACGTGAGCGCCGGCCTGGGCTGCGATCAGCGCGGCGTTTCCGGTGCCACATCCGAGGTCGATCACCCGCTCGCCGGTCCTCAGGCTAGCCTGGCGTACCAGGACTTCCGCTGCGGGCAGCAGCTGGCCCGCGGTCTTCTCGTACCGTCCGAGACTCCAATCCACGCCGCCGGATGGCCCACTGGCCATGGGCTGCCGCGGCGAGTCCGGTGTGACGTCGGCGGATTGGCTCATGCTCTCTCCTTTTGAGGGTGAAGCTAAGCTTGTCGTTTAACCTGCGCGTTCGCGTCGTGCCTTGAGGTTGAGTTCCTTCCTGGTCGTTTGCCGACGTCGTGGCGGGGTGCGGGGTGGCGGTTCTTTGATCCTGGTGGGCGGCCTGGGCCTTGCTTGCCGGGTTTCGGTGCACCGGCGGGCTGGGCGGCCAGTGAACCGGCTGGCCGAGTTCCGGGACGCGGAACTCAGACCGGGTGTTGACCTTGGGGAACGGCCGGTCCTGGGCAGTCAGCCCGAACGCTTCGGTGATCGGTACCCAGCCGTCGGACGGCCGCCATTCCAGCAGCCGGCCGGGCGGCGCCAGGGCGCGGACCGCGTCGTTGTGCCGCTCGTAGGCGGAGATCATCGCGTCCTTATCGGTCACGTTGGTCATGCCGAGCCGGGAGCGCAGCACCTCGGTGATCATGTCCAGGAATCCGGCCATCGGTGTGTCTGGGGGCGGGGAGGGCAGGGCCGGGTTGAACACCGTCTGGGAAGCGCTATGCCACCACTGCTCGGCGCTGTCACGCACCGACAAGATGATCAGGGCGTCCGGGCTTGCCGTGGCCAGTTCCTGCCAGAACGCCGAGGCGGGCAGGTCGACCGCGGCCTGGTAGCCGTGCAGAAGCTCGTCCCAGTCCGGGTGCTGGCCGCGGGCCGCCTGGTGCCAGGCCGGGATGTGGTCGGGGTGGGCGAACAGCTCGAACATGTGGTAGCAGGGGCCGCCGAGCAACTGCTCCAGGGCCAGCTTCAACGACGTGGTTCCGGTCCTGGCCAGCCCGGCGCCGATCACGCGCAACGCCATTGATGATCAACTCCTTTCCTGTTTCTTACCGGGTCGCTGGTGTTGCGTCTGGCCGGGCGCCTCGGGGAACTCCACCCGTGCCGTGCGGCGATCGCCATGGCGGCGGGCGGCCGATTGGTTCCATCGATTCGCTGACCGGGCGGCCGACCGCCAGCAGCGCCTGCTCGTGCTGGCCGTCGGCGGTGACGATGGTCAGGTGCCGGGCCGGCCCGGTGCCCGGGTTGCGCCCCCTGGGTGACACCGCGCGGACAAGGCGAACGCGGCGGGCCCGGCCAGGAACCGGTCCGCACCCACGGTGAACTCCAGTTCCCCGTCGAGCACATAGAAGCCATGGATGGTTCGGAGGGCACGGATACCCCAGCGCACCGCGTGCCACAGTGTGCAGCCTGGGGGGTGGCCCCGGTTTGCGGCCGCGGGAGTGGATTGCTGTCCTCAAGATCACCTTGTGGCTTCAGCGGGGTGCCATCGCGATGCGGTGCAGGGCGTCGGCGAGCTGCTCCGGGGCGGTGAGCGGCGTCTCGTGGTCGCCGTCAATCTCGGCGACCGTGGCGCCGTTCAGCCTGCTGCTCATCCCTGGGTGCCAGAACCCGGGCGGCATCGTCTGGTCGCGTGTGAAGGCGAGGAAAGTGGCGGGCAGTTCGCGGTGCACGGGTCGGCGCAGCCGGATGGGCTCGAACACCGGCCGGTAGGGTTCGGGGACCAGCCGCTGGAAGTTGTCCCGGGCTAGCTGCTCGCTGGCGGTCTGGATGAAGTTCGCGCGCCACAGCTCCCATGGCATCGGGATGGCCCGGTCGGCGCGGGTGGCGGCAAGCTCAATGATGGCGGTGCGCATCTGCTCGGGCATGACCTCGCCGGCCGACTCCCCGTCCTGCAGGACGAACGCCGCGCAATAGATGAGCTGGGCGACCCGATCCGGCCGCTGGTCGGCGACCTGGCTGATGACGGCGCCGCCGAGGCTGTGCCCGGCGAGCACGACCGGGCCGGCGCCGTCAGCGTCGAGGGCGGCGCGGACGGCCGCCACGTTGTCGCCGTGGCCGATCCAGGAACGGTCCTCCGCGATGTCACCCCGGCCGGGCAGGGCCGGGGTGATGACGCGGTGGCCGTGGCCGCGCAGGCGGTCGCGGACGCCGTCCCAGCTCCAGGCACCCTGCCACGAGCCGTGCACGAGAACGAATGTCTTCGGGTTTGTCATGCCTTCAAGCCTGCCGGCCTGACCATACCGCCGTCATCACGGTGCATGCTGATCCTGCTATTTACCGCGGGCGGCGCGGGCCAGGTGTCATCCCGGCGCCCGGTGATCTTTGCCGGGCGCGGCGCGCGCGGAACGCGGCTTCCTCATGGTTGCCGGTGACAGCGCCAGGTGAGAATGGTCCAGTGAACGTGCGTATGTATGAGCGCGAGGCGGTCGTTGAGGCGGTACGGCGGCTGCTAGATGCCGCGTCCGCTGGCCGCGGCGGCACGCTGTTCGTCGTGGCGCCCGCGGGGCTGGGCAAGACCAGCGTGTTGCAGATGGCCGTGGCCGAGGCCGGCCCCTGGTTTGACGTCCGGATGGGCGGCGGTGATGCCGTGGAGGCAGCCTTGCCATATGGGCTGATCGGCCAGGTGCTGGGCGGTGAGGATGAAATAGCCGCCGCCGATGTTGCGGCGGACCTGCCTGCGGCGAACCGGTTCTATGCCACCTTGCGGTGGATCCGCCGGGCGGCCGCCGACCGGCCGCTGCTGCTGGCCCTCGACGACCTGCACTGGGCCGACCCGGACTCCTTGACCTTCCTGCATTTGCTGTGCCGGCGGGCGCCCGCGCTGCCGCTGGCGATCGTAGCCGCGGCACGGCCCTGGCCCGATCCGGCGCTACGCGCCGCCGAGCAGCTCACCGCACACGGTCTGGCCGGTATCCGGCGGCTTGCTCCGCTGACCGATCAGGCGGCCCGGGACCTGCTTCTGGAACGTTTCGGCGACATCGGCGACGCGGCCGATCGGCTGGTGGCAGCATGTGACGGCAACCCGCTGCTGCTAGAACTGGCAGGGCCAAACGTTGCCGCCGACCAGTATCGCCCAGCGGGCAGCCCGGCTGGGGCTGAGGCAACCCGCCGGCTGCTGCTGGCCAGGTTTTCTGCCGATGACTCCACCGCGCAACGGTACGTGCGCGCGGCCAGTGTCCTGGGCACCCGGTTCCGGGCTTCGATCGCCGCGACGATAGCCGACCTGCCAGCCGGCCAGGCCGCGGGCACCGTCGAGGCCCTGTTCCGCGCCGACCTGTTCCGCAGCGACGACGCGGGACAGGTCCGGTTCCGGCACAGTCTGATCCGCCAGGCAATCTACGACGATATCGCCCCTCCGGTACGGGCCTACCTGCATGAGCGGGCTTTGCGGACCCTGCTGATCGCCGGCGTCCCCATTGGCGAGGCAGCCGAGCAAGCTATCGCCGCGGGGCTGTTCGGTGACGCACAGGCTATCGAGACGCTCACCGGCGCAGGCCGGGCGGCCCTGCGCGCCGGAGCCGTCCAGGCCGCCCGCCGCTACCTGGACTCGGCAGCCGGGCTGGCCGGTGACAGCGCCCCGATGGCCTTGCAGATCGACCTGGCCAAGGCGCTGCTGGTCGGCGGCGCCGCAGAGGCAGCGGCCGCGCTGCTGGATCGCATCCTCGCCCGTCCGGGGCTGCCCGCACCGACCCGGACGTCCGCACAGCTCCTGCTGGGCCAGGCAGCCTTCCACAGTGGTGCGGTGCAGCGCGCCGGAGACCTGCTCGACACCGTGGCGGCGGCGGCCGGCAGCACCGATCCCGGGCTGGCCCTGAACGCACTGCTCGACCACACCCTGCAAAGCTGGGCCCGGCTCGGTCCCCGGGCCGCCCTGCCGGTGGCCGTCCGCGCCCGTGGCATCGCCGCCGACGCTGCCCCATACCAGAGAGCGTGCGCCGAGGCGGCCTGGGCGTTGTGTGCCTGGCTGTCTGGGGACCCGGCCGGGCTGGCCGCTGCGGAGACAGCCGCCAGCGGCCCGGCACCGGTGGCATCCGCAGCCGACGCTGCGCACTGGGGCCTGGACCCGGCTGCCGTCCCCGCCGACATCGCAGTCTGGGCGGAACGTTTCCCGCTCGCCGAACGCCTGCTCACCGACGCCCTGCGGATCGCCGAGGAGCGCGCCGAACCGTTTCTGCTGTTCCACGCCGCGCTATCCCAGTCGGACATGCTCTGCCGGCTCGGCCGACTGGGCGAGGCACTGGACATGGCCGACCGCGCCTGCGACGTGGGAGAACTCCTGCCGGTCGGGCTGCCGCTCGCCCGGGCGGCGAAAGGCCTGGCACTGCTGGAGGCCGGGCAGCTGGCCGAAGCCGCTACCTACGCCGACCCGGCCGCCGGCCCGGAATGGTATCTGGCCACCGGCTACCAGCTCCGGCTGCGCGCCACGCTGGCCTACCGCCAGGGCCGGATCGACGCCGCATGCTCGGCGTTCGGCGCCCTGGAGCAGCACACCAATGACTGGGGTATTGCCGACCCCTCACACATCCCCTATGCCGCCGACGCCATCGCCGCCTACCTCGCCGCCGGCCGCCCGGGCGACGCCAGGCGGGTGGCTGATCAGCTAGCGGCCTGCCCGCTGCCCAGCCGGTGGCCAGCGGCCACAGCCGCCGCCGGGCACGCCGCGCTGGCCGCGCACGGCGACGACCTCGAGACCGCCGAACGCAGCCTCGCCCATGCCGCAGGCCTGATCCAGACGGTGCCGATGCCGCTGGCACAGTCCCGGACGCTAACCGCATACGCGGCTGTCCTGGCCCGCCGCGGTCGGCGGGACAAGGCCCGCCAAATCCTCACCGACGCGCTCCAGCAAGCGCAAGCCTGCGGCGCCGACTGGCACGCCCACCAAGCCCTCACCGAACTCCGCCGCGCCGGCGGCCGCGCCCGCCGCATCCCGCCAGGCCAGCTCACTCCCCAGGAAAAGTCCGTCGCCCGCCTCGCCCGGGCTGGGCGCACCAACCGGCAGATCAGCCAAGAACTCCACCTATCGGTAAACACCGTCGAGACACACCTCGCGCACGCCTACCGCAAGCTCGGCATCCGCCGGCGCAGCGAGCTGACCGGCCACGAACTCAACTGACTCAGCCAGATCCAGCATCGCGCACACCACGCTCACCAGCATGTTCCCCCGGACGGTAGCAGGATTCCACGCCGTTACTTCGTTCCCCCACTCGGCCGAACCGGTCATGCAAGGCAGCGCGTGGAAGGGACACGCATTAGGCGGTTCGTGATCGCTGTCCAGGGTTTACGGTGGGTTACGGCATCCGAAGTGCCCGCTGTCATTCGGTGGCTTCCGCCTGGCTGGTGGTGGGCCCGCCAGGCGGAGTTTGCCGGCGCGCGGCGATCTGGTCGATCGTGGTCCGGGCGTAACCCTGCTCGGCGGGCAGGTCGGCCGCGGCCGCGATACCGGCCTGGTGGCCGCGCGGCAGCGGTGCCTCAGCCGCCGGGCCTGGGCAGGCGCTCGTGAGGCTGGCTGGTCCAGGCCGCGGCCCGGCACAGGGCCGAGCGGGCGCCGCTTCCGGTCAGGCGGCCGTGGCCGCCGGGAAGCTGGACGCTGGAGCTTAGCTGAGCGGCGGCAGGGTTGCCGCTAGGTCGGCGAGCTGGGTCCGCAGCCAGGTGTGGGCGGGGTCCTGGGTTCGGCGTGGGTGCCAGTACATGGCCTCGTTGATCAGGCCTAGCGGGACGGGCGGCTGGAGGATGCGGATCCCGGCGGCGGTCGCGGCCATCCGGGCCAGCCGTTCGGGCAGCACGGAGATCATCCGGGTCCCTTTCAGCAGCCACGGGTGCACGGCCCAGCTCTCGGTGCTCACCTCGACTTGCGGGAGGATGCCGAGGGCCACCAGGTTGGCGTCGGGCAGCGAGGGCAGGTTGCCGGCCCGGTAGGCGACATAGGGGAGAGTCGCGAGCTGCCTCGCCGTGACGGCGTGCCTGATCTCGGGATGGTCGGCTGCGGCAGCGATGACGAACTGGTCGCTGAACAGCTGCTGGCTCGGGTAGGTGCCTGCCGGCGGCCGGGCGGCTTCGCGGGGGATGACCAGCAGGTCGATCTCGTCGCGGCTGAGCTGGTCGGCGAAGCGGCCGGTCATCGGCTGGATGCGCAGCCGTACGCCGGGGGCAGCTGCCTGGACGCGGGCGAGCAGCGGGCGGAGGAGCACGAGCGTGGCGTAGTCGCTGGCGGCCACGGTGAAGGTGCGGGCGTCAGCTGCAGGGTCAAAGCCGGGTCGTTCGGTGAGGGCGCGTTCGATGCTGGCCAGGATGTCGTTCACCGGGCTGACCAGCGTCTCAGCGTAGGGGGTGAGCAGGAGCTGGCGGCCGCTGCGCACCAGCAGTTGGTCGCCCAGCAGCCGGCGCAGCCGGGCCAGCGCGGCGCTCATCGCCGGCTGGCTCAGCGACAGCCGCTGCCCGGCGCGGGTGACGTTGCGCTCGGCCAGCAGGGCGCCCAGCACCACCAGCAGGTTCAGATCGACGCGGCGAAGGTCCGTGGCGGCTCCTTGCGATGACCCGGCCGAAGGCAGCGTCAGCAGCGCCCACCATCCACCGGCTGGCATCCACGTCATGAATGCCTCAGATAGCAATGATTCATTTCACAACCAGCCTGGCCGCGTCAATAGTAGGAGACACGCATCTGACCACCGCTAGCCGGGATACCCAGAAGGCAGGAGACCGTCCGTGCCGAACAAGTCGAGCCAGCCCGCCGTGCCGCAGGAGGCCAGCCGCATCGGGCAGGAGTTCAACCCGTTCACCCCGGCCACGCAGCGAGACCTGCACGGGCTGCTCGCCCGCGCCCGCAGCGAACAGCCCGTCTTCTACAGCCCGGCAATGCAGATGTGGGTAGTGACCCGCTACGGCGACGTGGTCAGGGTGCTGCGCGACCCTGGCCTGTTCTCCTCGCGCCGCATCCTGTCCGTGCCGTTCGGGCCGGGGATCGCGGAGGTGCTGGCCGGGGCGCTGCCCGAGGAACAGACCACCCTGATCGGGCTCGACCCCCCAGCCCACAGCAGGCTGCGGGCGGTGATGAACGCGGCCTTCACCCCGGCGCGCGCATTGGCCATGGAGGGGCAGATCCGGCAGGTCGCCGATGAGCTGATCGGCGAGTTCGCCGCCGACGGGCATGCCGAGCTGATGAGCCAGTTCGCGTACCCGCTGACGCTGACCGTCATCCTGCGGCTGATCGGAGTGCCGGCCGAGGCGATGGACCGCTGCCGGCGGCAATGCCGGGACTGGGGCCAGCTGGTCGCGCTGGCCGCGGCCGGGGCACGCCTGGATGAGCAGGCCGCCCTGGCCCGCTCGGCTGCCGAGCTGGGCCGTTACCTGCGCGGCCTGATCGACGAGCGGGCCCGACGGCCCGCAGGTGACCTGATCAGCGCCCTGTGGCAGGTGCGCCGCGGCGGAGAGCACCAGCTGAGCGATGAGGAGATGTTCTCGCTCATCCCGGGCCTGATCTTCGCCGGACATGCCACCACCGCCAGCCTCATCGGCAGCGGCGTCTGGCTGCTGCTGTCGCACACGCCCCTGTGGGATGCCCTCGTTGCCGACCCCTCCCTGGCAGCAGGTGCAGTCGAGGAGATCCTCCGGGTGGAGCCCTCCACGCCGGGGATGCCGCGGATCGTCACCGCCGATACCGAACTCGGCGGCGTCCCGCTGGCCGCCGGCGAACGGGTGTATGCCTGCTACATCTCGGCCAACCATGACCAGACCTGTTTCCCCGAACCAGATGACTTCGTCCCGGCCCGGCGGCCAGCTCACGCTCACCTGGGCTTTGGCCGGGGCCCGCATTTCTGCCTCGGCGCCCCGCTGGCCCGGCTGGAATCCCGCATCGCCCTGGAAACCCTGGCCGCCTGGCTCCCGGGCCTCCGCCTGGCCACCGCCGCGATCCGCCACCAGCCGCACCTCATCCTCCGGGGCCCGCAGGAACTCCCGGTCACCTGGGCGGACGCCGACCACTAGCCGTTCCTCGCGAGCGGTGCACGCCAGGATCCGGCAGCCGAGGCCGACGATCCGCCAGCTGGGGCAGCCGACCACCCGGCGAGGCCCCGGCATGACATGAATCCTCAGATGCGGAGGTGATCTGCCGTGACGCTGAAAGTCGTGGGCGCGGGACTGGCCAGGACCGGCACCGCCTCGCTGAAGCTCGCCCTGGAACACCCCGCTGGGCCTCATCGAAACCACCGTGCGCCAGCTTCTCATGCACGAACCGGGCCTCTCAGCGCGCTCACGGCCGCCGAGCGCACGACCCTCACCGACTCCGCACCCTCACCCTCTCTCGCCAAACTCGAACACTCACTAATCGCGTCACCGCGCGGGACAAACCGCTCACGCACGACCGGCCGTCTCCGGCGCACCTTTGCGTGCATCGCGGCGCGCCAGAACGACCTGATCTGGGGTGGATGCGGCTATACAGTTCGACTCGTCCAAACCGTACCTAACGGCGGCACTGCGCGCGTTCTCCTCGAATCTCCCGATTACTTTGTGATGCCATCTGTGGACGAGCCCCGATGCTGACCCTCGACTCGACGCGGCGCCCGATCTGGAGGTCACTGCCAGCGGAGGTAGCGGTCGACGCCGCCTGCGAGTGCCCAGCCGCCACTGGCTAGGTCCCGCCAGTCCCGGGCGCCCAATGGGCAATGTGCGGCTATGCGGCGTGACACGGCGGATAAGACCGGGACCGGCAGAGAACGGGAAGCGCGTCAAGGGGACCCCCGCTCCGCGGCGGCCTCCGGCTACCCCTGGCGGCCCTGCTCGCCCTGGCCCTGGCCGAGGTGCTGCTCCGCGGCGTCGACAGCACGGTCGATCTGCTCGTCGTGCTGATGGTCGGTGTCGCGCTCGGCGAACCCCGCTACTTCGTTGACCCCCTTGCCGGCCTGCTCCGGGTGCTCCTCGGCGTAGGCCCGCGCCTTCTTCTCCAGGTCGCCGAACTCGCTCACGCCGTCCTCCTATGTCTCACCGGGCCCGGCCTGCCGCCCGGCCGCGTTTCCTGCGCGCCTACCCCGACGGCGGGAACCGATGCGCAGGCGCCGTCAGGCGAAGACTCAGGCTGCTCTCCGTGACACGCTCCCCGGTCAGCCTCCTGGGTGGATAAGTCTGCGGCTGCCTGCTGGCCACGTGGGCATGACCAATACCTCGCGTCGGGCCCGCGGCGCTCCGACCCTGTCCGCGGCATGAGAGTGCGGCTGTTGTGCTTTTACAGGAACTGGGTGAGCGACAAGATATTGCCGTCAGGGTCGGCGAACCAGGCCACCTTGTCGCCGCCCGGAGCGGTCCAGAACACCGTCGCCGTCCTGGTCCATCCCGTCATAGCGTAGGAAGGCCGCACCCCTGGCGGCCAAGCCCCGGACGGCGGCCGCGATATCGGTGACCCGCCACCCCAGGACGGTGTAGCCAACCCGGCACACTTCGGGGACCGCAGTGATGCGGAGCATGGTGCCGTTCGCGTCGAGCACGCACGCGAAGTCGTTATGCTCAGCGACGGGCAGGCCCAGTACCTGTTCATAGAACGCTCGCGCCCGGTGCAGGTCGGCCGCTGCGGCGAACGCGACGATATGGCTTGACTCCAGCATGGCAACCCCCGCCTTCCCGGCTCGCATCCCAGATCCTATAGGGGGTCCCACGCTTGCCGGACGCACTCCCGGCGGCAATAGCGGGAGCTCGTGTCAAAGCGCAGGCGCTGCATAAACATACCGCCAGGCCTGCCTGCCCGCTGTAGCCAGGATTGCCGGCGCCGCGGAGACCTCTTGATAATCGCGCGCCGAGCCGCCGATTTGTACGGCAACCAGCAACGGGCTTCCCTGGCTGGCGGTCGCCAGTAACCGGCTGTTCTGTCTGTGCGGCGCGCTGTCAGCCCGGGGATCGGAGGCCGGCAGGTGCGGGTCAGGGCCCGGCTGATCGCGCCAGCCAGGCGCCCTCGCGCGTTGCCTGCGCGGCAGGGGTGTCGCGGCCCAGCGCTGAGACGGCTGTCGGCCGGGTCGGCTCTGCTGTCAGCGAAGGGATAGCCGCTCTGGGTGAGCTTGTCATCTGGACCTGGCAGAGTCGGGGCATGACGAGCTTCGTCTTGGTACACAGTCCGTCGGTCGGCCCGGCCACCTGGGCCGGTGTTGCGGGCAGGCTGCGTGAATCGGGCCACGGGGTCGTGGTGCCGTCGCTGCTTGGGGTGGCTGACGGCGAGGCGCCGTACTGGCCAGGGGTGGTGGCCGCGGTGAACGCCGGCCTGGCGGGGATTGCGCCTGGCGAGCCGGTCGTGCTGGTGGCGCACAGCAACGCGGGCGTATTCATGCCGGTGATCCAGGCCGGGCTGGACGTGCCGGCGGGCTGCTCGGTCTTCGTGGACGCGACGGTCCCGGCCGAGCACGGGGAGACGCCTGTCGCGCCGCCGGAGTTCCTGGAGTTCCTGCGTGGTCTGGCCGGGCCGGACGGGCGGCTGCCCCAGTGGACGGACTGGTGGGATGAGCAGGACGTAGCGCCCATGTTTGAGGGGGCTGAACGGCTCAGGGCGACGGTGATGGCCGAGCAGCCGCGGCTCCCGATCGGCTACTACGCCGAGCGGGTGCCGGTTCCGCCCGGCTGGGACGATCACCGCTGCGGGTACCTGGTGTTTAGCGATCCGTACGCGGCCGAGGCACAGGAGGCGCGCAGCCGCGGCTGGACGGTTCGCGCGCTGCCCGGAGAGCACCTGCATCAGATCGTGGATCCTGTGGCCGTCGCGGCGGCGATCAGCGACCTGGCTGGGATCGCGGAGCCGTAGCCGATGCTCGCAAGACCGCGAATCTTGCCGCCGTCACAAGCTCGGCCGGCCAGTCTGAGTTGGCGTAGACGCAGCCATCCGGGCTGGCAGCCTCGGCATGGAGAGGCGCACACTGCCGATCTGTAGACCTGGCAGCAGCATGATATTGCTCAGCCGCCTCGCGCAGATCGGGAACTGATGGCAGAGTGTTCGCCGTATCCATATCGTTGCGCAGGGGGTCAACGCGCTGTTAAATGCTGTGTGGTTATCGAGATTGCCCAGGTGCGCCCGGCCCGGAGATATGTCCGGGAGAGCTTTTCGTTGCCGTTTTCGATGCGCTAACGCAGACGCATACCTCTGACCGCGGCGGGAGCGCTTCACCGCTCCGGTCTGCTTCCCAGGACACCGACTAGGGTCACTGAGCTGGCGCTTTATGCTGCGGTCGGCGGCAGCGGCATTTCTGCCGGGTGAGCGATAGGTCCTGCCTGGTCAATTTGGCCAGATGTTGGATTAGCGGCTGGCTTGGTCCCGGGGCGCGGCGGCGAACATCAGCATCAGAGCGAGGTGGACGCCGAGCAGCATCAGGACCGTCAACAGCACGCCCTCGATGCGCAGTGTGTGCAGCGGAAGGAACGCCAGGACCGCGATCGCCGCATACAGGCCCATGGCCAGCCAGTGGACCGGCTGATCGTTCACCTCGAGCGCATCGGGGTGCCGCGCGCGATGCGGGGAGCCGGCCAAGATCAGGCCAGCCCCTCCGAGTACGGAAATGATGACGAAAAAGCTTTTCCACCAGGAAGTATTCTGCAGGTCGATCAAGGCGAGCAGGCTCATCGTCCCGGGTGCGGCGAAGTACAGTGCCACTGCGTAGACCTGCCGCTGGCGATGCGTGAGGTGCCGCCGCGTCTCCGGCGACCGGGCTGCCGCCTCGCCTTTCTGGGGGTTCAGCCAGGCGCGAGCGTTGAGGGTGATGATAGCGAGCCACAAAGCGAGCAAAGAAAAACAGGCCGGCGAGAAAGCGATGTAGAAATCTGTGAGCGTCAGCATGGACTTCACCCCTCCTGCAGGACTGCCGCCATGGAGGCACACCAGCCGGCCACCGGACATCAATCACACCGAGATACTCAGTTTAAGTTAGCCGGGCTCGGCCGCGCCGTCAGCTGGTCAGGGAACCCGCAGGCAACTGGCGAATCTCTCCGGGCTGACGATAGACAGTCCGCCCGGGTCGCGCTGACGGGCCATTCTGCCCGCAGCCAGCACCGCCCGAGGTGGCTGCCCGGAAATCCAACCCCGCGATCGGCAGCGGGGCCGGCCCTCTTGACAATGCTCGCGGTAAAAGGCATGGCCACAAAACCGCAGCCCGCAAGAGCACTCCAGAATCAGGCGATATACACACGATTCCTCGCGCGGCAGATCACCGTCTCCGCCGTTCAGAATTGGCGTTCGGCGCGCCGTGGCATGAGTTCTGAGAGCCTAATCGACGACCACTGCCGACATTGCGCGATATGCAAGAAAATGCATAAGCATACGGACGAGCAATGCTCGCTCATCGGCATGTGAGTTAAGTGCCACATTTCTCGCGGGACGTGAACGTCAGCCCCGCTGGGCGGTAGCGGCCTTGAATTTGACCATCAGGTCCGCGGGCACCCGGCCACGGTCTTTCACCTCGATGCCCTGGGCCCTGGCCCATTCGCGGACACCGGTAGTATCCGGAGTCCCCGTCGGCCCTCGGCGGCTGCCGCGGGCAGGCTTGCGGGCGCTGCCGCTGACCCGGCGTGCAGCATCCGCATACCGGGCCAGCGCATCCCGCAATTGCCTCGCGTGCGCGGCGTTCAGGTCGATCTCATACTCGGTGCCGTCCAGCCCGAAGCGGACAGTACCCTCGGCGGCGCTGCCGTCGAGATCGTCGATGAACAGGGTCTGGATCTTCTGGGCCATGGCCGTCCGGCTCCTCTCACTGACTGTCAGCGCACTAGTGTATGCAGTTTAAGCGGGCAAGCGCACAGGCCCCGCCGGCACGCTGAGCCGCTTCAGTTCCGCGCGCGGCCGACGTCGCGGTGCCGGACAGTCTGGCAGGGTCAGACCGGCTGCAGCGAGCGGCATGCATATCTAAGAGCTTGTTTGGGAACGCTCCGGGCGGGGTGTCTGGCTCTGGCGGCTGATCACCCGTGGCAGCGGAGCGTAAGGCTTCTGTAAACGCCGTTGGCGCGTGTCGGTCCCGGGGAAGGGTGAGCGCGGGTTCCAGGATCGCGATTTGTGCAGATCAACGAACCAGCGGAACCCGCGCATGCCCAGGGTACGCCGGCCGTGGCGTGCCGGTGCTGCCCTGGCGGGATCGGCCGCAGCACCAGGATGCCCCGGTACCCGTCGGACATGTCTGAGGCCGAATGGGCTATCACCGAGCCCGCGCTGCCGGCCCCGGCCTGGATGCTGGGCAAGGGCGGGCGGCCAGCAGGACACTGCCGCCGCGATATCGTCGACGGGATCCGCTACCTGGTCAAGGAGGGCATCCAGTGGCGGGCGATGCCCGCGGACCTCCCGCACTGGCGCACCATCTATGACTACGCCAGCGGGTGGGAGAAGACCGGCGCGACCGAGACCATGCACGATGAGCTGCGCCGGCAGTGCCGGATCGCCGCGGGCCGCGATCCCGGGCCCACCGCGGCGATCATCGATTCCCAGTCGGTCAAGGCAGCCGAGACCGCCGGGAAGCCCAGCCGCGGCTATGACGCGGGCAAGAAGCTCAACGGCCGCAAGCGGCACATCGCCGTCGACACCATCGGGCTGCTGCTGACCGTGCTGATCACCGCCGCCGGCGTCCAAGATCGCGACGGAGCGAAACCGCTGCTGTGGAACCTGCGGAGGCATTCCCCTCGGTCAGGCTCGCCTGGGCCGACGGCGGGTACGCCGGCAAGCTCGTCACCTGGGCCAGGCACAAGCTCAAGCCGAAGCTGACGCTCCAGATCGTCAGGCGGCCCGATGACCTGCATACCTTCCAGGTGCTGCCGCGCCGCTGGGTCGTCGAGCGGACCCTGGCCTGGATCACCCGGTGCCGCCGCACCGTCCGCGACTACGAACGCCTGCCCGGACACCACGAAACCATGGTCCACTGGGCGATGACCATCACCATGACCCGGCGCCTCGCCCGCCGGCGGCCAGCAGTCCAGCCAGGCGCTCTCTAGCGCCGCGCCAGGCAACATCCGCCCTGCTGCGCTGATGGACTGGGATACTCGGCATCATGGGCGGATCCGCGCGCCGTGGCCGGCCGTGGGGTCCTGGCGACCTGGCCGGCGGGCCGGTTGACGAGGTGCTCGCCCGGGTGCGAACGCTCGTGCCGGGGCTGGTGGTCGAGCGGTTGCAGGTCACACACCCGGCCGATGACGACAACGTCTACCTCCTAGGCGACGAGCATGGCTTGGATCGCGTCCAGGTCGACACCGGGCCCGGCGGCCGACCGCCATTCCTGATCGAGGCCGAGGAACGGTTCGAGACCTCTGACGTCGCCGAAGCTGCCGCGATCGTGTCTTCCTGGCTCGGTCCGAGCGTCGACCCGGCCGTCGCGCCGTGAACTACAGGGCCGACATCCCCGCCACGGCACTAGTTCCCAAACAGGCTCTAATGCTGCTGCATGACGGACACGGATGGCCACACATTCTGGCTTGTACCACGCCGCTCGTAACGCACCGTCATTATTATATCGAGCGCATCTTCAGATGCGTCGAACAGAACGCCGATTGATCCGATGTCGTGATTGTTCCGACCTGAGTTGGGATCGGCCTGCCTGGTAAGGGATCTTCTGGAGAGCAGGTCGGAATAATCCCGCGGCTCGGGCTCATGATTTCCTTCACCGGTTTCGAGTGAAGGAGGAAGCGGATGTCCGGATCGAGTCGGAGTGGGATCGGGGCGCTCGACCTGCTGTTGGACGGCTTCGCTGGCTACCTGCGCAGCGAGCGTGGTGTGACGGAGTTGACGGTCGATGTCTACGTGGCCGATATACGCAGGTTCCTCGTCGATCGAGGGGGAGGCGACCTCAGCGAGCTGACGGCGGCTGAGGTGTCGAAGGCGGTGCTGGGGCAGGTGACCCGCTGGTCGCCCGCCTCGGTGCGGCGCTACGGGTGCTCGCTGCGTTCGTTTCTCCGCTACTGCTACCTTGTCGGCCTCGTCGATCGCGACCTGTCGGCGGCGGCCTTGCCGGTATCGGGGCGGCGGCGGTCGCTGCTGCCGAAGGGCATCACTGCGACCCAGGCCAAGGCCTTGCTGCGGGCTTGCGATCGGCGTCGCGCCAGCGGCCGACGTGACTATGCGGTGATCGTCCTGATACTGCGGCTCGGGCTCCGGGCCAGCGAGGGGGAAAGGGGCTGGCCGCCGGGTCGAGGATTGGCAAGAAGTAGGGAGCGGTTGACAGACCCGTCCCTCCCTCCAGCCATATGCCCGTGGCCTGCGCTTCTGCGTTCCGAGACGCCGTTCCGGCCGCTGTTGTCCGTTATGTGCCTGTGCGCCCGGCTTCGGCGGATTGCTCTGACCAGTGCTTTCTCGTGGCCATGCTTCCCATTCATACGACAAAGACGCAGCTCAGAGACATGAGGGTGCAACTCCCTCTCGGAGTCTGCTGATTTGCCAATAGCCCACCCCGTACGACGGACCGGCGGGCCCCGCTGGATGCTACGAGCCGAACTGCCGCGTTGGCCTCGGCGCGCTGGCACCTCAGGCCAATGGGTTGATGTTGTGGTTGAGCCGGAAGACGTTGTCTGGGTCGTAGCGTCGTTTGACCGTGACGAGCCGTCGGTAGTTGGCGCCCCAGACCTCGTGTACCTTCTCCCCGTCCTCGGTGATCAGGTTGTTTACGTAGCTCCGGTCGGTCATGTACGGCCGGAGTGCGTCGAACGTCTCTTTGGCCCAGCCGATGTTCTGGCCGGTTTCCCGCTGGTTCGCCCATTGCGAGACGATGAGCAGGCTGTAGCCGGGTGCCCGGTGCGCGAACGCGGTGGCGGCGGTGTCGACCCGCGCGACGGCACCCAGGTAGGGCACGATGGCCAGGCCGCTCAAGGGCGACGGGCACCGGTGCATCGCATCGACCATGATCTCCAGCGCGGCATCGGACAGTTCGCTGAGGAATGCCGATTTCCAGTAGTTGAACGCCCCCCTGGGATAGCCGGCATCGCTGAGGGTGTTGATCACCGGGTAGGGCATGGGCTGGATGAGATCGGTGGCCGGCGGCCCGAATTGCCGCAGCGGCTTCAGGTCTGCCTCCGCGTTCGCGGCATCGCCGCAGTGGCAGGCGACCATGGCCACCATGATCTCTTCCGGTGCGTCCGGGCTGGCGAACATGCTCATGTACACGGTCAGCTCGTCCGGGGCCCCCAGGTCAGGTCGCGGTAGAAGCCGAACGCCTCGCGGGCGCGGCTCACGGGATGGGCGACCATGCCGCCATAGATCGTGGCCACCGGGTGGGCCCGGTACTCGAAGGAGGTAGCGACCCCGAAGTTGCCGCCGCCGCCGCGCAGGGCCCAGAACAGGTCCTGATTGTGCTCGGCGCTGGCCGTGACGACCTGGCCGTCGGCGGTGACGACCTCGGCCGCCAGCAGGTTGTCGATGGTCAGGCCGTACTTGCCCATCAGCCAGCCTTCCCCGCCGCCCAGGGTCAGCCCGGCAATGCCCGTGCTGGAGACCACCCCGCCAGTGGTGGCGAGCCCGTGACAGGCCGCGGCCCGGTTGAGTTCCTTCCAGGTAACCCCGCCCTGTGCCCATATGGTCCGCTTCGCCGGGTCGACCCGGATCCCCTTCATCGGCGCCAGGTCAAATATCAGGCCGCCGTCCGTGACAGCCAGGCCTGCGACGTTGTGCCCGCCGCCGCGCACCGAAATCTCGGTCGCCTGCTCGCGGCCGATGATGACCGCGTCTTGAATATCCGGCACGGTGCGGCACCGGGCGATAAGCGCGGGACGCTTGTCGATCAGGCCGTTGTGGACCCGCCGGGCCTGCTCGTAGCCCGCCTCACCGGGGCCGATTAGCTCCCCGGTGAATGATGCGCTTACCTCGTCGGGAAACCTAATCGTGTCCGCCATTTCCTCTCTCCCTCCCTGCTGCGCTCCGCGCCGCCAGGTCCCACCATGGCCTCCCGTCCTGTCAGCGCCGTGTCGTGAGCGTGTCGGCGGCGTGTCGCGGCTCGCCTGGGCTTATGTGATGCTGAAGGCCTGAGGAGGTCAGCATGGCTGCCTGGGGGTACGGGCTGCTCGGCCCGGTAGAGGTGCGGGTGGACGGCCGCGCCGTGCCGCTTCCCGGCGCCAGGCAGCGCCTGGTGCTGACCGTGCTCCTGGTGGACGTCAACCGGATGGTCCCGGCTGGCCGGCTGATCGACGAGCTCTGGGATGCGGCCCTGCCCGCTGACCCGCGCGGGGCGCTGCGCACACAGGTCTCACGGCTGCGCCGCGCCCTCGGCCCGGCAGGAGGCGACCTGGCCACCGCAGAGGGTGGCTACTGTCTCACCGTTCAGCGGGGCCAGCTCGACGCAACCCGGTTTGAAGACTTGCTGGCCGCAGCGGCCCGGGCCAGCAGCGAACAGGCCCTAGGGCTCGTCGACGAGGCACTGGCGCTGTGGCGCGGGCCGCCGGTCGGCGAGTTCGCCGACCGGCCGTTCGCGCTGGCCCCGGTGGCCCGGCTAACCGAACTGCGTCTGGTCGCCGCAGAACGCCGGGCCGAGTTGCTGCTCATCGCCGGCCTGGTCGAGGAAGCCGTCGCCACCTTGCAGGCGCTCCTGGCCGAACACCCGGAACGGGAGCAGGCGAGAGGACTGCTCATGCAGGCCCTCTACCGGGCTGGCCGCCACACCGAAGCCCTGTCCACCTTCCGGTCATGGCGTCATTACCTGGCCGAGGAACTCGGGCTGGACCCCTCACCTACCTTGCGGCGGATCGAACAAGACATCTTGTGTCACACGGCCGGTGCACCGGATACCCGCCGTGAGGTCGCGAACCCGACGCCGGCGCTGCCGGTTCCGGTGACCAGCTTTGTCGGCCGGGACGAGGATCTCGCGGCCGTCACCGGGCTGCTGGGGCAGGCGCGGCTGGTCACCCTGCACGGGCCGGGCGGGGTGGGGAAGACCAGGCTGGCGCTGGAGGTGGCCGCCCGGACCGGCGGCAGCTACCGGAACGGCATCTGCTTCTGCGACCTCGCCGCGGTGAGCGAACCGCACGACGTGCTCCGGGCCCTGGCCACCGCAGCCGGACTGAGCGAGCGGGCGTTCCAGCGCCTCGACGATCAGCTCGTCGAACAGCTGGCCACCCGGCACCTGCCGCCCACGCGATCGTCGACGGGCACGACGATCCGGCCGACCTGACCCGCCTGCTGCTGTACCTGGTTGACCGTTCCCTGGTTACCGCCGAGCCGGACGACGGCACGACTAGCTACCGGCTGCTGGAGACCCTGCGCAGCTACGGCCTGGAACGGCTCGCCGAGCAGGGACGGCTAGACGCGGTCCGGGCCCGGCACGCGCGGTGGGCAGCGGACCTGGTTGCGCGGGCCGAACGCGGCCTGCGCGGCGCCGCCGAAGCCAGCTGGGCGGCCAGCGTGGAGCGGCACTTCAGTGATCTGCGGGCCGCGCACAGCTGGCTCGCCGACACCGATCCCGAGCTTGGCCTGCAGATGGCCGCTCAGCTGCACTGGTACGCGCTGTGGCGCTGCCACTCCGAGGTCTACCGCTGGGCCGACGCCAGCACGGCCGGCGCGGCCGGCTCGCGCTCGCCGTTCTATCCCGAGGCGCTCGCCTCGGCCGCGTTCGGGGCGCTCTACCGGGGCGATATGCAAGCGGCCGGCGCCGCCGCGCGCGCCGCATTCGACGCGGCGCGGAGCCTGCCCCCAGTCAGTACCCGCCGACCGCTGGAGGCCCTCGCCGAGGTCGCCACCTTCCGCGGCGAATTGGCAGCTGCGGTGGACCTTTTCACCAGGGCGTACGACCTGTCGATTGGCAACGGAGACTTCCGGGACGCCGCATGGGACGCCGTCGGCGCCAGCGCGGCATACGCCTACGGCGGCCGACTGGGGGCGGCGAGCCGACTCGCGGACCAGGCGCGTGCCGCGGCTGACCGGTGCCGTTCGCCGTCGGCGCTGGCCCTCGTCTCCTGGCTCAGCGGCGAGATTGCCATCGGCACCAGCCCCGGCCAGGCCCGGCAGCACCTGGAGCAAGCGGTCGCCCTGGCCGAGTCCGCGGGCGGTCGCTTCGTCGACGGGCTTTCGCGCGTCGCCCTGGCCACGCTGGACGCGCGGCACGGCGACACCACCGTCGCGCTCGGCCACTACGAGCGGGCCATCCGCGAATGGCAGCAAGCAGGCGCCTGGACCCCGATGTGGGTCACCATCCGGACCCTCGTTGAACTCTTGACGCGGGCCGGCGCCTGTCACGATGCGGCCATTCTCTACGGTGCAGTGACATCAGCCCGCAACGGCGCGCCGCCCTTCGGCTCCGACGCCGACCGCCTTCGCCAGTCGGCAGCGCTGCTACGCCAGCACCTCACCGACACCGAATTCCGCTTCCGCGCCGAAAAAGGCGAGCAGATGGACGGCAGCCAAGTCATCCACTTCGCGCTGGAAGCCATAGCACGGGCCGCCGCGAAGCCCTGACCCAGCCTCAGTCGAACCGGCCGATGCCACCGCGGTGCGCCTAATGATCACGGGGTCAGCTGCCAAGGCTAGACATACAGGCAAGTGCATAGATATACGGGTGCGCAATGCCCGCTCATCATCCAGATCCGGGCGTCCGCCTACCGTGGGACCATGTGCATAGCGGCATACAGATCATCCGGTTCGGCGCGACATCGAGGCGCCTCCTTAACGACCAGGTTGCCGATCATATCGGGATATTGAATGCCTGGAACCCAGGGTGTGTTGCAGTGTGTGATGGTTGGCGTTTTCCCCGGAGACGGCCCACATGAGCCTAGTCGGTCAGGCTGCGTGGGGTTCGAACCATACCGACCCGAGGTCGTGTCCTGCGGTCAGGCGCACGTCGGCGTCCAGGGCGGCGGCCAGGCGCCGCAGCAGGCTGATAGTGGGCTCGGTACCGCCTTCTTCGATGCACTCGATCTCATCGACGGTCATCTCAGCGCGCCCGGCCAATTCGGCGGTACTCAAATCCAGGGCGCGGCGCTGGTCGTAAACGGCCTTGCCGAAGGCCAGTGCCTCGCGGATGGCGATCCGCTCTGGATCCTCTGCCTGCTCGGGCGGGCGGACCCAGCGGGTATGGTAACCGGTCATCACACCTGCCTTTCGTAGGTCTCCGCCGCGGCCCCGCGGTGCTCACGTTCGCATGCCTTCTGCGCCCGGACTGCCCGGTCGATCTGCCTCTGGTCGTGTTGCCTGGTCTTGCGGAACACTGTCAGCAGCACGATCGTCCCTTCAGCAGTACACCAGTACGTGATCCTGGCCGCAACATCACGCAGCCGGATCCGCAGTTCCCAGACCGGTCCGTCCAGGTGATCGGACCACGGCCCGCCGAGTTCGGTGCCTTTCTCGGCGAGTATGCCGCAGACCTCGTTGACCCGCTTGAAGTCGCTGTCGCTGAGGCCGGCCAGCCAGTCGCGGACCTCGGGCTCGAGCTCGACGTCATGCAGACGCCGTATCCTGCCGCTCACGTTTGGTCAGATTACCGTGCGTGCAGGCCGACGCCCCATCGCGACACATGCTCCCGCCTGCCCTAGACACAGAGCGTCCGATCAGCGGTACCTCTCCGCACCCGTGAGCACCCGCATGGCGCTCAGCCCACCCAGCGCGGCTGCACTGTGGGATCCGCGCCGCATGGGCCGTCGCCCGCCGCCAGGCGCGGCCTCGCTCATCCGGATGAGGCTGGTTCCTGGGGTGGCGGCCGGCGATCGCATCGGGTCCAGGCTTTCGAACATTAGCCTTGCTAACGAGATCCTGGGGAGCCAAACGGGGAGCCAACGACCACAGGCACAGGGCCACATCGGGCCACGCCCAGCCATTATCACTGCAGCAAAATGGCATGGCAGGCCACGCCCGGCGACGTCAGGCCGTGTTTCGGGAATGCCTCCTAAGCAGTAGGTCCCGCGTTCGAGTCGCGGTCGGGGCGCAGGTCAGAGGCCTATACCTCCAAGGACGGCATCTACTTCGACCCTGCCAGGAACCGGTACATGGGTGCCGTCTCGCCAGAACCAGGTCACCACGCTGCGGGAACGGTTCGCTGCCTGGCCCCGCCACGAGCAGATCGCCAGTCAGGATCCCCAGCCCGGCAACCCCGCGCAGCACCGGCCCGGGCACGAGAAGGCATCCGCGGCCGGCAGGCCTGAACCAGGCACAAGCGATCCACACCCGGCCGGCGGACGACAGCACCAGCGCGGACGGGAACCCGCCGCCCAAGCCCTATCGGAGGACCCAGAGGCCGAGCCATGACCGGCCCGCACCGCCGATGACGCGCTCGACCAAGCCGCTGGCGATGCGAGGGATCTTGAGCAGAGTTCTGTCCATCTTCGGCGGCACCACTGAAATCCAGAAGGAAATCATCGCCCGCAGCCTCGGCCTGTAGCCTGACCAGGTCTTCTATGAAGTTCGTGCTTCCGGATTCTGACGCGATGTTAGACGAAAGTTAGAACTGGCCCTGTGTCGAAATTCATGTCGGGCAGTGCAGGACCATGCTGTCCAGAGCTGTCAACGGCCACAGAGCAGTTAAGGCCCCGGATCGACAGGCATCGGGGTCGGCGTCGACAGCACGCTGAGTGACCACGGAAGCCACGGAGAACGCGCGCACTCCCGCCGCTACGCGCGGTTTGGCCACCGGCCGGATAAGGCCAGGCCGACATGCATAACGCGTGGTTCTGTGTCCCGGTTTCGCCGGATTGCTGTTGTTTGCCGTCAGCGGGTTCCTGGCCGGGTTGCGGGACCGTCGCGGATCACTGCCCGGACCAGGTCCGCGGTTGCTCCCTGAGCCGGGAATTCGACGAGCCACCAGGTGGCACCGGCCATAGCGTACGGGGCGGGGTCGCTGCCTGGCGGGAGGGCGGCGACGATGTTCGTAGGGTTGCGCGGCGGTGGCTGCCGCTTGGCGCAGCGCGCTGAGGTCGGCCACGATCTGGGCGAGCTGGCCGGGGTGTTCGAGGTTGACGGGCATGAAACCCTGATACCTCGCGGCCCGGCGCAGCGGCCTGGGCTTACCGTAGAACCCCGCGACCCAGACCGGCACGCCTGGCCGCTGGACCGGGCGGGGAAGGAACCGCATGCCGTCGACCGTGTAGTGCTCGCTCCGGTGCTGCACTGGCTCCCCCGACCAGGCGGCCGTCAGGATGTCCAGGGACTCATCCAGCATCTGGGCCCGCCGCCGCTCGTCGAGTTCTTCGCCGGTAACCGAGAACTCGCTCCCGAGCTGGTCGCTGCCCAGGCCGACGCCGAGCGTGAGACGGCCGCTGCTGAGCCGGTCTAGCGTCGCAGTCTCCCGGGCGACCTTCACCGGTCGCCGGCGCGCCAGCGGCGTGACCATCGGACCCAGCCGGACACGTCTGGTCGCCGCGGCGACCGCTGCCAGCGTGATCCACGGATCGGCCACCGCCTCGACCGGCTCCCGCCAGCGCACGTGATCCCACACGAACACCCCGTCCCAGCCGGCCTCTTCCGCCTCAACCGACAGCCCGGCGACGACGGCTGGGTCAGCGAGCTCGTCGAACAGCGGCAGGAACAGGCCGGCGTGCATCGGCATCATCCCAAGCTAGGGCAGTCCGGTACCGGAACGGGGCGGGCGATCCGCAAATAGGCGCGCGAACCGGCGGTTCGGGGGCTACCGCTTCGGCGTGTAGGTTAGCACGACGACGCCGTTGCCGACCTCGCTTACCTCGGCCAGGTCCAGGTGCGTGGTGGTGATCCCGGGCAGGAGAGGCTCCCCGGATCCGGCGATGAACGGGAACACCCACAGGTGCAGCTCGTCCAGCTGCCCGCCTTCCAGAAGGGCCCTGCTGAACGAGCCGGTGCCGTACTTCAGCAGCGTGCCCTCACCGGACTCCTTGAGCTTGGCGACCGCCTCGACGGCGTCACCCTGCACGATCTCGGCGTTCCAGGTGGTGCCGGTCAGCGTGCGCGATGCGACGTACTTCGGCAGCGAGTTGATCCTGTCGGCCAGCTCGCCAGTGCGGCCGGGCCACGACGCTGCGAAAGCCTCGTAGGTCGTCCTCCCGAGGACCAGGGCATCGGCGGATTCCAGCAATGTCGCGGCGTACGCCACGTGCTTGTGATCCTGGAACCGCGCCTGGGCGGTCCAGAAACTTTCGCCGGAGACCATCCCGTCCAGTGAGACATACGTCGATTCGACCAGCTTCTTCATGGCCAGGAGCGTACGGGCTGCGTCCAGGGCTTGTCTTGTACCGGAACGCAGGTCACAAGTCCAGGAACATCCCGCCGCGTGCCAGCTCGGCTGGTGTGTGGCCGATCAGCTGCCGTAGCGCTCGTGTCAGGTGCGGCTGGTCGTAGTAGCCCGCGCTGTAGATCACGTCCGGGATGGGCGCTCCCGCGCGCAGCAGCCGGGCTGCGTGCCGTGCCCGCTCGATCAGCTGCAGCTTGCGGCGCGACAGGCCGACGGCCCGCACGAACCGGCTCTGCGCGGTCCGCTGCGGCACGGTGCCTGTCACGCCGCCGTGCCCCAGCTCCTCGACCAGGGGATCGAAAACCAGCAGGCCGGCACGCTTGAGACGGTCGATGAAGACCTCGAGGTTCTGTGCCGCCGGCATCTGCCATGCCCGGCCGTCCAGCACAATCCGGCCGTCCGCCAGGGTCGGCAGCACCGCGTCCTGAAGGTTGGCGAGCCGGGCGGGAGGGAACATCGGCAGGTACGCCCCGAGGCGGAAATCGGCTCCGAAGTACTCCGCGTCCCGCGGGCACGACAACGTTGTCGCCTTCGTCTGCGGGCCGCGCAGGTGCACCGCCGTGGCGCCGCCGACCCGCACGAACCCTATCCCCGGGTTGACCGAGGCGATCGAGCTGAACTCGGTCGGACTGTCGCACCTGGCGGTCCAGACCCGGGCCAAGGGCCCGGCCGGCCCGCTGACGAGGTCAATACTCAGACCCGCGTGCCTGGGCGGCCCGGGATCTGGCGGCGCGTGCATAACCGCGGCTCAGTGCGCGCCGAGGAACGGCACGATCAGGGCGAGCACTTCGCCGGGCCGCCGGGTCACGCCGACGTGCGTGGTACCGGGGAGCACTGCCAGTCGCGCGTCCGGCATCAGCTCGAACATCTCCACCACCTCAGGCAACGGTGTGAAGTCGCGGTCGCCGAAGATCAGCAGGGTCGGCGCCTGCAGCGACCGCAGCTCGCCGGTCCACCCCGCGAACTCGTGCACCATCGCCGACGTCCTGGCCGCGAACTCCTCAAAGTGCGCGGGGTCCGGGGCGACCGCGTCGTAGGCGTCGCGCCACGCCTGGAAGTCGGCCGGCGTCGGCAGGCGGTCCTCACCGAGTGGCGCGCTTTCGCGGCCCGGCGGGCGGTGCGCGTCCGCCGAGGCGACGATCAGCTTGCCGACCCGGGCAGGCGCGCCGAGCGCGACCGCACACGCGACCAGGCCACCGAGGCTGAAGCCGAACAGATCGGCCTCGGCGATCCCCAGCTGGTCCAGCAGCGCGACGACGTCACCGGCCAGCGCCTCGATCGTCATCGGGCGGCCGGTATCGGCGGTGTGCCCGTGACCCTGGAGCTCCACCGCGATCACCTGCCCGCTCGCCGCAAGGGGCTCGAGCAGCGGCCCGAAATTCAGGTCGATGGTCAGCAAGCCACCGTGAAGCAGGACAAGCGGCCGGCCGCAACCATGCGTCTCGTAGTACAGCTGCAGGCCGTTCACCGATGCGTACGTCATGCCTGGTATGACCGTACGCACGCCGCGTGCTCATCGCCAAGCGCCGCGCGGGCCGCGCACCGATGTGTAGTTGTGACCGCGGCGCGACGATGGCGACCCAAGGCGAGGTGCAGGAGGCGAGGGCCCGGCGGACGTCAGGCGAACTACCGGATTCACCGCAGAGGTACCAGTACCAGCGTTGCCGTCAGCATGGCCGATATCATGCGCTGCCCACCCAACAACGGCATAGCTGGGCGATCTGCACGCGCCCACCAGCGCGGTCGCCTCATCTGTTCGCCGCGCCGAGTCGGCGATCGGCTCACCCACGCGGGACGGTCTGCATCGCGTTGCGTAATCGGCCCTCGTCTGGAGCAGCGCGCACACTGCCGCCGCTATGCACGCTGGCGCCTGTTCAATGCTGGACCAGCGGAGGTATCCAGATCGGAATATTAGAGCGATTGAAACGATCGCGGGTGCTGTGCCGACGCGAGGATGAAGCCCGCGACCGTCGCGCCGCTACCGAGGCCGAGGTTGGACGCGACGCGCCCGAGCGCGAACGAGGCAGCGCGTTGCTCTGGCGTTACCAGGGTGATGAGCAGCGTCTGGTTCGCGGTGCGGGCCGCGCCGACCCCGGCACCGCCGACGACCGCGCAAGCGAACGCCGGAGCAGGGCTCCCGTGGGAGGTGTCACGAGGGTGGCCGTGCCCAGGATCGTGGCAAGCACCAAACCGGCGGTGGCCGTCGCGAAGCCGCGGATCTGGTGCAGGTAGATGATCTCGAACGGAAGGATCAAACCATAGCCGAAGAAGTTGACCGCATTCCCTGCCTGCAAGAGCAGGACCAGTCGGGGCAGGTCCGTCCGCCAACCTCTCGCCAGATATCGCCGAATCACAATAGCTGCCGGCCCGGGAGTGAGCGCGGCAGCCCGAACCACGGCAGCACGCTGGCCTCGAAGCGGGTCAGGGCGCAGATCTGGCCGCCGGCCAGGGTGAGCACGTAGAAGGCGGTCGCATGGCGGACGCCGGCCGGGCCGCGCAGGTAGGCTCCGAACGCCGGCTGGCCGTTGGCTCGCACCGGGACGAGGTCGGACCTGCGGGCCGCGGCGAACAGGCCTGCGCAATAGCGGGCCACGGCGTCTCGGCCCTCGTATCCGAGGGGTATCGGCGGCATCGCGATGAAGACGTCGTCGGTCAGCAGGGCCACCAGCGCGTTGAGGTCGGCCGACTCCCACGCGCGGGTGAACTTGGCCACGATCGCGTCCTCGGCGGGTGAGCCAGCGGCTGGCGGCGGTTGGTGCCCGGCGGTCGGCTGCTGCCGACGCTGCAGGCTGGCGCGGGCTCGTTTGAGGGTACTGTTGGCCGATTCGAGGGTCACCTCCAGCATGCCGGCCACCTCGCTGGCGTGGAATCCAAGGACGTCGCGCAAGATGAGGACGGCGACCTGGCGTGGCGGCAGCAGCTGCAGGGCGGTCACGAAGGCCAGCGAGATGGCTTCGGACTGCTCGTAGCGGGCCTCGGGCCCCGGCGGCACGTCGACGGCACCCTCGAGGAGGGCGTCAGGAAACGGCCGCAGCCAGACGGGCTCGTCGCGCGGAGTCGGCACGAGCGGTTCGTACTGAGACACGTCCCACTCCCTGGCCGGGCGCCGGCTCGCTGCGCGGCGCGCGTTGAGGCACCGGTTGGTGGCGATCTTGTACAGCCAGGTGCGCAGCGAGGCGCGTTCCTCAGTGAACCCGCCGATGCCTTGCCAGGCGGCCAGCATCGTCTCCTGGACGGCGTCCTCGGCGTCGGCAAAGGATCCGAGCATCCGGTAGCAGTGCACCTGCAGCTCCCGCCGGTGCGGCCCGGTCAGCTCCCGGAACGCCTCGCCATCCCCGGTCCGTGCCCGTGAGAGCAGATCGGCTGTCACCATCCTGCGCGCCTTCCTTCCGCACCATGTCGTACCTCCGCCCGGTATATACACCGCCCGGGGGGCGAACTGGGCGGCTCGCGGGCGCCTAGTTTCCCGGCGCCGCGGTGTATGCATCACCGACCGACCGAACGGCCAGAGCGCCGGATCGTGCCGCGGCAGCTGGGAACGACCCTGGAGGTTGACGATGGAATCGTCCGCATCGACCGCGGCGCTGCCCTCGATCGGGGCCGGGCTGGCCTGGTCGCCGGCGGCACTGCTGGCGGCCCGCCTTCCTGGCCTGCGCCGTGCTGGCCGAGATCGGCCTGGCGCTGGCGTTCCTGCTCCCCGGCCGACCGCGGAAGCCAGCGCACGAGCTGCCCGAGCCGGACCCGGCAGCCGATACCGCTGCCGCAGGAGACGTGGTGATCAGGTCAGGAACGAATGAGCGAACAGCGCACCGATTCTTACCACCCACGCCGCCTGCGGCGGCGATAGCTGACAAGACCAATCAGGAGGAGCAGACCATGACCATCTACGACCTCATGAAAGCCGTCCAGGATGACGCCCGGCGGGCAGGCGAACGAAACCGGCTGCTCCTCGAGGCACGGCGGGCTCGCAGGGCGCGCCGCCAGCGTCTGGTTCCCGCTGCTCCAGCGAGGCGCCGAACCGAAATAGGAAAGATCGTCGTGAGCGAGGACGTCACGCTCGACGGAGTCATCCAAGACCGGCCGGTTGACGAAGGCTTCAGGGCCGGCGGCTGAGTCGGCCTGATCGGAAAAAGGAGACCACAGCAATGAGGACGCCGCTACGACGTTCCATTGCCCAGGTACTGAAGATCGCCCGCGCTGGTGGCCGATCACCACGACAGCGCATCTGGTCTGACGCTTGCCGCTTCCCGCGCGGATCTGCTCAAGACCCTGGCCCAATCACGGCCACGCTCATATGGGCTGGTGACACGTTTCTCACCGTCCCGTATCGCCCAATTCTGGCGCGATTGGACTGCCATGCTTGGCTATCGGCCCGCCGACCAGAACGGCGGATCCCGCGCGACAGCCGCGGCCATCCAGACTCGCCAGATCTGTTCATACTGACCGTTCAGCGCAGTGCCTGGGGTGCGTGCGGCAGTCTCCTAATTTTGTGGCTGGGCAAACCCGATGTGGTCGGTGGGGTGACGATCGGATAGCGGGGGATGGGCAGGGAAGGGCACTCGATCCACACGATCACCGGGCTTCCTGGGGCATCGGCGACGGGCGCCGCGTTGACGAGGCCGAACGTGATGCGCTGGCCGCGGGAGAGCGGAGCCATGCAGCCTGGCCGCGTGCCCAGTTGCCAGACACCGTACGCGTTGCGCCAGGTGACATTGCTGGGCAGGCCGTAGCTGGTCAGCTGGCGCTCGCCGCTGAGCCGGATTGTGAACTCGTCGCCGTTGATACCCACGAGGGCAACCGTGCCGGTCTGCACTGCAGGTGTGAGGGTTGCGGTGGTGAGCGACTTCCCGGCCCAGAATCCAGCGGCGGCCAAGAGGATTGCGGCAGCGCCAAGGCCCATGCGGGTCCTGTTCCGCGTCGTCATGAACGGCTCCTCAGTGCGGTTGGCTGCTTGTGCCGGTAGTCGCCGGGAGCGGTCCGGGCCCGGCGGCGTGGCCTGCTACGGCGGATTGCTGGCGTGGGCGATGATGTGGCCGCTCTGGTCGTAAGCGACCTCGTTGGTGACGTCTGTGCTGCTGAAGCTGTGGCCCGGGGCCCTGATCCAGGCCAGGAAAACCCCGACGGTCTTACCGGCAGTGATGGGCACTGGCACGACGTTGGCGGTGACGTCCTTGCCGAATGCCGTGAGGACCACCCGGACTGCCTGCGGGCTGGTCAGGCCGAGGACCGGCCAGGCGGTACCGGGCACAGACGAAGCCAGCGCAACGTCCGGGATCAGCTGGGCATCGATCGGCGCTGCGCTCGGAGCGGCTGCCGGGCCGGACTGGCTCGGGAACGTCCTGATGGTGAACCCGCGCGCGCCCGCGATCACGCTTCCGGCCACCACGAAAGCGGCCAGCACCGCACCAAGCTGGGTGAGTCTGCGGCGATGGCGGATCCGCCTGCCGCGGCCGATGATCGCTGCCATATCGAGGTTCGGCGGCTGCGGGTCCGGGTAGTCCAGGTCGACCGGACACGCACGGCCGGGTTGGGGAGTGTTCATGACTCGACCTCCGATCGGAGCTCGGCATCGGCACGCAGCTTGGCCAGCGCCCTGGACGTGGCGCTCTTGACAGTGCCGGGTGAGATGCCCAGCTCCCGGGCGATCTGGAGCTCCGATAGGTCCAGGTAGAACCGCAGCGCCAGCACAGCCCGCTCCCGGCTGGTGAGCTTGGCCAGCGCCCGGAGCACCAGATCGCGGGCAGCGGACGCGGCGACCAGATCGACGTGACCGAAAACCTCAGGAACTGCGGCGAGGGCTGCTCAAACCGGACACGCCGGCGCCACCAGTCGGTGTTCGCATTGATGATGCAGCGCCGCACATAAGCCGCCGGGTCACCGCCGCGGATCCGGTCCCAGGCGGCATAGGCCTTGGCGAACCCGTCCTGGGCAAAGATCCTCAGCCCGGCCGCGGTCACCGGTCAACAGCTCCGCCAGCCGGACCATCTTGCCCTGGTAACCCACGACAAAGTCGGTGAACTCGCCGAGTTCATCGTGTCGGGACACCGGACCGCCTCTTAGGTCTGCCGCCTTAGCCTTAACGTTCCAAACGCAGCAAGAACCCGCCAGGTTCTGCACGTCACCGAAGACAGCAGATCAGCGCCTGAACCCCCGCCCGGCTCCCAACGTCCCCGGCGCAGCACCGTAACGCGCCGGCAATCGGCGTACTCCCTCGAACCTAATGCTGAAGTGCAACCGGTCCGGCTGCCCGATCAACCCGTGGCATAGCTGGACGCGAGCGCTGCTGTATCCAGATCACTCAGTTCGGGGTACAGGAGGTCGTCGCGGGCCCGTACGGCTGCCGCCTCGCCCTGTGGAAGAACCCCGGAGACCTCAGAGGCACTCCGGCGGAGGCGGCCCGATCCCCTCGAGCCTGGCCATCTGGTGGAACCGGACCCTGGCCGGGCAGCGTCCGCTGGGCACACGGGCTACCGGGGTACCGGCGCTGACGACCGAGGAGGTCGCACGGAGTACCCTTCCGGACGGCAGCCGTAGGATCACTTCGCCCTCGGGCCAGCTGACCGGCTCACGGTTCTCCTCAGGAATCATCTCCCCTCCCCACCTCGTGCTCGTCTGCGAGCGGTAAGCCCTCAGGTAGACCTGTACGCGATCGAGGGCCACTTCCTCGGGCGTGCACAGGTCCGCAGAAGCCGTGTAGAGCTTCATCCAGCTCCTTCCTGGCGGCGGCGTCCTCGGCCGCGTCATCGACGGCTCCGGCAGGCGGCGCACGCTTCGGTGCTCACGGCGCCGTGCTCCTGGGCGACGTCGCCGCCCACGTGTACTTGCTTGCGGTTTCGAGTGCCTGTTGCTCGCTGATCCCGTGGGACGACCACGCCGTCCGGCCCCGCTCCACTATCTGCTGGGGATCCGCTTGCCTCTTGTAGGTGCCGAGGAGGTCGACCTCGTAGTCGCGCTCGATGCCGAGCGCGTCGGCGACCAGGGAGATGTAGTTACGCACCTCCAGGCCCTCACCGCCGGCGTCGCACCACTCTCGCTGGCAGGCGTGGGAGATGGTAACGAGCGTATCGGCGCCCATGGCGCGAGCCTGCTCGACCAGCGCCGACCGGACGTCGAGCCAGCGCCCGCGCTCGACGTCGGCCGAACTGGTCCCGCAGTCGTAGTCGAAATCCGGAGGTGCGTCGACCCAGCCGAGTACCTCCACCCCGGGGACGTGCTCCAGGACGCCGGTGCATGACGTCCGGTCCTCGTAGGAGCGCCGCCGTCCGGCCGCATGGCCGTCACGTCCCACGTGGGTATGCAGAGCGACCCGGCGCGGGACCTCCCGGACCCAGGGCATCTCGCCGCGCTGCGCCCGCTCGGCAAGGAAGGTGGTGCAGTGCGTGATGGCGAAGGGCGCCTCGCGGCCGTCGCGGCCCATGACGATGTCTTCGTAGTGGACGTTGCACGACGGGCACCAGAAGACGACGGTTCGCGGCTTGTAGGCCGACAGCCGCTCGACGCTGCGTTCCGACACGCCCCGGCCGAGCTCGTCGTCCTTCGCACGGTGCCACGTGATGCCACAGCAGAACTGCACGCCGGCCGCGGCGACGAAGTCGACGCCGAGGCGCTCGAAGACCCACGTGACGTCGGCGGCGATGTCTGGCGTTCGAAGGATGTTGCAGCCCAGATACAGCACGACCTCGTAGGCCCGGTCCGGCGGCTCGAAGCGCTCGATCCAGGAGACCCGTTCCCTGGGGATCTGCATCTTCTTGCTGTCTTGCACTCGCTGGTAGTACGCACCGTAGTTGAAGGTGCTCACGGATCGCCTCACCTTGCCCGTCACTGGTGATCCGACTGTAGGACCAGTCGACGGGACAGAGCAAAGGCGTGCTGTACGACCGCCTCAGCCGGGTGCGGTTGGTGATGTCCGCTTCCGCAGCCAGCGCGGTGCCGGCCGCCTTGCCGATCTCGGCGGTGCGGGCTTCCAGACGGTCCCGGCGGGCGGACCGATGCGCCGGGGCGATCGAGTTTGGATACCTGCCCCGGCGGCACCTCGGCGCCCGTGATGGACGCTGACGCGTTCACGAGCTGGCATGATTGACGACGACGTCTTAACTTGACACCTTTGCCGGGACCGGGCGTGTGTAAGTATGCGACACGGGTAGCCATAATTACTGTGCCCTGCTTCGGGCAAGTGTGACGTTCGCATGGAAGACGGGTTGTTCCAGACTGAGGAATTCGGCATTTCATCGCCGGCTACCGCTACAGTGATCTTCATCTGCCCGTTCAGCGTTCCGATTCATAAGGTGCGCTTCTCGATACGGCGACTTCTTCGGGCGGGCTATCACGTTGTGGCATACCAGACGACAACCGCCGTCTTTACGGAGGCCGACCCGATGATCCTTCCGAAGCTTACCTTCGTGGTACGAGAGGACATCAGGTCGCGGATAGCGAAGCTGGCGGCTGAGGGCGTAACCGAGTTCGGCTTCTTCGGCAGCAGCCTCGGCTCCTTTATACTCTACAATTGTATCGGCAGCGAAATCCCTGAGTTGCGCTGGGGAGTATTTAACACCGGCGGAAATATCGCGCGAGGTGTATGGACCATGCCTACGCTGAGACAGCGGCATGTAGACCGGGGATGGTCACTTCCACGACTGGAAGAAGCGTGGGCTGAGCTTCAATGGCCAGATTTCGGGCGGCTCGATGGCTGCAGGTTCGTATTCGCGGGCTCGCGGCGAGACAGGGTGGCTCCGTTGCGGAACATCTCGCAGTACCTCGGGCCGATGTTCCGAGCAGGCGCTGACGTCAGCGTGTACGAAGTGCCAGCGACGAGTCACCGTACGGCCGTTATCGTGGGCCTCTGGAAAGCGTCGCAACTCGTTCACAGGGTGAGCTTGTAGGCCGGCTGCCAGTTAACGATCCGCCGCGGCGCTCACCGCTGACCGAAAGCCTTCATTTCCGGCGCGCCCAGCCGGCGCCGAGCGACTGCGGACGTATCGGCGGCGGTGCGCGCCTCGCCTGATACGAGTACTGATCACGCAATGTGACTCCGGGTGCCTTTGGGGTCATCAAGTCGGCCGTAATGCTGGTTGATCCAGCCGGCGAGTTGCCGTTGGCGCCGCCTGGCGCGGTGTTTGCAGCACGGGTAGGCGCGCGGTATCCGGGCAGGATGGCTGGGTGGCTTCGTATTCAGTGAACCCAGAGGGCGTGGCGTGGGCGCAGCGCCTCATTGACAGCGGCCAGTACGTGCTGGACAGCAACTGGGGCAAGGTCCAGCCCCGTGCCCGTGAGCAGAACGCCTTCCTCAAGTCGCACTCGTGGGACGAATACGCCCAATGGCACCTGGCGCTCACCGATGGCGCCGCCGACCAGACCAAGGCCCGGTACGCGTTCGCGTACGGCGACTTCCGCCGCCTGCACCGGATGGGGATCATCGCCTGTCAGTACCGGGCCGCCGAATGGCGGCACAAGGACATCGAACTTGCCGCCCATGACCTGCTGCAGCGCCTGGACCGCAAGAACTCTTGACCGGCCGGCCGGAACACCGGCACCCGCGGCTGGCCGGTTACCCGGCGTCGGTATCTCCCTATCCGTGGGCCAGAAGCCGGCGTGGCGGTGATCGATGGGTCAGCGTTCCTGCCATGGATCGATCACGTCGACTCCGGTTTCCCGGAAGTCTTTGGCGTTGCGCGTGGCCAGCGCCGCGCCGCATGTCCGGCAGATGGCGGCTATCTGCGCGTCGAAGCCGTCTATGGGCAGACCGAGACGATCGCGTCGGGCCACGATCGTGGCGTACCAGACCGCGGCATCGGCATCGAAGGGCTGAATGAATTCGCTGAACGCGGTGAAGACTTCCGTAGCTGTAGCGAGCAGGCTGTCCTTTCGGCGTCCGTCGGGCAGTCGCTCTAGACCGTCGCGGATCTCGGCGACGGTGACTGCTGTGGTGCATAGCTCGCCGGGCGCCTGCGCGTTGACCCAGTCCCGGACTCGTGGAGAGGGGGAGGGCCGCATCAGTTCGGACACCACGTTGGTGTCGACGACGATCACGAGCCGAATTCTGCGGCCCGGGGCCCGGTGGCGCGCGGGGGAAGGCCGAGTTCCACGCCGCCCTGTTCGCCGAAGCAGTCCATGATCGCCTGGAACAGGCCCCGAGCCTCGCCGCGCTCGGCGACGGCGTCGGTCAGGATGGCCCGGACCTCGGCCTCCATAGATCTGCCATGGCGGGCGGCCCGGATGCGGAGTCGTTCCTTGACCCGGTCATCAAGGTTGCGGATGCTTAGCGCTGACAGCGCCATCACCTCCTCCTCTCGATGCTAGCAATGATAGCAGGCTAGCCGATGGATCGCGGGCTTCCCTGACCCGGCCAGGCACTGTCACGCGAAAGCGGCGTCGCGGCGAAGTGCTCTGCGAGCAGCGCTGCTACCTGGCCGGCGGCCTGCTCGGGCAGCCAGTGCGAGGCGCCGTCGAGTTCGGTGAAGCGATAGGGCCCGGTGACGTAGCGCCCGCACAGCTCGGCCGCGGTCCGCGAGACGAACCGGTCGCGGTTACCCCAGGCGAACATCGTCGGCACCCGGATCGGCCCGGCCGGCTCGCGCATGCTGAACGGCATGGCCCGGTACCAGTTGAGCGGGCCGCGCAGCGCAGCCTGGTCCCGGGCCCGGGCGGCGTAGCGGTCCGCGCTGGCCGGATCAAGCCCGGTGCGGACCAGGATGTCGCGGAAGGCCCGGCCGCCGCGGCGGCCGAGCACGCGCTCGGGCAGCCAGGGCAGCTGGTAGGCGGCCATGTACCACGAGCGGGCCGCCTGGTCGCCGGTGATCAGGGCCCGGGCGAACGCCTGCGGGTGCGGAACGGACAATGCGGCCAGTGAGGTCACCCGCCCCGGATAGCGGCCGGCCATGTACCAGGCCAGGGCCGCGCCCCAGTCGTGCCCGGCCAGGTGGAACCGTTCCGCTCCGGCCGCGTCGGCCAGGGCGAGCACGTCCGCCGCCAGCTGGGAGTTCCGGTACGCGGACCGGGCGGCTGGCCGGGCCCCTGGGGAGTAGCCGCGCAGATCGGGCGCCAGGACCCGGTAACCGCCCCCGGCGAGCGCGGACGTCACCCGGTCCCAGCAGCGGCGGTCCTGCGGAAAGCCGTGCAACAAGATGGCGACGTCTTCCGGGCCGTCCCCGCCGGTCGCGTTGGCGTCGGTGACCTCAAAGCTGAACGCCCCGCCGGTAAAGCGCTCCATGCCGTCATCTTCCTCCCCGCAGACCCGCGGCGCCGGGACCATGGCGGACGCGATTGACCTGATCTGCCCCGGCCAGCCCCCGCCCGCTCGGATAATCTTCAGGGCCGGGAGGTGGCCATGCGGATCGGTGTGGTGTTCCCGCAGACCGAACTGGGCGGTGACGCCGGCGCGGTGCGCGCCTGGGCCCAGCGAGCCGGGGAACTCGGGTTTACCCACGTGCTGGCCTACGACCACGTGGTGGCACCTGTCGGTCAACACCATGGGCGCCGGCCTGAACACCGTCGATGACCACCTGGCCACCCTGGCCACCGCAGCCGGAGGCCAGGACGGCATCGGCGCGCACCTCGTCTGGAGTCTGCGGGCGACCCCGCAGCCGGCGTCGGACCCGGGACCGCATGATGCCAGTGCCCGAGCCCGCAGGTCTCCGAGCCAATTTCTCCTATCAACGATAGGTCTTGCAAAAACTATCAACGATAGGTTAATCTCCTATCAACGATAGGAACGTGTCGAGGAGGGCCGAGATGGTACCGATCTCCATGGCTCGCGGACTGGCGGACGGCCGGCACCAGGAGCTGCTCGCCGAGGCGGAGCGCCGCCGGCCCGGGCCGCTGGCGATCTGAGCGGCTCACGGATGGAGAACTCGGTCGCGAAGCGCCGTGCGGAGAAGACAGCGGAGATCGTGGCGTCTGCCTGGGCGCTGGCCCGGGCGGACGGGATCGCCGGGGTGACGCTGCACGGCCTGGCGCGGGTGGTGGGTATGCGTCAGCCCTCGCTGTACGTGTACTTCGACTCGAAGCTCGCGCTGTACGACGCGATGTTCGCCGACGGCAACCGGCGGCTCCTCGAGCGCCTGGACGCCGTGGCGCTGTCCCCGGAGCCCCGCGAGGCACTCAAGCAGTGGCTGCATGCGTTCGCCGCGTTCGGCAGCGAGGACAGTGAGCTTTACCAGCTGCTGTTCCACCGGCCCATCCCCGGCTTCACGCCCTCGGCGGAGTCGTACGCGCTGGCCGAGAAGGTACTCGGCGGCGCGTACACGCTGATGCGGGCGGCCGGGGTAACAGAGCAAGGCGACATGGACTGCATCGTCGCCATCACCGCCGGCGTGACCGACGCGCAGATCAGCAACGATCCCGGCGGTGACCGCTGGCTTCGGCATCTCGACCGTCTCGTCGACCTGGTGGCCGACGATGCTATCGCAAGGGGGAGGACCCAATGAACACTGACCGCATCGGCCGCGCGGAAGCCCGCCGTCTCGCCGAGGACGAGTTCCAGCGCTTCGCGGAACTGGCCGCCGCGCTCACCCCGCAGGAGTGGGCGATGCCTACCGACTGCACCGCATGGGACGTCCGCAAGATGGCCCTGCACGTGCTCGGCTCGGCCGACGCGCAGGCCTCGGTGTCCGAGTTCGCGCACCAGCTGCGCCGGGGGCTGCCGCTGAACAAGCAGATCGACTCGCATCACTGGGTCGACGGCCTGAACGAGCTGCAGGTCCGCGAGCGTGAGCAGCTGTCCAACGCGGAGCTCGCCGGGCAGCTGAAGACCGCCGGCCCGAAGGCGGTCAAGGGCCGCTGGGGGACCCCGGCGCCGCTGCGGCTCACCCCGCTGCCGTTCGGGCCTCCCGTTGGCTGGCGGCCGCTGAAGTACCTGCTAGACGTGGGGTTCACCCGCGACGTGTGGTGCCACCGGATCGACATCTGCCACGCGACGGGCCGGCCGATGGACCTCAAGCCGGACCACGACGGCCGGCTGGTCGCCGACATCGTGGCCGAATGGGCGCAGCTCCACGGTCAGCCGTTCGACCTGGTGCTTGACGGGCCGGCCGGCGGCACCTTCCGCCACGGCCATGACGGCGAGCACGTCGAGATCGACGCCATCGACTTCATCCGGACGCTGGCCGGCCGCCGGCCAGGCAGCGGCGTACTCAGCAACCCGCTGCCTCTCTAATTCCGATTAACCGCCACACCACCAGGAGGAAATCATGGCCACCGTCATCATGCAGAAGTGGGGCGGCATTACGCCCGGCCAGTACGACGCGCTCCGTGAGACTGTCGGCTGGGACCGCGACGTGCCCGCCGGGATGCGCTTTCACGTCGCCTCGTTCGGCGACGGCATTCTGCGCATGACCGACGTCTGGGACAGCGAAGAGCTGTTCGGCACCTTCGTCCAGACCCGGATCCTGCCCGGACTCCGCCAGCTCGGCATTCCCGGTCAGCCCGACATGATCACCCAGGCCGCGCACGAGGTCACTGCCGTAGACGGCACCTGACCAGGAAGGTCGCGGCAACCCGGTGCCGCGGGCGGACGACCCTCACCGCGACGGCCATCCTTTCCGGCCTCTCCCGGACGGCATTCCGCAGCTTCGCCGCCGAAGCCGGCGGCCCGGGCCTGAACCCGGGCCGCCGGCTGGACGCGGTTCAGCGCCCTGAAGCCGCAACCGGTCAGGCCGGCGGGGAGCCAATGTGTTCAGCGCGGGTCGAGGCCATGGTGACATTGGAGGTCCACCGGGCCTCGACGTTGCCCCACCGCCAGTAGGCGAGCGCGGCCGCCCACACCGCGACGAACAGCCCGGCGATGCAGAACCCGGCGACGTTGATGTTGAAGTTGGCCATGACCGACCAGAAACCGCCGCTCAGGTGCGCTTCTGTGGTCAAGATGCCGAGGATCTCGACGGTGCCGATGATGAACGCGGCGCCGATGGACAGGCCGGTGATGACCAGGTTGTAGTAGACCTTGCGGACGGGCCTGGCGAACGCCCAGCCGTAGGCGAAGTTCATGAAGAAGCCGTCGAGGGTGTCGAACAGCGTCATCCCGCCGGAGAACAGCAGCGGCAGCGCGAGCACCGCGTAGTAGGGCAGCCCCTGGATCGCGGCGTACGCGGTGGCCGCGAGCAGCACGACCTCGGTGGCAGTGTCGAAGCCGATGCCGAACACCAGCCCGACGAAGTACAGCTGCCAGGTGTGGTTGATCGAGCGCATGAACCGGCCGAAGAACCGGTACATCAGCCCGCGGGCCTGCAGCTGGGCCTCGAGTTCGGCCTCGTCGTAGCTGCCGTTGCGCATCTCGCGGAAGACCTTGAAGATGCCGGCCAGGACGATCAGGTTCAGGAAGGCGATCAGGTACAGGAAGCCAGCCGAGAGGATCGTCCCGGCGGTCCCGCCGGCCGTCTCGTAGGCGGAGCTTGGATTGACCACGGCGCCGAACACGGCCCGGGCCGCGACGGTGATGCCGACGCCGACCGCCACGACGATCGTCGAGTGGCCGAAGGAGAAGAAGAACCCGCTGCTCAGGGGGCGCTTGCCGTCGGCCATCAGCTTACGGGTGGTGTTGTCGATGCAGGAGATGTGGTCGGCGTCGAAGGCGTGCCGGAACCCGAGGAACCAGGCCGTGACGGCCACCCCGAGCCCGACGCCGAGGCCGCGGCTCCCGCCCTCGCCCCGGTAGTTGAAGTGATGCGGCAGCACGTCCAGGACGTAGATGCCCCAGCCCAGGGCGTTGATGGCCAGGATGATCACGAGCATGGCCGCGAGCGGCCCCACTCGCGAGCCGATAGGTCCAAGCGGGGGCCTGACACGGTTACGAGCTGCCCTTCGTCCGAGGACTGTTGTCGTCGCAGGGCAGCTCAGGCGACCGGACTAATCCCTCTCGCGAGGGCTTCACCGTTGCGGGACAGTGCCGGACTCCCACCGGGCTTCGCTGTGCTGCCTTCCGGAACGCCCGGACACACGACCCGGGCGTTCCGGAACCTACCGAGTCCGGCCGCCGACGTCAAGGCTGATGAAATGATCAGCTATTGATATCACCCTGCTGACCTGCACCCGGCCGCCTTCGGCCTGCCCGCCGACGGATCCTGACCCGGACCGGGAAGCCGGCCAATGCCGGCGTCAGGTATCACTCGGGCCGGGGGTCCCAGCGGAACCGCCTGATCGCGACCAAGCCGCCCGCTACCCCCCAGATCGCGAGGACCAGCAGCTGATCGCCCGCGAATCCGCGGTCCAGGGCGAACGGGTTCAGCAGCGCCTGGTTGAACGGCCGGACCGGGAAAACACCGGCCAGGTCATTGAGGAACCGGGAGGTGATCTGGAAGTAGGTGCCGGAGATGAACACCAGCGGGAAGAAGACGAACTGCACCACCGCGGGCGCGGCCTCCGCGTTGCTGATCAGGCTGGCGACCGCGACTCCCAGTGCGCAGAACGCGGCCGCGCCGACGACCAGCGTCACGATGATGGCGGTCCAGTGGGTCGGCATCGGCACCCCGTACAGCAGGCCCATCCCCACGATCAGCGCCGCGTCTACCAGGCTGACCATGATGCAGTGCGCCACCAGCCCGACGAACATCACCCAGGCGGGCAGCGGAGTGCCGCGCAGCCGCTTGAGTATGCCCTCCTGGCGGCGCAGTGACAGCGTGACGGCCAGCTGCGAGTAGCAGGCGCCCATCACCGACACCGCCACGATCGTCGAGGTGTAGTACTGCAGCCCGGTGACCGGCCTTCCGCCGACGGTGGCAATCTTGGCGTTCCCGAACACCCCGGCCAGGATCGCGAAGAAGACCAGCGGGAAGGCGAAGATGAAGAAGGCGCTCTGCGGATTGCGCCAGAAGCTCAGCTGCTCGTAACGGACCTGGTGCCACACCAGAGCCGCGGTGTTGCGGTGTGCCGGCGCGCCGGCGGCCGCGGCCTGGCTGCTCATCCGCGCCTTCCCATCCTGCGCCGGGGCGCTGGTGTGTCCTCGGGCACGGCCGCGGCGTCCTGCGCGGCCGTCAGGCTCAGGTAGATGTCCTCCAGGCTCGGCCGGTCGACGGTGAGCCCGGGCAGCGTCGTGCCGTGGTCGAGCGCCCATCCGGTCAGCCGGTGCAGCACCTCGGTCGGCTCGTCCGCCTCAACGACCAGCCGGCCGTTCTCGCCGGCCGCGGCCTGGACCGGGAGGTCCGCCGCGGAATACCCGCCGGGGAGGGCGAAGCTGATCCGCGCGCGAGCCAGGTCACGTCCGCCGAGCGTGGCAGGCGTTCCCTCTTCGATGATCTTGCCGCGGGAGATGACGGCGACCCTTTCGGCGAGTTCCTGCGCCTCGTCCATGTAGTGCGTGGTGAGCAGGATGGTGGTGCCAAGGCCGGAAAGCTCCCTGATGACCTCCCAGGCACCGCGCCGCGCGCTCGGGTCGAAGCCGGTCGTCGGCTCGTCGAGGAAAAGGACCCGGGGGTTCCCGATGATGCCGAGGGCGAGATCCAGCCGCCGCTTCTGCCCGCCGGACAGCGACTTGACCTTGCTCTTCTCCTTGCCGGTCAGCCCGACGAGCCCGATCACCTCACCGACGTCGCGCGGATTGGGGTAGTAGCCCGCGTTGCGGGAGATCGACTCGCGCACGGTCAGATACGGCTCCACCGCCAGCTCCTGGAGCACCAGGCCGATCTGCTCGCGCAGCTGCCGCCCGGTGCGCCTGTCACCCGGATCGAAGCCGGCCACCACGACCTGGCCCTGGTCCGCCTGCCGGTAGCCCTCGAGGATCTCCAGCACCGTCGTCTTGCCGGCGCCGTTCGGCCCGAGCAGGGAGAAGATCTCTCCGTACCTGACGGTGAAGCTTACCCCGGCCACGGCGCGGGTGGTGCCATAGCTCTTCTGCAGGTTCTCGACGACGACAGCGTCCACGGTGGCCACCGTATCCCCGTCGGACCCCATCCCGCCGTACGCCGTCGCTCTAAAATCATTTTGCGGAACGAGCCGTGGTGCGTGCCGGAGTTCCCTCGCTATTGTGTGCGCCATGCCGACGCTTCCGGAGGACCTGGTCATCCTCGCGGTCGGGGCCAAGCGCTCTGGGGAGCGCTCGTCGCCGCCGCCCTGCTGCGGTCCCGGCCACCCGGCCGCCAGAGGTAAGGGGCGCGGCGCAACAGTCCGGCGAGCACGACCACGGTGACGGTGACCGCGACCCACGTCCACACCCGGGCGAAGCCGGTAATCCCGGTCACGCCGGTAACCTGGCCGGCGGCGAAGCTGCAGGCGGCGTACATGCCGACCGGGAAGACCGTGGCCCAGCGGCGGACGTCGTAGCGGAGCCTGGGCCTGAGTACCTCGCAGCTGACCAGGGGCAGGATCCACGTCATGGCCAGGCACCAGAGCACCAGGGTGCCGGTGGTGAGGACCTGGTGCTGGGGGCGGAACCACCCGAGCGCGCCCGCGGCGGCGGTCGCCTTGCCGGCGGCCAGGGCGCAGATGGCCAGCGCTCCTCCGGCGACCCACTGGTCACCCTGTCCGCTCAGCAACTGGCCTACGTCGAAAGTGGCGACGGTGAAGCCGTAGCAGCCGAGCCCGAGCACCAGGAACAGGACCGCCACGCCGACCAGCCACCCGGCGCGGTAGGCGACGGCCAGGGCGGCGCTCAGCACCGCCAGGCCGCCGGCCGCGACGCCGACGACGAAGGAGATCCCGGTCGTGGGAGTTTCCCAATGCCGAAGGACCGGCGTCAGGAACAGCGCCCAGGCGATTGCCGCCACCGCGAGCAGTGCCGCGGCGGCCACGCGGTAGTCCTGCATGACCAGCCGGGTGCCGAGCACGGCGGTGCCCGCCGCGGCGGTGAGCGACGCGGGCGAACGGGCCTCGCGCGCGAACCGGTCGCGCTGGTAGACCAGCGGCCCGCCGAGCACGATGACCAGCAGCAGCCAAGCCGCCGCGGCGAACCAGAGCAGGATCGCCGAGAGTACGGCCTGGCGGTCGGCGGCGAGGTCGATGGAGACGACACCGGAGCCCATGACGACCGTCCATGACGCGGGCGGGATCACATCGGGCCACTGCGCCACCGGAGATGCCTCCATGCCTGGGTCCACCTGCTGACACCGTTCTACCGCGTCAGCGGCGACGCCCGGTCACGAGCTAGGCGTAACAACCTCGACGCGGGTGAGCCCGGTCGGCGCGATCCAGGTACCGACGATGTTGGCGGCGATCAGGGTTCGGCCTTCCGGATCCCACAGCAAGATGACATCGGCCCGGGTCAGCGCCAGCAGCGCCGTCACCGCCGCCGGGCTTGGCGCGATTACGTGTTTCTCCCCGTCAGCGGTCACGATCATGACCCCAAACCGGCCATCCTCCCCCTCCCCGCCCGCGGTCCAGTTGAGGTTAAGCACCTTTACCTGGCTGGTCTGCTCGCTTGCTCCTGGCATCGCCGTCGCCGCCCTTACCCGCAGCACACGCCTGAGGCTTCGGTGTCCGCTTCGCTAGTGGCCTGGGGACCGCCACAGCATTGCCCGCCCTCCTGGTCCTGGCCGCGGTCGAGCTGGGTCCGGGCGGCATCCCAGCTCTCCTGGCCGCCGTCGCCCCAGAAGGTGGCGCTGTCCTGCAGGACGGTGTAGATCTCCCACCGCTCGCCGTCGGGCGTGCCGGTGACCCAGAACTTGTCCTGCCGGGCGTAGCAGCAGGTGGTGTCGCGCTCTTCGACGGCGGCCAGGCCGGCCTGCGCGAGCCGGGTCTGCTCGGCTTCCACGGTGCCGGTGCCGGCGACCTCGACGCCCAGGTGGTTCAGGCTGCCGCCCTGGCCGGGGTTCTCCAGCAGGATCAGCTTGAGCGGCGGCTCGGCGATGGCGAAGTTGGCGTAACCGGGCCGCACCTTCGCGGGCTCGGTGCCGAAGAGCTTGGTGTAGAAGGCGACGGACTCCGCCAGGTCGTTGACGTTGAGGGCGAGCTGGACGCGGCCGGTCATGGATACCTCCGTGATATCGATAAGCGTCTATGTCTCTAGGCTGCCGAGTTTGCCACGGACATCGATGTCTGTCAATATAGACGTATGCCGAAGTCTCTGGTGGTGCTGGATCCCGCTGACCCGGCGGTGTGCTGCCCGCCGCTGTCGGCCCGGCCGCTGTCCCAGGCCCAGGCCGAGCAGGTCGCCCCGCTGCTGAAGGCGCTCGCCGAGCCGGTACGGCTGCGGTTGATGTCCCTGGTGGCCTCCCACCCCGGCGGCGAGGCCTGCGTCTGCGACCTGGGCGAGGCGTTCGACCTGTCCCAGCCGACGATCAGCCATCACCTGAAGGTCCTGCACGAGGCCGGGCTGCTGGCCCGCGAGAAGCGCGGCGTCTGGGTCTACTACCGGGCCAGGACCGAAGCGCTGGCCAGCCTCGGCGCTCTCATCGGCAGCCCGGACGCGGCCGCGGCCATCACCTGATCAGGCCGGTGCCCGCAGCTGCGGGTCACGGCCCGGATGTCCATGGGCGGCGCTGGAGGGCCCGGGTCCAGGCCTGGGCGCCGATCTGGACGGCGTCCCAGGGGCTGCCCAGCGGCGGGGTGTAGGACAGGTCCAGGTCGCTGACCGCCTCGACGCTCATGCCGTGGAAGATCGCGGTGGCGGCGATGTCGATGCGCTTGGCGATCTCGGCGTGTTTGTGGCCGAACAATTGCAGCCCCAGCAGCCGACCGGTGACCCGGTCACCGGTGACCCGCATAGCGATGCGGTGGCTGCCGGGGTAGTAGGCCTTGTGGTCATCGGCGGCGGATTCCACGGTGACCGGGTCGAACCCGGCCGCTGCGGCTTCGTGGTCGCGCAGCCCGGTGCGGGCGGCGGCCTGGTCGAAGATCTTGACGACCTGGGTGCCCAGGCTGCCGGCGAAGGCCCGGTTCCCGCCGAGCGCGTTCTCCCCGGCGACCCGGCCCTGCTTGTGCGCGGTGGTGCCCAGCGGCAGGTACGTGACCCCGAGCAGCCGGTGGTGCGTGACCACGCAGTCCCCGGCGGCGAACACGTCAGGCAGATTGGTCCGCATGCCGGTGTCGACCGCGATCGCGCCCCGGACGCCGAGCTCGGCTCCGGCCTCGGCGGCCAGGGTGGTCTCGGGCCGCACCCCGACGACGACCAGCACCATGTCCGTCACCCGGATCACCTCGGCGCCATCAGCCGCGGCGGCCCGTACTTCCAGCCGCCCCGATCCGCCGGGCGGCGCCTTGCTGATGGCCTTGACCGTGGTCCTGGTCATGACCTCGACACCGTGCCCGGTCAGTTCGGCGTGGACCAGGCTGCCGACCCCGGGGTCTACGGTGGGCAGCACCTCGGGTAGCTGTTCCATCTGGGTCACTTGCAGCCCGCGGACGGTCAGCGCGTCGGCCATTTCCAGGCCGATGTACCCGGCGCCGACGATGACCGCGCGGGCCGGGGCGGCCTGCTCCAGGGTGGCCATGACGGCGAACGTGTCACCCATCGAGTGCAGCAGGTGCACCCCGTCACCAGGCCCGAGGGCTCCAGGTCCGGCCAGGCCCTCGATCGGTGGCCGGACCGGCACCGCGCCGGTGCCGACGACGAGCTTGTCGTAGCTCACGAGGTCCTCCTCGCCGTCGGCCGAGGCGACCAGGAGCTTGCGGCCGGGCACGTCGATGCGCCGCGCGGTGGTATCGAGGCGCAGCCGCATCCCGGCCGCTTCCAGGTCGGCCAGGGTGCGGTGGGCCAGGTTGCGCCAGTGGGCGACCTCACCGGAGACGTAGTACGGGATGCCGCAGATGGAGAAGTTCGGGTAGGCGTCCGCCAGCACCACCGTGACCTCCGCCGCCGGGTCGATCTCGCGGGCCCGCAAGGCGGAGCTGATCCCGGCGTCACTGCCGCCGATCATCACCAGGTGCATGGCAGGCTCCTCTACTTCCCGGGCAGCGGGGCGTTGTGGTCCGCCGCCTGCGCGGCGTGCTCGTCGCGGGGGACGACGATCGCGGCCGCATCGGCGGGGGTGATGGCGGGGTACAGCGCCTTGATGATCGCGACGGCCGCGATGCCGCCGATGATCTGCGCGGCGACGAACGGCAGTACCGAGGACGGGGCGATGCCCGCGAAGGTGGCCGAGAACATCCGGCCGATCGTGATGGCCGGATTGGCGAAGCTGGTGGAGGAGGTGAACCAGTACGCCGCGCCGATGTAAGCGCCGACCGCGGCGGGGGCGGACCGGGCCCGGCCGGACCGGGCCAGCGCGAAGATCACCAGCAGCAGCCCGGCCGTGGCGATGACCTCGGACAGGAAGTGCGCCCCGGTGGCCCGGTGCTTGCCGGAGATGGTCACCGCGGGCAGTGCGAACATCAGGTTGGCCGCGACCGCCCCGGCCGTGCACCCGGCCACCTGCGCGGGCAGGTATGCCGTCGCATCCCGCCAGGACAGCCCGCCGAACGCGGCGTCGGCGAAGGACACGACCGGGTTGAAGTGCCCGCCGGAGACCGGCCCGAACATCAAGATGATCGCGAACAGCCCGGCCGCGGTCACCGCCGAGTTCTCCAGCGAGCTCCAGCCCGGTCTGGCCGGGCGACAGGCGCTGCGCGGCGATCCCGGACCCGATCACCACCGCGGCCAGGAAGCCGCTGCCGAGGAACTCGGCGGTCAGCCGGCGCCACAGCGTGGCGGGTGCACTGCTCACGCGGCCATCTTGACCGAGCAAATAGCTCAGTCAAGATTGAGTCAATGACTGCTGAGCAATCTTCCGACCTGGCCCGGCGCGCCGCCGTGCATGCGGCGCTGTCCGACCCGGCCCGGCTGCAGATCACCGACACGCTGCTGGCCGGGGACGCCTCGCCCTCCGAGCTGGCCGCCCTGCTGGGCATGCCGTCCAACCTGCTCGCCCACCACCTGCACGTGCTGGAGCAGGCCGGGGTCATCACCCGCCGCCGCTCCGAAGGCGACCGCCGCCGCACCTACCTGCAGCTGATCCCTGGCCCCCTGGACTCCCTGGCCGTCCCGCCTGCCCGGGCCGCACGGCGGGTGCTGTTCGTGTGCACCGCCAACTCGGCCCGCTCGCACCTGGCCGCCGCGCTGTGGCGCCGGGCCAGCATCGTCCCGGCCGTATCGGCCGGCACGCACCCGGCGGCGGCGATCGAGCCCGGCGCGATCGCCGCCGCCACCCGGCACCGGCTGCCGCTGCCCCGGCTGCGGCCCCGCCACATCAGCGACGTCCAGCACGACGACGACCTGGTCATCACCGTGTGCGACCTGGCCCATGAAGAACTCGGCCGCGCCGCGGCGCTGCACTGGTCGGTCCCCGATCCCGTCCCGGCCGGCGACCCCGCCAGCTTCGACACGGCGCTGACCCAGCTCACCGACCGCGTCGGACGGCTCGCACCGCGCCTGGCCGCCGTCTCCTGACCTGGATCCCTGGTTACACGACCGGGCTGCGGCGTTCGAGGAGCAGGGTGTCGCGCCAGCGCCCGTGATGCTGGGCGATGCGTTCCCTGGTGCCCACGACCCGGAACCCGGCGCCGCGGTGCAGGGCCAGGGTGGCCGTGTTCTCGGGGAAGATGCTGCTCTGGATGGTCCAGATCCCGGCGGCCTCGGTCGAGGCGATCAGGGTGGCCAGCAGGACCCGGCCGATGCCCCGGCCGCGGGCGGCGGGGTGGACGTAGACCGAATGCTCGACGACCCCGGCGTAGACCCCGCGTCCGGACACCGGCGAGACGGCCACCCAGCCGGTGACCTGACCCGCCACGGTGGCGACGAACCGGTGGCCGGGCAGCCGGGCCGCGCAGAACTCATCCCACCGCGGTGCGCGGGTCTCGAACGTGGCGTTGCCCTCGTCCATCCCGGCCTGGTAGATGTCCAGCACCGCTGCGGCGTGCGCATCGGTCATCGCCTCGATCCGCACGCCTGCATCGTCCCGGGCCGGCACGGATCAGGGCCTGGCCGCGCGGATGATCGCCGAGTGCACGCCCTCGGCAACCTGATGAGCCGGGGTGATCGCGATGCCGGTGAAGCCCGCCGCGGCCAGCCCCTCGCGGTACTCGCTGAATGACGGGGCCCCGGCCATACAGCCCACCTGACCGCCGCGCTCGAGCCGCTGCGCCGCGGTGAGATCGTCCTCGGCCAGGACGTCAGAGATGCCCAGCCGGCCGCCGGGACGCAGCACGCGGAAACTCTCGGCGAACACCGCGCCGCGGTCGGTGGACAAGTTGATCACGCAGTTGGAGATGACCACATCCACCGAACGGTCCGGCAGCGGTATCGCCTCGATGCGGCCGCGGCGGAACTCGGCGTTGCTTACCCCGGCCTCCCGCGCGTGGGCCCTGGCCAGGTCCAGCATCTCCTCCGTCATGTCCAGGCCGTACGCCATCCCGGTCGGCCCGACCCGCCGGGCCGACAGCAGCACGTCGATGCCCCCGCCGCACCCCAGGTCCAGCACCGTCTCTCCGGGCCGCAACTCCGCCACCGCGACCGGGTTGCCGCACCCCAGGCTGGCCCGCACCGCGCCCTCCGGCAGGCCCGCGACATCGGGGTACCCGGGCGGCCCGAACCCGCCCGCGGCGAACTCGCCCTGGTCGCAGTCAGTGACCTGCTCCCCGGCCTGCACGGCCCGGGCCAGCCCCGCGTACCGGGCAGCCACCGCCGCCCGGACCTCATCCCGGTCAGCTCCGTGCATGATCCATCTCCCTACGCTGCGGGGACCGCGGACAGAACGGGTGACGGCTTGCCCATCACCAGGTCGGCGGCCGTCGGGAAGCACGACACGCAGTTGCCGTTGATCCGGTACAGCCGGGACGTGCCGCGCTCCTCGGTCAGCACGAACCCGACCAGGGCCAGCTGACGCAGATGCTCCGACACCGTCGACTGGCCCACCGGAACCGCCGCCACGATCTCCTTGACCGTCAGCGGCCTGCCCGCCCGGGCCAGCAGCGAGACCACCTGAACCCGGGTCCCGTCAGCCAGCGCCTTGAACCACCACGCATACGTCTCGGCGGTCCGGCGGTCCAGCGGCTCCACATCATTCATCGTCAATCGACGATAGACGATGAAGACCCCTGCGGACAAGCCCTTCGCCTTGTTCACTCGCGCCTTCATGCTCTTGGGAGAGGGTGAGGAGAGGCCGGGCCCCGTATTGCTGCGGAGCCCCTGGGTTAGTGTGGGGAGCTGTGGACGGACCAGTGGCGGCGGACGGGGTGCAGATTCCGGTGTGGTCCGGCGGCCAGCAGTGGCTCGTGTCGTGGCATCCGCCGCCTGATCCTCCTGACGGGACCCCGCACGGCGCCGAAGGCGTCTGCGTGACCATCGACGGCGACATCGTCGTGATCAGCCCGGACGGCACGCTCTGGGATCTGCCCGCGGGCCGCCCCGAGCCCGGCGAGAGCTGGGAGCAGACCCTGCGCCGGGAGATGGACGAGGAAGCCTGCGCGACCGTCGTCAGCGCACGGCTGCTCGGCTTCACCCGCGGTCAGTGCGTCGCCGGGCCGGAACGCGGCCGGGTCCTGGTCCGCTCGGTATGGCGGGCCGATGTCGAGCTGCGCCCGTGGGAAGCGCGCTTCGAGATCGCCGAACGCCGCGTCGTCGCGGCGGCCGCGGTCGAGGACGCGCTGTCGCTCGGCGCGAACCCGTTCGCCCTGTTTATCCGGCGCGAGCTCAGAGAAGCAGCCAGGTGACCGATGGGACTCAGGAAGCTGCTGCGCCGGCGTACGGCCACCGACGATGCCGATCTGGTCCCCGACGTGGCCGAATGGCTGGCCTACGACCCCACCCTCGCCGGCGGCTACGTGTTCACCGCCGACCCGGAGGCACCGCCGATGACACTCAGCGAGCCGCTTGAGCTGCGCTCTACGAACATCCGGGTCTCCGTCCCGTCGGACGGCCTGCCTGCCGGCCAGTGTTACCTGCTCGGCGGGCCGCACGAGCCCACCTGCGAGGTGGTGCAGGTGGAGACGGCCGAGCCCGAGCCGGACGGGACTCGCCGCATCCGCCGTTGCCTGTTCGACACCTTCGGCGCGAACCACCCGGCCGGGACGCTGGTCACCCCGGTCACCGTCGGGCGGGTGGCGGACCTGCCGGCCGGCTAGGCGGCACCTGGAAAGGAACGCCGGACTCCGGTCACGTCGTAGAGGTGGTGGACCTCATCGTGGATGTTGTAGCGGGCGAAAGACTCGACCGTGAACTGGGCGCCGTCATCGCGGGTGCCTGTCCTGTGCCATGCGGAACCCGGCAGTTCGTCCAGTCGCGCCGCGACCAGCCGGGCTGCCACGAAAATCGGGCGTAGGTCCCGCGAGCACTTCCCTGGATGAGCCTGGGGCGCCGGCGCCCCGCCTGGTAGCGGTTTGCCTAGGATGAGCTGGTGAGCGGCGATCGTGAGCTCGATGTCGTGGTGTTCGGCGCCACCGGTTTCGTCGGGCGGCTGGTGGCCGGTTACCTGGCCGGTCATGCGCCTGGCGCGGTTCGCATCGGGCTGGCCGGACGCTCTGAGCGCCGGCTGGCCGAGGTCCGGGCGGGTCTGGGTGCTGCCGCGTCGGCCTGGCCGCTGCTGCTCGCTGACTCCGCCGACCCGGTGTCGCTGGCCGCGCTGGCCCGCAAGGCCCGGGTGGTGGTCACCACGGTGGGGCCTTATCGTGCCCGCGGGCTCGCGCTGGTGCGGGCCTGCGCCGAGGCGGGCACCGATTACGCGGACCTGACCGGTGAGGTGCTGTTCATCCGGGACAGCATCGACAGCTGCCACGCCACGGCCGCGGGCGCGGGCGCGCGGATCGTGCACTGCTGCGGGTTCGACTCGATCCCCTCCGACCTGGGTGCGCTGCTGCTGCATCACGCCGCCCGCGCCGACGGCGCCGGTGACCTGCTGGACACCACGCTGGTGGTGACGGCGATGCGGGGCGGGCTCAGCGGCGGGACCCTGGCCTCGATGACGGGCCAGATGCAGGAGATGCGGGCCAGCGCTGAGCGCCGCCGGGTGGTGCAGGACCCGTATGCGCTCAGCCCTGACCGCGCGGCTGAACCCGGCCTGGGCGACGAGCGTGACCTGGGCTGGGCCCGGTATGACGGTGAGCTGCGGATGTGGACCGGGCCGTGGGCCATGGCCGGGATCAACACCCGCGTGGTGCGCCGCAGCAACGCCCTGCAGGACTGGGCCTATGGCCGCCGGTTCCGCTACCGGGAGGTCACCGGGTTCGGCGCCGGCCCGGCCGCGCCCGTGCTGGCCGGGCTGGCCAGCGCCGGGACGACGGCCGCGGAGGCCGGGCTGGCGTTCGGGCCATCTCGGGCGCTGCTGAGCCGGCTGCTGCCAGCACCGGGCCACGGCCCTAGCGAAAAGACCCGCCGCACAGGGTATTTCCGCATCCAGATCCGCACCCGGACCACTGGCGGGCAGCGGTACCTGGGCACCATCGAGGCCGAGGGCGACCCGGGATACGCTGCCACCTCGGTGATGCTCGGCGAAACCGCCTTGTGCCTGGCCCTGGACCGTGACCAGTCGCCCGACCGGGCCGGTGTCCTGACCCCGGCCACCGCGATGGGCGCCGCGCTCGCCGCCCGGCTCAGGTCGGCGGGTCACACCCTGGACACCAGGCAGATCACTGCGTTACCCGTGGAGGATCTGCTCTCTCAGGATGTCTGCGTGCCCGCAGTGCTGGGCGAGTTCGCGCAGTACGTGGAGGTACACCCAGCGCAACCGGAGCGGGCCGAGCCGGTAGCCGTAGACCTGGTCGTCCAGGTCCAGGGATGACGTCGCGTGCCGTGAAGACTGGCATGCCTCGCGGTGTGCTTGCTGGACGCTGGCGATGGTGTCGTCGTCATGAAGAATGAACGACTCGCCCGAGGTCGCGGGGATACCGATCTCAGCCCGTGACCGGCAGGTGACAGCCTCGTCGAACCAGACCTGCTCAAGAAAGGTCGCGTGCTTCAGCAGACCCAGCAAGGTGGTCCGGGAAGGCACCAGCGACCGGCGCGCCTGCTCCTCAGTCAGCCCGTCCAGGCAGCGACTGAGCTGACTGCGGTGCTCATCGAGGAACGCCTCGAACTGGGCGCGGGCTGGCTGAGTGATGACGTCCTCAGCGAACGTTGCCGGAAGGGAGGCCATAAGCGAAGCATTTCAGGAGCGCCGGACACGAGGGAAGTACCGTCACCGGCAGGGCCGGATGTCTCCTGCGGTGATCAGGAGATGCTGCGTACGGCCGTGTCGATCGGGGTCTGCCCGCCTGTCAGTTCAAGGGTCCGGTGCCGGGTTCCTGGGTGGTCGAGCAGGGCGATGATGACCGCGGCGACGTCTGCGCGGGGGATCGTGCCCGGCGGCACGGGCGGGGAGGCGAGCCGGATCCGGCCGGCGGCGGGTTCGTCGGTCAGGCCGCCCGGGCGCACGATGGTCCAGTCCAGGTCCCGGGCCTTCAGGTCGTCCTCGGCAGCGGTCTTGGCCGCGATATAGGCCGCCCACACCTCGCCGCGGCCGGGCTGCGGCGGCTGCCCGGCTCCCATCGAGGACACCTGCACGAACCTGCGGACCCCGGCCCGCCCGGCGGCGTCGGCCATCAGCACCGAGGCCGCCCGGTCCACGGTGTCCTTGCGGGCGGCGCCGCTGCCCGGGCCGGCGCCAGCGGCGAACACCACCGCGTCAGCCCCGGCCACCAGTCCTGTGACGTCCTCGGCCGTGGCCGTCTCCAGGTCGCAGACCACCGCCTCGGCGCCGGCCTCGCGCACCTCAGCGGCATGGGCCGGGTTCCTGATCAGCCCGACGGCCTGGTCCCCGCGCTCAGCCAGCAACCGCTCCAGCAGCAACGCGATCTTCCCGTGCCCGCCCGCAATCACCACCCGCATCCGACCACCCTACTGGCCTACTCGCGGGCCTCGCTGGGTCCGAATCGGTCAGGAATCGAGAAGCGCCACGGTGTGGCCGGGCCTAGCCTTCGGGGGAAGGCCGGCCTCACACCGAGCCCCTGAGCGTCAGGAAAGGAAGCCCGAGAATGCCCGCGAAGAATGCCACGCCCGGATCCGATACCTTCAGCGCCGAGGAACGCGCCGCGATGAAGAAGCGCGCCGCGGAGTTGCGCGCCGAGGGCAAGAAGGGCGCCAAGAAGGCCGACGGCCTGCAGGCGGTCCTGGACAGCATCGCGGAGATGGCACCGGCGGATCGTGCGCTAGCCGAGCGCGTGCATGTGACGGTGACCGCGGCCGCTCCCGAGTTGTCGCCCAAGACCTGGTACGGGATGCCCGCTTACGCGAACGCGGACGGCAAGGTCGTCGTCTTCTTCCAGAACGCGGGCAAGTTCAGCTACCGCTACTCGACCCTCGGCTTCCAGGACACGGCGAACCTGGACGACGGCGACGTGTGGCCGGTGTCGTACGCGCTGAAGAAGTGGAGCCCCGCGGTGGAGAAGAAGGTCGCCGAGCTGGTCAAGACCGCGATCTCCTGACCCGTGCTGCCAACCGCCGCGCAGCGCCAGCCTCGCCGTCACCCGTGAAAGTTGTGTCCGTGTTGGTGCTTGCCGTCCTGAGCTGGGCTAAGACGCCTTAGGCCGGCTGCTTCGCGATTGACGGCGGCTAAGCCCTCTGGGCCGCCCGAAAGTAAGGCCTTCCTCCGATGTGGTGGCAGGGGCCTTACCGCGAATCTTGTAGATGCAGGGACCAGACCAGGTCCCCGAGGAACCAAGACGGAACATGCATCCCGCACGGGCCGCAGGAGGAGCAAGGCATGACGACGAGCATGATCGCGGACCTCGGATCGCTATCGTTCTGGCGGATCGCCGCTGTCCCCTTCGATACCTACGTGGCCGCACTTGACAGCTGGCTGCCCGCCAGGCACGGCAGCGAACTCTGGTTCGGCGGAAGTCAGTTGCTCGCTCCGATGGAGCACGACCGCGACCTGGGCACACGCCGGATCCAGGTCCGCCTGGCCCGGGGACCGCTGCACCCGCTGCTGCCCATGCGGCTGGACATCGACCGCTGGTCCGCATCGTCCACCGTGCTGGAGCTCATCCCGAGCAGGCTGGTGCGGCCCACAGCAGATTATTTCCGGGCCGGACGTCTCCTGCTTGACTCGCTGACCCGCTCGGTGTCCGAACACCCGGACTGGCGGGTCATCCGGTCAATCGCCTCGTGACTCCCGGCCGTTGCAGGTAACCGGACCGCTCTGGAACCGCGTCAGGCCGCCACGGAGCGGCCGCACAGCTGGCTGGCGCCGACGTCGACCGCATGACCAGCTCGCCCTTTCTGGACGGCTGGACCTTCACCCGCAGAGAGGGCAGCAGGTAGCGGTGGCTGAATTCCAGCCCTCCGAAGATCTCAACGATCTCGCCGTCTACTCATATGAGCGTGCCGCCAAGCCTGAATTCCAGCTGCATATGGTCCCTCCTCGCCGATGACCGTCACTCTGTCATGACCTGCGGACGGCCGGGCGGATCTGCCCGGTTGCCGACGCCCTCGGCCACGATGGGTCCCGGTAGTCTGGGTCAGATGAATGGGCCGTTGTTCGCCCGGTTCGTTACCCGGGCGGGTTTGCCAGGCGACGCCTCGCTGGGCCAGGTCGTTAACGCGGTCCAGGCCGTTCCGTACGGCAGGCCGCGGGTCCGGACGGCCGAAGGGGTCATCGGGGAGTGGAAGGGAACGTGCTCGACCAAGCACGCGCTGCTGACGCGACTGCTTGGTGAGCGGTGGCCGGAACTGTTCGCCGCCCTCGCGCTCGCCTCGGGCCTGGCGGCCTCTATCTGACGCGCGGTTCGTTGCCCGGCGCGGCCGCCCTGCCCGGTTAAACCAGGGGTGGCGAGGCGGTCCGCGACCTTAAGCATGTGCCGGCCCAGCGGCTGCAGGTTGATCCGGGTGCACCGCAGCCCGCTCGTCACCCGCTCCACGACGCCCCACTCCCAGATCGCCGCGGCGTCCAGCCCGCAGCGCTCCGCCAGCCAGTGCGCCCTGGCCCAGGGATCGCCGTCGAGCAGCTCTACGGGGTCGTTCCGCATCATCACCCCAAGGTCGCACTCGGCCTCGGCGAGCATCCCGTCGGGGTCGACAAGCTTGAACGTGTCGCGGCCAGGGACCTGAAGGGCGTTCAACTGGTGAACGTCCCCGTGCACCAGCACGGCCCGCTCGTCGTCGTGTGCTGCTATGCGCCGTGCCGCGCAGGCCAGGGCGTGCTCGACGGCCGCCTCGGTGCACGGATGGCCAAGCTCCTCCCACTCAGTGGTGACGAAATCGACGAGCTGGCGCGCTTTGTCCGCTCCAGTAGGCAGGCCGGAACCCGCCGCCGGCCGCCACACCGTGGCCGCCGCCGTCACCAGTATCTCCAGCCGTTCGGCGAGTGGGCGGCCCAGCTCGTAGAGGGAGGGCCCGAGGCGCTCCAGGAGCAGCGCCCCCCGGGCGGCGTCGTCGCGCAACAGGCCCGACACAGCCCCGGCCGCCGGCCAGTCGCAGCATTGTGATCTCGTGACGACCAGCGGCGCCGTCCTGCGGAATCAGAAGTTTCAGCACTGCTGGCGTGCCGTCGGCGAGACTGGCCTCGGCCACGAATGCCTCGCTGGAGTGCGGGAAGGGGCGCCCCACCGAGACCGACCACTCGGCCTCGAGCCCGGCGATCAATCCCGGAAGGTCCCGCAGCCACCCGCCGGCTCCGCAGGCCGCCGCAGCGCTGGCCACCACATCGGGAACGCGCAGGTTCATGTCCCAAGGTTCGCACAGGCGCCGCCGGGATCGTCGTGCGTCACGACCGCTACTCCCACAGGCCTGTACTACCGGCACGATCAGCCTGCCCCATATCGATGCCGGTTAGGTCGCGGTCGGAGATATCGACGCTGTAGTCGTGCGTGGCCCTGACCGCTTGCGGAACGACGGATCTCATCCCGTGTACCGTCCCGGGCGACCCGGATCCCCGAGCGAACACATGGGATCGTTACCAGACTGGACATCGGCCCACGGTAGCGACGCGGATGCTAATATGCTTTTATGCGCACCACTGTTGACATGCCTCCCACTCTGATGCGAGCGGCTAAGGCCCGGGCCGCCGAGCACGGCGAAAGCCTGAAAGACCTGGTCAACCGGGCGGTAGCGCACGAACTCGGCCTTCCATCGGCACCAAAGGCGAAGGCGGGACGCGTGACACTCCCCTTGATCGGCCACGGCGCCGCACCTGAGGTCCTCATCACCAGCGAGGACATAGCCGCCGCCCTCGACGCCGACGACATCGACCAGTACGGACCGCAATGATCCTCCTGGACGTCGGCGTCTGGCTCGCCGCGATCTGGGGACGCCACGCGCGCCATCCGGCGACGGCGGACTGGTTCGGCAAGCAGACCGGCGACCTGGCCTTCTGCCGGGTCACTCAGATGAGCCTGCTCCGGCTGCTCTCCAACCCAGCCATCATGGGCGACGACGCGGTCGACCGCAGCCAGGCCTGGCGGACCTTCGACCAGCTCTGGGCCGATGAGCGTGTCCTGTGGGCAGACGAGCCAGACGAACTGGACGCCGTATGGCGCGCGATCTCCGCACGCGACGACAAGAGTCACAAACTGTGGACCGACGACTACCTCGCTGCCTTCGCCCAGGCCAGCGACGCCACGCTGGCAACCCTAGACGCGAAGTTCCCCGTCCGCTACCCGTCGGTACGCGTCGAATCCCTGCTCCCCTGACCAATCCTGAACGGCATGCCAAGGCACGCATAACGTCATCTGCGTGCCTTGGCGATTCTGCGGGACCAGACGCACGATATGCGGCATGAGCCCGCGTTTAACCACCACGCCGCCCTGGATAGCTATGCAAGCCGGCGTGGCCGGCGCTTTCATGATCGTGGACAGTTTTGTAGTGGTCGGACGAAGCAAAGCTCAAACCCCCGCCGGCCGCGGGAGTGATCATAGATGTTATGACCGACTCCTCGAGCCCGCCGGTGATGGCGGTGACGCTGGTCAAGGCCGCCGGGCCGGGCGACCGCGACCGCGCCTGGCTGACGGTGGCCGGGGTGACCCGCCGCGGGCCTGTTCATGTCGTCCATGACCTTCCGCATCTGGCCGTCGAGTCCCTGTTCGGCATCGGTGACGGGCTGTGGGCAGAACTGGCCGCGGGAGATCACGCGGCGGCCAGCCAAGCGGCCGCGGCCCGCGACCCGGAGCGCCAGAAGCGGGGGCGGATCGTCTCCGGGGCAGCGGCCGGCGTCCCGGCGACGATCTGGCTCACCCCCGGGCACCGCCGGGCCAAGACGATTACCAACTGCGTGGCCAACCGCTGGGGTGACGGCCCCGATACCCCGGCCGGAGTCCGCGACCGCGCCGCCCGGCAGGACGACCCGGCCCTGCGAGACCTGCTGGCCCGGGTCGATGACCAGACGATCAGCCTGGCCATCAGGGGCGTCCGCGATCTGGACCAGCGCTGGCTGGCGGTGCCGCCGGGCGGCAAGCTCAGCCTGTGCTGGCCACTGGCCCCCGGTTTCTTCACCGGGATGCAAAGCCAATGATCACGGCCAGCCTCACCCGGGAACGCGGGCGCGGGCGCCGAGCCAGGCCAGCGCCTCCGGCGCGCTGTCGAGCACGGTGATATGCCCCGCGTCAGGCACGATACGCAATTCGGCCGCCGGACAGCGGGCGGCGAGCCATTCGCCGTGCGCGCCCGGGACCATCTTGTCGCTCGCTCCGTGCATGATCAGCACCGGAACGCGGATATCCCCCACCCGGAACCCCCATGGCTGCACGCTGGCCAGGGTGTCCTCGGCCATTCCCTCACTACCTTGCTCCATGGCCTGGCCAGCCACGCCTGCCAGCCACGACCAGTTGCCGCCGAGCGCAGCCAGGTCGGCCTCGGTGAAGAAGGCGCCCATGTCCTCGGGCTCGGCCGCGGCCCAGTGCGCCTCGAGCGCCGCGCGCCCGTCCGCCGCCGCCCGGTTCTCCGCCGTGATGCCCGGTGACCAGCCCGCGAACCAGTCCAGCCCGTCCGCGTCGAACGGCGCGGGCGCGGACACGCTCACCGCGGCGATGACCCGCTCGGGCAGCAGCGCGGCGCAGGCCAGCGCGTGCGGGCCGCCACCGGAATGGCCGAGTACCGCGAGACGCCCGATGCCCAGCGCGCCCGCGATCGCGGCCACGTCCGCCGCCGCCGACGCGATCCTCCGGCCCTCGTCCGGACCCGAGCCGCCGTAACCGGGCCGGTCGTAGGAGACCCAGCGCAGGCCGTTCGCCTCGGCCGCCGCGAACAGCGGTTCCGGCGGCGATCCGATATTCGGCGAGCCGTGCAGCCAGAACACCGCGACCGCCGGGATCCCGTCCGCACGGGTGTCGTAGGCATGCAGGACCCGGCCGCCGGCCAGGCGGACGTCAGCCTCGGTAACCATGCTCACCACCCTACGGCGCGGGTCCGGGGCGGCTCCCGGAAGGGAGCGCCCCGGAAGCGGCGCCCTAGCTGGCCGGGCTGTTCTGGTAGGAGGCGATGCGCCAGGTTTCGTCGCGCCTGACCAGCACCCAGGTCGCGCGCACCAGCCGCTCGCTCGCGACCGCGTCCTGCCCGGGGAAGATGATCCCGTCCTCGCTGACCACGATGGCCGTGTCGTCGGTCAGGAAGCGGACGTCCACCGGGTGCGCGGCCACCCGCGACCCCTTGAGCGGCCCCGCGAACCCCGCGGCCATCGTGCTGCGGATCTCCTCGCGGTCCTTCTTGTAGACGCCGGGCTGGATCACGGTGGCGTCCTCGGTGTAGTCGGCCACGAACGTCTCGGCGTCGCCGGCTTCCCACGCCCCGTACAGGGCCGCGAGCGGTTCGAGAACTGCGCGCCGGTCGGCGTCGGACCCTGCCTTGGTCGTCGTGCTGGTCATCGATCTCCTCGTTTCTGTCCGGGTGGTGGCGAGCGCCACCGTGGCAAGGACGGACGGACCCGCCCGGAGAGGACACCTCGCGCCGCGAAAACCGGAAAAAACTTTTTCTTCCGAACGGCCCTGACGATCTGTCACCGGTCATCCGCCGATGCTCCCCGGGCGGGAGTGGCTGTGTGACGTATGGGGTATGGGTTGTCCTGGGGGGCGATGAGGCATGGGGGGAATGCCTCGGCTGATCCGGCCGATGCTGGCGAGCCTGCGCCGCGACCTGCCGCACGACGCGGACCGGTACGGGTGGGAGTTCAAGTGGGACGGGGTCCGCGCGGTCGGCTACCTGGCCGGCGGCACCCTGCGGCTGCTCTCCCGGACCGGCCGGGACATCACCGCCAGCTACCCCGAGCTGGCTGTCCTGGCCGGGCGCGTCCCCACCCCGGTGATCGTGGACGGGGAGATCGTCGCGGTCGGCGGCGGGCGACCGGACTTCGGGCTGCTGCAATCCCGCATGCACGTCCGGCACCCGCCCGCCCGGCTGGTGGCGGCCGTCCCGGTCCAGCTGTACCTGTTCGACCTGCTCCACCAGGGCGAGGAGTCGCTGCTGCAGGCGCCGTACACCCAGCGGCGGGACCGGCTGGCGGACCTGGGCCTGGACCAGGACCTGGTCCGGACGCCGCCGTGGTACCCCGGCGGCGCGCGGGACGTCCAGGCCGTCAGCCTGGCCCACGACCTGGAAGGCGTCGTCGGCAAGCCGCTGGCCTCGGCCTACTATCCGGGACAGCGGCGGGACTGGATCAAGGTCAAGAACCTCAGGCGCCAGGAGGTCGTCATCTGCGGCTGGAAGCCCGGACACGGACGCCGCGCCGACACCATCGGCTCCCTGCTGCTCGGCGTCTACGACGGCGGGCGCCTGCGGTACGCCGGGCACGTCGGAACCGGGTTCACCCAGGCCATGCTCGCCGACCTGAGCCGCCGGCTGCTGCCCCTGCAGACCGGCACCAGCCCGTTCGCCACGCCGGTCCCGGCCGAGCACGCCCGCGACGCGCACTGGACCGAGCCGCGGCTCGTCGGCGAGGTGACGTTCACCGAGTGGACCAGCGACGGCAGCATGCGCCACCCGAGCTGGCGCGGCCTTCGCCCGGCCTGAGCCCCGGCGAGGACCTGGCCGTCCTATTGTTGGGGTGTGCTGAGCGGACCGCGGTTGCGCCAGGTGGCCCTGGTGGCGCGCGACTGCGGCCAGGTCGCCGGCCAGCTGCGCCAGGCCTTCGGCTGGCCGCCGCCCTTTCACGATCCGGGGGTGGGGCAGTTCGGCCTGACCAACGCGGTCTTTGCCGCGGGCGACACGTTCGTCGAGGTGGTAGCGCCCGCGCAGCCGGAAACGACCGCCGGCCGGTACCTCGAGCGGCGCGGCGGTGACGGCGGGTACATGGCGATCTTCCAGGTCCCGGACCTCGCCGCGGCCCGCCGCCGGGTCGCCGGCCTGGGCGTACGGGTGGTCTGGGTTGCCGACTGGCCCGATATCGCGGCGACCCACCTTCATCCGGGAGACGTCCCCGGCGCCATCGTGTCGTTGGACTGGGCGGCCCCGGAGCGGTCGTGGCGGTGGGCGGGCCCGTCGTGGACCGGGCACGTGCCCGAACATTCCCCCGGCGGCGTGACCGGGCTGACGATCGAGGTCAACGACCCGGCCGCCGCCGCCCGGCGCTGGGCGGCGGTGCTCGGCATCTCCGCGGCGCCCGCCACGGTGGTAGAGCTGCCGGATCAGGGCCAGCGGCTCCGGTTCGGGCCGGCCCGGAGCGGTCGTGGCGAGGGCATCACCGAGGTGACCATCGCCGGGCTGCCTGACGGCGGGCCATGGGTGATCGGCGGGGTTCGCTTCGCTGGCGAGGAAGGCTGACATGACTGCGCTCGATACGGGGACCGAGGACCTGCGGGCCGAGATCGACGACGGCGTCGCGGTGATCACCATGAACCGGCCGGACCGGCGGAACGCGTTCTCCCACGCCATGGTGTCCGCCCTGGGGGCGGTCCTGGCCCAGGTGGAGAGCGACGAGGCGGTCGGCTGCGTGGTGCTCACCGGGGCCGGCGGCGCCTTCTGCGCCGGCGGCGACGTCAAGAGCATGGCCGCCGCCCCGGCGGGGGATCACGGGGCCGATGCCGGACCGTCCCTCGACGCTCGCATCCACCGCCAGCGGCTGAACCAGCGGGCCACCAGCGGTCGCCTGTGGAGCATGCCCAAGCCGACCATCGCCGCCATCGGCGGGCCCGCGGCCGGGGCCGGCCTGTCCCTGGCGCTGGCCTGCGATCTGCGCTACGCGGTACCGGGGGCGGTGCTGACCACCGCCTTCGCCAAGGTCGCGTTCGCCGGAGACTACGGCGGGACCTGGTTTCTCACCAGGCTGGTGGGCAGCAGCAAAGCCAAAGAGCTCTACTACTTCTCGGAGCGGCTGACCGCCGAGGACGCCCAGCGGCTCGGCATCGTCAACGCCATCTTCCCGCCCGCTGACTTCGAGCGGGAGGTCATGGACCGGGCTCGCCGGCTCGCGCACGGACCGTCGATCGCTTACCGCTACATGAAGGAGAACCTGAACCGGGCCGTATCCGGCGAGCTAGGTGAGTGCATGGACCTGGAAGTGACCCACCACGTGCACACCGGGCTCACCCAGGATCATCGCGAAGCCGCTCAGGCCTTTACCGGCAAACGCGAACCGCGTTTCCACGGCCGCTAGTCTCGGCCCTGCGGGTCGGCCTGCCCGCGGCTGGCCAGGGCGCGCGGCAGCTCGCGGCGTGAGCCGACTCCGAGCTTGGTGTATACCTTGCCGAGATGCCATTCGACGGTCCGGGTGCTGAGGAAGAGCTGGGCTCCGGTCTCGGAGTTGGTGCGGCCGTCGACGGCGAGCCGGGCGATGTGCGCCTGCTGGGCGGTGAGCTCGCTGACCGTCCCGGCCGTCCGCTTGCGCACCATCTCGCCGGTGGCCAGCAGCTCACGCCGGGTCCGCTCGGCGAACGCCTCGATGCCCATCGTGGTAAACAGGTCGTGGGCGGTCCGCAGCTCGGCGCGGGCGTCCTGGCGCCGGTTCTCGCGGCGCAGCCATTCGCCGTACAGCAGGCGGGCGCGGGCTACGGCCGGGCGCATGCGGGCACGGCCGAGCCGCTCGATCGCCTCGCGATAGCGGTTCTCGGCGGTCTCACCCTCACTCAGCAGGGCCCGCGAGCGGGCCTCGGTACCCAGCGCCCAGTCGGTGCCGCTGGCGCGGGTCGTCTCGCAAAGCCGCCGCAGAGCGTCGGCTGCGCGCGCGGGCTGGCCGCAGCGGACGGCCGCCTCGACCAGCTCGGCGAGCGACCAGCCGAGGACGCCGATGTCGTCGTACTCGCACGCCAGCTCGGCGGCGGCCAGGGCCTTGTCGTACTGGCCGAGGCCGTTGTACAGCAAGGCGGCGGCGTACTGGCTGGTCACTCCCCGCCCCTCGCCGCGGCTCGTCACCCCGTCCATGGCGGCCCGGATGAGGTCGGTGGCCTCGGCCTCACGGCCCCGCCACGCGGCGACGCCCAGGTCACCGTGGGGCCCGAGCTGGCTCCCGGTCGCGTCGGCGACCGCCTGCGCCTCCGCGATGAGCGCCGCGCCCTGCTCCAGCTCGCCCGCATGCGCGTGCAGGAGGATGCGGGACCGGATCGCGAGGGGGAGCTCACTGAGCGCCCCCGCGTCCCGCGCGAGCGTGACGTGGCGGCTGGCCAGGATGTGCCAGGTCTCGTCGTCCCACACCGCGGCGTCAGGCGCGCCCGCCTGGTGCTTGGCTTGGGCCGCGGCCAGCGCCCGCTGCGCGCGGCGCGCCGGGTCGAGCGTCAGCCCGGCGGACCGCTCCAGGAACGCGGCCGCCGCCGCCAGACCGCCGCGGCGGTCTGGCGGCGGGCCCGGCCCGCGGACTGCTCAAGCTCGGCGGCAACGTCCTCATCCGGGCCCGCCGCGGCCTGAGCCCGGTGCCAGGCCCGCCGATCAGGGTCGGCCGCCGGGTCGGTGGCCTCGGCCAGCGCGGCGTGCAGTTCCTGCCTGGTCTGGGCCGATGCCGACCGGTAGGCCGCCGAGCGGACCAGCGGATGCCGGAACCGCACCCGCGCGCCGAACTCCGCCAGCCCCGCCTCCGCCGCCGGCTCCGCGGCCCCGGCGCCGATCGCGAGCCGGCCGGCCGCCCGCCACACCAGCACCGGATCGCCCGACGGATCGGCCGCCGCCAGTTGCATCAGCCGCCGGGTCTGCGCCGGCAGCGCCGCCAGCTGCCGCCCGAAGCTCTCCTCGATCCGCCCGTCAAGCGGCCTCGGGCTGGGCACCCCGAACCCGCCCGTCGTATGCGCCGGGGTAAGCCCTCGCGGCAGCTCCAGCAACGCCAGCGGGTTCCCGTGCGTGTCGGCAAACCGCGGGCAACAGACCCGGGAAACCAGGCGTGCGGCCCGTGATGACCCGGGCGCGACGCGCCCCCCGGAGCGAGACGCTGGGGCCAGCAACCCGGACACCAACTGCTCCGATCACCCGCCAGCCACTCCAGCGAAATCCCGGAGAAAGCCGACGCCGGCTAGGAGCCCGTCAGGCCCGCCGGCGGGACGGCCGGGAAACCGAACGCAGTGACCAGGCCGGGGTCGCCGAACGCGGTGATACGCGAGATGCCCTTGGCGGTCGCGGTGAGCACCACGATGCCGTACGGCAGGTAGGTGCCGTCGTCGCGGCGAGTGTAGGCCGCGACCGCCGGCTGGCCGTTGGCGCTGGCCGGCAGCATCCGCCAGTGGCCCGGCGAGCCCAGTACGTGCGTCGCCATATACGGCATGCAGAACTTGATGCCTGCGTACCAGGTGCGCAGCGGGGGCGCCTCCAGCGTCGCGTCCTCGCGCAACAGCCGTTCCAGCGCCGCCGCGTCGGCGTCCTGGAAGGCGGCGATGTACCGATCGAGGAGCGCGCGATGTTCCGGTTCGGTCAGCTGGGCGACGTGATCCGCGACCGGAGCCACCTGGTGGAGGCGGGCGCGGGCCCGCTGCAACGCGCTCTTGACGGCGGCCACCGACATGTCGAGAAGCTCGGCGACCTCGGCGGCCGGCCAGGCCAGCACGTCACGCAGGATAAGCACGGCGCGCTGGCGGGAGGGCAGGTACTGCAAGGCGGCGATCAGGGCCAGGCGCACGCTGTCGCGCCTGGCCACGATCGCGGCCGGGTCATTCGCGGCCGGACTGACCATCGTGTCCGGGATGGGCTGCAGCCATGCGACGGCGGGATCCCCCGAGTCCGGCGGCGCGGACGGGTCAGCGGACGGCGCGCCCAGCCCGGAGGGCAGGACTCGCCGGCTGCGGTGCTGCAGGGCGGTCAGGCACGCGTTGGTGGCGATGCGGTAGAGCCATGTTCGTTCCGACGACCGGGCCTCGAACGAGACGAACGAGCGCCATGCGCGCACGTACGTTTCCTGCACCGCATCCTCGGCGTCGGCCAGCGAGCCGAGCATGCGGTAGCAGTGGGCCAGTAGCTCGGGCCGGTAACGCTCGGTGCGCCGGATGAACTCGTCGTTGTCCGATGTGGTCGGCACTGGGCTCGGCAATCGTCATTCCCTTGAGTCGCCGGGAAGGTCGAGCGTACCGGACGAGCAGCGGACAGCCGATTCCTTTTCCGGCCGTACCGGGTCTGCCGTATGGCGGTGCCGAGCGGCCCGCCGACCAACGAGGAGGATCACCATGCGCAAGTTGAGTGTGTCGACCCTGGTCACCTTGGACGGCGTCATCCAGGACCCGGGCGGGTTCGGCGAGACCGCCCACGGCGGCTGGGCGAACCCGTACTTCACCGCCGGCGCGCAGCAGAACGCCCTGGAGCACATGCAGGCCGCCGACTACTTCCTGATCGGGCGAGTCACCTACGAGCTGCTCAGCAAGGCGTGGTCCGATGTCAAGGGCGGCGCCTACCTGGACCGGGTGAACGAGATTCCCAAGCTGGTGGCGTCTACCACGCTGACCGGGCCGCTGCCGTGGAACGCGACCGCGATCGACGGCGACGTGGCCGCCGAGATTACCCGGCTCAAGCAGCAAGATGGCGGGGACATCGAGGTCTACGGCAGTACCACGCTGGTGCAGACCCTGATGCGGCACAACCTGATCGATGAGTACCGCGTCGCGGTGCACCCGATCGTGCTCGGCGGCGGAACGCACCTGTTCCCCGAGGGCGGCGGCGTGAGCGCCACGCTGCGGCTGACCGCCACCCGCACGCTGGACTCTGGGGTGGTCAGCCTGACCTACGTTCCGGAGACCGCAGGACCGCGCTAGCGAGTCCCGGTGATGTACTCCGTCAGCGCGGTTCGCTCGGTTTCGAGTTCGCCGAGGCGGATCTTCACCACGTCGCCGATGCTCACGATCCCTTGCAGGCGGCCGTCCGCCACCACCGGGGCGTGCCGCACCCGGCGCTCGGTCATCATGCGCATGACCTCTTCGATCTCGGTCTGCGGTGTGACCGTGTGCACCTCGGCGGTGTAGATGGCCGTGACCGGCTCCGACAGCACCGCCGCGCCCCGCCGGGCCAGCGCCTGGACGATGTCCCGCTCGCTGGCGATCCCGTCGACCGTGGTGCCGTCGCGGGAGACGACGACCGCGCCGATCCGGTGCTCGGCCAGGATCGCCAGCAGGTGCCGCACCTTGGACTCCGGGGTGACGGTGACGACCTGGCTCCCCTTGCCGCGAAGGATGTCACTGATACGCATCGGGCCTCCCAGACACCGGTACGCAGCTGATCGTGTGCCCGTACCGATACCCCCGGCCTGATAGTTCAATCCGCGACGGCGGGTCGATCCCCTCTCGGGCAGCTTCCAGATTCCTGGAAGCTGCCCGCGATTCGTTGACGGCCGCCGGCGCTGGCCGCATTCTCGGTCGAAGGAGCGCCTGATCAGACGATCAGGCCGGGTAAGAAAAAGGTCAAGGATGGTGATCGATGACGGGGGGCAGACCAGCGGGGCGCCGGCCGATGCGTCGGCGGAGCCGGCTGCGCTGGATGGTCACGGGCGGTGTCGCGGCGTGCTGGCTGGTCCTGGAGGTCGCCACGGGTTCCGTCGTCTCCGCCACCGTCGTGCTCATGGTGATCGCGGCCCTGGCGGCCGCCGGTGCCGGCGGCCTGCGAGCCCTGGGCGTCACCCGGGATCATCCGTGGCTGCGGCGGCTTGCCTCCCGGCCGTGGCGCGACGGGCAGGATGTGCTGCAGGTCGTCATGCGGCACCTGGCCGGCGTGTTCGTGATCACGCCCAGCGGGGCCCTGATCGCGCCGAACCTCGTCGAACTCCAGCTCAACCCCGATGATCTCGGCTTCCTGTGCGAGCGGATGGAAGCCGGCGTGATCAGCGCGAGCATGACCGAGGTCTACCAGGAGCAGGTAGCCGCGTACGGGGCCCGCCTCGCCGGTCCCGGCCGCCCCGAGGTGTACCTGATCGCGGCCGGATCGGTCCCGCCCGGCCGCTACCGCCTGCGCCAAGGCGATCCCGTCCGCATGGACGCCCAGCCCGGCCCCTACCACGCGGACGCCGCGGCCGCCGAGAACGCCGCGGCCGCCGAGAACGCCCCGGCCGCCGTCCCGCAGTGGGCCTACGCCGGCCCGCACGGCTACGCCGCCCGCACACGGCTACGCCGGCCCGCAACACGGCTACGCCGAGCTTGACCGGCAGCCGGACCCCGACCTGACCGTCGGCGGGGGCATGATCACGATCATGGAACCGGGCCCGGCGCCCGTCCCGGTGCTGCGGCTGGTCACCGGGTCCTCGGTGGCCGAAACCCGGGCTCCCCGCGCCCGCGCCGGCCGCGGGTCCGTTGAGCTGGTGCTCCCTGACGTGCTGACGGTGTCCAGGGAGCACGCGACGTTCACCTTCTCCGACGGTCGCTGGTGGGTCACGAACCAGGGCCGGAACGGGCTCACGCTCAACGGGGCCCCGGTCACGGGGGAGCAACCGCTCAGCGACGGCGATACGATCCGATGGGGGGCAAGCCCGGAGGCGCTGCTTTCCCGGATCGAGATCGGCTGACGCCGGGATGGGACCATGGCAAGACGGGACGGCCGCGCCAGGAGCGAGCCGTCGACCGGAAGTAGCGCCGCAGGCGCAGTGGCGACGGGTCGGCTTTTCCTGTGGTCGGCGGCGCTCGGCGAGTGGGTGAGCTGTCCGCCCGATGAGATCACCTGGCTGGACCGGCGCCTGCTCAGCGGCGACGAGGATCTCACCCTGCACCGGGCCCCGCGTTGCGCGGGTCTGCGTTACGTCCACCGCCGCTGGGAACTGTTCAGCCGGGACGCGACCTACCGGGTGTACCTGGCCCCGCAGTCACCGGGCACGCCGGCGCGCGCCGAAGACGTGCGCCGGACGGCGTGCCGCGTCCTGCCGGTCGCCCCGGCGCACTACGAGGCCCTGCCGGTCACCCTCACCGAGGGCTCGTGGCTGGTCAGCGTCGGCGCCTGGGTGCTAAGGCTGCGGCTTGACACCTCGGCGCCGCCCCACGCCGCCCCGGACAGTGACCGTGACCGGGACAAGAGCCCGACCACCCAGGCCGGGACGATCGTCCGGCGCGTCAGCGACCCCGGTGAGCACGCGGTCGCCCGGGTCCGCGGTTACTTCGAGCGCAACGCGACCGCGCGCCTGGCCATGGCCTCTTACTACCAGGAGTACATCCTCGGCGTGGCCGCCCCGCACCCGGTGCCGATGATGAACGTGGTCATCGCCCTGGACCTGAGCGGCGAGGGCGCGGTGTCCGACTACAAGAAGCTGCTGCAGGGCTTCATCTGGAAAGAACGCGGTCATGCTCGTGATCTCGCCGACTTCCTGCTGGCTAACGCCCTGCTGACGCCGGCCGATCTTGATGATGCCAGGCGGGTCGCGGCGGAAAACGAGCGCAGCGGCGTCTGCGAGATGGCGCGGCGACGCCTTCAGTACCGCCCGAAAGACACGTAACCCGGCGGCGCGCGGGGTGACCAGGCCGGTCTGGTAGGCGAACACGACGAGCTGCGCCCGGTCATGCGCGCCGAGCTTGATCATCGCCCGGCTGACGTGGGTCTTGGCCGTCGAGGGGCTGAGCACCATGGCGTCGGCGATCTCGTCGTTGGGCCTGCCCGGCGTGCCGGCTGACGTTGGTGAGCGCTTCCTGCATGATCCGGTACGCCGCCTGGTCGACGTCGGGCGCCAGCGGCCGCCGGACGCCGGTCACGCTCACGCTCACCGCCAGTCCCGCCGAGCGCGCCCGGGCCACCAGGCGGTCCAGCTGGCCGAGGCCGCTGCCGTCGCCGTCCTCCTCGCGGCGCAGCACGCCGAGCGTCTCGCGCAGCTCCCGTCCGGCGTCCGCGCCTGCCTCCTTCCTGCCGGTGATCGCGATGGTGGTGGTGGCCGCCACCCTGGTCCACGGGCACCCCGCGCCCGCCCAGGCCAAGATGACACTGACCGGGATGGCGCTGATCCACGGCTATACCACCGCGTTCTGGGTCGCGGCGGCCATCTTCGGCGCCGGCGCGGTAACCTGCGGCACGTTGTTCCGCCGCGGAAGGATCCCGGACGCATGACTGAGCTGAGGGTGAGCGAGACGCTGGCCCAGGCGTTTCCCCGGCTGCGCATCGCGGTCGTCGTGGCCCGCGGGTTCGACGGGCGCGAGCCCTGGCCCGAGGCCGACGCCGAACTCGCGGCCCTGGAGCACGCCGCGGCGGACGGCCGCCGGCTGCCGGACGGCGAGAGCGACCCGCACATCGCCGCGTGGTACGCCGCCTACCGGGCGTTCGGCACCAACCCGAAACGAGAGCGGCCGAGCGTGGACGCCCTGCGGCGGCGGCTGGCCCGGACCGCCCGGCTGCCGCGGATCAACGCCTCGCGCCAGCCTGCCGGCGGCGAGAGCCGGAGGTCGCGGTGACGACGTGGTTGCGGCAACCATGTCGCCGGGTGCGCGTGATTGCGGCAATCATGTCGTTGGGCGGGATCAGTAACATCAACGGAGGCCAGCGAGTGCCACAGCGTAACGGCCAGGTTTTCGATGAGATCGCGGCCGAGTACGACCGCCACCGCCCGGTTTATCCCGACCAGCTCATCGACCGCGCTTGCCAGGTCGCGGGGATCGGCAGCGGTGACGCCGTGCTTGAGGTCGGGTGCGGCAGCGGCCAGCTGACCCGCGGGCTGCTCGCCCGGGGCCTGCACGTCACGGCCCTCGAACCCGGCCCGAGCCTCATCGCCCTGGCCAGGCAGAACCTGGCGCAAGCGGGGGAGGTCGAATTCGTCAGCGCCCGGTTCGAGGACGCGCCGCTGCCCCGGGAGCGCTTCGCGGCCGTGTTCTCCGCGTCCGCGTTTCACTGGATCGACCCGAAGGTCAGCTGGCAGAAGACCGCCGAGGTCCTGGTTCCCGGCGGGACGCTCGCCCTCATCCAGTACTGCGGGCTTGAGGAGCCGCACACCAAGCCAGACCAGGACGCGGTGCTCGCGGCCCTGGGCCAGATCGCCCCGGATGCTGCCGCCAACTGGCCGTCCTACCGGGATCTCGACGCCACCGTCGCCGGGGTCGAGCAACGCCGCGGCAACGTGTCACAGGCCTGGTCCTGGCTCGGCAGCTACGACCTAGCGCGCGATGATGCCGCCCGCTTGTTCGGTCCGGCCGGCATAACCGTCATGCCCAAGCGAATCGAGCAAACTCCCGACCAGCTCAACGCCGTCCTTCGCACGCTGTCGTTTTACGCCCGCCTTTCCCCGGATCAACGCCAGGCCCTGGAACGCGAATACCAGGCCCTGTACGAGCGACTCGGGCGGCCGATTCGCGCCAGCACGGTCGCGGCGCTGGTCACGGCGGTCCGGCGCTGATCCCGTCGAGCTCGCGCAGCGCCTGACCGTCCAGGGCCACGTCCTCGGAAAGGCATCACTGGATCCCAGTGATTGCACGCCGCGCCTGTGTCCGCGGAACCATTCGGAGTTCCAGGTTCGTGACGAGCGACCAAGCTCCGGACCCGCCCCGCCGCCTACGCTCGGCGGGAGGACGGGAGATGATGAGCGCGGACAGCGACACGATCAGGACCGCCGCCGCGGATGCCACGGCGGCCCCCTTGGACCTGCTGCTTACCGATGCGGCCACCGGCATGCTGCGCCGGGTGAACCCGGGCGGCTCGGGGCTGCGCCTGGCCGCGGCGCTGGCCGGCCTGCCCCGGCTGGTCGCCGGGCGGGGACGCCAGCTACTGGGCGAACTGGGCCGCGTCGCCGTGGGCCGCTCCCAGGTCGCCCCGGCCCGGCGCGACCGCCGGTTCGCCGACCCGGGATGGACGGGCAACCCGCTGCTGCGCCGCGCGATGCAGGCGTACCTGGCCGCCGCGCAGACCGCGGAGGGCGTCGTGGCCGAGGCGGGCCTGGACGAGAAAGACTCCGAACGCATCGACTTCGTGCTGACCAACCTGATCGACGCGCTGGCCCCGAGCAACAACCCGCTGCTGAACCCGGCCGCCGCCAAGGCCGCCATCGACACCGGCGGCGGCAGCGCCCTCCGGGGGCTGCGGCACTTCCTGTCCGACATGGCGGTCCCGCCCCGGGTGCCGACCATGGTCGAGCCGGACGCGTTCGAGGTCGGCGTGGACCTGGCCGTCACCCCGGGCGCGGTGGTCCTGCGGACGCCGGTGTTCGAGCTGATCCAGTACCGGCCGGTCACGCCCGCGGTCCGCCAGGTCCCGTTGCTGCTCGTCCCGCCGGTGATCAACAAGTTCTACGTGCTGGACCTCGCGCCCGGCCGGAGCATGGTGGAGTACCTGGTCGGCCGGGGCCAGCAGGTGTTCATGATCTCCTGGCGCAACCCGGACGCCCGGCACGCGAAATGGGATCTCGACACCTACGGCGCGGCGATCCTGGACGCCATGGACGCGGCGGCGCGGATCACCGGAAGCGAGCAGACCGTGCTCGCCGGGGCCTGCTCCGGCGGCATCGTCGCGGCGATGGTGGCCGCGCACCTGGCGCGCACCGGCCAGCAGGACCGGATCGCGGCGGCCACCCTCATGGTCACCGTGCTGGACCAGGCGCACGCGGGCGTGGCCAGCGCGGTCATCGACGAGCGGACCGCGCGGCTGGCCGCGGCGAGTTCCCGCGCCCGCGGCTACCTGGACGGCCGGTCCCTGGCCGAGGTGTTCGCCTGGCTGCGGCCGAACGACCTGATCTGGAACTACTGGGTCAACAACTACCTGCTCGGCCAGAAGCCGCCGCCGTTCGACATCCTGTTCTGGAACGCGGACACCACCCGGATGACCGCGGGCCTGCACCAGGACTTCCTGCGCCTGGGCGCGGCCAACGCGCTGGTCACGCCCGGCGGCGCGACCATGCTCGGCTCGCCGGTGGACCTGGCCGCGGTCGACCGCGACACCTACCTGGTGGCCGGCATCACCGACCACATCTGCCCCTGGCAGAGCTGCTACCGGTCCACCCAGCTGTTCTCCGGCCGCCAGCGGTTCGTCCTGTCCACCAGCGGGCACATCGCCGCGATGGTCAACCCGCCCGGCAACGCCAAGGCCAGCTACCAGCTCGCCAAGGACTGCCCGGAAGACCCCCAGCAGTGGCTGCACCTGGCGCAGACCTGCCACGGGACCTGGTGGCCGGACTACGCGGACTGGCTGGCCGAACGCTGCGGCGACGAGCAGCCCGCGCCCGCGGAACTGGGCGGCGGCGGGCTGGAGCCGATCTGCGAAGCGCCCGGCACGTATGTCTACGACCATTGACACGCCCGGCCCCGGCCCGGCCGGGGACAACCGCCCCGGCGACAACCGCCTGGGCCGGATCCTAGGCCGGCTCCGGCGCGGCGCCCCGGCCGAGCGGATGCGCATCTTGAATGTCGGCGGCCGCGCCATCCGCGTCGCGGTGCGGGAGGGGGACCCGGGCTGGCCGCCGCTGCTGCTGTGCAACGGCATCGGCGCCAGCCTGGAGCTGTTCCAGCCGTTCGTCGACGCGCTCGATCCGCGGCGTCCGGTCATCCGGTTCGACATGCCGGGCATCGGCGGCTCGCCGGCCCCCCTCGTCCCCTACCATCTGGTCACGCTGCCGTCGCTGCTGGCCGGCCTGCTCGACCAGCTCGGCTACGAGCAGGCCGACGTGCTGGGCATTTCCTGGGGCGGCGGGCTCGCGCAGCAGTTCGCGCTGAGCCGGCCGAAGCGGGTGCGCCGCCTGGTGCTGGTGGCGACCGCGCCGGGCGCGCTCATGATCCCCGGGCGTCCCTGGGTCCTGCTCCGCATGCTCACCCCGCGCCGCCACCGCGACCCCGGATACGCGGCCCGCATCGCCGGCGAACTGTACGGGGGCAGCGCGCGCCAGGACCCGATCGAGGCCCGTGACCTGCTGCACGGCACCACCCGCCTGGGACCGCCCCGGGGCTACTACTACCAGCTGATCTCGATGCTCGGCTGGACCAGCCTGCCGCGACTGCCGAGGCTGCGGCCGCCGACCCTGATCCTGGCCGGCGACGACGACCCGATCATCCCGGTGATCAACGGACGGATCATGAACTGGCTGATCCCGCGCAGCCGGCTGCACGTCTACCGCGGCGGCCACCTCGAGCTGGCCGCGGACCCCGGACGCCTGGCCGCCGCCATCGAGGCGTTCCTCGGCCACGAAGGACAGGAAGGAGCAGACGATGTCACAGGTGGCTAGCGAGCATCTCGGCGAGTCCCTCGGGACGGACTTCTTCTCCGTCCGCGAGCAGTTCACCGACGAGCAGTGGGACCGGTTCCGGACCGTCCGGCGGTTTGTCGACGAGGAGGTCGTCCCGGTCGTCGGCCCGTACTGGGAACGGGCCGAGATCTGCTGGCCGCTGGTCAAGCGGCTGCCCGAGCTCGGCATCGTCGGCGAGGACATCAAGGGCTACGGATGCGCCGGGATGAGCCCGATGGCGTGCGGGCTGGTCACCATGGAACTGCACCGCGGCGACGGCAGCCTGGGCGTGTTCCTCGGCGTGCACGCGGGCCTGGCCATGCTGTCGATCGCGATGTGCGGCTCGGAGCAGCAGAAGGCCCGCTGGCTGCCCGCCATGGCGGCCATGGACAAGCTCGGCGCCTTCGCCCTGACCGAACCGGACCACGGCTCGGACTCGGTGGCCCTGGAAACCTCGGCCCGCCCGGACGGCGACAGCTGGGTGCTGACCGGCCGCAAGCGCTGGATCGGCCTGGGCACCGTCGCCGACCTGGTCGTGGTCTGGGCCCGCAACACGCAAGACGGCCAGGTCAACGGGTTCGTGGTGGAGAAGGGCACCCCGGGCTACCAGGCGAAGGTCATCGAGGGCAAGGTGTCGCTGCGCTCGGTGTGGCAGGCCGACATCACGCTGGAGGACGTGCGGGTCCCGGCCGAGAACCGGCTGACGGAGGCGCGCTCGTTCAGGGACACCACCCGGGTCCTGGCCACCACCCGGAGCACCTGCGCCTGGGCGGCGCTCGGCCACGCCACCGCCGCCTACGACACCGCCCTGCGGTACGCGCAGGAGCGCCGGCAGTTCGGCGAGCCGCTGGCCAGCTTCCAGATCATCCAGCAGCGGCTGGTGTCGATGCTGGCCGACCTGACCGCGATGCAGCTGTACTGCCTGCAGATAGGCCGCCTGGCCGAGGCCAGCTGACCCCCACCGTGGCCTGGCCAAGATGCACAACACCCGCAAGGCCCGCGCGATCACCGCCGACGCCCGCGACATGCTCGGCGGCAACGGCATCCTGCTGGACTACCAGGTCATGCGGCACATGGTGGACATGGAGGCGATCCACACCTTCGAGGGCACCGAGACCATGCAGACCCTCATCGTCGGCCGCGCCATCACCGGCCTCGGCGCCTTCACCTAAGGCCCCGATGCCGGGGAAGATCGAGCCGCCCTCCATCGCGATTTCCGCCGGGTTCTCCCACAGTGACAGGAGCAGTTCCTCCTCCGGCTGACCGGTCAGCCGCGTCCACATCCGCGACAGCTCCCGCAGTATCCGCTGCCGCGTCCCGACATGGCGGCCGGGCGCCGCCGCGGAGGTGGCCATGGTGAGCCGGTGATGGCTTTCGGGCTGCCCCCAGCGGCACACATCGTGCCCGCCAGTCACCTGAGCACCATTTGCTGGGAGGGTTTGGGCTTCCGGGAGCGGTTTGGGCGCTATAGCCCACCAAATCCCCCGGGAGCCCTAATGCTCCCGGATCTTGATGCGGATGGGACGCGAGATGCGTCACGCGGGACGCAACGGCTCCGCACACGCTGACGCGGACACCCTGGCCCCCGCAAGGTGGGCCAGGGATACAAACGTCGCGTCCGGGATGCTTCGACCTCGGGCTACGCCGGGAAGGTGGCCGTGGCCAGGACCGTGCCGGTGGTGGTGACCAGCCGGGCACCGGTGAGCTGGCCGCTGGTCACCGGGTCGGGGCTGCCCCAGTAGCCGTAGCCGCCGCTCAGCCGGAACGACCCGATCGTAGTGAAGCGCCCGCCCGAGCCCTCCACCTGGCAGATCACCGTGTCGTTGCCGGAGCCGATGTCCACCGACATGTACAGCCACCGGTGATCGCCGTTGTAGAAGTAGATCTTGCCCGCCGTCTGGTGGCTGGCGGTCAGCAGCGCCGCGGAGCTCAGCGGCGACGCGGCCGGGGACGAGGTGGCGGCGTGCAGGCCCCAGCCGCCCAGGCCGGCCACGATGACCGCCGCCGCGACGGCCACGCCGGCCAGCATCCGGCGCGGATAGCTGACCCCGCCGCCCCGGCCCGTCCAGCCGGCCAGCTTCCGGCCGAACCGGCGCGCCAGGCCGAGCCGCGGGACCGGGACCGGCACCGGAGCCGGAGCCGGGGTCGATGCGCCGAGGCCGAGCCGCTCCATCACCCGGGTCTCGAAGCCCGCAGGCGGCTCGATGGCCGGCAGCAGCCCCACCAGTTCCTCGCCGGTCACCGTCAGCTGGCGGACGTTCTCGCGGCACGCCTCGCAATGGTCCAGGTGCGCGAGTGCCTGCGCGCGCTCGCGCCCGGTCAGGACGCCGAGCGCCAGCTCGGCGGCGGCGTCGGCGAACTCGGCGCAGCCCATCTCGTTCACCTCACTCATCGTCCACATTCTCCGGGAGATACGCGGCGCGCAGTTTCTGCATGCCGTCCCTGATCCGAGTCTTCGCGGTGCCCAGGGGCACGCTTTCCGCGTCGGCGATCTGCCGGGCCGTCATGCCGTAGATCCCGGCCATCGCCACGGCGCGAGCTTGCGGCGCCGGCAGGCGGCCGAGCTCGCGGCGCAGCCCCGCGGCCCGGTCGTTGGCGACCGCGACCCGTTCCGGGGTGTCGGTCACCGCGGTCAGCAGAGCGGGCAGGTCGTCCGGGTCCACCGGTGCCGAGGTGCGCGCCCGGAGCACGTCAATGGCCAGGTTGCGCGCGATCGTGGTCAGCCAGGCCCGGACCGAACCGCGCCGCGAGTCGTACATCTGCGCGTGCCGCCAGGCCTGTTCGAAGGCCTGCTGGGCGACGTCCTCGGCCGCGGCCGGGTCGCCGATGACGGTCACCGCGACGCCGAACACGATCCGCTGAAAGCGCCGCACGAAGGCTAGCGCCAGATCGGCGTCGCCCGCGCCCAGGCCGGCCAGCAATGTTTCATCCGGCAGCCCGTCGGCCGCGGTTCCCATCTTCTGCACACTCTCATATACGGGCGGGCGCCGCAAAAGGATTGCCAAGCGGGCCACGACTTATGAACGGCGCCGGGCGGCCGCGAGGATGACCGCGGCGGCCGCGAGCACCGCCGCGCCGGTGAACTCCACCACCAGGGACGTCTGGGCCGACGGAACCGCCAGGCTCTCGGTGTAGCCGAACAGCCCGATGCCCGCGCTGAGCAGCAGCCCGGCGGCGGTCCCGGCGGCCAGCGCCGCCCCCGCCGCCAGCAGCGCCAGCCGGCGGAACGTGACCAGGGCCACGGCCACCGCGATGCTCGCGATGCCCTGGACCAGGAACAGCGGCCCGATGACCGAGATAGTGCGGTAGCCCTCGGACCAGAGCTGGAGGTGAAGCACACCGGACCAGACCAGCAGCCCGGCGCCGGCCACGGCCAGCAGGTTGACCGCCCAGCGGGCGGCCGGTGAGGTCAGGCTGGCCGGCCCGCGCAGCAGCAGCCGGGCGGACCGGCGCGGGAAGCTCTCTCGCCGGGCGGTGTCCGGCAGCCGGGGCGTGGTAAGCGTGCGGTTCATTTCTGATTTCTCCTCATGAGCTGGCGTGCTGGATGGTGGCCCACAGGCCGCCATCCCGGGATGGGGGCCCTGGTGATCGCCGGGTCGGCGGCCAGCGGGGCGACCGCGGCGATGATGACCGCGGCGGTCACCAGGTAGGTCACGGTCAGGCCGCGCCGGATCGTCCGGGCCGGGCGGGCCAGCTCGCCGCCGAGGAACAGCGGCAGGCTGCCGCAGATGTACAGCAGCGCGGTCTGCCCGGTCGCGGTGGCCAGCGCCCCGGCGGGCGCCGAGGCCCGAAGCTGGACACCGGGGTGGCCAGGTGAGTCAGCGTCACGCCGCCGAGGGCGGCGGCGATGGCCAGCTGGCCGGCCACGATCAGCCCGGTGACCAGCAGGGTGACCCGGCGCCCGGCCGCGGCCGCCACGAACCCGTAGAGGCCGCCGGCCCCGTTGACCTGCCGGGCGTAGCGGAGCCAGATGACCAGCGGGACGGCGAACACGGCCATGGCCGCGACCATCGCCAGCCCGGCCGACGCTCCCGCGGACCCGGCCACGATGCCCGGCGCGTACAGCGCGGCCAGGGCCAGCGGGCCGCCGAATGACGTGACGGCCACCCCCGCGAAGGCCCAGGCGCTGACCGGCCGGGCCGCCGGCGTGCGCGGCGGCCGGCCAGCGGTGGTGCCAGCGGTGGTGCCCGTGGTCCGGGTCGGGAGGGTAGTCATCGGTGCCGTCAGGCCCAGCCGCCGCCGGCGTTCGAGCTGCCCGACGTGGCCGATGCGGCCGGCGCGGGCGCGTTCGCCGGGGCCGCGGCCGCGGTGCCGGAGGAAGCGGTGATCTCCGCCCCCGAGGAGGCCACCAGCCACCACTTCGCGCCGAAGTTGTCGCTGCCCTGGCCGTTGGTCTGCCCGGCGGCGGAGTCGCCGACGAAGTAGTACAGCGGGTGACCGTCGTAGGTCACCTGCTTGGTGCCGTCGGACCGGGTGATCGTGCCCAGGTCGCTCGCCTTCGCGCCCCCGGTGGCGGTCACCGTGCCGTTCGCGGGCACCGGCGGCCAGGCCGTCGCGCACGCGCCCGAGCACGCGGACATGTTCATGCCGTCCTTGGCCCACAGGTACACCGCGCGACCCGATCCGGCGGTCAGGAACGCCCCCGCCGAGCCGGCCTGGGTGCTGATCACCGTCCCGGTGGTCGACGCGCTGGCCGGGCCGCCCGCGGCCGGGGCCGAGCTGGGCGAGGAGGAGGAGGAGGGGTGGTGGCGGCGCTGCTGCACGCCGTGGCCAGCAGCGCCGCGCCCAGCGGAATAGCCAGCTTGACCGGCATCGGCATCCGGGCCAGTAGTGAGCGGATCATCTTCATCGTTTCCTCCCGGGCGGCGATGTGTGCGGCACCGGGTTTGCGTGGCGCAGCCGCCCTCAGTAGTTGCTAGACGAACTAACTACGGCGGTGCGCCCGCAAAGGCTTGACCCCGCGGGGGTGAGCTACGTCACGAACCGATCGGCGCAGCGTCGGCCGGCGGCCCGCCCAGCCGCCGGGGCGGCCGCAACGACGTCGTTGTGACAGCCACGTCGTCAGGTGCGCCTCGTTGTGGCAACAACGTCGTCGGGCAGGTCGCCGGAGGCGGGTCAGGTGGTAACGACCTGGGCCTCGTCGCGGATGTCACCGGCCAGGCCGATGCCGCGGCTGCCGCCGGAAATGAACAAGGTCTTGCCCGCGAGCGTCATCGATGCCCTCCTCGAGCCAGGTCCGGGCCGTAACGCCACGGCCCGTTCGGCGCCATTTTTAAAATGCCTTTTTGCCCGAACGGTCCGTGGTCCCACTTCCGCGTCAGCCTGGCGCGTCAGCCAACAGGCGGCGCCGGGCTCTCCCGCAGGCGCCGCCGCGACGCTTGCACCTCGGCCTCGGCGGCGACGCGGTCGGCCCACGCCGTATCCCGGACGCTCTTGCCCGGCTCGAGTTCCTTGTACACGGTGAAGAAGTGGTGGATCTCCAGCCGGTAGAACTCCGGGATGTCCTCCAGCTCGCGCAGGTTCTCCTGCCGCGGGTCGCCGGCCGGGACGCAGATGACCTTGTCGTCGCCGCCCTTCTCGTCGGTCATCCGGAACATCCCGACCGGGCGGCTGCGGATCAGGCAGCCGGGGAACGTCGGCTCTTGCACCAGGACCAGCGCGTCGAGCGGGTCCCCGTCCTCGCCCAGCGTGTCCGGTATGAAGCCGTAGTCGGCCGGGTACTGGGTCGCGGTGAACAGCGTCCGGTCCAGGCGGATGAGGCCACTATGGTGGTCGACCTCGTACTTGTTCCGGCTGCCCCGCGGGATCTCAATCACGACGTCGAATTCCATGGCGTTCATTATCTCCGGTGTTCAGGCCGGCGGGGTGCAGAGCAGCAGCGGATAGGCCCGGCGGTCCAGCCGGCCGGACAGGTCGAGGTGCACGAACTTCTCCTCGGTGTACTCATCAAGCGCGTGCGGCCCGAGCTCGCGGCCCAGCCCGCTCTGCTTGTACCCGCCGAACGGGTAGGCGGCGTTGACCATGTGCCAGTCGTTGACCCACACCGTGCCGGCCTCGAGCTCGCCGGCCACGTCGAGGGCCCGCTGGTTATCGGTGCTCCAGACCCCGGCGGAAAGCCCGTATTCGGTGTCGTTGGCGATCCGGATCGCCGCCTCGGTGTTCTCGGCCCGGACCACCGCCAGGACCGGCCCGAAGATCTCCTCGCGGGCGATCGTCATGTCGTTGCGGACGTCGGTGAAGATCGTCGGCTCGACCCAGAAGCCGCGCTCGAACCGTTCGCCGGCGCACCCGCAGCAGCGGCCCGGGCCGCTCGAAGGCGTAGCCGCGCGCCTGCCCGGCGAAGTAGCGCAGGTGGGCGATGGAGAAGCCGATCTGGAACGCCCCCGCCTGCCGGACCGGCGCGCCGTTTTCCAGCGCCTCAAGGACGGCGAGTTCGTCGATCCGCTCGGTGAGCCGGTCCGCGATCGCGTCGAGCAGCGCGGCCCGCTGGGCCGGCGCCCGCTGCCGCCAGCGGCCGTCGGCGTGCGCGGCCCGGGCCGCCGCGACGGCCCGGTCGGCGTGCTCGAGTCCGCCCTTGGCCACGCTGGCCACCGGCTCCTCGGTGGCCGGGCTGCGGATCTCGAACCGCTCGTCCGCGTCGACCCAGTCCCCGCCGATGAGCATGCGGTAGCGCCGGATGGTGTCCATCCCGCCCCCTGTCAGTGGTGTGATCCTCGACGTTAGGCCGCGGCGGACCCGGCCATAACGTGCTGGCGACACGAGGACCGGCCCCCTACTCGGCCTGGCGGCACAACGGTTGTGCCGTCGTACCAACGCCCGGCGGCAGGCTTGATCCCGGGGACCGACGACCGCCCGGACCTGCCGCCGGACAATGATCAGCGTCATCGAAGCCGTGGCGACCATGAACCTGACCCTACTGACACCCTGGACCGCGCGGATACGACACCTCCGCGCTGCGCATGTGCATCTCCGGCGGCGCCGCCCTGCCGGTCGACGGCTGCGCGGGTTCAAGGAGGCCTTCGGCATGCCCGGTGGTCGAGGGTTACGGCCTGTCCGAGACCTCGCCGGTCGCCTCGTTCAACCTCCCCGGCCGGGAGCGCAAGCCCGGCTCGATCGGCATACCCTGATCCGCGGACGTGGCCGATGCGCGTCGTGGACGACGAGGACCACGAGGTCCCCGCAGGGCGAGGTGGGCGAGATCGTGCATCCGCGGGCCGAACGTCATGAAGGGCTACTGGCAGCGCCCCGAGGCCACCGCCGAGGCGATCCGCGACCGGCTGGTTCGCATCACCGGTGACCTGGCCCGGATCGACTCCGGCGGCTACTTCTACATCGTGGACCGCAAGAAGGACCTGATCATCCGCGGCGGCTACAACGTCTACCCGCGGGAGATCGAGGAGGTGCTCTACGAGCATCCCGGCGGTCGCCGAGGCCCCCGTGCTCGGCCTGCGCGCACGACCGTCCCTGGGCGAGGAGGTCGCCGCCGCGGTGGCCCTCAAGCCGGGGGAAGTCACCGCCTACTACCTGGGCGACTCCGGGGCCGGGCTGATGTTCGCCTGGCACGCGTTCGCCGACCAGGCCCGCGGCGGCGCGGAGCAGGCCGACGCGGACGTCATCGTCGTGGACGGGGTCGCCTTCCCCGACCTGCTCGCCTCGGCCGCCGTCGATGACCAGGTGGCGGAGCGGGACGACGAGGACAGCCGCGGTGATCCCCTACACCTCGGGCACGACCGGCCACCCGAAGGGCGCCGAGCTCACCCACGGCAACCTGATCAGCAACACCGACGTGACCCGCACCGACATCGTCGCAGGCCGCGCGGACGACTCGATCTTCGGCGGGCTTCCGCTGTTCCACGTGTTGCTGTTCGCCCGTCCCGGCGTGGGCGCGGTCCACCCTGGCCCTGCTGTTCGGCCTGTACGCCTCTGATCTACGGGTTCTCGCAGATCACGCTGGGCATCCAGGTCCGTCCACCTGGGCGGGGACCTGAAATCACGGCCGGAACTGCATCACGCCGCCTGAGCACCAGGTGGCGCCATAGACGCGCGCTATCAGCGGGCAGACCCGGTCCGTCCCGCGCTCAACGTCGCGGTGGCGGCCGGGGCGTGCCGACCCTGCTGCCGCAGGTGGAGGCCTGGACGACGTGGCTCGTTACCGGCGGACAGTGGCGGTCGGTTGCCGCCTGCCGGTCTGCCGACCCCGATCTGTTCTTTCCGATTTCGGATTCCGGTCCGGCCGTCGAGCAGGCGGTGACGGCCAAAGCGATCTGCGCGACCTGCCGGGTCCGGCACGAATGCCTGGCCTTCGCGCCGGACCGGACAGGTCCATGGCATCTGGGGCGGCACGACCGAGGACGAGCGCGCTGCCGTGCGGCGCAGGACGGCCGGTGAGCAGCGGGTAACCGACGGGTCGTGCCCAGGCGGCGCCGGTCGCGGCGGCTGATCGTGCTGGGGTGGTCAGCGCGCCGGGGAGTCGATCCGCGCGACGATGCGGTCGGCGTCCTGGCCGAGCCGGCGCAGCCGCTCGGGGGACAAGTTGTCGATGACCAACTGCCGGATGTACGCCACGTGAGCGGGTGCTACCGACTCCATCTTGCGCCGGCCTGCTGGCAGCAGGATCGCGTGGGTGAAGCGGCCGTCGGCCGGGTCCGCCTCACGCCGCACGTAACCGCGATTCTCCAGCCGGGTGACCAGGTGGGAGAGCCGCGACAGCGACGCGCTGGTGCGCTCGGCCAGCTCGCTCATCCGCAAGGTCCACTGCGGAGCGTCGCCCAGCATGGCCATGGTCATGTACTCGATCATGCTCAGGTCAGCATCGCGCTGCAGCTGAGCGTCGATGGCCCAGGGCAGCCGGATGATCAGCCGGACCACGGACAGCCACGAGGCCAGCTGATCCGGCGCGAGCCACAACTCCGCGTGCTCGTCGCCCGGCACCTCCTCAGCAGCGCTCATACCGCCAGCTTATCAGTTGAAGATTCAACGCCGCGCTAGCGCTCCGTCAACCGCATGAAAGCGGCACCCTGATGGCTCTAGCCGTCAGTAAGCGGCATCCATGACGTCGGACTTCGCTGCCCGTGTGTGACGCGATGGGCTGGGAAGCATCAAGGTGGCCAGTGAGGTTGAGCCGTGACCCGTTCGGCAGAAATGCGGGCCGTCCGGACTCGCCGCGGGCCCGACGGGCGCGGCGTGGCCGCACGGACCCCTCCCGCGGCTAGTTGATCCGACCGGTGTCGATGCGCGACATGATGTGGTCTGCGGCCCGGCCCACGCGGCGCAGCTGCTCGGGCGACAGGGCGTCGATAACGAGCGACCGGACGTGTGCCACGTGTCCCGGAGCCGCTTCGGCCAGGGTCTGGAAGCCCTCCTCGGTCAGAATGGCGTGGGTAAACCGCCCGTCGCCGGGATCGGGCTCGCGGCGTACCAGGCCGCGCTCCTCGAGCCGCTTGACCAGGTGCGACAGCCGCGACAGCGACGCGTTGGTCATGACCGCCAATGAGCTCATCCGCAGGGTCCGCCCGGGGCTCTTGGACAGCATGGCCAGGACCTGGTACTCCACCATCATCAGCTTGGCGTCGCGCTGCAGTTGCTGGTCGATCGACCAGGGCAGCCACATCGTCAGGCGCACCAGGGACAGCCAGGACTCCAGCTCCCCGGCGGTCAGCCACTTAACCGGCGGCTCATCGCCCGCGCGGCCGGTTCCTTCGGTCACCGAACCAGAATACCAATGACTAGACGATTCAAGTGAATCACCGGGTTCAGTCCTGGAGCGGCGGGATGGCGTGGACGACGGTCTTGGCCTCTCGCCCTGGAAGACCGCTCGGCTCGCGGCCGCTACATCATCGGCAACGGGCTGAACCCGACCGTGGCCGAGCTGACCGAGGCGGCCGCGGCCGCCGCCGACGCCCTAGGCGCCGTCCCCGGTTCCGATGACGAGGCCCGCGCGCGCCTGGGCGGCTACTTCGCCGAGGTCCTGCTGCTCGATCAGGCCGCCACCGCCGCCCGGGCCCGGTCCGAGCTCGGCTGGCATCCCTCGCACCCGTCGCTGACCGACGAGTTCCGCCACGGGAGTTACCGCCGGGGATGAACCGCCGGATGCCAGACTACGAGAGTGGATGACAGCTACGCCGACCTGGCCCGTGACTACGAGTGGCTCTTCCCGGACGAAACCATCGGCGGCGGCGGCACGGTCGGCGCCACGTCACCAGGCAGCACAGATCTCCTGGCCGGGATCCTGACCGCCCTGCCGCCGGGTGCGCGGGTCCTCGACAGCGCTTGCGGCATAGGCGCGGACGCCATGGCTCTGGCCCGGAGCGGCTTTACCGTCACCGCCTCTGACGGAAGCGCAAGCATGGTCGATCAAGCCCGGCAGCGGTGCCTGCAGTCCGGTGCCGAGATAGATATCAGGCAGTCGACCTGGCAAGATCTGCCGGAGCGAGTTCCCGGCCCCTTCGAACTGATCCTGTGCCTGGGCAATTCACTAGTCCACACGGCGACGAAATCCGGGATGATCTCAGCTCTGCAGGGCCTTCGACAGGTACTCGGCCCGGCGGGCGTCCTGGTGATCGACTCCCGGAACTGGGAGTACCTCTATGCGTCCAGGCCCCGGATAGTTCCCGGCCGCCGCGCGATCGAGCGGCGCGGCGTGCGGTCCTCGTCACTGTACATCTGGACCATCCCCGATGATTTCAACGCACCGTGCCGGGCCGAGATCGTGCTCCTCTTTGAAGACGCAAGCTCAGCCATAACCCACCGGCGCTACGTCCTCGATTTCACCCCGTTCACCCGGGCCGCCCTCACCGACGCCCTGCACGCCGCCGGACTTACCGTCATGGGCGACTCCTATCGCCCGGACAACCCGTTCTACGCGGTGGCCGCGACGATGCGATAACCGGCCTGGTCAGGACAAGAACTCCTGCAGCGCGTCGAGCCAGGCCCGGGGCTGGTCGACGTGGGTCATATGGCCCGCTGCCTCGATCACCGCGGCCCGGGCGGAAGGGATCAGCCCGGCGGCGTCTTCGGCCAGCAGGGCGGGGAAGGTCATGTCCTGCCGGCCGTGCAGCAGCAGGATGGGCAGGCCGAGGGCGGCCAGCCGGCGGGCCGCGTCCGGGGGCCGGGCATCGGGCAGAGCCCCGGCCCGGAAGGGCCGCAGCCATTCGGCGGTGAAGCGGACGCCGGCCAGGCGGTCGAGGTAGCCGGGCCGTGCCTGCGGCCGCCAGACGTCGGCGGGCGCCGAGGCGACGGCAGCCGCGCGGGTGAGTTCTGGCCCGGACCGCGAGGGGTCGGACCACACCGGCCCGGTGCGCAGCGCGTCCAGCAGGGCGGTGAGATCGCCGGCGGCCGCGGCGGGGGTGTACTGCCCGTCGGGCAGGCCGAGGGTGGAACGGCCGCAACCGCGCAGGTCGGGCAGGATCACCCGGCGGCGGCCGGCCAGCTGACCGAGCGGCTCCCGCAGGTAGGTGTGGTCCCAGTCGGGACCGCCGTGGATCACCAGCAGCGGGTTCCCCGCCGGACCAGGGGTCTGCGCGACGAACAACTCCACGACGGGCCGGGCCGACACGGGCACCGTACCTTCGCAGAACACCCGCCCAAGTCTGCCGCGTCAGCCACAGGCCGCGCACGCAACCCAGCAGCCAGCTTTAACTATCAAGTAAAACCACCCCCAAGCAGGCGACGTTGATTAGTGTAACGCGACAGATCGGCCCCGGTGACACGCACAGAAAACAATCGCTTCTTAGTTGACAGTTCAAGTCAATTGCTCCTAGGGTTTACTTGAACGATCAAGTTCTCACGAAAGGCAGACCCAGGTGACTATCTCGGACCGCACGGTGGCCATCATCGGCACCGGCACCATCGGCGGCACGATTGCGACGAGCTTCGCGGCCGGCGGTCAGGACTTCCTGCTGGCCGGGCGCGACCAGGACGCCGCCCGGAAGCTCGCGGCTGACCTCGACGGCCACGCCCAGGCGGTGAGCGTCGCCGAGGCCGTCGACCGGGCCGGCGTGCTCGTGCTCGCCGTCTGGCTCGACGTCGGCAAGCAGCTCATCGCCGAGTACGGCGAGCGGCTGGCCGGCAAGGTGATCGTCGACCCGTCGAACGCGGTCGGCCCGGACGGGCAGGGCGGCTACCGCAAGATCATCGGCGAGCAGGAGTCCTCGGGCCAGATCCTGGCCGGCCTGCTGCCTGCCGGAGCGCAGCTGGTCAAGGCGTTCGGCACGCTGTCGGGAGGCTCGCTGGCGGCGGTCGCCCGGCAGGAGCCCGAGCGCGCGGTGCTGTTCTACGCCGCGGACGACGCCGCCGCGGGCGACCTGGTCGCCGAGCTGATCCGGACCGCGGGCTACGATCCGGTCCCGGTCGGCGGCCTGGACCAGTCCATCCGCATCGAGATGTTCGGCGACCTGCACGAATTCGGCGGCCTGGGTCGCGTCGTGACCAGAACGGAGGCGCTCAAGGCGCTCTAGCCTGGTGGCGATGGCACCTAGTCCACCGCACCCCGGCACCGGCGCGGCTGCTCGCCGCGAGCGCTGGGCCCGGCTCCGCCGCTCCCTGTGGCAGCCGCCCCGCCCGCACGGCGAGCAGCCGCGCGAGCGGGTGGTCGGCCCGCTCGAGCTCTTCTATGACCTGGCCGTGGTGGTGCTGGTGGGCCAGGCCGCCCACCGCCTGGCCGGGCACCTGACCTGGCCCGGGCTCGGCGAGTTCGCCGCGGTGTTCACGCTGGTCTGGATCGCCTGGGCCAACGGCAGCCTGCACCACGAACTGCACGGCCGCGAGGACGCCCGGGCCCGCAGCACGTTCCTGCTCCAGATCCTGGTGCTCGCCGCGATGGGCGCCTTCATCCCGCAGGCCAGCGGCGCGCGCGGGGCCGCGTTCGCCGTCGCCGCGGCGGTGCTGTTCGCGGTGCTGGCCCTCTTGTGGCTGCTGGCCGCCCGCGGCGACCGCCCCGAATACCGCCGGGCGAGCCGGCTGTTCGTCGCGGGTACTGTGGCCTGCGCCGTCCTGCTGGCCGCCACCGCCCTGCTGCCGGCCAGCGCCCGGATACCGGCCTGGGGCCTGATCGATGTCGCCTACCTGGCCGGATTCGCCGCCGTGCTCCTCACCGCCTCCCCGGCGCAGGCGGCCGCGATGATCGTCACCGACTCGCTCACCGAGCGGTTCGGGGCGTTCATCATCATCGTGCTCGGCGAAACCCTCACCGGCGTGGTGACCGGCCTGTCCAGCCAGCCGGTCAGCGGTCTCACCCTCGCCGTCGGGCTGGTCGCCGTGGTCGTCGGCTTCGGCGCCTGGTGGACCTACTTCGACTTCGCCGGGGGACGCCGCCCCAGACCGGAACGCGCCGCCAGCCTGCGGTGGGTGCTCGGCCACCTGCCGCTCACCGCGGCCATCGCGGCGATGGGCGCCGCGATGCTCACCCTCGTCGACCACGCCCATGACGGCCGAACCCCCGCCGCCACATCCTGGGTCCTGTGCTCCGGCGCCGCCGTCGTACTGGCCGCGACGATGCTGCTCGCCGCGGGCCTGCCCGCCTGGGACCGCGACCGCGGCCTGTACCGGCCGCTGGCCCGCACGTGCGCGGCGGCGGCCGTGGCGTGCCTCGGCCTCGGCGCCGCCCGCCCGTCACCGCTGATCCTCGGCCTCGCCCTGGTGGTCCTGCTCAGCATCCCCTGGGGACTCGCCGTCGCCCGCCGCCTGGCCAGTCCATCAGGCCCGGAGCGCGTGCTCCCGTCGTAGGGTAGGCGCCGTGGACTGGCAGGCCTGGCACGATGAATACGACCGGCCCGGCTCAGCGCTGGCCCGGCGCTTGCAGGCGGTTCAGCTCCAGATCAGGACGGTGCTGGATAACGCCCGGCCCGGCCGGCTGCAGGTGATCAGCCTGTGTGCCGGCCAGGGCCGTGACCTGCTCGGCGTCCTCGCTGATCATCCCCGGCGCGACGACATCCGGGCGCGCCTGGTGGAACTGGACCCGCTGCTGGCGGCGGTCGCCGAGACCAGGGCCCGGGTCGCCGGCCTGGATCGGGTGGAGATCGTGACCGGTGATGCCTCGCTGACTGATCACTACCGCGGCCTGACGCCTGCGGACCTGGTGCTGGTCTGCGGGGTGTTCGGCAACCTCACTGACCAGGACATCGAACGGACCGTCGGCACCTGCTGCCAGTTGTGCCAGGCCGGCGGCACCGTCATCTGGACCCGGGGCCGGGGCGCGCCCGACCGGGTGCCGCTGATCTGCGGGTGGTTTGAGGAGCGCGGCTTTGACCGTCAGTGGCTATCTGAGCCGGACGCGGGTTTCGGTGTCGGTGTGCACCGCTTCCAGGGCGAGCCGCAGCCGCTGGCCGCAGGCCAGCATATGTTCGCAACGACACCGATGGAACATCGGAGCCGCCCTGACGACACCGATGTTCCATCGGTGCTGCCCACAGGCCGTCGCTGCGGGCTCGGCCGAGCAGCCGAGCGTGAATTCCCGAGCGCTACGAGTGGTGCTCGACGACGCGGGTGAGATCGACCCGGGACCTGATGTCCAGCTTGTCGAAGACGTGCCGCAGGTGGGTGTTCACCGTATGCGGCGAGACGAACAACCGGTCGGCGATCCCCCGGTTGGTGCACCCGGCCGCGGCCAGGCGCGCCACCGCGAGCTCGGCGCCGGTGAGCGACTCCCAGCCCAGCTTCGGGCGGTCCAGCGACTGGACCCGGCGCCGGATCCCCAGTTCGCGGAGCCGCTTGCGGGCCCGGGCCGCGTCGCGCGCGGCCCCGGCGTCGACGCAGATCCGCAGGACGCGGTCGAAGGCGTCCGCCGCGCCGCCGGGGTCACCATCGGCCAGCCGGGCATCACCGAGGTCCTCAAGCACGGCCGCCAGGGCCACCGGCCGAGCCGGCCTCCGGCCTCGACGAAGATCCCGGCGTCGATGACCTCCCGGACCGGGTCGACGAGGTCGGCCACGCCGACGCGGGCCATCGCCGCGATCTGGCTGAGCGTGAACTGGCGCGCCAGCGAGGCGGCCACGGTCGCGACTCGCTCGCCCGCCGCGGTGGTGCGCGCCAGGCGCCGCCGCATGCTGTCCTCGAGCCGGTGCGGCACCCGGTTCTCCGCCAGTCGCGCCCGGCCGTCGACCACCCGGACCAGGTTCTCCTCGCGCAGGCCGGTCAGCAGGTCAACGACGAGGAAGGGGTTGCCCTGGACGTCGGCCAGGGTCCGCAGCAGGTCACCTCCGGCCGGTGCCCCCAGGACGTCCGCCGCGACCTCCGCGACCGCCGAGGCCGGCAGCGGCGTCAGGCGGATCGTGACGGCTCCGGCGGTGGTCAGCTCGGCCAGTGCCCGGCGGATCTGCGGTGCCCCCTGGTCCGGCCGGACCGCGATCAGCCATGCGACCGGCAGTGACGCCAGCCACTGGGTCAGCATCCGCAGGCCGAAGCCGCATCCGGCGTCCGCCCACTGCACGTCATCGAGGCAAGCGGATGGGCGCCCACACCTACGACCTGGACAGCAGCCACGTCGCCATGCTGTCCCAGCCCAACGCCGTCCTCGACGTCATCCGGACCGCCGCCAACTCCATCTAAGGACCGCCTGCCATGCCCATGATCGACGTCTACGCGACGGCCGGGACCTTCACCGACAAACATCAGCTCGCCATCGAGCTGGCCACCGCGGTCATGACCATCGAGCAGGTGCCTGACATCCCGATGTTCCGGCAGAACACCGCGGCCTTCATCCACGACCTGCCCGCAGGCGACCTGGCCAACGTCGACGGCGAAAGCAACTACGTACGGATCCAGGTCCTCACCAACGCCGGCGCGCTGGACCGCGCCAAGCAGCTGGCCGTCGTCGAGCGGCTCACCGACATCGCCGTCAAAGCCGCCGGCGACCCCGCGCTGGTCAACCGGACCTGGGTCCTGCTCACCGAGGCCCCCGACGGGGGCTGGGGCCTCAGCGGCCACGCGAACACCAACGACGAACTGGTAGCCGCCGCCCGCGCCCAGATCGCGAGCCTGCGCGCCGCCCACCCCGCCTACGGCTAACGCCGCGCTAGCTCGAGGCCGCCGACAAGGCCGAGCTCAGCAACAGCCGGGCCCGCTGAACCGGCCAGTGACCCAGGTCGGCGCCCAGCGCCTCGTCGAAGCGGCCCCCGGCTTCCGACGAGCGGCCGGCGAGATCACCCAAAAACCCTTGACTGAGTAGACCTTTCTGTCTAATATCTCATCTATACAGACCTGTCTACTCAATGAGGGTGGGTAACCAGACATGACGACGCACCACGGTGCCGAGGCCCTGCAGGTCCGCCGGCCGGCCGGCGAAACCATCGCGGACCTCCCGGCCGACCCGTTCGCCCGCGGCTCCTGGCGGCGCGGGCGGGCCGGCCACGGACCGGGCAGCCTCCGGCTGAGCGGGCGGCCGGCCGTCTTCGTGCTGGCCTCGCTGATCGTGGCGCTGCTCGCCTCCTCCGCCGCCCCCACTCCGCTGTACGCGATCTACCAGGCCCAGTGGCACTTCACGCCGATCACCACCACGGTGGTGTTCGGGGTGTACGCGCTGGCGGTGCTGGCCGCCCTGCTGACCCTGGGCAAGCTCTCGGACCACATCGGGCGCCGCCCGGTGCTGCTGACCGCGCTCGCCGTGCACGCGGGCTCGCTGGTGATCTTCGCCACGGCCACCGGGGTGCCCGCGCTGCTGTCCGCCCGGGTGGTCCAGGGCCTGTCCACCGGGGCGGCCCTGGGCGCGATCGGCGCGGCCATGCTGGACATGGACCGCAAGCTCGGCACGTTCGCCAACGCGGTGGCGCCGACCATGGGCAGCGCGACCGGCGCGATCGCCTCCGCGCTGGCGGTCACCTTCCTGCCCGACCCCACCCACCTCATCTACCTGGCCCTGATCGGCGTGCTCGCCCTGCAGGCGATCGCGATCGCCGCGATGCGCGAGACGGTCACCCGGGCACCGGGCGCCCTGGCCAGCCTGCGGCCGGAGATCGCCCTGCCGCGGCCGCTGCGCGGCCCGGTACTGACCGTCGTGCCGGTCCTGTTCGCGGTGTGGGCGCTCGGCGGCCTGTACGGCGCGCTCGGCCCGGCGCTGGTGCACGCGCTGACCGGCTCGGGCAACGTGGTGCTGGGCGCGCTGAGCCTGTTCGTGCTGGCCGCCTCGGCCGCCGTCGCGACCATCGTGCTGCGCCGGGCCGCGGCCCGGACGGTAATGCTGTTCGGGATCGCGGCGCTGATCACCGGGGTGGCCGTGACCGTAACGGCCGTGAGCCTGGGATCAGCGGCGGTGTTCTTCGCCGGCTCGGTGATCGCCGGCGCCGGGTTCGGCAGCGGCTTCCAGGGCAGCATCCGGCTGGTCGTGCCGCTGGCCGCGGCGCACCAGCGGGCCGGGCTGGTCTCGCTGCTCTACGTGGTGTCTTACATCGGGCTGGGCGGGCCGGCCGTGGTGGCCGGGTTCGGCGTGGTGCACGGCGGCGGGCTGATCGACACCGCCCGCTACTACGGCGCCGCGGTGATCGCGCTGGCCGGCCTGGCCCTCTTCGGGCTGCTGAAGAACCGGCCTACGATAGACAAGGCTGTCTAGGAAGGTGGCCGTCATGACCGTCAAGGAACGTCCGTCCGCGCGCGAGCGGCTGCTGGCCGCGGCCAACGAGCTGTTCTACAACGAGGGCGTGCACACGGTCGGCATCGACCGGGTCATCGAGCAGGCCGGCGTGGCCAAGGCCTCGCTGTACAACACCTTCGGCAGCAAGGACGAGCTGGTCCGCGCCTACCTGGCGACCCGCCACGATAGCGTCACCCAGCGCATCGCGGCGGCGGTGGAGCGCTACGACACCCCGCGCGAGCGCCTGCTGGCCGTGTTCGAGGGCCAGGGCGAGCTGTTCGCCCGGCCGGACTACCGCGGCTGCGCGTTCGCCCGGGCCAGCGCGGAATCGCACCCCGGCGACCTGGTCGAGCAGGCCGCCGAGGCCTACCGCGACTGGGTGCGCGCGCTGCTGACCGAGCTGGCCGCGCAGGCCGGCGTGCCCGAGCCCGGGATCCTGGCCCGCCAGCTGCACCTGCTCTACGACGGCAGCGGGCAGGCCGCGCGGATGGACCACGACCCCGCCGCGGCCGCGGCGGCCCGCGCCGCCGCGGCTATCCTGCTCGACGCGGCCCTGGCCCGCGGGTGAGCTGACCCTCACAGCGGCTGCCGGCCGATGTCGCGTGGCTCGCGCCCGCCGAGCAGCCAGCTCGCCGCCACCGCGATCAGCGGCAGGCCGAGCAGGATCCACACCAGGCTGGCCACCGGGACGCTGTCCAGCTCGGAAAGCTGGTCCAGCTTGTTGCTCCGGAAGAAGCCGGTCACCGCCAGGTAGCCCCCGGCCGTTCCGACGACCGCCCCGGTGAACGCGAGCGCGCCGGCGGTCGCCGCGGTGATGGTGCGCCGGGCCGCGCCGCTCGCCCCGGCGGCGGTCAGCGTGCGCAGGTCGCTGGCGGTCTCGCTGCGGACCAGGCCGATGCTCATGGCGAGGATGCCGAGCGCGAGCACCGTCACGAAGATCGTGGCGGCGGCGGTGATCTGCGCGAGCGACGGGATGTTGTTGACCGTCTCGATGCTCGCCCCGGCCGCAGCCGCGGTCTGACCGGCGTCCGTGACCTGGGCGGCGGTCAGCGCGTCTGGCGCCAGGATCAGCCAGCCGGCCGTGGTCGCGGTGAACCTGAACTCCCGCATCGCGTGCTCGGTGATGACCGTGTTCGGCGCCGAGGTCCCCGCGGGAAGCGCGCCGATCTCCTGGATCGGCGGGTCGGCCACGCAGCTGCCCGGCGGGCAGGGGAGGTCCGGCGGGGTCTTGGAGCTGTCCCACAGCTGCATGTGCGGCGTGGTGGGCAGGCCGGGCCGCATGGTGAGGAAGTCGGCGCCGGGATTGACCTGCGCCGGGGTGATCCCGAACGCGGTCAGCAGCTGCGGGGTCGCGACGTAGAGGGTGCCGGACCAGCTCCGTCCGGCTCCGCCGTACTGCAGGCCGCCGCTGGGCGTCTGAAGCGTGATCAGGTACCGGCCATTGACCGAGGCAGCGATCCGCTGCGCGGCCGCCCTGGTCGCGGCGAGCTGGCTCGCGGTCGGCGACGGCCCGTTGGGATTGTCGTGCCCGGGCGGGTAGACGATGACCTGGCTGGCGGACAGGTTGGGGCCTACGTAGTCGACCGCCCCGCCGAACCGGGCGGCGCTGAGCACGCTGACGATGGCCGCGATCAGCACGGCCAGGCTGATCGCCGCGAGCGCCGGGCCCGACCGGGCGCGGTACCGGGCCAGATCGCGCAGCGCGAGCCGGACCGTGACCGGCGTCCAGCGGCCGAGCCGGGCCAGCACCGCCAGGCAGGCCGGCGACAGCAGCACCACCGCGACGACGAGCGCGACCAGCCCGAACAGGACCTCGCTCAGCTGCGTGTTCTGGGTGCCGGAACCGTTCCCGCCGGCGTTGGCGCCGATGCCGGCGCCGGCCAGGCCGAGCAGGAAGAACGCGACCGCCAGGAAGCCGAGACCGACGACCGGAACCGCCAGGTGGCGTGCTGGCTTCGGCGCGGGCGGCCGGCCGGCTAGCGCGGCCACGACCGGGACCCGGGTGATCGCCCGGGCGGGCCGCGCGGCGGCGGCGTAGGCGGCCAGCACGGCCAGGATCATGCCGACCCAGACCACCGTCCACGGCAGCTGGAACACGCCGATCGTGTGGTGGGCGCTGGCCTGCACGTGCGGCCGGTAGGCAATCCAGGCCACCAGGCCGAGCGCGAACCCGGCCACCGCCCCCACCACCCCGGTGGCGACGCCGTTGGCCCGCACGACCAGGCGGATATGGGACACCGTGGCGCCCTGGGCGGCGAGCATGCCGATCGAGCGGAGCCGGCGCTGGGCCAGCACCGTGAACCCGCCCGCCCCGACCATCGCGATGAGCAGCATGCCGAGCACGGCCGCCGCGAGCGAGATCGTCTCCGGGTTGATCACGTTGCCCGACGCCACCGACTGCGGGGTCGCCACCGTCGGGCCGATGTCCGCCGGGGCCACGCCCGGCGCGTCGAACAGCACCGTGACCTGCGTCGGCGCGCTGACCTGGCCGGGCGTCACCAGGGCGAACTCATCGAGCAGGCTCTGCGGGTTGGCCACGATGCCGGTGACCTTCCTGGCCACGCCGCCGGCCGTCCAGGAGCTGCCCACCGTGAGGTGGAAGTCCGCGGCCACCCCGCTGGTCACCGCCACCTGGCCGGCGTCGGCCGGAAACTGCCCGCTGATCAGCGAGAGCATCGGCGCCCCGAACGGCCCGTGCGGATTCTGCGCCCGCAGACTGTAGGTCGCGATCGTGCCGGGAACCGCCAGCGTCTGGTTCTCGATCACGTCGACGGTGCCGAACCGATGGGAGATCGACGCGATCCCGGCGGCGACCCGCGGGCCCGGCCCGGCGAACGTGGCCAGGTCCTGCGCGGTGCCGAAGCCAGCGTTCGCCGGGCTCGGCGTGGTGGTCGCGACCGCCGAGCCCACCACCGTGCCGCCCACCGCGACCGTGATCAGCGCGAGGATCAGCAGCTGCTGCCGCCACTCGCGGCGCAGCAGCCGCAGCGCCCAGCGGATGACCGCCCGGCGGGCGGGCACGCCCCCGTTCCGCGCCCGCCGCGTAGCCGGCCGTTCCGGCGCCAGCGTGCTCACCGGCCCTCTCCCGGCGCGAGCAGGGCCTCGGGCTCCGTGGCGCTCTGATCGCTCACCCGGCCGTCCCGCAGCACCACCACCCGGTCCGCCCACGCGGCGAGCTGCGCGTCGTGGGTCACCACCACCGCGGTCATCCCGGCGTCCTGGCACGCGTCGTGCAGCAGGCGCATCACCGCCTCGCTGTTGGCCGAATCCAGCGCGCCCGACGGCTCGTCGGCCAGCAGCAGCCTGCGCTCGCCGACCATGGCGCGGGCGATCGCCACCCGCTGCCGTTCCCCGCCGGAGAGCTGGTCGGGATAGTGCGCGGCCCGCTCGCCCAGGCCGAGCCGGTCCAGCGCCCGCAGGCCGGCGGCGCGCGCCTTGCGGGCGGACAGGCCGTCCAGCTCCAGCGGCAGCGCCACGTTCTCCGCCGCGGTCAGCCCGGGCAGCAGGTTGAAGTCCTGGAATACGTACCCGACCGTGCGCCGGCGCAGCCGGGCCTTGGCGTTGCGGGACATCCCCGCGACCGGCTGCCCGGCGATCAGCACCTCGCCGCTGGTCGGTTCCTCCAGCGTCCCCGCGATGGTGAGCAGCGTGCTCTTGCCCGAGCCGCTCGGTCCCATCACCGCCACCATCGCACCCTCGCCGGCCGACAGGCTGACCTCGCGCAGGGCGTGCACCGTCGCGGTGCCCTGTCCGTAGCACCTGGACACCTGCCGCAGTTCTAGCATCATCATGGCCGCTAGCCTCCCGGCTGGCGGCGGCGGGCGCATCACGCGCCGGAGGTAGCGGGGGTCCCTCCTTGGAGGGATACGCCAGGAGGCTGCGCGGAGGTACCGTGCAGGTGTGCTGGACCGGGTGCGACGCAGGGCGTGGGGGCTATCGGGCCGGCTGATCGCCTCCTACATTCTCGTCACGCTCGTCGTCGTGGTGCTGGTCGAGGCGCTCGTGCTCGGCTTCCTGGTGCCCCGGCTGGTGAACGACGGCCAGCTGCAGGCCCAGGTCGATGCCACCGCGCAGAGTTACGTCCAGGAGCTCGCCCAGCGCTATCCCGGCGGCGTGCCGGCCGGAACCGTGCTCGGCGACCCCGGCCAGCCGGCCCAGCCGGGCCTGGCCCGGCCGGCCCCGGACGGCACGCTGGCCGTCCCGGCGGTCACCGGCCCGGTCCCCGGCGGCCAGGCGGTCACCGCGGTCGTGGCGGTCGCCGCCGACGGCACGGTCGTGGCATCCTCCGCGCCGTCGCTGTACCCGCCCGGAAGGGCCGCGGCCAGCGAACTTCCCGCCGCGGCGACCTTGGCCATCGCGGCCGGCCCCGGCCGCGCGGTCAGCAAGGTTCCCCCCGCGTCCACGCCGCAAGGCAGCGTGCTCTGGACCCTGGTCTGCCCGGCGGGCCAGGCCGGCCCCAGCGCGCCGGGACCGGGCACGTGCGTTTATGTCCAGGCGCCGTGGTCGGCGTCGCCCGGGTTCGTCAATCCCATCCGGGCCTGGGGCGAGCTGGGCCAGCTCGGCGAGACCGGCCCGCTGCTGTCGGGTCCCTATGCGCTGCTCGTCGTCATCGTGCCGGTCGGCGTGCTGTTCGGGCTGCTGGCCTCGCGCCGCCTCGTCCGCCGGGTCCGCCGCCTGGAACGAGCCACCCTCGCGGTCGCGGACGGCGACTACACCGTCACCCTGCCCGTCTCCGGCCGGGACGAGGTCGGCCGGCTGGAGGCGAACTTCACCACCATGACCCGCCAGCTCGGCTCCGCGCTGGCCGCCGAACGGCAGCGCGCCACCACCGACGCGCGCGCCGCGGAACGGGCCCGGATCGCGCGGGAGATCCACGACGCGATCTCCCAGCACCTGTTCGGCCTGCGGATGATCGCCGCCGGGATGCGCCGGGCCGACCCGGGCAACGAGCAGGTCCGCGCGATCGAGCGGATCAGCGAGGAGGCCCTGCGCGACATGCAGGCGCTGCTGGTCGAGCTGCGCCCTGCTAGCTTGAACAGGGCCAGCCTGGACGGCGCCGGGCTCGCCGCGGCCCTGCAGGAGATCTGCGCGGCCTACCGCGACCGGCTCGGCGTCACCGTCGACGCGAGCCTGGACGACGCCGCCGTCCCCGCGCCGGTCGAGCACGCGCTGCTGCGCATCACCCAGGAGGCGTGCGCCAACGCCGTCCGGCACGGCCACGCGCGCCAGCTCACCGTGTCCCTGGCCCGCCAGGACGGGCACGTGGAGCTGGCCGTCCGCGACACCGGCACCGGCTTCGACCCGGCCGCCCCGCACGCCGGCTCCGGGCTGGCCCACATCCGCGACCGGGCCGCCGAACTCGGCGGCACCGTGCACATCGACAGCGCGCCCGGACGCGGCGCGGCGCTCACCGTCCGGGTGCCGGTGCCATGACGATCCGGGTGGTGATCGCCGACGACCACCGCGTCGTCCGGGACGGGCTGTGCTACCTGCTCAGCCAGGAACCAGACATCGAGGTCGCCGGCGAGGCCGGCGACGGCCCGCAGACTGTCGACGTGGTGGCCGCCACCCGCCCGGACGTGCTGCTCCTGGACCTGTACATGCCCGGGCTCGACGGGCACGCCGTGCTCAAAGCCCTGCACGATAAGCCGGGCCGGCCCGCCGTCGTCGTGCTCACCTCCGCCACCGGCGACGAGCACCTCGTCCGCGCCATGCAGGCCGGCGCGACCTCCTACCTGCTCAAGACCGCCCCGGCCGACCACGTCATCGCCGCCGTCCGAGACGCCGCGGCCGGCACCGCCAGCCTCAGCCCCGAGCTGCTGACCCGCCTCACCCAGGCGCTCCGCCGGCCACCCCCGCCGGACCCGCTGCAACCCCTGTCACCACGCGAACGCGACGTCCTCCAGCTGATTGCCCGCGGTCACAGCAACCGGCAGATCGCCAGGGACCTGGCGATCGGCGAGCAGACCGTCAAGACTCATGTCCGCAGCATCCTCACCAAACTCGGCCTGCAAGACCGCGTCCAGGCCGCGATCTTCGCCCTCCGCCACCAGACCGCCCCCCGCGAGCACCAGCCGTAACCGTGCCGCCGGCTGGGGAGCAGCAAGCAATACCGTGATCCAGCGGCCGCTGTTCCATGAGATCTCGCTCCGGCGTCCGTAGTGCTCCCGCTGACCTGTGTAACCTGTCCATTCCGACATTTCGGGCGACGATCATGATCGTGGCCAGTTCAGGCCAGATACGGCCCACTTCTGGCCACGATCATGAGACAGCCCCGAGCGGGCGCGGGCCTTACCAGGCGATCGCTCCGATACCGTAATACGCCGACGTGCCCCGGAGGCCGGCCCGGCGGAGGCCGGCCCGGCGGCGGGCGTCCCGCTCGCGCACCCGGCCGCCGCCATGAGCAGGGCGGCCGCGGCGCCCCGGGCGGTCTTCGGGAGAAACCTCATGCCTGTATGACGGCCGGACCCACGCCAGCGTTGCGCGCCTGCGGCCGGTTTCTGGTCCCGGCCTTGACCTCGCGCGCGGCGGCCGGGATGACGGCCAGGACCAGCGCGCCGGTCAGGGCGAACGCCGCCGGGTAGCCGGTGCGGGCGCAGACCAGGCCGAACACGGCCGGCCCCGCGCCGTACCCGGCGTCATAGGCGAAGTTCCACCACGCGCTGGCCTTGGCCTCCGGCAACTGCTCGATCAGCAGCGCGAACGTCGCGTTCTCGATCACCCCGAACCCGGCGCCGAACAGCACCATGCCCGCGAAGATCGCCACCGGCGAGCCCAGCATCATCATCGCGGCCATGCCGAGCGCTGCCACGATGAGCGCCGGGATAAGCAGCCGGGCGTGCCCGTACCGGTCGCCGTGCTTACCAGCTTGCCAGCGGCTGAGCGTGGCGACGATCGCCTGCACCAGCAGGGCGGCCGAGGACAGGTTGGCGGGGATGCCCCGCGCGAGCGGCAGGAACGAGTCCAGCACGCCGGCCGCGATGGTCGCGGCGGCGAAGATCAGCGGCAGCCTCAGCGCGCCGCCCGCCACCGGCCCGGAGCCGCGAGCGCCCCGCGCCGGCTTGGCGCGGGCCATACCGCGTGCCTCACGCTCGCCCGGCAGCCAGCGGATCACCGCCAGCGGCAGCAGGCCGGCCACCGCCGCCATCGCCGCGGCCGCGGCGGCCAGGTGGTGTCCGGCGAGCCAGATCCCGGCCGGCAGCGCGACGATGGCCGGGACGCCGGAGACGATGCCGAGCAGGCCGAGTCCCTCGCCGCGCCGCTCGGGCGGCAGCAGCGTGGCGGTGAGCGCACCGGTGACCACGCCGCACAAGCCGAAGCCGACCCCGCGCGCCACGCTGACGCCCAGCATGACGGCCTGGGGCTCGCGGATGAGCATGGCCAGGGCCGGCGCGCCGAGCAGCACCGCCCCGGCCGCGAGCACCACCCGGTAGCCGAACCGCCCGATCGCCACCGCGGCCACGGCCTCGGCCGCGACGGTGCCGAGCAGCAGGGACCCGGTGATCAGCCCGGCACCGGAACTGCCTGCCCCGGCCGCCGCCGCCAGCATCGGCATCGCCGCCAGCAGCAAGAAAAAGCTCGTCAGCGTGGTGAACTCGGCCGCGAACGTGGCGGCCAGCGGCACGCTGAGCAGCCGGGCCGGGACCGCGGTATCGGGCTGTGCCTGCGTCAAGGTGCTCATAGCTGCACGCTAGATCCCAGCCGGCATGCTGGTAAGGTCCGATTTCATGGCGATTGAGTGGTCCGGTTTGAGTCCGGAGCTGCTGGTCCGGCTCGACCGTTCGGCTGGCCAGCCGCTGCGCGCCCAGCTGGAGGCGAGCCTGCGCGACGCGATCAGGGGCGGCCGGCTCCGCGCCGGGGAACGGCTCCCGTCCTCCCGGGAGCTCGCGCGTGAGCTCGGCGTCTCCCGCGGCATGGTGCAGGACTGCTACGCGCAGCTGCTGTCCGAGGGATACCTGACCAGCCGCACCGGCTCCGCCACAAGGGTGGCCGGCCTCGGCGACCCCGGTGACCAGCCCGCGGCGGGCCCGGCCGCCCTCTCACCTCCGCCGCCCCCGCCAGCCGCCGGCCCTTCGAACCGCCGCTGATCGCGGACTTCGAACCCGGCGTACCTGACCTGTCCAGCTTCCCGCGCACCGACTGGGCCTGGGCCGTCAAGCAGGCCTGCACCCAGGCCGCCGCCGCGGACCTGGGCTACGGTGACCCGCGCGGCAGCGCGGTGCTGCGCGAGGTCCTCGCCGGGTACCTGCGGCGGGTCCGGGCCGCCGCCGCCAGCCCGGCGCGGATGATCATCAGCAACGGCTTCGCCCAAGGCATCAACCTGGTCCTGCGCGCCCTGGCCAGCCAGGCCGGCCTGACCCGCGTGGCCTTCGAGGACCCCGGCTACGGCACCGCGGCGGAAGACGAAACGGTCCGCGCGGTCCTGGCCATGGGCCTGCGCGTCAGCTACGTGCCGGTCGACGAGCAAGGCCTCATGGTCGGCGAACTGGCGGCCAGCGGAGCCCAGGCGGTCGTGGTCACCCCGGCTCACCAGACTCCCACCGGGGTGGTCCTGTCCCCGGCCCGGCGGCACGCCCTGACCGACTGGGCGCGGCGCGGCGGCGGGTACGTGATCGAGGACGACTACGACTCAGAGTTCCGCTACGACAAGGAACCGGTCGGCGCGCTGCAGGGACTGGCCCCGGACCGGGTCTTCCTGCTCGGCACGGCCAGCAAGGCCCTGGCGCCCGCGGTCCGCCTGGGCTGGATCCACGCCCCGTCGGCGCTGGCCCCGGCGGTCGCCGCCGAGAAGGAGATGAGCGACCGCGGCTCCTGCATGCTCGACCAGCTCGCCCTGGCCACCCTGCTCACCACCGGCCGGTACGACCGCCACCTGCGGCGGATGCGAACCATCTACGCCGCCCGCCGCACCGCGCTGACCGGCGCGTTCGCCCGGCACGCCCCCGGCGTCCCGCTCACCGGGCTGGCGGCCGGATTCCACGCCGTCGCGCCGCTGCCACCCGGCGCCGACGAGGCGGCGGTGATCGCCGCGGCGCGTCAGCGCCGGGTCGGGCTGCACGGCATCGGCGCCTACCGCGGCCACCCCGGCCCCGCGGCGCTGGTGGTGGGCTTCGGAAACGTCCGCGAGCGCGCCATCGAGCCCGCCGTCGCCGCCGTCGCCGACCTCCTCAGCTGAGGAGTCATTTAGCCGCGGCGTCCTTGAGCAGCAAGCCGGCCACGACGTCCCGGTGCGCGGCCGGCGTGCCCAGCATGACCTCGGCGGACTTGGCCCGCCGGTAGTACAGGTGCGCATCGTGTTCCCAGGTGAAGCCGATTCCCCCGTGCACCTGGATGTTCGACGCGGCGACGTGGAAGTACGCCTCCGAGCAGAACGCCTTGGCCAGGCTGGCGACCAGCGGCAGGTCGGCGGCGCCGTCCGCCGCCGCCCAGGCCGCCTGGTAGGCGGCGGACCTGGCCGACTCGACCTCGAGCAGCATGTCCGCGCACATGTGCTTGATCGCCTGGAAGCTGCCGATCGCCCGGCCGAACTGATGCCGGACCTTGGCGTACGCCACCGCCATGTCCAGGCACCGCTGCGCCCCGCCGACCTGCTCCGCGGCCAGCGCGAGCACGCCGCCGCGAATCGCCTGCGCCACGATCTGCCCGGCCGCCCCGGGCTCGCCCACCAGCCGGGCCGGGGTTCCGCTGAACGTGAGCACGGCCTGCCTGCGGGTCAGGTCGAGCGTCTCCATCGCGTGCCGGGACAGGCCCGGCGCATCGCCGTCGACCGCGAACAGCGCGGGCCCGTCATCGCAGGACGCGGCGACCAGGATCAGGTCCGCGATCATCCCGTCGAGGACGAACGACTTGCGCCCGTCCAGCAGGTACCCCGCGCCGGACCGGCGGGCGGTGACGCTGAAATCGGCGGGCGTCCACGAGCCGTCGTCTTCGGGCACGGCGAGCGCGGCGATCCGCTCGCCGGACGCCATCGCGGGCAGCAGATCCGCTTGCGCATCCGCGTCCTCGCTGGCCAGCAGCGCCCAGGTGGCGAGCACGGCGCTGCCCAGATACGGCGCGCACAGCAGCGCCGCGCCCATCTCCTCGCACACGACCAGCTGCTCCACCGGCCCGCACCCCGCACCGCCGTGCTTCTCACCGATGATGAGCCCGGCCAGCCCGAGCTGCCCGATCTGGGCCCAGACCGCCGGGTCGTATCCGGCGTCGGTCGCCATCAACCGCCGTACCTCACTGACCGGCGATTTCTCGGCCAGGAACCGCCGTACCATGGCCCGCAGGTCCTGCTGTTCGTCGGTAAAGACAAAAGTTGTCATAACGACCCGGCTTCCTGCCCCTGGATTCCCTTTTTCAGCTCGCGGAACGGAACGTCCCGCGATACGTCGGGCTCCCTCGGCAGGCCGAGGACCCGCTCGCCGATCACGTTGCGCTGGATCTGGTCGGAGCCGCCGTAGATGGCCGGCGCTGGCGCGGCCAGCGCCTGGCCCGCCACCGCGCCGCCGAGCGGCCCGTCCGGGCCGGCCAGCATGCCGAGCGGTCCGCAGATCTCGGCGGCGGTATCTCGCCACTGGCGGGCGATCCGCGAGGTCATCAGCTTCCCGAGCGACGCCTCCGCGCCGGGCCGGCCGCCCGCCTTGACCGCTGCCCGGCCCCGCCGCCCGTTCCACGTGTTGAGCAGGCTCAGCGTGTGCAACCGGGCAAGCTGCTGACGGACCAGCGCGTCCTGGTCCCGGCCCAGGTCGATGGCCAGCCGGACCAGCGGTACCGCGCCGACGCCGAGCATCGCCATCCCGCCGGTGCCGTAGCCGCCCCGGCCGGGCCCGCGGCGGCGCACCGCGGCCACGTACTCGCCGGCCGGCACCTCACGCTCCGCGCGGAACCGCGATCCGCCCGGCGCGGTGACCGCGAACCCGGTGCCGGCCCGGGCCCCCAGCCCGGTCCGCTCATGCGCCAGCGTGGTCAGCGCCACGCCCCAGCCCGCGCCCGGCTCGCCGATGATGTCGGCGGCGCTCACCCGGGCCCCGGTCAGGAACACCTCGTTGAACATGGCGTCACCGGTCATCTGCCGTAGCGGCCTGACCTCGACGCCCGGCTGGTCCATGCGCAGCGCGAAACAGGTGATGCCGCGATGCTTGGGCGCCTCGGCGTTGGTCCGGGCCAGCAGCAGGCCGTAGTCGGCGACCTGCGCCCCGGAGGTCCACACCTTCTGGCCGTCGAGGACGAACTCCTCGCCGTCGCGCTCGGCCCGGGTGGCCAGGCTGGCCAGGTCCGACCCGGCGCCGGGCTCGCTGAACAGCTGGCACCAGGCGTGCTCGCCGGTCAGTATGGCGCGCACGTACCTGCGCTTCAGGTCGTCGCTGCCGTGCGCGATGATCGTCGGCGCGACGAGCAGCGTCCCCAGGCCGGCCGGCCCCGGCGCGCCCGCCGCGCCGAACTCGGCGATCGCGACCGCCGCCTGGTCGGCCGGGAGGTCCCGGCCGTACCAGGCCGCGGGCCAGGCCGGCGCCGCCCAGCCCGAGTCGGCGAGCACTTCCAGCCAGGAACGCAACGCCATGCCGGGGTCGAAGTGGGCGTCGATCCAGGCGCGTACCTGCGCACGGAGGAGATCCGGGTCAGTCATCGGCTTTACCTCCGTCGTGGCGGTACGCCCGGTCTGCGGCCTGCCTCCTGATACTATCGACATCGATGTCGATTCACCAGGGAGGCCGCATGCCCGCATCCGGCCGCGGTGCGACGACCGGCGCCGCTGGCCGGGCAGCACACCCGTGAGGTGCTGGCCGAGGCCGGCCTGCTTACCGCAGACCGGGCTGGTCCAGGAACGCGAGCACCTGCTGGCTGAACAGGTCCGGCTGGTCGGCGTTGCATACGTGGCCGGCCTCCGGGATCACCGCGTGCACGGCCCGGGGCAGCTTCGCCGCCAGGTACTCGGCCGCGCCGAGGTAGTCCTGGTCCCGCGCGCCGACCAGCACCAGCGCCGGGACCGTGATGCCCGGCAGCGCGTCGATCACCCGTGCGTCGCGCTGGGTGAGCAGGCCGCGCGCGGCGCGGGCCAGCCCGCCGGCCGGCCCCCCGGCCGGGTCGCGCTCCAGCCGCTCGGCGATCGCGATGGCCCGGTCGTTCCACCGCTGCCGCGCTTCGTCGCGCCGGTAGCCCGGGCCGGTGTCACACAGCACCAGCCCGGCGACCCGGTCCGGGTGCGCCAGGCAGAACTCCAGCGACAAGTACCCGCCCAGGGACAGCCCGCCGGCCACCACGCGGGCGATCCCGCACGCGTCGAGCAGCGCGGCCATGTCCGCCGCGCACGCCTGCGCTGAGTAGCGCGCCAGGTCGTCCGGCGCGTCGCTGCGACCGTGGCCGCGCAGGTCCCAGGTGATGACCGGCCGCGCGGCGGCGAGCGCCGCGATGTTCGGCTGCCACATCGCCGACGACGCCGAGAAGCCGTGGGTGAGCAGCAGCGGCGTGCCGCCGCCTGGCGGCCCGAAGACCTGGTAACTGATCCGGACGCCGTCCCGGTCCAGGTCAGGCACCGGGCACCTCGCGGAAGGGCAGCTTCCGGCTGGGGTCCGGCTCACGGGGCAGGCCGAGGATCCGCTCGCCGATGATCGTGCGCTGGATCTGGTCGGTGCCGCCGGCGATGGAGATGCCCGGCACGGACAGGAAGATCTCGGCGATCGTGCCGTCCAGCGGCGACCCGGGCCCGGCCAGCATGCCGTGCGGCCCGGCGATCAGCGCGTGCACCCGGGCCGCCTGCCGGGCGATGACGCTGCTGGCCAGCTTGCCCAGCGAGCCCTCCGGCCCGGGCGGCCGGCCCGCCGCTCGCGCGGCGGCCGCCCGCTCGGCCGTCCACCGCGCCGAGGCGGCCAGCTCGACCAGCCGGGCGATCTCCTGGCGCACCAGGGGATCCCCGGCCAGGCCGTGTGCCACGGCCCGGCCGGTGACCAGATCCGGCCGGCCTGCTCGCTGCGGATACCACTTGTGCGGCTCGCTGGCCGCGGTCCGCTCCGCGATTGCCTCCCGCCAGGCCCGCCCGGCCGCCCCGGGCGGCGCCGCGCCGGGCCGGGATGCGGCCAGCCGGCGCTCGTGCGCGAGGATCGACAGCGCGACCGCCCAGCCCTCACCCTGCTCGCCCGACCACGCTGGCCGCCGGGACCTGGGCCTGATCCAGGAACACCTCGTTGAACGAGTCGTGCCCGTTCATCTGCCGCAGCGGGCGTACCTGCACGCCCGGCTGGCGCATCGGCAGCACGAAGCAGGTGATGCCGCGGTGCTTGGGCACGCTGGCATCGGTGCGGGCCAGCAGCAGCCCGAAGTCCGCGGTCGCCGCTCCGGTCGACCAGACCTTCTGCCCCGTCACTAGCCATCCGTCATCGACCGCCTCGGCCCGGGTGGACAGCCCCGCCAGGTCCGAGCCCGCGCCCGGCTCGCTGAACAGCTGGCACCAGGTGATCTCGCCGGTGACGGTCCGCCTGATGAACCGTTCCCGGAGCGCATCGGTACCGTGCTCGATGAGCACCGGCCCGGCCAGTCCCACGCCGACCCCGTTGGCCGGACCGGGTACTCCCGCGCGGGCCAGTTCCGCGGTCACCAGCGCGGCCAGGCCGGCCGGCAGCGACCGCCCGGACCAGCCGCGCGGCCACGCCGGGCACGCCCACCCCGCGTCGGCCAGCATTTCCCGCCAGCGCACCAGGCTCAGCTCCGGATCCCAGCTCGCCTCGATCCACCGTCGCAGCTCGGCCAGCACGCCGGCCGCGTCCGGAACGGCCGCGGTCACCGGGCCTCGAACCGGGGTGGCCGCCGTTGCGCGGACGCGCTGATGCCCTCGGCGAAGTCCGCCGTCTGGCGCAGCCGGTCCTGTTCCGCCAGTTCCCGGTCCATCGCCGCCCGGGCCCGGTCGGCCAGCGTTCCGCGCATCGTCTCCCGGATCGACCGCACCGCGAGCGGGGCGGCCGCCGCGAGCTCGGCGGCCAGTTCCTGCGCGGCGGCCCGCAGGTCCTCGGGTTCGGCCAGCCGGTCGGCCAGCCCGATCCGGGCGGCCTCCTCGCCGCCGACCCGGCGTCCGGTGCACAGCAGGTCCAGCGCGCGCTGCTCGCCGATGATCGCGGGCAGCGTGACGGTCAGCGCGAAGCCGTGGTGCAGGCCGAGCCGGGCGAAGTTCGCACAGAACCTGGCCCGCGGGCTGGCCACCCGGAAGTCGGCGGCGCAGGCCAGCCCGAGCCCGCCGCCCACCGCCGCGCCCTGCACGGCGGCGACCACCGGCATCCGCACCTCGAACAGCCGGGCCGCCGCGGCGTAGAGTTCCTTCGCGCCGCCCATCCTGGGTCCCCCGGAGCGGCCGGTGAAGTCCGCGCCCGCGCAGAAATGCTTGCCCTCCGAGCACAGCACCACCGCACGGAACTCCGGCTGCCCGTCCAGCCACGCGCAGGCGTCCGCGAGGTCGGAGATGAGCTCGGTATCGAAGAAATTGTCCGGCGGCCGCCCGATCGCCACCGTCGCCACCAGGGCGCCGCTCGGCCAGACGCGCACGTCACCGAACGTCCTCCTCGGCTCCAGCATGACCGCATCGTAATCGACATAGATGTCGACTAACAAGGGCGCGCCTCGGGCCGTTCGCGCAGGCCGACCGCGCGCGCCCAGAGGGCGGTCAGCGTGGCCGCGGCGGTCTCGGGATCGTAGCTGTCCCCGCCGACCAGCCACCAGTACGCGAAGTTGGACAGCATCGAGCACAGCGCGCCGGCTGTCGTGCGCGGGTCGAGGTCCGGATCGGCGAGCCCGCGCTCCTGCCAGCGGCGGATGGTGTTCGCCACCCGTTCTACATGCTCGATCCGGCCGCGCAACCGGATCCGGTGGATCTCCTCGTCCATCGTCGCGACCTGCTCGGCGAGCGCCCAGATCACGCTGTTGGCCCGGTAGGCCTCCAGGTACCGCCGGTTGGCCAGATCCAGCGCCGCGCGTACTCCCGCGCGCGGCTCGCCGGGCGGCACCGCGACCGCCACCCGGAACTGCTCACCGACCTCCCGCATCACCGCCACGAACACGTCCTGCCGGGACGCGAAGTACGTGTAGAAGCTGCCGTGCGCCACCCCGGCCTCCGCCGTGATGTCGGCCACCCGGGCGCCGAAGTAGCCGTCCCGCTCGAAGACCCGCCGGGCCGCGGCCACCAGTTCCTCGCGGGTGCGCTGCCCCTTGGCGGTGGTCCGCGAAGCGTGCGCGGTGCGGCGCGCGGCCGACGTCCCGGCCGGCACCCAGCCGCCCCGGGTCCGCGGGGCGGCCGGCGTTTTACTCGACATAGATGTCGATGATACTGACCCGGGAGTGAAAGACCCCGGGTGAAAGCCTCCGGCCTGCCCCCGTGTGACCAGCCCGGGCGGGCCCGCCCCCGCGTGACCCGCCCGGCGCCATCTATTCGGGCCGCGGATCCCAGCGGAAGCGGCGAACCGCCACCACCGCGCCGACCGCGCCCCAGGCCGCGAGCACCGCGAGGTCCCGCCAGTCAGCACCCGTGTGCCGGGCGAACGGTCCGGTCAGGGCCTCGTTGAACGGCCGTACCGGAAGCCAGCCGGCCACCCGGTTGAGCAGTGCGGACTGGATCGGCAGGTAGGTCCCGGAGATGAACAGCAGCGGGAACAGCACGAGCTGGGCCACCGCCGGGGCCGCCTCGGCGTTCGAGATCACCGACGCGACCGCCACGCCCAGGGCGCAGAAGCTCGCGGCCCCGAGCACCAGGGTCAGCATGATCGCGAGCCAGTGCGTAGGGAGCGGCACCCCGTACAGCCGGCCCGTGGTGACGATGAGCGCGATGTCGACCACGCTCACCAGCACGCAGTGGGCGAGCAGCCCGGCGAAGTAGGCCCACGCGGGCAGCGGCGTGGCCCGGATCCGCTTGAGTATCCCGGCCTGCCGCCGGGCCGCGAGCGCGACCGCGAGCTGGCCGTAGCACGAGCCGAGCACCGACAGCGCGCCGATCGTCGGCACGTAGTACTGCAGCGCGGACAGCCCGCCGAAGTACGAGCTCTTCCCGGACCCGCCGAACAGCGCGCCCATGATGACCACGAACACGACCGGGAAGATAAAGGTGAACACCGCGCTCTGCGGGTTCCGCCAGAACGACAGCTGCTCGTAAAACACCTGGTGCGCCAGCAGCCGCAGGCTGCTGCGCTGGCCCGCCTGCGCCGGCCCGGCCGTGGGCGGTTATGGCGATGGTCATCGCGTGGTCCTCTCCGGCGCATCCGCTGGCGCGCCTTCCCGGGTTAGCTCTAGATAGACGTCCTCCAGGCTGGGCCGCTCCACGGTCAGCCCGGCCAGCGCGTGGTTGTGCCTGATCGCCCAGTCGGTCAGCTGATGCAGCGCCTGGACCGGCGTGTCGGTCTCGACCACGGCCATGCCGTTCGCCGGGTGCGACGAGACCGGCAGGTCCGCGGGCGTGCACCCGGCGGGCAGCCGGAACGAGATGCGGGCGCGGTCGGCGTCCCGCCCGCCCAGGGCGGCCGGCTCGCCGGCCGCCACCACGACGCCGCCGGACAGCAGCACCACCCGGTCGGCCAGCGCCTGCGCCTCGTCCATGTCGTGGGTGGTCAGCAGGATCGTCATGCCGGCCGCCCGCAGCTCGTGCACGAGGTGCCAGGCGTCCCGGCGGGCGGCCGGATCGAATCCGGTCGTCGGCTCGTCCAGGTAGAGCAGCGCCGGATTGCCGATCAGGCCCAGGGCCAGGTCCAGCCGGCGCTTCTGCCCGCCGGACAGCGACCTGACCTTGCGGCGCTCCAGGCCGGTCAGGCCCACCAGCCCGATGACCTCGGCCACGCCTCGCGGGGCCTGGTAGTAGCCGGCCGCGCGGGCGATCGTCTCGCGGACGGTCAGGTACGGCTCGACCGCGATGTCCTGCAGCACCAGGCCGGTCCGCTCGCGCAGCTCACGGGCGCTGGACCGCTCGCCGGGATCGTAGCCGAGGACCTCGGCGGTCCCGCCGTCGCGGGTCCGGAAGCCCTCCAGGATCTCCAGCGTGGTGGTCTTACCGGCCCCGTTCGGGCCGAGCAGCGCGACGATCTCGCCGTAGCCGACGGTAAAGCCGACGTCGCGCACGGCGTGCACCCGGCCGTAACTCTTGCGCAGGCCGGACACTTCGACGGCGTTAGGCATGAGCCGTCCCTCCTCGGTAGTCGCTGCCTGGGTGGTTACCGCCGCGTGCACCGGATCTCCACGGTCAGGTCGAGGTAGCGGCCGGCCAGCCCCCGCATGGCCGTCACGCCGAACTCGGTCCGGTCGACGCGGACGGTGGCGCGGGCGGTGAACGACGGCCCGGTCGTGCTCAGCTGGCCGATCGCCAGGCTGACCGGCCGGGAGACGTCGCGCACGGTGAGCGTTCCGCTGACCGTCCGGCCGTCGGCAGAGATGCGCCCGTCCCGGAACGAGATGACCGGGAACCGGGCCGTGTCCAGGAACTTGGCCGACCGCACGCTCTGGTTGCGCATCGGGTTCGGAGTCCTGAAGCTCGCCGCGTCGATCTCGGCGTGGATGGCCGAGTCGGTCAGCGGCTCGGCGATGTCCGCCGTGCCGGACCGGATCTCGAACGTGCCGCGGACCGGGCCGAGCCCGAACATGTGCCGGGTGCGGAACGTCACCTTCGACTGGCTGGCGTCGATCTCATAGCGGCCTAGCTGGGGTGTTTGCGTGATCTCTGGTTCGGTGTGCATGTCCCCATTGCATGCCGCGGCGAGTGCCGCCCGGCAGGGCAGGCGGTAGGGTCCTGGTCCTACGAAGGGCGGGCCCGCGGCGCGGGCATGCAACTTTCGTATGGTCCTGCCGGGCCGATGGTCGTGCTATCGAAGGCGGCCGGGGAGCCGTGGCATAGCCTCAATGACATGGGCCTTCGCACGTGGGCACGGCAGCATCGCCGGGCGCTGGACGTGCTCCTCGCTGCCTGTTTCGTCCTGCTCGACACCGTCTCCACCCTCGCCGGGATGTCCTGGTGGCCCGCCCACCCCGGCCCGCTGGCCTGGACCATGCTGGCCGGTCAGGGGCTGGCCGACGCCGCCCTGGTCTTCCGCCGGCAGGCGCCCCTGCTCGTCATCGCCATCCTGGCCGGGTTCACCGTGGTCGTCTCGCTGCTCATCTCGCCCGCGGGCCTGATCACGCCGGAACATGCCGGGAATGTGTGGGCCCCCTACGGAACCGTTCTCGCCGCGTACGGGCCGTTCCACTACCGCCGGGACCGGCGCGTGGCGTTCGCGGCCGTCGGCACGCTGACGCTCATCGTGGCCCGGGTCTGGGAGCCGTCGGCGTCCGTCCTCATCACCGGAGTGCTCAGGACCGCGGTCGGCCCGCTGCTCGCGCTCTACTTCACCGCGCGGCACGAGGTCCTGCAGGCTCTGCGCGATCGCGCGGAACGCGCCGAGCAGCAGCGCCACTTGCTCGCCGAGCAGGCCCGGGCCGAGGAGCGGGCCCGGCTCGCGGGCGAGATGCACGACGTGGTGACGCACCGGGTCAGCCTGATGGTGCTGCAGGCGGGCGCGCTCAGCATCACCGCGAAGGACGAGGCGACCAGGCAGGCCGCCGAAGAACTCCGGGCCGCCGGCTGCCAGGCCCTGGATGAGCTGCGGGACCTGGTCGGCATCCTGCGCACCGAGCCCGATAGCGATCAGGCGCCGTCCACCCCGGAGCTGCCCGCGCTGATCGCCGAGTCCACGGCCGTCGGCACCCCGGCCGAGCTCGTCGAGGACGGCGACCCGGGGCTCGCCTCGCCGGTCGTCGGGCGCACGGCGTACCGGATCGTGCGCGAGGCGCTCACCAACGCCCGCAAGCACGCGCCGGGCGCGCCCGTGCTCGTCCAGATCGGCTACCGCGAGTCGCAGGTCACCGTCGTGGTCAGCAACGGGCCGGCCACGCGGAGCGCGGGCCGCGAACTGAGCGCCACCGGATCCGGCTTCGGCCTCACCAGCCTGCGTCAGCGCATCGAGCTGATCCACGGCACGCTGCGCGCCGGGCCGACGCCGGACGGCGGGTTCCGGCTGGAGGTCGTGCTGCCCGCGTACGTCCCGACCGCCGAGCTGACCGCGAGACCGGCATGATCCGGGTCGTGGTCGTGGACGACGAGCCGATGGTCTGCGCGCACCTGCGCACGATTCTCGGCTCCTCCGGTGACATCGAGGTCGTGGACGAGGCGCACGACGGAGCGGCCGGGGTGCAGGCCGTGGTCCGCAGCCGGCCCGATCTGGTGCTCATGGACCTGCGCATGCCCGGCGTGGACGGCCTCACCGCGATCGGGCAGATCGGCAAGCTCGCCGACCCGCCCGTCGTGGTCGTGCTGACCACCTTCGACGCGGACCAGTACGTGCTCCGCGCGCTGCGCGCCGGAGCGGCCGGGTTCCTGGTCAAGTCGACGCCGCCGACCGACCTGATCGGGCTGGTGCGGGTCGCGGCGGACGGGCACACCGTGCTGTCCCCGGCGGCCGCCCGGCGCCTGATCGCCGCGTCCACCGACAGCCAGCCGGCCCGCGAGCACGCCCGCAAGCTCGTCGGCACGCTGACCGAGCGGGAGGCCGAGGTGCTCGGCTGCCTTGGTGAGGGCCTGTCGAACGCCCAGATCGCGAGCCGGCTATACCTGTCCGAGGCGACGGTCAAGGGATACGTGTCACGCATGCTGGTCAAGCTCGGCTGCGCCAACCGGACCCAGGCCGGGCTGCTCGCGCACGACGCCGGAATCGTACGCCAGTTACTGTTAGCAGATCACCAGCGGCTTCCCGGGGCGGCGGACGATCGACCCGCAAGACAAGCCCGCCTGACCCCGCCGAGGAAGAGAGCGCGAAATGACCCAACCAGGCAGGCCCGTGGTATTCGTGCACGGCCTATGGCTGCACGCCAGCTCGTGGAACCCGTGGCTGGAATTGTTCCAGGAGGCGGGCTACGCACCGACCGCACCGGGCTGGCCCGGTGACCTGGACACGGTGGCGGAGAGCCGCCGCGACCCCGGCCACGTGGCGGGTAAGGGCATCAACGACGTGGTCGATCACTACGCCGGGATCATTCGCGGGCTCCCGGCCCCTCCGGTCGTCATCGGCCATTCCTTCGGTGGCCTCATCGCGCAGCGGCTGCTCGGCCAGGATCTGGCCGCCGCCGCGGTGGCGGTTGACGCCGCGCCCATCAAGGGCGTGCTCAACCTGCCCGTTTCCGCGCTGAAGGTCGCCTCGATCGCACTGCGCAAGCCCGCCAACCGCAACCTGGCGGTCTCGCTCACCGCGGAACAGTTCCGGTACGGCTTCGGGAACATGCTGTCCGAGCAGGAGTCAGCCGAGCTCTACGACCGCTGGACGGTGCCCTCGCCGGGCAGGCCGCTGTTCGAAGCCGCCCTGGCCAACTTCACCCCGCGATCGCCAGCGAAGGTGAATACCGCGAACAAGACCCGCGGGCCGCTGCTGCTCACGGCCGGCGGCCACGACCACACCGTGCCGGCGGCCATCACCACCTCGACCCGCAAGCTGTACCACAAGTCACCGGCCATCACCGACTTCATCGAGTTCCCCGATCGCGGCCACTCGCTGACCATCGATCACGGCTGGCGCGACGTCGCGCAGGCGGCCCTCGACTGGCTCCGGGAGCGGGCCCTCTAGCCGGCGTAATCCACGCCTGGACCACAATCCGGACGTGGATCGTCCGCAATCACGGGTACCGTCCAGGCATGGCTATCGCACGCTTCCCGAGTATCGTCCTCGACTGTCCCGACGCACACGCTCTCGCCGCCTTCTACGGCGCGATGCTGGACTGGAAGACAGAAACCCGTCCCGACTGGGCCGAGATCCGCGCGGAGTACGGCCAGTGCATTACCTTCCAGCAGGTGGCGGCCTACACCCCGCCGGAATGGCCGGGGCAGCAGGTGCCGCAGCAGATGCACCTCGACGTGATCGTCGACGATCTGGACGCCGCCGAGGCGGCGGTGCTCGAGCTCGGCGCGACCAAGCACGAGTATCAGCCCGGCACCTCCTTCCGCGTGTTCCTCGACCCGGCGGGCCACCCCTTCTGCCTCTGCGTGGACTGACCCGCCGGCCCGGGCCCGCTCCCAGCCGGACCCGGCTCCCGCCGGGACCCCGGAGGATGGCGGTAACGACGTCGTTGCGGCAGCCACGTCGTCGGGTGCGCGTCGTTGCGGCAACGACGTCGTCGGGCGGGTCGCCGGAACTGGGGCAAGTGGTGGCAGCGGCAGGCCGCCAGGTCCGTATGCCACGATGGGGTCATGCGCGTTCAGCGGTTCGGTGCCCTCGTTACCGCAGGTCCTAGGGGTCACGCGGTTATCGAGGTCACGTTTGACCCGGACCAGGCGTGGGGCGCCAAAGCCGAGCATCCCGTGGGCGGGACGGTGAACGGCCGGCATGTCCGCGGCCGGATCGTGCCGGGCGGCCGCGGCTGGGTGTTCATGCTATCGCCGATGTGGTTCCGCGACGCGGGCGTCACGGCCGGCGACGACGTGACCGTCGAGCTAGCCCCGGAAGGCCCGCAGCGCGCTGACCTGGCGGACGACGTGGCCGCGGCGCTGGCCGCCAACCCCGCCGCCGCGGCGTTCTTCGACACGCTCGCGCAGTTCTACCGCCGGGCCTACCTCCGCTGGATCGATGGCACCACCCGGCGCCCGGAGCTGCGCGCGGCGCGCATCGCTGAGGTCGTGGACCTGCTCGCGGCCGGGATCAAGCAGCGGCCCCGGTCGTAACCACCGCACCCCGCCAGCCGCGCGGGACCGGCGGGCAACGATAGCTCAGCGCGGGACCGGCCGGCCGCGATACCTCAGCGGCCCGCGCGTGACGGGCCGGCCGCGATACCTCAGCGCGCCGAGCGGGCCGCCCAGACCCATACGCGAAGCCAATCTGGACGGCATGTGTCCGAAATATTTCGGTAGCCGTGTAGTGGCCTACTTACCTTGGAGAAGAGGTATTGACCGGCCGACTCCGCGTTCTTATGATTACGACACTTCCGAAAAATTACCTAAACTTTCGGAGCAGCAATCGGATGTCATTCCGTGATGCGTGTCCGCAGCTTTCGGCAGCGCCAGGAGGCCCGGCCACTAGCAGACCCCGGCACCATGAGTTCCTCGGCATCGTCAGGAGATGAGAGCGCATGCGAGGTTCACCGAAGCCCGCCATCGTCGCCGTCGCGGTGGCATCGGCACTCGCTATCGCCGCGTGCAGCAGCAGTAGCAGTAGCAGTAGCAGTAGCAGTAGCAGCAGTTCGACCACCAGCGCGGGCTCCTCGTCATCGAGCAGCAGCGCCAAGGTCACCCTCACCTGGTGGAACAACGGCAACACCCAGCCCCTGCTGGGTGTCTGGCAGAGCGTCGTAGCCGCGTTCCACGCTTCCCACCCGAACGTGACCATCAACATGGACCCGATCCAGAGCGACCTGTTCACCACCAAGATGCCGATCGCGCTGAAGTCGGACAACCCGCCCGACATCTTCCAGCAATGGGGCGGCGGCCAGGAGGCCACCCAGTTCACGTCGGGCAAGCTGGCCAACCTCAGTCCGCTCACCTCGAGCTGGATCAGCGAGCTGGGCCAGGCCGCCGCGGGCTGGCAGGTCAACGGCCAGCAGTACGGCATCCCTTACGATCAGCACGTGGTGGGCTTCTGGTACCGCAAGGACCTCTTCGCCAAGGCCGGCATCACCTCCCCGCCGACCACGATGGCCCAGCTCGAGTCCGATGACACCATGCTCAAGGCGCACGGCATCACCCCGATCTCGCTCGGCGGCGGCAGCCGCTGGCCGGACGCGTTCTACTGGGAGTACTTCGCGGTCCGGGAATGCTCTCAGTCCGTGCTGCAGTCCTCGATCAAGGCCATCAACATGACCGCGCCGTGCTTCACCCAGGCGACCAAGGACCTCACCTCGTTCATGGCCACCAACCCGTTCCAGGGCGGGTTCAACGCCACCCAGGCCCAGACCGGCGCGGGCAGCTCGGCCGGCCTGCTGGCCAACGGCAAGGCCGCCATGGAACTGCAGGGTGACTGGGAGACCAGCGTGGTCCCGGCCCTCACCTCGGACAAGAACATCGTCAGCCAGCTGGGCTGGTTCCCGTTCCCCCAGGTTTCCGGCGGCGCGGGTAACCCGACGGCCGTGCTGTCCGGCGGTGACGGCTTCTCCTGCACCACCGGAGCCTCCGAGCCGGCCTGCGTCGAGTTCCTCCAGTACATCGACAGCACCCCGGTGCAGGAGGAACTGGTGCAGAAGGCCGGGGTCGGGCTCCCGGCGAACGCCAACGCCGAGTCGGTGCTGACCGACCCGGCCCTGCAGGCGGCCGCAGCGGCCCACCGCAACGCCGCCTACGACGCGGAGTACTTCGATATCGCGTTCCCGACCAACCCGGGCCAGGCGCTGGACACCGCGCTCGCGAACTTCTTCGCGGGCAAGGGCAGCAACTCGACCATCATCAACTCCGTGAGCAGCAGCTCCGGGCACTGATGGCGCGCACCCAGAGCGCGCCGGCGGCCGGGCGGGAGGAGGCATCGTCCCGTCCGGCCGCTGCTGCCCGCACGCCGCGCCCGCGGCGCGGCCTCCGCAAGCGGCTCGAGCTGACCGTGCTGCTCGTCCCGCCCACCGCCTTGTTCGCCGGGTTCGTGATCGTCCCGATGATCTTCGCCGCCTGGTACAGCCTGTACAACTGGAGCGGCTTCGGGCCGCTGAACGACTTCATCGGCTTCCAGAACTACACCGGGGTACTCACCGGCCCGGTCTTCCACCAGGCGCTCCTGCACAACGTGATCATCGCCGTGCTGTCCCTGGTGATCCAGCTCCCCATCAGCCTCGGGCTGGCCCTCCTGCTGAACCGCCGGGTGCGCGGCCGGACGTTCCTGCGGCTGGCCGTGTTCGCGCCGTTCGTGCTGTCCGAGGCGACGGCGGCGGTGATGTGGTACGAGCTCCTGCAGCCGGGCGGACCCCTCGACGCGCTGCTCAAGGCGGTCGGCCTGGGCGGCCTGGTCCACTACTGGCTGGCCAGCACCTCGCTCGTGCTCTACTCGGTGTTCGTCGTGGCCACCTGGAAGTACATCGGCTTCGGCATCGTCCTGCTGCTGGCTGGCCTGCAGGGCATCCCGCCCGAGCTGCGCGAGGCGGCGGCCATCGACGGGGCCACCCCGTGGCAGGTGACCCGGGCCATCACGCTGCCACTGCTGGGCCCCACGGTCCGGATCTGGATCTTTCTGTCGGTCATCGGCTCGCTCCAGCTCTTCGACCTGGTCTGGATCATGACCCTGGGCGGGCCCGCGAACGCGTCGAGCACCATGCTGACCTACCAGTACACCAACGGCGTCCAGCGCACCGAGTTCGGATACGGCGCCACGGTCTCGGTGGTCCTGTTCGTTATCTCGCTGGTCTTCGCGCTGGCCTACCAGCGCTACGCGCTGCGCCGCGACACCGCCGGCGCCGTGACCCGGGCCGTCACGTGAGCGCCGCCAGCGCCCGGCTTCCCCGGCGCTCCCCGGGCCGGGACGTGATCCGCGAGCGCCGCAGGTGGCTCTCGCTGCCCGTCAGCTACCTGATCATCCTGCTCGTGCTGGCCATCACGATCGCGCCGATGCTGTACATGATCGTCGGCGGCTTCAGCACCACCGCCCAGCTCAACGCCGACCCGAACGCGCTGCCGCATCCGTGGGTGTGGAGCAACTACGCCGCGATCGCCACCTCGTCGATCTTCTGGCAGGCGGTGGCCAACAGTGTGCTGATCGCGGTGGTCGCGACCGGGCTGGCCGTGACGCTGGGCTCGATGGCGGCCTTCGCCCTGTCCCGCTACACCTTCCGCGGCCGCGAAGCGTTCTACCTGCTGTTCGTGGCCGGGCTGCTGTTCCCGCTCAACACCGCGGCCCTGCCGCTGTTCCTGCTGCTCCAGCAGATCGGCCTGAACGACAACCTGTTCGGCGTGGCCCTGCCCGAGGCGGCGTTCTCGCTGCCGGTCACGATCGTGATCCTGCGGCCGTTCATGCGCGCCATTCCCGGCGAGCTGGAGGACGCCGCGATCGTGGACGGCGCGACCCGGATCCGGTTCTTCCTGCGGATCCTGCTGCCGCTGTCCCGGCCCGCCCTCATCACCGTCGGTATCCTGGCCTTCGTGACCAGCTGGAACGCCTACCTGCTGCCGCTGGTCGTGTTCTCCAGCCAGAACCACTACACCCTGCCGCTGGCGGTGGCCAACTTCCAGTCCACGTACACCCAGGACACCGCGCGGGTCTACGCGTTCACCGCCGTGTCCATGATCCCCGCGCTGGCCATCTTCATCTTCGCCCAGCGCAAACTCGTCGGCGGCCTGGTCGGCGCGATCAGAGGCTG
>CAWGJL010000027.1:0-16857 GCA_963822765.1 uncultured Actinomycetes bacterium | reverse complement strand
GAGGCGCGGGCCCGGCTGGGCGCCATTGAGGCCGACGCGTTCCTGACCCGGCTGGAACAGCTGTCCGTCCGACATCTCCGAGCCGCTGAGCCAGGTGTACGGCACCGTCACCGACGCCGGGAAATTCGCCACCGAGCTGGTCCTGGATGCCCTGCACGCCGCCGCCGAACGCCCGGCCGCGCTGCGGCTCCTGGACCTGCGCCGCGAGATCGACCCGGGCTGGTTCCAGCGGTCCCGGATGATCGGCTACGTCTGCTACACCGACCGGTTCGCGGGCACGCTCGCGGGAGTCCGCGAGCACCTGCATTACCTGGCCGAGCTGGGTGTCACGTACCTGCACCTGATGCCGTTGCTGCGACCGCGCGCCGGTGAAAACGACGGCGGCTACGCGGTGACCGACTACGACGCCACCGACCGCGCATCGGCACCATGGCCGACCTGCAGGCCCTGGCAGGCGACCTGCATCAGCGCGGCATGGTCCTGTGCGTCGACCTGGTGCTCAACCACACGGCGCGAGAACACCAGTGGGCCCTTAAGGCGCTTGCCGGCGAACCCGGCTACCGCGAGATGTACCTGATCTACCCGGACCGGACCGAACCCGACCGGTACGAGCGCACGCTCCCCGAGGTGTTCCCCGACCTGGCACCGGGTAGCTTCACCGAGGTCAGCGGGCTGGGCTGGGTTTGGACCACGTTTCACGACTATCAGTGGGACCTGAACTACGCCAACCCGGCCGTGTTCCGGGCCATGCTCGGCACGATGTTCACCCTGGCCAACCGCGGCATCGACGTGCTGCGGGTGGACGCGGCGCCGTTCTTGTGGAAGCGGATCGGCACCGACTGCCAGAACCAGCCCGAGGCGCACGCGCTGCTGCGCGCCTTCCGCGCGCTGACCCGGCTCGGCGCGCCGGGCCTGGTCCTCAAGGCCGAGGCCATCGTCAGCCCGGAACTGCTCGTCCCGTACCTCGGCGGTCACGACCGGTTCCGCCCCGAGCGCGACCTGGCCTATGACAACCAGCTCATGGTGATGCTGTGGTCGACCCTGGCCACCCGCGATGTCCGGCTGGCCGAGGCCGCGCTGTCCCGGCGCTGCCCGCGCCGCGCCGACGTCCTGGGTCACGTACGTGCGCTGCCACGACGACATCGGCTGGGCGGTGTCCGACGCCGAGCCGCGCTGCCCGCCTGACGGCTTCGCCACCTGCGCTTCCTGTCCGACTTCTACGGTTCGAGGTCCCCCGGCTCGTTCTCCCGCGGTGCGCTGTTCCAGGACAACCCGGCGACCGGCGACTCCCGCATCTCCGGCATGGCCGCGTCGCTGTGCGGCATCGAGGCCGCCCTGGCGGACGGGGCCCCCGGCGCCCTCAGTGCCGCCGTCCGCCGGCTGGAGTCGATGTACGCCGTCGCCTTCTCCTTCGGCGGCATCCCGCTCATCTACATGGGCGACGAGCTGGCCCTGCGCAGCGACGCCGGGTGGGCCGCGAACCCGGCGCACGAGCACGACAACCGCTGGATGCACCGGCCGCCGATGGACTGGGACGCGGCCGCGCGGCGCCACGATCCCGGCTCGCTGGAGGGCCGCGTGTTCGGCGCCATCCGCGGCTTGTCCAGGGCCCGGCGCTCGCTGCTCGCGCTCCGCTCGGCGGCCGTACCGAGCTCCTGCCGACAGAAAACCGCAGCGTACTGGCCTATCGGCGGGCGCATCCGCGGAGCGCGCCGTTCCTGGCCCTGACCAACTTCAGTGACCTCACCCAGGATGTCGACGCCGGGATCATCGCCCGGGCGGGCCTCACAAGGCCCATGTGCACTCCAGCACCGGGCACCGAGCATCAGCGCCGGCCGGATCGAACTGGCGCCGTGGAGCTTCCTCTGGCTCACCGGCACCTGAAACGGCGCCCTCCTGTACCGCGGGCAAAGGCCTGCAATTGGCCTATCACGCACCGTGAATGTCCGGCCCAGTCATCTCTAATTTACGCAAACAGCCAGGTCCACGGCGTGTCGTCTCGACTGGGAAGGAAACGACGCGTAAAACTGGACCAGCCGCCAGGCCCCCGTGCAATACCTGGCAAGGTCATCAGAATTAACTAGGCGTCAGCACCAGCCTAATCGTTACGGTCCCCATTCACCGATAAGAAACCGGACCATCCACCTATGAGCCTCTTACCGCCAACCGCGCGGCACCGCGCCTATTGGCCAGCCCGCGGCCGGCCGCCAGCCAGCCTGACCAATCCGCCGGAGGTACTCTGACCATGGCCCGACGCCTGTTCAAGGCGCCCGCAATTCTGCGGGCGATTACGGCTGCCGTGGCCGTTGTGGCCCTGGCCGCGGGGCCGGCCTCGGCCCGCTCAGGCGTCGTTGCTGGTGCCGCCGCTGCTCCCTCCCCGGCCTCATGCCAGCCCTCTGACCTGGGCATTAACGTGCCCGTCGCCATCGCAGGCGACCCCGATGAGGGAATGGGGAAACGGGCCTGGAATATCGTTTTCCGCAATACCTCTAAGACGACGTGCTCGCTGCGGGGCTGGCCGCGGATCGTGGTCCGCACGACCGCGGGAAAGACCGTTGCGACCACCGTCAGCAACGTGAATTACAGCAATCTCGCCCCGGTCCCGGCCGCCGGGATCGTCCTGCCGCCCGGGCAGAGCGCCATTGTCACGGCCACGTCCGCCACCGCCCCGGGCCGCTGCGTCACCCGGTGGACGCTCGGGCTGACCCTGCCGGGCGCGGCCCGCCAGGTCACGGTCCCCGGCCCGGCCGGCTCCTTCGCCCCGTGCGTGGGCGGGCAGTTGCGGCTGTCGCCCTTCTACGCCGCACAGACCCTGACCCGCGACATCAAGGGCCTGAGCCGTTCGGCGGCTCCGTCGCCCTTCGCCGCCGCGACCGGCGCGGAGCCCGCCGCCTGCGCCGTCGCCGCGCTGCGGGCCAGCGTCACCTCGGTCGCGGACGAGCACGACGGATCCATCATCGAACTGCGACTCAGCAACGCGGGCCAGACGTGCGTGCTCCCCGAGGGCTGGCCGACGGTCCGGCTGGATGAGGCCGGCGGCGCCAGCCAGATAGCCAAGATCTTCCCCGACACCGCCGCCGTTCAGGCCGGGCGCAAGCTGCTTACCACCTACCAGCACGGCACCACGCAGAGCACGGCGCTGACCCTGTCCCGAGGCGGGTCGGTCTCCGTCGCGTTGTTCGCCGCGGCTTCCGGGCCGCAGGCCTGCCAGCGAGCCACCTCGCTGGTCGTCTACCCGACCACGGCGGCCCGTGGCGCGGGCCGTGCGGCCTCCCTGGCTGCGCCGGTCCGGATCTGCGGCGCGGCCCGGGTCCTGTCGTTCGTGCCGAGCGGCCCCGGTGACCGGGCCCTGGCCATCGCCCGCGATGCGCTGGCCGCCGCGCAGGCCAGCACCTCGAGCGGCTTCTATCCCGGGACCGACAGCGCCGCGCCGCAGGCGTGCGGCAACGGCAGCGGCCCTTACACCGAGCCCTCCGGCGGCTGCAGCCAGGGCAGCGCGGGCATGTACGGCGAGTACATCGGCGAGGTGGGCTCGTTCATGAACTGGCAGGGCTGTACCACCGCCGGGCTGGCCTGGGAGCAGGCCAACTACAACATGGCCACCGACAACGTGGTCAAGTTCAGCACCGGCCTCGGGGCCGCCGCCTACTGGTTCGCGGCCGGACCCGGGCGGGACCCGCACTACAACGGCACCGCCGCCGAGGCCGCGATCTGGGGCCAGAAGCAGGCGCAGCAGGCCCTTTCGGATCTGGGCGGCAAGGTCTTCGACTTCCGCTACGTCTTCATGGACATCGAGAACAACGGCGTGCCGCCGGACGAAAACGGCTGGAACACCGTCTGGAACGGCCCGTGCGGCAACACCGTGAAGACCGAATACATCCCCGCCAATATCGACTTCGCCACCTGGACAGGCTTCTCCGGTTACATCAATAGCCACTCGTCCTACCTCGCGGGTGTCTACTCCTCGGGCGGTAACTGGTACGGCTCATGGGCCGGGATCTTCGGCAACGCCAAGCTCAGCAACACCGCCGAATGGACCTTCACTAACGAGCAGGCCCAGCTGGACTTCCCGAACGGGTTTTCCGGCTCCCACGCCGGCGCGCAGTGGTTCTCCAGCGAGCCGGCCGCCTGTGACCTGCTATGGCAGTGGTCCGGCGGGAACGGCGTGCTCAACGGCTTCGGCGATTTCGATGTGGCCAAGGCGGCCAACGACGCCAGCCCCGCGTGCGCGCCTGCGCCCCCGCCCCCGGTCATCATTCACCACCACTAGCGGCGGCACCGGCTTTGACCTTGGCCCTGGGGCAAGCCCGAGCATGGGGTCATGAAGATCAGCGCGGCGGTGTTCGACTGGCGGCGTCCTCGAGACCACCGCCGCCCGCGTTGTCACCCGGCCGCGAGGCAGTGCCTCCCGGCCAGGACAACGCGCAGGCCATCGCGGACATTGAAGAGCTGCTCGGCTCCGGAAGGTACGGTGGAAGCGGAGTCCAGTTATGACCGAACGCAAGCCACCGGACCTCAGCTTCACCTCCTGGATCGACCGGCAGATCAACGAGGCGGCCGAGCGGGGGGCATTCGACAACCTGCCGGGCGCGGGTAAGCCGTTGCCCAAGCGGAACGGCGCCGATGCCTCCCAGGCCTGGCTGCGGGACTACCTGCGCCGCGAGGGCGTGTCTGCCGATGAGCTTCTGCCCGCTCCGCTCAAGCTGCGCAAGGAGACCGAACGCCTAGCCGAGACGGTCCAGGACCTGCGCAGTGAGCAGGAGGTCCGCGCCGTGGTCGCGGACCTCAACCGGCGCATCATCGAGTGGCGCCGGATCCCGGCCGGCCCGCCCGTATTTCTCCCGCTCCTGGATGCGGAGACCTTGGTCGGCCGATGGCACGACGCGCATCCGGCTCCGCCACCGCCATCCCCGGCACCCGCGCCCGCCCCGCCCACCCCGCGGTGGCGTCGCCGCCGCCGGATACGTTAACGTGACGCGACCCGGAAGCAGGCACGGACAACGCTAGGGGGCTGGGTGGTGGACGGTGAGTCCAGAAAGAAGGAAGGAAGAAGCAGGGCGGACACGCCACGGCCACCCTCACCCCCACGGAACTGGAGAACCTTCGCTCCGCCCTCACGAAGATCACCGCCCGGCTCCAAGGGCAGCCGACGTGACCAGGCCGCCCGCGACGGCGCGTCAGTAGATGGTCAGGACCGGCCCGGTCTTGATGATGGTGCCGTTGCTGCCGCCGATGAACGCGTGGACCTTCAGGTGCGCGGTGTAGAGGATGAACGTATTCGAGACGCAACTGCTGTTGCCGGGTCCGGTCAAGATGGTCGCGCCGATGTTCTGGCTGGACCCGCTGGCGCTATAGACAAGCGCTACCGCTCCCACCGAGAACGCGGCCCCGGTCTGCTTCGCGCACATCGTCACCTTCACCCGCGCGGTGCCTATCTTTTCGTAGGAGCCAGAGGCGCTGACGACGTTGTCGCCGGGGATGCTGGGCACCGTGAAAGTGTGCGTCCCGGAACTCGTGCTCGAGGAACTCGTCGCGCGCGGGGAACTCGTCGGATGCGCGGAAGCCGTGGCCGTGGCGGAACGCTTAGGGGCCGCGGAATTCTTGCGTGTCGGCGAGCTTGCCGGGGTCGGGGATGACGCGGGTGTACTGCTGAACGAGGCCGTCGGCGACCCCCCGGCCAGGGCCGACGATCCACTCGGGGCCGCCGCCGGTGGGACGGTGGAAGAAGTCGACCCGCTCGCCCCGCACGCGCTCAAGCCCGCCCCGCAGATGACGGCAGCGATGATCACAGCCGGTACCCCGCGCATCCTCATGCTCCTACCCTCCGTTAAGTAACCAAGTGTTACACAAAGTAACGATAGCGACTACGTTGTAACGATAGGTGATTGACCCTGGGTCGCGTAGAGCACTTAACCAGAAACAGAACACTTCGACTGGCGGCCGAGGTCATCCGGGCCGCGCTCGCCTGTGCCAGCTGTCCCGCTAGGCGAACTCATCGAGAGCGACACCGGGGTCGGCGAGCCGGCCATCGTCCACCGTACGGCCGCCGCGGACGATGGCCTGGATCGCCTCGTTGACGTCCCAGATATTAACGTTCATCCCGGCCAGCACCCGGCCGTCCCGCAGCCAGAACGCGACGAACTCCCGCGCCGCCACGTCCCCGCGGAACACGACCCGGTCGTAGCCGCCCGGCTCGACGTAGCCGGCGTACTCCATGCCCAGGTCGTACTGGTCGGTGTAGAAGTACGGCACCAGGTCGTAGGCGACGTCCTGGCCCAGCATGGACCGGGCGGCCGCCTGCGGCTGGTTCAGCGCGTTGGCCCAGTGCTCGACCCGGACGTGCCGGCCGAGCATCGGATGGTAGGCGTTCGCCACGTCCCCCGCGGCGTAGATGTCCGGGTCGCCGGACCGCAACCCGGCGTCGACCACGATCCCGTTGCCAACCTCCAGGCCGGCCGCCTCGGCGAGCTGGCTGTTGGGCGTGATGCCGACCCCGACGACGACCGCATCGGCCGGGATGTGACTGCCGTCGGCCAGCCGGACGCCGTCGGCCCGCCCCCCCGATCCCGTGATCTCGGCTACCTGGACTCCGAAGCGCAGGTCGACGCCGTGCTCGCGGTGCAGGGCGGCAAAGGCCTCGGCCACCTCCCGGCCGAGTACCCGCAGCAGCGGCAACTCGGCCGTCTCCAGGACCGTCACCTCGACACCGGCCGACCGGGCCGCGGCGGCGGTCTCCAGGCCGATCCAGCCCGCGCCGATCACCGCGATCCGCGTCGCGGTCTGCAGGGTCGCCCGGATCCGGTCGCTGTCGGCCACCCTGCGCAGGTAGCGGACGCCTTCCGCGTCGGCGCCCGGCACCGGCAGGCGCCGCGGCGCCGAGCCCGTGGCCAGCAGCAGCTTGCTGTAACCGATCCGGCTGCCGTCGGCCAGCGCCACCTCATGGGCCGTCGGGTCGAGGCCGGTGACCAGGGTGCCTAGCCGCAGGTCGACATCATGCTCGGCGTACCACGCCTGCGGGTGGACGTAGATCGTCTCGCGTTCGGCCTTGCCCATCAGATAGTCCTTGGACAGCGACGGCCGTTCGTACGGCCGTTCTTCCTCGTCGCCGATCAGCACGATCGGGCCGCCGAACCCCTCCTCGCGCAGGGTCTCGGCGGCCTTCGCCCCGGCCAGGCTCGCCCCCACGATCACGTGCGTCCCGCTCATGACGTGCTCTCCTCTCGCGAATCTTCTCATCTGCGGCCCTGCTGGGCAGCTTGCGTTCAGTGCGGTACGCCTGCCAGCGCGAAGAACTCCGCCCGGCTGCGCGGGTCGGCCCGCAGCGTGCCCAGCAGGGCCGACGTAACGGTCTTGGCGCCAAGCGCCCGGACGCCGCGCAGCGTCATGCAGGAGTGCTCGGCTTCCAGCACCACGCCCACGCCCGGCGCCCGCAGGCGGGTGGCCAGGCACTCGGCGACCTGCTTGGTCAGCCGCTCCTGGACTTGCGGACGAGCCGAGAAATACTCGACCAGCCGGGCCAGCTTGGACAGCCCGACGATGCGCTCGCCGGGTAGGTAGCCGACGTGCGCCACGCCGGAGAACGGGAGCAGGTGATGCTCACAGACGGTGCGGAACGGGATGGCCCGGGCCAGCACCAGCTCGTCGTAACCCTCGTCGTTGGCGAACGTGGTCAGCCGCAGCGGGCGCGCGTCGAACAGCTCCGCATAGGCGCGAGCCATCCGGGCCGGGGTCTCGCGCAGGTCCTCCTGGTCGATCGCGACCCCGAGCGCCGACAGGAAATCGGCCGCGGCCCGGCGGGCCGCCTCCAGGTCCACGCCCGCGCCGTCCCGCGCGATGTGCAGCGCTTGCGTCACGGCTGATCAGCGCCGATCACGACGCAGCAGTGCCCGGGCTGCGGATCCAGCACCGGACGCAGGCCGTCCGCCCCCAGGCCGGCCAGGATCCCCTCGATCAGCCCCAGGTTCATGCCGCAGACCACGTCGCGGTGCTGCTCGGCCAGCTGGTGGAACGGGCAGTTCCGCAGCCTGATCACGCCGTCCTCGCCGCGCCTGGGCTCATATCCGTGCCCCGCCAGCGCCCCGTCCAGGTCCGCGCCCCGGCAGCCGCGCCCGCCGGGCCGCCGGCACCAGTTCGGCGCCGAGCCTGCGTGCCGCCTCGAGCAGCACGGCCCGGCTGCGACCGCTCGGATCTGCCTCGACCGCCTGGACCAGCAGCCGCGCCGCGAGCTCGTACTCCCGGGGCGGCACGGTGACCGCGAACTCGCGATCCGACCGCATGTAGAGCTTGGCGGGCCGTCCGGCCCCCGGCCCGCTGCGCCCGGGCGGCCGCTGATAGGACGCCGTCAGCAACCCGGCCTCAACCAGCTTGTCCAGGTGGTAGACGGCCAGCGCCCGGCCGACCCCCGCCGCGGCCGCCGCCTCGTCCCGGCCCACGGGTTCGGCCCGCTCGCGGACCACCTCGTACAGGCGACGCCGCACGGGATCATCCAGGCTGCTCAGGGAGGCCAGGTCGGTCATGCCCGAACTGTATCATTAAAATTTGCTAATTTAAGAAATGGACAGATCTCAGCTGGGCTCGATCGCCGGGTAGGCGGGCTCCCACATGGCCCGGCGCACCTGCGCGGCGGGATCATCGAGCGGCACGCCCGCCAGTCCCTCGTCCTGGGCGGCCCGGGCCACGGCGGCCGCTACCGCGGCCGAGACCGCGCGCAGGCTGGTAACCGGGGGCAGCACGGGCGCGCCCGGAGTGCTCGCCTCGGACAGGTCGGCCAGGGCCTGGGCCGCGGCGGCCAGCATCGGGTCGCTGACCCGGCGCGCCCGGCAGACGGTCACCCCGAGCCCCAGGCCCGGGAAGATGAGCGCGTTGTTGGCCTGGGCGATCTGGTAGGTCACGCCGCGGTACTCGACCGGCTCGAACGGGCTGCCGGTGGCGATGAGCGCCCGGCCCTGCGTCCAGGCGATGAGATCGGCGGGCCGGGCCTCCGAATGCGAGGTCGGGTTGGACAGCGGCATGATGATCGGCCGCTCCACATGCGCCGCCATCTCGGTCACCAGCGCCTCGGTGAAGGCCCCCGGCTGGGTCGAGGTCCCGATCAGCATCGTGGGGCGGCTGCGCGTCACCACCTCGGCCAGCCCGATCCGGCCCTCGCCGTCCCGCGGCCAGCCGCTGACTTCCGCGGCCGGGCGGGCGTAGGGGACCTGGAAGTCCCGCAGCGTACCCGGGTAGTCGCTGGTCAGCAGGCCCTTGCTGCCGAGTGCGTAGAAGCACCGGGTGGCCTCGTCCGGGCTGAGGCCCTCGGCGATCATCACCTGCCGCAGGACGTCCGCGATCCCGATCCCGGCGGTGCCGGCGCCGTGGATCACCACCCGCTGGTCGCGCATCCGCGACCCCGCGGCCCGGACCGCGCCGAGCGCGGCGGCCAGCACCACCGCGGCCGTGCCCTGGATGTCGTCGTTGAACGTCAGGTAGCTGCCGGCGTACTTGGCCAGGATGCGGTGCGCGTTGCCCGCGCCGAAGTCCTCCCAGTGCAGGAGCGCGTTCGGGAACATGCGGGTGGCCACCTTGACGTAGCTGTCGATCAGCTCGTCGTACCGTTCGCCCCGCACGCGCGGGTGCCGGTTGCCGGGATACATCTCCTCGGCCAGCAGGGCCGGGTTATCGGTACCCGCGTCCAGCACGACCGGGATGATCCGGCGCGGGTGCAGCCCCGCCGCGGCGACGTAGACGGCGAGCTTGCCCATGGCGATCTGGATGCCGCCGACTCCCCAGTCGCCGATGCCGAGGATGCCCTCGGAGTCGGTGGCGATGATCAGGTCCACGTCCTGCGGCCCCAGCCCGTAGTTGCGGAACGCGGTCTCGACCTGGCTCGGGTGATCCACCGACATGAACACGCCGCGGGCACGGCCGAACTCGTAGCTGTACCGCTCGATCGCCGTCCCGATCGTGGGGGTGTAGACGATCGGCAGCATCTCGGAGATGTGCTCGGTCAGCAGCCGGTAGAACAGCACCTCGTTGCGGTCCCGCAGGCTGGCCAGGTACAGGTTCTTGGCCAGGTCATCGGGCTGGCGCTGGTACTGCCCGTAGACCCGGCGCAGCTGTCCGTCGATGGTCGACACACCCTCGGGCAGCAGGCCGGTCAGCCCGAGCACCTCCCGCTCGGCGAGGGTGAACGCGGTGCCCCGGTTCAGCAGCGGCGAGGAGAGGACCGACGTGCCCCGCAGCCGGACCCGCGCCACGACGCCCTCTGGAGTTGCGACGAGGTCGTACGGACGTTCCGCCATCACATCACCCACCCGGTTGCGGCCTGCGACAGGTTGCCGCAAGGAGCCTACGGTGGCCTGGGCGTCGCGGGCTAGAGGTAGGGGCCAGCCTCGGTAGCGGACCCGGCCCTGCGCAGCTCGGCTCGCAGTGCGGACATGGCCCGGGAGGTGTACGCCTTGACCGCCGTCTCGCTGATCCCGGTCGCCGAGGCGACCTGGGTCTCGGGCAGGTCGGCGAAGTACCGCAGCACCACGACCTCCCGTTCCCGGGGCGGCAGGGTCCACAGCGCGGAGATGAAAGCGGACCGTTCGACCTCGATGCTCACCTCGCCCTGGCCGCTGGGCAGGTCGGGCGCGAGCCGGGGTGCGAGCTTGTCCACTACTACGTGCCGCCGCAGCGCGGCCCGGGACCGGTCGACGATCGACCGGCGCAGGTAGGACAGCGCGTGCTCGGCGTCGGGCAGCCTGGGCCAGGCGGCGTGCACGGCGACGAACGAGTCCTGCACGATCTCCTCCGCCGCGGCCAGATCCTGAATCAGCAGCGCGGCCATCCTGACCAGCTGCCGGTAGTGGGCCAGGTAGATCGCGGTCACTTCGCGGTCGGTGTCCTGGGGCCTGTATGACCTGGACGGCTCCCGGCCCGGCATCGTCTTCAGCGCCCGCATGATGGTGTTCCTCGCCTCCGGCCGGTGGTGTCCGCGGGCCGGCCAGCCCGCTCGCTCACCGGTAAGAGTCGGCTGCGGCGCAAACGCCAACAACTATCGCGTGCCGGATCACAACCGGCATTCGGAGACGAGACCGTCAGCTGGCCAGCTTGGCCGCGATCCGCTGCGGATCCGGCCAGTGCACGTCGTAGACCAGGTGCAGCTTCTCCAGCAGCCAGATGACGCGGGCGCTCGGGTCGATCTGCCCGGGCAACGTCCCGTGCCGCGCCGAGGTCGGGTCGGCGTGATGAGAGTTATGCCAGCTCTCGCCCAGCGACAAGATGGCCAGCGGCCAGAAGTTAGTCGCCCGGTCCCGGCAGGAGAACGGGCGCTTGCCCACCACGTGGCAGACCGAGTTCACCGACCAGGTGACGTGGTGCAAGAGCGCCACGCGGATCAGGCCGGCCCAGAAGAATCCCGTCACGGCACCGGTCCAGGTTCCCGTGACCAGGCCGCCGACGCCGGCGGGCACGAGCAGCGACGCGGCGACCAGCAACCCGGAGAACCGGCCGATGGCCCGCAGGTCGCGGTCGGCGAGCAGGTCGGGCGCGAACCGGGCCCGGTTGCTCAGCTCGCGCTTGAGCATCCAGCCGACGTGGGCGTAGATCATCCCCTTCAGCAGGGCCCGGGTGTCCGTCCCGTATCGCCAGGGGGAGTGCGGATCGCCCTCCCGGTCGGAGAACGCGTGGTGCCGGCGATGGTTGGCCACCCACTGGACCGGTGAACCCTCGACCGCGAGCGATCCGCCGACGGCCAGCGCGATGCGCAGCCCCCGCCGGGCCTTGAACGAGCGGTGGGTGAAGCCGCGGTGATAGCCGACCGTGACGGCCAGTCCCGTCACCACGTAGGCGGTCGCGGCCATGGACAGGTCCAGGACGGACAGGCCCCAGCCCCAGCCGACCGGGATGGCGACCGCGAGGCCGATCAGGGGAAGCAGCACGGCCACCCACATCGCGACGCCCGCGGCCTTTGACTGAGGGGCGTCCAGGAGCGGCTTGGCCGCGTCGGGCTGGGAAGCCTCACCGACCATCCCGCCGTTGTCGACAACCCGCGTACTCTGTGACGCCTTCACCTGATGACCGACCCCATTCGGCTAGAACTAGCGCTTCAAAACAGTATGAATCGCACCGGATGGTGCCTGCTACTTCGGCTACCCGAGAATCAGGCAAATATTGCGCGATGATCATCCGCCGCATGAGTAACCGTACTGCCAACTACCGGGGCGGCCGGGATCAGGCGTTCTGCTCGTAGGCCACCCGCAGCAGTTGCACGATCTCGGCGTCGACCTCGCTCGCAGCGTGGCGACCGCCAGCGACTGCCTGCCGCGCACGAACGGCGTGTACGTGCCGCGGCCCTCAACGGCCACGTCGCCGCCGAGTTCGCCGATCACGGTCGCCAGCGCGTCGTAGATCGGGCGAAGCGCGGCCTTGGGCCCGGCGTACTGGCGGTCGACGTACTCCGAGACGGTGGGGCGTACCCGCCGGCCTCCCGGGCCGCGGCGTCGGCGATCGCCCACTGGCTGTTCTGCGGCACGCTGTGCTCGCGCCGCAGCCAGTTCCGGACCGCGCTCTGGTCCAGCGGGTCCACCCCGCAGGACCGGACCAGGGCCAGCCACTGCTCCAGCGACCGGCCGGTCCGCGTGGCCAGCGAGTCACTCACCGCGGTCAGCATGTCATCGGGTGTGCGGCATGCCCGCCAGCCTAGCCACAAGCATCCGCGGTGCCAGTGTCCACCGGCGGGACTTGCGTTCGTCGTGAGGACGACAGCGCAACCCAGACCGGAAGGACTGCCGTCGTGAGCCCCAACTACGCGTACCAGCTGTACCAGGCCCAGCGGGTCACCTCCCGTGCCGAGACCCTGGCCGACGATTACCGGCGCGGACGCCAGGCCGCGGCCCTCTCGCACGTCAGCCGCCGGCTGGCCCGGGCGGCGGCCGGGCGGCTGGTCAGCCGCGCATATCGACGGCGTTCACCCTCGTGGGTTTGATCGTGACGACCACCCGCCGGTCACCGGGCGAGTCATGGTCGCGCAGGTCGGCCTGGTATTTCGCGCCGAACCGGTCCGCGAACGAGTAGTCGTCGTCGGGCGTGATCTCGGCGTCGCCGCGGATCTCCAGGTAGCGGTACGGGACGGCCAGGTCGAGCAGGAGCAGGCTCACGCCCGGGTTCGCGAGCAGGTTCTTGGTCTTCTGCCGCGAGGTATTGAGCGAGATCTTGATCGTGTCGCCGTCGGCGAGGTACCAGACCTCGGACAGCTGAGGGCGGCCGTCCGGGCCGACCGTGCCGAGCGTAGCGACCTGGCCGTCGAGCAGGTCCCGGTGAGACGGGGGGATCCCTGGCATGATGCTCCGTTCTCGCGCCTGTTTCATCCAGCCATAACCTAGTCGCCGCGGCGGCGTTGATGATGACCGCGTACACCCGGTGCCAGGTGACCGTCCCGAAGCCCGCCGCGTCCAGCAGGCGGTCGGCCCGCCGTCTGGTGCGTGCCTTGCCGGACCGGCCGAAGACCAGTGTCGGGACCAGCCATCCGGAGAACTGATCGACCAGAACGAGATGACCGCCGGGGACCAGAACCCGGTGGCACTCGGCCAGTCCGGTCTGCTGGTCCGACCAGTGATCGAACGAGGTCACGCTGACCACCAGGTCGAACGAGCCGTCCCGGAACGGCAGGTGCTCGGCCACGCCGACCGAGAACCGCAACCGCTCGTCGCCGGGAATGCACAGGGCCGCGGCCGCGGCGACCTTGATCATTCCCGGCGCCGGGTCGACCCCGGCCAGTTCGGCGGCGCCCGGGCAGCGGCTGGCCAGCAGTCGCAGCAGATAGCCGCTCCCGCAGCCGACATCGAGCACTCGCCGGGGGGCCGCGTCGACGGTCAGGGCGATCTCCGCGGTTTGGCCGGCGATGTCGTGATGGAGCCGGCCCAGCCATCCCTGGTCGTATCCGGCGGCTCGCTCATCGAAGGCCGCCACATCGCGGTGCCTGGGTGGCGAGGCATCGCCCGTCATGCAAACCGCCAGTCGCGGGCCCGGCAGGCTTGCCGTACCGACTTGCGGGAGAAAAAGAGGCCCAGATCCATGACCGTGTTGCTGCCCGCGATGGCCAGCCCCAGCGTCCGGATCCGGCCGCCGCGGTTCGTGCGAACGAAGGAGAGATCGTTCCCTTGCTGCCGCGACAGGATCGCGGGCGGGCCGTTGCGTCGTACGTACCGGATGGCGTCCTCGGTGATCTCAAGGCGGGCGGGGTGCCGCAGCGTCCTGATCCAGGCGGAGATGAAGACCGCCAGGAGGACGGCACACAAAACCACGACGGCCACCCTCCCGGACGTGGTCTGCGCGCCGATCCCGCCCCGGGCCAGCGCCACGGCGAAGGCCAGGGTCAGGAAACCGAACAACATGCTGACCTGCCACCGGCTCGCGGCCACGATCGTCGGACCCGGGCCCGCGAGGCCGCCTGCTCCCATCCGGGAATCGTACTGCTGCGCCGCCGGATGGCAGGCGGGCCGATGCGTCACGTACATCAGTCGCATCGCTTTCTCACCTTCTGATCGCCTGAGTGAAACGGACCGGGCGCGGTCAACGGACCGCGTCCTCACGCCCGGGCCGCAGCAGGGCCGGGTGCAGCAGCCGCGCGTCCCCGCGGCGGTACAGCCGGGCCCGCGGCCCGCCACGCGGCCCGCCGGTCTCGGTGGTCTCGCCCGTGCTCTCCACGAAGCCCGGCACCGACAGCACCTTGCGGTGGAAGTTCCCCGCGTGCAGCCGTTCCCCCCAGACCGTCTCGTAGACCGCGCGCAGCTCGGAGATCGTGAACTGCTCAGCCACGAACGCGGTCGCCAGCGGCGTGTACTCCAGCTTGGAACGGGCTCGCTCCAGCCCGTCGGCCAGGATCCGCGCGTGGTCGAACGCGAGCTTGCGGCTCGTCCCTGGCCGTTGCCCGCCGCCCTCGGCCAGCCCGAGCGACGAGACCGGAACCCACGCCGCGGCCCGGGCGTCGCTGCCCGCCTGCGGCTCGGGCAGTTCCGGCGCGAAGGCCAGGTAGGCCACCGAAATCACCCGCATCCGCGGATCACGATCAGGTGTCCCGTAGGTCGCGAGCTGCTCCAGATGAATACGCTCCAGCCGCTGCCCGGTCTCCTCGACCAGTTCCCGGGCCGCCGCGTCGTCCAGGTCCTGGATGGCCGCGGGCCGCACGAAGCCGCCCGGCAGCGCCCACTGGCCCTCGAACGGCGGAACGCCGCGCTCCACCAGCAGCACGTCCAGCTCGCCGTCCCGGATCGTCAGCGTCACCACATCCACCGTGACCGCGACCGGGTTGAAGGACCGCGGATCGTAGCTGGCCAGGAACTCTTGTTCGTTCATCAAGTCCTTCTCATACTGAGATGTTCTAGGATTGAGAATAACGCGCTATGCGAGGATGTCAAGCGTGGATGACGCGTCACGCAAGGCCCGGCGGCTGATCGAGGCCACCCCGCACCTGACCCTGGCCACCGCCGACGCCTCGGGCAAGCCGTGGAGCAGCCCGGTGTACTTCGCCCACGACCAGGCGTTCGCGCTCTACTGGGTGTCGTTCAAGCAAACCGTTCACTCGGCGAACATCCGGATCCGCCCGCAGGTCGGCATCTCTCTCCTCGGCGAGCCGCCGGACCACGAGGGCGAAGGAGTGTATTTCGACGCGGTCGCGACCGAACTGCGCGACCTGACCGAAGTGGAGCGCGCCATCGAGGTCCGGCGCACGCGGCGGCAGGACAGTAAGTTCGCCGTCACCTCACCCGAAGACGTCCTCGGCGACGCCGCGTGGCGCATCTACCGCGCCGTTCCGGTAGCGGTCTACCGCTACCACGACGCCGCCGAGATCGTCCACGGCCAGCACGTCGACGTCCGCGTCCCGGTAACCCTTCAGGCCAGCCCGCGCTAGCCCCGGCCACCCGCGTTACTCCCGGCCACCCCCGCCGCCGGCATACACCCCGCCAATTTCCGCCATCCGGAAATTATCGTGGTGGATTTGGCTTACGTGGTCGATCCGGGCAACTGGGGTTGCCACAATACTCCACGGAAGCCGGATCAACCACGCAAATGGGACTGGCGGGACTGATGCGCAGCGCGGGACCGCGCTCGCCGCCCAGGCCGGGGTCCGGCTCTGGCCGGGCCGCCTCATAGGCTCCGGGACGCGCTCTAGTCGAACTCGGTGGGGAGCGAGGGATCCCGGTGGTGCGCCAGCGCCCGCTCGAGCTGGCGGTGGTTGACCCGGCCCAGGGACAGCGGCGGCAACTCTCCCAGGCCGAACCATCCGACCTCGAGCGTCTCCAGCTCGGCCGGCGGCTGCACGGCGCCGGAGCGGCGGCACAGGAAGAACAGCTTGTAGACGTGGACCGGCAGCGGTGGCAGGTTGCCCTGCCGGTCGCGGTCCCAGCAGGCGATCAGCTTCACCGCCGAGCTGTGGTAGCCGGTCTCCTCCAGGATCTCCCGGGTGACCGCGACCGACGGGGCATCCCCGGGATCGGCCCAGCCGCCCGGCAGTGACCAGCGGCCGTCGGTCTTCTCGCGCATGAGCAGCACGCGCTCAGCGTCGTCGAAGATCGCCCCGCGCACGTCGACCTTCGGTGTGGCGTAGCCGGAGTCGCGGCCGAGCTCGATCGCGAGATCGGCGCCCGGGCGCCCGCTGATCGCCGCCAGCAAGCCGGTGGCCAGCTCGCTCACCTGCCGGTACCGGTCCAGGTCATAGTCACCCGTGGCGAAGGTCAGCCCGTCCTGGGCCAGCGCGGCGAGCTTGATCCCGATCTGGCGTACCGCCTCGGCTGCTTCATCGGCCACCCCGGCACACTATAGGGTGCGGCCGAGGGCCAGCGAAGGGGAGAGGCGGATGGCCGCGCACACTCGCACGCCCATCATCCCGGCCCC
>CAWGJL010000026.1:0-207583 GCA_963822765.1 uncultured Actinomycetes bacterium | reverse complement strand
GACGCCCGGACCTGTACCGGTCCTCGCCGGCCAACGTGAAGTTCCTCGGCATCCCGGTGCTGTTCATCGTGGCGCCGCTGTCCATCGCCGAGTTCGTGGCCTTCGCCATCGTGTCCACCCAGTTCCCGGCGCTGGTCGAGAACGGCAACACGGCCAACTTCTGGTGGATCCCGGCCTGGTTCGGCGGCCTGATCGCGGGCGGCGCGCTGCTGTACTACATCCCCAAGTGGATCCGGGCCCGGCAGGGCATCAACGTGGGCTTCGTGTACAAGGAACTGCCACCTGAATAGGGTTTCTTTGTGGGTGCGGTTTTGGTCGGCACGGCGTCGTGGACGGACAAGACGCTGATCGCGTCGGGGTGGTACCCGGCTTCGGCTGCTAATCCTGAGGAGCGGCTGCGGTACTACGCCAGTCGTTTCCCGCTGGTCGAGGTGGACGCTACGTATTACGCGCTGCCTGCTGAGGCGACCGCGACGGCGTGGGCATCGCGGACGCCGGCCGGGTTCACGTTCAACGTCAAGGCGTTCAGCCTGTTCACCCAGCACCCCACGCCGGTCAAGGCGCTGCCTGTTGATTTGCGTGAGGCGGCCGCTGGTGAGGCGGGGAAGGCCCGTGTTTACTCAAGGACGTCGACCCGGGGGTGGTCGATCAGGCCTGGGAGCGGTTCCTGGCCGCGCTGGAGCCGCTGCGCCAGGCGGGCAAGCTCGGCGCGATCCTGCTGCAGTTCCCGCCGTGGTTCCCCATCGGCCGGTCGCGCAAGGACTACATCGTGGCCTGCGCTTCGCGGGTCGCGCCCCGGCGGGTGTGCATCGAGTTCCGCAACAAGACGTGGATGAGCCCGGAGAACCAGCAAGAGACGCTGGCTTTCCTGGCTTCTCACCAGCTGCCGTACGTGTGCGTGGACATGCCGCAGGGCTACCCGAGCTCGATTCCCCCGGTCCTGGCCGCGACCAGCGACCTGGCCGTGGTGCGGATGCACGGGCATTCGGCCAAATGGGACAGCAAGGATATCTACGAGCGGTTCGGCTATGAGTACAGCGAGGGCGAGCTGGCGTCGTGGGCGCCTCGGATCCGGGAACTGGCTTCCGGCGCCTCGGTTACGCACGTGCTGTTCAACAACTGTTACCGGAACTATGCGCAGGTCAACGCGGAGCAGCTCGCGGGGCTGCTGTTACATGACGATCTGGAGGGCGAGCGCGGGGCGGGCAGCCGCGGCGGACGAGCGCGGCGATCTGGTGCCAGTCCACGTGATCGGCGACGGTTTCGGCGAGCGCCCGGGGGATCCCCAGCCTGGCTAGCTGCCGGGCCCGCCAGTCGTGGATGAGCGACTCATGGTGGTTAATGCTCTCGTGCCAGCCCTCGTTCATGGTCCTTCTCCTGCGTGATCCTTTTCCTGCGTGATCCTTTTCCTGCGTGTTTCCTGCGTGTTTGTCCTTTTCCTGCGTGTTCGTTTAGACGGCGATGTCGCCGGGTGCGGAACTGCGCACCAGCCGCCACATGAAGTGCAGCCCGCGCAGGTGGTGCTCCATCTCGGCCGCGGCCCCGTCGGCGTCTCCGGCCCGGATCAGGTCGAGCAGGCGGCGGCGGGAGCTGAGGATGATGCCGTCGGCGGCCGGGCCGACGGTGAGCATCAGGTCGTGCATGGCCCCGACGGCCCGGTTGACGAACAGGGCCGGCACCGGACGGTCGGTGATCACGTCGGCGAGCAGGTTGACGATCTGCGCGTAGGCGGTGGCCTTGCGGTCCCAGGCGAACCGGGCCGGCAGGCTCCGGGCCTGCCCGACGCTGTCCTGCAGGGCCTTCAGGTGCGGCGCGGTCATCCGCGAACAGGCCGCGCGGGTGGCCAGCACGCACCACCGGATCAGTTCCTCGTCCACACGATCCTCCTGTTGGTCATCCCCTCATGCCTAGCATCCGCCGCCGGCCGCGGCGTTCGCACCCGTGGTTGGCCCGGGTGAAGCCCTAGTGGGACACGGGTGCTCGCGCCCGGGGTCCGGCCCGTGGCTTGGCGTGGCTTCGCTTGGCGTGGCTGCGTGGCGTGGCTTGGCTGGTGAACCAGGAGGCGGCGGTGATCGTTTCAATAGCGACTGCATCGCCCGGGCGCCGGAAACCCTTCACCCAAGACCAGAAGGAGACCCAGGCGTGAGGCGACTCTTGCTTGTTCTGCGTACCAGGCCGGCATCGCCGGCCGAGGCCGGGCCCCGGCGCGGGCGGCTATCGGGGCGGTGGCTGGCGGCCCTGCTCGTGACGGGGGTGCTGGCGCTGCTCGTACCGGGCGTGAGCTATGCCACCGCGAGCCAGTCCCGGCCCGCGACGGCCACGGCAGCCGTGGCTTCTACCGTGTCCACTGCGGGCTGCCTGGGGGTCACCCCGGCGGTGTTCCCGGCGGTGGGCTTCATCACCAATCCCAGCCGCAGCCAGGGTGGCCACCTGTGGTGGCGTCCTTCGGCGGGCGGCACCTGCATCGGGTCCGTGATCGAGTGGGTGCAGTACAACACCACGGCGACCAAGACCTGGCGGGTGATCGTCTACTCCGCGCAGCACCCGAACGGCCAGGTCGTCGCGCAGCGGACCTTCACCCTGAACCGGGGCTGGTACTGGTGGAGCTTCGGGGTGCACCAGGTGTTCTCCGGGCTGTCCGCGGTATGCATCACCGCGTCTGACTCGTTCGGCGCGCCGTGCCTGCACTTCGGCACGTAAGGCGCGCTACGGGCTCGCTACGGGCGCCGGCGGGCGCGCTACGGGCGCCGGCGGTCCGTGGCGCTGGCCACGTTCGCGATGATCACGGCGAACGGCGGGATTACCAGCGCCACGGCCGACACGGCGATGGCCGCGGTGGTTGAGTACCGGTCCAAGACGGCCCAGGACAGGACGAACAGGCCGATGCAGACCGCCATGAGCACGAGATACAGGCGCTTATCCCGGCGGGTCGGCTGCGGTCCCGGGTCCTGGTTGGTGCCCGCCATGGTCCTTCCCTATGGTCCTTCCCTATGGTCCTTCCCTATGGTCCTTCTTTCTTCTCTTAAGTCCGGCTGGCGAGGTGGTCCTCCCAGCCGGGGGGCGGGCCGATGGTGGCGGCCTCGGGCCCGAACGTGCTCACGTAGACCGGGTGGATCTTCTGCCAGGGCTCACCCAGGGCGGGGAGCGGCGTACCGTCCAGGTCCGCGGTCAGGCGCTCGAGACACTCGTGCCAGCCGGCCGCGTCCCGGGCGGCCTTGCCCACGTCATCAAAGGTATCGGTGAGCGTGAGCACGGTCCCCGCGCCGTCCGCGGCGAGTTCGATGCGGAGCAGGTCGGTGCCCCAGGTGAACTCCATGACCGAGGGCGGGTCGAAGACCAGCATCTGACCGTCGAAGCCGTCGCCGCTTCCGCCAGGGGTCACGAACCGCAGCGGCGCGCCTGCCTTCCGCTCCCCCACGATCTCCTGCGGATACCAGACGGCCAGGTGTTCCGGCTCGGTCACGGCCCGCCATACTTTCTCGCGCGGATGGGCCAGCCTGCGGGTGAAGGTGAGCGTCCACCGGTCATCCTGCTGGGCCAGGACGCCCAGACCCATGTCGTCCATGTGCGATTCTCCTCACTCGTCTCGCTCGTCTCACTGGTCTTACTTGTTCATGTCGTCGAGGTGGGCTTCCAGCGTGTCGAGCCGGCGGCTCCAGGCCGCCCGGTACGGCGCCAGCCACTCATCGATCTCCCGAAGCGGCTCGGTCCGGAGCCGGTACCGGCGCCGCTGGCCGTCGACTCGTACCTCGACCAGTCCGGCTTGACGCAGCACCCGCAGGTGCTTGGACACCCCCGGCTGGCTGAGCCCCAGTTCCGACACCAGGTCGCCGACCGTCTGCTCCCCTCCGCGGAGCAGATCGAGGATGCGCCGCCGGTGAGGCTCCACCAGAACCTCGAACATGCTTTGAAATATAGCTACACAGAAATATAACTGTCAAGGCATGTAAGGGTTGGCTCGGGTCGGAGGCGCCATGTGAGGGCGCTTGAGCTGCTGGGGTGCAGTGGTGGGCGCTGAGCTTGGCACCGGTGCGCGGCAGCGGGCGCTGGGCTCGGCAGCGGGGGCTGGGCTCGGCGGCGGGTGCTGGGCTTGGCGCCGGTGCGCGGCGGCGGAGGTTCGGACACCGAGACGAACCCCACCGGTAACAGCAGCCGCACCGCCCCGGATCGTGGGTCAAAAGCAGTGCCCTAGCAGGCGTAACGACCCACGATGATGATCCGGGCGGTGGTCCGGTCAGGGAGCCTCATGCTGAGGCAGCACGCTGTGCGCTTTGGCCCGGCCAGACCCTTACATCACATGCGCGTGGATGGCGCCAGCCAGTGAGTGCGGCGCTCTGACGGCTCTTGCCATCACAATGTCGCGTTACTCCGGATCCAGGCGGGTTCCGCGGCGGCGAGGGCCGGGCTTCGGCATGCACAATCGGGCACCTACGGCCGGAGTCAGGGCTATGATATACATTTCGTGACTTAATGGATGCATAGAGTCTCAGGACTATCCGGATGGGTGATGGCGCAAGACGGGCCAAACGGCGACAGGACCAGCGATGAGCGCCCGGAGCGGATTCTCCGTCACAGCGGATCAGGTGACGACAGTGCGGCGGTCAGCCAAGCCGCCAGCCGAGCCGCGGACCCGGGAGGAGTACTACGAGGCGCGTGCGCGCCGCCATGGCGACGGCCCTCATCGGGCAGGCGACAACGGCGGTGACGATGACAGGCGAGCCGACCGCTCCGCCTGGGACGCGACCGACGTCAAGACCCGCCCGTCTCTGGATTCGATACGCGTTACTCCTGAGCGCATCACACACATCCTCGACGGAGACGAGACCGGCGGCGGAGGGCACCGACACGGCATCGGAAAACCAGGCAAGACGGAATTTCCGGCTAGCTGGGATGACGCAAAGATCATCAGTACCGCCTTGAACGTAGCACGCGACCCCGATCGGTCTCCCGTGCGATCAGGATTGGAATGACACCTGGCTTTGCACCGGGATCCGAGACGGTGTGGACGTGTCAGTGGTTGTCCAGCGCAGCGGAGAAATCCTGACCAGCTGGCCGGAAGAGGGCGGCCCCGGCGTGGTTCGCAATCCCAGGAAGGGAAGCCATGACTGAAAAGGACGTCATGTCCGAAGACGAGATCATCGAGAGGGCCGAAGCCCTCCCCGATCGCTTCGCCGATCGCCTGACCGACAGCGCCCTGTGGAGCATCAAGCGCATGCGCGGCGGCGGCGAGTACGGCCTGCTTACGATCGAGCTGGCGGCATCGCTGGCCGCTCACCAGAGTCCGGTCACCGCTGCCGAGCGCGACGAACTGCTCGGGCTGCTGGAGGCTATGCACATGCCGACCGATCCCATCGCGGACCTCAACGTCCAGGGCTGAGAGGATGGGGCCGTGGATATCACTCAGCTGATCCTTGACGACCACCACGAGCAGCGGCGGCTGTTCGCGATGCTGGAGCAGATCAGCCGGGCGGATACCGAGGTGCTGTCCGCGTTGTGGGGACGGCTGGCGGTGTTCCTCGAGCTGCACGCGGCGGCCGAGGAGGCGATCTTCTACCCGGCGCTGCTGCAGGTGGGGCTGGCCGCGCGGCGGAGGTCCGGGGTGGAGGACGAGACGCTGGACGCGATCGGAGACCACAACGACATCAGGGATGCGGTCGCCGAGGTAGGCAGGCACCCGGTCGGCAGCGACGGCTGGTACACCGCGGTGGCCGCCGCGAACCTGGCCAATGGCGACCACATGGCCGAGGAGGAGCGCGAGGGCCTGACCGACTTCCGGCGGCTGGCCAGCCTGCAGCGCCGCCACGACCTGGCCGTGGCGTTCGCGGCCTTCGAGGCGCGGAACTACGCGGGCGTCACGCCGCACGACCGGGATCCGGCCGAGTACGTCCGCGAGGCCGAAGAGGACCTGCAAGCGCCCCCGGGCGGGTCGCTCAGCATCGGGAGCCTGAAGAAGAGCTGACCTCAGTCGTGGTCGCAGGTCCGGCGTAGCGTGTCCGGGGTCAGGTCGGCCAGGGTCGGGTAGCCGTCCACGGCCATGATCAGGTCGGCCTCGGCCAGGATGGCCCGCAGCACGTGGACGATGCCGTCGGTGCCGCCGATGGCCAGGCCGTAGGCGTACGGGCGGCCGACGCCCACCGCGGTGGCGCCCAGGGCCAGGGCCTTGATCACGTCGGAGCCGGAGCGGACGCCGGAGTCGAACAGCACCGGCAGGCCGCCGGCCGCCTCGACGACGCCGGGCAGGCAGTCCAGGGCGGGCAGCCCGCCGTCGGCCTGGCGTCCGCCGTGGTTGGAGCAGTAGATCCCGTCCACCCCGCCGTCCTTGGCCCGGCGCACGTCATCGGGATGGCACAAGCCCTTGACCAGCAGCGGCAGCGTGGTCAGCGAGCGCAGCCAGGGCAGGTCGTCCCAGGTGAGCGGGTTCCCGAACAGCCCGGCCCAGCGGCCGATGGTGGCCGCCAGGTCGGTGCCGGGCTCCTGGCCGAGCAGGGTGCGGAACACCGGGTCGCTGGTGTAGTTGGCCAGGCAGTGGCCGCGCAGCTGCGGGAAGTTGCTCATGGCCAGGTCGCGCGGGCGCCACCCGGTCAGCCACGTGTCGAGGGTGACCACGACGCCCTTGAAGCCCGCGGCTTCGGCCCGGGATACCAGGCTCGCGGCCAGGTCCCGGTCGGTCGGCGTGTAGAGCTGGAAGAGGCCGGGGGTGCCGCCGAACCGCGCGGCCACGTCCTCCAGCGGGTCGGCGGACAAGGTCGAGGCGACCATCGGCACGCCGGTGCGCGCTGCCGCGGCCGCGGTGGCCAGGTCGCCGTGCCCGTCCTGGGCGCACAGGCCGAGCACGCCGATAGGCGCCATGAACAGCGGCGACGGGAGGGTCATGCCGAACAGCTCCACCGACAGGTCCCGCTGCGTGGCACCGACGAACATCCGCGGGATCAGCCCCCAGCGGCGGAACGCGCTGGCGTTGGCCCGCTGGGTATGCTCACTGCCCGCGCCGCCCGCCACGTAGGACAGGACCGACGGCGGGAGCGCCTGCGCGGCCCGGGCCTCCAGCTCGGCGAACGCCATCGGGAACGCGGGCAGCACTCCGCGCAGCCCGGCGCCGTAGATCTCGAGCTGGTATTCGCCGAACGCCGGATTGGTCATCGGAGCTCCTCCACGAGTCGCCATGACGCGGGCACCGCAAACGATTGTTCCGCAACCGTTCTGCACCTGACCCGGCACCCGAGGCGCTACCGGGACCGGTAACTGTAGCAATAGATGATGATCGCGCTCCAGGAGCCGGCCGATAGGCCGCCCGCGGGCCCGCTCAGCAATCCGGGCTCGGTGAACGCGGGCTCGGCGACACGAACAGGGGTGGCAGTCGATGAACAACAGCCGCGTCGCCGTCTCAGCGGAGCTGAGCTTGGGGCTGGTCGGGCCGGAGCACACGATCGTGCCGCTGATGGCCAGCTTGCACTACACCTGCCAGGATCCGTACGCGGTCAAGATGGCTTTTCACGTCGGGACCGACGAGCCGGTGGAATGGACCCTCGCCCGCGACCTGCTCGCGGCAGCCCTGCACTCTCGTGAGGGAATCGGTGACGTGCAGGCCTGGCCATCCGCGGCACTCCCTGACCCGGCGGCGGAAGACGGGACCGCTGCCGGGTCAGGGATATTGAACATCTCGATGACCTCGCCGTTCGGGCACGCGCAGTTCGAGGCGCCGGCCGAGGCGGTGGCCAGCTTCCTGCGCCGCACGTTCCGGATCGTCCCGGCTGGGCAGGAGAGCCTGTTCGTCGACTTCGACGCAGAGCTCGCCGCGCTGCTCAGCCAGGCGTAGCCCGTCGTTACCAGGCGGTCCCCGGGGCCGGGATGACCGGGGGAACGATGGCCTCGATCAGGTGCGGGCCCGGTTCGGCATAGGACCGGCGAAGCTCCCGGTCGAGGTCTTCGGCGGTAGTGACGCGGACCGCGGGCACGCCGAACCCGGCGCTGATCGCGGTGAAGTCCGGAGTCGGGCCGGACAGGTCGAGCATCCGCGCGGCCCGCTCCCCCGCCTGCCCGGCGGCGGTGCGGGCCAGTTCCATCCGCAAGATGGCGTAAGCGGCGTTGTTGATCAGCACGGTGGTCACGTTGAGCTGCTCGCGGGCCTGGGTCCACAAGGCCTGGATGGTGTACATCGCGCTGCCGTCGGCCTCCACGCACAGCACCGGCCGGTCCGGGGCGGCAATCGCCGCGCCGGTAGCGACGGGCAGGCCCTGGCCGATCGAGCCCCCGGTCAGCGTCAGCAAGCTGTGCCGGGCGGCGCCGGTCAGGGCCGTGGGCAGCGCGAAGCCCGAGGTATTGGCCTCGTCGGAGACGATGGCGCCCTCCGGCAGCGAGGCCGCGATCGTGTTGGCCAGGCTGATCGCGGTGAGCGGGCCCGGCTCGGCCGGGCGGACCGCGGGAGCCGCCAGGACCGGCTGCGCCCCGGGTGCGACCAGGTCGGCCAGTCGCTCGAGGGCAGCCTCGGCGTTCTGGTCGCGGTCGGCCAGGACGGTGACGGAACAGCCCGCGGGAACTAGATCGCTGGCCTGGCCCGGGTAGGCGAAGAACGATACCGGCGAGCGCGCGCCGGCCAGGATGAGGTGGGCGATCCCGGCCAGCTGGGCTTCGGCTTGTTCGGCCAGGTAGGCGAGGCGGTCGACGGCCGGCAGGCCGGCCCCGCGCTCCATCCGGGCCGGGAACGTCTCGGCCAGCAGCCGCGCTCCGGTCGCGACGCTGATCCGGCTGGCCGCCCGCAGGCCACGCTCGGACAACGCTTTCCCCCCGAGGAAGAGCAGCGCCTGGGATGACAGCTGGCCTGCCATTACCGCCGCCTGACCGCCGTCGACCGTGGTCGACTGCGCTATGGTCATTCGGGGTGCTCTGGGGTGCTCGGGGTGCTCGGGGTGCTCGGGGTGCTTGAGGTGCTCGGGGTGCTCGGGGTGCTCGGGGTGCTTGGGCGGGGTGGGGCGAGGGTGCCGCCGTCGGTCCAGGAGACGTCGGCGGGGAGGATGAGGGTGGCGATCTGGCCGCGGCGGGCGGCGGCCAGGGCGCGCATGGCGTCGTGGGCCAGGTCGCGGGTGGTGCCGCTGGTGTGGACCCAGCCGGAGACGGTGCGGGCCAGGGCCTCGATGTCGGACTGGAGGGGCGCGTCGTAGCGGACGTGGCCGGTGGCGTGGGCGCCGACGATGACCAGGACCGGGGTGCCGGCGCGGCGGGCGTTGTGCAGGTTGGCCAGGCCGTTGGCCAGGCCGGGGCCGAGGTGCAGCAGCACCGCGGCGGGGCGGCCGGTGATGCGGGCGTAGCCGTCGGCGGCGCCGGTGGCCACCCCCTCGAACAGGGCCAGCACCCCGCGCATCTGCGGCACCGAGTCCAGGGCCGCGACGAAGTGCATCTCCGACGTACCGGGGTTCATGAAGCACACGTCGACGCCCGCCCCGGTCAGGCTGGCGATCAGCGCCTGAGCACCGTTCACCCGGCCGATCGTAGGGCACGCGAGCCTCAACGGGCCGAGCGGGCTCCGGTCAGCGGGCCGAGCGGGCTCCGGTCAGCGGGCCGAGCGGGCTCCGGTCAGCGGGCCGAGCGGGCTCCGGTCAGCGGGCCGAGTGGGCTCCGGTCATCAGGGCGGCCAGGTCGTCCGGGTGCAGGAACGAGGGCGGCGGCGGGGGTCCCCAGGCGAACAGGCCGCGGGCGCCCTCGAGGTCTTCGGGTGCCCACAGCTGGTCGTCGATGATGCAGTCCATGTCGGAGTAGTACTCGGAGAAGTTGCCCGCCGGGTCCTTCAGGTACCAGAAGAAGTTCGAGCCCGCGTAGTGGCGGCCCAGGCCCCACACGTGCCGTTCGGGGCGGCCCTCGAGCATGGCGCAGGCCCCGCGGCCCACGTCGTCGACGTCGTCGACCTGCCAGGACGTGTGGTGCAGGAAGCTGACCGGGGCGGCCAGGACCAGCACGTTGTGGTGGTCGGTCGAGCAGCGCAGGAACGCGCCCACGCCCTTGATCCGGTCGCTGACCTTGAAGCCGAGCCCGTCGGTGAAGAACGCCATCGTGGCCTGGGGGTCGGTGCTGCCCAGGACGGCATGCCCGAGCTTGCGCGGGCGCACCCGGTCCGCCCGGGTGAAGCCGGGGGCCCGGCGGCCCTGCCGCTCGAGCCGGCCCGGGCCGTTGTAGGCGGTGGCGGCCACCGGGTCCTGCCGGAGGCGCGGAGCGACGTCCAGGGCGACGCGGACACCGGTGACCGGCTCGGTGGCCGCCAGGCGGTCGGCGCGCAGGTCCGGGGCCAGGCCGAGGCGGGTCAGGCCGGCCGCGGCGCGGGCCAGGTCGTCGGCATCGTCGGCGCCCACCCGCAGCGCGATCAGCCGCCGGGTGGGCGCGGACACGAGCCGCAGCTGGCGGCCCGCGTCCAGCGTGCTGAACCAGCCGTCGCCGGTCGGCGCGAGGCCGAAGTCGGCGTAGTACGCGGCGGTCTCCTCGACGTTCGGCACCCCGATGGTGACCGACAGCAGGCCATGCAGGCTCATTGTTCTGACGGTAATCGCAGATCATGGTCCGCGGAAGAGGAGGCATACCCTGCCGGGTATGCTGTCCGGCGTGAACGTGGACAGTGCGGAGCTCGCGGACGTGATCCGGCGGCTGCGGCGCGCGCAGGGGCAGATCGGCGGCGTCATCCGGATGATCGAGGAGGGCCAGGACTGCGCGGACGTGCTGACCCAGCTGGCCGCGGCGGGCCGGGCCCTGGACCGGGCCGGCTTCAGGGTCATCGCCAGCGGGCTCTGCCAGTGCATGCTCGACGAGCAGGCGGGCCGCGAGGATGCCGCCGCCGAGCGCGCCCGCCTGGAGAAGCTGTTCCTGTCGCTGGCCTGACGGCCCGGGAGCGGGGATCCGTTCGCTGGCCTGACGGCCCGGGAGCGGGGATCCGTTCGCTGGCCTGAGCCCGGGGCGGGATCCGGGCGGAATGAAACCCCGGGTTCACCGCGCTAGAACCGGGTGAACCCCGGGATTCACCTCGTCGGGGGAGCGGGGCGGATGGCTGGGGGCAGGTACCAGGGTCCGTTCGGAATAAGGAATTTTATACGGACCGCCGTTGTCGATACCCCTGCGGGTATCCACGACGCGAGGAGGCGGACGATGGCGACGGTCGAGCTTACGGCCGAAAACTTCAACTCGACGGTGAGCGGCGACGGCCTGGTTCTCGTCGACTTCTGGGCGGCCTGGTGCGGGCCGTGCCGGATGTTCGGGCCGATCTTCGAGAAGGCGTCCGAGCAGCATCCGGGCGCGGTGTTCGGCAAGGTCGACACCGAGGCGCAGCCCGAGGTGGCGGCGGCGTTCAACATCTCCTCGATCCCGACGCTGATGATCGTCCGCGACGGCATCGTGCTGTTCTCGCAGCCCGGCGCGCTGCCGGAGTCCGCGCTGGAGCAGCTGATCACCAAGGCCGAGGAGCTGGACATGGACGAGGTCCGGGCGCAGCTCGAGACGACCGCCACGGCGTAACCGGTTTGGCGATCCGGCTCGGGTCGCCGATGATGGCAGGCATGCCCATCGACATGTTCATCGAGCCGGAGCAGGACCCGCGGACCGAGGCGCCCGTCGCGGCCTCGGAACTGGACACGCTGACCGGGTTCCTCGGCTGGCACCGCGGCACGCTCGAGCTGAAGTGCTCGGGCCTGGACGCGGCCGCGCTGGCCCGCCGGCCGGTCCCGTCGTCGTCGCTGTCGCTGCTGGGGCTGGTCCGGCACCTGGCTGAAGTCGAGCGGAGCTGGTTCCGGCGGGTGATGGCCGGGCAGGACGCGCCGCCGCGCTTCTACTCTCCGCGAGGACCGGGACGGGGACTTCGACAACGTGCGGCCCGACCCGGCGCTGGTCGCCGGGGCCTGGCAGGCGTGGCGGGAGGAGATCGCGTTCGCGGACCAGTTCGTGGCCGCGGCGCCCGGCCTGGATCTGCTCGCTCAGCGGCTGACCTCGGACGGGCGCGGGCCGATGTCGCTGCGCTGGGTGCTGAACCACATGATCGAGGAGTACGCGCGGCACAACGGGCACGCCGACCTGCTGCGCGAGATGATCGACGGCGCGGTCGGCGAGTTAGCTGAGCACCCGGCGGCGGAAGTTGCGCAGGCCGATGGCCAGGAACACGACCGCGAACCCGGCCACCACCGGGTAGATGACGTACAGGTGCAGGTGCGGGGAGTTGGTGAACACGGCCCGCATGCCCTCGTTCACGTAAAGCAGCGGGTTGACCAGCACCACCGTCTGCAGCCAGTGCCAGCCGCCCACGGTGACCGGCGCGAGCTTGGTCCACGGGTAGTAGGTGCCGCCCAGGAACGTGATCGGCAAGATGATGAAGCCGAACATCAGGCCGATGTTCCGCGGCTCGAAGCTGGTCCCCAGGACCAGGCCCAGGCCCGCCATGGCGATGCAGGCCAGCGGGACGAAGGTGACGATCAGCCACCAGTGCAGGGTCAGGTGCGCCTGCACGCCCGGCGCGTGCACCACCGAGGCGATGGGCAGCACGATGATCGCGGACAGCACGCCCTGGGCCGCGCCGGAGAGCACCTTGGCCATCGCGACCAGCCAGATCGGGCACGGCGCCTGCACCCGGTCCTCGATCTCCCTGGTGAAGCCGAACTCCTGGGCCATGGCCAGCGCGATCGACTGCACGCCCTGGAACATGACCGAGATGCCGACCACGCCCGGGACCAGGACGGTGGCGAAGGCCGACTGCTGGGCCGAGCCCGGTGCCGCCGATGCCCTGCCCGATCTTCGGGAAGACGTACAGGAACACGAAGCAGAGCAGGAACGGCTGGATGAGCGTGCGCAGCACGAACTCCCAGACGTGCTTGCGCAGCACGACCACGTCGCGCAGCAGCAGGGCGCCGAGCGCGGTCCAGCTGGCCGCGGCGACCGAGCGGGTGGGGCCGCCGCCGATGCGCTTTTGTGCCGGTTCGGTGATCGTCGCCATTAGTCGCGCAGGTCCTTCCCGGTCAGGCTGATGAACACGGTCTCCAGGGTGGGCTCGGCGATCGACACGTCGGACAGGTCGAAGCCCTCCCGCTCGGCGGCCAGCACGATGCGCGGGACCAGCCGGTCGGCGCCCTGCATGTGCAGCTCGATCTTGTCGTCGGTGGTCCGGGTGCGGGTCACGCCCTCGACGTCTTGCGCCAGCAGCTCGGCCAGGCGGGCCGGGTCGCCGGTGGTCCGGACGGTGACGATGGTGTCGGCGCCGATGCTCTGCTTGAGCGCCTTGGGGGTATCCAGGGCCAGGATGCGGCCGTGGTCCATGATCGCGACCCGCTGGCAGAGCCGGTCGGCCTCCTCCATGTAGTGCGTGGTCAGCAGGATGGTCTGGCCCTCGCCGTGCAGTTCGCCGAGCAGGTCCCACAGCGCGAGCCGGCTCTGCGGGTCCAGGCCGGCGGTGGGCTCGTCGAGGAAGAGCACGCTGGGGCGGTGGAAGATGGCCCGGGCCACCATGAGCCGCTGGGCCATGCCGCCGGACAGGGCGTAGACCGAGGCCTTGGCCCACCGGCTGAGCTGGAACTGCTCGAGCAGCTGGTCCGCGGTCTGTTTCGACTGCTTGGCGCCCATGCCGAACAGGCGGCCGTGGAAGTACAGGTTCTCCCAGACGGTGAGCTGGCGGTCCAGGGTGTTCTGCTGGGAGACGATCCCGCTGAGCTGCTTGGCCAGCGCGGGATGGGCCGCGACGTCGACGCCGGCGATGAACGCCCGGCCGGAGGTCGGGACCACGCGGGTGGTGAGCATGCCGGCCGTGGTGGTCTTGCCGGCGCCGTTCGGGCCGAGGAGGCCGAAGATCTCTCCGGTCTTCACGTCGAGGTTGAGCTTGTCCACCGCGGCGAAGTCGGTGCCCGGGTAGACCTTGGTCAGGTCCTCGGTATGGATGACGGCGTCCGGGTCAGCCGCTTCTGCTGTGCTCATAGACCTCCAAGCCTAGGCGCAGACCCTGACATGCTGCCCCGGGCCGGGCTGCGGGTCCCGGTGGTTGCCTCGGAACAGCATGAGAGTGGCACCGGGATGGGAAGAGAGGTCTTGGCTAAATCCCGCAGCGGTGCCGCCCGGCTCAGCGCACCGCCTGGTGATCGAGGCCACGTTCACGATCTGACCCGTCGCTACGGGGACAGCCGCCCGGCGGGCCATCTGGGGCTCTGTGGCCCACATGCCCCGGTCTACGGGGGTTGTGGCCCACAAGCCCCACGGGCCGCCCGCAGTCGTCTGGGCCTTGTGGCCCACATGCCCCGATACACGGGGGTTGTGGCCCACGCACCCCAGAGGAGACCCGCGATCCCCGCGAGAAACGGCAGCCCACCCGGAAGAGCCATCAGGGTGCCACAGCGATGTAGTGGGTGAGCCAATACCTGACCCGGGTCGGCTACGAATAACGGGTGTGGGAGCCGGGCCTGGCGGATTTCCTGACCGGCACTGCGCACACGTCACTGAGCAAGTGCGACTCGACCGCCACCACGCCGGTGAACTGCGGTCCCGCCCCGAACTTCACCGGGATCACCGCCCTGGCTGAACACCCGCGGCGGCAAGCCGCTGTCGCTCAGCGCGCTGCGCGGCCAGGTGGTCAGGATCGGGTAACGAGCCGTATCCCGCCCGGCCGCCCGTCCCGGCCGGGCGGGATACTCCGCTAGCGGTGGGCGCCGACCAGGTCGGCGTGGATCCTGGCGGCCGGGGCGACGGTCCCCGCCTCGTCGGTGAACGGGCCGTAGGGGTTGCCGTAGACGGGGGTGCCGGGCTCCTGGTGCCAGCTGTCGGCCAGCGACCCGGCGTCGACGGCGTTGTAGCCGATCGCGTCCAGGAACGCGGTCACCGCGGCCTTGGCCGCGGTGCTGTCGCCCGCGATCGGCAGCGCGCTGCGGTCCGGCGACCCGTGCGGGCGGGCCAGCGAGGCCAGGTGCCTGAAGAAGATGTTGTTGAACACCTTGACCACCTGCGCGTCGGGCAGGTCACGCTGCAGCAGGCCGCTGCTGGTCAGCGCGCCGGTGTCGAGCTCGGCGAGCTGGCCGTCGCGCTGCGGGTAGTAGTTGCCGGTGTCCATGACCGGCTTGCCGGCCAGCGGCTTGGCCGGCAGGTCGCCGAACGCCTTGACCGGGACGCTGACCAGGACCAGGTCGCCCGCCTCGGCGGCCTGCCCGGCGGTGCCGGCCGTGGCCAGCGGGCCGAGTTCGGCGGCCAGCTCGGCCAGGGTCTCCGGGCCGCGGGAGTTGCTCACCACGACGTGATACCCGGCCGCCACGCTGAGCCGGGCCACGGTGCCGCCGATCATGCCGCTGCCGATGATGCCTACGGTTGTCATGACGGCCGCAACCCCGGATCGCGGCCGATCATTCCGGGCGATCCGGGGTTGGCGAGGTCAGCGGCCAGCGGTCAGCGGTCAGCGCGGGCCGGGGACCACCAGCTCGCCGAGGGACTCGCCGACGGCCTCGAGCTCGCCGGCCGCAGTGATCTCGCTGGTCGGGCGGGCCGCGCCGGGCCGCGGGCGCAGGGTCAGGTAGCTGACCACCACGCCGGCCGCCATCAGGACGATCGTGACCAGCAGGCCGGTGTGGTACCCGTCCAGGAACGCGTGCACCGGGTCGGCGCCGGACCGCAGCGCCGCGGCCCGGCGGGTGCTCAGCACCGCGCCGATGACCGTGATGCCCAGCAGCCCGGCGACCTCCCGCGAGGCGTTGAGCAGCGCGGAGGCGATGCCGGCCCGGACCGCCGGGGTGGCGGCCATGGTCGCGTTGGTGAGCGGCACGTTCATCAGCCCGGCGCCCGCGCCGAACAGCATGAACCCGGGCAGCAGCGCGGGGTAGGTCGCGTTCAGGCCCAGCCGGGCGAACAGGACCAGGCCGGCCACCATGAGCACCATCCCGGCCGCCACCGCGCGGTGCGCCCCGGCCCAGGGCTCGATCCGCGGCGCGAGCGAGGCGAACACCGCGACGCACAGCGCCATCGGCACGAAAGCCAGGCCGGCCTTGACCGGCGAGAACCCGAGCACCTGCTGCAGGTACAGCGAGGTGAAGAAGTAGATGCCGAGGATGCCGAAGGCCCAGATCATCATCGTGCCGATGCCGCCGCTGAACTCACGGCGCCGGAACATGGTCAGGTCGACCATCGGGGCGGCGGAGCGGGACTCGATGGCCAGGAAGGCCGCGGTGGCCACGGCGGCCAGCGCGAACGCGCCGAGGATGACCGGGGAGGTCCAGCCCCGGACGTTCCCCTCGATCAGCGCGTAGGTCAGGGCGAACAGGCCCACCGCGGAGGTGACCAGGCCGGGCGGGTCGAGCCGGCGGACCGCGGCGGACTCCCGGGATTCGCGCACGTCCCGCACCGCGACGGCGAAGGTGATCACGCCGAGCGGCACGTTGATCAGGAAGATCCAGCCCCACCGGAAGTGCTGGCTGATCACGCCGCCGAGCGCCGGGCCGCCGGCCAGGGCCAGCGCCCCCGCGGCGGCCCAGATGCCGATGGCCATGGTGCGCTCCCTGATGTCGGTGAACGCGGCCACGATGATGGCCAGCGTGGCCGGCATGAGCAGCGCCGCGCCGACGCCCTGGACGGCCCGGCTGGCGATGAGCACCTCGGCGCTGCCCGCCAGCCCGGCGGCCAGCGAGGAGAGGGTGAAGACCCCCAGGCCGAGCAGGAACAGCCGGCGCCGGCCGTACACGTCGGCGAGCCGCCCCCCGACCAGCAGCAGCCCGGCCAGCGTGAGCAGGTAGCTGCTGACCACCCACTCCAGCCCGGACACCGACAGGTGCAGGTTGCGCTGGATGGTCGGGATGGCCACGTTGACGATGTTGTTGTCCAGATAGGTCATGAACGCGGCCAGGCTGACGGCCGCCAGCGCCCACCAGCGCCTGGAGTCCTTCCCCTGTTCCGCCGACACGGTGCTCGCTGACACAGCGATGTCCTTTCCCTGGGGCTCATGTACGTCGTACCTGTATGACGTTCTTATACGTCGTACATGTACGTTGTAATCGTTACCCTTACGATGTACAGTTGTCAAGTGATTAACGAGAACCCGCAGTCAGAGGAACCGGACGGCGAGCGGGCGCGGCTCAGCAAGCGCGCCGTGGTCGACCGCGCGCTCAAGCTCGCCGACGCCGACGGGCTCGACACGCTTACCATCCGCAAGCTGGCCCAGGACCTGGGCGTGACCCCGATGGCGCTGTACTGGCACTTCCGCAGCAAGGACGACCTGCTGGAGGGCGTGGCAGAGCACGTCTGGGGCGAGATCGAGGTGAACGTCGACGCCGCGGTCCCGTGGTGGGGTCAGCTCCAGGGCGGGCTGGAGTCGCTGATCAAGGTGCTGCGGGCCCATCCGTCCGCGGCCCAGCTATTGCTCGAGCACGAGAAGCGGAACGACGCCGCGCTGCGCGCCACCGAGGCCACCCTGGAGGTGCTGCTGAGCGCCGGCTTCGACTCGCAGCACGCCAGCGAGATCGCCCGGACCACGCTGTGGACCGGGATCACGCTGGTCATGAGCGAGGCCGGCTACCAGCCGGAGCTATCGGAAGACGAGCGGGCCGAGTACCGGCGGCGCAACGAGGTCTACCTGGCCATGCTGCCCGCGGTCCGCTACCCGCGCCTGGTCCAGTGCGCCACGCAGATGGCCGATTGCGACCCGGATTTCCACTACCGGCTGGGCGTGGAGATGTTCATCGCCGGGGTCCGGGCCATGGCCGAGCGGTACGGACGGGACGCCGCGGGTTAGGTAACGGGCCGGTCACGTGGACGGGGTTTCCGGGAGGGTTACCTCGAACTCGACGCCGACCTCGTCCTTGAGCTTGAGCGCGCCGAAGAAGCCGACGTAGGGCTTGATCCCGAGGCTCGTCTGGACCACGGTGGCCAGCTCCGCGGTACCGGCCGGGCCCGGGCTCGGACACCTGCACCCGGACCGGCTCGCTCTGCCCGTTGAGGGTGAACGTGCCCTCGACTGCGCCGCCGCTGGAGCCAACGCGGACGATCCGGGCGGAGGTGAAGCTGGCCGTGCCGGTGCCGAGGATCTTGGCCATCTGCTTCTTGATCTCGCCGCGGTCCCGGTCGGTGAGCGGCTTGGCGCCGCCGCTGCCCTCGCGGACCTCCAGCGAGCCGAGGTCGATATCGGCCTTGACGGTCGCCGAGGTGATGTCGTCATCTGATACGTCGACCTGCGCGGACCAGCGAGTGACCTCGATGGTCAGGTCGTGGCCGGCCATGGCGGCGAAGCCCTGACGGCCGGTCTTGAGCACCAGACGCCCGTTGTCCGGCCCGAGCCGGTAGTTACCTGATGTAGCAGCCACGGGCCCGACTGTACGGGTTCGGGCCGGGAGCGGTCTAGCTGCGGTGCGTTACGGCGGTGCGTTTTACGGCGGTGCGTTACGGCAGGGGGAAGTCGCCGAACAGCTCACGGATGCGGCGCAGGTCGCGCAGCCGCGGCTCGGTGGTGCCGCCGACCCAGCGGCTGACCGTCTTGACCGAGACCCCGAGCTGGCGGGCGGCGACCTCCATGGTCATGCCCTCGCGGCGCAGCGAGGCGGCCATCCAGTCGGCGAAGGCGGTCTCCTCCTCGTCCGGCGGGGCGGCCTCGTCGCGGCCGGCCGGGCCGGGCTGCTGGGACTTGAGCAGCGAGGCCAGCGCGTCCAGGCCCGCGGGCGTCCCGATCTGGGCCCCGGAGCGCAGCACGTCGACCTCGACGTGGTCGGGGAAGATGCGGAAGGAGACGTTGATCGCGCCGGTCTCGCCGGCCGCCTCGAGCAGCGCCTGGGCGACGGTCTCGCCCACCTCGCGGTTGTCGTCCTCGGACAGGGGTGACTGGGCCAGGCAGCGGCGGACGAAGTCGCGGATGTCAGGGATAGACGACGGGCGCGCGGGGAATGTCTGCGACAGGACCACGACCGGTACGACCTCGACCTTGTCGCTGATCAAGTCGGCTCGATGCTCCATCGCCATCCCTCGGTTCACCAAAGACGGGGAATCGCCCCGGTGGCCGCTGTCACCGGGGTATCACCCTGAGGGTACGTGGAACATGCTCCCGCAGACGAGTCAGAACGGATAGACATATGTGTCCGGGAGGGTGACGCTTCTGTCTTGAGGCACCTTGAGATCTCATCGTCGCAGGAATAGGCTGGCGTGCACCGGTGATGGCGCCGTAGCCGTCCGCCGGCATCTTGTGAGCATGTGATGAGCGGTCAGAGTGCCGGCGCATCTCGTCGGCGAGCGACTGGGCCACGGCGAGCATCGGCTCCCCTGACTCAGCCATACCGCATGACCCGGGTCTCGTCGCGCGGTAGCGCCGGCGGGTTCGGGCCGCACCGTGTATCAGCGCGATCCAGGTGCATGCAGGAGATCGGCCGACCTGGCTCGTGCGCTCACGCCGTGGCGATCCGCTCGCGCGTGACCTTAACCGGGGCGCCCGCAGACGCGGGCCTCCTATCGAAGGGGTGGCCGCAATGACCCAGGCCGCGGAAGAGCCGGTTCTGCATATTCTCTGGATGAACGGGGGGCTCGGCTGTGACGGGGACTCGGTGGCGCTGACCGCCGCGACCCAGCCGAGCATCGAGGAAATCGTGCTGGGAGCGCTGCCGGGGCTGCCCAAGGTGGCGGTGCACTGGCCGCTGATCGACTTCGAGTGCGGGCCCGAGCAGGGCGCCGACACCTTCATCGAGTGGTGGCACAAGGCCGACCGGGGCGAGCTCGACCCGTTCGTCCTGGTCGTCGAGGGATCGATCCCGAACGAGGCGATCAAGTCCGAGGGTTACTGGTGCGGCTTCGGCAACAACCCGGCGACCGGGCAGCCGATGACCACCAACGAGTGGCTCGACCGGCTGGCGCCCAAGGCCACGGCCATCCTGGCCGTGGGCACCTGCGCCACCTACGGCGGCATCCACGCCATGGCGGGCAACCCGACCGGCGCCATGGGCGTACCTGACTACCTCGGCTGGAGCTGGAAGTCCAAGGCCGGCCTGCCGATCGTGTGCGTGCCGGGCTGCCCGATCCAGCCGGACAACCTGTCCGAGACCATCCTGTACCTGCTCTACCAGGTCGCCGGGCAGGCGCCGATGATCCCGCTGGACGAGGCGCTGCGGCCCAAGTGGCTGTTCGACGCCACCGTGCACCAGGGCTGCGACCGGGCCGGGTACTACGAGGAAGGCGAGTTCGCCACCGAGTACGGCTCGCCCACGTGCCTGGTCAAGCTGGGCTGCTGGGGTCCGGTGGTCAAGTGCAACGTGCCCAAGCGGGGCTGGATCAACGGCGTGGGCGGCTGCCCGAACGTGGGCGGCATCTGCATCGCCTGCACGATGCCCGGCTTCCCGGACAAGTTCATGCCGTTCATGGACAAGCCGCCGGGCGCGACGGTGTCGACCACCGCCAGCGGCATGTACGGCACGGTGATCCGCAGCCTGCGAAGCTTCACCGCCAAGACGCTGGACAAGGAACCGAAGTGGCGCGCGAAGGGCTCCGAACTCCGCACCGGCTACCAGAAGACGTGGTGACAATACGATGACCGCAACCGAATACGACCAGTCCGAAGGCACCGGCGAGCCCGAACTCACCGAGATGACCTGGGATCCGATCACCCGGATCGTGGGCAGCCTGGGCATCTATACCAAGATCGACTTCAAGGCCAAGCGGGTCGCGGAGTGCCACAGCACCTCCTCGATCTTCCGCGGCTACAGCATCTTCATGAAGGGCAAGGACCCCCGGGACGCGCACTTCATCACCAGCCGGATCTGCGGGATCTGCGGTGACAACCACGCGACCTGCTCGGTCTACACCCAGAACATGGCCTACGGGGTCCGCCCGCCGCACCTGGGCGAGTGGATCATCAACCTGGGCGAGGCCGCGGAGTACATGTTCGACCACAACATCTTCCAGGAGAACCTGGTCGGGGTGGACTTCTGCGAGAAGATGGTGGCCGAGACCAACCCCGGCGTGCTCGAGCAGGCCAACCACACCGAGGCGCCGCACGCGGGCGATCACGGCTACCGCACCATCGGCGACATCATGCGCTCACTGAACCCGCTGGAGGGCGAGTTCTATCGCGAGGCGCTGCAGGTATCGCGGTCGACGCGAGAGATGTTCTGCCTGATGGAGGGGCGCCACGTGCACCCGTCCACGCTGTACCCGGGCGGGGTCGGCACGGTCGCGACCGTGCAGCTGTTCACCGACTACCTGACCCGGCTGATGCGCTACGTGGAGTTCATGAAGCGGGTCGTGCCGATGCACGACGACCTGTTCGACTTCTTCTACGAGGCGCTGCCCGGATACGAGGAAGTCGGCCGGCGGCGGGTGCTGCTCGGCTGCTGGGGCAGCCTCAACGACCCGGAGCACTGCGACTTCACCTACCGGAACATGGAGTCCTGGGGCCGGAAGATGTTCGTCTCCCCCGGCGTGGTGGTCGACGGGCAGCTGGTCACCAACTCCCTGGTCGACATCAACCTGGGCATCAGGATCCTGCTCGGTCACTCGTACTACGAGGACTGGGAGGACAAGGAGATGTTCGTCACCCACGACGAGCTCGGCAACCCGGTCGACCGGCGCCACCCCTGGAACCAGCACACGATCCCGCGGCCCGCCAAGCGCGACTTCGACGACAAGTACAGCTGGACCATGTCGCCGCGCTGGTTCGACGGAAAGGACTACCTGCCGCTGGACACCGGCGGCGGCCCGATCGCCCGGCTGTGGGCCACCGCGCTCGGCGGCCTGGTGGACTTCGGCTACGTGCAGTCCACCGGGCACAGCGTGAAGATCAACTTGCCGCGGACCATGTCCCGGCCGGAAACCACCTTCGAGTGGAAGATCCCGGTGGACAAGGAGGGCAAGGGCCTGTCCAACGCGATCGAGCGGGACCGGGCCCGGACCTACTTCCAGGCCTACGCCGCCGCGTGCGCGGTGTACTTCGTCGAGCAGGCGCTGGCCGAGATCCGGGCCGGGCGGACCAAGACCTGGGAGTCGTTCAACGTGCCCCAGGACGCGTTCAGCGTCGGCTTCACCGAGGCGGTGCGCGGCGTGCTGTCGCACCACATGGTGATCAGGGACGGGAAGATCGCGAACTACCACCCGTACCCGCCCACGCCGTGGAACGGCAGCGTCCGCGACACGTACGGGACGCCCGGGCCGTACGAGGACGCGGTGCAGAACACGCCGATCTTCGAGGAGAACTCCAAGGAGAACTTCAAGGGCATCGACATCATGCGCGCCGTGCGCAGCTTCGACCCGTGCCTGCCGTGCGGCGTGCACATGTACCTCGGCGACGGCAAGGTGCTCAAGACGGCTCACTCACCGACAGGTGTGACCCTGGCAATGTAGGTCGGTTAACACCACGCGGTCCGCGCTCGCCTCCGGGCGCCCTGGAGGCGAGCGGGACCTAATAAATCGAGGAGTCTTGATGGCTGCTGGCCACGATGCGCAAAAGGCGGGCGAGCGGGTCGAAGCGCTGCTCGCCGAGCTGGGAGCGCAGGCCGGACCGCAGGTCGCCGCCACCGCGGAACAGCTCGTGAGCTGCCTGGTCGACCTGTACGGCGCCGGGCTGGCCGAGATCGTCAAGATCATCGGCGCCGACGCCGTCGCGGGCCCGCGACTGATGGGCCAGCTGGCCGGTGACCCGCTGGTGGAGAGCCTGCTGCTGCTGCACGACCTGCACCCGCTGCCGGTCGAGGACCGGGTCCAGCGCGCCATCGAGGCGGTCATGCCGCAGCTCGGCGCGCACCCGGGCGAGGTGACCTTCGACGGCGTCGACGACCAGGGCGTCATCCACCTGCGCCTGGAGCGCGGCGGCCACGGCTGCGGGTCGTCCTCGGGAGCGGTCCAGGCGGCCGTCGAGGAAGCGGTGGCCCTGGCGGCGCCGGAGACGGCCGGCGTGCACGTCGAGGTCGTCACGCCGGAACCGGAGTTGCCGCTGCTGCAGATCTCCCGGCGCCCGACGGCGGCCCGGGGGACGCGGTGACGGCCGGGCCGGAGGTTTCCGGGGCGTCTGGCGCCGGCGCTACTGGCTTGCGGCGGTTCGTCAAGCGGCAGGCGGGCGCGGGCGCGCGCCCGGGCCCGCCGCCGGGCCTGCCGCCGTCGATCCACGAGGTCCTGGCCGCGCGGGCGGCGGCGCGCTCCGACCGCGACGCGGCCGAGGGCACCGAACGGTGCGAGATGTGCCGCGACGTGCTCGGCGAGCGGCACGGGCACGTCGTGGACCTGGGGAAACGGTCGCTGGCCTGCACCTGCCGCGCATGTTATCTGCTCTTCACGCATGAGGGGGCGGCAGGCGGCCAGTACCGGGCCGTACCGGAGCACGTCTACCACGACCCGGGCCTGCCGCTGACCGACGCGGACTGGAACGAGCTGCAGATCCCGGTGGCCATGGCGTTCTTCTTCCACAACTCGGCGCTGGACCGGGTGGTGGCCGGCTACCCGAGCCCCGGCGGCGCGACCGAGTGCGAGCTGGACCTGGCCGCCTGGGACCGGCTGGCCGCCGCCCACCCGCTGCTCGGCACGCTGGCCCCGGACGTGGAGGCCATCTTCGTCAACCGCACCGAAGCCGGCAGTGTTAGTCCGGGGGGACGACCCCCAAACCCCCCCGAGATATGAGGTCTTCCTGATCCCGATCGACGAGTGCTACGCGCTGGTCGGCGAGCTGCGGATGAAGTGGCAGGGATTCGACGGCGGCGCGGAGGCCCACGCGGCCCTGGCCGTCTTCCTGGACGGGCTGCGGCGGCGCGCGGTGCTACTGGCCGGTAAGCGAGGCAGCCCGGACCTGATGCCCGGACCGCGCCAGCCCGAGCCGGAAGAACACTGACATGGCCGACCTCATCTTCGGCTGCGAAGGCGCCACCGCGGAGCGGTACGCGGCCACCCCGACGCTGACGTTCTCGCTGACCATCACCGAGCGTTCGGGCGTGCGGGTGCACGCCATCGCGCTGCGCTGCCAGATCCGCATCGAACCGCACCGGCGGCGGTACTCCGCGACCGAGGCGGAGCGGCTGCACGACCTGTTCGGCGACCCGTCGCGCTGGGCCGAGACGGTCAAGCCGATCCAGCTCGCCACGGTAACCACGATGGTCCCCACGTTCACCGCGGTGACCGAGGCCGACCTGCAGGTGCCGGTCACCTATGACCTGGAGGTGACCTCGGCCCGCTACCTGTACGGGCTGGACGACGGCACCGTGCCCCTGCTCCTGCTGTTCAGCGGGACCGTGTTCGTGGCCAACGGCGACGGCTTCTCGGTCGAGCTGGTGCCGTGGAGCGCCGAGGCTACCTACCGGATGCCGGTGAGCATCTGGCGGGAGCTGGCGGACGTCCACTTCCCCAACAGCGCGTGGCTGCGCTGCAGCCGCGAGACGCTGGACGAGCTGTCCGCGTTCAAGGCCAAGCGCGCCCTGCCCACCTGGGACTCGACCCTGGAGGCCCTGCTGGCCGAGGTCCGGCGGGCCGAGGCGGGCACTGGCGTGGCCGGGGCTTCGGGCGTGGCCGGGGCTTCGGGCGTGGCCGGGGCTTCGGGCGTGGCCGATGCCGAGGATGCGGCTCATGACTGACAGCGGGGTGAGCCTGGACGCGGTGCGGCGCGTCGCCGACGCCGTCCTCTACGAGGGTTACATCCTGTACCCGTACCGGGCCTCGTCCCAGAAGAACCACAGCCGCTGGCAGTTCGGCGTGGTGATGGCGCCCGGGTACGCCGCGGTCGACCCGTCCGAGACCAGCGTCACCCAGTCCGAGTGGGTGCTTGAGCACTCCGGGCAGCCGGCGGTCCAGGTCATCGTGCGGTTCCTGCAGGTTCAGCGGCGCAGCATGATGCCGCTTCAGGGAACCGGCTCCTGGGACGAGGCGGTGGAACGTGAGATCGAGTTCACCGCCGGTCCCGAGGAGCTGCTAGGCCCAGGTCTGGTCAGGGAGTTCTCGGTGCCGGGAGGGGAAGATCGTGAACCGTCACCAGACGCGGGGATCGCGGTCCGGCGCCGGGAACCCCTGGCCGGCCTGGTTAGTATCCGCACGATCCCGGTGCCGGGTCCGTGGCGGGCGGTCCGGCTCCAGGTCCGGGTGGAAAACCGGACCGCGGCCGAGCCCTCGCCCGTGGTCAGGGACGACGCGCTGCCGACCGCGCTGGTCGCCGCGCACGTGATCGCGACCGTCTCCGGCGGCGCCTTCATCTCGATGACCGACCCGCCGGAGTGGGCCAAGCCCGCCGTGGCCGACTGCCAGAACACCGGCGTGTGGCCGGTCCTGGCCGACCCCGAGGGCGGGCGCCAGGTCATGCTGGCCTCGCCGATCATCCTGTACGACCACCCGGAGCTGGCCCCGGAGAGCCCCGGCGAACTGTACGACGGCACCGAGATCGACGAGATCCTGACCCTGCGCACGCTCGCGCTGTCCGATGCGGAGAAGCTCGAGGCCCGGGCCACCGACCCCCGGGCGGCCGCGCTGATCGACCGGGTCGAGGCGATGGACGCGCCGACCATGGAACGGCTGCACGGCACCATCCGCTCGCTACGCCCGGCCGCTCCCGGTGCCAGCGCGCTGCGCGCTGACGACGCTGGCTTCCCGGTCGAGTACGACCCGTCGGTGCCGTGGTGGGATCCGGAGGCCGACGCGTCGGTGTCGCCGGATACCGACTCGGTGCTGATCTGCGGGCAGCAGGTGGCCCGTGGCAGCCTGGTCCGGCTGCGGCCGGGCAAGCGCCGCGCCGACGCCCAGGACATGTTCCTGGCCGGGCGGGTCGCCGAGGTCCAGGCCGTGCTGCTCGACGTCGAGGACCAGCCGTACCTGGCCGTGACGCTGACCGATCACCCCGACCCTGAGCTGAGCATCGCGCACGGGCGGTTCTTGTACTTCATGCCCGACGAGGTCGAGCCGTGCGAGGCGGGGGAAACCACATGACCGGACGGATCCTGGTGGCGGGCGTGGGCAACGTGTTCCTGCGCGACGACGCGTTCGGCGTCGAGGTCATCCGGCTGCTCGCCGAGCGTCCGCAGCCGCCCGGCGTGCAGATCCGGGACTACGGCATCCGCGGCGTCCACCTGGTCTACGAGCTGCTCGACGGGTACGACCTGTTCGTGCTGGTGGACGCGGCGCCGCGCGGCGAGGCACCGGGCACCGTGAGCGTGCTCGAGGTGGAACTGCCCAGCCCCGAGGCCCAGCCGGTCATCGACGCGCACAGCCTGACCCCGGACGCGATCTTCGGGCTGCTGTCCTCGCTGGGCGGCCATTCGGGGCGGAACCTGGTGGTGGCGTGCGAGCCGGCCGAGGTCGACGCGGGCATGGGCCTGTCCGACCCGGTGCGGGAGGCGCTGCCGCACGCGGTCCGGGCCGTGGAGGAGATCCTGGCCCAGGCGACCGAGGCGCCCAGCAGCGGGCCGGGCCGCAAGCGGACGTGGCCGGGCCGCAGGCGACGTGCGGAGCGGCGGACGAGCAGGAGTGCATGGCGGACTTAAACCGACACCTGGATGAACCGAGTCAGGAAGGAGGTGCTCAGGATGCTGAGCAGGCTGATCAAGGCGGCAGTCATCGCGGCGGTGCTGGCCCTGGTGATTGATTCACTGCCGGACATCAAGCGGTACCTCGAGATTCGCGAGATGTAACCCGCGAGCGCCAGGAAGGACGTGAGGGCGTGGAAGTTGTCATCGGATTCGCGGTCGGCTATTACATCGGCACCCGCCAGGGGCGCAAGGGCCTGCAGGAGGCGATCGAATCGGCTCAGGCGATCATGGCTTCCCCGGAGACCCGGCGGTTCCTGAGCGAGGCCATCAACACGTTCGAGACCGTGGCCGGCCCGGCCATGGAACGCGTGAGCCGCAGGTCCGGCAGCGGGAACCGGGCCGCGCTGTTCGGCAGCGTGGTGGACGAACTCATCGAGCGGCGCGCCCGCCGCGCGGCGTGATCACCAAGGTCTGAACGGCTGGGAGCGGCATGCACGAATTCGGCTTGTGCGAAGGCGTGGTGGACGCGGTACGCCAGCGTGCTGGCGGCCGCCGGGTCACGGGGGTCCGGGTCCGGTTCGGGGTCCGGCACGCCGTCGACGAGGAATCCCTGGCCCAGGCGTTCAGCATGATCGCTGAAGGAACCGAGGCGGCCGGCGCCGCCGTCGAGCTCGTGACGGTGCCGGCCACCATCGACTGCCCGGACTGCGGGCACAGCGGCGAGACCACCGACCTGCTGGCCACCTGCCCGCGCTGCGCGAGCAACAACGCCCGGATCAGCGGCGGCGACGAGATGGTCCTGGAATCGGTCACGTACGCGGCGGCACCGGCGACCGCGCCGCCCCGGTGACCGGCACGCCGGGGCCCTGACACCGGCGGGCCGCTGATGTTCGTCCGCTACGCCTATCCCCCGAACGCCCTGGGCTACTGCCCGAACTCACCGAGATGACCTGGGATCCGATCACCCGGATCGTGGGCAGCCTGGGCATCTATACCAAGATCGACTTCAAGGCCAAGCGGGTCGCGGAGTGCCACAGCACCTCCTCGATCTTCCGCGGCTACAGCATCTTCATGAAGGGCAAGGACCCCCGGGACGCGCACTTCATCACCAGCCGGATCTGCGGGATCTGCGGTGACAACCACGCGACCTGCTCGGTCTACACCCAGAACATGGCCTACGGGGTCCGCCCGCCGCACCTGGGCGAGTGGATCATCAACCTGGGCGAGGCCGCGGAGTACATGTTCGACCACAACATCTTCCAGGAGAACCTGGTCGGGGTGGACTTCTGCGAGAAGATGGTGGCCGAGACCAACCCCGGCGTGCTCGAGCAGGCCAACCACACCGAGGCGCCGCACGCGGGCGACCACGGCTACCGCACCATCGGCGACATCATGCGCTCACTGAACCCGCTGGAGGGCGAGTTCTATCGCGAGGCGCTGCAGGTATCGCGGTCGACGCGAGAGATGTTCTGCCTGATGGAAGGGCGGCACGTCCACCCGTCCACGCTGTACCCGGGCGGCGTCGGCACGGTCGCGACCGTGCAGCTGTTCACCGACTACCTGACCCGGCTGATGCGCTACGTGGAGTTCATGAAGCGGGTCGTACCGATGCACGACGACCTGTTCGACTTCTTCTACGAGGCGCTGCCCGGATACGAGGAAGTCGGCCGGCGGCGGGTGCTGCTCGGCTGCTGGGGCAGCCTCAACGACCCGGAGCACTGCGACTTCACCTACCGGAACATGGAGTCCTGGGGCCGGAAGATGTTCGTCTCCCCCGGCGTGGTGGTCGACGGGCAGCTGGTCACCAACTCCCTGGTCGACATCAACCTGGGCATCAGGATCCTGCTCGGTCACTCGTACTACGAGGACTGGGAGGACAAGGAGATGTTCGTCACCCACGACGAGCTCGGCAACCCGGTCGACCGGCGCCACCCCTGGAACCAGCACACGATCCCGCGGCCCGCCAAGCGCGACTTCGACGACAAGTACAGCTGGACCATGTCGCCGCGCTGGTTCGACGGAAAGGACTACCTGCCGCTGGACACCGGCGGCGGCCCGATCGCCCGGCTGTGGGCCACCGCGCTCGGCGGCCTGGTGGACTTCGGCTACGTGCAGTCCACCGGGCACAGCGTGAAGATCAACTTGCCGCGGACCATGTCCCGGCCGGAAACCACCTTCGAGTGGAAGATCCCGGTGGACAAGGAGGGCAAGGGCCTGTCCAACGCGATCGAGCGGGACCGGGCCCGGACCTACTTCCAGGCCTACGCCGCCGCGTGCGCGGTGTACTTCGTCGAGCAGGCGCTGGCCGAGATCCGGGCCGGGCGGACCAAGACCTGGGAGTCGTTCAACGTGCCCCAGGACGCGTTCAGCGTCGGCTTCACCGAGGCGGTGCGCGGCGTGCTGTCGCACCACATGGTGATCAGGGACGGGAAGATCGCGAACTACCACCCGTACCCGCCCACGCCGTGGAACGGCAGCGTCCGCGACACGTACGGGACGCCCGGGCCGTACGAGGACGCGGTGCAGAACACGCCGATCTTCGAGGAGAACTCCAAGGAGAACTTCAAGGGCATCGACATCATGCGCGCCGTGCGCAGCTTCGACCCGTGCCTGCCGTGCGGCGTGCACATGTACCTCGGCGACGGCAAGGTGCTCAAGACGGCACACTCGCCCACCGGTGTGACCCTGGCGATGTAGACCGGTTAACACCACGCGGTCCGCGCTCGCCTCCGGGCGCTCCTGGGGCGGGCGCGGACCTGAATAGATTTCGAGGGAGTCTTGATGGCTGCTGGCCACGATGCGCAAAAGGCGGGCGAGCGGGTCGAAGCGCTGCTCGCCGAGCTGGGAGCGCAGGCCGGACCGCAGGTCGCCGCCACCGCGGAACAGCTCGTGAGCTGCCTGGTCGACCTGTACGGCGCCGGGCTGGCCGAGATCGTCAAGATCATCGGCGCCGACGCCGTCGCGGGCCCGCGACTGATGGGCCAGCTGGCCGGCGACCCGCTGGTGGAGAGCCTGCTGCTGCTGCACGACCTGCACCCGCTGCCGGTCGAGGACCGGGTCCAGCGCGCCATCGAGGCGGTCATGCCGCAGCTCGGCGCGCACCCGGGCGAGGTGACCTTCGACGGCGTCGACGACCAGGGCGTCATCCACCTGCGCCTGGAGCGCGGCGGCCACGGCTGCGGGTCGTCCTCGGGAGCGGTCCAGGCGGCCGTCGAGGAAGCGGTGGCCCTGGCGGCGCCGGAGACGGCCGGCGTGCACGTCGAGGTCGTCACGCCGGAACCGGAGTTGCCGCTGCTGCAGATCTCCCGGCGCCCGACGGCGGCCCGGGGGACGCGGTGACGGCCGGGCCGGAGGTTTCCGGGGCGTCTGGCGCCGGCGCTACTGGCTTGCGGCGGTTCGTCAAGCGGCAGGCGGGCGCGGGCGCGCGCCCGGGCCCGCCGCCGGGCCTGCCGCCGTCGATCCACGAGGTCCTGGCCGCGCGGGCGGCGGCGCGCTCCGACCGCGACGCGGCCGAGGGCACCGAACGGTGCGAGATGTGCCGCGACGTGCTCGGCGAGCGGCACGGGCACGTCGTGGACCTGGGGAAACGGTCGCTGGCCTGCACCTGCCGCGCATGTTATCTGCTCTTCACGCATGAGGGGGCGGCAGGCGGCCAGTACCGGGCCGTACCGGAGCACGTCTACCACGACCCGGGCCGGCCGCTGACCGACGCGGACTGGAACGAGCTGCAGATCCCGGTGGCCATGGCGTTCTTCTTCCACAACTCGGCGCTGGACCGGGTGGTGGCCGGCTACCCGAGCCCCGGCGGCGCGACCGAGTGCGAGCTGGACCTGGCCGCCTGGGACCGGCTGGCCGCCGCCCACCCGCTGCTCGGCACGCTGGCCCCGGACGTGGAGGCCATCTTCGTCAACCGCACGGAGGACGGAGTGTTAGTCCGGGGGGACGACCCCCAAACCCCCCCGAGATACGAGGTCTTCCTGATCCCGATCGACGAGTGCTACGCGCTGGTCGGCGAGCTGCGGATGAAGTGGCAGGGATTCGACGGCGGCGCGGAGGCCCACGCGGCCCTGGCCGTCTTCCTGGACGGGCTGCGGCGGCGCGCGGTGCCACTGGCCGGTAAGCGAGGCAGCCCGGACCTGATGCCCGGACCGCGCCAGCCCGAGCCGGAAGAACACTGACATGGCCGACCTCATCTTCGGCTGCGAAGGCGCCACCGCGGAGCGGTACGCGGCCACCCCGACGCTGACGTTCTCGCTGACCATCACCGAGCGTTCGGGCGTGCGGGTGCACGCCATCGCGCTGCGCTGCCAGATCCGCATCGAACCGCACCGGCGGCGGTACTCCGCGACCGAGGCGGAGCGGCTGCACGACCTGTTCGGCGACCCGTCGCGCTGGGCCGAGACGGTCAAGCCGATCCAGCTCGCCACGGTAACCACGATGGTCCCCACGTTCACCGCGGTGACCGAGGCCGACCTGCAGGTGCCGGTCACCTATGACCTGGAGGTGACCTCGGCCCGCTACCTGTACGGGCTGGACGACGGCACCGTGCCCCTGCTCCTGCTGTTCAGCGGGACCGTGTTCGTGGCCAACGGCGACGGCTTCTCGGTCGAGCTGGTGCCGTGGAGCGCCGAGGCTACCTACCGGATGCCGGTGAGCATCTGGCGGGAGCTGGCGGACGTCCACTTCCCCAACAGCGCGTGGCTGCGCTGCAGCCGCGAGACGCTGGACGAGCTGTCCGCGTTCAAGGCCAAGCGCGCCCTGCCCACCTGGGACTCGACCCTGGAGGCCCTGCTGGCCGAGGTCCGGCGGGCCGAGGCGGGCGCTTCGGCGTGGCCGGGGCTTCGGGCGTGGCCGGGGCTTCGGACGTGGCCGATGCCGAGGATGCGGCTCATGACTGACAGCGGGGTGAGCCTGGACGCGGTGCGGCGCGTCGCCGACGCCGTCCTCTACGAGGGTTACATCCTGTACCCGTACCGGGCCTCGTCCCAGAAGAACCACAGCCGCTGGCAGTTCGGCGTGGTGATGGCGCCCGGGTACGCCGCGGTCGACCCGTCCGAGACCAGCGTCACCCAGTCCGAGTGGGTCCTTGAGCACTCCGGGCAGCCGGCGGTCCAGGTCATCGTGCGGTTCCTGCAGGTTCAGCGGCGCAGCATGATGCCGCTTCAGGGAACCGGCTCCTGGGACGAGGCGGTGGAACGTGAGATCGAGTTCACCGCCGGTCCCGAGGAGCTGCTAGGCCCAGGTCTGGTCAGGGAGTTCTCGGTGCCGGGAGGGGAAGATCGTGAACCGTCACCAGACGCGGGGATCGCGGTCCGGCGCCGGGAACCCCTGGCCGGCCTGGTTAGTATCCGCACGATCCCGGTGCCGGGTCCGTGGCGGGCGGTCCGGCTCCAGGTCCGGGTGGAAAACCGGACCGCGGCCGAGCCCTCGCCCGTGGTCAGGGACGACGCGCTGCCGACCGCGCTGGTCGCCGCGCACGTGATCGCGACCGTCTCCGGCGGCGCCTTCATCTCGATGACCGACCCGCCGGAGTGGGCCAAGCCCGCCGTGGCCGACTGCCAGAACACCGGCGTATGGCCGGTCCTGGCCGACCCCGAGGGCGGGCGCCAGGTCATGCTGGCCTCGCCGATCATCCTGTACGACCACCCGGAGCTGGCCCCGGAGAGCCCCGGCGAACTGTACGACGGCACCGAGATCGACGAGATCCTGACCCTGCGCACGCTCGCGCTGTCCGATGCGGAGAAGCTCGAGGCCCGGGCCACCGACCCCCGGGCGGCCGCGCTGATCGACCGGGTCGAGGCGATGGACGCGCCGACCATGGAACGGCTGCACGGCACCATCCGCTCGCTACGCCCGGCCGCTCCCGGTGCCAGCGCGCTGCGCGCTGACGACGCTGGCTTCCCGGTCGAGTACGACCCGTCGGTGCCGTGGTGGGATCCGGAGGCCGACGCGTCGGTGTCGCCGGATACCGACTCGGTGCTGATCTGCGGGCAGCAGGTGGCCCGTGGCAGCCTGGTCCGGCTGCGGCCGGGCAAGCGCCGCGCCGACGCCCAGGACATGTTCCTGGCCGGGCGGGTGGCCGAGGTCCAGGCCGTGCTGCTCGACGTCGAAGACCAGCCGTACCTGGCCGTGATGCTGACCGATCACCCCGACCCTGAGCTGAGCATCGCGCACGGGCGGTTCTTGTACTTCATGCCCGACGAGGTCGAGCCGTGCGAGGCGGGGGAAACCACATGACCGGACGGATCCTGGTGGCGGGCGTGGGCAACGTGTTCCTGCGCGACGACGCGTTCGGCGTCGAGGTCATCCGGCTGCTCGCCGAGCGTCCGGAGCCGCCCGGCGTGCAGATCCGGGACTACGGCATCCGCGGCGTCCACCTGGTCTACGAGCTGCTCGACGGGTACGACCTGTTCGTGCTGGTGGACGCGGCGCCGCGCGGCGAGGCACCGGGCACCGTGAGCGTGCTCGAGGTGGAACTGCCCAGCCCCGAGGCCCAGCCGGTCATCGACGCGCACAGCCTGACCCCGGACGCGATCTTCGGGCTGCTGTCCTCGCTGGGCGGCCATTCGGGGCGGAACCTGGTGGTGGCGTGCGAGCCGGCCGAGGTCGACGCGGGCATGGGCCTGTCCGATCCGGTGCGGGAGGCGCTGCCGCACGCGGTCCGGGCCGTGGAGGAGATCCTGGCCCAGGCGACCGGGCCGGCGCGCCAGCAGACGTGGCCGGGCCGCAGGCGGAGGTGGCCGGGCCGCAGGCGGAGGTGGCCGGGCCGCAGGCGGAGGTGGCCGGGCCGCAGGAAGAGGTGGCCGGGCTGCAGGCGGATTTGGCCGGGCCGCAGGCGGACGTGCGGGAGGCGGCGGACGAGCAGGAGTGCATGGCGGACTTAAACCGACACCTGGATGAACCGAGTCAGGAAGGAGGTGCTCAGGATGCTGAGCAGGCTGATCAAGGCGGCAGTCATCGCGGCGGTGCTGGCCCTGGTGGTTGATTCACTGCCGGACATCAAGCGGTACCTCGAGATTCGCGACATGTAATCCGCGAGCGCCAGGAAGGACCTGAGGGCGTGGAAGTTGTCATCGGATTCGCGGTCGGCTATTACATCGGCACCCGCCAGGGGCGCAAGGGCCTGCAGGAGGCGATCGAATCGGCTCAGGCGATCATGGCTTCCCCGGAGACCCGGCGGTTCCTGAGCGAGGCCATCAACACGTTCGAGACCGTGGCCCGCCCGGCCATGGAACGCGTGAGCCGCAGGTCCGGCAGCGGGAACCGGGCCGCGTTGTTCGGCAGCGTGGTGGACGAACTCATCGAGCGGCGCGCCCGCCGCGCGGCGTGATCACCAAGGTCTGAACGGCTGGGAGCGGCATGCACGAATTCGGCTTGTGCGAAGGCGTGGTGGACGCGGTACGCCAGCGTGCTGGCGGCCGCCGGGTCACGGGGGTCCGGGTCCGGTTCGGGGTCCGGCACGCCGTCGACGAGGAATCCCTGGCCCAGGCGTTCAGCATGATCGCTGAAGGAACCGAGGCGGCCGGCGCCGCCGTCGAGCTCGTGACGGTGCCGGCCACCATCGACTGCCCGGACTGCGGGCACAGCGGCGAGACCACCGACCTGCTGGCCACCTGCCCGCGCTGCGCGAGCAACAACGCCCGGATCAGCGGCGGCGACGAGATGGTCCTGGAATCGGTCACGTACGCGGCGGCACCGGCGACCGCGCCGCCTCGGTGACCGGGACGCCGGGGCCCTGACCCCGGCGGGCCGCTGATGTTCGTCCGCTACGCCTATCCCCCGAACCGAAGCCCTGGGCCACTGCGGCCCGGGACCGGCCGCAACTTCCCGTTCCTGGCCGAGGGCGTGCAGGCCGGCGGGGTCCCCGCACCACAGCTTCGCGGTGTTCTGCGTCTACCCGTGGAAGCGGCTTTGGCGGGGTCCAGTTTCCGTCGATGGGGCGTTGTACCAGCTCTTGCCTGGTCGATGTGTCATCGACCAGGTTAGGCATGGTGGGCGAATGGGGCGAGTAGGGATGAAACGGGCCGCTAGCGATGGTGCGCGGTAGCGTATACAAAACGTCGTTCGGGGGAACGGTGCTGGTATGCGGGCGGTAGGGACGATGATCGTGCGGCGCGGGGCGGGAGTGGCCGCTGTGGCTGTGCTGGCGCTGGTGGCGGCGGGGTGCACCGGGGGCGGCGGGCACGGGACTACTCAGGTCAGCGCGGCGGGCCATACCGCGACGGCGGGGAGCGGGGCCGGGACGGGGGCCGGGGCCGCGTCGGGAGGCGGGGTGGCGGCTCCGCGGGTCACGGTCACGCCGGCGGACGGCGCCAGGAAGGCGGATCCGTCGGCGGGGATCACGGTCACGGCGGCCGGGGGGACGCTGACCCACGTGAGCGTGCGGACGTCCGGGGACGCGGTTACCGGCAGCCTGAGCCAGGGCGGGACGGTATGGCACAGCCAGTGGACGCTGGGCGTCTCGCAGGCCTACACGGTGACGGCCACGGCGTCCGGGAAGGGCGGCACGGCGACCGCGACCAGCGCGTTCCGCACGCTGACACCCAGCCAGACGTTCACCACCGAGATCGTCGAGGGCTATCACCAGGCCTACGGCGTCGGGATGCCGATCATCTTGTACTTCAGCCAGCGGATCACCGACAAGGCCGCGGTCGAACGGGCCCTGCAGCTCACCACCTCGGTCCCGGTGGTCGGTTCCTGGTACTGGGACGATCCCTGCAACATGGCCCCGACCTGCGTCTACTTCCGGCCGCGTGACTACTGGCCGAGCGGGACCACGGTCAGCTTCACCGGGCACCTGGACGGCGTGCAGGGCGCGCCCGGCGTATACGGCGCGCACACCCTGACCCAGACCTTCGGCATCGGCGCATCGGTGATCGCGGTCGCGAACACCAGGACCCACCGCACGCAGATCTACTACAACGGCAAGCTCCGCTACAACTGGCCGATCAGCTCCGGGCGGCCGGGCGACGACACGCCCGACGGGAGCTACCTGACCATCGAGAAGGCCAACCCGGTGCAGATGACCGGCCCGGGTTACAGCCTGTCGGTGCCCTGGTCGGTGCGGTTCACCTTCAGCGGGGACTACTACCACGACGCCTACTGGTCGGTGGGCGAGCAGGGCTTCGAGAACGTCAGCCACGGCTGCGTCAACCTGGCGCCCGCCGACGCGGAAACGTACTACAACCTGGCCGTGCCCGGGGACCCGATCACCGTGATGGGCAGCCCGAAGGGCGGTACCTGGGGCAACGGCTGGACCCAGTGGTTCCTCACCTGGCCGCAGTACCTGCAGGGCAGCGCGCTGCACCAGGCCGTGCAGGCCGGGCCGGGCGGCAGCACCTTCGTCGACCCGTCGACGCTGCCGGCCACGACCGCGAGCGCTCCGCTGCAGACCTCCCCGGCCGGCAACGCGATCGTGAGGTGAAGGCGGGTTCCGCCTCGCCCCGGTCAGAGCAGGCGGCCGGAAAGGAACCCCGATGACTGCCTGGACGTCCAGGCGTTCCTCGGAGCCTGATCGTTACTGACCGGTGGCGGCCGGGGTGACGACGAACTGGCGCAGGTACAGGTCGCGGAAGGTGACCGGGCCGCGGGGGCCGGGGACGGCGTCGATGTTGATCCCGGTCTCGGGCACCGACAGGAGCTTGAACCCGTCGAGCAGGCGGGTCGGGGCGTTCCAGAACGCGCCGGTCCCGGCGTAGCGAGAAAGGAACTCCGCGGCGGCGGCCTGGTCCGCGGTGACGATCGCGGCGGCCAGGCCCGAGGTCTCGTCGTTGGCGATCAGGGCGGCGGCGTACGGGCCGTCGGCGGGGGCGATCGTGACCGTGGCCTCGTGCCCGGCGTCCAGCGCCCACTCGTGGCCGAGCGGGTGGGCGTGCGGCGGCAGCGACGCGGCGACGCCCAGCCGGTTCAGCAGCGTGAGGGTCAGCGGCACCAGCGAGTCCCACCGCGCGGGGTGGACGAGCAGCAGGTTGAGCCGGTTGCACACGCCGAGCCGGTCCAGGCTGGCCTCGATCAGCTGCGCCGCCAGCGTGGCGTCGGCCGCCTCGTCCAGGTAGAGCACCGCGCCGCCGTCGGCGTGGGCCATGGTCCGCACCCCGTGCCGGGCCGCCTCGGCGGCCAGCGACCGGGTGCTGTCCCCGCTGCCGCGCAGGATGACCAGCGGGATCAGGCCGGGCTGGCTGACCAGCGCCCGGGCCGAGACCTGGCCGGGCACCCGGAACAGCTGGATCATCGCCGGGTCGAGCCCGGCCCGGTCCAGGCCGGGCGCGATGACCTGGTCGGCCAGCGCGATGGCCGACCGGATCGCGGCCGACCCGGTGCGCAGCACGCCCGCGTTGCGCGACTTGACGAACTGGGAGGCGATGTCGACCACCACGTTGGGGCGGGCCTCGAAGTTGGCCCCGATCACCCCGACCGGCCGGCGGCACTCCTCCAGGAGGAGGCCGCCGGGCAGCTCCCTGATCGTCCGGCGGGAGGGCTCGGCCGGGACTTCGGCCAGGGCGCGGAGCTGGCCGGCCATGGCCTCCAGCCGGGGGTCGTCCAGGCGCAGCCGGTCCAGCAGCGCGTCCCGGATCCCGTCGGCCCGGGCCGCGTCCATGTCCTCGGCGTTGGCCTCGAGCACCTGGGCGGCCCGCAGGCGCAGCAGCTCGGCCATGGCGCGCAGCGCGTCGTCCAGACGTTCGGCCGGCGCCACGGCCAGGCCGGGGACGGTGGCGCGGGCGGCCCGGGCGGCGGCCTGCATGGCGTGCTGCACCGCGTTGTTCGCGGTGGCCAGCGTGGCGGCGACGTCGGCGGTCATGATGGTCCCTCGGGGTCGGCGGGGATGGTGGCCGGGACGGCCTCCAGCTTAGGCCCCGTCGACGAGCGCAGGGGCGGCGCCTCCAGCGCGCAGTACGACCCGTTCGGGCTCGACGCGGTGCACGCCGCCCGGGACGGGTTGCGGATGGTCAGCGCGGCCAGCACGCCCCCGGCGACGCAGAACACCGCGGATATCACCGCCGAGACCCGGAAGCCGTGCGCCAGCGCGGCCGGGTGCAGGTAACTCTGCCCGGTAATGCCGGCCAGCGCGGGCAGCACCGCCACCGCGATCAGGCCGGCCGCCCGGGCCACGTCGTTGTTGACCGCCGAGGCGACGCCCGCGTGGTCGGCCGGCGCGGCGGCCATCGCGGTCGCGGTCAGCGGCGCGACCATGATCGACACGCCCAGCCCGAACACCAGTACCGCGGGCAGCACCTCGGACAGGTAGCCGCCCGACCCGCCGATCCGGGTGAACAGCAGGAACGACGCGGCGATGACCAGCGGCCCGACCGACATCTGCAGCCGGGGCCCGATCCGGGAGGCCAGCCTGCCGGACCGCGCCGACAGGGCCAGCATGAGGAACGTCACCGGCAGCAGCGACGCGCCGGCCTGCAGCGGGCTGTACCCGCTGACCACCTGGAGGACCACGGGGACCAGGAACAGCAACCCGCCGAGCGCCGCGTAGACCACGAACGTCACCGTGTTGGCCGCGGTGAACTGCCGGGACCGGAACACCCCGAGGGGCAGCATCGGCTGCCGTTCGGAGTCCTCGACCCAGATGAACAGGGCCAGCAGCACCGCGCCGACGGCCAGCGGCACCAGCACCGGGACCGATCCCCAGCCGTCAGAAGAGGCGGCGATCAGCCCGTAGGTGATCCCGGCCAGCGCGCCGCTGATGCACGCCGCGCCCCGGATATCCAGCCTCGGCGTGGGGCCCGGCGCCTTGGTCTCCGGCACGTGCCGGGCGGTAATGGCCAGCACCAGCACGGCCAGCGGGAGGTTGATGAAGAACACCAGCCGCCACGACACGGCCCCGATCAGGTACCCGCCGAGAAACGGCCCGATCGCGGTGGCCAGGCCGCCGAGCCCGGACCAGGCGCCGATCGCGGCCGCCCGGTCGTCCTGCGCGAAGGAGGCCTGCAGGATAGCCAGGCTGCCGGGGGTCAGCAGCGCCCCGCCGACCCCCTGCAGGGCCCGGGCCGCGATCAGCACACCCACGGACGGGGCCAGCCCGCACAGCAGCGAGGCCAGCGCGAACCACACCACGCCGATGGCGAACAGCTTCCGCCGCCCGTAGCTGTCCCCCAGCGTCCCGCCCAGCAGCAGCAGCCCGGCCAGGGTCAGCGTGTACGCGTCGACCACCCACTGGACGCTGGTCACGCCGGTGTGGAAGTTCCGCCCGATGGCGGGCAGCGCGATGCCGACCACGGTAGCGTCCAGGGCCGCCATGCCCGAGCCGAGCACGGTGGCGGCCACCACCCACCGGCCCCGGGCGCTCTTCATCCGCAGGCCGGGGTCGGCCAGGGACGCTGCTGGATCAGTCACGGCGGCACGCACCACGCTCCGTTCGGCATAATCAAGATCTAAATTAGTCCGAACGGCACGTGGTTACACCCTCCCTAGCCACCTCGGGGGCTTGCGGCGGAGGCGTCGTCCGGCCCGAGCCGGGGCGGGTGGCCAGCACCGAGCCGCCCAGGATGAGCACGAACGAGACGCCGATCGCGGCGGTCAGGTGCTCGCCGAGGACCAGGACGCCGAGCGCGACCGCGACGGCGGGGTTGACGTAGGTGATCACGGTGGCGCGGGCCGGGCCGACCTCGGCGATGAGGCGGAAGAAGATACCGAACGCGACCGCGGTGCAGACCGCGCCCAGGGCGGCCAGGGCCGCCAGGACCTCGGGCGAGGGCACGTGCCGGGGCCAGGTGAGCGCGGCGAACGGCGCGTAGACCAGGGCGGCCGCGCCCAGGCACACCGTGTTCACCGCGACCGGGGGCAGGTGGGACAGCTTGCGGTTGGCGATCAGCGGGCCGATCGAGTAGCCGAGCGCGGTGCCCAGCACCTCCAGCACCGGCACCACGCTGCCCCGGCCCGCGCCCGGGCCGGCCAGCAGGGCCACGCCGGCCAGCCCGACGGCCAGCCCGGCCCAGCGGATCGCGGTGGTGAGCCGGTCGCCGGAGCGGGTCAGCCAGGCCAGCAGCGCGCTGAAGATCGGCACCGCGGCGACGAGCAGGCCGCTGGTCGAGCTGGGCAGGTGCTTCTCGGCGTTGGACAGCAGCGCGAACGGCCCGACGATCTCGAGCGCGGTGAACGCGGCCAGCCAGCGGACGTGCCCCTTGAGCGCGCGCAGGTGCCCGCCGCGGATCGCCGCGGGCAGCAGCAGCAGCGAGCCGAGCCCGACCCGGGTGCAGACCAGCACCGGTACCGAGACGCCGCCGTCCGCCACCTTGATGAGCAGGTAGGGGATGCCCCAGATCACGCCCATCGCGGCGAACAGCAACCATCCGCGCCTGCTCACCTGGTCAGCTTAGGTGAGCAGGCCCTTCCTGGTCATACCGGTTTTACACGCACAGTGTTTATACGCACAGTGTTTATACGCACAGGCCCAGCGATCCGACGTTCACGCACAGCCCGCTCTTGCTGGCGGTCGGCGTGGGTGACGGTTTCGAGGTGGTCGCGGACGCGGCCGGCGCGGCCGGGTCCGACGACGAGGCGGCCGCCGCACCGTTCGTCGGGTTCGCGGCCGGCGTCGGGGTGGGCACCGCGCCCCCGGTCAGCGTGGTGCCGCCGCCGGAACTGGCCGGATCCGCGCCCTGGCTGATCCCGCCGCTCGCGCCGGCGCCGGCGCCGTTGCCGCTGCCGTTGACGTTGCCGTTGCCGTTCTGGCCGTTTCTGGCCGCCTGGCCCGGTGCCGGAGCCCGGCTGGCCGGGGAGTTCGGTGACCGAGCCGGCCTGGCCCGGCGGATCACCGCCCAGGCCCGCGGCGATCGGTCCCGCCGAGGTCCCCGGGCCGGTTCCGCCGGTTCCGCCGGTGAACGAGGCGGCCGGGCCGGCGGCGCCGGTCAGCCCCTGACCCCGGGGCGGGGTGTGGATGACCTGGATGGACACCGCGGACAGGGCCAGGAAGGCAATCGCCCCGGCCGAGACCACCATCACCGGCACCGTGCTGCCCGCCGGGTGCGAGCGGAACACGGCGCCCGCCCAGCCGACCGTGGTCCTGATCCGGTCGGCGGCCAGCGCCACCGCCAGCTGGGGCGCGGGCAGCTTGGGCTCGTAACCACGGCGGGCCGAGATCTTGAGCCGGCGCAGCGCGGCGCGGCGCTGCGCGGCGCTCAGGCCGGCAAGCAGGTAGACCGTGGTGCTGCGGCCATGCCGTTCGGCCGCAGCGTGTAATCCGGGAGAAAGCTCATTCGGATCGCGATAGCGGATCTTAATCATGGCGCAGCCCATTAACGCATGTCATGTGCACTACCTAAGAAAGGACGAAAATGGCAAGTGCACGCCCCCCCACTGAGGCGTTCGCAATCGGTACTATAGCCTAGCGGATTGCGACCTTGGTGCGAAACAACGTGGCTTGCCCGGTTCGGTGGTTATTTCGTGACCGAAATTCCGGGCAAATCGGCCGCGTGGCGCGCTCGCCACCGGGCGGTTAGGCTGCTCGCGTGATATCAGCGCAGGCCGCGGTGGCCTCTGGTGCCCAGACGGGCGCGTTCAGGGGTTTCCGGACGCGGTGGGCGCTGCTGCTGTCGGCGGCGGGCGGGCTGGCCGCCTTCGCGTCGTCCCCGCCGCTGGACGTGTGGCCGCTGGCCTTTCTCGGACCGGGGCTGCTGGTCTTGGCGCTGACCGGACGGCGCCTGCGGTCCTCGTTCGGGTGCGGGCTGGTGTTCGGGCTGGCCCTGTTCGTGCCGCTGCTGTCGTGGCTGATCAACGTGGCCTGGTACGCGTGGGCGGCGCTGGCCGGGGCCGAGGCGCTGATCTTCGCGGTGGTGGTGATCGGCCAGCGGCTGCTGCTCGAGCTGCCGGGCTGGCCCGCGCTGGTCGCGGCGTGGTGGGTGGCGGCCGAGGCGCTCCGGGACCGGTGGCCGTTCGCGTTCCCCTGGGGCCGGCTGGCCATGAGCCAGTCGGTGGCCCCGGACGTCCGCTGGGTGGCGGTGGGCGGCGCGCCGCTGCTGTCCTTCCTGGTCGCGCTGACCAGCACGATGGCGGCGCGTTACGTGCTGAGTCTGCTGGCTGGCCGGTCCCGGTTGGCTTTGGGCAGCGGGCTGGCCGCGGTGGTGACGGCGGGCCTGGTGTTCGCGGGCGGGCTGCTGCCGGTCGACCCGGTCGGCGGCGCGCCGACGGCCACGGTGGCGGCGATCCAGGGCAACGTGCCGCGGGCCAGGAACCTGCCGCAGCTGCTGAACGACAGCCAGGTGACCCAGAACCACGTGGCGGCCACCGATGCGCTGGCGGCCGCGGTCAGGGCGGGCCGGCTGCCCGCGCCCGACGTGGTGATCTGGCCGGAGAACTCCACCAACCTGGACCCGCGCGAGTACCCCGAGATCTACGCCGACCTGGCCGGGGCGGTGGCCGCGGTGGGCAAGCCGATCCTGGTCGGCGAGGTGCTGCAGAACCCGGAGCGCAACGTCGGCCAGCTGTGGGTGCCAGGCACGGGCCCGACCGCGATCTACGTCAAGCGGGAGCTGGTCCCGTTCGGCGAGTACATCCCGTTCCGCAGCATCATCTCCAGCATCAGCTCGCTGCCGTCGCTGCAGCCGGTCAACTTCACCCCCGGGCGGGATCCGGTCGTCTTCGACGTGGGGAAGATCCGGCTGGGCGACGTGATCTGCTACGAGGTGGGCTTCGACGACCTGGTCCGGTCCGAGGTCAACGCCGGGGCGAACCTGCTCGCCCTGCAGTCCAACGACGCGGACTTCGAGCTCGACGGGCAGCTCGGCGAGACCGAGCAGCAGACCGCGATGGCCCGGATCCGGGCCATCGAGAGCGACCGCGCGCTGGTGTACGCGTCGACCACCGGGGAGAGCACGGTCATCTCGCCGTCGGGGGCGGTGATCGCGCGCACCGGGATCTGGCGGCGGGCCATCCTGGACGAGCGGGTGCCGCTGGTCAGCTACCGGACGCTCGCCGACCGGGTGGGGGCGTGGCCGGAGTACGTGCTCGTGCTGGTGACCGTGCTCGCCCTGGGTCTGGGCGTTGTCACCCTCCGACGTCGCCGCAACCAGCCGGACGTTTCCGGCGTCTAGGGCGGGTAGGCGCACGTAGTATGCGTACCGGCACGCATTCTGCCGGATTCCCGAAGGCCCAGGGAGGTTACCGTGCGTGGCACGTCGCGGATCTACGCCAGCATCGTGGCGGGAGTGGCGATCGGGCTGCTCACGGCGGCCTGCAGCAGCGCGCACCCGCAGACGCCGGCCCAGGCCTCGGCCGCTGCGTCGGCCGCGGCCGCCTCAGCCTCGGCCTCGGCTTCGGCGCACGCCGCGCTGCTGGCCTCCGAGCTGAAGATCACCCCGGCCAACGGGAGCCATAGCGCCAACCCCTCGGCCGGGATCACGGTCACCGCGACCAAGGGCAGCACGGTGACCAACGTCACGGTCACGGGGCCGGGCGGGGCCACGGTGCCCGGCTCGCTCGCTTCCGGCGGCAAGACCTGGCACAGCACCTGGACGCTGGGACTGTCGCAGAGCTACGAGGTGACCGCGACCGGCACCGACCGCAGCGGGCAGAAGATCACCACGACCAGCAGCTTCCGCACGCTGGCCCCAGCCGCGACGTTCCACACCGAGATCTACGAGGGTTCGGGCCAGACGTACGGCGTGGGCATGCCGATCATGCTGATCTTCAGCCAGCCGATCACCAACCGGGCCGCGGTCGAGCGGTCCCTGCAGCTCACCACGTCCAACCCGGTGACCGGCTCCTGGTACTGGGACGGCAGCGAGCACCTGAACTTCCGGCCGCGGGACTACTGGCCGGCCAACACCAGGGTCAGCTTCACCGGCCACCTGGCCGGGGTGGAAGGCGCTAAGGGCGTGTACGGGGCGGCTGACCTGACCCAGAATTTCAACATCGGCCGGTCGCTGATCGCCGTGGCCAGCACCACCACCCACAAGACCCAGATCTACCTCAACGGCAAGCTCCTCTACGACTGGCCGATCAGCACCGGCCGGCCCAGCCTGCCCACGCCCGACGGCACCTACGTGAGCGTGGAGAAGCAGAACCCGGTGCGGATGATCGGCGGCGGGCCGCCCGGCAGCGCCGGCTACTACAACGAGCTGGTCAACTACGCCGTCCGGTTCACCTTCAGCGGCGACTACTACCACTCCGCGCCCTGGTCGGTGATCGACCAGGGCACCACCAACGTCAGCCACGGGTGCGTGAACCTGCCGCCCGAGGACGCCACCATCTACTACAACATGAGCATCCCCGGCGACCCGATCACGGTCACGGCCAGCACCGCGGCCGGCCGGTGGGACGACGGCTGGACCGAGTGGTTCATGCCCTTCTCGCAGTTCGTGAAGGGCAGCGCGCTGGACATGGCCGTTTCGGCCGGACCGTCGGGCAGCCAGTTCGTGTCGCCGTCGTCGCTGCCCGCGGACACCGGCTCGTCGCCGCTGCAGACCTCGGCCACCGGCAACTACTTCGCGGGCAGCTCGAACATCGCGACCGCGGGCTGAGGCGTTCCGGGTTTCCCGGCTCAACGACGTCGTTACCGCCACCCTCCGGTTAGTAGCCTGGGTCACCGTAGTTGCCCCATGGGGTCCACGGGAGCCACGGGGTGGGCACCGCGGTGGGGAAGACCGTTACCGGTGGTGCGCTCGGGGCTGGTGCTGCTTGCGGGACCGGCTGGCTGGGGGTCTGGCGGACCAGGCTGAACGTGGCGGCGACGGCCACGCCGTTGGCGTCCAGGCTCACGCTGACCGGGTTATGCAGGCCGAACTCCTGGCACCCGAGGTTGGTGAACGACGCGCTCAGCCGGGCGGCCAGGAACGTGAACAGGTTGTTCCCGGTGGCCGGGACCGGCGAGGGGTTATTGCTGAACCGGCCGGTGTTGGCGACGATGAACGCGGCCTGCAGGTTGATCATGTTGGCGCAGAAGCTGGCCGGGGTGTCGGCCTGCTGACCGCCCGCGCTGACGTCTCCGAACGGCTGGTCCGGGCCGCCGGCGACCAGCGGCTGGCCGACGCCGAGCCGGTACAGGTTGGTCTTGGGGCGGCTGACCGCGCCGCCCACGGTGGTCATCGGGTCGTTCTCCGGGACCAGCGCGATCGGGGCCTGCTGGCTGGCGGCCGCGGAGAGTTCGTCCAGGGTCTGGGAGGTGCCGGGGCGGCCGGCGTCGGACAGGTCGGGTGCGGTGAACACCCGGCAGCCCAGCGCGGGCAGGATGAAGCTGTCCAGCAGGGTGTTGTCGCTGCCGTTGTCGATAGGTTGGGCGCTTGACAGCAGGGCCGCGTTCGCCGTGCTGTCCTGGGCGGTCTGGCCGGTCGCGGTGAGCAGGTACCGGGTGGTCACGTTGTCGCTCGGGTCCTGGTCGACGAGCTGGAAGCTGCGCGTGGTCGGGCACGCCTGCCCGGTCTGGGGTGAGCGGCCGGCCTTGCGGATATGCAGTTTGCCGGCTGCGATGGCCCGGCTGGCGGCGGCGTAGAACGGCACGCTGTTGCAGTAGGCCACCTGGCCGAACAGCGAGCCGTCCAGGCCGTTCACGCACTTGGCGGCGGCCAGCGTGCCGAGCGGGGCGCCGGGCTGGGCGCCGGGGTCGGCGGCGGCCAGGCGGAGGTTGCCGCCGTTGAAGCCGAACATGAGGTTGACCACGGCGCCCTTGGGCAGCCGGGGCCGGACGGGGGTGACGGCCGGCCTGGTGCCCGCGGTGATGACCAGCGGCTCGTAGACCCAGAGCCCGGCCGGTGGCCGGGTCCAGGATGGTGGCCTGGACGAAGGCCTGCAGGTCCGGGTTGGCCTGGGTGCAGCCGGAGGCGGCCGGGTCCTGGCCGCCGGGACCGGTCAGCTGGTAGGGGGTGGCCAGGCCCGCGGCGGTCAGCGGGCGGGCGGGCACGATGAGCTCGCAGTCCGCGTTGGCGCTGGCGTTCTGGGTCGCGGCCGGGATGGCGCCCGCGCCGGCGCTCGCGACGGCGGGGGCGGCGCTCGCGGCGGCCGGGGATACGGCGAGCTTGGTCGTGGTGCCGCCCGATTCGGCGACGACTATGCCGAGGGCCAGGCCGAGGGCCATCGGGACGGCCAGCGGCAGGATCAGCTGCCTGCCGGGCCGGGCCGCTGGCCGGCTCCGGGCCGCGTGCCAGGTCCGTGCTGCGTGCCAGGTCCGTGCTGCGTGCCAGGTCCGTGCTGCTGGCCAGGTCCGGGCTGCTGGCCGGCGCCGGGGACGACGACGCGCTTTCCCGCTCCAGGTTTGCATTGCGTCCACCTCCGTACACTCTGTGTATCTGGAGGGTGACGCTAGCCCCGTTCCGGCGTTTATAGGGGCGAAAGCGAGAAAGTTCTTTTGCCGCATTTAGTGACAAAAATCGGATATTTCGGAAAGCCAAGTTCTTTCGCGTTCATTACGCCACAGGTAAAGGCCGCTGGTTACCGAGCGTGGAGTAAGTGAATTGTCACCTGCAGGTGACACGGAACTCGGTGAGCAGGCGAATGGGTTCCTCCTCGGACGCGGTTGGCCGGCTGGTTCTTAGCTGGAGGACCGCCTGGAACTCTGCAGCACGCGCGTCTCGCTCAAGGAACGGGAGAATCCCCCTGACCGGCCTGACCCTGGCGGCCGTGTGCCTGGCCGGGTTCACCACGGCGTGATCCGCACCGCCGAAGCAGCGGCCGGGTCGGTACCTGGAGTGATACACGCGCACGCCCGAGCACGCTGGACCGGCCGGACGCTGCGCGTCGAGATCGAAGGCTGGGTCGATCCCAGCATGACCGCACGCCAGGCCGACGAACTCGGACGCGAGGCCGCCGACGCCATTACCAGGCAGCTCCCCGAGGCAGGCAACCCTTACCTGGACCACCCGCGCTGCCCCTGAAACAGCTCCTGGGCACCCTCCGCGGCTGCGGCTGGCCCGCCCGCGTGGCTCCCAGGCAAACGTAGGAGGGAGCCACGCGAGTGGCCACTCGCTGCCAGGACTTCGGCTGATGCTGATCGTTGCGTGGGTGGCCGGTCACTGCGTTTCAACGGGGGCGGAGGCCGGATCGGCTGGCTGCCGGTGGGAGGCGAGGGCCTGGTGGAGGTCCGCCCCGTCGTGGGGTAGCGGGTCGGCGTGGACGAGCGCGGCGGACAGCCGCGGGATGGCGTGTAGCAGGTTATGTTCTGCGGCGACGGTGATCTGGTGGGCCTGGATGGCGGTGATGTCCGGGGCGACGATGACTTCGCATTCGGCCCGGAGCTGGTGACCGATCCAGCGCAGGCGGACCTGCCCGGTATCAAGGACCCCGGGTGTGGCCCGTAGGGTCTGCTCGGCCTGGCCGACAAGCGAGGGGTCGACGGCGTCCATGAGGCGGCGGTAGATCTCCCGGGCGGCCTGGCGCAGGACGGCCAGGATCGCCACCGTGATGACCAGCCCGACGACCGGGTCGGCCCAGTCCCAGCCCAGCGCGACGCCGCCAGCGCCGATCAGCACGGCCAGTGAGGTGAAGCCATCGGTGCGGGCGTGCAGCCCGTCAGCGACCAGCGCCGCAGAACCGATCTTCCGCCCGGTGCCGATGCGGTACCGGGCGACGAGCTCGTTACCGGCGAACCCGGCCAGCGCCGCGGCGGCCACTACGATCAGGTCCGAGACGCGCCGCGGGTGCATCAGGCGGCTGATGGCTTCGTAGGCGGCCAGGGCCGAGGACGCGGCGATGGTGAGCACGATCGCGATCCCGGCGAGGTCCTCAGCGCGGCCGAAGCCGTAGGTGTAGCGGCGAGTTGGCCCGCGACGGCCGACAACGAACGCGACCCCCAGCGGCACGGCGGTCAGCGCGTCAGCCGCGTTATGCAGCGCGTCACCCAGCAGCGCCACCGAACCAGACAACGCCACCACAGCCGCCTGGATCAGCGCGGTGACGCCCAGCACGCCCAGGGAGATCCACAGCGTCCGCATGCCTTCCTTGCTGGCTTCCATGACCGCGTCGATCTGATCGGCGGCCTCATGGGAATGCGGGCGCAGCAGATGCCGCAACCGGCCAGCCAGGCCCCCCGCTGGCTCATGATGGTGGTCATGCTCATGGTCATGCCCGTGCCCGGGATCGTGCCCGCTGGCCGGAAAATGCGGATCGCTCACGATCCCAGCATGCCGGGCAAACCTCGTTGCAGCACCCCGGCAACAGCGGCGCCCAGGCACCTGCAACTAAGTCGCGGCACCAGGCTCTCCCGGACTGCCTCACCAGCGAGAACAGCCGCCAGCAAGTACGGCCAGGTAGCCGGGCCGACAGTCGACAGCCCAGGGGCGACGGTAGTTCGGGACGAAGAGGTCGCGTGCCCGGCGCCACGCGCCGAGAATGTCAGACTGCGGCGTTAGCGTCTAGCTCGTGGACTTTGCCGAGGTTGTCCGGCGCAGGCACATGGTGCGCCGGTTTACCAGCGAACCGGTGCCGCAACCGAGCGTGGATCGCATCCTGGCCAACGCCGTGCGGGGACCCTCAGCCGGGTTCTGCCAGGGCCAGGCATTCCTGGTGCTCACCGGTCAGGACCTGCCCCGGTTCTGGGCCATCGCGGGTGAAGCGACCCGCCCTTCGGTGCATGCCGCGCCGCTGGTCATCGTCCCGCTGTCGTGCAAGCGGATCTACATCGACGCATACGTCCAGAAAGACCCCAGCTGGGCAGACGAAAGCCGCATCCCGATGCCGTTCTGGCACCTCGACACCGGCATGGCGGCCTTGCTGATCTTGCTGACTGCTGTGGACGAAGGCTTGGGTGCTGTCTACTTCGGGATCGTGGACCACGAAACCCGGGCGCTGCGGACCGAGTTCGGGATCCCAGACGACCACCAGCCCATCGGAGCCATCGCCATCGGACACGACGGCGAAACCGAACGGGCCAGCCTCGCCTCCCGGCGCCGACCCCTCGCCGAGATGATCCACTACGGCCAGTGGTAACCCCGAGCTTCCAGGCTGGTGATCCCTCCCGGCGGTGCCGCATATCCGAGGGCTCCGGGCCCTTGCCCATGGGGACTAGTCCCCCGTCGCGACTCCCCCGGTAATCCTGCGCGGGCAGCGGCGAGCAGGCTGGCGCCGGTTCCGATGCCGGCGGTGAGCAGAGCGGCGGGAAGCATGTGGCCAGCGACGGGACTAGGTCCTCACGGGATCATTCGTTTCTCGCTACCTCGGGGGCGGTGATGCGCCGCAGGAGCGGGAATGTGGCTGCGATGATGCCGAGGGAGACCGCGATCCCGGCCGCGGTGAGCAGGTAGTAGGCGGCGTCTGGCGCCACTAGCGGGTGCGCTAGCTGCATGGTCGCGTACATCGCGGACACGGCGAAGCCGGTGCCGATCGCGACCGCGGCGACCGCCATCAGCGGCACGGCGCTTTCCAGCGCGACCACGCGCTGGAGCCCGCCGAGCGGTGCGCCAGCCAGGCGCATCATGCTGAACGGCCGCTTACGGTCCGCCAGCCCGGCCGCGATGCTCGCCGCCAGCGTACAGCCAGCGACCGGCAGGCTGACCAGGATGACCACGTCGGCGAGCTGCCGGTACATGACATCGCGCCACGAAGCGTGGGTGCTGGCCTCCGCGAAGGTGGCCGCCCCGCTGGCATCGGGGTAGGCGGTCTCCAGCAGGGTGCGGGCCTGATCGACCGCCCGCGCGGACCCGCTGGTGGCGACGAAAATGCCAAGTGCGCCGAGGCTGTCCAGGCGCCGGGGGGAAACGTGCGCGGTCGGCCAGGTGGCCGTGGCCAGGTCGGTGTCGCCTGTGTTGGTGCTGACGGCGGCGGCGGCCGCCCCCGCGGGGCAGCGGCCGAGGGCGGGAATCTTGGCGAGCTGGGCGCATGAGACCAGGCCGGCCTGGTCCTGTTCTCGGTGGCCGTTGATTTTGCCGGTGCCGGGGAGGGTAAGGTCCGGGTCCGCGTAGAGCACGAGGGCGGCGCCGATGCCGTCGATCCCGCGCAGTCGCGCCAGCAGCGTGGCCGGCGGGGCGCCGCCCAGCGCCGGGTGTACCTCGTAGCCCGCCACACGGGAATAGCTTCCCTGGTTCATGTCTACCAGGATGTTGCTGGCCGCGGCGCCGCCGACCTGCGTGGTCCCGTCCTTGGCGTCTTGGGTGCTGATAATGGCGGCGGCCACGGTGGTGATAAACAGCGCGAGGACCAGGCCGCTGACCGCCCGGAAGGCAGCCCGGGGATTGTCGGCCAGACGCCGCGCGGCGATGAGCGTCGCCGCGCGGCTGGTCCGCAGGGCCATGATCCTCGCCCCGGCCATGGTCAGCCACGGTCCGGCCAGCACCAGGCCCGCTATGACCAGGGCGAATCCGGGCAGCAGCGCCTGGACCTGGCCGGGGATGGTCTTCGGGGCGCCGACCACCACCCAGAAACCGAGTTCGGCCAGGCCTGCCAGCAGCGGGAGCGCCCGCCATGCCCTCGGCGGCCTCGGGGTCACCCGGCGGGTGACCCCGAGCGGGGAGATGTGCACCCGGTGCAGCGCCAGCCGGGCCGCCGCGGCGGCAGCCACGGGCACGCCGATCGTCACGATGAGGATGTCAGGCAGGCGAAGCGACAGGTCCCCGGGGAAGAACGGCTCGCCGGTGAACGGGATCGCCGCGAGCGGGCCGCGCAGCCCGAAGAAGATCCCGAATCCCGCGGCCATGCCACCGATGGCGGCCACCGTGGACTCGACGGCGGCGATCATCGAGATCTGCTTCGGCGCGGCCCCGGTCAGCCGCATCGCAGCGAACCGCTGCTCGCGGCGGGCGGCCGACAGCCGGGTCGCGGTCGCGATGAAGACCAGCACCGGAACCAGTATCGCCAGCGCCACCACCGGCAGGACCAGGTCCAGCCCCTTGGCGTCGATGCCCAGGCCGAGTACGCAGCTGTCGCCAGCACAGCCGCTCGGCGGCGTGGCCGAGATCGAGGTGGCCCGCACCGCGCCCGGGGCCTGCGCGAGCTGCGCGGCGGTGTCCCCGGCGATGATGACCAGCGAGTCGGGGGACGGCAGCGCGGCGTCACCGATCGTGCCGGCCAGGTGGCCGGGGTAGCGGTCGCCGAGCTCGTCGGCCGGGGTTGCCTTCAGGAGCGCGGCCAGCGCCGGCGAGGCATAGTACTGGCCCGGCCCGGGATCACGGGGGATCCCGGGCGGCACCGGTGACGTCGGGCCGGTCACGGCGACGTCGACGCGGTAGATGACCTTCCCGTCGAACACGTCGTCGCGGAGCAGCCACCACAGTGGACCGACGGACGTATCGCCTGAGACCTCCGCCGTAGCCCCCTCGCGGGACTTCGCATGGGGGTTCGCGAAACCGGACGGCACACCCGGATTACCGGTCAAGAACCATGCATAACGATCGTTCTGGCTGTTCACCGCGTTAATGCCGGATACCGCGATCAGCAGCAGCCCGACGCCCAGCCCGACCGCGGCAGTCAGCACCACCAGCCGGATGACGGCCTCGCGGCCGCCGCTGATGGCCAGGCGCAGGCCGAGACCGATCACGGCGCCACGCCCGTGAACGTGCTGACCGCGCCGTCGCGGACGATGACCTGCCGGCCGGCGTAGGCGGCGACCCGGGCCTCGTGGGTGACCAGGATCACCGTGGTGCCTTCCTGGCGGGCGGCGTCGGTGAGCAGGCTCATCACGCCTTCCCCCGATACCGAGTCCAGGGAGCCGGTCGGCTCGTCGGCGAAGATGACATCCGGCCTGGCGACCAGGCCCCGGGCCAGCGCCACACGCTGCGCCTGCCCGCCGGACAGCTCCCCGGACCTGCGGCGCTCCAGCCCGTCCAGGCCCAGCCTGCCGAGCCAGTGCCTGGCCTGGGCCAGGGCCGGCCCGCGGCGGGCGCCGGTCCACAGCAGCGGCAGGGCTACGTTCTCCTCGGCGGTCAGCTCGGGGACGAGCTGACCGGACTGGAACACGAAGCCGAACCGGTCCCGCCGCAGCGCGCTGCGCTCGGCCTCGGAACGGGTATCCAGGCGGCTCCCGGCAAACCACACCTCACCCTCATCAGGGACCAGGATGCCGGCCAGGCAGTGCAGCAGCGTCGACTTGCCCGACCCGCTCGGGCCCATGACGGCGAGGATCTCGCCCTGGGTCGCGCTGACCGTGGCGCCGCGCAGCGCCAGGGTCTGGCCGAATGACTTCACCACGCCGCGCGCCTCGATGATCACCCCGGCCCGGCCGGCCACAGCAGGCTGGTGACCAGCGCTCACCGCCGCACCGCCCGGGTGAGCAGGTCCAGCCGGGCGGCGGTGTGATCGATCCATCGCAGGTCCGCCTCCAGGTGATACAGGCCGTGATCGGCGAGCAGGACATCGGCCACGTTGTCGCTGCGTTTCAGCTCGGTCAGCTCATGCATCCGCTGCAGGTGCGCCGCTCGCTGGAGGTCCAGGAAACGGTCGGCCGGGCGGCCCAGCATCACCGCGAGCACCACCTTGGTGAACAAGACGCTGTGCAGGCCCGGCTCGGGCGGGGCCGGCTCAGACAGCCACCGCTCCACCTCCGTGGCCCCGGCACCGGTGATCACGTAGCGTTTGCGGTCCGGTCCCCCGCCGGGCTCGGCCGCGCCGGCGATCGCCTTGCCGTCCCGGTTCAGCCGGGCCAGAGTCGCGTACAGCTGGCCGAAAGACAGCGGCTTGCCGCGGCCGAACCAGGCGTCGTAATCCCGCTTGAGGTCATAGCCGTGGCTCGGCTCCCGCTCCAGCAGGCCCAGCAGCGTCATTGGCACGCTCACAGCCCAGACAATACGCTCATAGTATACGCTCAGCAAGTAGTCATGTCCGGTGGCCTCGGGTTCCGCGCGGATGACCAGACCGCAACCCGCGCGCTAGCCCCGGCTCGGCGCCGGGGAAAGCCAGGTCCGCAGCGCGATCACCGCCCTGCAGGCCGAGTCCGGCCCGAAAATGCTCCGCGTGCCAAGTGATCCGGCGGCACCTTCCAACCGGGCCGACCCAACCAGACGCGGTAAACGGCTCCGATGGCGATGAACCCGGCCCGCGCCGCGAACAGCCATAGACGCTGACTCAAGCTGAATAGCTACCTGGTGCCAGCGGATTCCGTACCGTTGAAAAGTTCAGGCGTCCGCCGCGGCGAACATGGCCAAGAGGGGCGGGTGTCGATCTGGTCGTGTTCGGTGAGCGCGTCGCGGGCGGGTTCGAAGGGTCAGCTGAACCGGTGAAAAATTTATCCTTGCGCTGGTGGGCGTGCGACCAAGTACAGGTACGGACTCCGAACCGACAGACAAGGACCTGCTGAGTCAGCTCAGTACTGACCCGGCAGCGTTCGAAACGTTCTACTGGCGGCACCTGGACCGGGTCATCGGGTTCACGGCGCGCCGGGTCCGGGAACCGGCCGACGTGGCCGACGTGGTCGCGGCCACGTTCCTGGCGGTTCTGACGGCGGCCCGTTCTTATGACCCGGGCCGCGGCGAGCCTACCGCCTGGCTGCTCGGCATCACCGCGCGGCTGATCGCCCGCGAAAACCGGCGCCGGTACCGGGAAAACGCGGCGACGGCCAGGATCATCGGCCACCGGTTGATCGACGCCAGCGATATCGAGCGACTCGAAGAGCGGATCGACGCGGCCCGGTCCGGCCAGCAGGCCATCGAGGCCCTCAGCCAGCTCAAGCCAAAGGCCAGGGAGGTGCTGCTGCTCGTCTCCGCCGACGGGCTCACTCCCACCGAGGCGGCCCGCGTCCCGGGCATCAGCGCCGCGGCCGGCCGGTCCGGGCAAGTCGCGCAAGCGCGGCGGTCTCGTGCTGCTCGGGGCGGCCGCGGCCGCGGCCAGCGTGGCTGGCGTGGTCAGCGGCGGCGGACATGCCGTCGCGGTCCACCCCAGCGTCCCGGTCCGCCCCGGCGTTCCGGCTCACCTATCGGCTGACTACGTAGTGCATCACGTCAAGGCCGCGGTGAACGCCAGCGCCGACCGTACCATCCAGTACGACCTCGGCCGGGCCCCGAATTCGCAGACCGGCGTCATCGAGAACACCGCGACGTGGAATCACGCCAGCTCGGGCCGGGAAGTTACCCTGACGCAAAACCTAGGCGCGAACGGCAGCCCGGTGCTCGGCTACCTGATGACCGCCACCTCGGACCAGACGGTGACGATCACGATCAACTACCGCACCCGCACCTGGAGCACGACCACCTATCCGTGGGGCCACGAGACGCCCCCGAACAAGCCCGGCCCGCTGCCGCAAACCACGGCCCAGGCGGCCGGGGCACTGCGGACGGCCATCAACGCGGGTTCGATGACTGATGCCGACCCGGCGGAAGTGGACGGGCAGCGCGCCGCCCACCTGGTGCAGGGCTCCGCTAAGACCGGCGAGATCGACATGTGGGTGGATCCCGCGACCTACCTGCCGATCCGGACAATCGAGACCGCCCCCGGCGAATCGGTGGCGAGTGACCGGGCCATCCGGGATGACTATAAGTGGCTTCCGGCAACCGCGGCGAACCTGAACCTGCTCACGCCCGCGGGGGCTATCCCCGCCGGGTTCACCCAGGTCCCCGACGCTGCCGCAGGCAACTAGGGTGTCGCGCTGGGCAGGCCAGCGAGCGCTGGCCTGCCCAGCGCGCCTTCCGGTGCGCAGGCTTGCTTGGGTCCGGCCTCAGGGGGCGGCCCAGAGGGAGGCGATGCCCTGGCCGACGCCGATGCACATGGTGGCGGCTCCGCGCTCGGTGCCGCGGCGGCGCATCTCGTGCAGCAAGGTGGTGACGATCCGGGCCCCGGAGCAGCCCAGCGGGTGGCCGATGGCGATCGCGCCGCCGTTGACGTTGACCAGGGCGGGGTCGGCCTTGAGCTCGTCCACGACCGCCACCGACTGGGCCGCGAACGCCTCGTTGACCTCGAGCAGGCCGAGCTCGTCCAGCCGCCAGCCGGCCCGGGCCAGGGCCTTGCGCATGGCGGGCACCGGGCCGATCCCCATGTAGTCCGGGTGCACGCCGGCCGCCGCGGAGCCGGCGTAGCGGGCCAGCGGGGTCACGCCGGCCCGGCGCACGGCGTCCTCCGACATGAGCAGGAGCGCGGCCGCGCCGTCGTTCAGCGGCGAGGAGTTGCCGCCGGTCACCGTGCCGCCCTTACGGAAGGCCGGCTTCCTGGCGGCCAGGTCCGCGGCGGTGAGGCGGGCGTTGATGCTCTCGTCGTGGCGGAACCCGGGGCGTTCGGTCACCGGGACGAGCTCGGCGTCGATCCGGCCGGCGTCGCGGGCGGCGGCGGCCAGCTGGTGGCTGCGCAGCGCCCACTCGTCCTGGCGGTCCCGGGTGATGCCATACTTCTCGGCCACGTTCTCCGCGGTCTCGCCCAGCGTGACCGGCGGGTAGAGCTCCTGCATGCGCGGGCTGACCAGCCGCCAGCCGAGCCGGGTGTCGGCTAGATCCAGCGCGCGCGGGAACGGATCCGCGGAGCGGGCCAGCACGAACGGGGCCCGGGTCATCGACTCCGAACCGCCCGCCAGGGCGATGTCCGCCTCGCCGGCCGCGATGGCCCGGGCCGCGTCGCTGATCGCCTCCATCCCGGAGCCGCACAGCCGGTTCACCGTGGCGCCGGGGATCTCCGCCGGCAGCCCGGCCAGCAGCACGGCCATCCGGGCCACGTTCCGGTTGTCCTCGCCGGCCTGGTTGGCCGCGCCCCAGTAGACGTCGTCGATCGCGGCCACGTCCAGCGCCGGGTTGCGCCCGACCAGGGCCCTGATCACGTCGGCGGCCAGGTGGTCGGGCCGCACCCCGGCCAGCTCGCCCTTGATCTTCCCGATGGGCGTGCGGCACGCGTCGACGACGAAGACTGAGCTCACGGTGACCTCTCAGGACGGGCGCGGGGCGGTATCGGTGCTTTCTACGTTATCCGCGCCGAAAAGAGCGAGGTGGCCCTGGGAACTCAGGGCCACCTCGCGGGTGGAGCGTCACTTAGCCGGGCGCAGGATCCGTACCTACATGCGGGACGGGTTCTGGTACCTATGGCCCCGGCGGTGGTGCTTGCTGGGCGGGCCGGTCGCGCCGCCCTGGCCGCCGGTGGTGGTGGTACCGGTGCCGGCACCCGTACCGCTGGCCGAGGCCGAGGCCGAGGCCGAAGCCGAGGCGCCGGCGGCCGCCGGGGGCACCGCCTTCTGCTGGGCCAGGGTGTAGGTCACCGCCGTCGCCACCTGGTTGCCGTCGAGCGTGACCTTCGTCGGAACGGTCAGGCCGAAGTTGTTACAGCCCAGGTTGGCGAACGACATGGAGAGCCGGTTGCCCAGGAACGTGGCGAGGCTGTTGCCGATGGCCGCGACCGGTGAGCCGAAGTTGAGCTCCTTGGCCATGTCCAGCTGGTTGCGGGCCGGCGCGATGTTCGTCATGTTCTGGCAGTAGGCCATGGCGACCTGCGTGGCGTCGGTGTTGGCGGGCAGCAGGGGCTGGTCCACCAGCGACCGGTAGACGTTGGTCTTGGCGATGCTGTAAGCGCCGTTGACCAGGGTCATCTCGTCGTTCGGCGGGACGACCGCGATCGTCGCCCTTCTGGTTGACCATGGCGCTCAGCTCGTTCAGCGCCTGCGATCCCGAGGAACCGGCCGGGTCCGTCATGTCCGGCGCGGTGAACGGAGTGCAGCCGGTGGCCGGGTCGACGAACGCGGCCAGCAGCTTGTCGTCGCTTCCGTTGACCAGCGTCTGCGCGCCGGCGAGCGCGCCAGCGTTGGCCGCCGTGTTCTGCGCGGTCTGGCCGTTGGCGTTGATCAGGTACGACGTGATCACGTTGTCGCTCTGGTCCTGGTCGACGACGCCGAAGCTGCGCGTGGTCAGGCACGGCTGGCCGTCACTTGCGGTACCCGCCGCGGGGACCTGGAGCCGCCCGGTCGCGATCTCGAAGTTGGCGAGCCGGTAGAAGTTCACCGCGTTGCACGCCGAGACCTGGCCGATGACCGACTGGCCCAGCGCGTCGACGCAGTTGCCCTGGCGGGCACCCCGGCCCTGGAGCACAAGGTTGGTGCCGTTGAAGCCCATGTCGATGATCACCTGGGACCCGCGGGCAATCGTGGGCACGGCCGGCGTGGCGGCCGGGGTGGTACCCGCGGTGACGACCAGCGGGTTGTACACCTGGACCTGCCCATTCGGGGACAGGATCGTCGCCTCGACGAACGCGCCCTCGGTACCGGCGTTCGCCATCGAACAGCCGTCGCCGAGTTGCCACGGCGTGGCCAGGCCCCTGGCGCTGAGCGGGTTGGCGGGCACGGTGATCGTGCAGTTCATCGACGCGGCGGCCTGCGCCGCGGTCTGGTTCAGGTTGATCGCCGCGCCGGTGCCGTCGACCGGGTTGGTGGCCACGTCGCCGAGCCGGAAGAACGCGGTCTGGCCGCCGGCGAAGTTCGGCGCGGCGGGGACCGCCGCGGCGACGACCGTGCCCGTGTTCGCGCTGGCCGACGGGCAGGGTGAGGCCGAAGTGCTGGCCACGGCCGCCGGGCTGCCGGAGGCCGCCGGGCTGCCGGACGCCGCGGGGCTCGCGGATGGCGAGCCGCACGCGCCAAGCGCCGACTGGTTGATGGTCCTAACGGAACCTCCTGAGACCGCGAGAATAAGCCCGAGGGTCAGTCCCAAGGCCATCGGTATAGCGAGTGGTATCGCAATGCGCGCCGCGCGACTGTTCCTGCTACGACGGCGCCATGCGGACCGATGCCCGCTGAGCATTCAATCCACCTCCATGGATGTCCGCTGTGACGCTCCCGGTGCCTCAACCTAGACCTGGCGCGAGGACGGAAACAGGAAATCGAGAAGATTCGCGTTTTGTCCGTTTTTCGCAGTGGAGAGCGACCCTAACCTTGGCAATTCATTGCGAACTTCTTACGTGGCAGGTGACGGCCCTGTAGCCAGACCGAGATTGCCTCGTGATAGGCAGGCCCGGGCGACAGGCGCCGGGGCGCCCGGGCGATGAGTACGGAAAGTAATTATTAAATTCCTTTGAGTGATCATCAGATCTTTCGGTAGAGTTACGGCGTCGGCGGGCCGGGAGCCTGACCGGGCAGGTCACGAGCCTGTGCGGTGGCACGCAGAGGTCCGGCAATGGGGAGAACGGCCCCCGGCCCTTCCGATGTTCTGCGCACCAGACGCCTCGCCGCTGCACGCCGCGACGACCATGTGGGGGTGGCCGTCGCGGCGCCGCGGCAATAGCGGGCCAGCGGCCGCCCGCCGAGCGTATTAATAGCCGTGGCCGCGTATTTCACGGAACGGCGCGGCCGGGCCAGCGCCGTGGTTAATAGCGCGTTATTACATCCGCCGGCATTTGCCGGCGGATGCAATTATGCGCGCGTTTTGCCGGATTGCCGCTGGGGAGGACAGGCCGCCTCGCATGGGGCGCTCGCGGTGGCCTCGGCGGCTCCGGCCGGCGGGCGCCGGGGCCGACCCCAGGTGGGCGGGAACCGGTGGTGGCGGCTATTCTCATGATCAGCCGGGCCAGCTGCCGCGGGCGGCCCCTGGCGGCCGGCATCCGCCCTGGCCGGAGCGATGCTCGGCACGTATTTGCTTGATCACGCAGCGCAGGATTGGCGCGGCCCGGCCGGGCCGTTTTATTTGCCGGGCGGAGACAGCTGCCGGCCCGCAACCTTTTGGTACGGATGCGCGTCTGTGTGTTGGAGGAGTTGTTAAGCGATCTTGCTTGGTCCGAAAGTTTGGCTTCCTACTGTTATCCGATTGTGAAATTTCGTGGAGGGACGGCGCCGTGGCGCGATCCGGATGGTTCCGCAAACACCAGCCAGTGCTGGACACCGACGGGACCGCCGCAGCTGAACCAGGTGGGTCGCGATTGAAGCGGCGGCGGGGCCTGGCCCTGACCGCCACCAGCGCGGCGATGGTGCTGGCCGCGGGGGTCGCGGTCGTGGCGTTTGACTCGCCGGGCAGCCACGCCGCCCCGGTGACGCCCGCGCAGGCCGCGGCCGCGGAAAAGCAGGACGCGCCGGCGGTCCCGATCAACGTGCTGTCGGTCACCCCGGCCACCGGCGCCAAGGGCGTCAACGGCGCGGCCCCGATCAAGGTGCAGTTCTCCGCTCCGCTCGCCGCTAACACCCCGATGCCCCAGCTTTCGCCGCACATCACCGGCAGCTGGCAGGTCGAGGGCGACAGCGCGGTCTACACCCCGGCGGCGGGCTTCTCCGAGAACACCAAGGTGACGCTGAAGGTCCCGGGCGGCGCGAGCGGGATGGTCTCGGTCGGCGGCGCCAGCGTGGGCTCGGGCGGCCTGCTGGCCTCGGGGACGACCGTGACCTGGACCACCGGCTCGTACAGCACCCTGCGCCTGCAGCAACTGCTCAGCCAGCTGGGCTACCTGCCGTTTACCTGGACGCCGAAGTCCGGCGCGGTGATCAGCCCGGCCAACGCCAACGCCCAGCTGTCCGCCGCGTACCAGGCGCCGGCCGGGACGTTCAGCTGGAAGGGCAGTTACCCGTCGAACCTGACCAGCCAGTGGAAGGCCGGCTCGGGCAACATCCTCGACGTCGGCGCGATCCGGGCCTTCGAGTCGGTGACCGGGCTGACCATGGACGGCAGCGCGGGCCGCACGGTGTGGACCGACCTGCTCAAGGCGGTGGCCAAGGGCAAGACCAACCCGAACGGCTACAGCTACGCGCTGGCCAGCCAGCACTACCCGGAGACGCTGACCCTCTGGCACAACGGCAAGGTGGTGCTCAAGACCCTGGTCAACACCGGCATCCCGGGCCGTCCGACCGTGGACGGCACCTTCCCGGTGTACCTGAAGTTCGTTTCCACGTACATGGACGGCATCAACCCGGACGGCTCGAAGTACCACGACCTGGTGTACTACGCGAACTACTTCAACGGCGGCGACGCGGTGCACCAGTTCAGCCGGTACAGCTACGGGTCCTACCAGAGCCTGGGCTGCGTCGAGCTGCCCTGGGACGCGGCCAAGACCGCCTACGGCTACCTCGCCTACGGCAGCCTGGTCACGGTCACCGGCCCGGTGGCCTGAACCTGAGGAACACCGAAGGGGCGGCTCCGGGATCCCGGAGCCGCCCCTTCTGGCGTGTGCCGTGAACTGTGTTACAGCGGGTGGACCTCTTCCGCCTGCGGCCCCTTGGGACCACGGCCAGCGGTGTACTCGACCCGCTGGTTCTCCTGAAGAGTGCGGAATCCGTCGATCTTAATGGTGGAGTGGTGGACGAAGACGTCGGCCGAGCCGTCGTCGGGGGCGATGAACCCATAGCCCTTGTCCGAGTTGAACCACTTCACGGTGCCCTGAGGCATGCACTTCTCCTACTGTGACGATTTCGGGAGCGCACGGGCGTGTGCTCCCGGGTTGTGGTGACCACTGCCCATGCGGACAGCCCGGTACCGGGCTGGCGTTCGGGAATCAGGACGCCTGGTCAGAACTTCGCAGGCGCTGTGACACGTTCACGAACTTCGTACAACCAGTTGTATTTAACCACTCTCAGCTACGACCCGGCGTCCTAAGCGGCAGAAAACGCCTGCTACCTGGCGGTGACCAGGGCCCGGGGACCCAGCGACCGCACGCGGGCCGCGAAGCGGGACCCGGGCGCGACCGCCGCGATCCGCTCGGCCTCGGCCGCGGTGTCGACGTCGGCCAGTTCAGGCAGCAGCCGGACCCGGAGCCCGGCGTGGTGCAGCCTGGCCAGCTGCAGGGCGCCGGTGTCCGCGCGCGACATGGGCACGCCGAGCACCAGGGCGGGATCGATCTCGCGCAGGCCGAGCAGCCAGAAGCCGCCGTCCTCGGCCATCCCGAAGGTGGCGTCCGCGGTCCCGGCGACCAGCGGCTCGACCGCCCGGGCCAGCAGGGCGGGCGTCACCTGCGGGGTGTCCATCCCGATGAACACCAGCGGATCCGGGCTGGTGACCAGCGCGTCGGCCAGGGCCCAGGCCAGCCGCTCGTCGAGGCCGCCGCCGCGCTGGGCGATGACGTCGAAACCGGGCGGCAGCCAGCGGCCGGGTGAGCCGGCCAGGGCCAGGATCCGGCGGGTGACGCCGGTCGACGCGACCGCGGCCAGGGTGTCGGACAGGGCGGCCTCGGCGAGTTCGGCCGCCTCGGCGGGGGTGTAGGCCGGGGTGAGGCGGGTCTTGACCCGGCCGGGCACGGGCTCCTTGGCGATCACCATGAGCTGAGCCGCCAGGATGTCCCCCGGTCTCGGATTATCCGATCTCGGGCTATCCGGCACCTCGGGCTATCCGATCTCGGGCTATCCGGCATCAAGCCACTGTCCTAGCTCGGACCGCAACCCGGACTCGGACCGCAGGCCCGGCCGGGCCGCAGGGACAGGTCCGGGCCGGCTGTCCGGCGCGGGACGGCTGCGGGATCCGGGGCGGCTGCCCCAGGCGGGGGGCAGGACGCCCGGGCCGCTGTCGCGGCGGTGCTTGCCGGTGTACTCCGGGCCGGTGCTGCGCGGGCCGTTCATGACACTCCGTTCCAACACTGAGCTCATAACACTGACGCGGGCGACGCGATCGAGGCCAGCACCCGGCGCATGTCGCGCACGGTCCGGACCGTGCCGCCGAGCGTCCCGGTGACCTTCGATTTCCCGGTCCGCGGGTAGTAGGGGATGTCGGTCTCGGCGATCCGCCAGCCCGCCTCCGCGGCGCGCACGACCATCTCCAGCGGGTAGCCGAAGCGGCGGTCCGACATCGGCAGCGCGAGCAGTTCCGCCCGGCGGGCGGCGCGCATCGGGCCGAGATCTCGCACCGGGACGCCGACCCGGCGGCGCAGTTCGGCGGCCAGGACGCGGTTGCCGATCCGGGCGTGCAGCGGCCACGCGCCCTTGCCCCGGACCGAGCGCCGGCCCAGCATCAGGTCGGCCTGGCCGGACCGGACCGGGTCGGCCACGCCGGGCAGGTCGCCCGGGTCGAAGGAGGCGTCGGCGTCCATGACGCAGACGACGTCGCTGGTCGCGGCGAGCAGGCCGGCGTGGCAGGCGGCCCCGAACCCGCGCTGGGGCACATAGACGACGTGGGCCCCGAAACGGGCGGCGATGGCGGCGGAATCATCGGTGGAACCGTTGTCCGCGACGATGGGCCGGTAGCCGAGCGGCATCCGGGACAGCACCCAGGGCAGGGCGCCCGCTTCGTTGAGGCAGGGCAGGATCACGTCGATTTCCATGGCGCCCGACAGTACTGGCGCGGCGGGCCGGGCACGGCCGGAAAAGGGCCGATCGGCCCTTACGAAGGTATGACGGCTTCGGCGGGGCGGCCGGCCCGCTCCCGTCTCGTGCTTTGCTGCAGTCATGCGCGTACTCGTGACCGGCGCGGCCGGGTTCATCGGATCTCACGTCGCGGAGATCATGCAGGCCGCCGGGCATGACGTCCGGGGGCTCGACTCGCTCTCCCCCGCCGTGCACAACGGCAGGCCCGGGCATGTCCCCGGCGACCTGGTGGTCGGCGACGTCCGCGATCCCGCGACGGTCGACGCGGCTCTGGCCGGGGTCGACGCGGTCTGCCACCAGGCGGCCATGGTCGGGCTCGGGGTGGACCTGTCCGACCTGCCGGTCTACGCCGACGTCAACGTCACCGGCACCGCGGTGCTGCTGGCGGCCATGGGCCGGTACGGCATCGGGCGCCTGGTGTTCGCCTCCTCGATGGTGGTCTACGGCGAAGGCGCCTACGACTGCGCGGCGCACGGCCGGGTCCGGCCCGCGCCCCGCCAGCCCGGCGATCTGGCCGCGGGCCGCTTCGAGCCGCGCTGCCCGCGGTGCGCGCAGCCGCTCACGACCGCGACGGTGACCGAGGACGCGCCGCTCGACCCGCGCAACGCCTACGCGGCGAGCAAGGTCGCCCAGGAGCACCTGGCGTCGAGCTGGGCCCGGATGACCGGCGGTTCGGCGGCCGGGCTCCGCTACCACAACGTGTACGGCCCGCGGATGCCGCGGGACACGCCGTACTCCGGGGTGGCGGCGATCTTCCGGTCGTGCCTGGAGAACGGGGTTCCGCCGCGGGTGTTCGAGGACGGCGGCCAGCGGCGCGACTTCGTGCACGTCCGCGACGTGGCCCGGGCCAACCTGCTGGCCCTGGAGGCAGTAGCTGACCCGGAGCCGGGCGGGCTGCGGTGCTACAACGTGGCCAGCGGCGAGCCGCACACGGTGGGCGAGATGGCCCGCGCGCTGGCCGGCGCGTTCGGCGGCGGGCTCGAGCCGGTGGTGACCGGCGAATACCGCCTCGGGGACGTCCGGCACGTGGTGGCCTCCCCCGCGGCGGCCGCCGCCGACCTCGGCTTCCGGGCCCAGACCGGGTTCACCGAGGGCATGGCCGAGTTCGCCCGCGCCGCGCTGCGCGAGCCCGCCCTGGCGGCCCCGGCCCGCGGGTAGCTTCCCTAGGATGCCCGAGGTGCGGTGCGCTTAGACGGGATAGCGGGTCGGTTCGGTGGTGTACTGGCGCCCGGCGGGCGTGGTCCAGCGGACGCCGCCGTCGGGGAGCTGTTCGGCGTTCCACCGCGGGTGCTGCTTCAGCCGGTGGTCGTGGCGGCACTTGGGGTTGCCGTTGCACAGGCAGGTGCGCCCGCCTGACTCGTAGGGGATGTTGTGCTCGAAGTCGGCTGGGCGCGGGGCGGCGGCAGCCGGGGCCGGTGCAGGTAGCGTGCCGGACTTCGGCCAGGTGCCGGAGCATGACTCCGGGATCGTGGCCCCGGGCTTCGTGGCGATGGTCGCAGTCCGCGGTGGAGAGCGGGCCGATCTTGATGAGCAGGTCCTGGTGCCCGGTGGTGAGCCGCCAGGTTCCGTATCCGCCGGGCGGTCCCGGGTTGTCGGCACGGGTAAAGGTGAAGCCGGGCGGGCTGGGACCGCCGGGGTTTCCGGCGTCTGACCAGCCGGGCGCAGCCGTGTCCCACTGCGTGCCCGTGCTGGTCGGTGACCGTGATACACCAGGTGGACCGGGGGTCGCGGGCCGCGGCGGCGGCCAGGTCCCGGGCCAGGTCCGGGTCGACGGGCCCGATCCCGGCCAGCTCGCCGGGCCGGTCCGCGCGGGCGGTCATGGTGGCCTCGGGAACGGTCAGGGTGACGTGCCCGGCGAACCCGGGCGGGATCACCCCGGCCAGCGGCCCGCCCGCCGCCGGAGCCGGCGTACGGGCCTGGGGTTCGCGGCGGCCGGCCGCGGCGTGGCCGGGGGGCCGGGAGTCCATGCCGAGCAGGATGTCCAGGAACGCGCGGGCCCGCAGCGCGTCCGTACCGCCGTCCAGGCCGGCCTTGCGCAGCTCCTCAGCCCAGGCGGTGACCCGCTGGTCGGCGGCCAGGACTTCGGCGGGCGGCAGTTCGCGGTCGGCCAGGCCCGCGTTGCCGGAGTTCTCGGACCAGCGTTCGACCCGGGTCTGCTTCGCCGCGTGCTCCCGGCGCTTCTTCGCCTTGCCCGCAGCAACCTGCATGACGGCCCGCTGGATCGCGGCGCGCAGCGCGGGCGGGGCCAGCGCCCCGGCCCGGTCCAGGACCTTGGCCTCGGCGGCCCGGGCCTCGGCGGCCCGGGCCTCGGCGGGGCCGAGCAGAGCGGTGGCAGCGGCGATGATGGCGGCCTTGCGCTGGCTGAGGAGGCCGGACCGGAACGCGGCCTTCGTGCCGGGCAGGCTGACCTCCAGCTCGTGCGCGAGCGACAGGATGTCCTCGGCGACGGCACTGGTCTCCCCAGCACCGAGGCGACCTCGCGGGGGGTGAACTCATCGAAGCTCTCGGGCATCTGGGCCGGGCCCTGCGGCGTGCACCCGGCCGCGGGGCGGCGGCGGATCAGCTCGGCGACCGCGGCGTGCTTGCGGCTGCTGGCGTACGCCTCGACCCGGTCCCAGGCGGCGATGGCCCCGGCCACCTCGTCGTCGCTGGCGCCCGGGTACCGGTCATCCTCCCCTGCCGCTTCCTCGGCGAACTGGCCCAGGATGAGGCATCCCGGCGCGGTATCGAGCGGCTTGCCGGATGCGAACCCGGAGGACCGGCTGGCGTACACGCCGGGAAAGCTCTGCGCGGATCCGGGCATCCCCGGGCCGCGCCGCCCGTACGCGGCGGCGGTGCCGGCGGCCAGTGCGCCGGTCAGACCCAGCCGGGTCAGCACCGCCGCGACCCGCTCCTGAGCCGCGAGGATCCCCGGCCGCCTCGGCGATCGAGCTCGGCCTCGTCCACATCCGGTGGCGGGGCTTCGCCGGGGTCTTCTTGAAAGAGGTCCAGGTCCTCGGCACGGGCGGCCGGGTCATCCATCCAGTCCGGCCAGGGCGGCACCGGGCGGGGGTCTTCGTCCCGCCTGGGGTCTGGGAGAGCCGGTGTCTGGGGCATGAACCACGGTCCGTTCGGAGAAATGATCTTTATCGGACTCTAGTTCGATTATAGCCTAGGGGTCGGACATTTCCGGAGTCTGGAGAGGAGCCGAGGGTCGCGGCCGGTCAGTTGGCGGCGGCGCGGTGGCCGCGGGCGGCGGGCTGGGGGCCGGTGCGGCCCACCGTAGGGGCGCCGGGGCGGGCCAGCGGGAGGCGGATCAGGAACTGGCAGCCGGGGCCGGCGTTGCGGACCGCGATCTGGCCGGAGTGGGCCTCGACGATGCCGCGCGCGATGGACAGGCCCAGGCCGGCGCCCTCCTGGGGGCCGGGGGTCCGGGCTTGCTCGCCGCGGAAGGCGACGTCGAAGACGCGGGGCAGGTCGCCGGGCGGGATGCCGCCGCACGCGTCGGACACGCTGACGCAGGCCATGCCGCTCTGCACCTCGGCCAGCACGTCGACCACGCCGTCCGAGGGGGTGTGCCGGATCGCGTTGGTGACCAGGTTGCGCAGGGCGCGGCCCATCTCGGCGCTGTCGATGAACACCGGCATGCCGCGCACGGCCGCGCCGGTCAGCCGGACGCCCTTGGACCGGGCCACCGGCTCGACACTGGCCACGACCTCGGCCACCAGGTCCTCCAGGCCGACCATGCGCCGGGTCAGCCGCAGCGCGCCGGCGTGGATCCGGGACAGCTCGAACAGGTCGTCGATCATCAGGGTCAGCCGGTCGACCTCACGGCGGATCTGCGTGTGGTACTGGGAGACCTCGCGCGGGTCGATCACCACCTGGTCCTCCAGGGCCTCGGCCATGGCGCGCAGGCCGGCCAGCGGGGTGCGCAGGTCGTGGCTGACCCAGGCCACCAGCTCACGGCGGCTGGCCTCCAGCGCGCGCTCCCGGGAGCGGGCCTTGGCCAGGCGTTCGTGGGCGGCGGCGAGGCCGTCGGAGAGTTCGGTCAGTTCGGCGGGCAGGGTCAGCGGCGGGGCGATGTAGACGCCGCTGTCACCGACGTCCTGCACGGCCGCGGAAATCGCCCGGCTGGCCTTGATCAGGCGCCTGCTGACGAACAACGCGACGATCAGCGCGGCCAGGCCGGCGATCGACATCAGGTCCAGGATGACGTCGCGGTCGGCCGCGGTCCCCAGCATCCGGTAGGCGATCACGCCGATCCCGGACATCGAGGTGAGCACCGAGACCAGGACGACCACGATGATCATCAGCACGATCGACCGGGCCGCCAGCCGCTTCAGCAGGAAGATCCCGAGCAGCGCGATAACCAGCGCGATGACGCCCAGGCGCTCGGAGATCCACCAGATGTCGTCCCACACGATGCCGGCGGGCAGCGTGAAGAAGCCGCCGGCCTCTGCGGTCACGCCGCCTCCGGCTCGTACCGGTAGCCCACGCCCCACACGGTGACGATGCGGCGGGGCAGGGTGGGGTCGGGCTCGAGCTTCTCGCGCAGCCGGCGGACGTGCACGGTGACCGTGGACGTGTCCCCGAAGGTCCAGCTCCAGACCTCATTGAGCAGCTGCTCGCGGGTGAAGGCCTTGCGCGGGTTGCGCATCAGGAAGACCAGCAGGTCGTACTCCCGCGAGGTCAGCTGGACCAGCTCGCCGCCGGCCCGGACCTCGTGCGCGCCCAGGTCCACGACCAGGTTGCCGTCGGTGATCGCGCCCAGGTCGGCCTTTTCCGGCAGGCCGGCGCCGCGGGACCGTCGCAGGACGGACCGGACGCGCAGGGCGAGCTCGCGCGGGCTGAACGGCTTGGTCACGTAGTCGTCGGCACCGGTCTCGAAGCCGACCAGGCGGTCGGTCTCGTCGCCCAGCGCGGTCAGCATCACGACCGGGATCGGCCAGCGGGCCCGCAGCCTGCGGCACACCTCCAGGCCGTCCATGCCCGGCAGCATGAGGTCGAGCACGACCAGATCGGGCGGCTCCTCGGCCACGCGGCGCAGCGCCTCGTATCCGTCGTGCACGCACTCGACGGTGTGCCCGTCCCGGATCAGGTACCGCCCGACGACGTCGGCGACGGTGGGATCGTCGTCGACGACGACGATACGGCCGGGCGGATCGGGGTTATTCACCAAGTTATTTCCTCGGCTTTGGTCACGCCTACAAGTTAAGGCGTAAACGGTCAGTGAAGCCAGCAATCCGGGCAAAAGCGGGGCTCGTCATCAGTACGTAAGCACAGTGACGATTCTGTAAGCGGCTCCCCGATCAGCTCCGCTGTGGCGGCCCGGCCCGTTAACACTGGTGTGTGTTTCCGCCGGGATGGATCAGCAGTGAGGAGTCGGCGTGATCGGGGAACTGTACGAGCACGCACTGGCCGGCCGGATGCGGCCCGAGGTCGAGCGCGCCGACGGCAGCCGCATGCCGCTGCCGGTGGAGGGCTGGCTGGAGTCCAGTCCCGGTGATGTGTCGCTCCTGGACCGCTGCGCGGGCCCGACCCTGGACATCGGCTCGGGACCGGGCCGGCTGACCGTGGCCCTGTCCGAGCGCGGCATCCCGGCCATGGGCATCGACATCACCCCGTTCGCCGTCGACCTGGCCCGCTCCTCGGGGGCGCTGGTCATGCTGCGGGACGTGTTCGGCCGGGTGCCGGGCACCGGGCGGTGGATGACGGTGCTGCTCGCCGACGGCAACATCGGCATCGGCGGCGACCCGGCCGCGCTGCTGCGCCGGGCCGGGGAACTGCTCGCGCCCGCGGGCAAGGCCCTGGTCGAGATCGAGCCGCCGGGCTCGCCGCTGCGCCAGGAGCAGGTCCGGCTGTGCCACGCGGGGGTGGCCAGCGCGTGGTTCCCGTGGGCGTTCGTGGGCGCGGATCACATTTCCGACGTGGCTCGCGACGCCGGCCTGGGCGAGGTCGAGACCTGGACGGTCGAGGGGCGCTGGTTCGCGTCGATCAACCGCGTTTCGCTGCCCGCCGATGAGCCGCCGACCGAGCCGACCGAGTCCGAAATGCTTTCGCTGTGATCGCGCGGCTGCGGGTGGCCGTGATCTGCCTCTTGCTTGCGGCGCTGGCCGGGCTGGTGCTGCTGGTGGTCCGGCCGAGCCTGAACCCGTCGCACATCCGGCCGCTGCCGCTCATCGCGCTGGGCTGGATCGCGTTCCTGACCGCGGCGTTCCTGCTGCGGAAGGTGGGTGTGCGGCTGGCGGTGGCGCTGATCATGCTGGGCGGCATCGGCATCCAGATCGCCGCGGTGACCGCGCCGCCGCGGCAGAGCGACGACCTGTACCGGTACGTCTGGGACGGCCGGGTGCAGGCGGCGGGCATCGACCCGTACGCGTACGTGCCCGCGGCGGCGCAGCTTGACTCGCTGCGGGGTTCGTTCTTGTGGGAGCGGGGCAGCGACCACTGCCTGTCTCCGGCGTATGTCAGCTCGCACGCTGCCGGGGACCTGGTGGCGGGGTGCACGCTGATCAACCGGCCGAGCGTGCCGACCATCTACCCGCCGGTGGCCGAGGCGTACTTCCTGGCCGTGCACTACGAGCCGTCGGGAAACTCGTCGACGAAGCCGATCCAGGCCACGACGGCGTTCATCGCCGTGCTGACCACCGTGCTGCTGCTGTTCGGGCTGGGACGGCTGAAGCGAGACGTGCGGACGGCCGCCCTGTGGGCGTGGTGCCCGACCGTGGCCCTGGAGGCGGGCAACTCGGCCCACGTGGACGTGGTGGCGGTGGGCATCGCGGCGGCGGCGCTGCTGGTGCTGGGGACCGCGCGGTCGCGGCTGTCGACGGCTCTGGGCGGGGTGCTGCTCGGGCTGGCCATCGCGACCAAGGTGACGCCGGCGCTGGTGGTGCCCGCGGTGCTGGCCCGGGGGGACGACCCCCCCAGACCCCCCCGCGAGGGCATGCGGCGGCGGTGGCTGACCGTGGCCGTCTCGGCGGCTAGCGCCTTTACCGTGGTGTACGTGCCGCACCTGCTCGCGGTGGGCAGCAAGGTGATCGGGTTCCTGCCCGGCTACCTGCAGCAGGAGGGGTACGAGAACGGAACGAGGTTCGGCATCATCGGGCTGGTGCTGACCGGGAAGCTGGCCCTGGCCATGGCGGTCCTCATCCTGGCCGCGGCCGCGTTCGCCGTGCTGCAGTTCACCGACCCCGACCGGCCCTGGCACGGTGCCGTGTTCATGACCGCGGCCGCGCTGGCCGTCACGACGCCGCGCTACCAGTGGTACGCACTGCTGCTGGTGATGCTGGTGGTGCTGGACGGGAGGCCGGAGTGGCTGGCTTTTGCCGCCGGGGCGTACTACGCGGCGGAGCCGCAGCTAGGGCGGTACTCGCTGCCGGGCCGGCTGCACCTGGCGGTGGCGTACGGGGTGCCGATCGCGGTCGTGGCGGCCGGGTGGCTGGTGCGGGAGTTCATGCGGCGGCGCGGCGGGATCGGGCTGGAGCCGGTGCCTGTGCCTGTGCCTGTGCCTGTGCCTGTTGTCGTTGCGAGTCCGGCGGTTGCGGGGCCGGTCGTTGCGGGGCCGGCTTTCGCGGTGCCGACGTCGGCTGCCGCTGCTACTGACGACTCGCTGTCCGCGGGGGTCGGGGCTTTCTTACCGCTTGGTTACCCGTGACCCAAACATCAAACGATGGGGACCCTCAGGGCCGTGAATGGAGATATGAGCTACGAGCCGTCGCATCGCAAGCCGCCGCGCCAGGAGCGGTGGCCGAACGCGACCCCGGGAGAGGGCTGGCCGGCCTACCAGCAGCATGGGGACGGCGAGCGATCCTGGGCGTCGGCAGAGGCCCTGACGGGCAGCAGCAGGAACGGTTACGGCGCCGCGAGCAACGGCTACGGCGATGCGTTTGCCGCCGGCCGGACCGACGCCTGGGGCGGCCAGGCCGACGCGTGGGGCGGCCGGACCGCGACCGCGTGGCCGGCCGCCGGGGACGGCTACGCGGACGGCTTCGACGGGGCCGCTGACGGATACGTTTCCGGGGGGTACGGTTCCTCCGGCGAGCACGGTTCTTCCGGCGAGCACGGTTCTTCCGGCGAGTACGGCTCCTCCGGCGGGTACGGCTCCTCCGGCGGGTACGCCGCTGACGGGTACGGGCAGGCGCAGGATTATTACCAGGATCAGCGCGGCTGGGACGGATACGCCCAGCCCGGGCACGAGTTCACCGCCCCGGCCGGCTACCAGCAGCAGGGCGAATACCCGGCGCTTGAGGCGGGCACCTCGTCGGTACTGGTCGCCCCGGACACGCTCGGCGAATGGTGGCGGCAGCCGGATGCGGGCACCGGGCGTGACCTGAGCCGCGGGCTGGCCGTGGGCGCGGTGATGGGCATCCTGGCCGCCGCGGTGGCGATCGGCGTGGCCACGTTCGCCGCCGCGTTCGTCCGGCCGCAGGCCTCGCCGGCCAGCGTGCTGGGCAGCATCTTCGTCGACCGGATCCCGGCGGCGCTGAAGCACTCGGTGATGGCGCACTTCGGCGCGCACGACCGCACCGTCCTGCTGCTCGGCATGTACGCCGCGCTCGGGCTGATCGCCATGGTGCTCGGCTGCATGGCGCGGCGTAGTCCGAGCGTCGGGGTGGCGGGGATCGCGGCGTTCGGGCTGCTGGCGGCGTTCATCGTCATCACCAGGCCGGAGAGCAGGGCCAGCGACGTCATCCCGTCAGCGGTCGGCGCCGTCGCGGGAGTGATGGCGCTGCTGTGGCTGGCCCGTGCGTCGAAGCCGGCCGCTGAGCTGCAACCCGGTTACGGCGCAGGACGGCGGAGGACCCGATGACGGTCATCAACAGGCGTAAGTTCGTGGCCGCCGCGGCCGGTACCGCGGTGACCGCGGCGGCGGCCGGGGTGGCCGGCGAGATGCTGATCGGCAAGCGGTTCCGGAACGTTGTTCCCGCGGTCCAGGCCGCGCCGCCGGCGGTCAAGGTCACGCCGCCGCGGATCGTCAAGCAGAAGCCGCTGCCGGCCGAAGACGCGCTGAACATCGCGGGCCTGTCCCCGTTCTATACGCCGAACGGCCAGTTCTACCGGGTCGACACCTCGCTGACCATCCCGCAGGTCTCGGCCGCGAGCTGGCAGCTGCGCATCCACGGCATGGTCGACAACCCGATGACGATCACCTTCGACGAGCTGTCACGGATGCCGATGACCGAGCACGACGTGACGCTGACCTGCGTCTCGGAGGCCGTCGGCGGCGGATACATCGGCAACGCCCGCTGGCAGGGCACGCTGCTCGCGCCGATCCTGCGCAAGGCCGGGATCCAGGCCGGCGCGGACCAGATCGTGATGCGCGACGTCAACAACATGACCATCGGGGTGGCCACCGACCCGGTCCTGGACGGCCGGGAGTCGCTGCTCGCGGTCGGCATGAACGGCCAGGTGCTGCCGGCCGCGCACGGCTACCCGGTCCGCGTGGTGGTGCCGGGCCTGTACGGCTACGTGTCGGCGACCAAGTGGGTGGTCGACATGGAGTTCACGACGTTCGGCGCGTTCAACGCGTACTGGGTCAAGCAGGGCTGGTCCCAGCAGGGCCCGATCAAGACCGAGTTGCGGATCGACGTGCCGAAGGCCAAGACCAGCATGAGCGCCGGGCGGGCCACCATCGCCGGGGTGGCCTGGGCCCAGCACAAGGGCATCGAGGCCGTCGAGGTCAGCGTGGACGGGACCTGGTACACCGCGACCATGGCCGCCCAGGACACCATCGACACCTGGCGCCAGTGGTACTACGCGTGGGACGCGACCCCGGGGCAGCACGTGCTCCAGGTCCGCGCGACCGACAAGAGCGGCTACACCCAGACCGCGGTGAAGCACCGGACCGAGCCCAACGGCGCGACCGGGTATCACACCATCCAGGTGAACGTGACCTGACGCTCTCCTAGGACCAGCCGCTGGCGCGCACCCGCTTTGCGCACCAGCGGCTTATTTTTGGTGGCGGTGGCACGGATGCGGTGGCTCGCGCGCCAAGGAAACCATGGGCACCGTCGTCGCGGCCGGCATTTCCATGATCGCGAAGGGTTTTGTATGAAATAGCACGTAAAAGTCTTCGCGATCATGGTCGGGGTGAGACCGGTTTGATGCGGGTGTGGCGTGAGAGGTGGGTGCGCGGCGGGTCCGGGATCGGGAGCGCAGGCGACGAGGGTGCGGCAGGCCGCGGTGGGCGTGGGTTGGCGGGCGCGGCGTGGGTTGGCGGGCGCGGCGTGGGTTGGCGGGCGCGGCGTGGGTTGGCGGGCGCGGCGTGGGGGGTTAGCGGGCGCGGGGGGTTAGCGGGCGCGGAGGGCGGAGAGGAGGTCGGTCAGGGCGTCGAGGCTGTGGGCGCTGACTACGGCGTCGCAGTAGGGCCAGGCGGCGGCCATGCCGCCGACTTCGGGGCGGTAGCGGGGGGACTGGGTGCGGGGGTTGGCCCATACGATGCGGTGGGCGATCCGGGACAGGCGGGCCATCTGCTCGCCGAGCAGGGCGGGCTCGCCGGTCTCCCAGCCATCGGAGATGATCAGCACGACCGCGCCGCGGGCCAGGCCGCGGGCTCCGTAGCGGTCGTTGAACTCCTTGACCGCGGCACCGATCCGGGTCCCGCCGGACCAGTCGGGGGCGGCTTCGCCCGCCTTGGCCAGCATGGTGTCCGGGCTGGACGCGGCCAGGGCCGGGGTCAGCCGGGTCAGCCGGGTGGCGAAGCTGAACACCTCGGGGCGATTCTGGCCGCCGCGAACCTGGCCGCCGTGCAGGCAGTACAGGAGCATCAGCAGCGCGCGGGCATAGGACTCCATCGAGCCCGAGATGTCGCACAGCACGACCAGGCGGCGGGGCCGGATCCGGGGTGCCTGGCGGGAGATCCGGATCGCCTCGCCGCCGCTGCGCCGGGCCTGGCGCAGGGTGCCCCGCAGGTCCGGGCGCTTGCCGTCACGGGCCCGGCGGTAGCGGCGAGTGCGGCGCGGCGGGACGGCCAGGGTCAGCTCGCGCATGAGCGAGACGAGCTCGCGGAGTTCGGCCGCCGACAGCTGGGCGAAGTCGCGGGCGCGCAGCCGCTCGGCGGCGGAGGCGACCCGGTGCACGGCCGGGGCGTCGGACAGCGGTTCGTCCTCGCCGGGCGGCGCGGCCGACCCGGTGTCGGTGACCTGCATGCCGGTCAGCAAGCCGCCGTGATCAGATGAGGTCTCGGTGGCGGGCGGGGCGCCGTTCTCCTCGTGGCGCTGCGCGTCGGCCATGGTGGGCAGCGGCAGGTCCTTAAACGGGTCGGGGCCGCCGAACAGCAGCGCGAAGACCCGCTCGAAGGTGGTCATCTGGCTCGGGTCGGAGACCAGGGTGGCCAGCGCGCAGACGCGGAGTTCGGCGATCGAGGTGGCGTTCATGACCGTCACGGCGCGGGCCAGCCGCTCGCACCGGTCGGGGCCGACCGGGAGGCCGGCAGCGTGCATCGCGGTGCCGAGGCCCGCGGCCAGCACCGCGACGTCCGGGCCTGCGCCGTCTCGCGCGCCGCCGCCGGCCCGTCCGGGCGGGGGCGGGGTGGCAGGCGGAGGGGAGGCCGCGAGGAAAGGCTCAGTCAAGGGAGCCGACCACCGAGGCCAGGCCGGCCTGGCGGACCAGCTCCTCGTCCTCGGGGTACTTCACCACGGTGCTCATGGTCTGGTCGGCGACGTGGCTGGTCAGCTCGCCGGCGCCGAACACGCTCAGCGCGTTAGCCCAGCTGATCGCCTCGGAGATGCCGGGTGGCTTGGTCAGGTCGAGCTTGCGCAGCCGCTGGACCGCGGCGGCGATCTGACCGGCCAGCCCCTCGCCGGCCACGGGCACGCGGCGCCGGATGATCTCGGCCACCCGGGACATGTCGGGGTAAGCGATCCAGTGGTACAGGCAGCGTCGCTTGAGCGCGTCGTGCAGGTCGCGGGTCCGGTTCGAGGTCAGCACGGTGACCGGGGGCAGCTTGGCCCGCTGGGTGCCGAGCTCGGGGATGGTCACCGCCGCCTCGGCCAGCAGCTCGAACAGGAACGCCTCGAACTCGTCGTCGGCCCGGTCGACCTCATCGATGAGCAGCACCGCGGGGCGGGGCCCAGGGTGCAGCAACGCGGTGAGCAGCGGCCGGGACAGCAGGTACTCCTGGGTGAACAGGTCCCGGTCCCGGATGTGCTCCCCGGCCGCTTCGGCCATCCGGATGGCCAGCAGCTGGCGCGGGTAGTTCCACTCGTACAGCGCCTCGGCGGCGGCGATGCCTTCGTAGCACTGCAGCCGGATCAGCGGGGTGTCGATCGCGCTGGCCAGCGCCTTGGCCGCCTCGGTCTTGCCGACGCCTGGCTCGCCCTCGAGCAGGATGGGCTGCCCCATCCGGACGGCCAGGAACAGCGCCGCGGCCAGCTGATCCCCGGCCAGGTATCCGGTCGTCTCCAGGGCGGCGGTCAACGCGCCGACCTCAGGGAACCGTTCGTCCAGGTCGTGGGTCAACGGGCTGCTCACCAGGTCTCGGTCAAGTTTCAAGTACTTCGGTACGAGTCTATCTGGCGCAGGTCGGCGGGCGTGAAGCCGTAACGCCGCCGGAACAGCCGACGGAAGTGGCTGATGTTGGAGAACCCGACAGACAACGCGACCTGCGGCACGCTGGCGTCGCCGCGCAGCAGGCGATCCCGGGCGACCATCAGCCGGTGCTCGGTCACGAAGGCGTGCGGCGTCATGCCGGTCGTGGCCCGGAACGACCGGGCGAAATGGTACTCGCTCAGGTTCACCTCCGAGGCCAGCGCCGCCAAGGTGATCTCGCCGGCCAGGTGCGCGCGGGTGTACTCGGCGACCGCGTCGACGGCGCCCGGGTACAACTCCCCAGGCGGTTTCGACGGCGGCCGGCAAACCAGGGGGCCGCTGCCGTACCGGCGCAGCAGGTGCCGGACCAGCAGGTGGGCGAGCGTGCTCGCCTCGATGTCGGTAAGCGGCGCGACGGACAGGTGCGCCTGCCGCAGCCGGGCGGCGACGGCGAACACAACCCCGTCGCGGACCGCGTACGACGGCCGCACCTCGGCGGCGCCTCCGGCCAGCCGGTCGACCAGGGCTTGGTCCGGATAGATCTCCAGCGCCTCGGTGGGCTCGGCGACCTCGAGCCAGGTGATCGGGCCGTGGCCGGTCACGTACACCGCTCCCGGCTCGGCGTCGTGCCGTCCGGTCCGGCCGGCGGCCTCGCGCACCAGGCCGCGGTGGCCGCTGAATCCGACGCCGACCTGGTGCGGCCCGGTGCTCGTGACCGCGGGATGCGGCCCCAGCACCGCGTACTCGGACCTCATACCGGGCCAGGTGATCCTGGAAATCCCCGTATACCGCAAGATCGGACCCTCCTTCCCGGCGCCGCGCATGGCAGGGTTGAAAGGCGCCGCGCAGCGCAGGCTCGGAGAACAAGGCAGCACGGTCAGGGTATCGGGGAACACCGCGCGCTCAGGGAGGACAGGGGTACATGACGCTCGACTTCGCTCACCGCTTGCCGGTCGGGCTGCGGCTCAACGGCCGCGACGTGAGCACCGTGGTCTCGCCGCGGACCACGCTGCTGGACTGGCTGCGCGAGGAGATGGGCCTGACCGGGGCCAAGAAGGGATGCAACGAGGGCGCGTGCGGCACCTGCACGGTGCTCATCGACGGGCACCGGATGAACGGGTGCCTGACCTTGGTCGTCCAGTGCGCGGACCGGGAGATCACCACCGTGGAGGGCCTGGCGGGCCCGGGCGGCGAGCCGCATCCGGTGCAGCGGGCCTTCGCCGAGCACGACGCGTTTCAGTGCGGGTACTGCACCCCCGGCCAGCTAATGTCGGCGGTGGCGTGCATCGCCGAGGGCCATGCCACCGACGACGGCGTAGTCCGGGAGTGGATGAGCGGCAACATCTGCCGGTGCTCGGCCTACCCGCAGATCACCGCGGCCGTGCTGGCCGCCGCGGCGGCCGGCCCGCAGGAGGCGCGGCGATGAGGGACTTCGGCTACGCCCGGGCCGCGACGGCCGCGTCGGCGGCAGGAGCGCTGGCCGACCCGGGGACGTCGGCGATCGCGGGCGGCACCGAACTGCTGAACTGGTTCCGCCTGGGCATCGCCGCCGCCGACCGCGTGGTCGACCTCGGCGGCCTGGACGAACTGCGCGGCATCGCCGCGGACGGCAACGATCTGCGCATCGGCGCGCTCGCCACGCTGAACGAGGTCGGCGAGCACCCCCTGGTCATCCGGCTGGCCGGGGCGCTGGCCTCGGCCTGCCTGCAGGCGGCCTCGGCCCAGGTGCGCAACCGGGCCACGATCGGCGGCAACGTGCTGCAGCGCACCCGCTGCCCGTACTTCCGCGCCGAGGAGCCGGTGCCATGGCCGTGCAATAAGCGTGCGGAAGGCAGCGGCTGCGCCGCGCTGGCCGGCCGGCACGAGCGCCAGGCGGTGTTCGGCTGGACCCGGGACTGCGTCGCGGTGCAGCCGTCCGACCCGGCGGTCGCCCTGGCTGTGCTGGACGCGCACGCCGAGGTGCTGGGCCCGGCCGGGGCGCGGGCGATCCCGATGCGCGAGTTCCACCTGACCCAGCAGGAGGCGGCCGCCGACGGCGAGCCGATGCGCGAGACCCGGCTGCGCCCGGGCGAGCTGATCACCGGCTACCGCCTGCCCGCCAGCACCGACGGGCAGGCCTACATAAAGGTGCGCGAGCGGGCGTCCTACGAGTACGCGATCGTCTCCGCGGCCGCGACCGTGCGGCCGGCCGAGGGCCCCGGCGGCCCGCGGGTCGCCGCGGCGCGGATCGCGCTCGGCTCGGTCGCCCAGCGGCCGTGGCGGCTGCCCGGCGCCGAGGCCGAACTGCCGGGCACCCCGCTCACCCGCGAGGCCCTGGCGCCGGTCATCGACCGCGCGATGGCCGATGCCGCACCGCTGCCGGACAACGGGTTCAAGGTGACCATGGCCAGGAACGCCGCCGTCCGGGCCCTGATAGCTGCTGGAGGGCGGCCGTGACCGTCACCCGGATCCGCGTCGAGGGGCCGCTGAAGCTGACCGGTGCGGCCCGCTACGCCGCCGACCACCGGCCCGTGGGGGTCCTGCACGCGGTCCTGGTCGGCGCGCCGGTCGCTGCGGGGCGGCTGCGCGGCGTGGACACGGCGGCGGCGCGCGACCAGCCCGGCGTCACAGCCGTGCTGACCGGCGCGGACCTGCCCGTCTTCCCCGAGCTGCCGCCGCCGGCCGCAGTCCGCGTGCTGCCGTTCGCCGACGACCGGATCCGCTACGAGGGCCAGCCGGTCGCGATCGTGCTGGCCACCTCGGTCGAGGCGGCCGAGGCCGGCCGGGCCGCCGTGACCGTCGACTGCGAGCGCGAGACGCCGGTGCTGCTCGGGCAGGGCCGTCGCGAGCCCGCGATGGGCGATGACGACGTGGTGTACCGCCGGGGCGACGTCGACGCGGCGCTGCGGCAAGCCGGGATCCGGATCGAGCAGACCTACCGGCAGGCCGCGCGGCATCATCACGCGATGGAGACGTCCGGGACGGTCGCGCGGTGGGACGGCGGCCGGCTCACCTTGTGGGACGCGGTCCAGGCGAGCTCCACGGTGATCCCCGTGGTCAGCGCCGCATTCGGCATCGACCCGGACGACGTGCACGTGGTGGCACGGCACACCGGCGGGGGGTTCGGCGCCAAGGGCTACGTCTGGCCGCACGAGATCTTCGCGGCCGCCGCGGCCCGCGTGGCAGGCCGGCCGGTCAAGCTGCACCTGCGCCGATCTGACCAGTTCAGCAACGTGGGTTACCAGCCGTGGATGGAGCAGACGATCCGGCTCGGCGCGGGCGCCGACGGCGTGCTGGCCGGGCTGGAGCACGTGGTGGTGAACAGCACCGCGCTGGCGGACACTCACATCGAGCCGGCCACCGAGGCCAGCAAGTCGCTGTACGCCGTGCCGGCCCTGCGGCTGCGTCAGCTGGTCGAGCGGGTCAGCCTGAACGTGCCCACGCCGATGCGGGCGCCGGTCGAGGGACCGGGGCTGTGGGCCCTGGAGAGCGCGATGAACGAACTGGCCGACGCGGCCGGTCTCGACCCGCTCGATGTCCGTCTGGCCAACTACGCGCAGACCTCGCCCGCCGACGGCCGGCCATGGTCGGCCAACGGGCTGCGGCAGGCATACGAGGAGGGGGCGCGCCGTTACGGGTGGCGGGCCCGGCATCAGCGGCCGCGCCGGGACGGGCCGTGGGTCATCGGGCACGGCATGGCCACCTGCACGATGGGCAGCTTCCGGTTTCCCGGTGCGGCCAGGATCCGGCTACGCCGCGACGGCGCCGTGGTCGAGGCGAACGTGCACGACATCGGGACCGGCGTGCAGACCGTGCTGGGCCAGGTCGCCGCCGAGGAACTAGGCATCCCCGCCAGCCAGGTCGAGGTGCGCTGGGGCGACACCGACCTGCCCAGGACCGGGCCCACATACGGCTCGTCGACCACGATGGGCACTGGCAGCGCGGTCGCGGCCGCCGCCCGCGACGTGACCAAGCAGCTCGCCGAGCTCGGCCAGGGCGGCCGCGACCCACTCGACGCGCTCGCCCGGACCGGGATCGACGAGCTCACCGGCGAGGGAACCTTCGCCCTGCCGGGTGGCGCGGCGTTCAACGAGGGCGGCGCGGGCACCCCGTACGCCATCCGCACCTGGGGCGTGATCTTCGTCGAGGTGGGTGTGGACCCGGACTTCGGCGTGCTGCGGCTGCGGCGCGCGGTCGGCGTCTACTCGGCGGGGCGGATCATCAACCCGGTCACGGCCCGGGCGCAAATGACCGGCGGCATCATCTGGGGCTGGGGCAAGGCCACGATGGAGGAGAGCGACCAGGAGCCGGTGCACGGCCGGTGGCTGGCCAAGAACCTGTCCAACGTCGCGGTTCCGGTGAACGCCGACATCCCGGCCGACATCGACGTCTCGTTCACCGAGGAGTACGACGAGGCCGCGAGCCTGATCGGGGCGCGCGGCATCGGCGAGCTCGGGGCTACCGGGGTGGACGCGGCCGTGGCCGCCGCGGTGCACGACGCCGTCGGCGTGCGGGTCCGCAACCTGCCGATCCTGCCCTGGAAGGTGCTGGCAGGCGGTTAGCTGATGGCGAGGTCGGTGCGCAGCGGGCGGCCCTGGATGGCCCGCCACACCTGGGCCGGGGTGAGCGGCATGTCGGCGTGCCGCACCCCGTACGGGCGCAGCGCGTCGATGACCGCGTTGACCACCGCGGGCGGCGAGCCGACCGTGGCCGACTCGCCGACCCCCTTGGCCCCGATCGGGTGGTGCGGCGACGGGGTGACGGTCTCGCCCAGCTCCCAGGACGGGCACTCCACCGAGGTGGGCAGGAGGTAGTCCATGAACGAGCCGCCCAGGCAGTTCCCGTCGGCATCGAAGGCGATCGACTCCATCAGGGCCATCCCGATCCCGTCGGCCAGCCCGCGGTGCACCTGGCCCTCGACGATCATCGGGTTGATCCGCACCCCGCAGTCGTCGACCGCGATGAACCGCCGCACCGAGACCTTGCCGGTGCCGGGGTCGACGTCGACCACGCAGATGTAGGCGCCGCACGGGTAGGTCAGGTTGGGCGGGTTGTACACGCAGCTCGCGTCCAGGTGCCCCTCCACGCCGTCGGGTAGCTCCAGGTCGGAGTGCGCGGCCAGGGCGATCTCGGCCATCGCGGCACCCTGGTCCGGGTCACCGCGGACGTACCACCGGCCCGGCTCCCACTCCAGGTCGGCGGGGTTCACCTCGAGCATGGCCGAGGCCACGATCCGGGCCCGCTCGCGCACCTTGCGGGCCACGATCGCGGTCGCGGCGCCGGCCACCGGGGTGGACCGCGATCCGTAGGTGCCCAGCCCGAACGGGGTCTGGTCGGTGTCCCCGTGCACCACCTCAACGTCGTCCGGGGACAGGCCCAGCTCTTCGGCCACGATCTGCGCGAACGTGGTCTCGTGGCCCTGGCCCTGGGTCTGCACCGAGATCCGGAGCACCGCCGTGCCGGTGGGATGGACGCGCAACTCGACACCGTCGTTCATGGCGAGCCCGAGGATGTCCATGTGCTTGCGCGGACCCGCGCCCACGGCCTCGGTGAAAAAGCTGATCCCGATGCCCATGAGGTGACCGATGGCCCGTTCGGCCAATTGTTCTTTCCTGAGCTCCTCGTAGCCGGCAATTTCCAGGGCCATGCGCAGGGTGCGCGGGTAGTCCCCGGAGTCGTAGGTCCAGCCCGTCTGGCAGGTGTAGGGGAACTGCTCGGGGCGCAGCAGGTTGCGCATGCGCAGCTCGGCGGGGTCCAGGCCGAGCTCGCTGGCCAGCATGTCGACCAGCCGTTCGACCAGGTAGACCGCCTCGGTGACCCGGAACGAGCACGAGTAGGCCACGCCGCCCGGCGCCTTGTTGGTGTACGTGCCGGTCACCCGGCAGTGCGCGGCCTCCAGGTCGTAGGACCCGGTGAACACGCCGAAGAACCCGGCCGGGTACTTGCTCGGCTGGGCCGTGCCGTTGAACGCGCCGTGGTCGGCCAGCACCGTGACCCGGACCGCGCGGATCGTCCCGTCCCGGCTGGCGGCCAGCTCACCGTGCATGTGGAAGTCGCGGGCGAAGCAGGTGGACATCAGGTTCTCCGACCGGTCCTCCATCCACTTGACCGGCTGGCCGGTCATGATCGAGCCGACCACCGCGCACAGGTAGCCGGGATAGATCGGCACCTTGTTGCCGAACCCCCCGCCGATGTCCGGCGAGATGACCCGGATCTTGTGCTCGGGCAGGCCGGAGGTCATGGCGTACAGGGTCCGGTGCGCGTGCGGGGCCTGGGTCGTCTCCCAGATGGTCAGCTTCCCGCTGACCTGGTCGTACTGGGCGACCGCGCCGCAGGTCTCCAGCGGGGCCGGGTGGACCCGCGGGTAGAGCATGTCCTGGGCGATGGTGACCTCGGCGGTCTTGAACACGGCTTCGGTCTTGGCCGCGTCGCCGGTCTCCCAGTCGAAAATACGGTTAGTGGTACGGCCGTCCAGGTCGTCCCTGATGAGCGGCGCGCCGGGGTCAAGCGCGTGGCGGGCGTCGATCACCGCGGGCAGCGGCTCGTACTCGACGTCGATCAGTTCCAGGGCGTCGCGGGCCGAGTAGCGGTCCTCGGCGACCACGAACGCGACCTCCTGGCCCTGGAACCGCACCTTGTCGGTGGCCAGCACGGCCTGCCGGTCCCCGGACAGGGTGGGCATCCAGGCCAGGTTCCGCTCGGCTGAGCGTCTCGCCCGTGATGACGGCCCGGACCTTCGGGTGCGCCTCGGCGGCCAGGGTGTCGATGGCCAGGATCCGGGCGTGCGCGTGCGGGCTGCGCAGCACCGCGCCGTACAGCATGCCGGGCAGGTTGATGTCGTCGACGAACAGGCCCTGTCCGCGGACGAACCGCTGGTCCTCCTTGCGCAGCATGCGACCGTAGCTCACGCGTGTTCCGCCGCCCACCTGATCGACCGGACGATGTTCTCGTAGCCGGTGCAGCGGCAGGTCTGGCCGGAGATCGCCTCGCGGATCTGCGCCTCGTCCGGGTCGGGATGGTGATCGAGCAGCCAGCGGGCGGTCATCATCATGCCCGGCGTGCAGAACCCGCACTGCAGCCCGTGGCACTCGATGAAGCCTTGCTGCACCGGGTCGAGCCGGCCGTCCCGCTCGAGCCCCTCGACGGTGCGCACCGCGTGCCCGTCGGCCATCGCGGCCAGCAGCGTGCACGACTTGACCGGCTTGGCGTCCAGCCACACCACGCAGCTGCCGCAGTTGGAGGTGTCGCAGCCCCAGTGGCTGCCGGTCAGCCCGAGCTCGTCGCGCAGGAAGTGGATGAGCAGCAGCCGCGGCTCGACGTCGCGCGCGTACTCGGTGCCGTTGACGGTCATCGCGACTTTGATCGTCACCGGGCGGCCCTCATGTGCTGGCCCGGGCGGCGGCGCGGCGCAGGGCGCGGGTGGTGAGTTCGGCGACCAGGTGGCGCTTGAAGTCCTCGGGGCCGCGCTGGTCGGCGGCGGGGTGGCAGTGCCCGGCGGCGATTCTCGCGGCTTCGGTGAAGGTGTCCTCGCCGGCGGCGCGGCCGCGCAGGTAGTCCTCGGCCTCGGCGGCGACGAAGTGCTCGGCGCCGACCGCGGTCAGGCCGAGGCCTGCTTCTTTTATGGTGTCGTTCTGGAGTTGCAGCACGGCCCCGGCGGCGGCGATCGACCAGTCGCCGACCCGGCGGCACACCTTCTCGTACGCGCTGCCGGTGCCGGGCCGCAGCGGGACCCGGATCTCGGCCAGCAGCTCGCCCCGGCCCACCACCGTCTCGTAGGGGCCGCGGTGGAACTCCCGGACCGGGACCGTGCGCTCGCCGTCTGGCGTCTTGATCACCGCGGTGGCGCGGGCCGCGGCGAACGCCGCGGACAGGTCCTCGGACGGATCGGCCTGGCACAGCGACCCGCCGACGGTGCCCCACAGCCGGACGATCGGGTCGGCGACCATGCGCTCGGCGTCGTGAAAGATGGGGAAGTGCCGGCCAGCTCCGAGTCGAGCAGGTCCGCGTGCCGGGCCAGGGCGCCGATGCGCAGCTGGTCGCCGTCGACCTTGATGAAGGCCAGCTCGGTCAGGTCGTTGATGTCGACCAGCAGCTCGGGCTGGGCCAGCCGCAGCTTCATCATCGGGATCAGGCTGTGCCCGCCCGCCACGACGCGGGTCTCCGGCAGGCTCAGCAGCGACAGGGCGTGCTGGACGCTGGTCGCCCGCTCGTACTCGACGTGCGACGGAACCTGCATGTAAGCATCATTCGGCGTGCCCGCCCGATGCGCAACTCCGCGGTTAAGCGATCGCTAATTTTCCGTGGTCAGCTCGGCGGCACGCAGCTCGATCCGGCCGGGGCCGGCCAGGAACACGCCGAACCCGACGGTGTTCGTGTCGGCCGGGACGGTGGCGGTGACCTCGTGGGAGGACCAGTCGCCTTCGACGGTGACGACGTGGTTGGCCGGGTCGGCCAGCGCCTGCGCGGCGGTCACCGGCCCGTGCAGGCCGGCCGGCCGCATGACCCGGAGGAACAGGCCGGCCTGGCCCGCGCCGCCGGTCACGCGGAATTCGCCGCGGAAGGTGACCGTGGTCCCGCGGTAGTCGTCGGCGAAGATCTCCTGGGCCAGGTACGCGAAGCCTTCGGGCTGCGGCACGGCCGCGGACAGGACCGCTGTTGCCGGGTCCTTCTGTGCCGGGTCTTTGTGTGCCGTGGCCTGGTAGTCGTGCCAGTGGGAGGCCACGGCGAGCTCGGTGAAGCTGCCGCCCAGCACCCAGTGGGCCAGGCCCGCGGCGAAGTCCAGGTTGCGCGGCTCGTACCGAGGCCGCTGGTCGATGCCCAGGTCGCGCGCGGTCTGTTCGGGCATGGTTCCCGGTGGCTCGCTCCCGGCCGGTACCGCCAGGCGGTCCATGACCGCGTCGGCGACCCGGATCGGCGCGCCGGTGGTGATCGCCATGGCCAGGCCGTCCAGGAGGCGGGCGGTGACGTGCCCGGGGCCGTCCGGGGTGGCCAGGTCGATGCGGGCCGCGGGTACCTCCGGGCCCAGTTCGCCGAGCTCGACGCCGGTCACCCGGGCGCCGGCGGCGTGCAGCAGCCGGCTGGTCAGTTCGTCGGCAGCGGCCTCGAGCGCGTCCGGATCGAACCGGTGGCTATCGCGGCCGAGCAGCCAGACGGGCAGGTCCCGGTGGCCCGCGTCGTCGGCGAGCACGATGACGTGGGTGGGGACCCGGTCCGGTACCGGGCCGGGCGGGATCCGCGATTCGATGCGCGCGACACGGACGGTGGTCATGTGCAGCCTCCCGGGAGCGAGGTCGGGGCGGTGTTCGGTGAGGTAGGCGCGCAGCCGGAGCCGGGCCTTGTGCAGGGCGGCGCGGGCCGCGCCGGGAGGTTCGGCGACCTGGCCGGCGGGCACGTCGGCGTAGTAGTGCAGCACGACGGCGCGCCGCTGCCCGGCGGGCAGGCCGGCCACCGCGCGGCGCAGCGTGTCCGCGCGATCCAGGTCCTCGGGCGCGGGCAGCCCGCCGGCCGACGTGGGGTGCAGCGAGTCGGGCCAGTCGGGCAGGAGGGTGACCGGGCCGCTGCGGCGGTGCTGGGCGCGGGCGACGTTGGCGGTGATGCCGGCCAGCCAGCCCGCGAACCGGTCCGGCTCGCGCAGCCGGTCCAGCCCGAGGAAGGCCTGCAGGAACGATTCCTGCACCAGGTCGTCCACGTCGCTGGGATTAGCGCACAGCCGCCGGGCCCGGGCGCGGACGGCCGGCTGGTGCCGCTCGACCAGCAGCCGGAACGCGGCCCGGTCACCGTCGCGGGCCAGCCGGGCCAGGTCACCGTCGGACGGGTCTTCGCTCATCCGGGATCGCGGTTCATGTTCAGCCGGGGATTCCGCAGGGCGATCCGGCCGGTACCGGTGAGCGCGATGCCGAACCGGATGAGGTCGGCGTCGGCCGGGACCCGCGCGGTGACCTCGTACCTGGTCCAGCGGCGGGGACCGGTGACGGTCAGCCCGTGGTCCTCGCGCGGGCGCCCGACGCGCCACCAGTGCGGGAAGATCTCCAGGCGGAGCCCGGCCTCCGCGGTGAGCGGGTCGACGCGGATCTCGCCGCTGAACGTGACCGGGGCGCCGCGGTAGTCATCGGCGTAGACGGTCTGGAGCAGCGCGGCGGACCCGGCGGGCCGCGGGACGGTGGCGGACAGCACCGCGGCCGGGCCCTCGCCGGGCGGGGTCTCGCCGGAAGGAGTCACAGCCGCGGCGTAGTCCGGGTCGGCGTTGAGGTCCCAGCGGTCCAGGCCGTCGGCGAAGTCCAGGTTGCGCGGCTCATAGCGGGGGCGGCGGGCGAACAGCGAGCCGGCCGGCCAGCCGGGCAGGCCGGGCACGGGCCGCACCTGGGCGACGGGCGGAACGCGGCCCAGGAACGGAGTGAGCAGGTCAGCACCGGGCACCGGCACGCCCAGCCGGTCCAGCACGGCGTCGGGCAGGCGGACCGGGGCGGCCGCGCCGGCGGCCAGGGCCAGGCCCAGGCCGAGGCCGGCGGTGAGCTGACGGGTTCCGGTCGGGCCGGCCAGGCTGATCCGGGCCACGGTCACCTCCGGGGTCAGCTCGCCGGCGTCCGCCTCGGTCAGGTCGATGTCCACCCCGGTCACCTGGGCGCCGGCGGCGCGCAGCAGCCGGACGGCGAGTTCTTGCGGGACGCCGGCCGGGACGGGCTCCGGCAGGTGCTCGAGGAGCCGCGCGAGATCGTCCTCGCCGGGCTCGCCGCGCAGCCAGACCGGCACCGCCCGGCGGCCCGCGTCGTCGGCCAGCACGATCAGGTAGCCGTTGGTCTGGAATTCGCCGTTGGCCAGCCTGCCGGGGCGGGGCTCGGCGTGTGCGATTCGGACGGTAGTCACACTCTTAAGTGTCCGCCGCCCGGGCGGGTGTTACCTGCCGCCGATGTCCTCGCTCCAGACCTGCGGGTACCGCTCCTGGAACTCGCGCATGGCGGCCTGGCAGTCCGGGTCGTCGAGGAGCACGACCTTTACCCCCCGCCCGGCCAGGAAGCCCAGGTCGCCGGCGTAGGTCTCGGCCTCGCCGACCACCACCCGGGGGATCTGGAACAGCAGGATCGCCCCGCTGCACATCTGACACGGGGACAGCGTGGTGTACAAGGTGGTGCCGGCGTAGGACGGCCGCCGGCCGGCGTTGCGCAGGCAGGAGATCTCGCCGTGGGCCACCGGGTCGCCGGCCTGGACCCGCTCGTTGCGCCCGGCCGCGATGACTTCCCGGTGCTCGCCAACAAGGCCTGCGGCGAGCACCGCGCCGACCGGCACGCCGCCGGCGTCCAGGCTGGCCCGGGCCTGGCCCAGGGCCAGCGCCATCATCTCCCGGTCGGTCTGATCTACCTGCCCGTATCCCATGCCGGCCTACGCTACCGGACCAGAATCCGGAACCAGAGAGTGGATCAAGACAGATCGTCAGCGTGCGGGTCCGGGTACGTCACGAATTCATTAAACCCTCGGGACCAACAAGAACCCGGGGGTTAGGGGTAACGACGTCGTTGCGGCAACCACGCCGTCAGAACGCGCAGCCTATTAACCCGCCGGCTGGACTGCGGGCAGCTTCTCGGGCCCGAGATCGCGTGATCGCGGATCGCGGCAGCCCTGCTAGGGAGCGGTGATCCACGAACGCGGGCGGTGGCGGCAGCGGGCCGTGGCGCGGCTCTGGCGGAGGAAACCTGCCGGCGGCGGGAGCCGGAGGTGACAGGAACGACGTGATTGCGGCAACCATGTCGTCAGGTGCGCATGGTTGCGGCAATCATGTCGTTGGGCAGCTCACCGCAGACGGGTCAGGCGGTATAGGGGAGGCAGGCGGGGCAGGGGTGCCCGGAGAGGTTCCGACGCTCGCTCCCAAGGACACCCGCCCGCGCCCCGTGGCGCACACCATCCCAGGAACCCTCGGGTTAATAGCTGACGCGTCCTCAGGTGCGCGTGGATGTGGCAACGATGTCGTTGGGCGGGGCGCCGAGAGCCGGTTCAGGTGGTGACTAGGAGACAGGCGAGGCAGGCGTGGCGGGAGAAGTCCCAATGACGCTCATTTCGGAGGAAACGCACCCACAGGCCGGGCGAGCGAGTCCGTTTCTCTCACGTCACCGGAGCAGGCGCCAGACGATGCCGGTGCCGGTGCCGCCGGGCGGGGGCATATCCAGGAGGCGCCGGCCGACCTTGGTGAAGCCGAGCTTGCGGGGGATCCCGGCGCTGGCCACGTTGAGCTCGTCGTGCACGATCTCGATCCGGTCCACGCCGGGCAGCCGGAACGCCGCTTCGACCAGGGCCGCCGACGCCGCGGTGGCCAGGCCGCGGCGGGTCCAGGCCCGGTGCACCCAGTAGCCGATCTCCAGCCCGCCCGGCCCGATCCTGGCCATCAGCGCGATGCCGCCCGCCAGCGTGCCCGCGGCGATCATCGCGTAGTTGTACTCCGTGCCGGCTTCCCAGTTCTGGGCGGCCCGGGCCAGGAACTCGGCCTCGGACTCCCGGCTGTGCCCGGCCACCCACGGCAGCCACGGGCCCAGGTGGTCTTCGGACTCGGTGACCGCCTGCACCAGGGCGTCCAGGTCGTCCGCCCGGTAGCGGCGCAGGGTCACCGGGCCGGCCTCGATGAGGTCGTCGGGCCGTTCGGTCATGCCGGCCTGCGCCCCTTTCTCTTCTTATAGGGCCGAACGATACGTGGCTTACGCGTCCGGGCCCGCCGGGCCGCTACCGCGTCGCGGGGCCAGTCGTAGCTGAGTTCCTCGCCGACCCGGAGCCGGGCCCAGCGGGCCGCCTGCACCTGCAGGGCCTGCGCGGCGGCGGCGACCGCGGCCGGCTCGACGTCCGCGTCGGCGGGCGGGAGCACGGTCAGGCGATCGGCGGCCAGGGTCATGATCTGGGTGTCGGACGGGTGGTCAAGGCCGGCCACGCACTCGACGAAATTGGCCAGCACCTCGGCCCGCAGGCCGCGCTGGCGGAAGGCGGCCAGCAGGTCCCGGGACCGCTCGCGGGCGTGCGGCGGGCGGCGGCCGCCGACGTGCTGCATGGAGTCGAAGATGATGCCCGCCGCGATGCCGCCCCAGATGCCGTCCCTGATGCGCAGCTCGCGCTCCACCACCAGGTGCATGATGTCGTGCGGCAGCCGGGGGCCGGCCCGGCCGCCGTAGAGCCGGTACACGGCTCCGTCGTCGCGCTCCACCAGGGCGTAGGCGCGCTCGTGGTCCGGGAGCCGGGGAAACGTCACGCGCATATCCCCACTATGCGGACCGGCCGGACGGGGTGCCTAATGGTTTTCCGATGCCGTATGGTGCCCTTCGTGGCGGGCCGCGGGACGACGGCGACGGTGGCGCTGGAGCGGGCGAAGATCCCGTTCACCGTGCACGAATACGCGCACGACCCCCGGGCCGCCTGCTACGGGCGGGAGGCCAGCGAGGCGCTGGGGGTGCCCGCGGAGCGGGTGTTCAAGACGCTGATCGCGTCGGTGGACGGCGGCCTGGTGGCGGGGGTGGTCCCGGTGGACGGCCAGCTCGACCTCAAGGCGCTGGCCGCCGCCGTGGGCGGCAAGCGGGGCGCGATGGCCGAGGTGGCGGCGGCCGAACGGGCCACCGGGTACGTGGCGGGCGGCATCTCCCCCGTCGGCCAGCGCAAGCGGCTGCCGGTGGTGGTGGATTCCTCCGCGATGGCGTTCGGCACCGTGTTCTGCAGCGGCGGGCGGCGCGGGCTGGAGATCGAGCTCGCCCCCGCGGACCTGGTCCGGGCCGCGAACGCGACCGTGGCTAGCATCAGGGCTCTACCATCAGGGCTGGGGTAGGGGTTTGCGAGGTGATGAGGCGTGATGCGGCTAGGTCAGGCGCCGGAGACTGAGGATCTCGACCGGGCCGAGCGGATGTCGGTGGACGAGCTCCGGGCGCTGCAGCTGGACCGGCTGCGCTGGACGCTGGGGTACGCGTACGCGAACGTGCCGTTCTACCGGGAGAAGTTCGACGCGGCGGGGGTGAGCCCGCAGGACTGCCGCTCGCTGGCGGACCTGGCCTCGTTCCCGGTCACGACCAAGGACGACCTGCGGGAGAACTACCCGGCCGGCATGTTCGCGGTGCCGGCGGGTGAGCTGCGGCGGATCCACGCCTCGAGCGGGACCACCGGGCAGCCGACCGTGGTGGGCTACACCCAGGCCGACCTGGACACCTGGTCGGACCTGATGGCCCGGTCGATCCGGGCCGCGGGCGGCCGGCCCGGCGACATGGTGCACGTGGCCTACGGGTACGGGCTGTTCACCGGCGGGCTGGGCGCGCACTACGGCGCCGAGCGGCTGGGCTGCACGGTCATCCCCGCCTCGGGCGGCATGACCGGACGGCAGGTCCGGCTGATCGCCGACCTGCGGCCGCGGGTGATCATGGTCACCCCGACCTACATGCTGACCATCCTCGACGAGTTCGACCGGGCCGGGCTCAACGCGCGAGCCAGCTCGCTGGAGATCGGCATCTTCGGCGCCGAGCCGTGGACCGAGCAGATGCGCGCCGAGCTGGAGGAACGGGCCGGGCTGCACGCGGTGGACATCTACGGGCTGTCCGAGGTGATGGGGCCCGGCGTGGCGGTGGAGTGCGTGGAGACCAAGGACGGCCTGACCGTCTGGGAGGACCACTTCTACCCCGAGCTGATCGACCCGGTATCCGGCGCGCCGGCCGCCGCGGGCGAGCGCGGCGAGATCGTGTTCACGTCGCTGACCAAGCAGGGCATGCCGCTGATCCGGTACCGGACCAAGGACCTGACCCGGCTGCTGCCGGGCACGGCCCGGCCCGCGCACCGGCGGATGGAGCGGATCACCGGCCGGTCCGACGACATGATCGTGCTGCGCGGGGTCAACGTGTTCCCGACCCAGATCGAGGAGATCCTGCTCCGGATCCCGGGCCTGGCCCCGCACTTCCAGCTGGTGCTCACCGCGCGCGACCACCTGGACGAGCTGACCGTGCACGTCGAGGCGCGGGCCGGGCTGGGCGAGGAGCAGCGGGCGCAGGCGGCGCGGGCGCTGACCGCCCAGGTCCACGACCACGTGGGCGTCCGGGTGCAGGTCGCGGTGGGCGACCCGGACACCATCGAGCGGTCGGCGGGCAAGATGCGCCGGGTCGTGGACCAGCGGAACCGCTGAGGTTCACGCGGGGCCGGGGGCGGGCACCACGGGCCGTTCGGGAAAAAAGAAAATGAACGGCGGCCGGCGGACGTCCTAGCGCGCGCAGGGCAGGTCCACGGTGATCAGGGTCGGGCCGCCGGGCGGGCTGGCGATCTCGAACGTCCCGTCGACCGACGCGGCGCGTTTGGCCAGCCCGGCCAGGCCGGTGCCGCGGGCCGGGTCGGCGCCGCCCGCGCCGTCGTCGCTGACGATGATGTGCAGCCGGTCGCCGGCCCGCTGCACGACCACCTCGGCCTGGCTGGCCTGGGCGTGCTTGGTGATGTTGGTCAGGCTCTCGGACACGACGAAGTAGGCGACCGCTTCGATGGTGGGCGACGGGCGGCGGGGCAGGTCCACGGTCAGCCGGACCGGGATCGGCAGCCGCGCCGCCACGCCGGACAGGGCCGCGTCCAGGCCCCGGTCCTCCAGCACGACCGGGTGCAGGCCGCGGACCAGGTTGCGGAGTTCGGCCAGGGCCGCCTTGGCGTCCTCGTGGGCTTCGGCCAGGGCCTCGTGGGCCTGCTCGGCGGTCTGGGCCTGGACCCGGGCCAGGCCCAGGTTCATGGCCAGCGCGACCAGCCGCTGCTGGGTGCCGTCGTGCAGGTCGCGCTCCAGCCGGCGGCGTTCGGCGTCGGCGGCGTCGACGGCGCCGGTCCGGGTCTGGGTCAGGTGTGCCACGCGATGCTGGAGTTCCTCGGCCCGGCTGGGGCCGAGCAGGGCCCGCGCGACCCTTGCGTCCAGGGCCGCGACCACGGCGGTGAGCCGCGGCGCGGCGGCCAGCAGCACGATCCCGGCGGCGGTCAGGTACACGTCCAGCGGGATGTTGAGCCGGTGCGGCAGGTATCCGGCGGGCGGCCACGTCTGGCCGTGGCCGAGCAGGCTCCGCGGCGACATCGTCCAGGCGTAGGCGTACAGCAGGGTGGCGAGCAGGCCGGCCAGCCACAGGGCGACGGCGGCGAGCGCGCCCGCCGCCAGCAGCGGGGCGGCCAGCAGGTGGTAGCCGAGCTGGCGCCAGGTGGCCGGGGCGCGGGCGTAGCCGACGAGGCCGACCTTGGTCCAGCGGTGCTCGATGGCCGGCTGGGGCGGGATATCCACCCCGGCCGTGGTGCGCAGCCGGTGGCGCTGCATCGCGGTGAGGGCCGGCACCGCGATGAACACGACCACCAGGAAGGGCAGCGGGACCGGCGACAGCTTGCCCCAGTTCCGCACGCCCAGCAGGTGGCCCCAGGACGGTTCGGTCACGGACCACCACGGGATCAGCACCGCGAACAGCGCGAGGAGCTGGACCGGGATGCTCCCGGTCAGGTAGAGCGCCTGACGCCAGGCCGCCCGCGACCACGGGACGCCGCGGTACCGCGTCGGCTCGGGCCTGGCGAGGGTGGTGGCCATGCCTCCCACCGTAAGCGAGCGGGCCCGGCCTGCCCATACAGCCTTCTTCACCATCGGAGGTGGTGCTGGCCTCACCCCCGATTGGGGGGTGCGGGTCAGTGTGCCCGGCCGCCCCCGCGTGACACGGTGGCGTCAGTTTCCCCACCCAGGAGGATCTGATGAGTGACCAAAGTACGCCCGGAGAAGTGATCCGGGTGGACGGCGTGACCAAGGCCTACCAGAGCGACGCCCTGCCCGCGCTGGCGGACGTCAGCATGGGCGTGGCGGCCGGCGAGGTGGTGGCCGTCATGGGCCCGTCGGGCAGCGGCAAGTCCACGCTGCTCAACCTCATTGCCGGCCTGGACCGGCCGACCGCCGGCACGGTGACCGTGGCCGGCCGGCGGATTGACACCCTCGGCGAGAGCGCGCTGGCCAGGTTCCGGGCCCGCCACGTCGGGATCATCTTCCAGTTCTTCAACCTGCTCGACGACCTGACCGTGGAAGACAACGTGCTGCTGCCCGCCCAGCTGGCCGGGGCGTCGCGGCGCCAGGCCCGGGCCCGGGCCGGCGAGCTGCTCGAGCAGATGGGCATCGCTTCCTTCCGTGATTCGTATCCGGCGCGGATGTCCGGCGGCCAGCGGCAGCGGGTGGCCATCGCCCGGGCGCTGGTCAACTCCCCCGAGGTGCTGCTGGCCGACGAGCCGACCGGGGCGCTGGACACCGCCACCGGGCAGGAGATCGGGCGGCTGCTGCGTTCGCTGGCCGCGGGCGGGCAGACGCTGGTGCTGGTGACCCACGACCCCGAGATGGCCGAGCGGTACGCGGCCCGGGTCGTGCACATCGTGGACGGGCGGCTGGCCGGCGCCGGTGTGGGAGCGCTGCGATGAGCTGGTTCGGGCCGGTCAGGACCGCTACCGGCGGGCTGATGCGGCACAAGGTGCAGGCGATCGTGATCGGCATGGTGCTGCTGGTCTCCACCGCCTCGGCCACGCTCGGCCTGGCGCTGCTGGCCTCAGGCAACGCGCCGTTCCAGCATGCCTTCGCCGCGCAGAACGGCGCGGACCTGGCCGTCACCGTGAACCCGGCGCACGCGACCGCCGCGCAGCTCGACGCGACCCGGGCCCGGCACGGGGTCACCGCGGCGGCCGGCCCGTTCGCCGAGGCGACCGTCCAGACGCAGCAGGGCGGGCAGCCCTTCGGGCAGCTCACCCTGGCCGGGCGGGCCTCCCCCGGTGGCCCGGTGGACGACGCGGTGCTGACCGACGGGCACTGGCCGGACGCGCCCGGGCAGGTGGTGCTGGACAACGCGTCGGGGAACGGCGGCCTGAACGTGGGCAACACGCTGACCATCACCGGGCGGCCGGGGGCCCGCTCGCTGAGCGTGGTCGGTTTCGCCAACTCCGTCACCGACACCGCCGACGGCTGGGTCGTCCCGGCCGAGATCGGCGACCTGCAAGCGCCGGGCACGCCGCCGAGCGCGCAGCTGCTGTACCGGTTCGCCAGCGCGGGCTCCGCGGCCCAGGTCCGGGCCGACCTGGCGGAAGTCACCGGGGCACTTCCGCCGGGCACGGTGACAGGTTCCTATCCGTGGCAGTCCGCGGAGAGCCAGACGACAAGCAACGGCGCGATCATGGAGCCGTTCGTGGTCGCGTTCGCGCTGATCGGCCTGGCCATGGCGGTGCTCATCGTGGCCAACGTGGTCAGCGGCGCGGTCGTCGCCGGGTACCACCGGATCGGGGTGCTGAAGAGCATCGGCCTGACCCCGGCGCAGGTCGTGGTCGCGTACCTGAGCCGGGTCGGCCTGCCGGCCCTGGCCGGGTGCGTGGCCGGCGTGGTGGCGGGCAACGTGCTGGCCATCCCGGTGCTGCGGCAGTCGGCCGAGGCCTACGGCGTCGGCCAGCAGCTGGTGCCGCTGTGGGCGTCGGTGCTCGCGCCGGCCGGCCTCCTGGCGCTGACCATGCTGGCCGCGTTCGGGCCCGCGCTGCGCGCGGGACGGCTGTCCGCCACCCAGGCGATCGCGGCGGGCCGCGCCCCGGCCACCGGCCGCGGGTACGCCGTGCACCGGCTCATGGCCCGGCTGCGCCTGCCGCGGCCGGTCGGCCTCGGCCTGGCCGCGCCGTTCGCCCGGCCCGCGCGCACGGCGGTCAGCCTGGCCGCGATCGCGTTCGGGGCGACGGCGGTGATCTTCGCGTTCGGGCTGCACTCCTCGCTGGGCCGGGCCGCGGCCGCCCAGACCCTGTCCGCGACGGTCCCGGTGGAAATCCAGGCCGACGGTCCCGGCACCGGGGCGGGGCCCGGGCAGTTCCCGGACGCGGGCCAGGACGCGGCGGTGACCGCCGCGCTGCGCGCCCAGCCGGGCACCGCGCAGCAGACCACGGTGTACCAGAACGGGGTCAAGGTGCCGGGACTGCCCGGGAGCGTGAACGGATGGGCGTTCGGCGGCGGGTCGTCGTGGCTGGGGTACGGCGTCATCGCCGGGCACTGGTCCGACGCACCCGGCCAGGTGGACGTCAACACCGCGTTCCTGACCGCCAGCGGCCTGTCGGTCGGCGACACGGCCACCGTTGACACCGGAACCGCCCAGGTCATCGTGCACATCGCCGGGGAGGTGTTCTACCCCGACTCCACCCCCACGGTGTTCGGCAGTACCCGGACGCTGCCCGGCCTGGCCACGACCGCGAACCTGTCGCAGTGGGACGTGAACCTGCGGCCCGGCACCAGCACCGACGGGTACGTCCAGGCGGTGAACAACGCCCTGGGCGGCCGCAGCCCGTGGGCGGCCACCACGCACAAGCACGGCGGCAAGTTCTACTCGATCGCCGTCGGCCTGATCGGCACGCTCTCCCTGATGGTCGGGATCGCCGCCGGGCTGGGGGTGCTCAACACGGTGCTGATGACCACCCGGGACCGGGTGCACGACCTGGGCGTCTTCAAGGCGCTCGGCATGCGCCCCGGCCAGGTGCTGACCATGGTGGTGTGCTGGATCGCCGTCCCCGCGGTGATCGCCGGGGCGATCGCGGCGCCCGCCGCGGTGGCGCTGAACAGCGCCACGGTGCGCGCCATGGCGGGCACCGCGCACACCGGGGTGCCGGCCAGTTTCACCCAGGTGTTCCCGCCTTCGCGGCTGGCCCTGCTGGCGCTGGCCGCGCTGGTCATCGCGGCCGCCGGGGCGCTGGCCCCGGCCTGCTGGGCGGCCCGGGCGCGGCCGGTCGTGGCGCTGCGCACCGAGTGATTCCGTGCTCTAGCGTGGAGCCTGTGATGTCTGATCCGGAGGCGGCCCGGCCGGGCCGCCTCCGGGTGGTGATCGCCGAGGACTCGGTGCTGCTGCTGGCGGGGCTGACCAAGCTGCTGGACGGCGCCGGGTTCGAGGTGTGCGCCACCGCGGGTGACGCCGGTTCGCTGCTGGCCGTGGTCGAGCGGGAACGGCCCGACGTGGTGATCGCCGACGTCCGGATGCCGCCCAGCCACACCGACGAGGGGATCCGCGCCGCGCTGGTCATCCGGCGCCAGTGGCCGGATATCGCGATCCTGGTGCTGTCCCAGTACGTGGAGGAGCGGTACGCGGCCGAACTGCTGTCGGCCAACACCCGCGGCCTGGGTTACCTGCTCAAGGACCGGGTGGCCGACGTGGCCGAGTTCCTGGACGCGCTGCGCCGGGTGGCCGCGGGCGGCACCGCGCTGGACCCGGAGGTGGTCGCGCAGCTGCTGGTCCGCACGGGCGGCAACCCGCTGGACGGCCTGACCCAGCGCGAACGCGACGTGCTGGCACTGATGGCCGAGGGACGGTCCAACACCGAGATCGGCGCGGCCCTGGTCATTACCGAGGGCGCGGTCAGCAAGCACATCAACTCGATCTTCGCCAAGCTCGAGCTGTACCCGGGCGACGTCGGCCACCGGCGGGTCCTGGCGGTGCTGCGCTACCTCGGCGTGGAACCCGGGTTATCTGGCCCTTTCGATGGCGGCAGTCCGGACATTTCGCTGTCTGAATCGTTATGTCACGATCGCGAGCCTTCGCAGCTTAGACGCACTGTTTGCCCTAGGTTAGCCGCCTATCCATACGTCACACGGGCGCACTGCTGCACGTCTGAACCGCGGAGGTTTTCCTTGTCACATCGATCCCGTCGGTATGTGCGGATGGCCGGGGCGCTGGCCCTCGCCACCGGATCCCTGGTCGCCGGCGGCCTCCCCGCGACCGCGAGCATCGCCGTCCGGCCGATGCTGCACAGCAGGTTCATGTCGGCCCAGCAGCCGGCCACCCCGGCCCAGTGCGAGGCGATTTTCACCGCGCCCTGCTACGGCCCGGACCAGCTGCAGGCCGCGTACAACGTGCAGCCCCTGTTCAACAGCGGGATCACCGGCGCCGGCCAGACCATCGTGATCGTCGACTCGTTCGGGTCCCCGACGATCAAGGCGGACCTGGCCGTCTTCGACGCCGAGTACAACCTGCCGGCCCCGCCGTCCCTGAAGATCATCCAGCCGGCCGGGGCGGTTCCCGCCTATGACCCGACCGACGCCAACGGCGACGTGGGCTGGGCCGGCGAGACCACGCTGGACGTGGAGTGGGCGCACAGCATGGCGCCCGGCGCCAATATCTTGCTGGTCGAGACCCCGGTCGACGAGACCGAGGGCACGGCCGGGATGCCGCAGATCGTCAAGGCCGAGAACTACGTGATCAACCATCACCTCGGCCAGGTGATCAGCCAGAGCTTCGGCGCGACCGAGCAGACGTTCCCGAGCGCCGCCTCCATCCAGGGCCTGCGCAGCGCGAACTTCAACGCGGCCCGGAACCACGTGACGATGCTGGCCGCGACCGGCGACGCCGGGGCGACCGACTTCGCCGACCCGGCCGGGACGATCCTGTACACCCACCGGGCCATCGACTGGCCCTCCTCTGACCCGCTGGTCACCGCGGTGGGCGGCACCCAGCTGGCCCTGCTGTCCGCCGGCCAGCGGACCCAGGCGGACCGGGTGTGGAACGACAGCACCAACTACGCCCTGAACGACGCCTTCTCCGGCAACCCCGACCCCACCGCCGACGGCACCGGCGGCGGCATCTCGACCGTCTTCGCCCGCCCGTCGTACCAGAACTCGGTGGCCGGCCTGGTCGGCGGCCACCGCGGCGTGCCGGACATCTCGATGAGCGCCGCCTGCTCCGGCCTGGTCGACACCTACCAGAGCTTCGGCGGCCAGCCGGCCGGCTGGTACGTGGACTGCGGGACGAGCGAGGCCACCCCGCTGTTCGCCGGGATCGTGGCGCTGGCCGACCAGCTGGCCGGTCACTCCCTCGGCCTGATCAACCCGGCGCTGTACGCGCTGTCCGCGGCGCAGGCGCCCGGCCTGGTCGACGTCACCGCGGGAAACAACTCCGCGGCGTTCATCCAGAACAACACCCTGGTCCATGTGAAGGGTTTCTGGGCGGGCCCGGGTTACGACCTGGCCTCCGGGGCCGGCACCGTGAACGCCGACCTGTTCGTCCCTGAGCTGGTGCAAGCGGCCAGCGTGGGGTAGCGCTTTTAGTCAGTGCGGCGGCCGGGCCCCGGTGGGGGTCCGGCCGCTGGCGTGTTGCTGCGTTCTTACGGTGCCGCGGCGCGGCGGTGCCGGCTTCAGGCGGTGCGGCGGTGCCGGCTTCGGCGGTGCGGCGGTGCCGGCTTCAGGCGGTGCGGCGCCGGAACAGGGCCATGCTCAGCAGGACCGAGGCGAGGAGGATGCCGCCGCTCCAGGCCAGCGCCGCCGCCAGCTGGCCGTCGGTCGGCTGCCCGAGCAGCAGGCCGCGGAGGGTCTCGGTGACCGGGGTGACCGGCTGGTGGCGGGCGAACCCGCGCAGCCACCAGGGCATGGTCCGGACCGGGACGAAGGCGCTGCTCGCGTAGCTCAGGAACATCAGGAAGAACATCGCCCCGTTGGCCGCCTCGGGCGCGGACACGGCCAGCCCGAACGCCGCGGCCAGCCAGGAGACCGCGGCCACGAACAGCAGCAGGACACCCACGGCCGCGGCCAGCCGGGCCGGGTCCGAGTGCGGCCGGAAGCCGATGCCGACCGCGACCGCCGCCACCAGCACGGTCGAGACCAGGTTGCGTGCCAGGCTGGCGGTCACGTGCCCGGCCAATACCGCCGTGCCGGGCACGTCCAGCGAACGGAACCGGTCGATGATGCCGCCGGTCATGTCCTGGCAGACGGTCACCGCCGTCGTCGAAGCGCCGGTGATCGCGCACAGCAGCAGGACGCCGGGCACCACGTACTGCACGTAGCTGGTGCCGATGGCGACGGCCCCGCCGAACAGGTAGACGAACACCACCATCAGCATCACGGGCAGCAGCAGCGCGGTGAGCAGCGCGTCGGGGCTGCGCAGCGACAGGCGCAGGCTACGGCCGGCCATGATCAGCGCGTCAGACATGAGCGTCCTCCTGAGCGGGTGCGGTCGCGGCTGCGGGTGCGGTCGCGGCTGCGGGTGCGGCTGCGGTCAGGGTGAAGAAGACGTCGTCGAGGGTGGCGCCGCGCACCGCGAAGCTGGCCACCAGGTCCCGGCCCGGGTCGGCCTGGTCGAGCAGCGCGCGGACCTGGGCCGCGCTGCCGTCGGTGGCCACACCGACGGTCCGCGCGGCCGGGTCCAGGTGCACCACGGGGTGCGTGAGGTTCGACCTGACCTGCTCGAACGCGGTTGCGTTCGAGCAGGTCAGGTCGAGGCGCTGGGGGGCGACGCGGTGCTTGAGTTCGGCGGCGGTGCCCGCCGCGACGAGCAGGCCGCCGTTCAGGACCGCGATCTGGTCCGCGAGCCGGTCGGCCTCGTCCAGGTACTGCGTGGTGAGGAACACGGTCACGCCGTCCGCGGCCAGGCCGGCGATGGCCCGCCACGTGGTCAGCCGGCTCTGCGGGTCCAGGCCGGTGGTCGGCTCGTCCAGGAAGATAACCGCCGGGCGCCCGGCCAGGCTGGCGGCAAGGTCCAGCCGGCGACGCAGGCCGCCGGAGTAGGTGCCCACCCGGCGGCGAGCGGGCGGAGCCAGATCGAACTGTTCAAGCAGTTCGGCGGCGCGGCGGCGGGCCGCCGCGCGTGGCAGGCCGGCCAGCCGGGCGATCATCCGAAGGTTCTCCTCGCCGGTCTGCGCCGCGTCCAGTGCGGCGAACTGGCCGGTGAGGCTGATGCACCGGCGGACCTGGCGCCGGTCGCGGTCCACGTCGAACCCGGCGACCCGGGCCTGGCCCGCGTCAGCCCGGGACAACGTGGCCAGGATGCGGACCGTCGTGGTCTTGCCTGCGCCGTTCGGCCCCAGCAGAGCGAACACGCTCCCCCGCGGGACCTGCAGGTCGAGGCCGGCCAACACGCGGACGCCGCCGTAGGACTTGACCAGGCCGCGCGCCTCGATCGCCGGTTCATTGCTCATGTGCTTGACTCCTTGCGTTTAACTGCGTATGTCATACGCATATTTGCGTAAGCTATACGCAGTACTAGGATGCTGTCAAGCGGGATGTCAGCCGGACGTGGGCCGGACGTGGACCGGACGTGCGGCCGGACGTGGGCCGGAGGGAGGTGCGAGGATATGGCGGACGCCGAGCCGCAGCCGGGAGGCGCAGGGCAGCCGGAGCCGGAGGGCGCCGGGCGCTGCGGGGCAGCCGGGAGGCGCGGGCCTGCCTGGTGGCGTCGCCGCGGCGTGGGGGGTGCGAGAGCGACCGCACAAGGGACCTCGGCCGGCTCTCAGCCTGAGCCGGATCGTGGCCGCCGCGGTGCTTGTGGCCGACGCCGAAGGGCTGGACGCGGTGTCGATGGGCCGGGTAGCCGCGGAACTCGGGACCGCGCCCATGTCCTTGTACCGGCACGTGTCATCCAAGGAAGAGCTGCTCACCTTGATGGTGGACACCGCCTGGGGGGAGGCGCCGGAGCCGCCGGTGCCGGGCGAGGGCTGGCGGGCCGGGCTATCCCGCTGGGCCTGGGCGCTGCGGGCCGGAGCGCGGCGACACCCGTGGGTCATCCGCATCCCGCTTAACAGCCTGCCGATCATGCCCAACGAGGTGGCGTGGTTCGAGAACGCCCTGGCCTGCCTGGCGGACACCGAACTGACCGAGGCGCGCAAGGCGTCGGTGATCATGCTGCTGGCCGGCTACGTGCGGAACCTGGCCACCACCGAGGCCGACATCGCGGCCGCGATCCGGGCCTCGGGGCTGGCGCCCATGGAGTGGATGGCGGCCTATCCCCGGATGCTGGCCGAGCTGACCGACCCGCGCCGGTTCCCCGCGCTCGCGAAGTTCCTCGCGGCCGGGGTGTTCGAGATCGAGGACGGCCCGGACGACGAGTTCATCTTCGGCCTGGACCGTATCCTGGACGGCGTCGAGGTCCTCGTCCGGCGCTAGCGGCCGGAAACCGCTGCGTGCTCACGGTCCCCGGAAGCCTAGACCAGCAGCTGGCCGCCCTCGGCGTGCAGGACGGTACCGGTCACGAAGTCGTCGTCCATCAGGTAGCCGATGGCGCGGGCGACGTCGGCGGGGGTTCCGGTCCGCCGGCCGGGCAGGCGCGACGCCATATCCGCGAACCGTGCCTGCTTGGCCTCGGGCGTGGCCAGGCCGGCCCAGATCGGGGTGTCGACCCAGCCGGGCGAGACCGCGTTGACCCGGACCGGCGCCAGCTCGAGGGCGAACGCGCGGACCATGGCTTCCAGCGCCCCGTTGACCGAGGCGGCCAGCGCGCCGCCCGGGGCCGGGCGGTAGGCGGCGATACCGGAGGTCAGGGTGATGCTCCCGCCGTCCGTCATCCGGGCGGCGGCTTCCTGCGCGACGAAGAACGGCCCGAGGAACTTGGAACGGACGGCCCGCATCATGGCGTCCTCGGTCAGCGCCGCCACCGGTCCGTAGGGCAGGTCGGCCGCGGTCACGACCACGTGGCGGATCGCTCCGCTCTGCTCGAACAATGCCTTGACCTGGGCCCGGCGGCCGACGTCGGCGGTCACGGCGCGCACCCGGTCCGGGCAGGCCAGCTCGGCCAGGGCGGCGTCCAGCCGCTCCGGCGAGCGGCCGGCGATGACCACGGACGCGCCCGCGGTCAGGCAGCGCCGGGCCACGGCCAGTCCCATGCCCGAGCTGCCGCCGATGACGATCACGGTGTCGGTGCTATTCATCGTCTCCCTCCAGGCCGGCCAGCAGTTTCTTCAGCAGCGCGGCGAGCGTTGGCGTTCGGCGTCCGGCAGCGAGGCGATCATGGCCTGCTCGCACGCCAGGTGCGCGGTCATGGCCCGGTCGATGACCGCCGCGCCCGCCGCGGTCAGGCCGACCAGGGTGCTGCGGCGGTCCTCCTGGCCGCCCACGCGCTCCACCAGCCCGGCCCGTTCCAGCGCGTCGACCCGGTGGGTGACCGCGCCGGAGGTCAGGACCAGCTCCTGGAACAGCCGCGTCGGGGTGAGCCGGTAGGGCGGCCCGGCCCGGCGCAGCGTGGCCAGGACGTCGAAGCCGCCGCGGTCCAGGCCGTAGCCCGCCAGGACGCTCCTGATCGGCCCGTTGGCCAGCCGCTCGGCCCGCAAGATCCGCCCGATGATCTCCATCGGCGACGTATCGAGATCGGGCCGCTCCCGCGCCCACTCCGCGCGAACCTCCTCGATCCGGTCGTTCACAGATATCTGCATGCTCATTATCTTAACCTACAGATAATCAGAAGCCCGATCCGGGTGCGGGTGGGAAGCTGGAGGTATGACGCAGCCAGCGTGAGAGTGGGTGAACCAGGAGGCAGGGAGCGGGCCGGTTCGGCCGTTCGGGGCTTGTGGCACACATGCCCCGGTAGACGGGGTTGTGGCCCACGCACCCCGGATGGCGAGCCCGGACGTTCGGGGCTGTGGGCCACAAGCCCCGATCTACGGGGCTTGTGGCCCACATGCCCCAGACGGCGACGCGGGACCCCGGCGGGGCACGGCAACCTTCCGGGAAGAAACATCAGCGTGCCACATTTATGACGTTGGGTGAGCTTCGGCGATGTGGCGTATGGAGTTTGCGGGGCTGAGGTAATTGGAGTGGCGACCGGGGAGCTGGCCGCGACGGCGCTGGTCGGATGCGCTGCCTCGGCGGGCAGCCGCTGCCACCACTAGGCCTACCGCTCGCGCCGGTCACGTCGTGAATGGGCCCGGCGCGGCCGCGGTCACGTCGTGGACGGGCCCGGCGCGGCGTCCTCGGGGTCGCGGGCCCGGTCTCCGGGCACGGGGTCCGGCGCAGGGGCAGAGGCGGAGGCTGAGGCAGGGGAAGGGGAAGGGGAAGGGGAAGGAGGAAGAGGCAGAGGAAGGGGAAGGGGAAGGGGAAGGGGCAGGGGAAGAGGCGGGGGGAGGACCTACGGCGGTCAGGGTGCGGGCCGGGCGGTGCTGGGTGCGGTAGAACCAGATGGCGCCGATTATGGCCAGCAGGGAGGCGATGTAGGTGTTCAGGCGCAGGCCGAAGATGTGGACCGAGGAGTCGATGCGCAGCGACTCCTCGAAGATCCGGTAGGCCGAATAGCCGAACACGTACAGCGCGAACAGGCCGGGCGCCTTAATAGGACGACCCAGCATCTTGTAGCGGTACCCGAGCCAGATCAGCACCCCGGCCCAGGCGAAGTCGAAGATCAGCTCGTAAAGGAACGTGGGCTGGAAGGTGGCGAAGTGCAGGTCGGCGGCGGGGATGCCGCCGTTCACCCGGTACTGGTAGGGGATCTCCAGGCCCCACGGCAGCGTGGTCGGCTGGCCGAACAGTTCCTTGTTGAAGTAGTTGCCGATCCGCCCGACGCCCTGCGCGATGAGCAGCCCGGGGGCCATCGCGTCGGCGAACAGCGCGGGGCTCACCCCGCGCCGGCGCAGCCGCCAGACGCCGACCAGCCCGCCGACCAGCACCCCGCCCCAGATGCCGAGGCCGCCGGACCACACCGCGAACGGCCCGTACCACACGTGCGGGATGTCCATCGGGGTGGTGATGTCGAAGTAGATCCGGCCGCCGATGATCCCGGCCGGCACCACCCACAGCGCGATCTCGCCGACCAGCTCGGGGTCGCCGCCCACGGCGCGCCAGCGGTACCTGGTCAAGACGATGGCCAGGGCGATGCCGACCAGGTACGCCAGCGCGTAGAAGTGAACGTCCAGCGGGCCGATGTGGAAGCTGTTGATCGGCGGGCTTGGGAGGTAAGCCGGCATCGCCATAGCCCAGAGGTTACCGCCAACCACCCGCCGGCCTGAGCGTGGCCGGCGGGTGGAACGACGCTCCGTTCCGCATAAATTCAGCTGGAGTCGGCGTGGCCGTCCACGGGCGAAGCGGTACCGACGGCGGCGGCCCGGGGCGTCACGTTGGTAATCGGCGGTACCGGCGGTACGGTGGCGGACTTGTCGGGGCGGCCGGCGATGCGGTAGACCTCCGTGCCGTCCACGGTCTCCATGTCCAGCAGCACGTCGACCAGGGAGTCGAGCTCGTGGCGGTGGCCCTTGATCAGCTCGATGGCGCGCTGCTCGGCCTCGCGCAGCAGGCGGGAGACCTCGTTATCGATCTCGGCCTGGGTGGCCTCGGCGAACGGGCGGCTGGAAAAGGCAGACCCGCCGCCGCCCAGGAACGTCGACCCGCCCTCGGGGTACCCGATCGGGCCCAGCGTCTTGGACAGGCCGAACTCCCTGACCATCTTGACCGCCAGGTCGGTCGCACCGGCCAGGTCGTTAGACGCCCCGGTCGACCCCTGCCCGATCACCACTAGCTCCGCCGCGCGGCCGCCCAGCCGCACCGCCAGGGAGTCCAGCAGGTAAGACTCGCTGTACATGTGCCGCTCCACCAAGGGCAGTTGCTCGGTGACGCCGAGGGTCTGCCCCGCGGGCAGGATGGTCACCTTGGCCACCGGGTCGGCGTGCTCGGACAGCGCCGCGACCATGGCGTGCCCGGACTCGTGCACCGCCACCGCGTGCTTCTCCTCCGGCAGCAGCACGTTGGACCCTTCCCGGCGGCCCAGGATGATCCGGTCCCGGGCCGCGTCGAAATCGGCCGCGGTGATGACCTGGCGGTTGCCGCGGACCGCGAAGATGGCCGCCTCGTTGGCCAGGTTGGCCAGGTCGGCGCCGGAGAAACCGGGCGTGCCGCGGGCGATGGCGTTCAGGTCGACGTCCGGGTCCAGCTTCTTGTCCCGGCAGTGCACGGCGAGGATCGCGGCGCGTTCGGTGACGTTCGGCAGCGGGATCGTGACCTGGCGGTCGAAGCGGCCCGGCCGGAGCAGGGCCGGGTCCAGGACCTCGGGCCGGTTGGTGGCGCCCAGCACCACGACGCCCGCCGACGGCTCGAACCCGTCCATCTCGGCCAGCAGCTGGTTGAGCGTCTGTTCCCGCTCGTCGTTGGAGACCACCGCGCCCGAGCCGGCGCGGCGCTGGCCGATGGCGTCGATCTCGTCGATGAAGATGATCGCCGGGGCGCGCTTGCGGGCCTCGGCGAACAGGTCCCGGACCCGGGACGCTCCCACCCCGACGAACAGCTCCACGAAACTAGACCCGGTCACCGAGAAGAACGGCACCTTGGCCTCGCCCGCGACCGCCCGGGCCAGCAGGGTCTTGCCGGTTCCCGGCGGGCCGACCATGAGCACGCCGCGCGGCACCAGCGCCCCGACCCGGGCGTACCGGTCCGGGTTCCGCAGGAAGTCGACCACCTCGGAGATCTCGGACTTGGCGCCCTCGTACCCGGCCACGTCGGCGAACGTGGTGGAGGGGCGTTCCTCGTCGAAGACCTTGGCCCGGGACCGGCCCACGCCCATGATGCCCTGCAGCCCGCCGGCCGCGCCGCGGGAAATCCGGCGGAACAGCCAGATGGACAGCAGGATCGGCAGCCCGAACACGATCAGGTAGATCAGCACCTCGTTGCCGAAGCCCTGCCCCGACGGGGCGGTCGAGACCGACGGGATGTTGCTGGTCAGGTTGGTCAGCGAATCCTGCCCGGCCTGCGGCGGGATGACCACGGTGAAGGTGCTCTTGTTCTTCAGCGTGCCGGTGCTGGTGCCGCCGACGGACCCCGAGATCTGCAGGCTCTGCACCTGGTGCGAGGACACGTCGGAGAGGAACTGGGAGTAGGTCAGGCTGGTCGAGCTCGAGCGGGTGGGAAGCACAAAGAACAGGACGAAAATGGCCAGGATGGTGATCGGCCACAGCCAGTTCCGCCACGACGGGGGCGGCGGCGGGGCAGAACCCGTCGGCTTGTCGCCGGGCGGCGGCGGCTTCGCTTGCTTACTCATGGCGGCTCCTTGTGATGCCCAGTATGCCGGGTGTTCGTGACCCGGTGATCACCGGACGGGCCCGTTCGGCCGATACGAAGGACACGTGCGGCAGACGGTAAGGAAACGTTCAGGGTTCGTTACGGGGTGAGTACCGCGGCGCCGTCGAAGCGGCCCGCCTTGAGGTCGCGCAGGGCCTGGTCGGCGGCGTCCAGCGGGTAGGGATGCACGGTGACGGCCAGCTTGTGCTCGGCGGCGAAGCCGAGGAACTCGCGGGCGTCGGCCCGGGTGTTGGAGGTCACGCTGCGCAGCTGCCGCTCCTGGAACAGGTGCTTTTCGTAGTTCAGCGGCGGGATGTCGGTCAGCGCGATGCCCGCGATGGCCAGGGTGCCGCCGCGGTCCAGCGCGGCCAGCGCGGGCAGCACCAGGTCGCCGACCGGGGCGAACAAGATCGCGGAGTCCAGCGGCTCGGGCGGCATGCCGTCCGCGTCGCCCACGCTGGCCGCGCCGAGCTCGCGGGCCAGCTGCTTGGCCTGCTCGCCGCGGGTCAGCACGTGCACGGTGGCGCCGCGGGCCATCGCCACCTGGGCGGCCAGGTGCGCGCTGCCGCCGAAGCCGTACAGGCCGAGGCGGCCGTTTTCCGGCAGTTCGGCGCGCTGCAGGGCGTGGTAGCCGATGATGCCCGCGCACAGCAGGGGGGCGAGTTCGAGGTCGGTGTAGCCCGCCGGGAGCCGGTGCGCGTACGCGGCCGGGACGGTCAGGTACTCGGCGTAGCCGCCGTCGGCGTCCCAGCCGGTGTACCGGCTCCGCGGGCACAGGTTCTCGGCGCCGCGGCTGCAGTACGTGCAGGTGTTGTCGGTCCAGCGGAGCCAGGCGGCGCCGGCCCGGTCGCCTTCCTTGAAGCCGCTAGCGTCGCCTTCGCCGACCGCTACGACCTCGGCGACCACCTCGTGGCCGGGGGTCACGCCCGGGCGGTGCACAGGCAGGTCGCCCTCGGTCACGTGCAGGTCGGTCCGGCACACGCCGCAGGCCAGGACCTTGAGCAGCAGCTCGTCAGGTCCCGGCCGCGGGATGTCGTCGTCGGTGCTCAGGCGCAGCGGGTGGCCGGTGACCGGGCCCGGCGCGGCAACGTGCCATGCGCGCATACGCGGCACGTTACCTCGCTGGTCATCCCTTCCTGGGCTCGCCCCGGTAGGTGCCGAACGACCAGCGGTTCCCCTCCGGGTCCTGCGCGGCGAAGTCCCGGGAGCCGTAGTCGGTGTCGTGCGGCTCCGCGGTGATCCGCGCGCCGGCCTTCCGGGCCCGCTCGTACAGCGCGTCGGGCTGGTCGGTGACCACGTAGGCGCCGAACGCGCCCGGGTCGGTCGCGCCCCCCTGCTCGTCCCGCGCGGAGCCGAGCATGATCCCGCCGCCTTCCGGCCAGGACAGCTGGGCGTGGTGCACCACGTCCCCGTCCGCGTAGACCACGGTCTCCTCGAACCCGAACGCGTCGACCAGGAACGTGATCAGCGCGCGCGCGTCGCGGGCGCGCAGGCTCGGCCAGACCTGCTTCTCCGGTGTCGTTCCCATGTTGTCTCCTCCGTGTTTATCGCCTGTCCCCTCAGGCTCCCCCGGACAGCCAGGCGCCGGCTTGGATGTTTCGGAACTCCTCGGTGATCCACTGGCTCGGCGGGCAGCCGGCCAGCGCGCGGAACTCCCGGGCCAGGTGCGCCTGGTCAAAGTATCCGCAGGCGGCGGCCAGGTCGGCCAGGTGGTACCCGCTGCTGCGGGCCCTCGTGGCGAGGAGGTGCCGGGCCCGGTCGAAGCGGACGACCCGGGCCGCGGCCTTCGGGGTCAGGCCGATCTCGGTCCGGAACCGGCTGGTCAGGTGGCGGCCGCTCCAGCCCGTCTCGGCGGCCAGGTCCGAGATGCGGGCGGTACCGCCGGTGCGCAGCAGCTGGTGCCAGGCGAAGCGGACCTCAGCTGCTGGCGTGGTGCCCTGGGTGACCGCCTGGGTGACCGCCGCCAGCCGCCGGAGCAGGATCTCGTCCAGGATGGCGAAGCGCTCGGGCCAGCCGGGCGCGGCCAGGGCCCGGGCGCGCAGTTCGGCGCAGAGGGGGCCCAGCACGGCCTCGGCGGGCACGTCGAGTTCGGCCAGCTCGCCGGCGGGCAGGCCGAGCAGGGCCCGCGCGCCGAGCGGGCGCAGCGCGACCTGGAGGCCGGACTGCGCGCCGTCGTGGGTGATCAGCGCCGGAGCGGAGTGCAGCCCGCCGAGCAGGGCACCGAAGTCGCCGGGCGGCTGGCGCGGATCGGGGTGCGCCAGCAGGACCAGCGGCTCGTCCAGGGTGAAGATCAGGGTCAGGAACGGCGAGGGCAGGCCGCGGTGCCGCGCGGGCGGCACGCCGCGCTGACGGTAACCGGCGTAGCCGGCCACGAACGGGCGCAGCGGCCCGGCCGGACGGCCGTGCCGGTGCTCATCAACGAGCTCCCCGGTTGAGGATTCCCTGACCGAGGCTGAACCCGATGCGCCGCTCACACGTTTTATTCAGCAGGATCCCGGTATCGGTTCAGACTTCGGGATTCTAATTATTTGCGCTGGTAGTAGAGGTACTGCCAGAATCTGGGCCATACCTCCAGTGTACGGGGCTCTGGGGTTCCAGCCCGGGTTCGGCGGCATGCGGAAGCTATGTCGGGCCGCCGGCGTTAACCGGACAACGGGTTGGAGTGGCGCGTGATCATTCGTCAACTGAACCGCGGCAGCGTGGCCGGGGTCCAAGACGGGGGAAGTGATGTGGCCGTGATGACCATCGAACGGATCCAGGGGCTGGAGCCGCTCGCGCTCGAACTGTCGTGCGCGACCGACGGGGACGGAAACCAGATCATCAGCGTGACCGGCGAGCTCGACATCGCCACCGCCGGGCAGGCCTACGCCTATATCAGCGACGTGATCGACGCGTGGCCCGCGCCGGTCAGCGTCGACCTGTCCGGGCTCACCTTCTGCGACGCCTCGGGGCTGGGCGCGCTGGCCCGGCTGGCCCGGCACGCCCGGCAGGCCGGGCGGCAGCTCCGGCTCACCGCGGCGCGCCCGTCGCTGCTCAAGATCATGCGGATCACCGGGCTGGACCGGGCCTACCCGGAGCTGGCCGCGTACTAACGGTAGTCACAACTTCGCCCAGCAGATAACTGGTGCGTGACCATAGAGGATGCTGCCTGCCCGCGTTAAATTTGGAGTGCTTCCGGCGTTAATTGAATGTAATCGCGAGCGGAGGGACGCATCCCATGGCCGAAGAAGTTCAAGGGCAGGCCGACGAAGCGGCGCAGTCAACCGAGGCCACCATTGCCGTGCACTGGCGCGAAGAGGGCTACTTCATGCCCCCGGCCAAGTTCATCGGCCAGGCGAACGCTTCTGACCCGGCGATCCTTGAGCGGTTCTCCGAAGAGAATTTCCCCGAGTGCTTCAAGGAATACGCGGACTTGCTCGACTGGGACCAGTACTGGGACACCACGCTGGACACGAGCAACGCGCCGTTCTGGCGCTGGTTCGTCGGCGGAAAGCTGAACGCCAGCTATAACTGCGTCGACCGGCACCTGAAAAAGGACCGGAACAAGGCGGCGCTGATCTTCGTGCCCGAGCCCGAGAGCGAAGCCCACGCCGCGATCACCTACCAGGAGCTCTACCGGCGGGTGAACGAGTTCGCCGCGGTGCTGCAGGACCTCGGGCTCAAGACCGGCGACCGGGTCACCTTGCACATGCCCATGACTCCGGAACTGCCGGTCACCATGCTGGCCTGCGCCCGCCTCGGGATCATCCACTCCCAGGTGTTCGCCGGGTTCAGCGGCGCCGCCTGCGGCGGCCGGATCGCCGACTCGGGCAGCAGGATCCTGATCACCATGGACAGCTACTACCGCAGCGGTGACCTGCTCGACCACAAGGTCAAAGCGGACGAGGCGGTCGAGGCGGCCCGCAAGGAGGGCCAGGAGGTCGACCGGGTCCTGGTCTGGCGGCGCTACCCCGGCCAGTACTCGGCCAAGACGCCGATGGTGGAGGGCAGGGACGTCTTCGTCGACGAGCTGCTCGCCGGGCACAAGGGCGCCGTCGTCGAGCCGGTGTCGCTGGACGCCGACCGCGCCGCTGTTCCTCATGTACACCAGCGGCACCACCGGCCGCCCCAAGGGCTGCCAGCACTCCACCGGCGGGTACCTGGCCTACGTGGCCGGGACGTCCAAGTTCTACCAGGACATCCACCCGGACGACACGTACTGGTGCATGGCCGACATCGGCTGGATCACCGGCCACTCCTACATCGTGTACGGCCCGCTGGCGCTCGGCACCACCAGCGTGATGTACGAGGGCACGCCGAACTACCCGGACGCCGGGCGTCCCTGGCGGATCGCCGAGCAGCTCGGGGTGACGATCTTCCACACCTCCCCGACCGCGATCCGGATGCTGCGCAAGGTCGGCCCGGACGAGCCAGCCAAGTACAGCTTCCACTTCAAGGCCATGACCACGGTCGGCGAGCCGATCGAGCCCGAGGTCTACCGGTGGTACTACAACACGGTCGGCAAGGGCGAGGCGATCATCACCGACACGTGGTGGCAGACCGAGACCGGCGGCTTCATCGGCGTCGGGCTGCCCGCCCTGTTCGCCATGAAGCCGGGCAGCTGCGGCCCGGCCGCGCTCGGCATCAACCTGGCGATCCTGGACGAGAACGGCGAGCCGATCCCCAAGGGCAGCGGCAAGGCGGGCAACATCGTGGCCCGCAGCCCGTGGCCCGGCATCTTCCAGACCATCTGGGGCCAGCCCGAGCGGTTCGTGTCCACCTACTTCGCCAAGTACAACAAGGACCCGGACAGCAAGGACTGGCACGACTGGCCCTACTTCGCCGGGGACGGCGCGGTGCAGGCCGAGGACGGCTACTTCCGCATCCTGGGCCGGGTCGATGACGTGATCAACGTGGCCGGGCACCGGCTTGGCACCAAGGAACTGGAGTCCTCCGCACTGGCCGTCGAGGAGGTGGCCGAGGCGGCGGCGGTCCCGGTCATCGACGACGTGCGCGGCCGGGTGGTCGAGATGTACGTCGCGCTCAAGCCCGGCTACGAGGCCAGCGCGGAGATCGAGGGCAAGATCAGGACCGCGATCGAGACCGACATCGGCAAGATCGCCCGGCCGAAGAACATCTGGATCGTGCCGGACATGCCCAAGACCCGGTCCGGCAAGATCATGCGCCGGGTCATCGCCGCGACCTCCAACTTCGCCGACGTGGGCGACATCACCACGCTGGCCAACCCGGAGGTGGTGGAGAAGATCCGGCACCAGGTGCAGAACGCCAAGCACGCCAAGGGCGAGGTGCCGCGCGAGCTCAGCCAGGCCGAAGAGGAAGAGATCAAGAGGTTCGGCTCGGAGGGCTAGATCCTTTTATGTCGGACGGCGGGCCGCCGTATTCGTACGGTGGCCCGCCGTTTGTCTTTCTTTTGGCCGAACGGCCCGTGGTGCTAGCTCCCGGGCTCGCCGACCTCCACGGTCAGGTCGTCGTGCAGGAAGGACAGGTACCCGCTGACCGCGGCCGAGTCGCCCTCGGCCTGCGGGTAGGACCACACCGCGTCGGTGAGCTTGCGGTCGTCCGCGTTGACCGACCAGTACGAGGCGGTGCCCTTGTACGGGCAGTGGGTGTGCGTGTCGCTCGGCTCCAGCAGGTCCTGGCGGACGTCGCCGGCCGGGATGTAGAAGCGGTTCGGCAGGCCGGTCTCGGACAGCAGCAGCGGGCGGGTGGTCTCGGCCAGGACCGTGTCCCCGCAGCTTCACGCGTACCGGACGCGAGCTACGGCGAACGTCGACGCGGTGGTACGGGTCGCGCAGGTGGCCCTGCCCATTTCCGGCCACCCGCTCGTCCTCGTCGTACCACTCGTCCATCGCGCCCCAGTAGAAGCCGGCGTAGCCCAGCAGCCAGCTGGCCTCCTGATTGGGGTCCGGGTAGGACCAGATCGCGTTCTCGGCCCGCTGGCTCTGCTGGCCTTGCTGGGCCGCGGTCACCGTCCAGTACGAGGCGGTGCCCTTGAACGGGCAGTAGGTGTGGTGCTCGGTGGGCTGGATCAGGTCGGCGCGGATATCCTCGACCGGCACGTACACCTGCGGCGGCAGCCCGGTCTCGTGCAGCAGCACCGCGCGGGTGGTGTCGACCACGGTCTCGCCGCCGAAGACGGCGCGGATCCGGCGCGGGAACTCGTGCATCAGCAGCTTGTGCGCCGGCCCCTCGATCCGGTAATTCACGGTCTCCGGCGGATGCCCGGACAGCGGGCCAGCCGAAAAGGTCAGCGACATCGCGGCTCTCCTTTGAGTGGTGAAGGTTCCGCTTGCGCCAACCGCCGCCCGCGCGTCGCCATTCCGTCTGCTTCGGCCGGGAGGCTCAACCGATGGTTGTGGCAACCTAACGGATCTATCCGTTAGCCGGTGGCAACCATCGGTTGCCGGGTTACAGGTCGGCGGGGGTGGTGAGGTTGGTGAGGCGGGCGTGGCCGGGGGTGAGGCTGGGCCAGTCGCCGGGGAACTCGAAGACGGCGACGGCGGCGGTGGGGAGGCTGAGGGCCGGGTGCGGGCCGTTGTTTGTGGCCGTTTCGCTTTCTGGGGGGGCGGCCAGGCTGGTGGCCAGGTCGGAGAGGCCGGGGTTGTGGGCGATGAGCAGGGCGGTGCGGTAGCGCTCGGGGAGTTCCTGGGCCAGGTAGAGCAGGGTCAATGCGCTGGCTGCGTAGGCGCGCGGCTCGAAGTGGACGGCCGGCGACCCGCCGAGCTCGGGGGCCACCAGATCCCAGGTCTGCCGGGTCCGGGTCGCGGCCGAGACCACCACCACGTCGGGCTGGTAGCCCTGCTCGCGCAGCCAGCGGCCGATCCGGGGCGCGTCCCGGCGGCCGCGCTTGGCCAGCGGACGGTCGCGGTCCGGCACGTCCGGCCAGTCCGACTTGGCGTGCCGGAGCAGGATCAGCCGTCGGGTCGGGTCACTGGCCACGTTTCAGCCTCCCAGGTTCGCGCCGCGATCAGCCGGAGGCCCTAGAGCCAGCCGGCGCGGCTGACGGCGGGGCCCGGGTCGCGCGGGGCCTGATCGGGCGCGGCCTGCTCGGGCGGGGACTGGGCGGGCGGGGGCTGGGCTTCGGGGGCACGGCCTAGGTGGCCGGCGCGGACCTGGGATAGGAGGCGGCGGGTGGCGTCGACGATCTCGGGGGCGGCGCTGCGCAGGTGGTCCGCGTCGTCCGGGCCGGCGGTCTCGGGCGGGAAACCGGCCGCGGCCAGCAGCGCGTCCAGGTCGGCCAGCTGCTCGCCCAGCCAGCCGAGCGGATCGGCGGACAGCTCGCGGGTGAAGACCCGGCTGGTCGGGTTCCAGTCGCGGAACACCGGATGGTAATGGGTGCGGTCGAAGCTGCCCGGGCGCCCGTCGACGGTCTCCAGCAGGTCGGCGCGCCAGACCGGCCGGCCGACCTCGATGGGCTGGGCCGAGTAGATCGACCCCCTCAGCGGGCCGCGCTCAAGGACCCGGAGCTCGACGCGGACGCCGTGCTCGGCGCCCTCCTGCCCCTTGGCCGGCCGGGGATCCACGAAGTACAGGTCGCCGGCCACGACACCGACCCGCTCGAAGCCGAAGGCATACAGCATGGTGCCACTATCTCAGTTGTCCGGGTCCGGGCGAACCCGGAGGAAGTTGGTCGCGGTGGCGCGCATGACCGTCCGGCCGTCCTGGTTGGCCGCCTCGATCAAGCTCTTCAGGATGCCGCGGTCCGGTTTGCTCGCCGACCGGCGCGCCTCCACGGCGGTGACCCGGACACGGAGCGTGTCCCCCGGGCGGACCGGTTCGGGCCAGCGCAGGTCGTCCAGGCCCGGGCTGCCCAGGCTCGCCTCGGCCGACAGGTAATGATCCACGAGCTGGCGCATGACCAGGGCGGCCGTGTGCCAGCCGCTGGCGATCAGCCCGCCGAACGGGCCGCGGGCCGCCGCCCCGGGATCGACGTGGAACGGCTGAGGATCGAACTGGGTAGCGAAAGATATGATTTCAGCTTCGCTGACGCTGACACTGCCGCAGTCGTGGGAGGCCCCGGGCAGGTAGTCCTCGAAGTACCTCAGCTCGTGATCGGTCACTCCTGAAGTATCCCAGCGGCCAGGGGATTGCTCGACCTAGATCACAGAAGCGTCACAGAAATACCTCGATTTGCCTGCGAGGCCGAGTTCGTTGCTGCCATGCTTCCGCAGACGGCACAGACCGCCGGATTGCGAATAAAAGCCTCATCATCACAGGCAGTTACAGGCCCGCCGACAGGCCCACCCGCGGCACGGGTAGGCGGGCACGAAAGCTACTTGGGGAGTTCTGTGGATTCAGTTCGCTCGCACCGCCGCCCGAGGAAGATCCGGCGCACGGGCAGGCACACCCAACCGTCACAGGTCGAGAAGGTGACCGACGTCGCCACCAAGGCCGCCCCCGCGGTCGCCATCGCGGGCGCGCTGGTCGCCACGGCCCCGCAGGCGCAGGCCGCGGTGAGCATGTCGGCCAAGGCCACGACGGTCGCCGAGCAGGTTCACACCGACGCCGCGGTCAAGCAGAACCAGCCGGCCACCCGCACCTACACCGTCCGTTCCGGTGACACGCTGGCCGGCATCGCCAAGCGCTTCTACGGAAACGCGGCGGTCTGGACCTGGCTGTGGCACGTGAATTCCTCCGTGGTCCACGACCCGAACAGCATCTACGTGGGTGAGGTGCTGAAGCTGCCCTCGAACCCGCCCGCCAACGCCGCGCACTACGCGCCCAAGCACGCCAAGACCTCCAGCACGACCAGCACCACGCTGACCTCCTCGACCACCAAGCTGAGCGGCAAGCTGAGCTGCGGCGGCCTGGAGGCCCTGTGGGAGGCGGCCGGCGGCTCGCACGCGGAGGCGTTCATGGCCGCCGAGATCGCCATGGCCGAATCGGGCGGCAACCAGTTCGCGCTGAGCCCGACCAACGACTACGGCTACTGGCAGATCAACGGCTCGCACGGCCCGTCGATGGCCACCTTCAACCCGATGGGCAACGCCAAGGCCGCGATCGCCATCTCCGACGACGGGCACAACTGGGGCGCGTGGACCACCTACACCAGCGGCGCCTACTCGGGGCGCTGCTAGCCGCCCTGCTTGTCCTCCGGCACCCGCTGTCCGTAACTCGCCAGCTGCCCGGCCACGAGCGCGATCTCGTCGGCCGGCAGCAGGCGCGGACCGTCCGGGTGGCCCGCGGCCAGGGCCTTCAGGTAGACCTCGCAGAGCCACTCCAGGTGGCGGGTGCTGGTCAGGGCCGACCTCAGGTCCGGGCCGGTGGTCACGGCGCCGTGATTGGCCATCAGGCACCCGGTCCGCTCGGCCAGGGCCGCGGCCACATTGCGCGCCAGCTGCTCGGTCCCGTAGGTCGCGTACGGCGCGACCGGCACCGGGCCGCCGAACATGGCCACGTAGTAATGGATGGCGGGCACCTCGTCGGTCAGGGTGGACAGCGCCGTCGCGGCCACCGGGTGCGTGTGCACGATGGCCCCGGCGCCGGTGGCGGCGTAGACGGCCAGGTGCAGCGGCAGCTCGCTGGTCGGCCGGAGCGGAGCGGCGACCGCGGTGCCGTCCAGGCGGTGCACCCCGACCAGTTCGGCGGTCAGGTCGGCGTAGTCCAGGCCGCTGGGCGAGACCGCGATCAGGTCCCCGGCCCGGACGCTCACGTTTCCTGACGTCCCCACGACCAGGCCGGCCGCGGCCAGCTCGCGGCAGGTCCGGACCACGTCGTCACGCTCTTGTTCCAGCAGCATAGGTTCAACGGTATGGACTCCCCTGACGTGCTCGCCTGGCGGGACGGGCATATCGAGGCGCTGGACCAGACCGTGCTGCCGCATCAGGTCCGCACGCTGCGGATCGGCACCGTGGACGAACTGGTGCGGGCCATCACGAGCCTGGCCATCCGGGGCGCGCCGGTGCTCGGCGCGGCGGGCGCGCTGGGCGTGGCGCTGGCCGTGGGCCAGGGGGCGCGCGAGGGCTGGGACGAGTCCCGGCTCGCGACGGAGATCGGCCGGATCGCGGCCGCCCGGCCCACCGCGGTGAACCTCGGCCGCGAGGTCGCGGCGGTCGCCGCGCGGATCGGCGAGGGCCCGGCCAGGGTACAGGCCGTGGCGGTGACCGTGCTGAAGCGCACCGCCGCGACCAGCTACCAGATCAGCGCGCGCGGCGCCGGGTACCTGCGGGAGGTGTGCGGGGCCGGGCAGCTGCGGGTGCACACGCACTGCAACACCGGCACGCTCGCTTGCCTCGGCTGGGGCACGGCGCTCGGCGTCATCCGGGCGCTGCACGAGGCGGGCGCGCTGCGCCACGTGATCGTGGACGAGACCCGGCCCCTGCTCCAGGGCGCCCGGCTGACCTGCTGGGAACTCGATCAGCTCGGCATCGAGCACCAGCTGGCCTGCGACGGCGCCGCGCCGTTCCTGATCAGCCAGGGGCGGGCCGACGCGGTGGTGGTCGGCGCCGACCGGATCGCGGCCAACGGCGACGTGGCCAACAAGATCGGCACCTACAGCCTGGCCCTGGCGGCCCGCCAGGCCGGCATCCCGTTCGTGGTCGCCGCGCCCGAGTCGACCATCGACCCGGCCACCCCGTCCGGGGCGGCGATCCCGATCGAGCAGCGGGCCGACGAGGAGGTCACCGTGCCGGCCGCCCCGGCCGGCACCAGGGCGGTCAACCTGGCCTTCGACATCACCCCGGCCGAGCTGGTCACCGCGGTGGTGACCGAGGAGCGGCTGGTGCTGCACGGGCAGCCGGTTATCCGGCCGCAGGCGGGCGTTCGACGCTGAGCTGGGTCTCACCGGGGATGAAGCCGCAGGCCTGGTAGATCCCGATGGCCGGGCCGGCCGGGTCGGCCACGATGACGAGCGTGCGGGCGCCCAGGGCCTCGAGCCCGTACCGGGCCGCGGCCCAGACCAAGCTCCCGGCCAGGCCCTGGCGGCGGGCCCGCGGGTCGGTCTCGACGTTCTGATAGCGGGCGTACCCGTCGCCCGCGTCGAACAGCCCGAGCTGCGCCTGGAGGCGGCCGGCGGTGAAGGCGCCGAACCAGGCGCCGGCTCCGGTCTGGGTCAGCCGCCGCCGGGCCGCCGTCCGCCGCTCCAGGTAGACCGGCTCGTCGCCGGAACAGCGGAGGGCCAGTTCGACGGACTGCCGCCAGTCGGCGTCGGAGTCCAGCGGGCGGATCTCGGCGTCGGTGTTGGGGCGGGCTGGGGGGTTCGGCCGGGTGGTGGTGAGCACGGTGGCGTACTCGGCGGTGAGCCCGGCGGCCGCGAGGTCCGCGGGGACCGGGGCGTGGTCCGTGGTGTCGATGCCGAGCGCGACGTGCTGGGCGGCGGGGAACTCCGCGGCGAACCGGGCCAGCCACGCGCCGGCCTGGCCCGGCCCGGGGACCTGGCGCAGCAACAGGAAGTTGCCCCACCAGAAGTCGGGGTTGCCCGGGGTGCGGACGACCAGGTGATCGCCGCGGTCGGTGACCTCGGCGCCCTCCAGGGCCCGCAGCGTGACGTCGGTCCGGAAGCCAAGCGATGTGATCCGCACCGGAACCAGGCTAACCGGCCCGGGCCGGCGGTGAAACGGGCCTGCGTGAGGCGTTCCCGGGCGCGGAGGCCAGGTTACGTTCGGCCGAAAAATGAAGGACCTGGCGGTCGACGGCGGTGTCACGGTGAACCGGGTCTTGTTTGTGACGATAGGTTTTTTGCGTGGCTTCTGATGACGCGGCGGGTCCGGGGCGGGCGGGGTCGGCCGGAGCGGCCGGGGTGCTGGGCGCGCTGGCCGGGGCGGCGCTGGCCGCGCACCGCGGGCGGCGGGCGGCGGTGCTGGGCGCGCTGGGCGGGGCGGCCGGGCTGGCGGCGGTAGACGCGGTGGCGCGGGCGCGGCAGCGGCCGGGCGAGATCCCCGCGCTGTGGTCGCGGATCATCGCCAGCGGGGCGGTGGCGGCGCCGCTGGGCTGGGCCGCGGACCGGCTGGCCGGGGTCGGGCCGGTGCCGGTGGCCACGGTGGCGGGCGCGGCGGCCGGGGCGATGGGGCTGCGGCCGCAGAAGGTGCTGCTGGGGCCGGTGGTGGGGGCGGCGGTCGGGGCCGGGCTGACGGGGCTGCGGCGGGGCGGGGCTGCGGGCCGGGGGTCGGCGGGTGCGCGCGTGCCGGGGGCGGTGGCGGCCGCGGTGGCGGTGGCGGGGTTCCGGACGGTGTCGGCGGTGCTGTTCCGGGATCCGCAGCTGAGCCTGCTGGCCGAGCGGGTGCGGGCGGAGGACGTGCCGTTCGTGGTGCCGCTGGCCAGCCAGACCCGGTACGTGGGGACCGGGTACGTTCGGTCGCTGGCGGCCTTGCTGGGCGGCGAGTACACGCCGGACGTGGCCGACATCGGGATCGTGGCGTCGCTGGACGCGCTGGCCGGGCCGTCGTTCGACCCGGCCGGTGTCGATCCGCTGGTCCGCGAGTTCTACGAGCACACCACGCGGTTCGCGCTGGACATCGTGCCGCAGTGGCGGCTGTGGGTGCGGCCCGGGTACCTGCTGTACCGGACGCTGGTGGCGCGGCCGCTCGGGCAGGCCAACGTGCCGATGAGCCAGCGGGAGGCGCAGCGGGGGGTGCGCAGCCGGATCGACACCATCACCGGCCTGGAGGGCGGGACCATCCGGGGCTGGATCCGGTCAGCGGCCGGCACGGGCGAGCCGATCTATGTGGGCATCTACACCACCTACCGGCGCGCGGGCCACGGGTACGTCAGCGTCGGCTTCCCGCTGCCGCAGGCCAGCTTCACCGCGACGCTGGCGCCCAGCGCCCGGCCGGGCGGCGGCCTGGTGCTGAACAGCCGCAGCGAGCTGGACCAGCCGGGGCACTACCTGACCTACATCGACCCGGTTTCTGCTTCGCTGACGACCCTCGGGGTGCGCGGGTTCGCGGAGCGGCTGGACGTTTTCGTGGACGGCGGGGAGTTGCGGGCGGAGCACGCGTTCTGGGTGTTCGGGTTCCCGTTCCTCGTGCTGCATTACCGGATGCACCGTAAGGCCTGATCGTTATCGTGCGGCCAGGCGAGCCAGGGCGGCCTGGACGGTCAGCGGGCCGTCGACGCGCCGGAGCAGCGGTGTACGCGGCCAGGATCGAGCAGATCCGAGGGCGAGCACGATCCCGGCCGCGGTCAGGACGAAGTAGGCCGCGCCGGGCGCCACCAGGTCCAGGCGCATCTCCGTGGTCGCGTACATCGCCGACGGTGTTGCTGGCCGCCCCGCCGCCGGTCGACCTGGAGCGCTCTTTTGTCGGCTGGTTATTTCCGGTCGTCCGAAGCTAGTTCTGGAGGGGCTTCAGGTTCTGGACGAAGCCGTCGACGAAGTCGCCGAACGGCTCGAACCGGGCCGCGGGGCGGACCACGAACTTGCTCAGCCCGGCCTCGACGTACTGCTCGATCATGCTTTTGGCGCCGTCCCAGCCGGCCGCGACCAGTTGCCGTGGATCGATGTCCGGGCGCCGGCGGCGGATGCTCTCTTGCATTGCCGCCGGGATCTCGCCGTCCAGGGCGACCGGGATGCTGAGCCCGAAGTGGTCGTCGTCGATTGTCCGGCCGGCCTCGGCGGCGGCTTGGTTGATGGCGGCGACCGCCTGCCGGGCTTCGGCCGGGGTGAGCAGCGAGCCGAGCCAGCCGTCGGCCAGGCGGCCGACCCGCCGGAGCCCGGCGGGCGCCGAGCCGCCCAGCCAGATGTCCAGCGGTTTGGCCGGTCTGCGGGCCGATTTCCGCGCCGTCGACGGTGAAGAACTCGCCGTGGAAGGTGACGTGCTCGGTGGTCAGCAGCAGGCGCAGGAGGGTGAGCGATTCGTCGAAGACCGCGGCGCGCTGCTTGGCGGGTACGGGGAACAGGGGGCGTTCGGCGGGGAGGGCGGGCTGGAGGCCGAAGACCGGCAGCACCCGGGCCGGGGCGAGCCCGGCCAGGCTAGCCAGCTGCTTGGCGACCAGCACCGGGTGCCGGCCGGGCAGCACCGAGATCCCGCTGCCCGCTTTTAGCTTCTGGGTCCGGGCCAGGGCGAACGCCATCCCGGTGAACGGCTCGACGGACGGGGAGTACACGTTCTCGGGCAGCCACAGCGAGTCCACCCCCTCCTGCTCGAGGAGATCGACCGCCGCGGCGAACTGGTCGGGGCGGCCGGCCGGGCCCAGGGACACGCCGATCCTCACCTTCATGGCCTCATCCGATCACAGTGCTGTCGTTGTGCTCGCGGGCGGGTTAACGCTTGCTGGCGCCGGCTAGCGCCTGCTAATGCCTGCGGATGAGGAGGACGGCGGAGTCGACGCGCGGCGGCGGGCGGAACGCGTGCCGGGGCACGGTGAGTCCGGCGCTCAGCCGGTGGGTGCGTGGCGTTCTTTGGCTGGCGTACTTGCGGACGGCGGCGCGCTGGAGGACCAGGTCGGCGGCCCGGAGGCGAGGTCCGGCGGTGAGCAGGAGGTACAGGAGGTCGGCGGTGATCCCGTAGGGCGGGTTGGCCACCACGCGGAACGTGCTCCTGGGCAGCCTGATGCTCCGGGCGTCGGCTTCGACCACCGTGACGCCGGGGAAGCGCTGGCGCAGGAGCGCGGCGCGGCCGGGATGCAGCTCGACGGCGACGACCCGGGCTCCGGCGCGGACCAGGTGGCCGGTGAGCGCGCCGGTACCCGCGCCGATGTCGAGGACGAGCTCGCCCGGTCTGACCTCGGCCGCGGTGACGATGCGCGCGGCCCACGCGTCATCGAGCCGGTGCCATCCCCAGGCCCGCCGGGGCGGCCCGGGCCGCCCTGAGACGGGCACGGCGGACCATCGTCATGCAGCAACCCACGGGGGGACGGTAGCTGCGCGCGACCGAGGGCGGCAAGCCATTTTCCTGGCTGGCGGTGACCTCTGTTACCTCGCCCTGGCTGTTACCTCGCCCTGGCTGTTACCTCGCCCTGGCTGTTACCTCGCCCTGGCTGTTACCTCGCCTGCGCTCCGTCGTACCGGTGAACCGGAAATCACTCTCGTTTGGAGAACATCATGAGGATCGCAGTTGCCGGGGCGACCGGCCGGCTCGGCCGGCACGTCGCCGAGGTTCTCACCGAGCGCGGCCACCAGGTCGTGGCCATCTCGCGAGCGACCGGGGTGGACATCATCACCGGCAGCGGGCTGGCGGCGGCCCTCGACGGCGCCGAGGTCATCGTCGACGCGGCCACCAGCCCGTCACCGGAGGAGCGGGCGGCCACCGCGTTCTTCGTCACCGCCGCGCACAACCTGCAGCAGGCCGGCGTTCGGGCCGGCGTGAAGCGGGCCGTCGTGGTGTCGATCATCAATATCGACAAGTTCACCGGCGGCTACGGGGCGGCCAAGATTGCGCACGAGGACGCGTGGCGGTCCGGCCCGATCCCGGTGCAGATCGTCCGCGCCGCGCAGTTCCACGAGTTCGTCGCCCAGCTGCTCGAATGGGGCACCCGCGGCGACGTCGCGACCGTGCCCGAGATGCGGACCCAGATCGTCTCGGCCCGGACGGTGGCCGAGGTCATCGCCGACGCGGTCATCGCCGACGCGGTCATCGCCGAGCCGGGCGGGATCATCGAGGTCGCGGGGCCGCGGGAGGAGAACCTGGCGGAGCTGGCCAGGATGCTCGTCGCCCGCCGCGGGACGCCGGTCACGGTCACCGAGGTCCGCGACCCGGCCGACCCGGACGCCGGACTGCAGGCCACCGGCGGCCTGCTGCCCGGCCCGGGGGCGCGGCTGGCCGGGCCGACGTTCGCCGAGTGGCTCGACCGGAAGTAGACCCCCGGCTCTGACGGGACCCGGTCCGCACGCGGCGGGGGGCCGGGTCGCTGACGTCTGGCGGGCCCCGGGGGTGGCGGGAGCCGGGGGTGGCGGGAGCCGGGGGTGGCGGGAGCCGGGGGTGGCGGGAGCCGGGGGTGGCGGCAACGACGTGATTGCGGCAACCATGCCGGCGGGTGCGCATGATTGCGGCAATCATGTCGCTGAGCGGGTCACCGCAGACGGGTCAGGTGGTAACGGGGAGGAGGGCGGGGCAGGAGGGCCCGGAGAAGTCCTGACGCTCACGCACGGGGACACCCGCCCGTGGCCCATGGTGCACACCATCCCGGGAACCCTACGGGTTAATAGCTGACGCATCCGGACGACGTAGGTGCCACAACGACGTCGTTGGGGGAAGCTGGGCGGTCGTAACGGATGTGGCCTGCGGGGCAAGCGTGGCCGGACACGGTACTGGTCAGCGGGGGAACGCCCGGACGGGGTTCGGGCCGGGAGCCGGGAACAGGGGGCGGGCGGGAGAGTACTTTGTTGGCATGCCACTTACCGGTGAATACGAACCCAGCGCGGCTTCGTGGGCGCGCGACCAGGTTGACCTTTACGAGCGGTCCGGCGGGACCGAGGGCGCGGACATGCAGGGCCACCGGGTGATCATCTTGACCTCGGTGGGCGCGAAGACCGGGAAGATCCGGAAGACCCCGCTGATGCGGGTCGAGCACGACGGCGACTACGCGGTGGTGGCGTCGCTGGGCGGGGCGCCGGAGCACCCGGTCTGGTACTACAACCTGACCGCGAACCCGCACGTGGAACTGCAGGACGGCCCGGTCAAGAAGGACTACCAGGCCCGGGAGGTGCACGACGCCGACTACGCGGCCTGGTGGGAGCGGGCCGTGGCGGCGTGGCCGGACTACGCCGAATACCAGAAGAAGACGACGCGGAAGATCCCGGTCTTTGTCCTGACCCCGACCGACGGCTAACGCCCTATGACCGCCAGCGACGGCCGGGCCGACCTGGTCCTGACCGGCGGGAAGATACGCTCCCCGGCGCACCCGTCCGGGTTCGTCCAGGCCCTGGCCGTACGCGGTGGCCTGATCCAGTCCGTCGGGACGGACGAGGAGATCAGGCAGGTCACCGGCCCGCGGACCCGGGTGGTGGAACTGGGCGGGCGGCTGGCGGTACCGGCGTTCGGTGATGCGCACGTGCACGCGGTGGCGGGCGGGCTGGAGAGCCTGCGCTGCAACCTGGCGGGCCTGCGGACCCGGCAGGAGAGCCTGGACGCGGTGGCCCGTTACTGCGCCGGCCTGGGCCCGGGCGACTGGGTGCTCGGCGGCGGCTGGACCATGTCCGCGTTCCCGGGCGGCCTGCCCACCGCGGCGAACCTGGATCCGGTGACCGGCGGGCGGCCGGCCTTCCTGCCGAACCGCGATCACCACAGCGCCTGGGTCAACACCGTGGCGCTGGAGCGGGCCGGGGTGGACGCGCGCACGCCCGATCCGCCCGACGGGCGGATCGAGCGCGACGCGGCGGGCCTGCCGACCGGCACACTGCACGACGGGGCCATGCGGCTGGTCGCGGACCTGGTCCCGCGGGCCGGAGCGGCCGAGCTGCGGGCCGGCCTGCTGGCGGCCCAGGCGCACCTGCACTCGCTAGGCATCACCCGGTTCCAGGACGCGTGCGTGGGCGCGGCCACCGAGCTCGGCATCCCGGACGTATTCGACACCTACCGGCAGGCGGCCGCGGACGGCGTGCTCACCTGCCACGTGGTCGGCGCCCTGTGGTGGGACCGGAGCCGCGGGCTGGGCCAGATCGACGACCTGCTGGCCCGCCGTGAGCAAGCCGAGCGGGACGCGAGTGGGCAGGACCCCGGCGGGCTGGACAGGGGCGGGCGGGGGCGGTTCCTGGCGACGACGGTCAAGCTGATGCTGGACGGGGTGTGCGAGACGTTCACCGCGGCCATGTCGGCGCCGTACCTGGGCCGGCACGGGGAGCGGGGGCGGCTGTTCATCGACCAGGAGATGCTGCGGGCGGCAACCGGGAGGCTGGGCGCGGAGGGGTTCCAGCTGCACTTTCACGCCATCGGCGACCTCGCGGTCAGCACCGCGCTGGACGCGCTGGAGGCGTTGCCCGCCGGGCAGCGGCGGGCCGGGCGGCACCACCTCGCGCACCTGCAGTTCATCGCGCCGCAGGACGTGGAGCGGTTCCGGGCGCTGGACGCGGTGGCCAACTTCCAGCCGCTGTGGGCGTGCAACGAACCGCAGATGGAGGAGCTGACCCTGCCCTTCGTGGGCCCGGAGCGCGCGGCCTGGCAGTACCTGATCGGCACGCTGGCCCGGGGCGGGACCCGGATCGCGTTCGGCAGCGACTGGCCGATCTCCAGTGCCGACCCGCTGCAGGAGATGCACGTGGCGGTCAACCGGGTGAAGTCCGAACGCCTGGGGCGGCCCGGGGAACCCGAATGCGCGGATCCGTTCCTGCCCGCGCAGGCCATCACGGTCGACGAGGCGATCGGCGCGTTCACCTCGGGGGTCGACTGGGTGAACCACGAGGAGGACCAGGCCGGACGGCTGCTCCCCGGGATGCGGGCCGACGTGGCCGTGCTCGACCAGGACCTGTACGCGATCCCGCCGGGCGAGATCGGCAGCACGTCGGTGGTGCTGACCGCGGCCAGCGGCCAGGTGGTATTCGGCGACCTCTGACCGGAAGCTGGACACCAGGCGAAATGCCGCCGACACGACCGGCCCGCCCGTGACCGGACGCCGGGTATGTGCTCTGCTTAGAGGGTGAGCGAGTTCAACGCGCTGCCCGAGGACTGGGCCTCCGACCCCACCCTCATCGCCGGCCTGACCGTCGACGACGAGGACGAGCACGACGATCCGGTGCTGCGCTGGCCAGACGGGCGGGTGGTCGATACCTGGCGGGAGGACTACCCGTACCCGGAGAAGATGACGCGGGCCGAGTACGAGTACCTCAAGCGCCCGCTCCAGATCGAGCTGGTCAAGCTGCAGAACTGGGTGAAGTCCAGCGGGCAGAAGATCGTGATCATCTTCGAGGGCCGCGACGCGGCGGGCAAGGGCGGCACGATCAAGCGCTTCACCGAGCACCTGAACCCGCGGGGCGCGACGGTGGTGGCGCTGACCAAGCCGAGCCAGCGGGAACAGACCCAGTGGTACCTCCAGCGGTACGTGCCGCACCTGCCCGCGGCGGGCGAGATCGTCATGTTCGACCGCTCGTGGTACAACCGGGCCGGTGTCGAGCGGGTGATGCACTTCAGCTCGCATGACGACTACGAGGAGTTCATGCGGGAGGCGCCGGACTTCGAGCGCATGCTCACCCGGTCCGGGCTGTACCTGACCAAGTTCTGGTTCTCGGTGACCCGCTCCGAGCAGCGCACCCGCTTCATCATCCGGCGGATCGACCCGGTCCGGCAGTGGAAGCTGAGCCCGATGGACATCGAGTCGCTGGACAAGTGGGACGCGTACACCGACGCCAAGGAAGCGATGTTCCACTACACCGACACGGCCTGGGCGCCGTGGACGGTGGTCAAGAGCAACGACAAGAAGCGGGCCCGGCTCGAGGCGATCAAGCACGTGCTGCTGAAGTTCGACTACGACGGCAAGGACACCTCGGTCATCGGGGAGCCGGACAAGCTCCTGATCGGGCCGCCGTCGGTGCTGTCGGAACACAACCCGGAGCGCGTGTATCCCACGCTGTAGACGCCGGTTATCGTCGTGTCATGCCTGATACGACAGCTATCGTCCGCCGGCCGGAGCAGGTGCCTGGTGACCCGGTGGCGCCGGGCGTGACCGCCGCGCAGATGCTGAACGACGAACACGGCTGCCGCGGGCTGCACCAGCGCCGGCTGCGGTTCAATGGCAGCGCCGCGCTGACCGGGACCGCGAGCGGCCGGGGCGAGGCCTGGTACGTGATCCGCGGGTCCGGCGAGGTGGATGTGACGGCAGGGACGGGTGGGTCGAGGGAAGAGGGCGCCGGCGGGACCATCGAGCTGCAGCCCGGCACGGCCGTGTGGCTGGAGCCGGGGCTGGGCTACCGGTGCACGGCGCGGGCCGGGGACGTTGCGCGAGACGGGGAGCTGGAGGTCCTGGCCATCACGGTGCGGGCCGAGACCGGGGACGGGCCGGGGCTGCATGCGGTCAAGCTGGCGGACTGCGCGGTGGAGCGGACCGGGGACCGGGAGTTCCGGGTGCTGCTGAGCGCGGGTCTTTCCATCACGCAGTTCGCCGGGATGATCCCGCCCGGGCGGGCGCCGGAGCACCAGCACACCTACGACGAGGTGGTGCACGTGCTGGCCGGGCAGGGGGTGGTCCACCTGGGCAGCCGGGACGCCGAGATCGGGCCGGGCACGTCGATCTACCTGCCGCCGCATCAGCCGCACTGCCTGGAGAACACCGGGGCCGAGACGCTCCAGGTGCTGGGGGTCTTCTATCCGGCCGGGAGCCCGGCGGCCAAGCAGACCACGTAGGGGTGCTCGCCGTCATCTTGGCCCTGGTGTCGGCCATCGGGTACGGCAGTTCGGACTTCGCCGCCGGGCTGGCCTCGCGCGCGGCCAGCGTCATCCAGGTCACCCTGCTGGCCTGCGTGACGGCTTGCCTGCTGGTCCTGGCGGCGCTGCCGTTCGCCGCCTCTCCCGGGCCCAGCGGGGCCGCGCTGGCCTGGGGCGCGGTGGCGGGCGCGAGCGGGACGCTGGGCGGGATCGCGCTGTACCTGGGGTTCCGGTACGCGGCGTTCAGCGTGGCCGCGCCGCTCAGCGCGGTGGGCACCGCGGGGTTCTCGGTGCTCGCCGGGCTGCTGTGGGGTGAGCGGCCGAGCACTCTGGCCTTGACCGGGATCGCGCTGGCACTGCCGGCCATCATCGGGGTATCGGCCAGCGCGGGCCAGGGGGAAGGCCAGGAGGCGGTCTTGGCCGGCGTGGAGAGCACCGGGCGGGAGACCGGGAGGGGCGGGAACGCCGGGCCGGAGACCGGGCAGGGCGGGAACCGCGGGCACGCGGGCCGGTGGCCGGGGTGGCCCGCGGGCACGCGGGCCGGCCGGTGGCCGGGGTGGCGGCCGGGCTGATCGCGGGGGCGTGCTTCGCGCTGCTGCTCATCGGGCTGGACCGGGCCGGATCGGGCAGCGGGCTGTGGCCGGCGGCGGCCGCTGAGGTCGCCGAACTTACGGTGGCGGTAACGGCGGCCGCGCTGACCCGGAACCTGCGGCTGCCGCGGGGACGCCCGGGCTGGCTGTCGGTGTTCACGGGCGTGACCGGCGCGGCGGGTACGGTCTGCTACTTCTACGCCGCGCACCACGGCTTGCTGGCCGTGGTCGCCGTGCTGACCTCCCTGTACCCGGCGAGCACGATCGTGCTGGCCCGGATCACGCTCGGCGAGCGGCTGACCGGGCTGCGGCTGGCCGGGCTGGTGCTGGCCGGCGGCTGCGTGGCGCTGATCGCGGCCGGCGGAGCGGGCTGACGGAGCAGGCTGACGTGGGGAGCCAGCGCGGGGCGGTCAGGGGTGCGCGTCGCGGTCGGGGTTACGCGTCTTGCCGGTGCTGGACCTGGCCGGGGGTGAAGACGTCGGCGGTCCAGGCCTGGGGTCCCAGGAGATCGAGCGCGCTGGCGATGCGGCGTTCCTCGTAGCTGAAGTGGGATTCGAGGATCGCGGTGAGCCCGTCGAGTTCCCGGCTGAGCGCGCCCGGGCCGGAAGGGGCCTGGCCCGGGGCCAGCAGTTCGCGGATCCGCTGCAGGATCCCGGCGACCAGATGGTGGTCCTCGGTGAGGTTGTCGATCACCGGGGCGAGCTCGGGTGCGCCGGCGCGCAGTGCGGGCCAGAGCTGGTCGTCCTCACCGTTGTGATGTCTACCGATCGCGCTGCAAAAGCTGAGGCAGTGGCCGAGCAGATCCTCTGGCAGGGCGGCGCCGACGGCCTCCTGGCGCAGGGCGGCGAGCCGCTCCCGCAGGGCCTGGTGGACGTGAATCAGCTGTTCGCTGAGCGCCGCCACGCGGTCGCGGGTCACCGCTAGGGGAGCGGCCAGGTGTGGACCGGCTCGTTGGTGTGCATGTGCTCGATGTAAAGCTGGGTCATCTGGCGCAGCGCCTCCCAGCGATCCACCCCGTCCCGCCGGGACAGCTCGGCCACGGCGGCGATCTGCCAGGCGGCGCCGGTCTGGCCGGTCAGGCAGCGCTGCTCGACGATGCCGAGCAGCCGGTCGACGTGGGCCTGGCTCACGTCCCAGCGGCTGAGCCCCTCGCGGGCCAGCGGCAGCAGGCGGCGCAGGATGAGCTCGGCGGCCGGGGTGTCGCCCGCGCCGGGCCAGTACAGCTGGGCGTCCAGGCCGTGCCGCGCGGCCTCGTGCAGGTTCTCCGCGGCGGTGCCGAACGACAGCTGGGTCCAGATCGGCCGCTGGGCTTCGGCCAGGTAACGGACCAGGCCGTAGTAGAACGCGGCGTTGGCGATCACGTCGGCGATGGTCGGGCCGGCCGGCAGCACCCGGTTCTCCACCCGCAGGTGCGGCACGCCGTCGACCACGCCGTAGACCGGCCGGTTCCAGCGGTAGACGGTCCCGTTGTGCAGGCTCATCTCGGCCAGCTGAGGGCTGGCCCCCGCGTCCAGCACGGCGAGCGGGTCCTCCTCCTCGCAGATCGGCAGCAGCGCCGGGAAGTAGCGCAGGTTCTCCTCGAACAGGTCGAACACCGAGGTGATCCAGCGCTCGCCGAACCACACCCGGGGCCGCACGCCCTGCTCCTTGAGCTCGTCCGGGCGGGTGTCGGTCGCCTGCTCGAACAGCGTGATCCGGGTCTCCTGCCACAGCCGCTTGCCGAACAGGAACGGCGAGTTGGCCCCCAGCGCGACCTGCACGCCCGCGATGGCCTGGGCCGCGTTCCAGTAGCGGGCGAACCCGTCCGGGCTGACCTGGGTGTGCAGCTGCACGCTGGTGCAGGCCGCCTCCGGGGTGATCGAGTCGGCGTGGGTGAGCAGCTGCTCGGGGCCGTCGATGGCGATCCGCATGTCTTCGCCGCGGGCGGCGAAGATCTGATCGTTGAGCACCCGGTAGCGCTCGTTGGCCGACATGGTGCTCTCGTTCACGTCGTGCTCGTCCAGGGTGGGCAGGATGCCGATCATGACCAGGTGACTGCCGACCGTGCGGGCCTTGTGGTCCGCGGCGTTCAGGTCGGCGCGGATCTCCCGCTCCAGCCCGTCGAACGCGTCGCCGGCCAGCTCGCGGGGCGGCACGTTGATCTCCAGGTTGAACTGGCCGACCTCGGTGGCCCAGGCCGGGTCCGCGATCGCCTCGAGCGCCTCGGCGTTACCCATCGAGGGCATGCCGGAGGCGTCGACCAGATTCAGCTCGATCTCCTGGCCCACCATCGAGGGGTTCTCGTCGAACTGGCGCTCGCGCAGCATGCGGGCGAACGCGTCCAGCGAGCGCCGGACCTTGTCCCGGTAGCGGCGCCGGTCCTCGCCGGTGATCTTGATCGCCTGGATGTCACGGCCCATGGATTTCTTGTCCCCTTTTTAGGGATGCGTAGTACTCAGGCGGGCGGTTTCCTCGCGGACCCACAGGTCCATCAGGCCGCGCAGGTGGGCGGTGAACCGGTCGTGCTCGTGCTCGGGGTACACCGACTTGACCGTGCGGACCAGCAGCTGGTCGAAATCCGGGTCCCGCGATCCAGTCCAGGACGACCTCGTCCAGGCGGGCCTGCAGGCCGGACCAGAAGTCGTAGTAGCGCGCGGTGTCGAAGTAGCCGTCGGCCAGGTCCCGGTAGACGGCCAGCTTGTCCTCATAAGAGCGGCCGGGCTCGTCCGCGACGGCGAAGAACCGGTCGGTCTCCAGGTCCAGGCGCGGCCGGCGCCCGCTGACCAGGGCGAACACGCACCACTTGACCAGGGCCTTCATGGCCCAGGGGAAGTAGTAGTGCAGGCTGGTCAGCGCGACGTCGGGGCAGGCGTTGGCGTAGTCGATGGGATAGACCGACTCGCCGGAGACCAGCGTCTCGCACGAGTTGAACTCCCACCGGAAGAACGCGTTGACCAGCCGCCCGATCGTCACCACCTCGGTGCCGACCCGCGGGGACAGGAAGCTGTGGTCGACCGCGTAGCGCGAGTGCATGGGCTGGTCGGGCTGGAAGCGCATGACCATGGTCTCGGCGCCGATCGACAGCGAGCGGGCGAACACGTCGTAGTCGATGGCCTTCTGCAGGTGCATGAGCATCTCGCCGCTGGCGTCGTAGGCGGCGTGCAGTTCGGCCGGGTTGTTGATGCGGGAGACGCCGCGCCAGGCGCCCCCGTCGTAGGGCTTCATGAAGATCGGGTAGCCGATGTTCTCCGCGATGGCGTCCAGGTCGAACGACTTGTTGTAGCGGGCCGAGGTGTAGGCGTAGCGGGCGTTGTCGATCGGGTTCTTGTACGGCACCAGGACCGTCTCCGGGACCTTGAGCCCGAGCCGCATCATCGCGCAGTAGGCCGCGTGCTTCTCCATCGACTGGAAGGTGAACGGGCTGTTCAGCAGGTAGACCCCGTCCATCATCGAGACCTTCTTCAGCCACTCCCGCGGGTGGTAGTACCAGTACGCGAGGCGGTCGATGACCAGGTGGTACCGGGGCCGGTCACGCAGGCTGAACGGCTCGATGGTGATCCGCTCGGTGTCGAAGGCGTGCTCGCCGCCGTCCGGGCCCGGCACCGGCCCGAGCCGGGACAAGATCTCGGTGAACGCGGTCGGCCAGTCGTCTTCGGTCCCGAGCAGCAACCCGATCAGGTACCTGGTGGTCAAGGGCCCGACTCCTTTCTCAGCAGAACCGTGTTAGCAGAATCGGGGCATGTGGTGCGCGAACTGGGCACGCCAGGACGGCCAGTCGTGGGGCATGTCGTGGCCCCACACGTCCAGTTCGTGCTTTATCCCCTTCTCGGCCAGCAGCGCGGCAAACCGCCGGGTGCTGGCCAGCGCCCCGGTGGTGTCCTCCCACTGGCCCTGGCCGACCACCAGCAGCAGGCTGACCTGGCTGCGCAGCCACTCCAGGTGATCGCCGCCCAGGTGGCCGACGTAGTCCATGGGGTTGTTGAAGTACGTCTCGTTGCCCCGCTCGCCCCAGGCGCGCCAGGACCCGGGGTCGTAGTTGCCGGACAAGCACATGGCCAGCGGGAACAGGTCGGCCCGCTTGAGCGCGAAGTTGGCCGCGTGGAACGCCCCCATGCTGCAGCCCGCGGTGATCACCTCGGCCGGGCCGGCGCAGTCCCGCTCGATCCACGGCACCACGTCGCCCACGATCCACGACTCGTACCGGCCGTGCCGGCGGGCGCGTTCCTCGATCGGCAGGTCGAGGGCCGACCAGGACGCCGCGTCATAGCTGTCGACGCAGTAGAGCTTCAGCCGCCCCTCATCGATCAGCGGCCGCACCGCGTCGACCATGCCGTTGTTCTCGAAGTCCCAGGCCCGGCCCCGCTCGGAGGGGAACACCAGCACCGGGCGACCCCAGTGGCCGTAGCGGATGAGTGTGCCGGAGGCGCCGAGAGCCGCCGACCATAGCTCAGTCATCTCCCGGTTCACGCGCGCACCTGCACTCGCACATCGTGCCTGTTCCGCGCGGGTCATGACAATAGCGCGGGTCCTCGGCTCGCCAGGCTACGGGACGAGGCCGGGCCGCCGCCGGGGCGGCGGCCTTGGGGGCCCGCCCGGCCCGGAGGGCCAGCATGGTCACGTCATCGAGCAGGTCACCGGCGGTGAAGTCGTGCAGGGCGCGGCGGACGGCGGCCACCACCTGGTCGGGCGGGGAGCCGGCCAGCCCGGCCAGCTCGTCGGTCAGCCGGTCGTGGAAGTAGGCGCGGTCCGGGCCGCGCGCCTGGGCCAGCCCGTCGGTATACAGGAACAGCACGTCGCCGGCGTCCAGGGTCAGTTCCTGGGTGGCCGTCTCGGGGTCGGGAAACAGCCCGAGGGGGAGCCCGCCGCCGTCCAGCATCCGGACCCCGCCGTCCGCGCGGAGCAGTACCGCCGCGGGGTGGCCGACGCTCGCCACGACCGCCCGCAGCCTGCCCTCGCGCCAGCTCAGGTGGGCCAGGCTGGCCGTGACGAAGCCGCCATCCAGGGCCAGCTCGTCGGCCAGGACGATCTCGTTGGTGCCGGCCAGCACCTGGGCCGGATCGGCGCACCGGCGGGCCAGCACGCGGATCGCGTGCCGGGCCGCCGCGGTCACCGCGGCGGCCTCCTCGCCCTTCCCGCACACGTCGCCGACGGCCAGGCCCCAGCCGTCGGGGGTCTGGTACACATCGTAGAAATCGCCGCCCGCTTCCGGCTTCTCGGCGGCGGCCAGGTAGGTAGCCGCGAGCGTCACCCCGGGGATCTCCGGCATCCGCCGCGGCAGCAGGCTGGACTGCAGCGCGTCGGCGGTGTCCGAGCGCCGCCGGAAGATCCGGCCGGTCCTGATGGCCAGCGCCATCTGCTCGCCGATGGCCTGGACCAGCCCCAGCTCGGCCACGGTGAACCGGCCGCGCTGGGGCCGCCGGACCAGGGTCAGCACGCCGTACCCGGTCTGGCCGTCCGACAGCGGGACGGACAGCAGCGAGGTGGCGTTCAGCACGGTCAGCAGCGGCTCCCCGTCCACCCCGGCGCCGAGGATCCCGGTGTCCTCGACGTGGGCGACCACCACCGCGTGGGCGGATTCGTGCACCCGGGCCGGGATCGACCCGGGCGGCGGGTCGACCGCCGCGACCAGGCCCGCCTGGCCGGCCAGCCCCGGCTCGTCGGGGCCGACGGCAAACTGGCGGCGCAGCCGGTGCCGGCGCTCCAGGTCCACGATGGCCAGCGCGCCGAGCTCGGCGGCGATCAGCCGCGCGCACCGCTGCAAGGTGCGGGACTCGCTGAAGCCCTGGTTCTCCAGCAGCACGCGCGCGGCCGCGGTGACCAGGTCCAGGTGCCCGGTGATGGCCCGGACCGCGCCAGGGGCGGGGGCGGGGGCGTCCGGCGGGGCGTGGCGGGCGGGATTGGCCTCGAGCACCGCCACGACCAGAGGGTCGGCCTGGTCGCGGACGCTCACCCGGCCGATCAGCAGCTCGCCGGGCACCAGGCCGTCCTGGCCCAGCAAGCTGGCGCGGACCAGGCGCGGCTGGCCGGTCCGGCTGACCGTGCTGAGCTGCGACTGGACCGCCGCGCGCGAGGGCAGGTTGACGAACGCGGTGAACGGGCGGCCGGTGGCGTAGCCGGGCTTGGCTCCGATCAGGTCGCCCGCCGACCGGTTGACCCGCTGGACCGTCCCGTCCGTGGCCACCAGGAACAGCGGCACCGGGGCGTCGGTGAAGACGGCCCGCAGCAGCTGGCGTTCGGCGCTGTCCGCCCCGGCGGCCCCGCCGGCGGCAGGACCTTCGGCGGGCGCCTCGGCCTGGAGCAGCTCGACGGCGCCTTCCAGCTCGCTGAGCGCGGCGTCGAGCAGCTCGGCGGGCTCGGCCCCGCGCGACCGGGCCGAGCGCTGCAGCGCGGCGAAGCGCGCCGCCAGCTCGGCGACTCGCTCCGGGCGCGGGGTGCCGGTCACGGGATGCGCCGCAGCGCGATCATGGCCACGTCGTCCTCGCCGGGACCGAAGATCGACATCAGGTGGTTGGCGAACGCCTCCACGTCGGCGCCCGCCACCTCCTGGGCGGTGACCCGGAGCTTGTCCAGGTTGACGTCGAGGAACACCGCGCGCTCCTCGACCAGGCCGTCGGTGAACAGCAGCGCGGTCCCGCCCGCGGCCAGCACGGCCGTTTCCGTGCGCGGGTCGTGCATGGGCAGGCCGAGCACCACGCCGCCCTCGCCGACGTAGCTCGCGCCGGCCCCGTCGACCAGCAGCATCGGCATGTGGCCGCAGTTCACGATCTGCATCTGGCCGGTGGCCGGGTCGAGCAGGACCAGGCAGAGCGAGGCGATGATCCCCGGGTGATACCGCTGCAGGACCTCGTTGACCAGGCCGGTGATGGCCAGCGGCGGGTGCCCTTCGGCGGCGAAGGCGCGCAGCGCGTGCCGCAGCTCGCCCATCACGGTGGCCGCGTGCAGCGAGTGCCCCTGCACGTCGCCGATCGCGACCAGGACCTGGTCCCGCCAGCGGAGCGCCTCGTAGAAGTCGCCGCCGACCTCGGCCTGGTCGCTGGCCGGGATGTACCGGTACGCCATGGCCAGGCCGGGCACCTCGGGCAGCGCCGCGGGCAGGAAGCTGCGCTGCAGGGTCATGGCGACGAGATGCTCCTCGGCGATCGACCGCAGCGCCTCCACGGCCAGCGCGATGAGCTGGACCAGCTGGCGGAGGATCTGCAGCTCGTCCGCGCCGGGCACGCCCGCGCGGTCGACCCCCACGGCCACCGGCGGCCGGCCCGGCTTCAGCCGGACCGCGGCCACGTGGATGTCGCAGCGCAGGGTGCTGTCCGGGATGAGCCGGAGCCAGTCGTCCCGACCGATCATCGCCGCGGCGGTCCCCGGCCCGGACCCGAGCACCCGCCCGGCGAGCCGGTCGGCCAGCCCGGCCGGGGCGCCGCGCTGCCTGGGCTCCGGATGCTCGGGCGACGCCGAGGTCCTGCGGGTCTGGCCGTCGGGCATGGCCAGGACGACCATGGCCTGAGCGCCGAATATCCGGGCCGCCCCGGCGGCCGCGACCCGGGCCAGCCCGTCGAAGGTGCCGGCCGTGTTGATGTCCAGCGTGACCCTGGTCAGCTCGGCCAGCAGGGCCGCCGATCGCTCGGCGCGCTGCCGGGCGCGGGAGTAGCGCAGCGCGGCCACCACCATGGCCAGCAGTTCCTCCGGCTCGGCCGGATCCACCAGGTAGGCGTCGGCGCCCTGGGTCAGGCCCTGTGCCCGGTCGGCCACGGCCACCGCGGTGGCGGAGACCTGGATCACCGGGATCGCCGCGGTGCGCGGGTCGGCCTTGATCTGCCGGCAGACGTCGAAGCCGCTGATGTCGGGCAGGTGCACGTCGAGCAGGATCAGCTCGGCCTGGCCGGCCAGGGCCAGGCCCTCGCGCCCGGTGGCCGCCTCGATCACCGTGTGGCCCGCGCGGCGCAGCCAGGTGGCCATGATGTACCGCTTGGCCGCGTCGTCGTCGACCAGGAGCAGCACGGTCGGCTGGCCGGGGAGAGTCGCCGTCATGAGGGGCTCCGGAAAACGCCGCGGATGGTGAACTCCAGCCGCTCGCGGGTGAGCTCGTCCTTCCTCAGCATCGCCGCGGCCCGCGCCGGGGCCGGCACGTCGGCGCCGGTGACCAGGATCGCGGGGAGGGACGCGGGCAGCCGGGACAGCAGCGTGCCGCCGTCCATCCCCGGCATCCGCAGATCGGCCAGGACCAGGTCGGCGCGGTCGGCGGCCAGGACGGCGAGCGCCTGGTCGCCGTTCTCGGCCTCGATGACCCGTTCTGCCATACCCGTGAGCAATTCCCTGAGCAGCTGCCGGAAGCTGGCGTCGTCGTCAGCCACTACGACCGTACCCAGGACCGGGGTCTGATTGGGCAGATCGAGCACGACCGAGGTCCCGGCGCCCGGCGCACTGGTCAGGACCAGGTCCCCGCCCAGGATCCGGGCCAGCCGGCGGGCATACGGCAGCCCCAGCCCGGTTCCGCCCCGGCCCACCCCGGGCACCTGGTAGAACTCCTCGAAGACATGGTCGTGCAGGCCGGCCGGGATGCCGATGCCGGTATCGGTGACGGTGAGCTCGAGCAGCGGGCCGAGGACCCGCGCGCTCAGCCGCACCTCACCCCGGTCGGTGTACTTGATCCCGTTGGCCAGCAGGTTGCGCAGGATGCTGGTCAGGGCCACCTCGTCGGTCAAGATGGACTCCGGGACGCCCGCGTCGTCGACCACCACCTCGATCGCCTTGCCTTCGGCCATCGGGCGGGCCAGGCCGCGCAGCCGGCCGAACAGCGCGGGCAGGTTGACCTGCGCGGGGTCGGTGTGCAGCCGTCCCGACTCGGCCTTGGCCACGTCGAGCAGGTCGTTGACCAGAGACAGCAGCGTGCCGGCCGAGGTCTTGATCAGGTCCACCTGGTAGCGCCGCTCGGGATCCAGGGCGCCGTCGCCGGGCTCGGCCAGCAGCCGGGTCAGCCCGATGATGGAGTTCAGCGGGGTGCGCAGCTCGTGGCTGACGTTGGCCCAGAACCGGTCCTTGGACTCCGACGCCGCCCGCAGCCGGTCGGACTTCTCGTCGAGCTCGGCGTACAGCGCGACCACGCCGCGGTTGGTCTGCTCCAGCTCCGCCGACAGCTCGCTGTACAGGGCCATGACGCCGTCGTTGGTCTCGGCCAGCTCGGAGTTGAGCAGCACCAGCTGGTCCTTCTGCCGCTTGAGGTCCTCGAGCGCGACGATCAGGTCCTGGTTCTGCCGGCGCAGCTCCTCCATGGCCGACCGGGGCAGCACGGCGGCCAGCTGCTCCCGGACGAGCTCCAGGTCGGGCCGCGCGTCCGGCGGACGGCGCTTGGTCATCCGGACGGCCCGGCCGTTGATGTCGACGCGGTCCATGAGCCGGGCGGCGGCGGCCACCCCGTCGGCCGGCGGTTCCCCGTCGAGGGTCACGGTCAGCAGCAGGTCCGCGTCGTCCACGCCGAAGGCGATGACCGCGGTCAGGCCCGCGATCACGGCGCTGCGGCTGATCTCGCTCAGCGCGGTCGCGACCCGGATCTGGTCCTGGCGGTCCAGGGACAAGCCGATCGCCAGCCCGCGGCCGACCTGGCGGGCGGTGTAAACGCCGGCCACGTCGCGGACGTCGAGGCGGGCGAGCTCGCTGGTCATGACTTGAGCACCAGCACGCCGGCGTCGTCGCGGTGCTGACCCGCCTCGGCCAGCAGCACCGCCGCGATGACCAGCGGATCCCGGGCCGCCAGGCCGGGCACGGCGGCGACCTCCCAGCGGCTGCTGATGCCGTCGGAGTGCAGGATGACCGCCGCGCCGGGCGGCACGTCGTAGTCGAACTGGCGGATCGCGCGGGCCTGGAAGCCGGCGATGCCGGGCACCGACAGCATGCTCTTGCGGGTGCCGCCGGACAAGACGGACGCCGCGATGTTGCCCAGGCCGGCGAACCGGGCCACCGGACCGCTGAGCTGCACGATGCCCACGGCCCCCCCGCGGGTGCCGGCCATCCGCCGGTGCACCCGCTCGAGCAGCGCGGCCGGCTCGCCGTCCGGCTGGTCCAGGACCGCGGCCACCGCCTGGCTGGCCGCCGCGGCGGCCAGCGGGCCGTGGCCGAGGCCGTCACACAAGATGGCGGTCACGGTGTCCCCGGCCTGGACCGCCGCGAAGTCGTCGCCGCACTCGGTCTCGCCGGTGATCGGCCGGATCAGGCCCGCGCGGGCGATGACGGCCGGACCGGGCACAGTTGGTCCAGACACGGGCCAGAACCGGGCCACCAGGACCGTCCCGTGGCCCGGCACCGAGTACAGGTCGGTGAAGTCGGCCAGCCGGCCGATCGCGCCCAGGCCGATGCCCAGGGTGCCCGCGGTGGAATGACCGTCCCGCCGGGCCTCGCCGACGTCGGCCAGGCCGGGCCCGGCGTCGATGGCGACGAGCTCGATGCCCGGCTGCTCCAGGTCGCGGTTGACGCGCAGCAGCAGCGAGCCCTGGCGGGCGTGCTTGTACAGGTTCGAGGCCGCCTCGGTCACCGCCAGCGCCAGCTGCTCGGCGCGCGCGGCCGGGAACCCCAGCCGGCTGGCCAGGGCCTGGCCAGCGGTCCGGCAGGACGGCACCGCGCTGGCCTCCTCCACCGGCAGCCAGCGCATGTCCTGCGGGGCAGGGGCCTTGAGCGGCCAGTTCAGCGCGACCACTTGACCACCACGACGCTGGTGCCGCGGCCGGGTTTGGAGGTCAGCTCGAACTCGTCGACGAGCCGGCGGGCGCCGGACAGGCCCAGCCCCAGCCCGCCGCCGGTGGTCCAGCCGTCGGTCAGGGCCAGGTCGAGATCGGCGATGCCGGGGCCGTCGTCACTGAAGCCGACCCGGACGCCGGCCCGGCCGGCGGCGGAGGTGACCGCCTCGATGCGGGCGGTTCCGCCGCCGCCGTACACCAGGGCGTTGCGCGCCAGTTCGCTGGCCGCCGTGACCAGCTTGGTCTGGTCTACCAGGGACAGGCCGCGGTCCGCGGCCACCACGCGCACCCGCTGCCGGACCCGGACGACGTCGTCGCCGGACTGGATCGGCAGCTCCTCCATCAGTTCACATCATTCATCGGGTGCGGCCGCTCAGCAGCTTCAGGCCCTTTTCCGCGTTCAGCGCGGTGCGCACGCCGCGGAGCGACAGGCCCAGCTCGGTCAGCGTGATGGCCACCGCCGGGCGCATGCCCACCAGCACCGTCTCCGCGTCGAACATCCGGGAGATGGACCCGATCATGGTCAGCATCCGGCCGATGAAGGAGTCGACGATCTCCACCGCGGTGATGTCGATGATCACGCCGGTCGCGCCGGTGGCGGCCAGCTCGGCGGCCAGGTCCTCCTGGAGGCGCATCACGCTGTCGTCCTGCAGGTCGATCTGGATGGAGACGAACAGCGTCGGCCCGATCTTGACGATCGGCACGCGCTCCATCAGGCCCGGTCCGCCTCGGTCACCTTCAGCCCCGAGCGGCTCAGCGCGTGGTGCAGCGCGTCGGCCAGCGTGGCCTTGGTCGCGATGTCGCCGAACTCGATGCCGAGCGACACGATGGTCTGGGCGACCTGCGGCCTGATCCCGCAGATGATGCACTCGGCCCCGAGCAGGCGAGCGGCGTTCACCGTCTTGAGCAGGTGCTGCGCCACCTCGGTGTCGACCGTGGGCACGCCGGTGATGTCCAGCACCGCGTGGTCGGCCCCGGTCGCCACCAGGGTCTCCAGGAGCTTCTCGGTGACCAGCTGGGTGCGGGCGGAATCGAGCGTGCCGACCAGCGGGACGGCGATGATGCCGTCCCACAGCCGGACCACCGGCGTGGACAGCTCCAGCATGGCCGCCGCCTGGTCGGCGATGATCTGCTCGCGGGCGGCCGCGTAGGTCTCGAACGTGTGCAGGCCCAGGTCGTCGATCATGCGGGAGAACGAGAGGTACTCCGGAGCCAGGTCGGCCTCCCCCGCGACCAGCTCGTAGACGGCGTCCTTGAGCGAGAACACGGCCAGGGCCGTCTCCCGCGGAGTGAACCCGTTCCGGGCCCGGGACCGGGACAGCTCGGCCAGGACCGCCTGCAGCTCGCCGGCCGCCTGCTCGTCCGCGCCGGCCATGATGCGCAGCAGGAGCGTGTACAGGTCCTCAAGCTCGGTCCGGAGCTCCACGGCCGAGGTGCGGCCGCGGGTCCCGGCCGCGACCAGCTCGGCCCAGCGGCCGACGACCTTGTCCTGATGGTCGCGCATGTAGGCCGCCATCCGTCCCTGGCTGGTGTCTATTTCCATGAGTAACGTCCTATACATCAGTCGGGGAGGAGCACGTTGCGCCCACAGTACATCCGTACCGAACGCGGGCGAACAGGAAAAGTCTGGCCGGATTGAGGGATCGTGTGCGGTTCGCAGGCGGGATAATTCCGGTGACCCGACCACGCCGGAAGTTCGGAGCGCAGGATGACCGAGATTCAGCTCTCGACGCAGGCTCACGACGCGGCGGTGGTCGTGGCCGTCCGCGGCGAACTCGACGTGGTGAACAGCCAGCAGTTCGACGACTACCTGTCCGAGGCGAGCGCCGGCACCGACCGGGTCGTCCTTGACCTGTCCGCGGTCGACTTCATGGACACCTCCGCGCTGGCCGTCGTGGTCAGCCACTGGCGGCGTCAGGTCGACGCGGGCGGCATGTTCCTGCTGGCCGGCGCGCGTTACCGGTACACCAAGGCGCTGTGGATCACGGGCCTGGCCGACCGGCTGCCCATGTTCGACGACGTGGCCGACGCCCTAGCCGCCGCGCGGCCTGATCCCGGCGGAGCAGGCCGCGCGGATACGGCTAGCGAGTAGGGATGGCAGGCTCTTACCAGCGGTACCAGCGGCTGCGCGATCCGCCCTCGCCGACCCGCAGCAGGAAGCCGAGGAGCCAGATGACCAGGACGACCAGGGCGATCCACCACAGGATGTGAATCGCGAAGCCCAGCCCGCCCAGCAGCAGGGCGAGCAGGAGAACGATAAGGATGAGCGCCATTAGTATCTTTCCTTCTTTCTAGACGGCGGCTCCTGGCTACCCGGGTACCGTGAAGTTATGCCGCAGTACTCGTTGTTCATCGACGGGCGCCGGACCGAAGCGGCATCTGGCCGCCGGTACGACTGGTGGACCCGTACCTGGGCCAGCCCTGGGCCAGCGCCGCGGACGGGGACGCGGCCGACGTGGACGCGGCGGTGGCGGCCGCGACGTGCGCACGCGCTGGCAGGACGGGTGGATCAACGCGTACCGGGTGGTGGGGCCGGAGGCGCGGGTTCGGGCAGAGCGGGCTGGGCCGGGAGAACGGCATCGAGGCGGTGCACGAGTACACCCTGACCAAGGCGATCTGGGTCGAGCTCAGCGGCGGCACGCGGGACCCGTTCACGCTGGGGTGAGCCACGGACCGTTAGGCCATAAAAAGATCTTTAAATCGCCCGCATTGTGTTGTTACGGGCGTCGTGGGTGAGCTCGGCCAGGCCGAGCGCCTCCAGCAGCGGCGGCAGGTACATGCCGAACCGGCCCCGGTAGCCCTTGCGCAGGCCGTACCAGCCGCCGACCGGGTTGTCCGCGGCCCGGCCCCAGGCCTCCACCGTGCCGTCGGCGGCCGGCTTGTTCTCGTCCGCGGCGCCGAGCGGGACCCAGCCGTCCTGCTCACCCAGCCATTCGTGCAGGTCGTCGACGGCCCGGTACTGGTACTTCAGGGTGGTGGAACCGACCTGGCAGACCAGCACGTCGTCGTCCCGGTACATGGTGTAGCCGGAGGTGCCGGGCGGGGTCTTGAGCACCCACGGGTCTTCCTTAGTGCCGGCGGCCATGGGCTATCTCCTTCTGGTAGTGCGGCAGCAGGGCTCCCCCTGAACGGGCGTTCGGAGGTCGCGGGGGTGAGCAGGCCGCGGTTGAACGCGACGGCGACGGCGGCGGCGCGGTCACCGACGCCGAGCTTGGCGTAGATGTTGAGCAGGTGGGTCTTGACCGTGGCCTCGGTGATGAACAGGCGGACGGCGGCCTCGCGGTTGGAATTCCCGGCCGCCACCAGCTCGAGGACCTCGAGCTCGCGCTGGCTGAGCGGCCCGGCGCCGGGGGTGCGGACCCGGCTCATCAGGCGCGCGGTGACCGCCGGGGACAGCACCGACTGACCCTGGGCCGCGGCGCGGACCGCGTGCAGGAGTTCGTCCCGGGGGGCGTCCTTGAGCATGTAGCCGGTGGCGCCCGCCTCGATCGCGGGCAGCACGTAGCTGTCGGTGTCGTACGTGGTCAGGACCAGTACCCGGGCTGGGACGCCGCGGCGGGCCAGCTCGGTGATGGCGGTCAGGCCGTCCATGCCGGGCATGCGCAGGTCCATCAGGATCACGTCGGGTTTGAGGTCCTCCGCGAGCTTGACCGCCTCGGCGCCATCGCGGGCCTCGCCCAGCACCTCGAAGCCGGGGTCGCGGGCGAACATGGCGCTCAGGCCGTCCCGGACGACCGGGTGGTCGTCGGCGATGAGCAGGCGGATGGGGGTTTCGGTCATGAGCGGGCCTCGGTTCCGGCGGCGAGCGGGAGGCAGGCCGAGATGCCGGTGCCGAAGCCCGGCTCGGACTCGACCTGGAGCGTGCCGGCCAGGCTCTCGATGCGCTGGCGCATGGCGACCAGGCCGAAGCCGCCGTCCGCGGTGCTGGCCGGGTGACGGCGCAGGCCGTCGCCGACGCTGAGGCCGACCAGGCCATTGATATGGCGGACATGGCTGTTGCCGTTGGTGTTTGCGGGGCCCTTTGTGTTTGCGCTGCCGTTTGTGTTTGCGGGGCCCTTTGTGTTTGCGGCTCCGGCTCCGGCGGCCTGGGCGCAGAGGTTCTTGAGGTCGAAGCCCTGGCCGTCGTCGCGGACGTCGAGGGCGACCTGGTGCTCCATGTAGGACAGGGTGACGCCGACCCGGGTGGCCCGGGCGTGCCGGGCCACGTTGGCCAGTGCCTCCTGCGCGGTGCGCAGCAGCGCGAACTCGGCCTCGGACGGCATCGGGCGGGCGGTGCCGGTCGTGGTGACCTGGACCGGGATGCCGTGCAGCGCGGACCAGCGCCCGGCCACCTCGCCGAGCGCGTCGCTGAGCCGGGCCAGCTCCAGCGACTCGGGGCGCAGCGCCTCGACCGAGCGACGCGCCTCGGACAGGCTCTCGCGGGCCAGCCGGGTCGCGGCGCCGAAGTGCCGGCGCCAGCCGGCCGGGTCGTCGGCGGCTTGTTCGGCCGCCTGGAGCTGGGTGATGATGCCGGTCAGGCCCTGGGCCAGGGTGTCGTGGATCTCCCGGGCCATCCGCTGCCGCTCGTCCTGGACCCCGGCCTCGCGGGCCTGGGTCAGCAGCTGCTGCTGCAGGCCCGCGTTCTCGGCCAGCGTCGCCTCGAGCCGGTGGTTGGCCGTGCTCAGGTCCTCCAGCGCCTGCCGACGCCGGTCCTCCAGCAACATGGTCGTCCACCGGGACCAGGTGTAGCCCAGGAAGATGGCCACGTTCACGGCCACGATGACCAGGTAGATCACCACGCCGGCGAAGGTGTCCTTGTTGACGCCGTAGGCCTGCGAGGTGGCGGCCAGCAGGCCCACCGCGGCCGCGCCGAGCAGGCGCCACGGCCACACCAGGTAGCGGAGCACGAAGAAGTAAATGGTGAACGTGTAGATCCCGAACAGGGTGTTGTCGACGATCAGGAGCGCGCCGAGCACGAGCAGCACCACGATGAAGACGGCCATCACCCGCGGGCGGCGCCGCCAGGCCGGGTGCAGCGTGTACATCCACAAGATCCACGCGGCGGACAGCCCGCTCAGGATGAGCCCGGCGAGCCGGGCATGCGGGCCCGGCTCGTCGAAGGAGAAGGACAGCAGGACGCAGAAGGCCAGCGCGCCGTAGGGCAGGACATCCAGCACCGGGTGGTTGCGCTCGTCGAGCGCGGCGGGGCCGGCCTGCGGCGGCATGGGACTGGTCATCTGCGGCCTCCACATTGAAATCTACTCCCAGCTACTCCCAGCGGAAGAATCTGGCGGCAGCCAGCCCGAACGCCACCGCCCACGCGGCCAGGGTGCCGAGCTGGAGGGCGGTCGGCATCGACCCTTCGGCCGCCGTGGTCAGGGCCGGCACCGCCGCCCCCAGCGGGGTGGCGTGGCTGATGTGCTGCAGGACGGCGGGCATGCTGGGAATCGGCAGCCAGAGCCCGGCGAAGAACATCATCGGGTAGAACAGCAGCGCCCCGATCCCCCGGGCCACCCGTCCGGTCGGCGCGATCGCGGCGACCAGCAGGCCGGCGCCCAGCAGCGCGGCGGCGGCCAGCAGGGCGGCCAGGACGAACCCGCCGGCCTGGCGCGGCAGCGGGACGGCGAACCCGATCCGGGCCACGGCCAAGATCACGGCCACCATGACCGCCGAGACCGCAAGGTCGGCCGCGAGCTGCGCGGTCAGCACCCGGACGGGACCGATCGGCGTGGTCTGCAGCCGCTTGAGGACACCCCGCTCGCGGTAATCGGCCAGCATCATCGGCATGTTGGTCAGCGCGAGCAGGGCCAGCCCCATCACGATCACGATCGTCGTGTACAGGTCGATGAGGCTCTCGCCGCCGTAGATCGCCTGCGGCTGGCGGAACGAGCGGACGTTCCCCAGGACGATGATCAGCAGCAGCGGGATCGCGACCGGGAGCCCGGCCCGGACCCGTTCGCGGCTGAGCAGCTTGAGCTCGGTCGCGGTGAGCTTGAGCAGTCCGGAGCTGCGCGCGGTTCTTGTTCTTGTTCTTGTTTGTCTCGTTTGCGGAGCGGTGATGGCGGTCATTTTTGTGCTCCTTGCTTCTCGGGTGCGTGCCCGGTCAGGGCGAGGAAGGCGTCCTCCAGGTTGGCCTGGTCGACGCGCAGCTGCCGGGCCACGATCTGGTTGCGGGCCAGCACGGAGGTGACCGCGTTGAGCGCATTGCTGTTGCCGGTGACGACCACGACATCGCCCCTGTGGATGACGTGGGTGACATCCGGCAGGCTCTCCAGCAGGTTTTCCGGGAGCGGCACGGACGGGCGGAACTGGATGCGCTGCTCGGTCTCGACCCCGTTGGCCAGGTTGGCCGGGGTGTCGATGGCCACGACGCGGCCCGAGTCGATCAGGGCCACGCGGTCGCAGAGGCGTTCGGCCTCTTCCATGAAGTGGGTGACCAGGACGATGGTCACGCCGCGGTCCCTGACGTTTTCGATGAGCTCCCAGGTCTCGTGGCGCGCGGCCGGATCCAGGCCGGTGGTGAGCTCGTCCATGATGGCGATCTGCGGCGTGCCGACCAGCGCCAGCGCGATCGACAGGCGCTGCTTCTGGCCGCCGGACAGCTTGCTGAACCGCGTCTTCGTCTTGTCTTTTAGGCCAAGCACGTCGATGAGCGACCGCCAGTCGGCCGGGTTGCGGTAGAAGGAGCTGTACAGGTCGAGCGCCTCGCCGACCCGCAGCTTGTCCGGCAGCTGGCTGTCCTGGAGCTGCACGCCGAGCTGCTGGGTCAGCTCGTCCCTGTGTTTTCTGGGGTTGAGGCCGAGGACCGTGACCTGGCCCCGGTCCGGGCTCCGCAGTCCCTCGAGGCACTCCACGGTCGTGGTCTTGCCCGCGCCGTTGGGGCCGAGGATCCCGAAGATCTCGCCCCGCTGGACCTCGAAGGAGATGTCGTCGACCGCCACGGTGTCCCCGTAGCGCTTGTGCAGCTGCCGCACCTCGATCACTGGTGACATGCTGTCCTCCCGCTTCCCTTGTTATGAGTCCAGCGTGGCCGTTGGACCTGGGAGTGCACATCGCCCGTTGGGGCGGGCCGGGGGCTGAATCGCCGGGTCGGCCCGACGGCTGAGCCGGTCCACCGATCGGTTGAGCGCGGGGCGCTGGCCTTTGTTTGCTGGCCTGGGTTTGCTCCCGTGTTTGCTGGCCCTTTGTTTGCCCGCGGCCGGTTAGGGCGCGATGACCTGGATGATGGTGCGGCCGATCTTGATCTTGTCGCCCTTCTTCAGGCGCTGGGCGGCGAACATGCGGCGGTTGTTGAGCCAGGTGCCGTTCGTCGACTTGAGGTCCTCCACGTACCAGGCGCCGTGCGCGAACTGGAACCGGGCGTGGTGATTGGAGGCATGGTCATCGTTGACCACCAGGCTGCCCTGGCGGCCCGCGGTGAAGTCGGTGCTGAAGACGTAGGTCTGCTTGCCGGCCTGGACGACGAGCGACGGGGTGGGCCCGCCGTCGGTCAAGGTGGCGTCGCCGTGGCTGCTGACGGCGGACACGGCGGCCTGCCAGGCTTGCTGCTCGCTGTCGGACATGTCGTCCCACAGGGGGGCGTCGCCCTTCTGGGCGCGGCGGAAGGCGTTGTAGGCGGTGCGGGCTAGGACTTCGAGGTCAATACTTGCCACCTATTGATTTTGCCAGAGGCTCCCGAGGCGGGGCCGGCGGCTTGGACAACAACACCGCGCCGACGAACATGAACAGCATGATGACCAGGAACCCGCCGTAATAGTTGAAGAAGGCCGCCCCGAGCCCGGTCGATAGGACGACCGCGGAGGCGCTCCACGCGACGACCTTCTTGCTCACCCGGCGCTTGCTTGGCGTTGATTGCCTGGCCGCGGGCCGGGGTCTTGGCACGCCGGGGGTGCTGGGGTTCAGGCCGGCGGTGGTCGCGGCCAGGTCGGCGTAGGTCCGCGCGGTCAGCGCCCGGCCGGTCCGCAGGGCGAGCTCGTCCCTGGTCAGCGCGCCGTGCACGAACGCGGTCTTCAAGATGTCGACGGTGCGCTCACGGTCGGCGTCGGAGGCCAGGAAACGGGCGCTCCCCGGGTCCCACGGGCCTGTCGCCACGGTGCCTCCTGCCAGCATGATCCACCGTCAGGATAACCCGGCTTGCCGCTGGGGTCATTTGTGCTTTAGCGGTCCTTATCGGTCCCGGGCGGCTCGTCGGGCGGGAACTCGGCGGGGTAGGGCTCGGCGTAGTCGGCTGAGCGGCTGACCTTCTCCCAGGCCGAAGCCTCGGCGAGCTGCCACCGGGAGTAGTCGAGCGCCATCTCCACGGCGTTCACGCCGAGCAGCAGGTGCGTCGGGGGGTGGTCGCGCTTGACGGCCCGCACGATGATCTCGGCCGCCCGGTCCGGGTCGCCGGCGGCGCCGGCCGAGTTGGCGCGGACGCGGCGCTGCATGACCCCGATCGTGCCGTCGTAACCCGCCGGGATGTCGTGCACCGTCATCGAGGAGCCGGCCCAGTCGGTCGCGAAGCCGCTGGGCTCGACGACCATCACCGTCACGCCGAACGGCGCGGTCTCGGCCGCGAGCACCCGGCTGAAGCCGTCGACGGCGAACTTGGCGGCCTGGTAGCTGGCGATGCCCGGGGATCCGCCCACCCGGCCGCCGACCGAGGAGAACTGCACCACGGTGCCGCCGCCCTGGGCGCGCAGCTGCGGGATGACCGCCTTCGACACGTGGTAGACGCCCCAGAAGTTGGTTTCGAACTGGGCCCGGAAGTCGGCCTCGTCGCCGGTCTCCACCGGTGCGACGTTCGCGTAGCCGGCGTTGTTGACCACCACGTCGAGGCGGCCGAAGCTTTCCACGCCGGCGTCGATCGCGACCTGGACGGCGTCCGCGTCGGTCACGTCGAGCGCGAGCGGAAGCACCCGGTCGCCGTGGCGTTCGGCGAATTCGTCGAGCTGCCCGGGGCGGCGGGCCGTGGCCACCACGGAATCGCCCGCGTCCAGGGCCGCCTGGACCAGGGCGCGCCCGAAGCCGCGCGAGGAGCCGGTGATGAACCAGGTCTGCTGCATACCCTTAGTAAAACATCGTTTCGTTATTTAAGCAACTCTGTTGCGGTACATTGATCGGATGGTGATGCCTGAGTCCCGGCGTGCGCGGTCTTCCTCGTCCGAGCCTGCGCGGCCGACCGGGTTTCAGCGGGCGCGGCCGGCCGGGTTTCAGCGGGCGCGGCCGGCCGGGTTTCAGCGGGCGCGGCCGGCCGGGTTTCAGCGGGCGCGGTCGGCCGGGGCCAAGCAGGAGCGCGAGGAGGCGATCCTGGCCGCCGCGGCGCGGCTGGGCGCCGAACGCGGGATCCGGCAGGTCACGCTCACCGATATTGCCGACGCGGTCGGCATGCACAAGTCCGCGATGCTGCGCTACTTCGAGACGCGCGAGCAGATCTTCCTGCGGCTCACGGCCGGCGGCTGGCGGGAATGGTCGGCGGCGTTGCGGCAGGACCTTGGCCGGCTGGGACCCGGGGTCCCGGCCGCGGCCGTCGCGCGGGCGTTCGCCGGCTCGCTCGCCGACCGTCCGATGTTCTGCGACCTGCTCGCGCAGGCGCCGCTCAACCTGGAGCGGAACGTGTCGATCGAGTCCGTGCGCGCCTTCAAGCTGGTCACGCTCGATGAGGTCAGCGCGATCGGCGGCGAACTGCACCGCCTGCTCGGGCTCACCGAGCAGCAGGGCGTCGACGTGATCGCGACCGCGACCAGCCTGGCCGGCGCGCTCTGGCAGATGGCCACCCCGGGCCCCGAGGTCGGCGCGCTGTACCGCAGCGATCCCCGCCTCGCGCACGCCGTCGTCGAGGTCGGCCCGCGGCTGACCCGGGTGCTGACCGCGCTGCTGGCGGGGCTTTCCGGCTCGGTGGTTTAGCGCGCTAGCCGACGTGGTGCGCGGTCAGGAATGAGGACAGGGCGGCCTGCATCTGGGTCAGGCTGGCCGCGCTGATCCGGGTCCTGATCTGAGCCTGGGTGGCGAGGAAGAACCGCAGGCTGGCCGCGCAGACGGCGGCCTGCGCGGGCGGGAGCGTGCACGCGATCAGCTGACCGTTAGCGAAGTCGGAACCGGCCTGGGCGGTGAAGAGCGCGACGGCCGGGTCGCCGCCATCGCCCGAACCCTGGATGTCCGGGTCCTTCACCGTCGCCGGGACCAGCACCACAGCCGCGTAGAGGCCCGTCGTACGGGTCGGGATCTGCGCGATCACCTCACCCGCGGGATGAGAGCAGAAGGCCTGGCCCTGGCGGAAGGCTTCGTCCGCGGCCCGGACCGCCGGGATGTACGGGCAGGCCAGGTCGGTGCTCGGCCCGATCCCGCCCGGGCGGATGATCATCGTGACGCCCGGGGTGGCCGTCATGCTCTCGCCGCCGTCGGCGCTGGCCAGGGCGGCCTGGCAGGTGCCATTCGCCGGCCCGAGCAGGTACGACGTCGAGCCGGGCAGGAACGTGGTCCCGAAGATCCGCGCGTTCCCCGGCAGCGGGACGGAGGCCGGGAGGCTGAGCGTGGCCGGGGCCGCTCGCGGTGCGTACGGCGTTCCGGCGTAGTCTCCGGCCGGAACCGGGCAGTTGCTGACGTGCGCGAGGGTGCCTGAGGTGGCCGGCGTCGCCCCGGAGGTGGCCGGCGCCGCGGCGGTGGCGGACGCCGCGGCGGTGGCGGAGGCGGGAAGCGCGGTGGCGGAGGTGGCGGCCGGCGCTGGAGCGGCGGCGGTAGCGGTGGCGGCGGCTGGTGGCTGGGCCGGTGATGACGGGCCGGGCGCGGGGCGTGATCCTCCGGCGCACCCGGCGACCAGGACCGCTGCCAGTACGGAGCCGATCGCGATCGGCGACCGTTTTCTCACTCTCGCATTATCACCGCTGAGGCGTCGAGCTTCGAAACGCGGCCGCGAAAAGCTGCGCTTCGCCGGTGTTTCTCATTGCTTCGGAGCTAGTTTTTCGTTATAGTGTTTGATATAAATATTATTCTTCCGAACGGACCGTGGTATATGAGCGAAACACCGGTTCCCCGGGATCCCGGGCGGGACGAGGACCCGCCTGGCATGCCCGCGGGAGCTGGTGACCACCCATCGCTCGGGTCGCCGGGATGGCGGCTGGTGCCGTGCCGCCCCGACTGGGACGAGGCCTACCTGGCGGCGATAGCGGAGGACGAGTATCCCGGTGACGCCGATCTCTATGAGGATCCGGATAACGCCCCGCCGGCCGGGCTGGACGACACGGAGCTGGCCGCGCTCATCGCCGCGGCCCGGGAGAACGCCGAGGACCAGGCTCGGGTCGCCGGGGCCGCGGCGCGGTCGGGCCACGCCGCCACGCTGGCGGCGGTCGGCGCGGTGGCCGCCGGGCGCCGCGGGCCGGGGATGCCCGGCTCCGCGGAGAGCTTCCCGGGCGATTCCGGCAGCCAGGCGGCCGGGTTCGCCTCCGGCAAGCCGCTGGATGTCGCGCCGGGCTGTGCCACGCTGGGGTCGTTCCTGGAGGATCTGGCCGGGGAGGATGACCGGTACGCCGGCGCCTCCGACGACGAGCTGCAGGGGATGATCTGCGGCTGGGAGCGGGACGAGGCCAACGCCTGTGCCCGTAAGCACGCCGCGATCGCCGAACTCATCCGCCGCCGCCCCGCGCCAGGGTGCGCGGCGCAAGGCCCGGCGCAGCTGCTGGAAGGGTGGTCTGAGTTCACCGGCCGGGAGCTGGGGGCGGTGCTGGGCGTATCGGCGGGGGATGCGGAGGAGATGCTGGACCTGGCGCACGCGCTAGAGGTAAACCTGCCCGGCACCAAGCAGGCGTTCCGGGCCGGGATCCTGAACCTGGACAAGGCCCGGGTCATCGCCGCGGCCACCGCTCTGCTTGACCCCTCCGAAGCCCGGGCCGCCGAAGCCATGGTGCTGGGCCGGGCCGGATCGCTGACTCCCGCCCAGCTGCGGGCCGCCATCAAACGAGCCGTCATTGAAGTCGCGCCGAAGAAGGCGAAGGAGCGCCGCGAGCATATGGCCAAGCGGACCCGGGTGGAACGCTGGTCCGAGGACTCAGGCAACGCCGGGCTGGCCGGGCGGGAACTGCCGCCGGCGCAGGTACTGGCCGCGGACCAGAGAGTCACCGCGTGGGCCAAGGAACTGCGCAAGGCCGGGCTGGACGGTGACATGGACGTGCTGCGCGCCCGGGCCTTCCTGGACATCTCTGCGCCACGGCGCAGTGCCGTATCGCCCGCGTAGCGGGCAGGGACGAGAGGAGTGGTCTCTGGATCTGATGGCTGACCTGGATCTGAAAGGTGAAGGGGACAGCAGCATGCCAGGAAACCGGCAGCCGGGCTCAGGCGTCTGGGGCGGTGTGCCGGGGGATCCGCGCGATATGGCGAAAGCTGGATTGCCTTAAGCCCAGTCTCCGGAAGGGGTAGAAGGTCCCCCGCCGGAAAGACGCCTGTCACCGGTGCCGGCCCCTAGGGCAGGGTAAGGAGGTACCTGTCCTAATCCTCCGGGGCGCAGGAGCGATGCCCTGTCAGGGCATGTAAGGAGACGAACGGGACGCCTAAGTCGCGCTAGTACGTACGGCATTGACGAACGTGGGATCGCCTACGGGGCGCGAGCCCTAGGGCGACAGAGCGCCCGTAGTAGTCGCAGGGGTCACGGCCTGTCAGGGAGGCCCGGGAAAGCCGGGTCGCAGGGCGAAGGGGCGCAGGTGACCGGACTTTGAGGAACCGTGAGGTATGCGTAATGCAGGACGCCGGGACGGTACTTGCTGTCCTCCGCGAGCGCGGCAGGAAGGGCCTGCCGTGTGATGAGCTCTATCGACAGATGTTCAATGAGGACCTGTACCTGCTGGCCTACGGCAACATCTATCCCAACAAGGGGGCGATGACGCCGGGGGTCGGCGGGGAAACCGCTGATGGCATGTCCGAGGCGAAGATCAGCCAGGTCATCGGGCTGATCCGCGCCGAGAGGTACCGGTTCGCCCCGGCCCGCAGGGTGTATATCCCGAAGAGGAACGGGAAGCTCCGGCCACTGGGCCTGCCATCCTGGTCAGACAAGCTGGTCGGCGAGGTGGTGCGCCTGCTCCTTGAGGCGTATTACGAGCCGCAGTTTTCTGGCCGGTCACACGGGTTCCGGAAAGGGCGCGGCTGCCATACCGCGCTGCAGGAAATCCAGGCCACCTGGACCGGGACCGTGTGGTTCATCGAGGGTGACGTCTCCGACTGCTTCGGGTCCCTGGATCATGAGGTCCTGCTCGGGATCTTGGCGGAGAAGATCCGCGATAACCGGTTTCTCCGGCTGATCCGCAACATGTTGCGGGCCGGGTATCTGGATGACTGGGACTACCACGACACGCTCAGCGGCACCCCGCAAGGCGGTCCGGTTTCACCCATCCTCAGCAACATCTACTTGCACAAGCTCGACGAATTCATTGAACGGGAACTCATCCCGCAACACACCAAGGGGACCAGGCGGAAGGCCAGCCCGGCATACCAGAGGCTGGCGGTCCGGCTCAGGACCGCGCGGCGGCACGGGGACCGGGCAGGTGCCCGGGACCTAGTGCGGCAGATGCGCGCCCTGCCCTACGGCGACCCGATGGACCCCGGATACCGCAGGCTGTTCTACTGCCGGTACGCAGATGACCACCTGCTGGGGTTTACCGGGCCAAAGGCCGAAGCCGAGCAGATCAAGGCCCAGCTGGCGGCGTTCCTGCGAGAGACCCTCAAGCTGGAACTGAACCAGGACAAGACCCTGATCACCCACGCCCGCACCAGCGCGGCGCGGTTCCTCGGCTACCAGATCACCGTCCAGCACTCCAGCACCAAACTCACCGGCGGCCAGCGGTCGGCCAACGGGAGGATCGCGCTGCGGGTGCCACCGGACGTGATCACGGCCAAGTGCGCCCCGTACCGGTGCCGGGGCAAACCCTGGCACCGGGCCAAGCTCCAGAACCTGCCCGACTACGACATCGTGCGGTCTACGGAGCCGAATACCGGGGCATCGTGAACTACTACCTGCTCGCCTGCAACGTCGGGTGGCTCAGCCTGCTGTGCTGGAACGCCGAGACGTCCATGCTGAAAACCCTGGCCGCCAAGCGCAAGTCCTCCGTCAGCAAGATGGCAGCTCGTCACAAGACCAAGGTCATCACCGCTGCCGGGCCGCGGACCTGCTTCGAGGCCAGGAAACAGCGCGCGGGCAAGCCGGACCTGGTAGCACGATTCGGCGGGATACCCCTCACACGCGACAGGCGCGCGGTCATTACCGACCCCGCCCCGGTCCCGGTCTTCATCCCGTACAAGGAGCTGACCCACCGGCTCCGGAAACGGTGGTGCGAGCTGTGCGAGCACGGCGCCACGGTGGCAGTACACCAGGTCGCCAGCCTCGACCGGCTCGGCAAGCCCGGCCCGGGTCAGCCCGCGTGGGCAGCCCTCATGGCGAAAATGCGACGCAAGACCCTCATCGTCTGCGCCGCATGCCACGACCACATCCACGCGAACCCCGTCGCGAACGCGGCATAGTCACTGGAGAGCCCGGTGCATCGAAAGGTGCCCGCCGGGTTCGGCGGAAGGCTGCGCGGAAAAGGCCGCACCCACCACCACGGGCACGGGACCTCGCCGCGCAGCCCATCCGGTTGCTGGGCATGGATTCCCGGGCGGCCAGCACCAAGCCGGACGGCAGTCAGGCACAGGCGCCGGCTCCGGCGCCGGCTCCCGCTCCGGCGACGAGCGGGCCGCTGGCCGGGGCGATCCCGCCCGGATTCGCCGCGCGGGTGAACCTGATCATCCCGGCCACGACCGTGCTGGACCTGGCGGACCGGCCCGGGGAGATCAGCGGGATCGGGCCGGTCGACCCCGACCTGGCCCGCGACCTGGCCCGCGCGGCGGCCCGCAGCGACCGGTCCCGGTGGTGCGTGACCGTGACCGACCAGGACGGGCACGCGGTCGGGCACGGCTGTGCCCGGCCCGCACCCGCCGCCGGCCGCGGTAAACGGGACAGACCCGGCGGCCCTGATCCGCCCGGCGGACCGCGGTTCGCGTTCACCCCGGCCGGCCCGCCTGGTCCGTCCGGCGGGTACGGGACCTGGCGGTTCTCCACCGGAATGCCGGGGCAGCGAGACCTGCTGGTCGAGATCGGGCCACTGCCCGCCGGGGAGTGTGATCACCGGTGGCAGGCCCCGGGCCATGATCCCGGGGCGATGCTGCGGCACCTGACCCAGATCCGGCACGCCACGTGCACCGGGCCGGGCTGCCGCCGGCCGGCGGTCAGCTGTGATTTCGAGCACAACATCCCGTACGAGGCTGGTGGCCGAACGTGTATGTGTAACGGGAACCCGAAGTGCCGCTTCGACCACCGGCTGAAGCAAGACCCGCGGTGGCGGGCCGACCAGCTTCCCGGCGGCTACGTACGGTGGACCACGCCGTCTGGACGGCAGTACGTCACCGAGCCGACGCGGTACCCGATTTAGGAAGTGCCGGTCAGCCTGACTGGCGGTACGCATCCAGGACGGTGCGCAGGATGCGGCGCAAGGACTCCTGGTCGGCGTCCGGCACGGGGGCCAGCAGCTCGCGCTCGGTCTGCGCGCCCAGGGCGGACAACTCCGCCGCGATGCGCCGTCCGGCGCCGGTCAGCTCGATCAGGCGCCGCCGCCGGTCGGCCGGATCGGTTTCCCGGCTGACCAGCCCGCGTGCCTCGACCGAGTCGAGAATGGGGACGATGTTGCGCGGGTCGATGCCGATGACGCCCGCCAGGAACTGCTGGCATACCGGTCCGGTCTCGGCCAGCGCCATCAGGACCAGGAACTGGTTCGGGCTCACCCCGGTCTGCGCCAGGGTCGCGGTCCAGCGCTGCCGGGCGACGGCGCCGACCTTGCCCAGGAGGTAGCCGGTGCCGGACTGGAACGACAGCCCGCCGGGCAGGGGCAGCTCAGCGACGCTCTCCTCACGCTCAGCGGTCACGCCACGAGCCTAACCCTCTGGGAATCAGACATCAATCATGATAGACATGAGTCATGTCTATCGGCAAGACCACGCCCGGCCAGGCCGCGCCAGGACAGCAATCCGGCGACGGCCGCCGGCCCAGCCGCGACAGCCTGGTCCTGGCCATCGCCTGCGCCGCCCAGTTCATGGTCGTGCTCGACGTCTCGATCGTCACGGTGGCGCTTCCGTCGATCGGCCGCGACCTGCACTACACGGCGTCCGGCCTGCAGTGGGTGGTCAACGCCTACGTACTCACCTTCGCCGGCTTCCTGCTGCTGGGCGGTCGCGCCGCGGACCTGTTCGGGCGCCGCCGGGTCTACCTGTTCGGGATGGGCCTGTTCACGCTGGCCAGCCTGGCGGGCGGGCTGGCCACCGATTCGGCCTGGCTGACCGCGGCCCGGGCCGTGCAGGGCGTCGCCGGGGCGTGCCTGTCCCCCGCGACGCTGACCATCATCGTCACCACGTTCTCGGGCGACCGCCGGGCCCGGGCCCTCGGCATCTGGAGCGCCGTCGCTGGAGCGGGCGGAGCGGCGGGCTCGATTCTGGGCGGCGTCCTCACCTCGGTCCTGGGGTGGCGCTGGGTGCTGTTCGTGAACATCCCGATCGGCGCGGCCGCGATCGCCGCCGCGCTGGCCTGGCTGACCGAGTCGCAGGGACGCCAGGGCGCCGGCCAGCCCCGATCGCGGCTGGACGTGGCCGGCGCGGCCGCCGTTACGGCCGGGCTCGGCACGCTGGTCTACGCGATCGTCGGGACCCAGACTCATCCCTGGGGCAGTGGCACGACGCTGTCGCTGCTCGGCGTCGCGGCGGTGCTGCTGGCCGGGTTCGCCGTCATCGAACTGCGGCTGGCGAGCGTTCCCCTGATGCGCTTCGGGCTGCTCCGTTCCCGGTCGGTCTCGGGCGCGAACCTGGTTATGTTCCTGGTCGGTGCCGCGTTCTTCTCGATGTGGTATTTCCTGTCGCTCTACCTGCAGAACGTCCTCGGCTACAGCGCGCTGAAGACCGGCCTGGCGTTCCTGCCCATGGGTGTGACGATCATCATCGGCGCGCAGGCCAGTTCGCGGATCATGCCGCGTACCGGGGTCCGCCCGCTGCTGCTGACCGGCACGATCGTGGCGGCCGGCGGTTTCGCCTGGCTGTCGGCGATCACCCCGGTCAGTTCCTACTGGACGCACGTGTTCGGGCCCGGCTGCCTGATCGCGCTCGCCCTGGGCCTGCTGTTCACGCCGCTGGCCGCGGCGGCGACCGCCGGCGTGGCCTTCACCGACGCCGGGCTGGCCTCGGGCGTGCTCAACACCTCGCGGCAGATCGGCGGTTCCCTCGGCCTGGCGGTGCTCGCCACCATCGCGACCGACCGGGCGCACGCGGCGCTGGCCGCGAACCGCGGCAGCGTATCCGCGGCCCTCAACGCGGGTTACTCGCGGGCGTTCGTGGTGGCCGCCGGGCTGTCGATCGCTTCCGCCCTGGCGGCGTTCATCGTGCCGACGATCCGCGGCCAGGCGAACGCCGGTCGCTAACGCCGGCTGGGCCGTGACCCGGCCGGTTCCCGAACTTCGGCGTGCTGATACTGGTGCTATGACTGAGACTGAGGCCTTGATCGCCGAGGTCCGCCAATTGCGCGTCGAGGTCGCCCGGCTGCACGCCGCGCACACTGCGGTTCACATCCGGCACGGCTGGCTGAAGCCGCTCTTCAAAGATCTGTCCACCAACCCGTACACCCAGTACAAGGTCCACATGTGGGGCGCGATCTACTGGCTGATCAACTTCCCGCTGGGGAGCCGCAGCCGCCACCGATCCCGCTTGAGCCGCCGCCGCCGGTGCCGCTGCCGCAGACCTGAGACGGCGCACGCTTTCCGGGCGCGAAGCATAGGGGCCGCCTACACTGCCGTAGTGGAATTCACCGACGTCATCAAACGCCGCCGGATGGTTCATGCGTTTACCGACGAACCGCTGGATCCCGGCACTACCGAGCGCCTGCTGCGGGCGGCTAACCGGGCACCATCAGCAGGTTTCAGCCAGGGTTACTCGTTCCTCGTCCTCGAGGGCGAGGAACAGTGCGCGGTGCTATGGGAGCTTGTGCGTGAAGCTGATGCCTCGGAGAACGCCACCGAAGACGCTGACGTCAACTCCGTCACGCCCTTGAGCCGCGCCCCGCTGGTCATCGTGCCGCTGGCCTGCAAGGACATCTACCTGAACCGGTACGCCCAGCCAGGCAAGGGCTGGGTCGACAAGGACGAAGCACGCTGGGCGGTGCCCTACTGGTACATCGACACCGGGTTCACCGCGCTGCTCACCCTGCTCGCCGTCGTCGACGAAGGACTCGGCGCCGTATTCTTCGGCATCGCGCGGGAGAGCATGGCCGGTCTCCGCGCGCACTATGGCGTCCCGGCGGAATGGACGCCGATCGGAGCCATCGCCATAGGCCACCCCGATCCAGGCTCCGACCCGATACCACCCGCACCGGCGAGCGCCCGGAAGACCCTGGACGAGCTGGTCCACCGCGGTCGCTGGTAACCGATTCAGCTGCCCACGGCGCTCGTAGCCGTGGGCTCGTGCGGGCTCATAGCTGGGATCTCAGCACGTCGAACTCGGCGCCTGGCGAGGACGGGTCAAAGCCGTGCTCGATCAGCCAGCGGCCCGCCTGCAGGCTTCGCAACGACCACCACGCGCGGATCACGTCGAGGTCGACGTCGGTGCCGTAGCCGGCCACCACGTCGCCGAGGTGCTCCTGGTGTCCGAGCGTCAGGATGGCCAGGTCGAACAGGGCATCGCCCTGACCCGCCTCGGTCCAGTCGATCACGCCGGTGATCTCGTCATCGTCAACGAACACGTGGGCGACCTGCAGGTCGCCGTGCGTGAACACCGGTGTCCACGGCCGGAGCGCGGCCTCGGCGATCTGGCGGTTGCGGATAACCAAGTCGGCGGGAAGGACGTCGTTCGTGAGGAGCCACTCGCATTCGCCGTCGAGGTGCGATGCGATCTCCGCCAGGCTCCGGCCGGGCCAGGGCGGCAGCGGCGCGTCATGCAGCATCCGGGCGGCGGCACCCGCCGCGGCCCACGCCGCCGGCGACGACGCCGACGGCTTGCCGAGGCGGCCGAGTGCGCTCCCCGGGAGGGCGGCGAGCGCGAGTACGGGCGGCTTGCGCCACAGGACCTCCGGAGTCGGGATCGGCGCCCTCGCCATCGCCTCGACCTCGACGTCGGTGCGCGCCTGGTCAGCGTCGATCTTCAGGAACACGTCGCCGACGCGCAGCGTCGCGCACTCGTGATGGGCGACGACGACCTCGACCTCTTTCACGCCGGCCATTATCACGGGACAACCGCCGGCATCGCCAACGGGTTTATCGCGTGCGGCATAGGAGTAGGCATCGCTCTGGACACCGCCTCGGCCCGGACCGCGGCTGAACTCGAGCGTCCCGATTTCCGAAGAATGTCCCGGGTCCACGTAAGTCCGCCACTGACCGCCTGGCTAGCCGATACGGCTTGCTGGTCCGCTTCGGGTCCCCGGTTAACGTCAGCCATCCACAGAGGTAGTTAGCAGTGTTAGCAAGGGGAGCTTGCCGCCCCGTCCGGCGGTGTCCATAGTGACCGCTAGCAGCGTTAGCGGGCTTATGAGCCCTCTCATATCGCCAACCTGCTCCTCTCCAGATCGAGCCGCCTGCTTAGTTCGGAGGTCTCAGTGAACGCGAACACCATCATCGCTGTCTGCGGCGTGGTCATCGCCGTCGCATCCTTGGGGGTGTCGGCCTACGTGGCCCGGGCCACGCGACACCACAACCGGCTCTCCGTTCGGCCGCTACCGGGGCTGACGACAATCTTCCCCGTGGGCGGCACCGCGGGACTGCGCCTGACTAACTCTGGCCTGGGCCCGGCCAGGATCATCAGCAGCCAGCTGACGGTCGCCGACGAACCGCCCGGGGACTTCAGCAAATCTCACGTAGATGCCCTGCGGGACCGCCTGGCGGTCCGGCTGGAGATCCGGTACGAGTCGATCTATGGCGGAGAGGGATTCACCGCGATCCACCCGCGGCTGGGTTGATCTCATCGCGCACGCAAGAGAGCGCATCGGGCAGGACCTGACTCACCGACCTTCGCTTTTCAGGCCGGGCATATCCCAAGTTGGCGCTGGTCGTGCGAGCGTTATGCGCTGGTGCCGGTCGCTGCTGGTGGCCGGCGGCTAAGGCCCGGCGCGATGCCGTGTGCTGCTCGGTTCGCTGCCGCGACACCGGGCATCGGTTCCTGCTCGCGGTCGGATACGCCGAACAGGTCACTCGCAGCCCGCTTCGCCTGGCCTACGCCTAACCGCCTTATCCGGGCAAGGCGGCAGGCGCGGCGGGCGCGGTCCGAGCCTGCGCCGTGCCGCCATGTCCGGCGTGGCTCCTTGTCCAGGAAAAAAGATATCGGTAGGATGGATAGACGATATCAATTTCTGCTCAGTAGAGGAGCGCCAGATGGCGACCCAGACTGCAGCCGCCGCAGGCCCCGACCTGCCTGACCGGCGGGTGACCGAGCGCGAGACACAGTCCTTGCCCGGCCTGCGCATGCTGGCAGCGGGCATCGTCGGGCTGCTGGCCGGGGTCGCGCTTGCCGTGCTGGCAAGCCACCAAAGTCACGGCGCTGCCGCGGCGTTGGTTGTGCTGTGCGTGCTGATCTTTTTCGCCGGCGGCCTGGTGCTGGCGGGCCTGACCCCGGTTGTCCCCGGGCAGGCCCGTGTCGTGCAGCTGTTCGGCCGCTACCGCGGCACCATCCGCGAGCCGGGTTTGCAGTGGGTGAACCCGTTCACCCGGCGCATCGCGGTGTCCACCCGGATCCGTAACCAGGAATCGGCGCAGGCCAAGGTCAACGACGCCGACGGCAACCCGATCGAGATCGCCGCCGTGGTCGTCTGGCAGGTCCAAGACACCGCCAGCGCCACCTACTCCGTCGACGACTACTCGCAGTTCGTCACCATCCAGACCGAGACCGCGGTCCGGCACATCGCCTCCAGCTATCCCTATACCAGCCATCGTGAGGGCGAGCTGTCGCTGCGCGGCAACGCCGCCGAGATCACCGGCGAGCTTTCCACCGAGATCGCCGCGCGGGTCGCATCGGCCGGGGTACGCATCATCGAGTCGCGGCTGACCCGGCTTTCGTATGCCCCGGAGATCGCTCAGGCCATGCTGCGCCAGCAGCAGGCCAGCGCCGTGGTCGGCGCCCGGCGGACGATCGTGGAAGGCGCAGTCGGCATGGTCCAGCTGGCCCTGCAGCGGCTCCAGGAGGAGGGCGTCGTCGAGCTGGATGAGGAGCGCAAGGCCTCGATGGTGTCCAACCTGCTGGTGGTGTTGTGCAGCGAGCAGGCCACCCAGCCCGTGGTCAACACCGGCACCCTGTACCAGTGACGGCAGGCACGGAACCGCGGTGACCGAGCGCAAAAGCGTCCTGCTGCGCCTGGATCCCTCCGTCCACGACGCCCTGGCCCGGTGGGCCAGCGACGAGCTGCGCAGCACCAACGCCCAGATCGAGTTCCTGCTCCGCCGCGCGCTCGCCGACGCAGGCCGACTGCCCGACCGCGCCAGACCGATGCGCCCCCGCGGGCGGCCCCCCGCCGTCAGCCGCACGGCGACCAGCCCGCCACCGCCCGGCGATGACCAGCCCGGGTGACCCCACGGCTGGAGGCGGGGCAGGAGCACCGGCGCTCCAGCGGCGGCCGCCTGTCCTTGGCCGCTGACGGGCACGGTCACGCCGTCGCCTTCATTGGTCTTGAGCCGGACGGGTTCTTACTGTGCGTTTGCTCCATCCCCCAGTCGGGCCCGTGCGGCCGCCACTGTTGACAAGTCATCTATCAAAGTGATATCTTTTTGATAGATGACCGGAGTGTCCGGCCACCAAAGGCCACAGGAGGCACCCGATGAACGCACAGAATGACAACATCACTCCCCCGCGCACCGGCATGAGACGCATAATCCCGCGTTTTGAGTACCGCCATCTCCGCGGCTTTGGGGTCACGCGTATTGCCGCTGCCGCTGTCCAGGCCGCCGCGGGCCTCGTGTGCCTCTCGTACGGCGTCTACGGATGGGCAGCCTTCTTCCTGGTCCTTGCGGCGCTGAATCTCGCGGGCGGCTCCTGGTACCTCACTATCGTTCGCCCCGCCTCTGCCCGAACCTGAGCCTGCGCTACAGGCACACGGCCACGCTGGCGGCAGATCCGGTAACAACAAGGCCCCTTCCATGATCGGAAGGGGCCTTTGACGTGGGAGCAGTGTAGGGACGCGACGCCCGGATGGCTGGTCTCCTCCGTCTTCGCCGATAGGCGCCGACCCCTGGCGAGCGGACGTTGGGTCTAGGTTCGGCGAAGCCGGTCGCATGCGACGGCTTCGGCGCGGTAGACAGCGCGGCGATTGGCGACGTCTACCACCGTTTCCACGCGGGCCTGGTCGTCGATCCGGTAAATCACCCGGTAGGTGCCACGGCGGCCGCTGAACCTGTCGTCCATTGGCGGGAGCACCCTTTGCCGATCCGGTGGGGATCGGCAAGCAGCGGGCCTGTGATGGACTCATGCGCAGCCGCTGCGACGGATTCCGGCAGAGTCTCGCTCAGCGCGCGGCGGACGGTTGATCTCGTCCGCAACTCGTAGGGATCATCCGCAAGCTCGCGGCTCACTGCGCAGGGCGCCGCCGCATCGCTTCGGCAAGTTCCTCGGCGGATACGTACTCACCCCGGCCAGCTCCGCATCCGACTCAGCCAGGCGGTTCATGGTGATTGCATCACGCATGATCTCCAGGGTTTCCTCTAGCGCTTCCAGATCCTCCGGAGCGATGAGGACGGCAGCGGGCCTTCCGTATGCCGGAGGCCGGTTCCCTGTTCGAGAACCGGCCTCTGACCTTGGTAGCGGGGGCGGGATTTGAACCCGCGGCCTCTGGGTTATGAGCCATACGACGCACGTCTCTCCCGTCCCGGGCGGTCTCCGGTGGCTGCGCTGACCTCGGCCAGCCGGTGCCGCGCGCCTACGCCGAATCTCGGCGTCTCCCGTGTCGCGCCCCATCCCACCGCGTCTCGTGCACAAATTCGTGCACAAACCTGGTTGCTGACCAGCGACATCGCCGTACGCGTGACCGCTTCCGTGTCAGTCTCCTCCGCGACTCGGCTCACGTGCGTCAAGCCAGGCCGCGATGCCTGCGGTGTTGTCCGGGAATGACCGTGACAACCCTCGGCCGACCACCTCATCGGGCACGCGAAGGGCACGGCCAGCACCTTCAGATCCGCAGCCTCATGAGCGACCCGGACGATAGGCATGCCGACCACCCGGGTCTAGGTGCAGCGCTTCGGGCCGTCGAGCCACCTGGTGACGATCGGCCGCGATGAACGCCCCAATGGTTTTCAAGAGCGTACGTAACTCCTGTCCGGCAGCGTTGCTACCTGGGCTTTCAGCGGCTGTGCCCACCATGTCACCCAAGATCATCCCGTGTATATCCCGCGCGATCTCAACTGCTCTGTATCATGCCGCCGTCCGAGGTTGGTGCAGCCGCGTTGCTGCTCACGTTGCTGCCTGGTGAGTGCTGCGTGCCTGTGTGCCTCTGGGCGCGCCTGGCTGGTTCATGCGGACCTCGGTGATAGTCGCCGAGATCCAGCGTTCGCCGAGCGCGCGGGCGACGGCGATACGATGGTGCCCGTCGAGCACGTAGTACCGGTCGCCGCAGTGGTAGAGGTCGACTGGGTCCATGCCGCGACCACATCGGACGTCGGCGGCTATCCGCTCAAAGCGCGTTCGCGGCAGCTGCGAGGTGGGCCGGAAATGGCGGTCAAAGCACAGCGTCGGCTCGACCGATCCGACGATGTGATCGATCGGCACGGCTGCCTCGCTGGCCAGTCCATGTCGGCTTGCGCCGGTGACGATCGTCACCTCACCTAGCACCAGCAGGCGGTTGCGGCTGGACGGCCGACCACGCAACCACCCGGCTAGTTTGACCCAGCGCGCTTGCCGCCGGGCGCGGTCAAAATCGTCCCGGGCGTCAGCTTGGGGGAATCCGGTTCGCATGGCGCTGCTTCCTAACAACAGGATACGCCGCGCGAGCATGCTCCTGTGCGCTACGCCTGACCTCGGCAAACGTAACGGCTTTGATCACCGGAGCCTCGCTCATCTCGCGCATATCCCTCGCCGAGCTGCCAGCGACCTTCTGATCCGTAGATACCCGCGTCGGCGTCCAGCCCCGTTCAGAACGGTTCGTGACCTCGGGCTTGTCTCTGCCAGTTGTCCACGTGAGTCCGGAGCATCGCAAGGTTGTTCATCCGTGTGGCTCCCAGCGTGGCTCCCAAAGCCGAACTGCGCCGTGGACGACCCGCTGCTTAGAAGGTCGGTTTGCGCAGCGGGTCAGCCTGCCAGTTCGCAGGTGAGCCGGTGTACCGGGCTGTCCGGGAGTGACCGTAATTTCCCGGCGTTGACCGGCCGATCGGGCACGCAGCGGGCACGGTGTCCTCTTCGTCCCGAACTAGTGGCAGTGCTGGGCGACTCGATGTCCGCTCAGCAAGTCCGGTGTGCCGCTGGTCGTGCCCGCTGGCGGGTGTGAGGGGACGTTGCTGTACTTCGGTGCTGTGCTGTGTGCCGTCTTCGCAGCTCGGGCGGAGCCGTCCCGATCGGTTCAAGCTGCAAGGGCTCTCGATCGCTCCATCTAGGACTGCAGGCTGTGGTGGACCGTCGCCGGTCAGCGAGTCAGCCGACACTGATGGCGGCACCGCGGCAGCAGAGATGAGCAGGCCGATCACCTGGAGCCTGCTCCACCGTTCATGCAGGGTGAACCGGGCCAGCAAGATGGTGACGGCGGGGTAGAGGGCGGTGACAACGGCGACCACGGCCAGTGGTGCGGCCCCGGTGGCTGCGATAGAGCAAGTTGGCCACGCCACCGAGCACCCCGGCGAGCATCCCGATCCGCCAGGACAGCGACCAAGCCTTGGGATCAGGCCGGTTCTGGGGAAGCAGTACCCAAGCCAGGACCAACATGGCGGCCACGGTCTGGCCGGGCAGCAACGGCCATCCCCCCGCCGAGGTGCCCGCACGAGCCAGCGCGATGAACAACAGCGCGAACCCGGCACCGGCGATAATCCCGGTTATTATCCCAGCGCGCCGGGAGCCTCCTGCGTCCGCGGGCTGCAACGAGACCAGTGCAACCGCGGGCAGTGCGATCGCGATGCCAGCCCAGGCCAGCGGTGCCAGGTGCTCGCCGGTCAACAGCCCGACCAACGCGGGCAAGGCAGCGCTGAGAACCGCCGCGACCGGTGCTACCACGCTCATCCGCGCGACGGCCAGGCCCCGGTACAGGGCAAGTGTTCCCACGCCGCTGCCGACCCCGCTGAGGGCGCCCCACCACAAGACGCTGGCTGACGGCGACCGGGCCGACAAGGCCACCACGGCTATCGCCGCCGCGATCAGGCCGAAAGGCTGCGCGACGGCTGTTACGGCGCCCGGATCGCCTCGCCGCCCGCCGATGCCAGCGGCGAAGTCGGAAGACCCGTAGCACAGCGCCGACAGCAAGCCCAGCAGCACTCCCATCACCGGCTGCTACCCAGACGGAGTCTAGCTATCCGGGTCTGTTAATGCTCGATCATCTGATCCGTAGGAGTGGGCAAGCCGTCCAGGACCGTCCGTTGCGGTCGGTGGGCTGGGCCGATATTCCAGAGTTGTCCACGTGTGTCGGGTGCTGTTCAGCGGCTTGGCTACAGTCGCGGCGCCGCGGCGCTGATCCCTGACCGTCTTTTCAGGCGCAGCGGGCTGCCTGGTCGGGTGATCAGGTCCAAGCGTGGCTGGCTGCTGTCGTGTGTCAGAGGTGGGGATTGCCCGCCGACGTTGCTGTCAGTCGCCGCGACAGCGGCGTGTCCTGCCCAGACCCCTCCCCTGAACCCGACTGCTGCCGGACCTGGTGACGGACGGGTTCGGTCAAGGCCGTCTTGGCGTGTACATGAACCACGCGGCTTCACCCGGGGCGGTTGCCCTGCGGTCACAGACGGGCTTGACGGGTTCCGGGAGTTACAGATCCTCCTACGGCGGGTTCGGGGGAGGACACTCACCCTTCCAGCCGCATAACGACTGTCGGCAACCCCCTGATCTCGGTATCGGCCTCGCCATCGGCAAGGCCCTGCCTCCCGGGAAAACGGGGTCGCGGCCGATTTGCTGGAGCAAGGCCACCCGCCGCCGTTGTCGTCGTCACCGTTCGCCGCCTGCACCAGCCGCGGTGGCTTAGTGTCAGCCGCGGCTAGGACGCTGGGGTTACGGGCCCGGCCGTCGGGCTAGTGCGGCGCTCTGGATCTTCCGGTCAACCACGTCGCTCGCAATCTCAGAGAGCTTGCGGTTGTGGTCGCGCGCGTAGGTCCGCAGCAGCTTGAATGCGTCGTCTGCGGTCATGGTCAGGTATTCGGCGAGCATCCCCTTGGCCTGCTCGATGATCACCCGGCTGCTCAGCGCCGCCTGCAGCTGCTCAGTCAGCAGGTTGCGTTCCCTGAGCGCGCGTTCCTGGATCAGCGCGATCGCTGCCATCTCCGCCATGGCCTGCGCAACCTCCATCTCGGCACCGGTGAACGGCTCGTCGCTGCCGCGGAACAGGTTCAGGGCGCCGATCACGTTCGTGCGTACCCGCAGCGGGACAGCGCACATGACCTGGAAGCCCGCATCGGACGCCTCCGGCGCGAAGACCGGCCAGCGGGCGCGGCTGTCGGCTGCGCTGGCCTGCACGGGACGGCCAGTAGAGAACGCGTCCAGGCACGGCCCCTGCGCGCCCTGGAGCTCGAAGAGCTCAAGCAGCCGCATCCGCTCGTCCGAGGAGGCGATCAGCCGCAGTCCGCCGCGTGCATCGGCTAGCATGACCCCGGCGGCCTCGGCCCGGAGAATCTCCACCGAATCGGCGGACAGGCTGTGCAGGAACTCGACGATATCGAAGTCGCTGGCCAGCGTGTCCGCCAGGCGGACGAAGGCCCGGGCCAGTACGGCCTCGCGGGCAACGGGGTCCTCCGGGTCACCCTGACCGGAACCGCTGGGCCGCCCGGCGCCAGTCTCACTCATCGAATCGCACCCGCCGTTCGACGACGTCCTGCGCGATGTCGTACATCGAGCGGCCGCTCGCGAACGCCGCGGCGCGCAGCCGGGCCAGCGCGTTGGCGATGGTGTCATCCAGCTGCGCGGCGATCATCCCGGTCGCTTGATAGATCACGATCCGGTCCGTGCCGACCGCCGCCAGCAGCTCCGCCACCCCCGGACCCCCTGGTGCGTACGGCTGGTACAGCACAGCATCACGGGCGATGTCTGCCGTCACCAGGGCATCGGCCAGGTGTTCGTCGCTGAGCATGCCCGGTCGGTCGCGGCACAGGTCCAACGTGCCGATACCGCCCGGCCCACCGGTCAACGGCAGGGAGAACTCGGCCTGCACGCCGACCGCCAGGGCCGCCGCCGCGAATGTCGGCCAGCGGTTCGCGTTCTCAGCCGTCAGGTCCGGCAGGAACACCGGGATCCCGGAGGCATGGGCCTGAATGCACGGGCCCTCACCCAGGTCCATCTGCAGCCCCGTGATCGTGGACGCGTGCCGCCCGGCCCCGGCCAGCAAACTTGCCGACTCCGCCCCCGACATCAGTACCAGGGCGCACCCGGACAGGGTCATCTCATCGACGGCGAACCGGCAGAGCCGCTGGAGCAGTTGGTCCGGACCGGCGGTGGCGTCCTGCTCGGTGACCGCCGCCATGATGCGTGCCCGCCGTCCATCGTCCCGCATGTTGTCTCCTAGCCCCCGCCACGCCGCAGCCTCGGGGTCTCTTTCCCTCACCGTACCCTCGCAACCCGAGCCCGTGGCACAGTCGGAGGCCCGTATCATGGCGGCGGCAGGAGCTCGTGGATACCTGGTCTCAGCCGGGCATGACCCGGGCGGTCATCTCGTCAGCGGCAAGCCCCGGCTGCCTTGCAGCGGAGGAAGCCGGGGCTCTGTCGTGCCGGGTTTAGTGCATGGCCGGTCTCGCCTGGTCCGAGCCGCCGACCTGCTTGATCAGCTCGTGGCAGCGCGCGGCCCGCGCCGAGTCCTCTTCCATGGTCTGGCGGAAGAACTGGGCGATGTCCTTCAGTCCTGCGTTCTCTGCATCGCGGACGTACTGGCCGTAGTCGTGTCCGGCCTTGAGCGAGTGATACTGAACCGAGATCAGGTCGAACGTCACGTCATCGAAGCCGGTTTCTCCGGTAGCCATCGGTGGCTCCCTTCTCTTATCGGGTGCCCACGGTGCTACCCGGCCTCCGCGCGTGAAACTGGGCGGAGGCCCCCGCGAGGCGATGATAGCGGCGGAGCCCGGATGCTAGCCGTCCTCCTCGCCCGGACTAGCGGCGTCGCCCGGCGTTTGGCCGTCGTCCCAGCTAGGCCGGTGTGCTGGCGGTCGTGCTGGTTCGTCCCCGCCACCGCAGCGCGGCTCCCGAGGCCCAGGCCCTTGGTCCGCCACCGTTGCCTAACCTGCGCACTTTGCGCATCAACTCATGTGGTTACCGGACAGTTGTCCTGTCCTGGACGATGGTGACCCAGAGCTGTACCGTTGGCATCACAGCCGATCTCATTTGGTGTCGTCCAGACCCCGCGAGCCGATTGAGAAGCCATGGATGAGCATGCCCTGACGGTCAAGACCGTCCGCGATGGACTGGTCTGCGCCCTTATCCTGAGCGGTGATCTGGACCTTTCTGAGACTGCCGGGTTCCTGGGGCAGGCGGCTCTGGCCGTCGATAACCGGACCGAGCGGCTGGTCCTGGACCTGGCCGGGGTGACGTTTCTGGACTGCGCCGGAGTACGGGCGCTGGCGATGGCGGCGAGTTTTGCGCCTAGGGGCTGCCCGGTCATCATCCGCTCGCTCAGTCCCGTGGCACGCCGGATCCTCGAGCTGCTGGACTTGGACGCAGCGAATCTCCGGCAAGCCAGTCCCGAGCCACGAACCACAAGACGGACCCGGGCTCGGCAACCAGTCAGCCGGAACCTAGCCCGGGCGGAGCCGGGCCGTGCTCGCGGCCACGGGAGGTGACCCAGATGGGTGACGGTAGGTTCGCCTTTGAGGTGGTCAGCGGCGTGCCGGTCGTGGCGGCGCCCGAGGAGATCGACATCACCAGTGCCCCGGCGCTGCGGTCGGCCCTGCTGGAGGCAGCCGCGCACGGCCACCGGACGCTCGTGGTCGACATGACCCGGACCCGGTTCTGTGATTCGTCCGGGCTCCACACCCTGCTGGCGGAGCACAAGCGCGCCCAGGCTGTAGGCGGTGAGCTGCTGCTGGTCATCCCCGCCATTGCCGTCCTCCGCGTTTTCGCGATCACCGGCATGGACCGCGTGATCCCCAACTTCACGAGCCTGGACCAGGCCCTGGCACAACCGGCCGCCGACGCCGAATGGCCATCGGCGAGCTGACGGCGCACCTAAGGACAGCGAACAGAACGGGCTCGTCGCGTAGCACGGCACTAGCGAGCTGGACAGAGAAGCCTGCTGATCGCGCCGCCTGCGCAAGTGTGACCCGGCGTGCGCCGGGCGGGCCTCCCAAGGCCGAGCCCGGCGCTGACGCCGGGCCAGCGGCGCCGCGCAGCGCCGGCGCCCTTGATTTATTAATAGGGGAACTCGGCAAGTCACGGTCTATCTGCGTCGTCGGCGTGCGTGCCTGCGCATTGCGTCCACCTTTGCGGCGAACGCGGCAGGCTCGATGATTGGCGTTCCACGCCACGGCGACATTGACAGCAGGTCGGTGTCGTTGGAGACGATGAGCAGCGCCCCGACCTCGGCGGCCAGGTCGAGGATCAGGTTGTCCTCGTGGTCGGGGCAGTCGTGAACCGTCCAGGGCACGTCAGCCACGATTCCCCCGCCGCTGTGCTCAGCGGCCATCCTTATGGCGTGCAAGTAGGCATCGATCTGGGGCTGGGCCCATTTGAACAGCTGGGCCAGGATCCTATCGATGTTGGTGATGATGTGCGGGGAAAACCAGAGCGCGAACTCGGCGCCGTCAACGATTACGCCCAGGCAGTCAGCCGAAGGGTTGCCGGATACAGGCGGCGGTGAAGGCCAGGACCGGAAGGGACTGTTACCGCTGGCCGACGCCGTCACCAGGACGTTGATGTCGTAGACGACAGCGGCCGGGACAGGCGCAAGGCTGCTCACCCCCGCGCGCCGTCAGGAGTCGGCCTTGAGGAACTCCTGGACCCGCGCAGGGATATCCGACGGGTCGATACCGAGTTCCGCGGTACGCTGCTGGCCGTAGACCTGCGCCTCCCTGAGCTGGTCAGCGATCATGATCGACTTCATGACCTTGAGGGTAGCCCGCAGGTAAGCGGACCTATTGCCGTCGCCGAAGTAGGCGACAAGCTCATCCAGCACCGGGCGATCTTCCGGCTGGATCGCGAAACCCAGCGTCTGCGCGCTCATGATTCCATAGTAGGCGAGTTGCACTTCATCTGCAATTTATCGCAGATGTCCGGGCGCTGCGCCTCGGGGGGAAGTCCGTCCGCCGCCTGCGTGGCGAATGCGTCCACGGGATACACCTCACCTCACCCCTGCCCAGCCGCTGCGGCGGCGGCGCCTCAGAGGCCTGGTGCGCAATTCCGTGCACACGGCGCACGCAGAAGGCCCCTTCCATGATCGGAAGAGGCCTCTGACCTGCCATTTGGTAGCGGGGGCGGGATTTGAACCCGCGACCTCTGGGTTATGAGCCATACGACGCACGTCTCCCCCGTCTCCGGCGTCCCGGCGCGTCTCGCTGACCAGGCGAAGGCCTCGGTGAGCGTCGCCGGTGTCTCACGTTGTCTCCCCCATCCCGACTGGTCTCGTTAGCAAATCCGTTAGCCGACGCGTGCGCTGGCCTGCTGCTTTCTGGATCTTGTGCATGCGCCAGCCATAGGACACGGTTTTACAGACCGTCACGGCTCAAATCGGTCTCTGATGTGTGACCTGCGCCGACGCTTGTGGCCGCGATCGACGATGGCGCCGCGTCCCATGAATGTCCCACGCGCTGGGGATTGGGGTTTCAGAACTAGGGCTATCAGCTTGGGAGGTCTGTGGCGCTGCCAGCTGTAAGTTTTCTGGCTGCCCGACGGGCTGCTCGGTATGGCAAAGCTCGAAGGTGCGGCGGGAGCCGCCAGACCGTACAGCCGCCGATCAGGGAATAGGCGCGGACCCATATCACCGGAGCCTCCGGGTCGGCTGGGCGTTGGCTTCCTTCCAGGTCGTTGCCGACCAGCGATGAAAACCCACTCATCTCTACCTTCATGGAGTCGGCCACATAAATGTCAGGGCCACCGAGAAGCGAAAAAGAGTAAATGACCAGTTCGCTGCCCTCAATGTCAGCGTTGCACAAGTCGATATCAGGGGCGGCCAGGACGGACAACGCGATGGCGCGCCCGCGCAGCCGGGAAGGTCCTCGCCGCTGGGGACGGCCGAGGATGGCCACAAACCATCGCCTGGCCTTGCCCTGTCCGGCCGACTGCCCTGTTGCCGACGTGGGCAGGTCCTGCACGAGCGCTGCGAGGTCGGCACGGGTCTTCGCGGCGTAGGCGTTCTCCGTGCGGTCCTCCAGTTCGGCGGGTGTCAGGCGGCCGGAGGCGGCGTGCTGCCCAAGCAGCTCAATGGCCCGGTCGCGTTCTGCATCGGAGACTCGAAGCTCAGGCGACTGCTGGCTGGGCGTGCGGCCTTCTGACTGGCCCGGGTCGTGCATAGAGCCTCCGCTTCGGGAGAACCTGGCAGCGAAGCCGTCACCCAGCACAGTAGTCGCAGCATCGCGCATTAGCACCTGTCGCCTAAGTGCTGGCCTCTTCGTCCCGAACTAGCGGCACCGCTGGGCGTTTGGCCGTCGTCCCAGCTAGCCCGGTGTGCTGGCGGCCGTGTGTGCTGGCGGCTGTCAGGGTGCGTTGCTGTACTTCCGTGCTGTACGGCGCGCCGCATTAGCAGCTCGGGGCATGGCTGTCCCGAGCGGTTCAAGCTGGACCAACCTTCTAGGCCGGTCTGCCCTGAATGGTGCTGCACCGTGGTGAACTGCAACCCGAACTGCAACCCTCAGATGCGTAGGAGTGGGCAGCTGCTGTTGCCGCCACCGTCGCCGCGGACCGCCCCGCCGCGGTCTGGGGTGCGGTTGTCTTATGCACTCTCTGTCCCTATCGTCTTCAAGGCCCCCTGGAAGTCCCGAAGCCAGGGACGGAATATGCACCCGATCGAGGTAGGAGCTATTGTCAAGACCTGTGGATCAAGATCTTTTAGGCGGCTGCGAGTGGGGCGTCCTCACCGGGTCGTTCGACGAGTTTGCCGTTGATGAAGATGGCTCCGGCGCGGACCAGGGCGACGAGGTGCGGCGCGTTGACTGCGCGCCAGCGGTCCTGGGCTGACTCGATCAGCTTGAACGCCATGGCGAGCCCGGCAGCCCGCGAGCCGGGACCCTTGGTGATCTTGGTCCGGTGCCTTACCGTGGCGAACGTAGATTCGATCGGGTTGGTCGTGCGCAGGTGGATCCAGTGCTCGGCGGGGTAGTCGTAGAACGCCAGCAGCTGGTCCAGGTCATCGGTGACCTTCGCGGTGGCCTTGGGGAACTTCGCCGCGTACGCGGCCTCGAATGCCCTGGCGGCGGCGCGGGCGTGCGGCTTGTCCTCGGCGCCCCAGATCTCGGCGAGGGCCTTCTTCGCGCCGGGGTGCGCGGACTTGGGCAGCGCGCCGAGGACGTTGGCGATCTTGTGGAACCAGCAGCGCTGCTCTTTGGTCGCGGGGAAGACCTCGCGCAGCGCGCCCCCGTCGCCGGCCGCGAGCACCGGGGCGCGCATGCCGCGGCGGGCGCAGTCGCGCAGCAGGTCAGTCCACGATTCGGTGGACTCGCGGTACCCGTCGGCCAAGGCGATAAGCTCCTCGCGCCCGTCGGCGCGCACGCCGATCATCACCAGCAGGCACAGCTTGTGCTCCTCCAGCCGGATATTGACGTGGATGCCATCGGCCCACAGGTAGACGTAGTCCGCGCCGGATAGGTCGCGGGCGGCGAAGAGGCGCTGCTCGGCCTTCCAGGTCTCGGTCAGCCTGGTGATCACCGGCGCCGACAGCCCGGCCGCTGAGCCCAGGAACTGCCCGAGCGCGGGCACGAAATCCCCGGAGGACAGGCCGTGCAGGTAGAGCAGGGGCAGCACCTCGGTGATCTTCGGGGTCTTCCGCGCCCACGGCGGCAAGATCGCCGAGGAGAACCGCTCGCGTTCACCGGTGGCCGGGTCGGTGCGCTTGTCATTGACCCGCGGTGCGGTCACCTCCACCGCCCCGGCGCTGGTCAGCACCTCCCTGGGCTGGTGAGAGCCATTGCGGACCACCAGGCGGTGACCGTTCTCGCCCCGCTCAGCGGCATGCGCCGCGATATAGGAGTCCACCTCGGACTGCAGCGCCTCGGCGAGCATCCGCCGCGCGCCTTCCCGCACGATCTCATCGATCAGCGACGACGGGCCATCCTTCCCGGCCTCATGGCCTGAGCCGTCGCCAGGGACTACGGTGAGCATCGGGTGTACCTTCCCGACCGGCGTTGGCCCCGCCGATCTTGCTTGAGAACCACTTCTGGATGATCCGGGAAGGTACACCCCTTCCCGGCAGATCCACAGGTTTCAAGCATTGCTCTCGAGGTAGCCGCTGCCGCTACTACTACTAGCCATCCCAACGCCGGGATTCTTGCTAGCTCATCTGGTGGGCCAGGGCGCGGGCTTCTTCGCCGCAAACTACCGGCAGCCCTCGATTGTTGGTCTCAGCTCAGAGATGTCCGGGACAGTTCGCTGATGCTAGCGACTTCTCCTGACCCCTGCTGTTATCGCTCGGGGCAAGGAACGGGGGGCATCGTGGAGAGCGGCGACCCGCTGGCGGACCTCCTTGCCCATCTCGGACACGGCGAGATATACCGTTTCGAGGTCTTGCACGAACTGGGTGGTGTCAACCTTGCCGTCTATAGGCGGCTGCCCGCTGTAAGCCATGTTGTCTTCATGCCAGATGTGCGTTGCCGATTCCTGGTGCAGCCGTACAAAGGCCTCTACGATCGTAGTATCTGAGATGAGCAGGGACGACACAGAATGCCAGAAGTTGAGCAGCTCATCGAGCGGATCACGCGCCCGGGCGTACTCTGAGGCGTAGGTACTCTCATGGCTGAGTCCGCGCAGGCTAGCCGATCTGGCGTCGCCCCAGACCTTGCCGACTTGGCCCACAGTCTCTGCGACTCGCGCATTGAGTTCTATTAGGGCACTTTCATACCGCTCGGCCCGCCGGATCTTCTGTGCAACGTTGTCAGACCTGCTGGTCTGCCACCATGCGGCGACCAAGCCGCCAATGATGGCCAGACCTCCGCCAATCAGGGTTTGCGCGAGCGCAGATGACATGGCGTCACAGTAGCGGGCCAGCTCGACCGTCGGCTCAGGGGCGCCGACCCGTGATCAGCTGACCAAGCGACCTCTTCCGTGTCAGGTCTCCTCGGCGACTTGGCTCACATGCGTCAACACAGGTCGCGGAGCCTGTAGTGCTGTCCGAGAATGACCGTAAGTTCCCGGCGATGACCGACCGATCGGGCACGCAGCGGGCACGGGTCTGGGCTCGCACAACGCCGGGCACCTCGGCGCCCTGGTCCTCGTTGCCTCCAGCGACCTACGCATTACGAGGGTGTTCTGGTGCGCTGCTCGCGGGCTCAAAGGCCGCCCCAGCTTCATGTTCGCAGGTAGCTGCTGGTGGCGGTCGTTGGCTATTGATGGCGGTTCGGGGACATCTCGGGGACACGGGTCCGCGATGCGTAGGCCAGGTTCTCGGTGGGATGGCGCCTATGCCCAGCTGCCCCTGGAATTTGCCCGGTGACCGCCCGCGCCGTACAGGGGATGGCCCCGTACCCTGGCCAGGCTCGCTGCCTGGCCCTTGGTTTCTGGCCAGAGTGCTTCCGGAGGCTCAATGTCAAGGGTGGCCGAAGGCCATTTCCGAAGGAAACGCAAAGCGCCCTTGATATTGAGGGGAAGCACGTCACAATTCAGGGGCCATCCCCGGAGCTGAGCCCGGCCAGGACTGTTAGACCGGCTGGGCAGAAGTTCGAGCGGTGCGTTTCTCAGGGGGACGAGAACTGTCCTACCTGCCTTCTATCGTGGTGGTGCCAGGCGGCGCTCGCCGCTCCCATGTACGGCTGGTCCCAGGGCACCGGCTTGTGCCTGCGGCCAGGAAAGGAGCTGACCAAGATGAAGATCGCGCTGCTGGGCACCGGGTTTGGCCAGGCCCATGCTGCTGTGTACGCGCAGCGGCCCGACGTGGACCAGGTGATCGTGTTCGGCCGGACCCCGGACAAGCTGGCCAAGATCAGCGGCCAGTTCGGGTTCGCCACCACGACCGACCTGGACACCGTGATCAGCGATGCCTCGGTGGACCTGGTGGACATCTGCCTGCCGACCCGGCTGCACGCCGAGGTCGCCGTGTGCGCCATGCAGGCGAGCAAGGACGTGCTCATCGAGCTGCCGCTGGCTGACACTCTCGATGATGCCCGTCGCGTCGTCGCCGCCCAGCAGGCCACTGGCCGGAAGGCGTTCGTAGACATGTTCTCCCGGTTCAGCCCGGCCAACCAGCACCTGCGCCAGGCGGTGGCCGACCAGCGGTACGGGCCGCCGCAGGTGCTGGAGATCGAGGGCCGCTCCGCGCTGCTCTGGGAGGGCTACGACCTCGGCCTGGACACGCTGGCACTGGACATGATGCATGCTGACTTCGACCTGGCCATCGGCCTGCTGGGCCAGCCCGGCACTGTCTATGTCACCGGCACCAGTGGCCCTGGTGGCCGCGGGTCGGCCGCCGAGGTCCTGCTCAGCTACCCGCACGCTATGGCCCGGTGCGCCAGTTCGTCGCTGATGCCGCAGCCCTACGGGATGCGCGGCGGCTGGCGCGCTACCTTCACCGGCGCGGTGCTGGAATACGAAATGCGCGCCGGATTCACCGGCCAGGGCCCCGCGGCCCTTACCGAGTGCACCGCCGATGGCGAGCACGCCATCGACCTGCCCGCGGCCAGCCCCTATGAGGCGATGATCGACCACGTGCTGGCCTGCCTCAACGGAGAGGCCGACAACTTGATCGAACCGGCCAGTGCGCTGCCCGCGCTGGAACTCACCTTGGACGTCCACCGGCGCCTGAACCAGTTAGCCGGATAGAACGCGACCGCAGCGGCGTCCAGACGTGTCGGCCATGAGCTGGACGACGGACGCGAGGAAGACGGCAGCGCCCCAGCTCCGGGGTCCGTGCCGGGTGGGCCGGTTGATCAACGGTGTCCGAGTGGTTGGCCCGGCGCGCGTCGGCCGGGGCCTCCCAAGGCCAGAGGCCGACGCTGGCGCCGGGCCAGCGGCGCCGTAGGCGCCGCTCTTGATCAAGCCGTCCATGACTCAGAACTGGCGGAACTACGCGGCTTATTACGTGATCCCGTACATCGGGCAGCGCGGCGTCCTGGAGATTGACGGAACGGTCTGCGACGCGCTGTACGCCAAGCTGCTCGCCGAGGGCCGGGTCAAGGCCCGGCCGAAGAAGCAACCAACCACGAGGGCTGTACACACGCGGCGGTCCGGACCTGGCGGCCGGGCGCTGCCGTGCCGCCCCTACAGCTATGACACCGTGCGGTGCTTCCGCGCCCACTCCGAGGACGATCCGGTGATAGGCCAGCCAATCGAGCCGAAGAAACTCGGCCAGCGCGCGGCCGAGGACGCCGCCGAGTCGGCGTGCCGGAAGCTCAGTCCTGGCCTGGAGCCGAAGACGCTAGTGAACACCCACCGGATGCTCCACCGGGCCTGGGAGGACTTCGCGACCTGGGGATGGGCCAAGCGGAACGTCGTCAGCGACGCCCATCCGCCCCGCGTCCCGCGCAAGGGCCGCAAGATCTGGACCGTCGCCCAGCTCCAGACCTTCCTCCAGCGGGCCCGGTCGGACCGGTTCTTCGCGCTGTGGGTGCTCGAAGCCACCTCGGGCATGCGACGCTGCGAGCTAGCGGGCGCACGCCGGGATCTGCTCGACCTGGACGCCGGAACGCTGACGATCGAAGTCACCCGGGTCGTCGTGGACGGCCGGGTGATCGAGTCGGACGGCAAGAGCGAGAACGCCCAGCATGTTTTGGCGCTCGATCCGTTCACGCTGGCGGTTCTCATGGCGCATGTCGAGCAGCTCGACCGGGAGCGGCAAGACTTCGGCCCCGACTATCGCGATCACGGCGTCCTGTTCTGCTGGGAGGACGGCAGGCCGCCGCACCCTGACACGATTACGCGGCGGTTCAAGAAGCTCGCCGCAGCGGGCGGGCTGCCGGAGATCGACCTGCACGACGTGCGGCACAGCTATGCCACGGCAGGCAGCGACGCGAAGATCGACTGGAAGGCGCTCAGCAGGCGCATCGGCCACGCGGACGTGGCGTTCACCATGAAGCAGTACGTTCAGACCGATCTGGAAGCCGACCGCCAAGTCGCGAACATACTGGCCCAACTGATCATCGGAGGAGGTCTCATGTCTGGGGAGTCGCCAGACCAGCCCTAGAATAGATGTTGGCTGCCATAGAAAATGACAGCCTTATCTTTCTGCTTCTAGGAGGGACATTTGAGGCAAACGTTCGACTTCTCGGCCGTGGAAGGAGGTTGGCAAGCAGCAGATATGGCAAGTGCAGTCTGTGAGACGCCAACCGACCCTCTGCTCGGCCCGGCCGCCGACTTCAAGCTCGCCACCGCGGCGCTCGGCTCAGCCGCCGACCGCAAGCTCGCCGCTGCTTGCGCCTAGATGACCGCTGAACTCAACAAGATGACCGCGGCCGCATTCGGCCCGGCCGCCGACACCATCAAGGCCGCCATGCTCGGCCCGGCCGCCGACCTCAAGCTCGCCACCGCGGCGCTCGGCTCAGCCGCCGACCGCAAGCTCGCCGCTGCTTGCGCCGAGATGACCGCTGAACTCAACAAGATGACCGCGGCCGCATTCGGCCCGGCCGCCGACACCATCAAGGCCGCCATGCTCGGCCCGGCAATTCGGCAACTCGTGCGACGCGACGGGTCATTCGCGCTTTACGGGCAGCTTCTCGATAATGTCCGAACTTACCCAAGCATCGATCCTCTGCTTGCGGAAGAGTCCAGCCGGCCGAATATTTACGCCCACGGATGCCCTCGCCGCCGCGGCAGGCGAAGGAAACAACTTCCCCGCCCGGGACGAGCTGCCAGCGGCAACGCAGACGGGCGCCCCCGCATGGATCGAATGGGAGCGTCGCTACAGCACAGAACTCCTACTTCTCGCGACGTTGATCCTGATCGTGTTCACCCTGCTGGCGTGGCTAGACCCTCAGACTGCCTCAGCTCCGTCACAACCCGGCCCGTGCGGTTACGTCACTCCGTCATGGCAGCGTTAGCGGTATTTCCCAGAAGCCATCCCGCAACGATCTACAGTCCGGGAGCTGCTCCACAGGTAGCCCGCAGACGGTCGGTCGGGCTGCTTCTACTCGGCGAGGACAAGGAACCTGCGCTACAAGTCGTTAGCAAATCCGTTAGCATCCGCCATGCAAGAGGCCCTTCCTCTGTTCGAGAAAGGGCCTCTGGCCTTGGTAGCGGGGGCGGGATTTGAACCCGCGACCTCTGGGTTATGAGCCGACCGACGTGCGTCTTCGCTGTCTCGGGCAGTCTCTGGTCACCGCGTTGACCTCGGCCGACCGGCGGCTTGAGGTCGTCCCCGGCTCTCTGTATCTCTCCCGTCTCAGCCTGTCCCGCTGCGTCCGGTTTACAAATCGGTTTACGGAACCGGTTCTTAACCTGCGGCTTTCTGCCCTTCCGCGGACGCGCTCACCCGCGGCTCCTCAGCTCGGGCACGCAGCGGACACGGGAGCATCTGATCCGTAGGAGTGGGCAACTCGTCCAAGGGCGTCCGTCACCGGTCGTGGGCTGGGCCGATATTCCAGGGCTGTCCACGTGCGTCGGGCGCCGTCCAGCGGCTTGGCTACAGTCTTGGCTACAGTCGCAGCGGAACGATGATGATCCTCGACCGTCTGCTTTTCGGGCGTGGCTCATGCCAAGTTGGCTCCGGTCACGCGGGTGTGGTGCGCCGTCGCTGATCGGCGTCTTCGCTGCTCTACGTGTTGCACCGTGGCACGATGGTGCGAGGGAATGAAGGGAGCAGACCGTGGAGAACGTACCTGACCGGGATCAGCCACTTGGGCGGAATGAGGTAGTCGCAGCGCAAGCGGATGCGCCGGCAATGCCTGCCGTATCGCCTGATACGCTATGGCGTTCTCCCAATCTGATTCCTGTTACTGGCCAGCGGTACACCCTAGGGTGGCAAGACGCAAAAAAAGATGGCCCTTGCTTCCTCGTGGTCCGCACTAGCGTCATGGGCGAGAAAATCCTTGATCGCTTTCCACTGACGCAGCATGGATGGGACCAGGCCTGGAACGCTCTGGTCAAACTGGACGCTGATGCTGCACAGGCAATCGCCAAGGCATTCCAGGAGTCGCGAGACACCGCGGCAAAGTCTCAGGCGGCGAGCGAGCTCGATGCCCGCACACTCATCACCTTGCGCGAGGTGGCGTACCTCGGAGGGCATGTCCCAGAGTCGACGATCACGGCGGGCAAGCAGTACGACGTGCGGTTCCTTGAAGACCGGCTGGCGGTATGCGCGTGCTGCCGGGCAGATGTGCTAGCTGAGGTGCCATACGACCAGGTTGAACATGTGGAGATCGGCGGCCCTGGCCTGGTCAAGACGGGCGGCGGGTTCGTTGGCGGCGGGCTCGGCGTGACCGGGGCGATCGAGGGGATGGCCATCGCGACGGTCTTGAACGGGCTGACTGCGCGGACCTCGATCAAAACGGTCGTGCGGATACAGGGCACTGGCTGCGAGCTGTTCCTGCTCCATACCAGCGCGACTCCGGATCAGCTCCGGATCGGGATGTCGCGTACGCTCAGCATCATCCGGTCGGCGCGGGCAACGGAGGTAGCGGGGGCGATCCAGCAGGGAGTGCGTGCTGTCTCCTCTTCGCCGGTCGAGGAGTTGACCAAGCTGGCGGACATGCTGGAAAAAGGCCTGCTGACCCGTGAGGAGTTCGACCTGATGAAGGCTAAGCTCATTGGTCGCCCGACATCTGATCCGTAGATCCATGTGTGGGCATCCGGACCAGTTCGGATCAGTCCGTGACCTCGGATGCGTTCCTGCCCGCTGTTCATGCTCGTCCGGATTCCCTGAAGGTTGTTCGCCCCGGTGGCTCCCAGCCTGGCTCCCAAGGAGGGTGCATTCACGGCTCCGGAGGCGGTAGACCACATCTTTCGAATTTGTTCATCCTGCCTGCTTGGACTCGATCACTCAACTCCCCAGCGGCCGAGACCATTCCGCGCATATTCCGGATCATGGATATTCCGCCGTGACTGCCCGCACCGTGCAGGGGATGGCCCGCGTCCGGTCCGGGCAGGCTCGGCCTGGCCCTTGGTCTCTGACCGGAGTGTCCGCAGTGGTCTCCAGGGTCAAGCGCGACTTCGCGTGTACGTTAGCCGGTGTCTTTCCACCTGTGCTGGTTGCCCTGCGGGCACAGTCGCGCTTGGGGCTGGAGGGGCGGGCACGTACACTCAGCGGGCCATCCCCGGATCTGAGCCCGGCCAGGAACCTTGCACCTACCCGCTCATTTGACACCGGCCCGAGGGAAACCCACCACAGCATCTGGCATTCATAGCCGGCAATCCCCTGGAAGTGTGGACACTTCCCGTTAGCGGATTCTTGTGATTTCGGTTCCTTTTCTGACTATCGAACGCCAGTTCACCTCTGGTTCCTGGCGTCCGTCTGTGCGCCGGGCACGGGCGCCCCGGACGCGCCGCGGCCCGGGCGGGGCAGGCCAGGGCCTGCCCGTGCTTCCTGCCGCAGGGGCCGCAGCGGTCTCCGGGGTCAAGGCCGGCCCCGCAGGGGCCGCCGCCGGCAGGCGGTGCGCAGCAGCCTTGAGGCCGGAGGGGCGGCCCCGTACCCTCAAGCGGCGCGTCCCCCCGCCTGGAACGCGGCAGCCACTGACAGGTGAGCGGCGAAGCCGCCTTCTTGTTCGTGTCCTGGGCCGCGCAGCGGCCGGCCGCGCTCACGCGGCCTCCCTTCCCGCACCGCGGGCCAGCTCCCAGGCCACCGGGGACATCATGCCCAGGGCCGAGTGCCGGCGGGTGGTGTTGTACTCCTCGATCCAGGCGGCGACCCGCGCCCGGGCCCGCGCCCTGGTCGCGAAGTGCTCGATGCGGCGCAGCTCGAATTCCACGGTCGAGTGCCACGACTCGATCACCGCGTTATCCAGCGCCGACCCGGGCCGGCCCATCGACTGGGAGATGGCCAGCCGCTTGCAGGCGCCCCGGAACAGCCGCGCGGTGTACTCGCTGCCCTGGTCGGTGTGCATGATGACCCCGGGCACGGCGCCGCCGCGCACCGCCACCGCCATGGCCAGCGCGCCGTAGGCCAGCTCCGCGTCATGATGCTCAGACAGCGCGAACCCGAGCACCCGGCGCGAGGCCACGTCCAGGACAGAGGCGAGATGGAGCTTGCCCTCACCGGTGGGGATCTCCGTCCCGTCGCCGTACCACTTGACGTTGATCTCCTGCGCCGGGAAGTCCCGCCGGACCAGGTCCGGCGCCCGCCAGCGGCCCTTGCCCGGCCGGGTCGAGGACTTGCGCTTCTTCTTCCGCCTGGCGGCCAGGCCCAGCTCGCGCATCACCGCGGCGACCGTGTTCTTGCTGACCGCCCAGCCCTCATCGCGCAGGTCCGCGGTGATCCGCGGCGAGCCGTACTTGCCCCCATGCGCGGCGAACAGCCTCGTCACCTCGGCCCGCAGCTGCTCATGGCGCGCTGCCCGCGGCGGCAGCGCGCCGTCCTCGTGCTTGTAAAACCAGGACCGGGACACCCCCATCGCCCGGCAGGCCACCGCGGCCGGAATACCATGCTCGTCCCTCTGGGCGGCGATCAGCGCGGCCACCGCTACCGCCCCATCGCGTCCTTGACCCAGAGGGCGACCGAGCGCTTGAGCACATCACGCTCCATCGCCAGCTCGGCGTTCTCCTTCCGCAGCCGGGCCAGCTCCGCCCGCTCATCCTCACCCAGCGCCCCGTCCGCCTCACCGCGGCGCCGCCGGTCGGCGTTCACCCAGTTCGCCAGGGTGCCGTCGTGGATGCCCAGATCCCGGGCCACCTGCGCGATCGGCCTGCCGGTCTCCCGGACCAGCCGGACCGCGCCCTCCTTGAAGTCCCGATCGAACTTCCGGCGTGTCTCTGCCATCGCCCTGTCCTTCCCCTTAAGGCGATGTGTCCACGGTACGAGGGGAAGCCCACATAGCTGGAGGATGCTGTTCTCTGGTGATCTTGGATTAGTAGGTGGAGAATTTGATTGGATAGTCACGATTGGTGACGTCTGGTGGCTGGGTGAGCGTTGGGGGCTGGAGTGGGAGGTAGGTATAACCGGCATCGGTCAGGCTGGGTTGTCGCCGCAGCGGCGGTGACATTGGCTGGCGCGGGTGGGAGCGCGGTGGGGCTTGGCGCCCCAGCCTGGCTGGCAGGAGCGGTCGCCGCAGTCTCGGCGCTGGTAGCGACAGTAGTAGTCGACCGTATTTTTCACGCACGGGATGAGCGTGCGGCGGCAAGGGAGCGCCGCAGCGAGGTGCTGGAGGCTTTGACGGCGGCTGCTCCCGGGGATCAAGCTGACGCCTTGGGCTTGCTGCGCGCCGATCGGTCTCCGGCACCATTCCGGGGCCGAGGACGTGAACTGAAGCAGTTGGCCGACTGGTACACCGATGACTCGGCCAACCCGGTATTCATGATCACCGGCTCGGCGGGGGTAGGAAAGTCCCGGCTCGCGCTCAAATTCGCCTCTGGTCTCCCAGAAGGATGGGCGCGGGGGTGGCTGCGCGGCGGAACGGGCGCTATAGCGGTCAGCGCGGTCCGGGCCTGTGGGGACCCGGTGATGATTTTGGTGGATGACGCCGAAGGCCGGGCCGATCTAGTTCCGTTGCTGGATGCCCTGGCCGGGCAGTACACCAGCCCGGCCACCCGGGTGATCCTAATCGCCCACTCGGCTGCGGGCCTAGCCGCGTCACTTGCATCGCAACTGGACGAGTGGCACGAATGGATCGTGACCCGTGCGCCGGTCCTAGACCTGCAGCCGGAAGGCGGTCCAGAGGACCGGGAACGCTGGTTCACCGAGGCAATGACCACATTCGCCGCCGAGCGGAAGGTGGCAGTACCTGCCCTGTCCTACGTGCCTTGGCCGGACGTAAGTCAGCCGATCCTTGTCATGCAAGCTCAGGCGCTGCTCGCGGTTCTCGGGACCGGTGACAATAAGGGAGATCCGCGAAAGTTGTCATTCGGGCAGGTCGCCGACGCGCTGATGAAGCATGAGAAACGCCGCTGGACCGCTACGGCGGCAACATGGAAGTGGGGCGACGGAGGCCCCCCATCAGAGACGCTGCAAGAACGCAGCATTGCCGCCCTAGTCCTGCTTGGCCCGGATAGTGACGGTGAGGCAGAACAGATCCTGCGCAAGGTTCCTGAACTGCGTAATGCGACAGCAGAGCGGCTAGCTGCCATCGCGGGCTGGACTTCGGCGCTATATTCGCCCGAATCGAGCGGCGGCCCGCGTATCCGGCCGGACATGATTGGCGAGTGGTTCGTCGTCAGCCAGCTAACTTCTAATACCGCACTTTCTCAGAGCCTGCGCGCCGGGCTGACCGACCGGCAGGCCGCCCGGGCACTTAGCTTCCTGGCCAACGCAGCCGATCGTATGGAGTCAGCCGGCGGCCTATTCAGCGAATTCGCTTCCGGTAGCCCGCGCCGCACGATTCTTGCAGCCGCACATGCCGCGATGACAGGTCAGACGGGAAGGCAGCTGCTTGATACTGTGATCGCCGAGCAGATCCTTTCAGTTGAAGATTGGACGATCGATCAGCTCACCGATCTCGATCGGTTGATTCCCGGTCATGTTCTGCTACTCACACACGTCGCGATCGCTGATTTCACGGTGCAACTCCGGCGGGTCGAGCTAAGGGACAATCCTGCTGTCCACCGGGCAGGCCTGGCCCTGGCGCTGCGCACCCTCGGCGCGGCGCTGGACCGGGTGGGCCGCTCTCAGGACGCGCTGGCCGTTGCCGAGGAAGCCGTCACCGTGTTCCGGGTGCTGGCCAAGGACAATCCTGCTGTCCACCGGGCCGGCCTGGCCCTGGCGCTGCAAACCCTCGCCGTGGCGCTGGACCGGGTGGGCCGCTCCCAGGACGCGCTGGCCGTTGCCGAGGAAGCCGTCACCGTGTTCCGGGTGCTGGCCAAGGACAACCCTGCTGTCCACCGGGCCGGCCTGGCCTGGGCGCTGCGCAACCTCGCCGCGGCGCTGGACGAGGTGGGCCGCTCTCAGGACGCGCTGGCCGTTGCCGAGGAAGCCGTCACCATCTACCGGGTGCTGGCCAAGGACAACCCTGCTGTCCACCGGGCCGGCCTGGCCCCGGGGCTGAGCGACCTCGCCGCGGCGCTGGACGAGGTGGGCCGCTCTCAGGACGCGCTGGCCGTTGCCGAGGAAGCCGTCACCATCTACCGGGTGCTGGCCAAGGACAACCCTGCTGTCCACCGGGCCGGCCTGGCCTGGGCGCTGAGCAACCTCGCCGCGGCGCTGGACGAGGTGGGCCGCTCTCAGGACGCGCTGGCCGTTGCCGAGGAAGCCGTCACCATCTACCGGGTGCTGGCCAAGGACAACCCTGCTGTCCACCGGGCCGGCCTGGCCTGGGCGCTGCGCATCCTCGCCGCGGCGCTGTACCGGGTGGGCCGCTCTCAGGACGCGCTGGCCGCTGCCGAGGAAGCCGTCACCATCTACCGGGTGCTGGCCAAGGACAACCCTGCTGTCCGGGCCGGCCTGGCCCTGGCGCTGCGCATCCTCGGCGCGGCGCTGGACAAGGTGGGCCGCTATCAGGACGCGCTGGCCGCTGCCGAGGAAGCCGTCACCGTGTTCCGGGTGCTGGCCAAGGACAACCCTGCTGTCCACCGGGCCGGCCTGGCCCTGGCGCTGAGCAACCTCTCCGTGGCGCTGGACAAGGTGGGCCGCTCTCAGGACGCGCTGGCCGCTGCCGAGGAAGCCGTCACCGTGTTCCGGGTGCTGGCCAAGGACAATCCTGCTGTCCACCGGGCCGGCCTGGCCCTGGCGCTGAGCAACCTCTCCGTGGTGCTGGACAAGGTGGGCCGCTCTCAGGACGCGCTCAGCGCCAAGACCGAATCGACTGAGATTTTCAGGGAGCTGGCGTCAAGAGATCCGGACCTCTACCAGGGGCCATACCAGCAAAGTCTCAGTGCGCTCCGGCGAGAGTACGACCAACGCGGTATGCACGTTGAGGCGATACTCCACCACCTTGTCGGTTCAGCAGGCCAGCCGCCATCACCGTTATTTCCCTCGTCTTCGTGAACGTTCCTGCTACGTCTGGCTGCATGATCTGTGTCGTCCGGGCCTTCCCCGGGTCCGGTAGAAGCTGCGAACCCATTCCGCGCGATCCGGCGTGGCGAGTCCAAGGTGCGCGAGAGCTCAAGGCAGCTCCGGCTGTGTACCTGGTGAGTCTCACTGATCTGTGGCGAGTTGTTAGGCCGTGGCCCGGCGTGCGCCGGGCGGGCCTCCCAAGGCAGAGCCCGGGCGCTGACGCCGGGCCAGCGGCGCCGCGTAGCGGCGCCGCCTTGATCTAATACGGCTAAATTCGGCAGTGCAACGGCCATCGCTCGGCCAAAGTGGACCGCAGTCTCCCCAAGGTGTCGGCCTGGCCCTCGCCGTCAGGCCCGCTGGGCTATTGGGGCTCCCTGTGGCCGAGTCGCATGACCGGCTGCTTAGAAGGTCGTTTCACGCATCGGGTCAGCCTGCATATGCGCTGGCTGGAGGCCGTTCGTACTGCCCGTGGGTGACCGCTGGTGGCCGCGATTCTCCGGCCGTTCTGGCACGCATGTGGCACGGGCGGGCTATCAGCTTGGGGATGGCTTGTCATGCTTTGCGGACCGGCGCACCGCAGGCCAGCCGCCATCTTCGGTCGCCCGCGTTAAGCGGCTAGCCCTGCCTCCTGGATGGCCGTTTGGATCGTGTTGAACGCTGCCGCGAGCTGGTCCGGGGTAGTGTCGCCTCGGACCGGGACTACGACGGGAAAGCCAGCTTTCAACGATTGACGGATCATCTTGGCGACAGCGAACCCGAGGCTCGGCGGCCACTCATCAGGAATCTCGATCTCGAATGTCACCGACGCCTCCATGTGCCGACGCGATGGGGTCACCGGAGCATAACGCTCGGCTGCGCCCATTGCCCTGAGGATACGCCCTCGGTGCCTGCTCGACATTAGTGAAGCCCGCGTTTGCTCTGACTGTTTGTCCGTTAGGTAGAGGTCTCGCCGCGCGCGTTGCGGGCCTGGCCTTCGGCCTGGCCCTTGCCGTCAGGCCCGCTGGGGCGGCAGAGGTCTCCGGGGTCAAGGGTGGGCGCTTGCGCCCATCGCCTTGGCGACGTGACCGTAGGGAGCGCCCTTGACGCTGGAGGGGCCGCCCCGGACAATGCGCGGCGTTTCCGGCCCGGTGAGCTGACCTTTCGCTCGACGACCGGCGCACTCAGCGGGATATCTGACGGCCTGACCAGCTCGCGCCGCGCGACACCGGGGACGTTGCGGCGGGGACCGGTTGCGGTCGGTGGCGGGGATGCCGTGCGCGGCAGCTCGTCGCGCCGTAGGGCTTCCGCCCGAAGGGCGCGGCGAAAACTGCCGCCCAGCAACGGCGAGCCCCCGGCGACCCTTGCCGCTTATCATCGGGTCACCGGGCCGCCTATTCTCCCCCGGTAGCTCGCGCCAGCTCGCATAGCCGGTTCTGGCCGTAGGCGTGGCGCGCCGAAGGTGCGCCCTTGAAGCCGTGAAGAAAGTTGTAACAGCTCCGGATTGGCTACGCGTGCGCGGAGCCTGAGAGCCAGGTCGGCGAGGCTGTTGATGACGGCGCCTGCTCCGGCAGCGGTTAGGCGTTCTCGTTTGCCGGGTTTGTTGGCGTAGCCGATGCTCTGGACGCTGGCGAGGCGGGCGGCCTGGATGTCGGTTACGGAGTCGCCGACGAGGGTGCATTCGCCGGGCTCGGCGTTGAGGGCATCGACTGCCTTGGTGATCAGGTGCGGGCTGGGCTTGAGGAGGGCGGGGTCGTGGTCTGGTCCGCGCGACGACGAGGCTGATCCGGTCGTCCAGGCCGTGGCGGGCGAGGTAGGAGTGGACGGCGCGGGCTGAGTTGTTGCTGACGACGGCGACGGAGCGGCCTGAGTTCTGGCAGGCTGTCACGACTTCGTGGACGTAGGGGGTAGGCGCGGCGGTGGCGACCGCGGCCAGTTCCTGGTCGGTCATCTCGGTCTCGACGCGGGCGGCCAGGTCCTCGCTGATGGTGGCGGCGTAGGCGAATACCTCGAGGGGGTCGGCTGTGCGGGCGATCTCGTCGGGCAGCTGGGTGTGGTCGCCGAGGAGCTTGCGGAGCCGGTCGGCGACGGTGGCGGCGGGCAGGCCCGCGAAGATGGAGCAGATGGGGCCGTCGAAGTCCAGGAGCAGGTGGCGGGTCCGGGAGACGATGGTGTCGAGGTCGCTGCCCGGTGGGGTGGGGCTGGTCATGCGGGGAACTCGTAGCTGATGTTGTCCCACATGGCGGTCGAACCAGGAGCGGGCTTGCTCGACGTAGGGTGCGTCGGCGGGGTGGGCGCTGTGGGCGGAGTGGTGGAAGACCACGGCGTCTTTGCCCATCAGGTCGTAGATGTCGCGCGGGCCGCTGGGCAGCGGGATCTGGTGCTTGGTGATCGGGTAGAAGCCGAAGAACACTTCCTCGCCGTTGAGGATGTAGAGCTTGAACAGCGGCGGGCAGGGGTGGGCGCGGATCTGAGACGTCGGCGTGCTCGATGAGGCCGAGGCTGGCGAGTTCCTGCACGGTGTCCAGGATGGCATGGGCGTGGCGGGCGGTCAGCCGGTGGGCGCGGGCCCGGTAGTCCGGGTCGTCGGTCAGGTCGTCGGCCCGGCAGGGCAGGACCATGGGCCGGCTGGTGTCGGGCAGCAGCAGCCGGATGGCCAGGGTGGCGGGCTTGTTCTGGCCGATGCGGATCTTGTCGAGGGGTTCCTGGATCGCGCCGTGGAGGGTTTCGCCGGAGAATCCGGCGAAGTCGATGGTGACGTGCTCGCGGGTGAAGGCCTGCTCGATGAACGGGCGCAGGCCGACCGAGGGCGCGGCGAAGACGGGCGGGCCCGGTCGTGCCGGCGTCGGGCCGCGGGCCGGGGATCTGCCGTCTGGCGTAGAGGAGTTCCGGGCTGGCGGGCTGGAAGAGCTGCTCGGCGGTCCAGCCGGGGAACATTTCCTCTAGGACGCGGCAGTGGTCGGGGTAGGGCAGGCCGCGCAGTGAGCCGGTGAGCCAGCGGTGCAGTTGGGCGCGGCTGGGGAAGCTGCCGGCGAGGTCGGGGTCGATCCGGGCGGCTGCCTTGTCGTACTCGGCGCAGAACGTGGCGTAGTTCTGCCAGTGGCGTTCCCGGAGCAGGAGCTTGAGCAGGAGGGGCCGTTCGGGCATGTAATCTCCACGTCGCGCTTTGTGTCCGTCTTAGCGTAGCGGGAAGCGGAAGATCACGAGACAAGATGAGACGTCACGATACGTCACGTCTGAGATGCGTCTAGCGATGCGACGCGTCTCTTGCGCAGCCTCAAAGCATGGCATCACCAGGCTTTCCACCAGCATGGACATGATCACGAGCAGGCCGGTGCCGGTGCTGATGCGGCGCTCGGCGAGGACGGCTCCGTGCGGTAACTGCGGCGGCCGGGGCTGGAAGTACCTGGACCTGCGCCGCTCGGAGGAAGCCGTCGGGGACGCTGGCGAGCGGGCGTTGCTGCGGCGGGCCCGGACGGAGTGCCTGGTGTGCGGCGGTACGGGGCGGGCGGCATGACGCGAGGCGGCGGTGATCCGGCCCCGGCGGCGGGTCTTCCCCGGGGTCAAGGACCAGGTGGCGCGGGCGCGCCTGTTCGTGGGGGATGTCCTGGACGGATGCCCGGCCGCTGACGATGCGGTCCTGCTGACCAGCGAGCTGGTTACCAACGCCATCGCGCATACCGCGTCGGGGCGGGGCGGGAAGGTCATCGTGACGGTGTACCGGGGCGATACCGGGGTGCGGGTCGATGTGCTTGACGACGGGTCGGATCAGGTCCCGGTCGTGCGACTCGGTCGGCGAGGCCAGGGAATCCGGGTTCGGGCTGGGGCTGGTGGAGCTGATGGCTGACCGGTGGGGGCATTGCGGCGGGCGGCGGAGCCGGGTCGTGTGGTTCATGCTCGGGTGGAAGACGGACGGCTGACGCCGGTCGCTGCTGGCCGGTGATGCACGAATTTCGCTACACCACGTGACAAGTCCAGCTAGGGACGCTAACCTACCTGACAGGTCAACAGTCCATGCAGGGACGGGGTCATGGGATTCGACTACGCGCCGCCGAAATACGCGCAGGTGGTCGCCGAGATCAAGAGCCGCATCGAACGGGGCGAGTATCCGCCCGGGTCGCTGCTGCCCGTCGGAACATCAGCTTGTCGGCGATTTCGGCGTGTCGCGTCCCACGATCGTCAAGGCCCTGGCCTCGCTGCGGCAGGACGGGTGGATCGATACCCAGCAGGGCAGGGGCAGCTTCGTCCGCGGCCGTCCCGCGCTGGCGGGCGCCGAGCGGACCCGGCCCGCCCACAGCGTGCTGGAGCTTCCCGAGGCGTCGTTGTCCGGCGAGCTGGTGCAGGCGGGCGTCAAGCTCGCGCCCGGCTACGTGATCCGCCTGCTGGGCCTGGAGCCGGGGGCGAAGGCGTTCTTGCGGCAGCGGCTGCTCGGCGACGACGACGGGCCGGTCGAGCTGGCCTCGGTGTGGCTGCCGATGGAGCTGGCCTCCGGCACCAGCCTGGCCTCCCCCGACCTGCTGGATGAGAGCATCCGCCACCATCTGCCAGGCCCGCAAGAAGATCCGGTTCGATCACGCGGTCGAGCGGATCTCGGCCCGCCAGCCGACCGGCGAGGAAGCCGGGCTCCTCGCAGGTCGCGCCGGATGCCCCGGTGCTCAACGTGATCGTCACGGCCTACGACGCGGCGGCCCGGCCGTTGCAGGTGACCGACATCGTGCTGCCCGGCGACCGGCACGAGATCCACGACGCCTACCCGTTCAGCTGACCCGTTCCTGAGCTAGCGGATAATCACTGCACTCTCAACTTGACAAGTCAGGTAGCTATGCTTACTCTCTGAGCTAAGCCTGATAAGTCAGGTGGCAGTCAGACCCAAGACAGGAGTTGCCAAGTGGCTCTTCAAGGTCCGATCCCGGTGGAGTTCGGCGTGGTGTTCCCGTCCGGGGCGTACGCGGCTGGCGCGTTCGAGCCGGTGCGGAACTTCGACGCCTCCACCGGGGAGAAGTTCGTCCAGTCCGCCGACAAGGCCTCCGGGCTGCCGCTGTGGGTGATCGAGGTCATCGACGGCGACCCGGCCGCGCGGGTCCGGGCGGTCAAGGTGAAGGTCGCCGCCCAGGCCCAGCCGGTGGCCCCGGCCGGGACTGCGGGATCGCCGTTCACGCCGGTGGAGTTCACCGGGCTGACCGTGACCTACTACGTCAACCAGGCCGGGCGGCTGGCCTACTCGCTCAAGGCAACCGGGATCCGGGCCCCGAGTCGCGGACGGCCCGGCCAGGACGTGCAGGGAGGCGGCGTGAAAAGCGGCGGCGGTTCGTTCGGGCGGCATCGGCCTGTATGTCGGCGAGGACTGGTGGACGTGGCTGAGCACCTACGAAGATCACACGCCGATCCTGGACATCTCGTGCGGGTCCACCACCGTGTCGCTGTCGATCGCCGACCGGAAGGCCGGTATCCCGGCGGTGGAGTTCGCCCGGGAGCTGGCCCGGGAGGCGGCCAGGTTCGCCGCTGAGGTCGAGCGGCTGCACGTCCGGGCTCACGACGACGGCGAGGCCTGCGCGGCCTGCCCGCGCCGCAGGGATGGTGAGGCGGCCTGATGGTGCAGATGGGTGGGGCGGCAGGAACGGGCATTCCTGCCGCCCCGGGTGTCTCCCCTTGCTTGGCGCATGGTGAGAGGAGGCGAGTCTAATGCCGCGCAGCCGAAACGGGGTGCGGGGCGAGTACCTCGCCCAGCTCGACAACCGCGACCCGTTCGCGCCCCCGGTGTGGCGCTCCCCGGTGTACCGCACCCCCGAAGCGGTCATCCTCGTCGTCCAGCTGCTGCGGCTCATCTGGCGGGTGGCCTGGTTCACGCTCACCCATCCGTTCGCGGACGCGGCGGCCGCGCTGATATTCGCCACCTGGCTCGGGCTGGGGTGGCCCGGGATCGCTGGCCTGGCGGTCTTGGCTGTCATCGGGCTGGCCGGGCTGCGGATCATGCAACCCGAGTGGTTTACCCGGTTCGTCTCGGTGCCGGTGCGGGACTGGTGGCGGTGGTGGTTCTACCGGCGCCGGTGGAAGGCCACCATGACCTTGGCCGGGCTTGCCCCGGACTACCGCGGCCAGCCGATGCTCCCGGTCCTCGGCAAGGTACACCGGGCCGGGTCCGTCGACCTGGTGCGCGTCGGCCTGGTCACCGGGCAGGCACCCGCTGACTTCGCCGACAAGACCGAGAACCTGGCGCACGCGTTCGGCGCCCGGCTGTGCCGGGTCCGCGACATCGCGCCCGGGACGCTGCTGCTGGAACTGGTCCGCGCCGACACTCTCGCCGACCCGATCGCCGCCCTGCCGATCATCGGAGAGGTGGAGCTGGCCGGGCTGCCGGTCGGCCGGTGCGAAGACGGCTCGCCCTGGCGGCTCCGTCTGCTGTCCACCCACGTGCTGATCGCCGGGGCCACCGGATCGGGCAAAGGCTCGGTGATCTGGTCGCTCATCCGGGCCCTGCTGCCTGCCATCGCGGGCGGGTGGGTGCAGGTGTGGGCGCTGGATCCCAAGCGGATGGAGCTGTCTTTCGGCCGGGCGCTGTTCCACCGGTACGCCTGCCAGGCGACCGCGATGGTCGAGCTGCTGGAGGCCGCGGTCGCCGAGATGCATGAGCGGGCCGGGCAGTTCGGCGGCCGGACCCGCACCTTCCCGCTGTCGCCGGAGTTCCCGTTCGTGGTGGTGCTGGTGGACGAGCTGGCGTTCCTGACCGCCTACCAGCCAGAACGGGACCTGCGCAAGCGGGCCGAGGCCGCGATCGCCACCTTGACCAGCCAGGGCCGGTCGGTCGGGGTGTGCGTGGTCGGCGCGCTGCAAGACCCGCGCAAGGACGTCATCAGCCTGCGGAACCTGTTCTCCACCCGGATCGCGCTGCGGCTGGACGAGTCCGACCAGGTGGACATGGTGCTCGGCGACGGCGCCAGGGACCGCGGCGCGCTGGCCGACGAGATCTCCCCGCTGCCCGCGATCGGTGCCGGGGTCGGGTACGTGCGGCTGGAAGCCTCCCCCGACCCCGTTCGCGTCCGGGCCGCCTACGTCACCGACGCCGACATCATCGCCATGGCCGAGGCAACCGGATACCTGCCAGGCGGTGACCTATGAGGGAGACCGTGTGGCGGACCGACGAGCCATGCCCGGTGTGCGAGACCGGGCTGGTCCTCGTGGACAACGGCACGACGATGCTGCGGGCCGAATGCCGCCTGTGCGGCTACGCCGGTCCCTTCGACATCGCGGACGGTTCCTGGGACGGTGACTGGTGACCGGGACGCCGGGAGGCCGCAAGACCCGGGCCGAGCGGCTGGCGGTGCCGCTGGCCCGGAACGTGGTCAAGGAGGTGGCCGCCGAGCACGGCGCCTGCCTGCGGCCGGTCCAGCTGCGCCGCACCGACATCGACACCGGCCACGTCGAGCAGGTCCTCATCCCGTGCGGGCACACCCTGGCCTCGGTGTGCCCGCCATGCGCCGAACGGGCCCGGCTGCTACGCGCCGCGCAATGCCGCGAAGGCTGGCACCTGGACCACGAACCGGTCATCGAACCAGACCCGGCCAACGACCAGCAGCGGACCCGCGTCGCCGATAGGGCTGAGGCACAAGCCGACCGCGACGCCCTAGCCGCTGAGGGCCTCGACACTGACGAGCTGGACGAGCGGATCGGCGAGCTGGACCAGCAGATCACCGACGCCGGGATGCGCGGCAATGTGCTCCCGGCCCGGGCGCGCCGTCACCGCTCCACCAGGCGCAGGCAGGACGCCGCCCCGCTGCCCCGCCGGCCGGTCAGCAATCGCACGATCGGCAAGACCTACACCGCGCCGGACGGCAAGACCTTCCGCCCGTCGATGTTCGTCACGCTGACCTGCCCGAGCTACGGCCGGGTCTGCGAGGACGGAGCACCCGCCGACCCGGACACCTACGATTACCGACACGCCGCCCGGGACGCGCTGCACTTCGCCGCGCTGTTCGACCGGTTCATTCAGAACCTGCGCCGCTTCACCGGCCACGACCTCCAGTACTTCGCCGCCATCGAACCCCAGCGGCGGCTCGCCCCGCACGTCCACATCGCCATCCGCGGCACCATCTCCCGCGCCGAGCTCCGCGAGGTCATCGCCGCGACCTACCACCAGGTCTGGTGGCCATCGACCGAGACCGTCAAGTACGACGGCGGCTGCCTGCCGGTATGGGACGAGCACACCGGCACCTACCTCGACCCGGACACCGGCGAAGTGCTCCCGACCTGGGATCAGGCCCTCGACGCGATCGGCGGCCAAGACGAGCCACGGCACGTAGCCCGGTTCGGCCACAGATTCGACGCCCAGGGCGTGCTCGCCGGATCGCGGGATGCCAGCCGGTGCATCGGCTACCTCACCAAGTACCTGACCAAGCACCTCGGCAACTGCCACCAGGCGGCCACCGACGCCCAGGCCGACCACGCCGGACGGCTCGCCGACGCGCTGCGCTACGAGCCATGCTCACCGGCCTGCGCGAACTGGCTCCGCTACGGCATCCAGCCCAAGAACGCCCGGCCCGGCCTGATCCCGGGCCGCTGCAAGGGCAAGGCCCACCGCCACGAATACCTCGGCTACGCCGGCCGCCGCGTCCTGGTCTCCCGCAAATGGTCCGGCAAGACGCTGGCCGACCACCGCGCCGACCGCAAGGCCTGGCTGACGGGCATGCTCGAGCTTCCGGCAACCGACCCCGCCCGGTACACCTGGGAACCGGTCAAGCCCAGCGACCCAGACCACATGCCCACCGGTCAGCGGCTGCTGCACGTCGTCGCCGACCGCATCCAATGGCAGACCGCCCTCGAACTTGCCCGCCGAAGAGTGGCTATGAACCGATCTTTCGGCAACTGGCAGTGCGGCATGACAGCCAACCAGAGCGACGCCCGTTCGGGTGACCCGTTCGACGGTCTCCCCCTACTGATTCCGGTCCCGCGAGCGGCCAAGCTGCTCGGCATCAGCCGGGCGGCTGCCTACCGCTTCGCCAGCGCGGGCGATCTTCCCACCAAGCGCCTTGGCCGCCGCGTGTACGTCGTATCGGCCAAGCTGCGCGAGTTCATCGAGACGGAGGACGAAGCCGCATGAAGGGGCACGTCTACAGGCGCGGCAAGAACTGGTCGTACCTGTTCAACATCGACCCGGACCCACTCACCGGCAAACGCCGCCAGTCGAACGGGAGCGGGTACAGGACCGAGCGTGAGGCGTGGAAGGCCTGCCGGGACGCCATGGCCGAGTACGAGAAGGGGCGTGCCGTCAGTTCCTCTCGCCGCAAGGTGGCGGAGGCACTGGATGAGTGGCTGACCAGGATCGAGCACTCGATAAAGCCCTCAATGACCCAGAACTGGCGGAACTACGGGGCCTACTACGTGATCCCATACATCGGGCAGCGTGAAGTGCAGGACATCACCGGCGCCGTCTGCGACGCGTTGTACGCCAAGCTGCTCGCCGAGGGCCGAGTTAAGGCCAAGCCGAAGAAGCGGACAACCACGCGAGCTGTGCACACGCGGCGGCTAGGGCCACGCGGACAGGCGCTGCCATGCCGCCCGTACAGCTATGACACCGTGCGGTGCTTCCACACCCATGCGGAGGACGATCCGGCGATAGGCCAGCCGATCACGCCGAAAAAGCTCGGCCAGCGCGCGGCCGAGGATGCCGCCGAGTCGGCGCGACGGAAGCTCAATCCTGGCCTGGAGCCTAAGACCGTGGTGAACACGCATCGCATGCTCCACCGGGCCTGGGAGGACTTCACGAACTGGGGATGGGCGAAGCGGAATGTCGTCAGCGACGCGCACCCTCCCCGGGTGCCCCGCAAGGGCCGCAAGGTCTGGACTGTTGCTCAGCTTCAGACGTTCCTACAGCATGCCCGATCTGACCGGTTCTTCGCGCTGTGGGTGCTCGAGGCCACCTCGGGCATGCGGCGCTGCGAGCTGGCCGGTGCGCGCCGGGACCTGCTCGACTTGGACACCGGAACGCTCGCAATCGAGACCACGCGCGTCGTCGTGGACGGCAGGGTGATCGAGTCGGACGGCAAGACCGAGAACGCTCAGCACGTCCTGGCGCTCGACCCGTTCACGCTGGCCGCGCTGAAGGCGCATGTCGAGCAGCTCGACCAGGAGCGGCGGGAGCTCGGCCCTGAGTACCAGGATCACGGGGTGCTGTTCTGCTGGGAGGACGGCAGGCCGCCGCATCCTGACACGATCACGCGACGGTTCAAAAAGCTCGCTGCGGCGGCCGGGCTGCCGGAGATCGACCTGCATGACGTGCGGCACAGCTACGCGACCGCGGGCCGGGACGCCAAGATCGACTGGAAAGCGCTGAGCCACCGCATCGGGCACGCAGACGTGGAGTTCACCATGAAGCAGTACGTCCAGACCGACTTGGAAGCCGACCGCCAGGTGGCCAACACGCTCGCGGAGCTGATCATCGGCGGGTCACTGACCTCGTTCGAGATCACTGGGACGGCCCGCGAGGCGGGATGAACGAACCTGAGGTTTACAAATCGGTTTACAAACCACATGCCAGAGGCCCTCTTCCTGTTCGAAAGAGGGCCTCTGGCCTTGGTAGCGGGGGCGGGATTTGAACCCGCGACCTCTGGGTTATGAGCCCAGCGAGCTACCGAACTGCTCCACCCCGCGTCGGTGTGTCTTTACTGTATGGACTCCGGGAGGGCAAAGCAAATCGACACAAGCCGCCGGGCGGCGGCATGAGGGCCGGCCAGCGGCTACTCTTCCGGCATGACCGAGGTCGTGATCTACACCGACGGGGCGTGCAGCGGGAACCCGGGGCGGGGCGGTTGGGGCGCGGTGCTCCGCTGGAACGGGACGCAGCGGGAACTGCACGGCGGCGAACCGCTGACCACGAACAACCGGATGGAACTGATGGCGGCCATCCAGGCCCTGGAGACGCTGACCCGGCCGTCGCGGGTGGTCATGTACACCGACAGCAAGTACGTGCTGGACGGGATCACCAAGTGGATCGCGGGCTGGCAGCGCAACGGGTGGCGCACCTCGGCCAGGCAGCCGGTCAAGAACGAGGACCTGTGGCGGCGGCTGGTCGCGGCCCTGGACGGGCACGAGGTCAGCTGGCAGTGGGTCAAGGGGCACGCGGGCGATGAGGACAACGAGCGGGCCGACGAGCTGGCGCGGCTCGGAGCCGAGGAGGCCCGCAGCGCGGTCCGCTCAGGTGGGTGACGGGCGGTCCGGGGAGACTCGCGGCGCGGTCCGCTCAGGCGGTTGACCCAGGGGCCCGGGAACCGTAGGGCGGGGCGAAGATGACGACCAGGGCCAGGTCCTCGGTGACGTCGGTGAACGTGTGGGTCTCGCCGGCCGGGACGAAGATCACGCTGCCCGGGCCCACCTCGGCGGTGCCGGTTTCGGTCCGCAGCATGGCCCGGCCGGAGCGGACCACGTAGATCTCGTCCTCGGTGTGCGGGGTCTGGTCGTCCAGGCCGCCGGCCGGGATGCAGTACGTGCCCAGGCTCAGGTCGTCGCTGCTCAGGTGGACGATCCAGTGGTTGGGCTCGGCCACGTCGGGCGCGGTGTAGGCGCCGGCTTCCGTGATGACCCGCATGTGTCCTCCGTCAGTGGTGGATGACGTCGGTGTGATGGCAGAAGTGCACCCGGTCCGGGCCCAGGGCCTGGACCCGGCGCAGCGAATCCCGCCAGGCGGGCAGGTCGCTGGCCTGGCCGGGCGGGAGCTTGTCGCTGGCGGGATCGGCGTACACCCGCGGGGTGTAGGCGGCGTCGCCGATGAGCAGGTCGAAGGCGCCGTCGTCGGCGCGGACGACCACGCACTGGTGACCGGCCGTGTGGCCGGGGGTGGCGATGACCCGCAGGCCGGGCAGGATCTCGGTGTCGCCGTCGAGCAGCTCGAACCTGGCCCCGGTGAAGTCGAACCAGTCGTGCAGGTCCGGGGCCTCGCGGCGGGCCCGGTCGAGCTCGGCGCGCTGGACGTAGAACGGGGCGTGCTTGAACACGGCGTTCTGACCGCAGTGGTCGAAGTGCAGGTGGGTGTTGATGACCAGGCCGATGTCGGCCGGGCTCAGGTCCAGCTCGGCCAGCGCGTCGGCGACCGAGCGGTTGACCACCCGCCAGTCGTCCAGGGCCTGCTGCGGGCCGCCGACGCCGGTGTCGACCAGCACCGCGTCGCCGCCCCTGGTGACCACGAACCCGTGCACCGGCCAGCGCCGGCCGTCGGCGCCCTGCAGGCTGGCCAGGTGCAGGCGCTTGATCTCCATTCCTGAGTTCTATCAGTGCGGCGGGGGGCTGCGGCGGACGACCAGGATCACGGCCCCGACGATGAGGACGCCGCCGCCGAGCATGGCCGGGGTCAGCCGCTCGTTCAGGATGAGCGTGCCGAGCCGCCGCCCAGCCCGCCAGGAAGGCGACGCCGACCAGACCGAGGGCCAGCCCGGCCAGCGGGGCCAGGCCGAGCCGGGCGTGATTCAGCATCGCGTCGAGGCCGAGCAGCCACAGCGGCACGGTGGCGACCAGCAGCGCGGCGAGCCCGGTGGGCACCGTCTGCTCGCCGATGCCCACCGCCCCGTTGGCGAGGAGCAGCAGGATGCCGACGATCGCGCACCCGCCCCACTCGGCGCGGCTCGGCCATTGAAACGAGCCAGAGGGCGCGGCCTGGACTGAGGAGCGACGAAGGAGCGACGAGGGAAGGCCGCGCCTCGAAGCGCCCCGACGGCGAGAAGAAAACACTGCAGCGGGGAACATGATGATCCCGGCGACCAGGTTGCGGGCGGCGGCCATCAGCAAGGGCGGCATGGTCTCGATGCCGACGCGGATGGCCAGGTACGTGCTGCCCCACACGACCCAGACGATGAACAGGCAGACCCAGGCGACGAGACTGGCGCGCCGTACCGGCGGCGTCTTTTCTTCGCGCCGAACGGCCGGGGGCGCGTCTGACTGGGTCACCGTTAGAGCTTGCCCGGGTCAGGCAGACCGAGGGCGTGTAGATAGGCCGGCCAGTACGGTTCGGGTTCAGGACCTTCATGCTGGTGCGGGGGCATCCTGGCGATGACGATCGGGACCTCGGAGGCCAGGGTGCGGACCTGCGCGGCCTGGGCGGCCGAGTGGACGATCACCGTGCCGGCGCGGGCCAGCAAGATTCGGGTCAGGCCCTGCTTCTGTTCGGCATCGGGCAGTGCGGGGTGGCAGATCAGCGCGGTGCGCGGATGGTCCGGGCGCAGGGCCAGGGCGGTCAGGACCGACAGGTACGAGGGCACCTGGACCTGGCTTTCCAGCGCGAAGACGACCAGGTCAGCAGATCGCAGGCGGCGGCCGGCCGCGATCCAGCTGTCCGGCCGGTACCAGGCCAGGCGGCGGTGGGTGCGCGGGTACTGCACTGGGTCGGCCGGGTTTGCGGCGGCCGGGCCGGGAGCGCGCCAGGACTCGATGACGACGTTGTGGCCGGCGGCGGCCAGGCGGTAGGCCAGTTCGGTGGTGTGCCGGGCGGCGCCGCCCTGGTCAGGTACGGCCGGCCCGATCAGCGCGACCCTCACGCACCGACCGGGTCGGACAGCCAGACCGTGTACTGGATGGGCCAGGTACGGGTGGCCGGCGCGGTCAGGTCGTGCGCCTCCCGCGTGGTCAGCAGGTTAACCACCTGCCGCGGCCCGCCGCCGTACGGGGCGAGCAGGGCCTGGTCCCTGGCGATGAGCACCGGGCGGCGGCCGGCCCGCTCGATGCCGGCCAGCACGGCGCCGACCGTTTTCGCGGTCGGATGGTCCACGATGGCGGTCGGGGTGTCGCACGTGCCCCGGGCCACCTGGGCGAACCGGTCGGCGGTGAGCGAGTCGAGGATGACCACCGACGCGTCCGGGCCGATCGCCGTGCACAGCCCGTTGACCGCGGCGAGTTCGCCCGGGCCGACGCGGCGGAACGCCATGCCGTTCGCGGTCAGGTGCGTTCCGGAGCCGGAGGCGTTCGGGCTGGAGCCGAGGTCCAGGTTGGTCAGGGTGACCGGGATGAACAGCGACGCCGCGCAGCACGAGGCGATGAGGCCTGAGGTGATGCGGGCCCGCTGGTCCGCTACGTCACCCCCGCCGGCGGAGCCGGCCAGACGGCAGAGCCACGCCGAGGCCACGATCGCCCCGAGGATGAGGCCGGGCAGCACGAAGGGGACCAGGCGGCGGGAGGCCCAGGGCTGTTCGGGGGAAATGGCCGGGCGCCACAGGACGGTGACCAGGACCCACAGCGCGATGAGCAGCGGCAGCGCCCAGATCCAGGCCTGGGCACCGGGATCGGTCCAGGTCACCGCGGCCTTGACGCCGCGGCTGGCCAGGACGGCCAGGCCGGACGCGCCGAGCAGGACGGCGGGCAGGCCCAGGTACCAGATCGTCCAGACCAGGCCGCTCTGGTCGTACCGGCCGTGGTCCAGGAGCGGGCGGAGCGCGAGGGCGGCGAAGGCGGCGACGACCAGCGCGGCGGCGGCCGGGGGGAGCCAGGTGGCGGCTGTCTTGCTGGCTCGCAGTCGTCTGAGCTGGTTCTGGATCGGAAAGCCGAGGGCGATGGCGGTCAGCGCGACGATGACCGCCGTGATCACGCCCAGCGGGCGCAGCGACGGCCCGACCAGGTCCAGGTACGGCCGGGACAGCAGGTAGCCGCCGGCCAGGCCGTAGCCCGCCCCGGCGACCAGGCCGAGGCCGAACGGGATCCCCTGGCGGCGGCGCGCCGCGAGCAGCAGGCCGAGGAACGGGACGGCGGGCAGGATGTCGCTCAGGGCGTCGACGCGGACCAGCACGGCCAGGCCCAGGACCAGGCCGGCCAGGGCGGCCAGCACGCGGTCCTGGCCGGGGTCGGTGCTGTCCCGGGCCGTGGTCTTCGGGTCCGGGGTTGCCAGATCCCGGGCTGCCGGGTCCGGGGTTGCCAGGTCCGGGTTGCCAGGTCCGGGGCTGCCAGGTCCGGGGTTGCCAGATCCCGGGCTGCCAGATCCCGGGCTGCAAGGTCCAGGGTTGCCGGGTCCGCGGTTGCCGGGTCCGGGGTTGCCGGGTCCGGGGTTGCCGGGTCCGGGGTTTTCGTCGGCCGGGGCGTCACCAGGAAGGCGTCTATCAGCAGGCACAAGCCGCCGAACAGCAGGACCTGGACCAGCGGCTCGCTGAACGTGCCGCGGCTGGTGTACTGCTCGGGCAGGCTCAGCGCGAGGGCGGCGGCCGCGGCGGGCGCCCACCGGGCGCCGACCAGCCGGCCGGCCAGCCCGCCGAACGACAGCACCGCGCACGCGCCGGTCAGCGGGGTGATGACCAGCGCGGCCGGGACGCCAGCCAGCCAGATCGCGGCCGCCAGGACCAGGGGGGTTCCGGCCATGACGGCCGGGGACAGGCCCGGGCCGGACGGGTGGTAGCTGGCGCTGGCGAAGGTCAGGCCGGGGTGCACGCCGCCGAAGGCTTCGGCCGAGTACGGGATGGGCAGCGAGCCGTGGCGCGCGATCCAGGACGCGGTCTGCAGGTAGGTGGCCGGGTCGCCGAGCACGATGACCTGCTGGGTGCGTTCGGCGAGCTGCCATACGGCGAAGACCACCGCGACCGCGACGGTGGCCGCGACCGCCCACCACGGGACGGCCGCGCGGGCCGGCGGTCCGGGGCGGAAGCCGGGCCAGCGGTCGGGCCGCTGGCGGAGCGCGGCGTAGCACAGGCCCAGGGCCAGCGGGGAGAACATGAACACCAGCGGCGGGGCGGTGAGCCGGCCCGCGAGCAGCAGCGGCAGGCCGGGCAGCAGCCACGCGGCGGCCAGCAGCGCGGGGACGACGGTGACCGCGCCGAACAGTCCGGCGGCCACGCGGCCAGGGACTGGTCCGGGGGCAGAGACCGGTTCGGGGGCAGGGAGTGGCTCGGGAGGCGAGGGTGACTCGGGAGGCGAGAGTGGCCTGGGGGCCGAGGGTGCCTCAGGGAGAGAGAGTGGCTCGAGGAGGAGAGTGGCTCGAGGACAGAGAGTGGCTCGAGGGAGAGTGGCTCGAGGACAGAGAGTGGCTCGGGGGCGGAGAGTGGCTCGGGGGCAGGGAGTGGCTCGGGGGCGGAGGCTGGCTCGGAGGCAGGAGCCACCGATGCGGTGGCTCGGGGGCCGCGGATCGGCAGGGTCTTGTCGTCAGCCGCGCCGGTGGGGCCGTCCTCACCGTGGACAGCCTCAAAGACCTCCGTGACCTCAGTGACCTCAGAGGCACGCGGTTCATGCCGCACGAAACTACTCTAGGGCACCTGGCTGCACGTGCACGGCCGTGACCGCTTTGCGCCCGGCCTGGGAGACCAGCAGCCACAGGACCAGCGCGGCCGGGTAGATGAAGTAGCCGAACCGGGTCGACGGGGCCAGCACGAACATGGCCGACAGCGCGATGACCAGCCGCCAGGTGGCGGCGGGCACGTCGCGCGGCGGGCGGATGACCAGGGAGACGCCGACCGCCACCGCGGACCCGATGAGCAGGATGACCACGATCGTGTGGCCCAGCTTGCCGGTCTGGGCCAGCACGTGACCGAGCAGCGGGCTGGCCGCCTGCGACTTGACGCTGGCCAGGCCGAGCGGGAACAAGACGGTGTTCTTGACCAGCGCGCCGAAGCGCAGGATGGCGAACGGGCCGACGATCACCGCCACCACGGCCAGCGCCCACGCGGTGAACCGCCACGCCTCGCGCTTGCCGTCGCGCACCCACAGCAGCGCGAACGCCGCGGCCAGGGCGGGCCACGCGGTGGCCTTCATCGACGAGGCGACACCCAGGGCCAGGCCGGCCGGGATCGCGTTGGATCTCATCGGCCGCCAGAGCAGGGCGAAGCCCAGGGACAGGAACGCGACCATGGGCACGTCGGTACCGCCCACGCACAGCTCGAAGGCGATGATGGGCGAGACGGTCAGCAGCAGGGCCCAGCGCACGCTGTCGCGGGCCCCGGCCACCCGCAGCGAGGCGGCGAACACGGTCACGAACACGATCCCGAACCAGACCCGGGGGTCGGTCAGCAGGCCGTGGCCGAGCAGCGCCTGCGGCACGCCGAACACGGCCATCAGCGGCAGGTACGGGTTGTACAGGTTGGGGTTGGTCGTGGTGGCCAGGACCTTGCTGGCCCGGTACGGGGTGCCGTCCTTGATCAGCGTGGTGGCCGAGTTGGCCACCACCCCGACCTCGGGCTCGCCGTGTCCGGTCCACACCATCCACAGCAGCGGGATGAGGATGGCCCCGCCGACCACGATGGCCAGCGCGATGTCGATGCCGGCGGTGCCGCGACGCCGGCGGGAGGCCAGGACGCACACCGTGGCCAGGGCGTAGGAGATTCCGGCCGAGGTACCCCACAGCCGGTGCAGCGGGTCCTTGCTGAACAGCGCGACCCCGCCGCCGAACAGGGCGCAGACGGCCAGCCCGACGGCCAGCCAGGTCCGGGGCATGGTGACTATCGATTGCCAGCCGGTGGGTTCGGCCGGCGCCTCGCCGCCCCCGGCCCCCGTCGTTGGCGCGAGTACGCGAGTGTCGCGACTCCACACTCGATATATCTTACGCTGTGCGTTTCGTCGTTGCGGTCAGCCAGCCGCCGAGGAAGTCCCAGGCGGCCAGCAGCCAGAGCCAGGCGGCCAGCACCGCGAGGGCGAACGGCACGAAGCCGAGCACGGCGGCGAACCCGGCCAGCAGCATCCGCCCGTCCCAGCCCAGGCCGTACTTGTCGTCCGGCACACCATGACCTGAGCTGGCCCGGTGGGCGAGGTCGGCGTGCCGCAGCACCACCGCGGCCAGCAGCGCGAAGATCACCGGCAGCCAGACGTGGCGGGCGAACCCGAGGCCGGCCAGGAAGACGCCCTCGCCGGTCAGCAGCAGCGACGGCACCAGCCAGTCCAGCCGCCCGTCGTGCGGGTGGCGGGCGCCAAGCGCGGCCAGCAGCATCGCCATCACCGGCCCGAAGATGAGCAGGCCGGACAGGTCCGCCACGCCGAGGAAGGCCAGGTCGCAGGTGACCAGCAGGCCCACGAGCAGCGGCGGCAGCGGCGGCAGCTGGCCTTGGACCACGCCGCCGATCCGGTACGCGATCGGGCCGTCGCCGCGATAGGCGGGCAGCACGCCGCCGGCTTGTTCCAGGCTGCCCGCGGCGGCCAGTCTGGCGGCGGCGGCGACCTGGCTGGCCAGCACGTAGCCGGCCGCTACCGCGCCCCAGGCCAGCAGGACCAGGAAGGTCAGGCGCGGCCCGAAGCAGACCGCGGTCACCGCGATCACCGCGATCCGCTCACCCGCGGGCAGGGTGATGACCTGGGCCATGATGGTGCGGGCGGGACGCGGGAGGATCTTTCCCGAGGCGCGGGCCACACCCTGGTAGCACTCCTCGGCCAGCCGCCGGGCCCCGAGCAGGAGCATGGCCGCCACGGCCAGCCGCCACACGCCGACCTGCCCGGCGCCGCCCCAGGTCGCGACGAACGTATCGCGCAGCGACCCGCCGAAGATCCCGGCCAGGCCGTTTGCCTCGCTCGGCGCGGCGAGGCCGGAGCTGACGGCGAGCCCGGCCAGGACGGCGAACTCGGTGAGCATCCCGGCCGCGGCGGCCAGCCAGCCGACGGCCAGGGTGGGCCGTTCGGTCACGGTCAGCTGGACGGCGGCCTGCGCCGCGGTGAACGCGACGAGCAGCGCCGCGATGGCCAGGACCTGGGCCCGGACGGCCGGCTCGGAGAACCAGGTCGCGGCCAGCAGCGCGAGACCGAGCGAGATGCCGAGCAGCGCGGCCGGGGCGAGCTGGCGCCCGGCTGCCCAGCGGGCCAGGCTCTGCGCGACCGGGCCGGCGATCCACCTGGCGACCGCCCCGTCGCCGTCCGGCCCGGCGTCCAGGACCCGGACGCCGACCCCGCGCTCGCTGAGCTTGCCGAGCAGGACGCGCAGCTCGGCCGGGGCCGCCCGGCGGCGCGCGAGCGACTCGGCGGCGTCCGCCAGCGCGCCCAGGTCCGCGGGGTCCACGACGAGGGCGCCGCCGCGGTGCGCTGCCCCGGCGTGGCTCCCCGTGAAGGCCGCGGTGCCGCCTGCACTGAGCAGCCGGGCCAGGACCTCCTCGGGCGGCGAGTCGTCCCCGACGCAGATGAGGACGCGTTCGCCGGCCGCCCGGGCCGCAGCCGCTACGGTCAGCAGGCCGGGCCCGGCGCGTTCGGCGGCGTCGACCCGGCGCACGCCCAAGGCGGCCAGCTGCCCGCGCAGCTTGGCATCCGGCAGCCAGGCGCCCGGCTGGGTCGCCAGCACCAGGGCTACCGTCATGCGGGTCCTCCGTCAGGCGGGTCCTTCCAGCGACACGCGCCGCTGTGCCTGCACGCCCCTGTTCGTCGAGCTCAGCCTTACTCAATGTCGCCGGCGGTTCGCCCACCGCCCTGGAGGAACACGCCCAGGCTGTCCAGCGCTTTACCCGGCTCGGCCGGGGTAAAAACCGCCGCCGGCGCTGGGTTAGAGTCCGGGTCATGCGGATGGTCGCGGTGGTGCTGGGCGGCGGCATCGGTCAGCGGGTCGGCGCCACGCTGCCCAAGCAGCTGCTGCGGCTGGGCGGCCGGACGCTGGTCGAGCACTGCGTGGCCGCGTTCGAGCAGGCGCCCGCGGTGGACGAGATCCTGGTCGTGATGGCCGGCGGGTACGTCGAGCAGGTCGCGGGCATGCTGCCGTCCGGCGGGTTTACCAAGGTCACCGGGGTGATCGCGGGCGGGGTGACGCGCTCGGACTCGACCCGGGTGGCGCTGGCGGCGATCGGCGGGGCGGCTGAGTGCGGGGTGCTGTTGCATGACGCGGCGCGGCCGCTGGTGGACCAGCGGATCATCGCCGACTGCGTGGCGGCGCTCCAGGTTCACGAGGCCGTGGGGGTGGCGGTGCCGGCCTCGGACACCATGGTGATCACGGAGAACGGGGTGATGCACACGATGCCGGCCCGCGAGACGCTGTGGCGCTGCCAGACGCCGCAGTGCTTCCGGCTGCCGGTGATCGTCCGGGCTCATGAGCTGGCCGCCGCCGACCCGGACTTCGCCCCCACCGACGACTGCGGCGTGGTGCTGCGCTACCTGCCCGGCGTGGACGTGCACATCGTGCCCGGCAGCGAGCGCAACCTCAAGGTCACCTACCCGCAGGACCTGGCCGTGGCCGAGGCGCTGCTCGCGGCGGGCGCGGCGGGTTAGCGGCGGGCGGCCTGCTTGACCAGGGTGCGGCCGAACTCCCAGATCAGGCCGCTGCCCTTGCTGGCGTCTTCGAGGACCTCGCTGAACGCCTCGGTGAACAGCTTGACCTCGGTGTCGCCGATCATCAGCGGCGGGATGAGCTTGATGACCTCCATATGGTCGCCGGAGACCTGGGTCAGGACGCGGTGACGCTGGAACAGGGCGACGACGACCATCTGGGCGAACAGGCCGACCCGGGCCTTCTGCAGCATGTTCCAGCTGGTCCGGGCCCGGAGCGAGGACGGCTTGTCGAACTCCAGGCCGATCATCAGGCCGCGGCCGCGCACGTCGGCCAGCACGTCGTACTTGTCCCGCATCGCGGTCAGCGCGGCCTTGAGCGCCTCGCCGGTGCGGGCCGCGTTCTCGGTCAGGCCCTCGTTGTCCAGCACCGACAGCGTGGCCAGGCCGGCGGTCATGGCCATGACGCCGGCCTTGAACGTGGTGCTGTGCACCATCATCCGGTCCATGGAGGAGTAGACCTTCTCGAAGATCCATCCCTTGGCCAGCATGGCACCGACCGGGACGAAACCGCCGGACAGCGCCTTGGCCGCGGTGACGATGTCCGGCACGACCTGCTCGTGCTGGTAGGCGAAGAACTTGCCGGTCCGGCCGAAGCCGCTCTGCACCTCGTCGCAGATGAGCAGCGCGCCGTGCTCATGGAGCAGGGCTGACGCCGCGGCCAGGAAGCCGTCGGGCGGCATGAGCACGCCATGGCCCTGGATCGGCTCGATGATGAGCGCGGCGACGTCTCCCTTGCGCAACTCGGCCGCGAGCGCGTCCAGGTCGCCGAGGGGCAGGGCGGTGTCCGGCAGCAGCGGGGCGAACCCGCGGCGGAACTCGTCCGCGCCGTTGACCGACAGCGAGCCGGTGGTCAGCCCGTGAAAGGCGTGGTCGCAGTACAGGATCCGGCCGCGGCCGGTGGCGTAGCGGGCGAACTTCAGGGCGGACTCGACCGCTTCGGTGCCGCTGTTGCAGAAGAACACCCGGTCCAGGCCGGGCGCCTTGGCCAGCAGCCTCTCGGCCAGCAGCCCGGGCAGCGGGTTGCAGTCGAACTGGGTCCAGTCGGCCAGCTGGGCGTCCAGCGCGTCGTGCAGCGCCTGGCGGATCACCGGGTGGTTCCGGCCGGCCGCGAACACCCCGAAGCCGGCCAGGAAGTCGGCGTACGGGTTTCCGTCGGCGTCGTACAGGTACGCGCCCTCGGCCCGGGTGTAGACCTTGTCGAAGCCGATCGCGTGCAGCACCTTGGGCTGCTGCGGGTTCAGGTACTTGCCGTAGAGCTCGTATCCGTCACTCTTATGGGCCGCGAGGAGGGCCTGCAGGTCGAAGTCCATGGTCCATTGTCGCGCATTCCGGGGTGCCGATAGCAGGCGTGCGATGCAGGCTCCGGGGGCTGGTCAGGAAGCCGGCGCCCCAGCACAGGTGCATGACGGCCAGGACCAGCGGCAGGCGGGCGCGGACCCCGGCTGGCTCGCGGCGGGACAGCGCGGCGCTGACGGCAGTGATGCCAAGGAGGTAAATCAGGGGGATGGCCAGGCCGGCGGTCAGGGCGGTGACGGCTACCGGCGCTCCGGCGGCGAGGCCGGCCAGGCCGGCCAGCCCGGCCAGCAACCCGACGGTGTTCAGCGCGGCGGCCATCGGCGGGGCGAGGTAGCGGAAGCTGGCCGTCTCGGGGTGCTCGCGCATCACCACCCGGCGCCAGCGGCCGTAGTGGAAGTACTGCGAACCGAGCCGTCTGACGTTCTCGCGGGGGCGGTAGGTGACCTGCAGCTCGGGGCTGAACCAGACCAGGCCGCCGCGGGCCCGGATCCGGTAGTTCAGCTCCCAGTCCTCGGCCCGGAGCATCTCCTCGTCCCACCCGCCGGCCTGCTCGATCAGGTCCCTGCGGTAGACGCCGAGGTAGACGCTGTCCGCGGGGCCGGCCTGGCCGCCGGTGTGCCAGCCGGCCGAGCCGACGCCGGCCTTGGAGGTCATGCCCCACGCCACGGCCTGCTGGAACGGGGTCTCGCCCGCCGCGGCCATGACCCCGCCGACGTCGGCCGCGCCGGTCTCGGCCAGGATCGCGACCGCGGTCTTGACGTAGTCGGGCGGGAACAGGGCGTGCCCGTCGATGCGGGCGATGACCTGGTGCCGCGCGGTGCGCAGGGCCAGGTTGAGGGCGGTCGCGATCTTCCCGGACGGGTTGGTGACCACCGTGACGCGCGGTTCCTCGCGGGCCAGGTCGCGCGCGATCTGCTCGGTCCGGTCGGTTGAGGGGCCGACGGCCAGGACGAGCTCCATCGGGCCCGGGTAGTCCTGGCCCAGGACATGCCGGACGGACTCGGCCAGGTGCCGTTCCTCGTTCCTGACCGGCATCACGACGGATACGGGCGGGTATTCCATGACGCTGTTGAAGGTACCGCAGCCCGGGCCTGTTGTTCTGTTAGTTATAGGCCGGAGTCCTCCAGCATCTCGGTGACCAGGGCGGCGATCTGGGAACGTTCGGACCGGACCAGGGTCACGTGGGCGAACAGCGGGTGGCCCTTGAGCTTCTCGATCACCGCGATAACCCCGTCGTGCCGGCCGACCCGCAGGTTGTCCCGCTGGGCGATGTCGTGGGTGAGCACGACCCGGGACCCGGAGCCGATCCGGGACAGCACGGTGAGCAGGACGCCGCGCTCCAGGGACTGCGCCTCGTCCACGATCACGAACGCGTCGTGCAGGGACCGGCCGCGGATGTGGGTCAGCGGGAGCACCTCGAACATGTCCCTGGCGATCACCTCGTCGATGACGTCCTGGGTGGTGACCGCGGTCAGGGTGTCGTAGACGGCCTGGGCCCAGGGGCCCATCTTGTCCGCCTCCGAGCCCGGCAGGTAGCCGAGCTCCTGGCCGCCGACCGCGTACAGCGGCCGGAACACGATCACCTTGCGGTGCTGCCGGCGCTCCATCACCGCCTCCAGGCCGGCGCACAGCGCCAGCGCGGACTTGCCGGTGCCGGCCCGGCCGCCGAGCGAGACGATGCCGATCTCCGGGTCGAGCAGCAGGTCCAGCGCGACGCGCTGCTCGGCGCTGCGGCCGCGCAGGCTGAACGCCTCCCGGTCGCCGCGGACCAGCTGGATCGACTTGTCCGGTTTCATCCGGCCCAGGGCGCTGCCGTTGGCCGAGGTCAGGACCAGGCCGGTGTGGCAGGGCAGGTCGCGGGCGGCCGCACAATCCAGGGTGCCTGTGTCGTACAGCTGCTCGATGTCACCGCTGGTCACCTCCAGCTCCGTCATCCCGGTCCAGCCGGAATCCACCGGCAGCTCGGCCCGGTACTCCTGGGCGGCCAGGCCCACCGAGGCGGCCTTGACCCGCAGCGGCAGGTCCTTGCTCACCAGCACGACGTTCTCGCCCTCGGCGGCCAGGCTGCAGGCCACGGCCAGGATGCGCGAGTCGTTGTCGCCGAGCCGGAATCCGGCCGGCAGCACCGAGGCGTCGGAGTGGTTGAGCTCGACCCGGACCGTGCCGCCGAGCGTGCCGACCGGCAGCTCGGCGTCCAGCCTGCCGTGCTCGATGCGCAGGTCATCGAGGTGACGCAGGGCCTGGCGGGCGAAGTAGCCGAGTTCGGGATGGTGACGCTTGGCTTCCAGCTCGGTAATGACGACGACCGGCAGGACTACCTTGTGCTCGTCAAAGCGAGTGATAGCAGCCGGGTCGGCGAGCAGGACGCTGGTGTCGAGTACGTACGTACGGCGACCTTTGGATTTGACCACGCAGACTCCCTGGACGCCAGGCCGGAAGCCCGGCGCCGGACAGGACACAGACGTGTCGGATGGGCCGGGCCTGACCCTCAAAGGGCCGAGCCGGCCCTTCTGTCATCTCGCCTGCACGCAAAGCGCGAAGCCTGGAGATTCGAGGGCCCTCCCGGCAGACGGCGCCGTGCCGTCCACCACTAACGAAGGTACCCGCGAAGGTGGCCCGGCAAAAGCACCGCCAGGTTACTAAGCCGTGTCCTGCGGTTTAACCAGCGATAACGCGCCGAACCTGCGGTGCCGCGCCGCGTAGGACCGCAGCGCTCGCAGGAAGTCGATCTTGCGGAAGGCGGGCCAGTACGCGTCGCAGAAGTAGAACTCCGAGTGGGTGCTCTGCCACAGCAGGAACCCGCCCAGGCGCTGCTCGCCGGAGGTCCGGATGACCAGGTTGGGGTCGGGCTGGCCGGCCGTGTACAGGTGCTCGGCGATGTGCTCGACGTCGAGCACCTCGGCGAGTTCCTCGATCGTGGTGCCGCGGGTGGCGTGGTCCTGGAGCAGGGAGCGCACCGCGTCGGCGATCTCGCGCCGTCCGCCGTAGCCGACGGCCACGTTGACCAGCAGGCCCGGATGTCCGGCGGTGGTCTCGGCGGCGTCCTTGAGCACCCGCACCGTCTCCCCCGGCAGCAGGTCGAGCGCGCCGACCGGGTTCACGTGCCACTGCTCGGCGACCAGGCCCTGCACGGTGTCCTCGATGATCTTCATCAGCGGGACCAGTTCGCTGGCCAGCCGGGCCAGGTTGTCGGTGGACAGCAGCCACAAGGTGACCACCTCGACCCCGCTCTCGCGGCACCAGTGGAGCAGTTCGAAGATCTTGTCGGCGCCCTTGCGGTGGCCGTTGGCGACGTCCCGGAACCCGGCCGACTTGGCCCACCGCCGGTTCCCGTCGCACATCACCCCGACGTGGCGCGGGATCGCCTCGGGCGACAGGGAAGCCTGGAGCCTGCGCTCGTACATCCGGTAGGGCAGATCACGAAATCCCATGCCGCGGCCTTCCCTCGTCACCGTGATGATCTAGCACTGAAGGTACCCAACGGATGAAACGATCGGCCCGGTAACTGTGGTTCCGGCTCGGCGGCCCGGATCCGGGGTCAGGCGCCGCCTGGGCCCTGGTCGCGGACCTCTTCCACGTGCCGGAGCGCGTCGCGCAGGCGGGCGAGCCAGGCGTCGGCGTTCTCGCCGGTCAGCCGGACGCACCAGGCCAGCGCGTCGCTGCGGCTGCGGGCCACGCCCGCGTCGACCAGGGTGTCGAGCACGCGGCGTTCGGACTGGCGCAGCCGGGTCATGACCGGGACCGACAGTGTGGTGAACATCTCAGTCACCGGGCCGCAGGTCACGCCCCACGACACCTTGCGCCGGAAGCGGTGCTCGGCCTCGCGCGCGATCTCGATCCGCCGGCCCCGGGTTTCCTCGCGGAACCGGCGGATCCGGCCCTGCGCCGCGGCGGCCCGCTCGGCGGCGGAGTCCCCGGCCGCGGCCGGGTCGGGCAGCGTCCCTACGATGGTGATCTCTTCGCGGTCGACCTGGATGTCGGGTGGCGCGGAGAACCAGTCGGCCGGGAGCTGGCCGGGCGCACCAGGACCGGACCTGGCCCGCGGCGCCGGTGTCGGCCGCGTTGGTCACCGCGGGTCCTGGCTCGTACTCATGTAATCATGATTACGCCCGGCGTAACCGGCGTCAACCAGCGCTCAGGCCAGGCCGCCGGACAGCGCGCTGGCGATCCCGCGGCGAGACCCTGATGGCGCCCGCGAACTGCGAGCCGAAGTTGGCCGGCACCACCTGGACCCGCAGGCCCGGCTGCGGGGCCTGGATCATCCACCCGTTGCCGACGTAGATGGCCACGTGCGAGATGTACCCGGGGGCGGTCGGGTCGGTGTGGTAGAAGAGCAGGTCGCCGGGCTGGAGCTGGCTGACCGGGACCGCGGGCCCGGTCCGGGCCTGGTCCGCGGCCACCCGGGGCATGGGCACGCCGCCTGCGCGAAGGACCACTCGACCAGGCCGGAGCAGTCGAACGAGGCGGGCCCGTCGGCGCCCCACACGTAGGGCAGGCCCTGCCTGCTCTCCGCGGCCCGCAGCGCCGTGGTCAGCTGCGCCGTGCTCAGGCCGCCGCTGGCGGCCGCTTCCGACGAGGGCACCCCGGCCTGCGCCTGCGCGACCTGGGTGACCAGCGGCTCGACCGCCGCCCCGCGGGGCAGGACGGCCTTGATCCGGCCGGTCAGCGCGATCACGCTGGCCGGCGGGGCGCTGATCACGATGGCGTTGGCGGCCGGGATGCCCAGCGAACGGGCCACCGCGTCCGAGACCACGGCGTCACCCCGCCGATGCCGACCGTGCCGAACGCGACGACCCGGAGATGTTCGGCCTGGCGGCCGGTGACGGTGACCGTCCGGCCCAGCGCCAGCCGGTCCAGGGTGCCCATGGTGTAGGACACGGCCACGCCGCCGCCGGCCACGCCCTGCCACAGCGGGTCGGACGCGGCCACCGGCCCGGCCGCGTAGCCGCGGAACGCCGACGGGTCGACCCCGAGCACCGCCTCCTGCGCCCCGTTGATCGTGATCCGGGCCGCCTCGATCGGATCGGCGCTGGTCACCCCGGACAGCGCGGAGACCGTGGCCAGGACGTGGCGGGACAGCGAGAACGGCGCGACGACCAGCAGGTCGGCCTGGCGCAGCCCGCGCAGCGGCGCGACCTGCGACGGCGCGGTCGTGGCGCCGGTACCGGCGGCTCGTGTCGCGGACACGGCCGGGACGGCCCGGTTGGCGTCCGCGCTCGCGCCGAGCAACGGGACCACCGCGCCGGCGCTCGCCGCCGGGGCGGGCCGGGTGCCGGGGACCGGCGTGCGCGGGCCGCGGTCGGGGCCGGGTGGCCGGCGGTCCGGGCCGGATGGCCGGCGGTCCGGGCCGGGTGGCCGGCCGTGGGCCGGGTGCCCGCCGTCGTGGCCAGCACGGCCCCCACCGCTCCACCGATCACGACCAGCACGGCGATGAGGACGGGGACCCGGTGCCGGAGGCGCCGCGCGACGTCGGTGGTGAGGTGCATCGGGTTTAGTCTAATAAGGGGCGGCGAGCAAGGCCCGGAGCTCCTCGGGGGTAGTGGGCGTCGCACCCGGCAGGTGAAGTCGCGGCACACGTAGGCGGCCGGGGCGCCGTCCACCTGGTGCCGCCCGGCCAGCAGCGGCGCGGTCTGCGGGGTCTCCGGGTCGCCGTCGCCGAGGGCCAGGACCGCGCCGGGCGGGGCGGCGAGCAGCGCGGCCTGGTGCAGGACCCG